>DATLXA010000034.1:0-232947 GCA_035576105.1 Bacteriovoracaceae bacterium
GCAAATCTTTGCCGGAGAACAACCTTGTTGAAAAAGGGGCAGGATTTTGTCGCAAAGCACTGTTTTTGATTGAGATTTTTGATTGATCTGTTCCTCCAAAGTAGAGGAAGTGGCCGTGTCTAAAATACGGGGGTCGATCCCTCGTCATCGGCGAAGCTCTGTGTTGGAATCCAATAGGTATCCGTATTGGCGAAATTCTTTGTTGAGAATTAATGGGTAAAGTCGAAAGATTCTTAACGCTCCAATTATCGGTATAGCAGTGAGTTGAAATTATAGGTGTAGACGAAAGATCTTCAAGCTCAGTCATCGGCATTACTCTGCATTGAAATACATGGGATTAAATAAAGTTCTTATAGCACCACTATCGGCGAAGCTCTTTGTTGCATTTCAAGGGTGTAAACGAAAGATTCCTCTACCGCTGTCATTGGCGAAATACCTCGATCAAACAGGGAACATGCACTGAGATGTATTCAATGCTAAGAATATTCAGATTAATAAAACTGGACATGATTACTTATGTACTGCCGAAGTAACAAAGATTACAATCATTTGGGAACTTTCAGGCCGAGGTTTTTAACTCGACTCACAGATTAATCATTAGAAAAAAAGTTTAGGTATTATAATCACTGTATGCAAAAAGAACTCTCCTATCTCACCCCCGAAGGGTACACCATTTTTACTAGCCATTACTTGAAGAATAAAGGGACCTGCTGCAAATCAGCGTGTCTACACTGTCCGTATGGCTTCACATTAAAGAAGCTTGGGCTGCAGTTCGCTGAAGTGGCTGAACCCGACTTCAGCAAGTTGGAAGACGTACTGTCTGAAGCCGGGAGCAGTTCGTTTGAGTGGAAAAGCTTCTGGCCTCAGAACGTACGATTTATTTTGATAAAAGATGTCATCTGCGGGGTCATGTTTAAAAACCACATTGTGGTTAAACACGTTTTTCTAAAACCTCATTTCACTAATCAGGACCTTTCGAAGGAACTGATCGAGAGCTACTTCTTCATATAGCACCGTAGATGCTGAAGAATAAAAAACTTCCGATCAAGACCAGGATCGATTTTGTGACCCAGATATCTTGGTTTGAAATCATATAGCGCCTCCGAGGGTTATGGGTTATTAATCTGCTTACAACTTCAGTGACATTCGCCACTTGAACCATAGGCTACTAGAGAGAGTATTCGCTACTGGAGGAAGTACTTCTCGAAAATATCAATGTCTCCGTCGACGGCCGAGAGAACTTCGATCAGGTCGGATGCCATTTCAGAAGCTAACTTGCTGTCAACGTTGTACCTAACGACTAATTCTGCCTGCAGACGAGCGAACAGATCTTTTTCTTTAGATTGAGAGATGAATGATAGAAAACCGGCGTGCGCTAGCATAAAACGTCCTCCTTGACGATTTGAGTGGTCACATAAATTGTGATGAAGAGAGGGAGCTATCTAATACGTTCGAATCAATCCCACTAAGAGGCCTCTGATTTCGCATTCCTTGTCTTTAAGGATGATGGGTTTCATGGTCTTATTTGCGGGATGGAGTTCGACCTGTTTAGCCTTCTTGAAATATTTCTTAAGAGTCGTTTCGTTATCAACGACGGCCACCACGATCTGGCCGTTCTCCGCGAGAGTCTGGTGCTTGATGATAGCGATGTCACCGTTCAGGATGCCTTCTTCGATCATCGACTCACCCTTGATCTTTAGGGCGTAGTGAGAACCTCTACCAAGCATATGAACCGGAACGCTGATCATATCTGTGTTTTCTATGGCCTCGATGGGAACTCCCGCGGCGACAGAACCAAGAAGAGGGATTTCTTCCGTGTTCTGTTGAACAGTGGCCGGCATCAGACCACGGACTGAGTGAGAGTCATTAACCAAGTAACCGCCATTTGTCAGGTACTTGATGTAATCTTGAACTGAACCAAGAGATTTGAAGCTAAAGTATTCTTGGATTTCTTTTTGCGTTGGGGAGTAACCCTGAGCTCTGACATATTCGGTGATGTAGACGAGAACTTCTTTCTGTTTTTTTGTTAATGCCATAACTTCTCCGTATTGTTTCCGTATAAGGATAGTTTAGGCGTATTTTTTCCGTAGATCAATAGAAAAATGACGTTATTCACAAAAAAATTATTTTGAAGCTACCTCTCTGGATTGCTCAGATGCTTCCTGGTCGATGACGTTAATTGTCTCTTTGATGTTCTTGGTGATCGACGCAAAAATCTGAGGAACATTGACCTGCTTGTTAAGCACCCAATGGTCAGTCTCGGCTTCATACTGATACGAAAGATGAGTTTCCTTAGGACTGGCTTCGGTCAAGGTGAGAACGATGGTTTTCTTATCGAAGTCAGAGTTATTCTCGAACTTCGGTGTCACGAAACTTTTAACTTCTTTATTGTCCAGCATGCGCTGAGTGATGGTGATGGTCTTCTGATTTTTTTTGTTCACGCCGTCCTTAACTTCCACCAGCTCGTAGTACCCGGACGCGCCGAGGTTATAAATTTTCTTACCGACGAGGTATGACTCGGAACCGGCGGCGGGTGAAATCTGTTTTTCGACGAAGCTCTCGATCACGGTAGCGTTATGGTACTTACAATCGTAGGAAGTGGGAGTGAATTTTCTTTTGTTCTTATAGGCGTTATTACACTTGTCGGTGAAATTGGTGATGCCTTTTTTCACCAAAGTCATCGGATACGGAAGGGTCTTAGCAGTGGTACCCCAGAAGAGCCGGACCGAATGCTCTTTCCCAGATTTTAAGTGGATTCCGTTGAGGTCCTCGGACTTATCAACTTTGTAATCCGCATAGGAACTAAGTGATACGGCAAGGCCAGAGAGAAGTAATAGCTTTTGACTCATCATGATTTTCCTCAGATTCATAGGTAACCTAATGATAACCGTGAAATAAAAAAACGGAGTAGGAAAATGAAAAACCTGAAGAAAAAAATGAACCTCTGAGGCAAAGTCTCAGCTATTCTCAGTGCTAGGACGGTACTCGATGGAGTTGATCTCGTAGCACATTTCCCCAGAGGGAAGCTTGACCAAAACCGAGTCTCCGACGGTCTTCCCGAGAAGGCTCATCCCGATGGGGGACTGCCAGCTGATGTGGCCCCGGGCGGTGTCCACTTCATCGACGCCGACAATGGTGAATTTTTTCACCAGACCGTGTTCATCGCAGACCGTGACCAGTGCCCCGAACTGGACCTTTTCTGACACGATGGTTTCTGGGGCTACCACCACAGAATCATCGAGCCTGCCGGAGAGGAAGCGAACCCGTCGGTCAATTTCTCTGAGTTTTTTTTTGCCGTAGAGATAGTCCGCATTCTCGGAGCGGTCACCATTGCTCGCCGCCCACTGAACGAGCCGTGTGACCTCGGGCCGCTCGACCCGCAGGAGCTGCTCGAGTTCGTCCTGGAGCCTCTTGAAACCTGTGGGGGTGATGTAATTATTCTTCTTCATTCTTCGGGTCTAGTTCTTGCAGTCCTTCACGGATCACGTCCCGCAGCTCCGGAGAACACCCCGGGTCCTCTGCGTAGATCTTGAGCAAGGCCAGGGGAGGAGTCGGTGTTTTGTTTTGGATGAAGTCATCAAGGGCTTCGATCAGTGCGTCGATCCGAGGCTCCGGCGTCTCTTCTCTTTCGATGAGACACGACTGGAGGATGAGCCCCATCACCAGCGGCGCCTTGTTCTCTTCGTAGCGGAGGATTTTTTTCTTCTGATAAAAATAATAGAGCATCCCCAGGAAGGAGAAGAGTCCGAGTTCGATCAGGATGTTTCCGAGGATGTCAGTCATGGTTTAATCCAAAAAAAGTTAACAGTGGCACGTTGATGAATAGGGGCGAAGGTCCGATCACTAGGAGCCACAGGAAAGCCCTGCGCAGAAGCGGTGAGCGGAACCTCAGGAAACTCTTGTCCACCCACAGGCCCGTGGCCTGGATGAGGAAATACCCCATCATCGTTCCGAAGTAGCTCTTCTGATACACAATGAAGTAGGGCAGGTTACACATGATCTCATGGAAGATTCCGGAGAAGCAAAAGGCCACCGCCAGCTTGAGTCCGGACTTCTTCGGGGCGAGGTAATATCTTACATCCTTCAGCCAGTCCTGTATCCACAGATTCCAGTGCCGGCCCCAGAATTGACTTAGGGACTTCGATTTCAAGGGCCTGTTATGGATGGGGTAGGTCGCCACGGGGTTGTAGGAAAAGATCCACTGGCCGAACGCTCCTAGCCCTTCTGTAAAAAAGAGGATCATCGGCGAAAAGAGCCAGACATCGAGGACCGAAAGGGGAGCGAGGAGTTCCCGCGCCAGGACAATGAAGATCAGGCTCATCAGCGCGTTGATGAAGAATGTCCCGAAGTACTTCGACCTCCGGTCGGCACGGTATTTCAAGCTGCGGACTGACACGTAGGGCGTCAGCAGCAACTCAGAGAAAGACTCTCTACTGTGCTTAGGCTGGAAAACCCAGCTCACGTACTTCATGATGAAGTAGCACAGGATGAAGTTAAGGATAAAGGTGAGTCGATATGTCAGATTATTCCTCGATTATAAATTGACCACTTCGGTTCATAGTATAAATCCTTAAAATTGTGTCGGAAAGAAATTTAAAACAACCTTTAACCTCGAATTCTATTTACCGATAAGAAGGTAGAAGGAGTCCACCCATGTTCCACGCCAAAGGTTTAAAAGATCTTCTCAAAACAGTTCCGCTGACGGAAGATTTTTTTGTCGGTCTAGACCCGTTCCATCTGAACTTCATCGACATGTGTTTCAAGAAATCACTGGATGAGCAGATCGGCATGATGTCAGAGACCGAGTTCGGAAACTATCAAATATTCTTAAAGTACAAAAGTGAGTACGAAGAAGACTTTTATCCTGAGATCAAGACTCCGAAAAAAGCATCTTAACTTCTTGTCGTCACTCAGATCAGCAAATGCTATGATCTGGATATATGACTACATCACATTGGCTTAAGCCACACACGTTTAAAACCTCTGACATCTCCACGGATATCCTTATCGTCGGCGGCGGCTTCGCCGGTCTCTCGACGGCGTACTGGATCTCCGAACTGAAGCCAGACCTCAAGGTCACCATTCTCGAGCGCGGCGTCTGCGGCTCGAGTGCTAGCGGCCGCAACGCCGGATTCCTGACCAAGGGAAGTGCGTCTTTCTACCAGTCCCTGATAACGAAGTGGGGCAGGGACAAAGCGCTGGAGATCTTCCGGTTCGCCGAAGACTCCATCGAACTGGTCCAAAATCATATCTTCCATGCCTCCCCCGAAATTAAGTTCGAACGGTCCTCCTCCTTCACTTTGATGGACAAACCACTGGAGGCTGATTTTCAGGATTTTAACTTCACCTGGAAGCAGCACCGCGACCTTCCGGCGAAACTGCAGGACCGGTTTAGCGGCGCCTACGAGGGAAGCAACGAGCTCAAAATCAATCCGATCCAGCTGATGGATTCTCTCAAGAAGATTGTCGGCTCGAGGAAAGTCCAGATCATTGAAAAATCTTCCGCCTTTGAGATCACACCCGAGGGCGCTAGCACGGATGCCAACCGTATCAAGGCTAAAGCCATCGTCCTGGCCCTCAACGGGTATTTCCCGGAGTTCCACGACAGTTTCCGAGGTCTGATCAAGCCTTACCGGGCCCAGATGCTAGCGGTGGAGCTCGAGGACGAGCTGGAGTGTCCCGCGCTCTACTACGACCCGTCCGAGCGCGTCTACTGGAGGAAGACCACGAGTAAGGTACTGCTGATCGGTGGCAAGCGCTTGCTGGACGTGACCGGAGAGCAGAGTAACTTCGATAAGATTTCTCCGGTGATCCAGAAGGGTCTTGAGACCTACCTGAGTGAGAAGTTGAAGTTAAAATATAAAGTCCTTAACCGGTGGGCAGGAGTCATGGGCTTCACTGACCACGAGTTACCGCTGATCAGTGAGATCAAAGCCCCGGCCCGGACCTTCATGCTCGGCGGCTTCAGCGGTCACGGAATTGGCTTCGGGTTCCGCTCTGGCCGGGAGGTTGCTGAACTCCTCACCGGTGTGAAAAGCAGTTCGTTCTTTTCCCAGTTTCACCGGCCAGAAATCAGTCTATGAGAAAAACAACCCTCGCCCTCGCTGTGCTGACGTCCGTCATCCTTATGATGACGTACTGGAGCTGGAAGCAGCTCAAGCTCACCTCGGTGGAACCGACCAGCCTGAGGTTGACTCTGGATAACACCATCGAGAGTCTTGATCCCGCCAAGGCCTACAGTGACGACTCTCTGTTCCTCTCGGCCCAGGCGATGGAACCCCTGTACCAGTACCATTACCTCAAGCGACCCTACGAGATCGAGCCGCTGGTCGCAGAGGGCCCACCGCAGTTTTCAAACGAGGGCAAGACCATCTTGATAAAACTCAAGAAGGGTATCCAGTTTCACCGACACCCGGCCTTCGGAACGACGGTCCGGGAGCTGACTTCTAACGACTTCGTGGTCCAGTTCAAACGGCTGGCCCTGGAGAGCCTCAACAGCCCTGGCCGGAGTCTGTTCTCGGGCCTGATCGAGGGCTTCGATGACTTCAGCGCCAGCATCCATGATGATTGGAAAAAAGTGAACCAGGCAGTCCTCTCCGGCGTCACTGCCGTGGATCCGCACACCCTCCGCATTAATCTCACTCGGGTCGAACCCAACATCATCTACTACCTCGCCCTGAACTTCCTGAGCCCGGTTCCGTGGGAACTGATGGAGTTTTACAAGAATGACCTGAGCTCGGTCCTGATCGGCACCGGCCCCTATGAGTTCGAAAAGCACAGCCGCGACTACTACGAAATGAAGAAGTTCAAAACCTACCGCGAGGACTTCTACCCGAGCTCCGGCGACCGGTACGCCAACGTCCAGAAGCTCCTGAACTCGTCGCAGGAAAGCATCCCGTTCATCGACAACATCAAATTCTACGTCACCACCAGCGAAGACGAGCGCTGGGCGAAGTTCTTCCGGCGGGAGATCGACATGCTCAACGTCCCCAAGACGTTCCTCACCAAGCTCTACAATGAGAAGGGCGAACTGAGTTCGGAGCTCAAGAAGAACAACGTCGAGCTCAAGCACTTCCCCATCCTCGCCAACCGGTGGCTTGCGTTCAACATGCGGCACCCGGTGCTGGGCCAAAACGAATTCCTCCGCCGGGCCATCGCTTATTCCATCGACTATGAGAAATACATCCAGCTCCTGTCGAGGAACACCAATCTCCGGGCGAACTCGGTGCTGGTGCCGGGGATCGCGGGGTACATGCCCGCCAAAGACTTCCGGTTCCGCTTCGACCAGTCGCAGGCCAGGGAGTACCTGAAACTTTCCGGGTTCAAGGACGTCAAGGACATCCCGACCATCGTCTATTCCACCCGTGGAAACCAGGGCATCAACCTGGCGGAAGCGGAGTTCGTCAAAGAGCACCTTGAGGCGGTGGGACTGAAGGTCGAAGTGCAGGTCCTGACCTTTTCAGAATTTCTAAAGAAAGGGAGGGCCGGAGAGCTGATGTTCTTCACCGATAACTGGCTCTTTGACTTCCCGGACGCCGAGAACATTCTGCAGCTGCTGGTGTCGTCCAACTTCCCTGGGATAAATAAGTCAGGGTACTCGAACCCCCGGATCGACGAGCTGTACTCGAAGCTCAAGCTCACCGGCGGTTTGGATGAGAGAGACACCATCGTCCATGAGATGGAGGGCATCGTCTTCGACGACGTCCCGTGGATCCCGATGATGTACGAGAGCTCCTTCGTCCTCCAGTATCCCGAGGTCAAGAACTTCCGGAAATCTTCTATCATCAGAAACTACATCAAGTACCTCAAAATCGAGAGATAGCATGAACCTCCAAAACCTCGCCGAAGATCTTCACACTGCCCTCACGGCCCACGGGGCCCTTCCGCAGCAGAAGCGGCGGGTGCTCTTGCAAAGGCTCAAGGCCGTGATCCAGAAAATGGAACCGGCCATCACCAAGGCACTGAAGGATGATCTCGGGAAGTCCGCCTTCGAATCCTACGTCACCGAGGTCGGGTTCATCCTGGAGGAACTCAGTCACGCGCTCAAGCACCTCGACGGCTGGATGAAGCCCAAGCGAGTGGGCACGCCGCTGACCCTTTTCCCGGGATCGAGCCACATCCACGCGGAACCCTACGGCGTGGTGCTGGTGATCTCTCCCTGGAACTACCCCTTCCAGCTCTGCATGTCACCGCTCATCGGCGCACTCAGCGCGGGCAACCGAGTGGTCCTGAAGCCCTCGGAGTTCGCACCCCGGACCTCGGAGATCATCAAGGCCATCACCGATGAGGTCTTCAAAGACAATGAGGTTGTCACGGTGCCAGGGGGACTCAGCGAGACGCAGACCCTGCTGGCCCAGAAGTTCGATTACATCTTCTTCACCGGCAGCACCAATGTCGGAAGAATCATCATGAAAGCCGCCGCGGAGAACCTCACTCCCTTGACCCTCGAGCTCGGAGGCAAGAGCCCCTGCGTGATCGACGAGTCGGCTAACATCGATATCTCCGCAAAACGGTGTGCCTGGGGAAAGTTTCTCAACGCCGGACAGACCTGCGTCGCTCCAGACTTCGTGCTAGTTCCGAAGAAACTACAGGACGAGTTCATCAGCAAGGTGAACCAGCACTTGGCAACTTTCTACGGTAAGGATGCCCGGAACTCCGACGACTACGCGCGGATCATAAACACCAATCACTTCGACCGGCTAAGTACGCTTCTGGCCTCAGGGAAAGTTGCCGGTGGTGGGAAATTTGACCGGGATGAAAAATACATCGAACCCACGGTCTTGAGAGACGTCTCTTGGGAGGACAAGGTGATGCAAGAAGAGATCTTCGGTCCCATCCTGCCCGTGGTCCCGTATGAGAACCTGGAGGAGGTGATCAAAAAACTAAGATCGCTTCCCAAGCCCTTGGCCTTCTACGTCTTCGGGCAGAACTCACAGAGAACGAAGAAGATCATCGATCAGGTGCCCTTCGGCGGCGGATGCATCAACGACACCCTCCTGCATCTGACCAATCCCAATCTCCCCTTCGGTGGCATCGGACCCAGTGGGCTCGGGAGCTATCATGGGAAAAAAAGCTTCGATACGTTCACGCACTACAAGTCCGTGTTCGAGCAGATGACGGCGGTGGATATCCCGATCAGATACCCACCGTATAAAGGGAAACTTAGCTGGGTTAAATTTCTCTTACGCTAGAGCTTGAAACTGGCGTCGTACCACGGGTGCGCCGACTTCTGCTGACTGGCGATCTCTCTGTACTGCGAAGGAGACTTCATGTGCGCAAAATGAACGGCCATGAAGGTGAACAACGAGAAGAAGAAAAAGTGTGTGAACCAGGCTTTGAAATTCCAAGTCATAGAGTCCCCTTTGTTTGGATGGCCAATAGCTAATCGGCAGATTCCTGGTAAAAACTAAGGAAAGTTCAGTTTAGGGCAAGAGTTTCAATGGGTTACCGTTCACCTCGCTATTGCCGATGACGGCGCCGATGGATTATGATGAAGAACTCCTAATCCGTGCAAAAAAGGTTTTTTTTGTGAAGTCGATCCTTCTCTTTCTTTCCCTGCTGATCAGTTTCATGCCGTTTGCCTATTCACAACTTTTAAAAGAAAAAGTTTTGATCGGAAGAGTGGAGTGGGTGGAGATGTCGGACCTAAAAATCAGACACCGCGCCCGGATCGACTCCGGAGCGAAGACCACATCCATGCACGCCATCAACATCGAAGAGGTCGACCAGCGCGGAGAGCTTCACGTGAAATTCCAGACCCTCGACACCGACGGAAAACCCATCGAGGTCCTCCGCAAGGTCGACACCACTCAGAGAGTCTCCAACACTGCGGGCTTCGTTTCCAAGAGGTACGTCATCAAACAAAAAATTAAACTCGGGGTCATCGAAAGAGAAGTCCTGATAAACCTGAATGACCGATCCCGCATGGAGTACAAATTTCTGATTGGAAGGAACGTCCTTCTGGGAAGATTCATTGTTGATGTGGCCCGCTCACACGTACTAGGCGATTGAGTATGAAAAAAGTTGTGTTCCTGATCACCGCCCTGCTGCTGTTCACGCCTGTCGGGATGTTGGTCTACAAGGCGAAGGTCCTGAAGATCTCTCTGCTCCCGCAGATGGTGGACGACGTCTGGAACTTCCACCTGAGTGTCAGGCCCAAGGGGGACCACAATTACTTCTCGTTTCCGGTGCCCAAGTCCGGACCCGGGATCCGCGTTTCGGATGAGAAGATCCGCAACAAGGACTTCGAAGTCTTTGTGGACTCGAGCTCGGACTCCAACCTCGCCACTTGGTCCTCGAGAGAATTCATCAAGAAACGGGTTACCTACACCGCGAGAGTCGACCTGAAGCCTCTGGTGTATAAAAAAATTCCGAAAGACTTCACCACGGTCTATCCCAAGGGCCTACAGAAATACCTGAAAGAGCCCAAGCTGCTTCCGGAAGACGACGAAGCCATCTCCCTCCTGGAAGGCGCGATCCTGGAGGGCAACGAAGACAAGACCCTGCTGGCGCGCAAGATCTTCTACTACGTGGAAGAAGAGATCCAGCGCAACGTCGGCGTGAAGACCATCCACCAGACCCTGAGCACCGGCAAGGGATCTCCGCTGGTGAAGGCGCGGCTCTTCAACGTCATGGCCCGCAGAAAAGCAATCCCGTCACGGATCGTGGTGATGGTGCGTATGCCGGACGTGCGGCAGCAGGAAGACACCACTAAGCTGCGCTTCACCTTCGCCAACGAAGTCTTCCTCAACAACCGCTGGATCCCCATCGATACCAACCGGGGCTACTTCGGCGAGAGACCGGATGACTACCTGATCATCCACCGCAACTACGAAGAGGTCGAGAAGCTCATTTCAAAGAAAAGAGTTTCCTACATGATCCAGGCGGAGCGCTCCCGGATCAACCGGTACAACAAAGCCGAGTTTAAAAAAGAAGTCATCCGCACGGATTCCCTGTTCTCGACCTTTAGCCTCTACCGGCTTCCACTGCCGCTGCAGACGATGTTCACCACCATCCTGCTCATTCCCCTGGGGACCCTGGTGCTCTCACTGGCGAGGAATATCATCGGGATCCCGACCTTCGGGATCTTCACCCCGATCCTCCTGACCTTGTTCTTCAAGGAAACCTCTTTCGGCTTCGGGATGCTGTTCTTCTCAGTGGTGGTGCTGATCGGGATTGGCGAGCGATACGTCCTGGACAAGTTCTACCTGCTGGCGGTCCCCCGGCTCTCTATCATCCTCAACCTGGTGATCATGCTGATGATCGGGTACTCGTTCATCAGCAGCGACATCGACTTCATCTTCCAAAAGCACCTGGCCTTCTTCCCGATTGTCATCGTCACCACCAACATCGAACGGCTCTCCATCATGATCGCCGAAGAGGGGATCGTGAACACGCTGAAGACCCTCCTGGGGACACTGATCATCGCCATCCTAGGGTATTCGCTCTACTCGATCTCCGCTCTGGAGATGTTCATGTTCACCAACCCGGAGCTGCTGCTGACCATTATCGGGCTGCTGATCCTAATCGGGAAGTACAAGGGCTACCGGCTCTCGGAGTTCATCCGCTTCCGGGACCTGGTCAAGCAGAAGAAAAAATTGGAGCACGCGTCCCATGATTTACCATGAGCTCAAGCGCCTTGGGATTCTCGGGATCAACAACCGGGTAGGTCGCTACATCCTCCGGCACAACAAGCGGGCCAACTACCCGCTGGTCGACAACAAGGTGCTGACCGCACAGCGGGCCCTCGCCTGGGGGATCGCCACGCCGGAAAATTACCTGGTGATAGAGAACTACGGGTCTCTCAAGAATCTGCACCTCAAGCTCTCCGGGTACGATTCGTTTGTGATCAAACCGGCCAACGGATCACAGGGGAATGGGATTATCGTCATTAAGGAAATCATCAAGGAACAGGTCAACGGCGAGACCCGCATCCTCTGCCGCCGGTCAAACGATAAGTTGATGGAACTCGACGAGGTCAAGCACCACATCTCGGGAATCCTCTCCGGACTCTACTCTCTCTCCGGCCAGAGTGACACGGCCATCATCCAGGCGAAGATCGACATGCATCCGGTCTTCGACGACTACTCTTTCGGCGGCATCCCGGACATCCGGGTGATCGTGTTCGAGGGCTACCCGGTGATGAGCATGGTCCGCCTCCCGACCCGCTCCTCGGACGGGAAGGCCAACCTCCACCAGGGCGCCATCGGTGCGGGGTTGAACCTAAGCGACGGAACCACCAACAACGCCGTCATCAGAAACCAGATCATCACTTCGCATCCCGATACCGGCCACCTCATCTCAGGCCTGAAGCTTCCGTTCTGGCAGGAGGTGCTGGAGCTCGCCGCCCGCTGCTACGACATGGTCGAGCTCGGGTACCTAGGAGCGGACATCGTTCTGACTCCGGACCAAGGACCCATTCTGCTAGAACTCAACGCCAGGCCGGGACTCGCCATTCAGATCGCGAACCTGGCGGGCCTAGTGCCGCGCCTCGAAAAAATCAGGACCGAGGCACCGAAGAATACCCTCGCCAAAGACCGTGTTGAATTTTCAATGAAACATTTTTAGAGACCGTCGATGACTGAGAAGAACTCCGGAACGGTCTGGGAGAGGATGAGTTTTCTTCTGAGGACCTCACCACCCGGGGTTCCTTCCAGCATGAACCGCGAGACTGATTTACTTTGCTTCAAGAGCCCTCGCATGGAATAGGTCTCCGACTCGAGCAGCACCCGGTAATCGGAGAAAAAACTTTTGATTCTCTGGAAGGTCACGGCCGGATCACTCTTGAAGATTCCTCTGCGATAGTCCTGGGCCATCCACGGAGCCTTGAGAGCGCCGCGAGCGACCATGACGGCGTGGCAGCCGGTTTCTTCAAGCATGCGGTTGATGTCGCCGGCTTCCCACACGTCCCCGTTTCCGATGATGGGGACCTTGGAGATTTCAACGGCTTTTTTAATAAAGCTCCACTCGGCCGGCTCCTTGTACATCTGGGCCTGGGTTCGGCCGTGGACTGTGATCGCCTCGACGCCGACGTCGTTGAGCATGGAGATGCAGTCCGCGAAGGTGCTCGTCTCCTTGTAGCCCACCCGGATCTTCGCCGTGAGCCGACCGTGGAAGTTTTCTCGGATCTTTTTCATCAGTCCGTATAAAGCAGGAATGTCCGTCAACAGAAACGAGCCTCCTCCATTTTTACAGACCGTCGGAGAGGGGCAACCGAGGTTGACGTCCAGCCAGGGGATCTCCAGGTCGTTGACCTGTTTGACCATCTCCGCAGTGAACGCCCGGTGAGAGGTGAGGATCTGGTAGAGGGTCTTATCCTGGACCGAGGGAAGCTCGAAGAGATCTTTCCCGAAGTGCCGGATCAGGTGTTTGCTAGGATACCTTCCCGCGGAAGGGACGCGCAGAAAATCACAGGCGAGGTAATCCCACTCGGGGAAGAGCTTGAGGATGGTTTTCCGGAAGGCTTCGTCAGTGATGCCTTCCATGGGAGCGAAGAAGAGGGCGCCGTAGGGGATGGGAGGGAGGTTTCTCAAGCGGATTTCCTGTCCCGGTAGAGCGCAATCCCAATCATGCAACTCAGGATCAGTAGCTTCGTCGTATCAAGTACGATGTAGAGTTGATGGTAATACTGATGCTCCTGCTGCAGGTCGATCACCGAGCGCAGTTTCCCAAGCTCCACTGCTTCCCACTGCTGCGTGAGCTCGGTGATCCTCGGAGTGAGAAAGGAAAAGTAGAAAACGATTAACCCCCAGCCAAGCAAGGAGAGTCCCAAGAGTGGCCAGGATTTTTTATCACTGCGGACCAAAAGGAGGGTGATTACCACCAGCGCCGATGAGACCATAAGCTCCAAGCCGTTCAACCGTGTGAAGACGGCGATCCCGAGTTCTCCGGCCAGAAAATACTGGTCGATGGTCCGGAACACGGTGGGAACAACGAAGAAGTCCGTGAGGATGGTCCACCCGAGCCAGGTCGATGTCAAGATCAGGAAAAGAGAATGGAGGAGCCGGAGATTTTTCATTGACCCTGGGTATAGCAAGTTAGCAGAGGATGGTCACCACGAGAGTTCTGGGGGTAGCCTGGGTTCTGAATTCGCAGAGATAAATCCCCTGCCAGGTTCCGAGGTTTAGTTTTCCGTTGGTGATGGGTACGGACACCGAGCTCCCGACCAGAGAAGATTTTATATGCGCGGGCATGTCGTCGGCTCCCTCTACCGTGTGTTGGTAGTAAGGCTGGTTCTCCGGTGCCAGGTGATCAAAGCCTCTGTCCAGGTCACTGCGGACCGTTGGATCCGCGTTCTCGTTAATGGTGAGACCGGCTGAAGTATGTTTAATATAGACGTGTAAAAGTCCAACGGATGGTAAGAGTGGTAATTTATCCTCAATATCCCGGGTGATAAGGTGAAACCCTTTAATCCTGGCTTTTAGCGTTAAGATCAATTGTTCTGCCACATTAAACCTCTTAAGTGATTCATCTCATATTTAGATAGAGACGATACGCAAGCTCTTCTTTTCAGATAGCGAGGCATTTCATACAACGTTGAAACTTAATTCAAAGGGGACATCGCATGAAAAGACTTTCTTCACTTCTGCTGCTTTCGATACTATCGACAAATAGCTGGGCCGTTAAGCTCTCAGATTACCGGCCGTTCGCATTCGAAACACTTTTCACCAACCCGGTTTGTCAGACCTACGGCTACGGCAGTGCTCTGGTCACGAACGCCGGGAACTCTGTGACTTCAAAGCCCGATGACGTTTACTGCAAGCCTTCTGACGAGTCCGCATCAGTCTCTCGCAGGAATTCTCCGCAGTACAGACTGGTCGAGTGGATCACAGATAGCAGCACCAAAGAACTCTACGTTGCCTACCTGAGCTTCAGCTCCAAGAACGTCGTGGGAGCTTTCTGTAGTGCCCTTCAAAAAGGTGTGAAGCTAACCATGGTACTCGACGGCGGTGAGGGTCCCGAAGTCCACGCAAATAAAGACGCCGAGGGCCTGAAGAAATGCGCCACCAGCGAAGGCCAGTTCAGCCTAACTTACCGCGGAAGCACCGGTGGACTTGGGTACGCTCATAATAAGATCTTAGTTGTGAATCCGCATGCGACCGACGTCACTCGCATCGTGTTTTCGTCCGGGAACCTCACATCCGGTACCAGCATCAATCACGAGAACTGGAACTTCGTCACCACTTCACCGAAGTCCTTCTTCGCCCAGGCCCACCGCTGTGTGGTCGAAGGGATGGTAGTCGCCGGAGACAAAAAGGCCAACTTCGCAAACTTCCTCAACAAGTGCCGCTCGGAGATCCAGGCCCAGCCGGAGTCCGACATCCGGGTCTTCTTCTCACCGGTTGACGGGAAAGAAGCTCTGGAAGCTGTCTCGGTTGCGACTCACCATTCGGTGATGGTAGAGGGGATGTCTCACCGGTTCAGCGGAGCACTGGCAGAACTGTTCGCTCACCACGTGGCCGCGGGGAAGAAAATTAGGTTCATCTTCGACGACGACATCTATTGGTCGGCACTGCTGAAGAAAGACATTGGCCGAAACACCCGCTTCGAGGCTTTCAAGATCTACAACGAGCTGATCTCCAAAGGCATGGAGACGAAGTTCCTCCAGACAAATCAGAACGTCTTCCAGCTCCAGCACAATAAGTTCTTGATCTTCGACTTCGGAAACGGCGGAGCGGTCTTCAACGGTGCGGGCAACCTGACCACCGCTGCCTTCACTCAGAACTTTGAGAACTTCTACTACATCACCATCCCGAGTGTGGTGGAGGACTACCGCAAGCAGTACCGATTGTATTTTGATAAGATGGCGACCTCTGGCAACGACATGCCACGGGATTATGTTCTTCCGTAATTAAAATTTGAACTCAACTGCCAGGACGAAAACCTGGCAGTTTCCAAGACTTTAGTAACCTTACTCCGCACCCTTGTCCGGCTCCATCTGCGACTGCATGTAGTTCTGCACGCCCACCGCTTTGATCAGGTCTCTCTGAGTCTCGAGCCAGTCGATGTGATGCTCCTCCGACTTTAAAATCGTCAGGAAGAGATCTCTGGTTGAGTAGTCGTGCTCGGCTTCTGCCTGCTGGATGCATTTTTTCAAATGGGGGACGGCTTCGTACTCGACCTCGAGGTCAGAGCCGATCACCTCAGTGATGTCCTGACCGACGCGGATCTTATTGAGCTTCTGCACGTTCGGCAGGCCCTCGAGGAAGAGGATGCGCTTGATGAGCATGTCGGCGTGTTTCATCTCGTCGATGGAGGCCGCGTATTCGAGCTTCCCGATCTTTTCCAGACCCCAGTCCTGAAGCATCCGGGCGTGGAGGAAATACTGGTTGATCGCTGTGAGTTCTTTGGTAAGAACGGAATTAAGTGCGTCGATGATCGTTGCTGAACCTTTCATACATACCTCAGGGCAAGGGGCCGATAATGGATCTATTGTAGAAGAGGAGATTTGAAGAAGCAAAAAAGTTCAACAGACCTAAGTGTTGTTTGAACTGTCTTTCATTTCGAAGGGTGAGTGCGCATTTTGTTCGAGCAAGGTCTTCACGGCGTCTTCAACGCATGTACCACAGTCAGATCCAACGCCGAGGGCCTTCAAGATTTCTTTTGGATTATTACTGCTCCGTGAAGTCACCGCTTCCTGGATTTGTTTTTCAGTGATGCCTTTGCAAATACAAACATACATAGAGGTATTCCTTTATGAGTACATTATATATCTGTTCGGCAACTGAAACAAATGTTTTAAGTAATATTTTCATGTTTGGTAGAGGCAACGGAAAATTAAATACTTAGCCTGGTGCGTTGAGTTTTTCCATCAACCGGAACATGCCTAGTGTGGAAATAGACCAGCGGATTTCATCTTGCATCAGCTTTTCCAGCAATTCTTTGGGAGAAACTTCGATGGTGCCAAGGATGGAATCCTCGCCGTCAGGATTGGGGAGTTTGCAGGGGGTAAGTCCCCGGGCGATGAAAAAGTACTGAGTGTGATTGATGGTCCCGCTTCCCCGCAGGGTCATGAAGTTTTCCAAGACAGAAGCCTTGAGACCAATCTCTTCCTGCATCTCTCTTTGTGCGTTTTCCGCAGGGGTGCCTTTGAGCGTCTCGAGGATTCCAGAGACCGGCTTGATCCTCACCGGGGGAGTCTCGTGAGGTCTTCTTTCTTCAACAAGGATGATCTTTCCAGCGGCAGTGATGGGAAACACGATCACTCCATCCGGCAGGTAGGCCCTCTCCCAGACGTGCCCGGAGATTTCTTCTTCTGTGATGCGAAGGATCTGACCTCTATAGACTTCTTTTTCCACTATCCCTCAGAATTTTCCTCACCGTCTCTCCCATGGAAGCGCTGATCTCATGGCCAGTTTCCTGGATGGTGTGGAAGGTGCAATTGATGTGTTTTTCTTTCAATAGTTGAACTTCATTTTGCGCACTTTGAATACTAATAATCGGGTCGGAGCTCCCGTGGAGAGCGTGGAGGTCAAATCCCAAGGGACCTTTGATCAGGGCCGCTCGGAACTCACATGCCAGTCCCAGCACCCTTTTACACTCAGCGATTTCTTTTCCCACCAGTGGGGCAAGGTAGCCTCCCTGTGAGAAGCCGATGACGGTGACCGGGAGCCCATGAGGATTGGCCGATGCCACCAGGTCCCGGAGCCAGAGTTTGGCCTGATCCTGGTTCACCTGGTACGTCTTGTGAACCACGTCGAAGATGTACCAGGTGAATCCTAACCTGAGCCCGTCGGAGCGCTGGTCCGGGAGAGGGAAGATTCCGTTAGGTGAGATGATCAGGGCGTCTGAGGGCAGGTAGGGGAGGAGTTTGCGGTAGATCCGTTTACCCCTTTCATTCAGACCATGCAGTAACAGGATGATTTCCCGGGGATCGGCTACCACTCTTCGGACTCCGGTCATGAAAGCATTCGATGGGAATTGCCAACTCACCTCTTCAATATCCTGTAAGTTTTTCAAGACTCGTTCCCCGTTCACCAAAAGCCATTCGATCCACTATAAAATAACGGGAAATGATTAAGGAGTCTTTATGAAGTTTGAGAAGTTCAAAATTTTGAATACAAAAACGGGTGCCGGCCAGGATGCGGAAGAGGTGGAAGTGCTCTTTAATCTTGATCATATCATTTCCATCAAACCCATCAGGATCGCAAGGCCTGATAAACTCATCAACGGCTTCTGGATCCGGACCACCAATGGCAAGAAATACCGCGCATCTTCGATCCCGGAGAGCCTGGTGAACCTCATCGGTATCCAGTACCAGGGGACCGTGAATGTTCTCCTGGAAAACGACGATCAGCCTTTCCAATAATAAGTCTAAAGGATGCCCCCTCTTTCCCGAAAAGATAGGAAAGAGGGTTCGTCATGCTAAATCTCATTCAAAAATTTTTTACCACCATCAAGTCTGATAAAACCCTCATCAGAAAAAACTTCTCCCAGTTCTTTTATTCTCAGCCGGAGCACGCGTGGATCCGTGAGGCCAAGATCACCGGGCACTTTGATAATCTCTTCTCGCATCTTCCCATCGGAGTGATCGAGGCACTGATGACCAAGTATCCGATCGTCTTCATAAAAAGTGAGGATCTCAAACAGCACCAGCGGATGGGGATGCCGACCACTAACACCATCGTGATCTTCCCGGAGTTCCAGAAGCTCCTTCTCACAAAAAAGACCAGCGCCATCGCCTACCTCGCGCACGAACTAGCATTCGTGTTATACGAGTTCGAAGGGCACCGGAACGATCCGATGATGGCAGAGATCGAAGCAGATAAATTTGTCTGTGACCTCGGGCTGACTTTTGAACTCGAAGAGTTACTCCTGATGCTAGATGAGACTGTAGAGAAACGGTTACGATTGACGTACCTCACAATAAATCATTTCACCAACGGGCACAATTAATGCATTGCTCGTAAAGAGTGCATTGCAGAATCAGCTTTAAGAACAATTATCTGTTGAACAAAATCCCGTAACTCCACATAATGGATTGGTATTATTTGTGTAATGCAATTACTAAAACAATGGAGTGTTAGATGAAAAAATTGTTACTCGTGATTACGATCGCGCTTATGACTTCTTCGGCTTTTGCAGCTAAGTACGGCTCGGCTGGCTGCGGACTCGGGTCCATGATCTTCGAAGGTGATCAGACGTGGTGGAAGCAGGTCTTCGCCGCCACCTCCAACGGAATCGGGATGCAGACCATCGCCATCTCTCTGGGAACCTCCAACTGTGATTCTCCCGCTCCGTTAAAAATTGGTCAGACAGAAGCTTACGTCGAAGCCAACAAAGTTGCCCTGGCCAATGACATCGCCCGTGGGAACGGGGAGACCATCGTTGGCCTATCGAAGGTCTACGGCTGTAGCAACTACGACGAGTTCGGAAGAGCTCTCAAGTCTAACTACTCGAGCATCTTCTCTGACGATGCTGCCTCTTCCAAAGAGATCACACATAACATAAATGCGGTCGCTTCTACCACTTGCAACACCCAGATCTAGTTCCTATAATGGGGCCTGCCTTTTCATAGCAGGTCTCATGTATTTTTTTTCATTCCTCCTCATCTTCCTCACTTCGTCACTCGCCGCCGCGAACCTCGACCTCTCTCGGGAACCAAAATGGATCAGACTCCTTCACTACAAGCAAGCGGTGAGCGGGAAGTTTATCAGTGAAGCCGACGGCCCAGGGTTTTTCCTGGATAAAGAAGGGAAGACCGATCCGCTAAAAGAACTCAACTCTTCCATCCTGGCCTTCGGGTCTGAGCTGAGCCCTGGGGATGACCATCCGATATGTAAATTTCCCTTACGCTACAAGTGGCTCAATCAGAAGCTGGATCTTCCCTGGAAGGCTGACCTGCTGGGTTGCCGAAAGTACCTGAGCTTCTTATCCAAACTCGCGGCGAAGAGGGCCAGCATCGTCTTCTCCTCTTATTATCTGAGTAACCCTAACTCCGCCTTCGGCCACACCCTGCTGCGGCTCTCCCGCTACGATGATTCAAACGAAACCCAGATCTTGGATTACGGGATTAACTACGCCGCCGATGCCCACGAGACCAACCCGCTGGTGTATGCGGTGAAGGGCCTTGCCGGTGGATTCAAAGGGAAGTTCGCCGCCATCCCGTACTATTATAAAATCCGGGAGTACAGTAACTTTGAATTCCGGGACTTGTGGTCGTACGAGCTCAACCTCACCATGCCTCAGGTGCTGGAGATGGTGGACCATATCTGGGAGCTGGGGAACACACACTTCGATTACTTTTATTTCCGGGAGAACTGTTCGTACCACCTGCTGGGGCTGATCGAGGTCGCGCTTCCGGAGAAACAGCTGACGAGTCAGTTCCATCTCTTCACCATCCCGGCGGATACCATCCGGCTGCTGCGGAAAGAAGGCCTGATCGCCGACGGTAGAAGAAGAGAGTCGACCTACTCGAAGCTCTCCAGGCTTTCAGCGGACCTGGATAAATCCCACCTCGAGACGGCGAAGGAGATAGCGAAGCATCCCGCAAAGACCGATGCCTTGGTCAAGGGAAGTGAAGATAAGACTGCGGCCCAGGTGCTGGACGTCTCCTTGGAAGCCTTTGACTACTTTAATTTTGAGAAGATCCTGACCGACGACCTCAAGACCAAAGAACAAAAATCTTTCATCCTAAAACGACGGGCCCTGAACCCAGTGATCTCCGCGGATGATCAGTCCTTCGCCGCGGACCAGACGGATTCCCCGGCCTTCAGCCATGCACCGACGCGGGCAACTCTCGCGCAAGGGTACGTTGATGAACTCGGAGGCTACACTCGCCTGGAACTCCGGGCCGCGATCCATGACCTGTTGGATCCTCCTCGCGGTTCGCTCAAAGACGCACAGCTGGAGATCGGAAGATTGTCACTGAGTTACCAGAAGAAGAACTCCGGCGGAGGGAAGGTGCTGCTGGATCAGGTATCCTTTTTCACCATTAAGAATTACCCCCCACAGAACTACTGGGCTTCGCCGCTGTCGTGGGAAGTGGACCTGGGGTTCAAGGAAATGCGGAGGGTGAGCTGCTTTGACTGTCCTGGCGCTTTCGTGGTGGGTTCTGTGGGAAATAGCCTTGGATTTTTGGATGACCGGATCCTAGTAGCACTGCTCGCGAATGGGGAGATCGATGTCCAGGGCCAATTCGTTCACAACTACCGTCTCGGCGTTGGGCCCAAACTGTACCTGAGGTACAAGGCGAACGATACGTTCCTCACGGGCCTTTCGACCTACTATCACTTTAATTCTTACCGGGAAGACAGGTTCTTCGAAGACACGGAATGGGTCCAGGACTTCGAATCCCGCTATCACCTCACTGCGGATTTTAGCCTGGCGCTCAAAGTGACTGGAAACCGGAGGGACGGGAGTTCCATCTTTAAAGGTGAACTTGGGTTGCAGTACTTCTATTAATGAAGGTAAGTTTAGCTATGAACATCCTCATCTCTTTTTTATTCCTGGGAACTGTTATGGCGCAAATCCATCCAGATTTTGTCTCGCTCCGTGAAACCTGCCCTGGGATCATCCTTCAGATGGACTACGCCACCAAGGATAACTTCACCGGTTCGGTCGTCACCGGATACCTCCGTGCGGAAGCGCTCATGGCGAAGGTTCCTGCTAAGGCGCTCTGCCGGGTCCAGAAGTCTGCCAAGAAGCTCGGAGTGGCCTTGAAGATCTTCGATAGCTTCAGACCGGTGAAGGCGGTGAAGTTTTTCCAGGCGTGGGCCCAGAAGCCGGAGGATGATCAGGCACGGAAAGCGCTGTACTATCCGACCTTCACCCGTCGGCAACTTTTCGAACAAGGTTTCATCGCAAATAAGTCCAGTCATTCGAGGGGTGGGGCGGTTGATCTGACTCTGGTGGATCTCGAGTCTGGCAAAGAGCTAGATATGGGGAGCGCGTTTGATTTCTTCGACGATCTTTCCAACACCGAGTCCCCTCGAATCGGGCCGCAGCAGCTGGCCAACCGGATGCTTTTGAAAAAGCTCATGGAGAAAGAAGGCTTCCGGAATTTTTCCCAGGAATGGTGGCACTACTCGTTTAAGCCGGAACCGTTCCCGGAGACTTACTTCGACTTCGACGTGAACTGATCACTGCTCGTAGAAGTTATGAAGGTTCTCGATCTCCCGGATAGAGTTTCTCCAGTAGACGACCAGCAGGTACGGGCTCATGAGCATTAAAGTGATTCGTAAGATTGTTTGCATGATCACCTCCTGCACTGATTATCGGAAGAATTAGCCGAATAGGCCTATCAGGATTCGGTTAACTCGGTTAGGATTCTGTGAGGAGGCGCCATACGCTACAACTTCCCTAAGACATTTTTGCCTAGCTTCATCAATTATTGTCTCCTTTGGTATAGGGGCTATAATAACGTAAGTATTTGTTTAGGTAACTTAATCAAGGATTGATGAGTTCAAATGAACCAAGTAAAAAAGAGCCCTCAGGATGAGGGTGTTAAACGGTCCTACAGTTCTTTTTCCCGCCTGAGCGGCGAGCATCCGTTCAAGGAGAAGGTTCCGGAAGGGCGAGTGGAGTACAAGGCGAGGCATAAGAAAGGTGGCAAGGTCACATTCTTCAACTTCGAGCTGGCGCGGGATATGGGGCTCATCCCCAAGACCCACCCCGCGGAACTGAACCCCGAACTAGAAAAAGAAATCCTGCATACGTTCAGCATCGTGATCATCAACGAATACGACGTCATCAATGACATCAAGTTCCCGGAGGACGAGGTCCTTCCTAACACCTACATGGCCACCCGCTACCTGCAGCTCCAGCATCCGGACAAGACCGGCAAGACCTCCGGGGATGGCCGCACGGTGTGGAACGGAACGGTCAGGCATCAAGGCGTCACCTGGGACGTCTCCAGCTGTGGGACCGGAGGAACGAAGCTCTCCCCGGCCTGCAACCTCAACAAGAAGTTTTATCAAACCGGCGATCCGTCTGTTTCCTACGGGTGCGGTCTGTCGGAAGTCTCGGAGGGCCTTGAGACCTTATTTTTCTCCGAGGTCCTGGGAAAGAACGGTTTTAAAACGGAGCGGGTGCTCGCCATCGTAGAATTTGAAAAAGGCCTTTCGATCAATGTCCGCGCCAACCCGAATCTCCTAAGACCGAGTCACTTCTTGGGTCACCTCAAGCAGGGGAACCTCAAGAACCTCAAGCAGGTCACCGACTACTACATCGACCGGCAGATCGAAAACAAGATCTGGGCACAGACGACGTTCAAGTCGGACAAAGAGCGATACGCCTACCTGGCCAAACAAGTGGCCAAGACCTTCTCCGAGATGTCCGCCAAGTTCGAAGACGAGTACATCTTCTGCTGGCTCGACTGGGACGGGGACAACATCCTGATGGACGGAGGGATCATCGATTATGGTTCCATCCGGCAGTTCGGACTGTTCCACGCGGAGTACCGCTACGACGATGTTCAGAGATACTCTACCACTATCCTAGAGCAGCGGCAGAAGGCGAGGTACATCGTCCAGTGCTTCGCTCAGATCGCGGACTTCCTCACCACCGGGAAGAAGAAGTCACTCTCGGGGTTCCGCAAGCACGAAACGCTGGAGTACTTCGATAAGCACTTCAGTGAGTGCAAGAACAGTAACCTGCTGCAGAAGATCGGGTTCCAGAAGTCGCACCAGGAAATCCTCATCAAGGGCCACCTGCCCCTAGTGACCCGGTTCCGGAGAAGCTTCAGCTACTTCGAGAGATCGAAATCTAAGAAAGGCATCTACAAAGTCGCAGACGGGATAAACTGGAACGCTATCTTCTGCATGCGCGACATCCTGCGAGAACTCCCGCAGATCTACCTCGCCCGGCAGACCCACCTGTCCCAGGAAGATTTCATGGAAGTCATCAAGTCTTCCTACGCCAAAAAGAACGACCTCAAGATCACGGAGATGCGCCGCAAGCAGATCAACCGCTTCCAGGAAACCTACTCCGCGATGATCGCCGCAATCGAGAAGGCGTCGGGGTCGAACCGCAGCCAGATTCTCCTCGAGGTCACCATGCGCTCGTCGGTGATCAACAAGTACGACCGGGTCACCGGGGACTCTATTACTTACATCGTGGATAAGGTTAAAAAACTCAGGCCAAAGCTTAGCCCAGAGGAACTCTTCCAGCTGGCGCAGCAGTTCTCTTCTTACCAGAACCTCGATCCGGATAAGAAAGCTGTCGCAAGCGTCGTGCCGCCGAGGCATAAGAATATTATGCAAGGTCTGTATTCCATCGTCAGGGACTGCCGTGAGGGGCTATGAAACTGGTTCTCTACAGTGGCGGAGATGACAGAGAGAACGCCACTTTGGATCGGGCCTTCATTGAGCTGATCGGGAAGAAGAATCCGGTGGTCACCTTCATCCCGTCCTCATCCTACTTCTCCGAGCAGGAGTTCCGCGCCTTCGTCCGGCACTACTCGAAGTTTCGCATATCCCGCTTTATCCTTTTCCCGATTGATGTTCCGTTTGATCGGATCTTACTAAATGAAGTGATGAAAAGTGACGCCATCCATCTCGGTGGTGGGAATACTTTTTATTTCCTGAACGCTCTCCGGAAGGCTAAGCTTCTGACTCAGTTGAAAGATTTCGTTAAGCGGGGAGGGGTGTTGAGCGGGCTCTCAGCGGGTGCGATCATTATGACAGAGAACATTGACATGGCCGCGTATCCGGAGTTTGACCGGGATGAGAACAAGGTGGGGATCTCCAATCTCAGTTCCCTAGACTTGGTAAACTTCATGTTCTTTCCGCATTTTAAAAATTCCGCCAGGTACGACGCGGCTTTCCGCAAGTACACGAAGGCAAAGTCGAAGGTGATCTACGCCTGTCCGGACGGTGGGGGGATCGTGGTCAATGACAATGAACACCGGTTCATCGGGAAGTGCTTCGTGTATGCCAAAGGTTATAAGTTTCCGATCCTGTGAGCTTCCCGGCATTACCGAAAGAAATCTTTATACCTACTAGTGTTTTGCCGCGCAGACCTCAACACTTACGTAGCCTTGCCGGCAAGCTTTATAACTATCCCCGGCCTTAGCGCAAATTTCTACTTTCCCTTAGTCGCTACGGCAGTCATAGCTGCAGGAAGTGATCAGGACTCGAAACGTGATCTAGTGAAGAAGATCGCAGAGAAGATTGGGACAAGTAGTTCGAACCTAGAGATGAAGATTTTGCCAGTTCTGTTTGGAGTTAATTTGTAGAATTTTGAGTTATGGATGTCTGGGTAGGTAGATGGAGAATCTCTTTCTTCCCTACACAGGTTCTGGAGCGCTCTAGAAGAACGATAAATGTCAGGTTGTTTTAAAGAAGCTTGCGGGGCGATGTTTCGATTTAGAAAATTTTCATCGGTTGGAGAATAGTTTGTACTTCTTGAAGTTATCGGTTCGGTTAAATGTAGTCTCTTTGTCCAAAAGGTAAAAGTTTAATACCCCCACGGTCGCTAAATTGGTTTGGTAGCACTCTCAGAGATCCTACAGGTGCGGTCTTGTATTCACCCGAAGAACGTCTTCTACATCATTGTAGAGACTCGAATTTTAATTTAAAAACTGTGGTAGATTAACTTGAATTTAATCAGGAGCTGCTCACATGTACCAGAACTTATCTAACAACCTTCTTCATAAAGAGACAGTGAACGCATCGAAGTCGGAGAAAGCAGCGACTATAACTCTACTCCGATTTCTGTCTGAGGTGAGTTCACGTAAGGTGTTCCTAGATTACGGTCACTCGACTTTGCATAAGTATGTGATGATTGAGCTAGGGTATTCAGAGTCTGAAGCTTGGACCCGGATTGGTGCTATGAGGCTGGTAACAACTGTACCTGGAGTTGAAAAGAAGATTGAATCTGGAGATCTCAGTTTATTTAGTGCAGCATTAGTCCAGTCGCATATCCAAAATGAAGGTCTGGATCCGAAGTCAGATGAAGTAAAGGCTGCTGTGAAGCAAGCAGAAGAAGTGCCGACTAGGAAGTTAAAGCAGATCTTAAATCCAGAAGCTCCAAAGGATAAGAAGGTCACACTTAACCAAAGAGTCTTAGAGAAGATCAAGAAGCTTCAAGAAAGCTGGGGCGACAATTCAGAGATAGAAATCTTCGAAGCTCTATTAGATGAAAAGATCAAAGAACTCGAACTTAATAAAACTGAGCGAATGACTAAAACTGACTCAAATTCCAAAATCCGCTACATCCCAATTTCCACTAAACGAGAAGCTCTAGATCGCTCTAGAAACCAGTGTGAGCACATCCATGCCAGTGGAAAACGGTGTGACCAAAGAAGATTTCTGGAATTCGATCACATCAAACCATATGCTCTAGGCGGAAATCGTTCACCTCAAAATATCCGAGTCCTCTGCCGTAATCACAACCAGCACAGATCTCTCCAAACATTTGGGAAGCTAAAATATCCATCCGCAATGTCAGCAAATTAAACCCGAAATAAAGAAGTCGACCTAGACCTCCGGCAGCTCGATCTCAACATACAACGGCAGGTGGTCAGAGAGATTCTTCCAGTGCCCGTCCTTAAGTGCCACCGCAGTGATCGGAGTCAGGCTATGGGTAAAGACCCGGTCCAAAGACAGTAACGGTTTGAACGAGGGGAAGGTCGACGGATATTTCCCGTGCAGGAACTTGAAAACTTCTTTCGCTCCCAGTTCCTTTTCGATCCGCGGAGACACGGTCTTATTCCAGTCATTAAAGTCCCCCACCAGGATCCAGGGCAGCTGGCTCTCCCCGGACATGTGCTCGACGATCATCTTGGTCTGCAGGTCCCGGCCTTTCTGGGTAAGGTCCAGGTGCGTGTTGGCGAGGGTGATCTCCTGGCCCGTCTGCGGAATTTGGATCTTCGCCTTGAGGAGTCCCCGGTGCTCGAAGCGGTTGGTGGAGATCACGTGGTTGGACCAGTCGATGATGGGGAACTTGCTTAGGATCGCATTCCCGTGATGGCCCTCGGGGTAGATGGCATTCTTCCCGTAGGCGAAGTGCGGCCAGACCGTATCCGCCAGGTACTCAAACTGGATCGCCGTGGTCCAGTCGGGGATTTTACATTTTTTGTCGTCGTGGTTCCCGAGGACTTCCTGCAGGAATAAGATGTCGGCGTTCATCTCCCGCAGGGCGCGCCGGATCTGCTCCAGGATGAAATCCCGGTTGGTGATGGTGAAGCCCTTGTGGATGTTATAAGAGAGGATCCGCAGTTTCATTTTAGAACCAGTATTTAAATAGAAAAAATAACCTGGATATTATCCTATCCCAGAATGGCCAATGTTTGATGATTTCCTCGGTAATTTG
Source organism: Bacteriovoracaceae bacterium (assembly GCA_035576105.1). Taxonomy (GTDB): domain Bacteria; phylum Bdellovibrionota; class Bacteriovoracia; order Bacteriovoracales; family Bacteriovoracaceae; genus Peredibacter. The sequence goes on from DATLXA010000034.1 coordinate 27,253, forward strand.
TTTCTCCGGGGGAGTCAGCTCACAGAAGTGGTTTTTGAGGATCTGGATGTTTTCTCTTTCCTGAATGACCAGGTCTACTTCTAGGTCATGGAGGAAGCTGCGATGATTCAGGTTGCTTGAGCCGACGGTGATCCAGTCGTCGATGATGTAGTTTTTGGCGTGGAGGATAGAGAAGGAATAGTGGTAGATCTTCACGCCTTTATTGATCAGGTATGAGTGGTAGAAATACTGGAGCCATTTGAAGACATTCACGTCGGGGTTCGAGGAAAGAAGGATCCGCACGTCCACGCCGCGCCGGGCGGCTTTTCCCATGGCCTGGATCATCCTGCGGGTGGGGATGAAGTACGGGGTCATGAGCCAGACATTCTCTTCAGCCGCGTTGATCTTTTTTATGAAGCTCTTGTAGAAGTGGCGCTTCATGTAGAGGGTGTTATTGAGCCGTAGAGGAGAGTGCCTCCAGTTCGGCAGCACGGTACCTTTGAGTAGTTTTTTGTACCTGCTGTACTCCCGCAGCTTCCAGATCTTTTTAAAGTTCAGCACCGCGAACTTCACGTGCGCCCCTTCCACCCGCGCTCCCATATCCTTCCAGGGATTGGTCCCGTGGAAGCGCGTCGGCTCGGAAGTGATGTTGAAGCTCCCGGTGAAAAGGATGCGGCTATCGATGATGACGATCTTCCGGTGGTCACGGATGTTGAGCCGCATGAGCCGGTTGGCGAACATGTTCCATTTTTTCTTGTAAGTGATGTCGCCGTAGTAGGGGTGGTAGAAGGGAAGCGGGTTGTACATCTTCACCTGGATGCCGGCCGTTTCGAAGAGGGGGCCCAGGCGATGGTAGAAGGTGTAACTGCCCAGGCCGTCGATGATGACCTCGATCTTCACTCCTCTCTTGCTGGCCTCCAGCAGGTGAGCGGCGATCTTGGTTCCGAGCTCGTCGTCGTTGAAGATGTAGATTTCGATGAAGATCTCGCTGCGGGCCTGGTCGATGTCCGCGAGCATCCGATCAAAGTACTGATCACCGTTTGAGAACACCTCTTCTTTTGTCCAGAACTTCACCATAGTTAACCATCTCAGAGAATCGAAAAACTTGTAAAGTAGAGCAATCCTGTCAGGAGGTAAATACTCCTCAGTATTCTACTAATATACACGATAAGTTATTATATTTTTTAAGAATTGGAAAAAACAATGGCATTCAGCAAAGAAGCTTTCATCAACCTCATCCGCTCCGCGTCCGCGTCGAACGTGAGTGACATCCATCTTCGGACGGATGAGAAGCCTTGCTTCCGACTGCGCGGGGACCTGATTCCGGTGAAGCTCGACCCCTTGACCCATGAGGACCTCAAGCTCATCTGCGGGATTATGATCAAGGATCAGGAGATCCTCAAGCAGCTCGATACCATCAAGGAACACGACGGCTCATTCTCCGTCCCGAAGATCTGCCGCATCCGTTACAATCTCATGCGCTACCAGGGGAAGCTGGGGATGATCCTGCGGCTGATCAGTGACAAGATTCCGACCACTGAGGAACTGAAACTTCCACTGGTGATCAACAAGATTGCCAGTGCCAACGCCGGCCTGGTGCTGGTGACAGGCGCCACTGGATCGGGGAAGAGTTCGACCCTGGCGGCGATGATCAACTACATCAACAAGACTGCCTCTTCGCACATCCTCACTCTCGAAGACCCGGTCGAGTACGTTCACGCACCGATCAAGTGCCGGATCACGCAGAGGGAGATAGGTCAGGACACCTCTGACTTCAACTCGGCTCTCCGGTCTGCCCTCCGGCAGGACCCGGATATCATCCTCATCGGAGAGATGCGAGACGCGGAGACGATCTCCATCGCGCTCAAGGCCGCGGAGACTGGCCACCTGGTGTTCGGAACGGTCCACACCACTGATGCCCTGAGCACCATCGGTCGACTCATCTCGATGTTCCCGCCGGAGGAGCAGAACGTGGTTCGCACCCGGATCTCCGATAACCTGCACGCTACGATTTCTCAGCGACTGCTCAAGACCATCGACGGGAAAGGCAGGGTCGCGGCGCAGGAGATCATGATAAATAATCCAGGGATCAAGGAAGCTATCCTTGACCCCCACAAAACCAAAGAGATCTACACCTACATTGAAAAAGGTCGCAACACCTCGGGAGCGCAGAGTTTCGACCAACATATCACGAGCCTTTATAAAGATGGTTTGATATCTATGGATGAAGCTAAGTCCAACGCCACCAAACCAGAAGACTTCGAAAGGAATCTAATGTTCGGTAACAACTCTGATGAAGAGTAGCTAGCTGTAAGATTTAAGGTTATCTCATGAACCTCTCTTTCAAAAATTTTTACTGGAGATGGATAAAAAATCAGTTTTTTTTATTCCTAGTGTTCCTTTTCATCCTGACCCTCGCTCGGGCGACGTTCGCTCTCTACTTCGGGGACTGGAAAACTCTCACTGCTCATTTACCAGATCTACGTCGGGCCTTCTTCCTTGGCCTGCGCTTTGACCTCATGCCCTTGGCCTACGTCAACGTCCTGCCGTTCATCATCCTCAACATCGGATTCTTCATCCCCGGTGATCGCTCAATCCGGACCATCAGATCCTTGATGGTGAGTCTGCTCTTCGTCGGATATTTCCTCATCGCCTGGTTGTGGGTCTTCGACTATGGCTTCTTTTCTTATTTCCAGGATCACCTGAACATCCTCTTCTTCGGTTTCTTTGAGGACGACACCCGGGCCCTGGTCACCTCGATCTGGAAGAATTATAACCTTCCCTTGTGGCTGACCCTCATTTTCTTCCTCCACTACGGTTTATTCCGGTTTGTGCGTTTTCTCTTCTCACCCTTCGAATTTGATATAAAGACTCCCCCTAAGACTCACTGGGCGATCAGCTGTTTCGTCATGGGTCTGGTGAGCCTGGCCTTCCTCGCGCGAGGCAATTTCACTCGGCGACCACTTTCGGTTGAGGACGCGCACGTGAGCCGGAATGATTTCATTAACAAAGTCGCCTTGAACGGAGCTCTTAGCTTCAACCGGGCCATCAAGATCCGGAAGATCTTCGGGAAGGCCCGCTTCGATTATCTAAAAGACTACGGGTTCGGGACTTGGCAGGAAGCCTTCGAGGTCATTCACGGGGAAGCTCCGAAGTTTGCATCGCTAAAGTCTTCCCTCAAGACAAAAACCGCCGCGGTCACTCCGTTGGGGGCTTCGAAGCCCCACACTGTCATGGTGGTGATGGAGAGTTTCGGAACTTCCTGGAACGACAAGGACTCGGAGCAGTTCCAGATCCTCGGCGAGCTGAAGCAACACTTCAAAACCGGGCTTCTCTTTGAGAACTTTCTTCCCTCAGATAACGGAACTATCGGCAGCATCGTTTCCATCTCGACCTCGCAGGTCACCCGTCCGGGAGCGAGGTACCTCTCCGAATCCGAATTCATGAACACGCCGCTATCCGCAGCGGGACATCTCCCGTTCAAAGAAAGCGGCTACGACACTCACTTCATCTACGGTGGAAAACTCGGCTGGAGGGACCTCGGGAAGTACCTCGCGGCACAAGGGTACGACCACCTGTGGGGCGCCGATGAGATCAAGGACGCGATGCCGGAGCTTAACAATTTTTCTCCGCGAGACCTGGGTAATGAGTGGGGGATCTTCGACGAGTACCTCTATTCCTTCATCGATGAACAGATCCGGACCGCGACAAGGCCACAGTTCTTCCTGGTGCTGACCACTTCCAACCACCCGCCGTTTGAATATCCCTCATCTTACGCCCCGCTGAGCCTGGACCTGACAGACGAGGTGCTGGAGACGGTGACGGTAGATGCGGATATCGCGAAAAAAAGATTCCTGGGTTTCCAGTATTCCAACCAGAAGATGGGAGAGTTTCTCACTCGGATCAGAACCTCTACCTTGAAAGACAAGGTGGTGGTGGCCTTGACCGGTGACCATAGCTTCTGGATCGCCAAGGGCGTCGGGCTCGAGGAAGATTTCAAGAGGTACGCGGTACCGTTTTACATCTCTACTCCGACCCGCTACGACCTCTCCGGTGTCGACACTTCTAAATTCGGCTCGCACGAAGACATCTTTCCCACACTGTATAACCTGATCTTGCCGGCGCAGGAATACCTCCGGCTTGGAGACAACCTCCTCTCGGACAGCTCCGGTTCCATCAATGCTACGGGCCTGGTGGCAAACGCCGACGGGGCCTACCATCACGGAAGCTTCTGGAAGTGGAAAGACCTGAAGGGCCAGGTGCTGGAACCTGCGCAACCCGGTCCAGAACTTCTGAAGCTCAAGCGCCGGAGTGAGGCCCTGATCAGCATCACCGACCTCTACCTCAAGGAAGAAATGAAGAGTAAGCTTCCTGCCGAAGGAAATGATCAGCAATAACGATCTTCGCCATAGCCTCGACCACGGGAATCACCCTAGGGAGGATGCACGGATCATGTCGTCCCTCGCGGGCCTTTTCGCCGATGGTGGAGGGTGCCTTGAACGCCAGCCGAAGGAAAATTTCATCACCGTTCGAGATCCCGCCTTCCATCCCTCCGAAGTTCCGGGAGTCTTTTGAGACCTCGCTTCCGGGAAGCGAGGTCAGTTGGAAGCCCTCACCGATGCTAATTCCCATGCAAGCGGGAAGGGAAAGCATGGCCTTTGCGAAATCGGCCTTGAGTTTATCAAACACCGGTTCCCCTAAGGCCGGAGGCACTCCGGTGATAGAGAGGAAGACGACGCCGCCTAAAGATTCTCCTGTCTTCTTACACTCCGTCAGGTGCTGGATGACTTTTGCGGAAAGCTCTTCATCTGGAATATTGATCTCTCCCCGGGGAACCTGATGGTCTTGGGGCCTGTGTGGTAATTTAAAAGTACCGACCTCTTCGATGTAAGCATAGAAAGATGTCTGCGGAACGACCAGGCCCGCGAAGTACCCGCCGATGACCCGGGCGAGCGTCTCCCGGCCCGATGCCCGGCCTCCGCCGCGGTGATCCCGCTGGCCATACTTCAGCAGGGTGGTCTTGTCTGCGTGTCCGGGACGGTAGGTTTCCTTGAGTGAATCGTAGTCGCTGCTTTTCTGGTTGGTGTTGCGGACGATGACCGTGATGGGGGTCCCCAGCGTCTTCCCCTCGAAGACGCCAGAGAGAATCTCCGGTAGATCCTCCTCTTTCCGGGAGGTGTGAACCTGGTGCTGTCCCGGCGCCCTTCTTTTTAGTTCGGCCTTGAGGACTTCGGTGTTGATCTCGAGTCCTGCCGGCATCCCGTCGATCACCACACCCAGTGCTTCCCCATGTGACTCACCGAAGGTGGTGACGTTGAACATCTTACCAAAACTATTTCCACTCATGTTTAATCCTCTCAAGAATCCGTTGCCGGAAATCCTCGTGGGGATCCGGAGGTAAGTCGCCGAGCTCTTCGGCACAGACGTAGGTCTGAGGGCTCAGGCCGCAAGGACTAAGGTCCCGCAGAGCACTCAGCATGCTCTCGTTTTTTTTTATGTTCAAGGCCATTCCGTGGAAGGTGGTGAGTTTCTGGATAGCTATCCCCATGGACGCGAGCTTGCGCTCTCCCGCCCAGAGCCCAAGGAGCTTGCTCTCATGGTTAAGGTTTCTAATCTTCCAGCCAGCGAGCACCTCGCTGGAGAATGCGAAGATCTGGTGGATCAGCTGCGAGAGGGAGAGCCGGTCCGGGTGGAGCTTTAGGATAGGGTAGAAGATAAACTGGCCGGGGTGATGGAAGGTCAGACCTCCGCCTCTCTCAATCTGAAACAGCGGATAAGGGAGTCGGGGATAATTATCCGCCCGGAACTCCTTGAGTCCCAACTCTTCGCCCTTCCTTGGCTTCTGAAGTCCTCGACCATGAGTGAGAGTCTCGGGATGACTGCAGCAGATGAGAACCCGGTGACCGGGCCAGGACTGGATCTGCTCAACACAGTACTTCTGAAACTGGTGGGAGAGCTGGTAGTCCCAGTTCCAGCGGGTCACGACGAGTGTCCTGTCGCCGAGCTTCGAGAGGTGGGAGGGATCTAAACCAAACTCAGAGAGATCCTGAGAAGAGATGAAGTGAGTTTCCATTCTTTAAGCTTTTGCTTCCAGGTAATCCAGGAAATCGGCAGCTTTATAGGAACTCCGCACCAGTGGACCGGAGGCGACGAACTTGAAGCCCAGTTTGAGTGCAAGGCGCTTGAGCTCAGCGAACTCTTCCGGTGTGTAGAACCGCTCCACGTTTAAGTGACGCTTACTCGGCTGGAGATACTGGCCAAAGGTGACGATGTCCACGCCCGCGGTGCGGATGTCTTCCAGGGCTTCGGTGATCTCTTTCCAGGTTTCTCCCAGACCCACCATGAGGGAGGTCTTGGTCTGGATGTGTGGATAGTTTTCTTTATAAAACTTCAAGCAGCCCAGGGTCTTCTGGTACCCCGCCCGCGGGTCCCTCACCGGATGGGTGAGGCGTTTGACTGTCTCAAGATTCTGGGCCACCACGAACGGTTGGGAGCGGGCGAGGGTATGCATCCGTTCAGGGTCCCCGGCGAAGTCCGGGATGAGGACTTCAACTTTCGTTTCGGGATGATCCTGGTGGACCTTGTTGACGACGGCGGCGAAGTGCCCAGCTCCGTGATCAGAGAGGTCATCTCGGTCCACACTGGTGATCACCACGTAGCGTAGGCTCATCAGTCCGACCATGTGGGAAGTGTTTATTATTTCTTCCGGGTTAATGAATCCCTTAGGATTTCCGGTCTTCACGTTACAGAACTTACACGCCCGGGTGCAGGTGTCTCCCAGGATCATGACCGTGGCCGTCCGGGCACTCCAGCACTCGGAGATGTTGGGACACTTGGCCTCTTCGCAAACAGTAGAGAGGCCCTTCTGGTGAAGGTTATCCCGGATGTCTTTGAAGTCTTCTCCCTGGGGGAGTTTCACCTTCAACCATTCCGGCTTGCGCTGGTATTTATCTTTGACGAAGTAGGTTACGGCCATGAGTAGATATCTACTCCTTTTATGTGTAGATGTAAAATCTAACCTTCCGAAGCCTAAGTAACTGACTGAAATTACTCACGTCCCATGCCCAGGCAAGGCACTACTTAACTCATCGAAAAATGAGTGAACACACTTGAGTTCACTCATTTCCAGAAGTCATTGTGAAAGAACTAATACTGTGGAATTTTAGTGAGGTCGATTTACCCAAAGGAGCTATTATGAAATTCCTCACCCTATCAATGTTTGCCTTAACTCTCACCACCGGTGCTTGGGCACAGAGTGGAAACCAGGTCCGCGACAGAGCTGCCATTGACCAGCTTTTTTCGACAACCAAGGGCCTCTCAGCTTCCGACCTGAGCTGTAGCAAGACCACAGATTGTACTGCAATGGAACTCGGGTCAAAGGCCTGCGGGGGTCCCTCTGACTTCGTCGTGGCGTCGAAGAAGAACAAAAATTTAGAAGAGGTTAGCTACCTGGCACAGAGGACCGTTGATCGAGAGAACGACTACAACGTTTCCTATAACGTCATCTCAGATTGCATGCTGAGGCTTCCACCGGAAGTTTCCTGTCAAGCCAACGTCTGCAAAGGCGAGTAAGGATTTTTTTGGGTGCCACCTCAGGGTGGTGCCGCACTCTAGAGGGGGATAATAAAACAGTCTTCCCACTTCGGAGTTAGACAAAGCTGCGATTGAGTCGCCGCGGGGTTCCTCGCAGAAAGATCAACAATGAGCTTCTTGCCTTCCCGTTCGACCTCCAGGATTACTCCTGAGGGAGTCGGGTACTTTTCCATCACTCGAAACGGGAGCTTACTCCCATCGACGACTTTCCAACTAGTGCTTGGCACCACTAAAAAACCTTCCGGTAATTCAACAGAGAAAGTCCATTCGCCCCAAGGAGTCTGCCAGAAACCGTTGTGCTTTTTGACATGAATAAAATTTTTGAACCCTAGGAACTGGGCGACGAAGAGGTTGCGGGGTAGCTGCGAGAGCTCTGCAGGTGCTGCCAGCTGCTCGAGTCTTCCGAAGTTCATGATCCCGATCTTATCCGCGAAGCGAAATGCTTCAGTCAATTCATGGGTCACCCAGATGAGTGTAAGAGCCTGGTGTTTGATGACCCGGAACAGGCCCTGGAGGATCTCCGTCCTGGTGAACGGATCAAGGTGGGTGAATGGTTCGTCCAGAAGCAGAAGAGCTGGGCGGTTGATGAGCTCCCCGGCGAGGATGACTTTCTGTTTCTGTCCGGAAGACAACTGGGAGAGGGTTTGCTTGAGTACGGAGGTGAACTCGAAGAGGTCTGCGAAGTCCCGGGCGAGTTGGATTTTTTTCTCCGGGTCCTGGGTGACAGTGACCTTTGTCTCAAGGAAGTGTTGAACCGGGAGGGTGAGGTCAGCGGCACCGGGGCCATGAACTTCTACCTCTCCGTCGATCTCAATGGATCCCGAGTCCACAGGAAGTACTCCAGCGATCAGATTCAGTAGTGTGGTCTTCCCACTGCCGTTGGGGCCCATCAGCGCCAGGACTTCCCCGGCACCGAGAGTGAGGTCTAGCTGATCCACACCCGCGATCCCACGCTGGTCAAACTTCTTTGTCACGCCGGTCAGCTTGATCACGCGGCTTTCTTCAAGATCAGGTAGAGGCCTGCGAACAAGAGAACCACCCCGATGACCCGGGTGAGTCCTAGAGGAGTAGACTGGATCCCGAGGAGACCATAGTGGTCGATCACCACCGACATCAGCAGTTGCCCGGTGACGAAGGCGGCGATCATGGAGGTCGCACCCATCCGCGGGATAAGGAAGATGGATGAGCCGACGAAGAGGGCTCCTAGGATTCCTCCCAGAAAGAGCACCGGGTTCGCTTCGGGTAATCTTTTGAGCTCGGTCAGCGGTGACTTGTGGAGCAGCACGATGATGGAGAGGGCCAGGAAACCGGTGAAAAACGAGATCAGGGCCCCGAGGTAAGGATGTTTGATGAAACGGGTGAGCTCAGCGTTCAGGCCGGCCTGGATGGGCATGAGAGTTCCGATCAAGATGGCCACGAGAGTAAGGGTAAAGATCATTATCGACCTCGGCTTAAATTTGTGCTCCAATTACTAACACAATCAAGGCCGGTTGGAAGGAAAAACAATGACCCTGACTCAACTCAATTATCTTATCGCTGTTGACCGCTGCCGTAATTTCGCACAAGCAGCAAAAGAATGCTTCGTCACTCAGCCGACCCTAAGTATGCAGATTCAAAAACTTGAAGACTACCTGCAGATTATCGTCTTCGACCGTGGCCATACTCCAGTGGTTCCGACACCGATGGGGAAGAAGGTCCTGGAGTACGCTAAAAAGGTCATGCAAGGGGCCCAGGAACTGGAAGAATTATCCAAATCTCTTCGGGGTGAAATCTCCGGGGAGTACCACCTCTCCGTCATCCCGACCCTGGCCCCCTACGTCCTTCCGCTCTTTGTTCAGAAGTTCGTGGATGAGTACCCGGCGGTGGAGCTGCGGATCTACGAGCACCAGACCGACGAGATCATCCGGTTTCTCAAGGACGGCAAGATCGACGGCGCCATCCTGGCGACACCCTTGGATGAGAAGGACCTGGTCGAGGACCATCTCTTCTTCGAGCCCTTTAGGATTTTTCTCACTCCGGATCACGACCTTCTGAAAAAAAAATCCATCGACCAGAAGGACCTCAATAGTTCAGAAGCCTGGCTCTTGAAAGAAGGCCACTGCCTGCGCAGTCAGGCACTGCAGTTATGTCAGGTGAAAAAAGATGCCCAGGAGAAGCAGCTCTACTTCGAAGCCGGAAGCCTCGAGACTCTGGTCAATATGGTGAAGGCTACCAAAGGCTTCACCGTTCTGCCGTATCTTTCCTGCTTGAACCTAAGCGAACTGGATAAGAATTCCCTCCGGGATTTCAAAGGCCCCGCGCCGGTGCGGGAGATAAGTTTCGTGACCGGGCCCCATTCCATGAAAAAATCCATTGAGAAGGCCCTTATTAAAACGATCGCCAAGCATCTGCCGAAGGGCCTGAAGAAATCCGACGGCAAAGCCGAAGTCATCCCTATTCTGTAACTGGTACGGCCTTCTGACCTTTCCGCAAGAAGAAGAATGATTCCAACGTGTACCACAGCAGCGCGGTCCAGATCAGAAAGAAAGCATGTAGCCGTTCCGGAGACAAAGGTTCGTGGAGCACCAGCAGCCCGCAGAGAAATTTGAAGCTAGGTGAGAGGTACTGGATGAATCCCAGCGTCTGAAGCTGAAGCCGTTTGGCACTGTAGGCGAACAGGATCAGCGGACTACAGGTCACGATCCCTGAGAGAGCGAGGGCCAGAATCTTCCAGCCGGGAACGGCAGTGTAGATAGTCAACGGGGTGGTTTCCTGGAAGTTCCAGAAGAGCAGCACCGGCAGGATCACGGCACAGGTCTCAAAAGCAAGGCCCTCCAGCGAACCGACCTGGGTTACTTTTCGAATCAGCCCGTAGAGGGCGAAGGTCACTGAGAGGGTGAGTGCGATCCACGGGAACTGGGACAGGTCAGACTGCGCCACCATCCAGACGATGGCGAACACTGCCAGTACGATCGCGGGCCACTGCGACGACCGGATCTTTTCTTTCAGCAGGATCCAGCCCATGAACACATTGATCAATGGATTCAGAAAATAGCCCATGCTGGCTTCCAGCACTTGACCAGTGCTCACGGCGTAGATGTAGAGAAGCCAGTTGCTGGAAATGAGAACAGCCGAGAGCAGTAACATGTTCCGCTTCTTTGGCTCTCTCCAGATGAGACCGATGGAGGAGAGTCTCCTACGGAAGAAGAGGATGAGAAACAGGGTTAAGAAGGACCAGACTAGCCTGTGGCCGAAGAGGTCCCAGGCAGAAACCTCAGGGAATAGCTTCCAGTACAAGGGAAACAGCCCCCAGAGAGAGAAGGCGAGGATGGCCGAGAGGTGAGCTGTGGATAACTTCATTTTTTACCGTAGGTTGAACTTCGTTTTAATCTGATAAGCGATCCCGATGGCCAGCAGCGAAGTTGCAACACAGATCCACCCCACCAGGTTAAAATGTGTCAACGCACCAGCGGCGGTCGACCCGATGATCAGTCCCGCCAGCTGCGAAGCCGCTCCCGAGGAAAACTGCCGGGCGGCGTTCTCCAGGCTCATGAAAGTGCCCCGTTCGTCGGGCTTGACCACCGCCGAGACCAGAGTCATTGCGGGGATGAACCTTCCGGACGCAAACATGGTGAACAGCGACGTGCACAGCAGAGCAGTCCACAACGGCACCGGAGGAAGATTGGTCAGAAGAAGAATCGGGAGCAGGGAAATGACGGCGACCCACTTGAACACCCTGAAGCTGCCGATCTTGTCACACAGCCGGCCAATAATCCGGGCGGCGGTGATGGTGCCGAGCCCTCCGATGAGGTAGATCAAGGGGAGGTGCGTCTCGCTCATTCCGACGTTCTTCACCATGTAGGTCGCAAGGAACGGGATGATCATAAAAAGCCCGAAGCCCAGAAGGCTAGTGAGCAGGAAGCTCTGCAGGTAATCTTTCTGCACCAGGATGGACCGGAAGTTCGAGAGGTTTTCCTTGAAGCTGATCGGGACCGAACGCGCTTTCACCGACGGGAGCATGAAGAGAGCGAGGACCCAGAAGACAGCGCCGATGAGGCAGATGAAATAAAAGGCGGCGTGCCAGCCAAGTTTGTTGGCGATGAACAGACCGATCGGGATCCCGATGATACTGGTGATGGAAAACGCCGACATCACCACACCCATGGCAGCACCTCTTCGCTGGAACGGGATGAGGTCGGATACCAGAGAAAAGACGTTGGCGTTGAGGATTCCGCCGAAGGCCCCGGCGATGATTCTCGCGACGAGCAGGGTGCCGAAGGTCGGGGAGATGGCACAGAGATAAGTCGCGACGATGAAGCCCGTGAGGTTAAAGAGCAAAAACTTTTTCCGGTCAAAGTGATCGGCGTAGAGGGCACCGACGAAGCCGATGATCCCCGCGCTTAGCGTGTAGGCGGAGACCAGGGTAGAGAACTCCACCGGAGAGATCCCGAAGACACGCATGAACGTAGGACCCAGAGGCATCATGATGACGAAGTCTAGGATGTGGACGATCTGGATGGCCGCGAGGATGATGACGTACCATCTTTCTTTCCGTAATATTTCCTGGTCTTCGCTCAGGTTCACTCTTCTTCCAGTCCGACCACTTCAGAGAGCGTCGAACTGGTGTCGTCCAGAGTCTCCAGCGTGGCGACGGTGCTCACGCAGTGGTCGATCATGGAGACAGCGGCCGGGTGATGGTTGCCGGAGTTCTTGGTCCCGCCGAACGGCAGCTTCGCTGAAGCCCCGACAGTCGAGCGGTTTAGATTTATCAGGCCCGCGTCGATGTCCCGAAGGCACAGCCGGTAGACCTCGGTGTCTCTGGTGAAAACCGAAGCCGCCAGGCCATACTGGGTGGAGTTGGCGATCCGGATCGCGTCCTCGATGTCCTCGTAGGGAACGAAGTAGCAGTTCGGGCCGAAGATCTCTTCCTGGATGAACTTCTGATTCACGTCAGGTTTTTTGATGTAGTGGATAGACGGTGAAACGTAATGTCCCGGGTAGCCCACGTCGAGCTTCCTCGGCGCGATAAGTTCCTCCGCGCCTTCTCTTTTGCCGATTTCGCAGAAATCAAAATAGGCTTTTTCGGCGTGCTCGTCGATGAGTGGTCCCATGAAGGGGTCGGTCTTCGACTTGGTCGGATGGCCCACGCGGATCCTTTCGGTGACGGCCTTGAACTTCGAAATGAATTCCTGCTCGATCTTTCTGTGCACCAGGATCATCGAGGTGGAGGTGCACCGTTGCCCGGAGGTCAGGAAGCAGGCGCGGAGCAGTTCCGGTAGGGCGTGAGAGACGTTGGTGTCATGGTGAAGGATGGTGGAGTTCTTCCCGCCGAGCTCCAGCGCAACCAGCTTCCCGAGGTCCGCATGTGTGTTCTCCAGGATCCGCAGGCCCACGCTCTTCGAGCCGGTGAAGAAGATCGCCTTGATCCGCTTGTCGGAAGTCAGCCTGGAAGCTGTGGGCCCCGTGCCGTTGATGAAGTTGATCACGCCCTCCGGGAACCCGGCCGCATGGAAACACTCGATCATCAGCTGCGCGGAGTAGATAGTCTTCTCCGAAGGCTTGAAGATGATGGAGTTCCCCGCCAGCAGTGCCGAGAGGATCTGACCGTTCGCCAGGTGGCAGGGGAAGTTGAAAGGGCCAATCACGAAGCAGGGGCCGAGCGGCTTGTAGACCACGTGCCCGTCGATTTTAGGCATAACATCTTTGATGGTTTCTTTCTTTATTCTTTCCAGGGAGTCGTTGATGGTGACGGTCACTTTGGTGTCCAGGGCCTGGGCTTCAGTCTTGGCTTCCCACAAAGGTTTGCCAACTTCCAGGGCGAGCGCCAGGGCGATCTCATCTTTTCTCGCTCTCACTGCTTCCTGGTATTTCTTCAGGTAGACGATCCTTTCTTCGAACGAGAGCTTCCGCCAGCAGTCAAAGCCCTTTTGGGAGGACTCGATGACTCGCTCGACGTGATGGTAGAAAAAGCCGGCTTCCCAGAGGACCTGTGTCAATTCCCCAGGACATTTTTTTATTAATTTTTCCTGTGCTCCGGAGAGATCGGTGAGTCCTCTCTCATGAGTGAAGCGGCCGTCGAAGTAATCACCCTTGAGTTGCATCTGCATGTTCGAATCCTTTACAGTGGAAGATAGGAGATTATAACCTTTTTAGACAGAATATCCCATATCAAGATGACACTTAAACGGGTTATCTGATAGGATACTTTCAATCACAGGAGCAAATTCAATGGCTAAAACTCTACCAGCTTTGTTGGATAAGATGTGGATCGATTACATCGCGATTAACCCGATGGCCAAGAAGATCTACGATCTCTTTAAAGAAACAGATGACGAGGTCTTGAACGATCACATTGCTCTGCGGACCTTTAACCATCCGAGAGTGGGGATCGACGTGATGGCCCTCCCGTTCCTGACTTCTGGGTACAAGTACTGCGGTGATTACCATTTTCCTGAGAAGAAACTTTATGCAAAACATTATGAGCATGAAGATGAAACTCAGCCTAAAATTTTCATCTCCGAGCTTAAGCTAGAAGATTTCTCTCCGGCACTGCAGAAGACCGTCAACGACCTGATCTCCCAGATTCCTTCTGGAACGGAGAAACAGTTTGACTTCGTCTCCACTGGTCGCCCCTGGAAAGTGACCAAGGCCATTTATCAGGAACTGTTGAAAGAAAGTGACTACGCCGCTTGGGTCGCCGCCTTCGGGTACAGGCCAAATCACTTCACGGTCTTCATCAATCAGCTCAAGGGCTTCTCTGATATCCTGGTCCTGAATACTTTCCTGAAGGAGAAGGGCTTCAAGCTCAACGCCAGCGGAGGGGAGGTCAAAGGCTCTAAGGAAGTTTATCTCGAACAGTCCTCGACCCTTGCTAATAACATCACTGTGAAGTTCGACGATGGGGAACTGACCATCCCGGCGTGCTACTATGAATTCGCTAAACGCTACCCGCTCCAGAATGGGAAGCTCTACCAGGGGTTCGTGGCCACGTCCGCGGATAAGATCTTCGAAAGCACCGCCAAGGGGCAGTAGCTCTCGCCGTAGCGTAGGTTAGAAACTCTTCCCGATCCCGAGACTCCACAGCGTCTCATCCTTGCCCACGTACTGACCAAATTCTGTTTGGATGTAGAAACTATCAAACTGCCAGCGGGAGTACAGCGAGGTGACGATGGACAGAGGAGACTCGGTCTTAACCTCGTAACCTGCCTGGTTCGGTTGGGCGAGTTCCTGGAGGTTATAGACGATGGGGACCTTGATCCCAATCCGGCTCTTCGAAGAAGAAACGATCATGGAGACTCCGGGACCCGCCTTCACCCCATAGGCCGGGACGTTCGACTGCTGGTAGTTGATCGCTGATCCTGCGGAAGATACGCCTCCTGACCCCAAGAGAAAACACGCATCCAGAGAGAAGTGGAAGAGGTAGTTCTCCATTCCCAGCTCTCCTCCGGCACAGTAGCCCTTGTTGGTGACGATGAGATTAGTGCTGCTACCGGCGCCTTCGAGGATCGACTGCTGCTGCCAGCTCAGGTACTGCAGGCTGAACCCGTAGGTGAACCGGTAGACCCGGTTTTGGACGTACTGGATGTGAGCGGTGATCTTGTCGTTGAGCTTATCGACCTGACCCTCGCGGAACTCGAGTTCACTGAGAATTTTACTGAAGACCGCGTAGTGCTCCCGGTCCTTGGGGTTGATCTCAGAGACCGACTTATAACCTTGCATGATCCGGCCATAGTCGTTCATGAGGTTCCAATAAGTGTGCTTGAGGAGCTTCGAATAAGAGTCCGCATCGATGGTCGCGCCCTTCTTAATGTCTGCGAGAATCTTCTTGTGTTCCTTCGCGAATTCTTTTTTTATCATCCGGACATTGACCAGGATATCGGCCTTGAACAGACCCTGCTTGCGAAGGGCGTAGGAGATGACGATGAATTCTTTTTTAGTGTACGCGCGTTTCGGATTGGCCCGGTAGATCTCGATGATGCGGCCAGTTTTCTTGGCTTTGTACGCCTGCACGATTTCACTCGCGTGGGCCATACTCACACTGGTGATGAGGAGGAGGAGGCAGATTCGTATCATAACCATAGATGCGCTTGTAACAGGTACATCCAGGAGTCTTTAGTGGATGAGCTTGTTGAGAAGTTTCTAGTGTTGTAAGCGTCGAAGCGGAGTTCCACCCTCTGCACAGGGAAGAACTGCAGGCCCGGTCCCCAGCGCACCGTATAGTCGTCCTGTTCCACGTCCTTGTTGAAGTATTCGATGTTGCTCAGGAAATAAACACCACGGAATGGCCGCAGGTAAGTCTGAAGCAGTCCGTAGCGCATGGTCCGGTCATCGGTCTTGTTGAAGGTGGTCTTGGTTGTTTCTCCGATCTCCGCAAGTACCGCCGATCCTTCCTTGAGGTTGAAGCGGCCATGGACGGCATAGGAGGTGAGGTCCAGGAATTCGTTCTTACTCTTCATGGCGGAGAAGCCCAATCGGTGAATGTCGAAGGAGGTTCGCTCCACCATGAGACTTCCGCCTTTCATCTGGAGCTCAGCTTCCTGGCCCAGATTCCCGGCGAAGCCCTGGCCCGTGATCTCCCATTTCTCTCCCAGGAAGTGTCCCATCACACCGTGGACCTGGTCATTCTGCGCGACCTGGGGGGCCGATCTGCTGAAGGCAATGTGCTCGAGGACTTTTATCCCGTAGGCCTTGTCCATCAGTCCGGCGTAGACGCCGAACTTCGGTGTGAACCGGTACCCGACGTAGTGTTCTCTGCTTCTCCATTCCGTCTGCTCTTCCACCCCTTCCGGGAGGGGAGCGTATCCGTAGTTCCCGACGGCGACGAACTTGTCGTTCTGTCCGAACTTCAGGATCAGCCGGGCATCGAGTTGCATGTTGATCCACTGTTTTTCTTCGGTCCTCTCGGACCCCGGATTCCGCACCACCTGGAAGCCCCGGTAGTTGATCTGAGTCCGCAGCCATTTCTGCTTGGGCTTGCGGAAAAGAAAGCCGGAGGCGTAGGCGACTCTTTCTTCTGACCAGCTGTCCGGATAGAGCATCTTGGAAGAGATCGCCGTGGCAGAAACCGCCCGGCCGTAGTCGGTCAGCGGACCACCGCCGGTTGGGTTGTAGTGGCAGTTCAGGCAGGAGGTGTAGCTGTGGCCAATGAAATTGGTATAGGCCTTCGCTTCAATGGTACAGAGAATGGTTACGGCGATGAAGAGCGGAAAGGTTAAGAATCTATAAACCATTTGTCACCCAGTCCACCAGCAGGTCGTACTCGGCATCTGGAAGAGGACCCTGTCCCTGTGGCATGTTAGCGCCGCTACCGCCGTGGTTGATGATCCGGGTGATGAAGAGCGAACTATTTGGTGCTCCCGCGACCACCAGGTTATTGACAACCCAGTCATTGCTATCCGTGTAGTTGGCCCACTCGTCGTGGTAGTTGTGACAGCTGATGCAGCGGCTCTGAATGACGGGGTAAGCGCGGATGAACTCAGCTCCGCCCACCAGATTGGTCGGCCCGTACTTGGCCTCGTCCTCAGTGTTGGAATTGTAGGTCTGGCACCCGGAGATGGCCGCTGCCAGAATAATAAGGGCTAGGATCTTCATTTAGTGATGAACGGGAATGCCGCTTCGACGCCCACCAGGTTGTCCACGCCCACGCCGAGGTACTCGGCTTTCGGAAGGGCGAAATCAGATGCCTTCAGAGTGAACTTGGTGTGGACTTCCTGACCCACCACTTTGTAGGCCATGGCGACCGGCTTCTTGATGTTGTTAACCTCGAGGATACCCGTGGCCTTGCCCCCCTGGCCCTTCACGTCCGTGAGTGTAGCCTTGGGGTGCTTCGCGGACTGCATGTGCTTCCACAGGTGCTCGTCTCTGAGGTCGATCCCGCTCTTGAAGGATTCGATGGTCACGGAGATCTTATCGGCGGTAAAGGTGTCTCCGCTTCTCAGGAGATTGCCTTTGACCTTATTGCTGACGGCCTGGAAGGACCCCGCCGGGCTGAGGTTTACCTGGAGAGTTAGCTTGGGATCGGCGACGGCGAAGCTGCTCGTCACAAGAACCGCCAGAGCGAAGAAAGACTTCATCAATAAGACCTTTGAAAAAATTGATTCCCCTATTACATCAAGGATTTGCATTGGTTTCAAGTAGTGGAAAAATGCCTGTTGCTACTTTTTGTGGACAACTTTCTTTTTCTTCACCGGTTTCGTCTTAGGTTTAAAGGAAACGAAGCGGATCTTCTCACCCAGCCGGAGCTTCAGGGCCGCGGCGGTGACTCCCGAGATCTTGTAGTTGCCGGACTTGAGCTTCGCCACCCCTCCCAGGGCCGAGCGGAAGATGCCTTTGGTGGTGGAGATGATGAAGATCTCCGTCTTAAACGCTTTTTCTGAGATCTCTTCGATCTCGCCGATGACGCTTTCCTTGATGGCACGGATGCTGTCGACCTCCGCGATCAGCACCGGCCCGGGTTCGAAGATGCCGACCAGACCCGAGAATCTGAAACCTTCCTGCTCAAGGATTCGTTTGGCCGGTTCGGTGTTGGCGTGGACTTTCCCGATCACGAACTGGGCGTCCTCCGGCAGGAGGTTGGCGATGATGGGAAACTTCGGCATGAGCTCTTCGATGAACTTCTTGTTCTTCACATACAGGTAGTCCGCGGTGGGGAAGTCGATCTTGAAGAAATATTTTCCCACGGCGTCCCAGAAGGGCGAGTGGCCCGAGTCGTTGACCATCCCTCGCATCTCGGCGACCACCTGGTCCTCGAAGTGGCTACGGTTCTCGGCGATGAAGAGGAACCGCGAAAGGGAGAGGAACCTTCCGTTCTGGGAGTTGCGGAACTCCGGGTGGAGGTAGAGCGAGCAGATCTCCGCTGGCCCGTTGTGGACGAAATGGAAATGCAGAGAAGTGACGTCGTTTTTTACGTGGATGGACTTGGACTCGTGATGGGTCTTCTCAAGGCGGTAGAAGTAGTACGGTTCGAAGCCGCCGATCTTGGAGATGATGGCACAGACTCCGACGATCTTTCCGGTGAAGAGTTCTTCCATCACGAACAAGTAGTCCTCGCCGCCGGGTCCGTCTCCTCTGTGGAGGAAACTTCTCTCTGAGATGCGGATGCGCTTCTTCAGCACCTCGGGATCCTTGGGAAGGGATGTGAGCCCGTGGCCGGACTTCTCCAGGAGCTCCATCAGACCGTCGAGGTCCTTCTGATCAATGGGGCGGATGATGAACATTAGGTTATCTCGGAGAGAGTTTGTTCGATCACGGCGCAGACGTCGTCGATGTGTTTCTCTTCCACCACCATCACTGGCATCAGGAAGCGGACCCGGGCGGTCGGGCCACCGCCGGCCATGAACGAGAGCACACCGTTCTCGAACATCTTCATGGTGAAGGCCTTCGACTTCGGTTCGTCCCCGCCGAAGACGGTCATGCCCACCATGGCGCCGATGCCGTAAGGACCGGTCAGTTTCTCCGGGTGCTTCTTGGAGATCTTCTCGAGGTTGTGCTTGAAGCGCTTGTGGAGTTTCTCTATCTTGCCGTTCTCCCCGAGGTACCCGCCGTTCACCATCTCACTGATTACGTAGTGGGAAGCGGCGATCTGACTGGAGGAGCCGGTGAAGGTCTGGGAGATGAGCCCGGGCTTGGGTTTATGGTCGTCTTTGAAGAGAGTGGCGCAGACCTGGGAATTTTTTCCAACCGAGACCACGTCCACGTGCTTGTCGAGGTTATAGAACTGGAAGGCAAAGAGGTCCTTGGTGCGGGCGAAGGTCTGCACCTCATCGATGAGCACCGAAGTATTATTTTCTTTGCAGACCGCGATCAGGGCTTCGAAGTATTCTTGGTTGCCGACCCACGATCCGTTCTCACCCTGGATGAGTTCCATGATGAAGCCCGCGTGCTGGCCCGGGTAGCGAGTGATGAACTTCTTCATGGTCTTCACCGCCAGCTCGATGGATCCCTTGTGATCCGAGGAACAGTAGAAAGGGATGTAGTCCACGTCGAGGGTCTTGGGGAGACCTTGCCGGTACGCACCCTTGTCGGTGACCCAAGCCATGCCCAGGGTCCGTCCGGCAAAGCACTTCTCGAAGGCGAAGAATCGCGCGGCCGGGGCCCGTTTCTGGAAGATCATCTTGAAGGCGTTCTCATTGGCCATCGCCCCGGAGGTCGAGAGGAAGACGTTTTTGACTTCCGCGCCGTTCTTACAGGCCTGAGTGGAGAAGAGCTCGAGCAGGGAAGCCGTGTCGACGTTTTGCTGGAGGTGTCCGTTCATGACTGTGTTGGAGATAGCTCCGTTGATCTGGGCTTCGATGACTCCAGGGTGAGAGTGGCCCATGTAGTGGACGCCAATCCCGGTGATGAAATCGTACTTCACCGAACCGTCAGCAAGCTCCACGAACGGGCCATGTCCGATCCCGGTCCCGAGGTAGTTGTAGAAGAGTGCACCGCCTCGGAAATCCGCCATCTTTTTTAGAAGGGCGGTGTAAGACTCCGCGAGCTCGGGATCCGCTGGTTTGATACCATTTATTTTCTTTTGGTTTTCGGCAAGCGCTTCCTGAATGAGCTTCTTAGCTTGGGTTAAGCGAGGGTCGTTAAAAAAGCCATCGGCAACGGTCTTTGCCATAGATATCTCCAACTGAGGGGGTAATATATGTGATTTCAAAAGTTTAAGGCCAAGTCGAAAAGTTCACAATAAGTTACTTAGATTATTTTTGCTCGGGCCAGTATCTGATCAAGCGACTCAAGAGGAGAGCGGTAAATGTTTTCCAGAAAGAAAACTTTGAGCTTTGATTCTGATATGTCGTGCGTTAACAAAGACCTTTTTATTGTCTGTAATAATGGATTATGATAATTTTCTTTTTCGTTCAATTTTAAAGCAAGTCCGACAATCCGGGAGATCTTATGAAGGTCATCAAACACCATGATATCAAAAAAACAGACAAAGCAACGATAGGTAAATGGCTTCACCTCATGATCCTCGGAAGAATGATTGATGAGCGCGCTCCAAATTATTTAAAGCAGGCCCTCGGGTGGTCATACCACGCACCCTACGCAGGCCATGATGCGATCCAACTGGCGATCGGCCAGATCTTTGATAAGAAAACGGATCATCTGTTCCCGTACTACCGGGACATGCTGACGGCCCTGTCCGCGGGACTGACCACCGAAGAGATTCTCCTCAATGGTATCTCCAAGGCCACCGACCTCGCCAGCGGAGGCCGCCACATGTCTAACCATTTCGCCAAGCCCGAGTGGAACATCCACAACGTTTCCTCCTGCACCGGCAACCACACCCTCCACGCGGCCGGGGTGGGGCGTGGGATGAAAGTTTACAAGCACAAGGGTGTCTCCATCTCCTCTCAGGGAGAGTCCTCCGTATCGGAAGGGTACTGCTACGAAGCCATCAACGGTGCGTCCACTGAAAAACTTCCGGTGATCTTCGTGTTCCAGGACAACGGCTACGGGATCTCAGTTCCCAAGTGTGACCAGACGGCCAACGAGCAGGTTGCCGACAACTTCTCCGGTTTCAAGAACCTGCAGATCATCAAGTGCGACGGTAAGGACGTCTTCGATTCCATGAACGCCATGATCACGGCCAAGGAGCACGTGCTGAATAACTCCGAGCCGGTCATCGTCCACGCCATGTGCGTGCGCATCGGGAACCACTCGAACTCAGATAACCACGAATGGTACCGGGACGAAAAAGAACGGGTCGATGCCAAGGCCCAGGATCCGCTACCGAAATTCAAAGACGACCTACTCAAAGCGAAGATCTTCACCGAAAAAGAAATTGAAAAAATCGAAGCCGAAGCCAAAGCCGAGCTGCTCGCCGCCCACGCCAAGGCAGTGAAGGCGCCGAACCCGACTGCCGAATCCATCTGGGACTTCGTGGTGCCCGAAGCCCACGTCCCGGCCAAGTACACCGATGGGACTCACACCGAAACATCAGAACCGAAGAAGTTCATCGACGCCATCAACGGAACGCTCAAAGCCGAGTTCCGCCATAACCCGGATACCTTCATCTGGGGGCAGGACGTGGCAAATAAAGAGAAGGGCGGGATCTTCAACGTCACTAAGGGAATGCAGCAGGAATTTGGAAAACACCGGGTCTTCAACGGTCCGATCGCCGAAGACTATATCCTGGGAACTGCCAACGGCATGTCCCGCTTCAACCAGGAAAAGATCCGGATAGTGGTCGAGGGTGCGGAGTTCGCTGATTACTTCTGGCCCGCGATGGAGCAGATGGTAGAGACCTCCCATGACTACTGGAGAAGCAACGGAGCCTTCTCTCCCAACATTACCATACGACTCGCCTCCGGCGGCTACATCGGTGGTGGACTCTATCACTCACAGAACCTGGAAGGAACGCTGTGTACACTTCCGGGGATCAGAGTAGTGGTCCCAGCGTTTGCAGATGATGCTGCCGGACTTCTGCGGACAGCAATGCGCTCTCGTGGGTGCACGGTTTATCTTGAGCCCAAGTCACTCTACAATGCTAAATACGCCATGACCCCCGTCCCCGAGGACTTCGAAGTGCCTTTCGGGAAAGCAAGGATCAGGCGTGAAGGTACGGATCTCTCGATCATCACTTACGGAAACACAGTACACTTCTCACTCGAAGCCGCAGAAACTCTCGCAAAAGAAGGCATCGAAGTGGAGGTGCTTGACCTAAGATCACTGAACCCACTTGATGTAGATTCTATCGTTGCGACTGTTAAAAAAACTCACCGTGCACTGGTCGTCCATGAAGATAAGGTTTTCGCCGGATTTGGTGGTGAACTCGTCGGTGTTATCAATGAAAATGCTTTTGAGTTCCTAGATGCTCCAGTTAGACGTGTAGGGTCAACATTCACTCCAGTTGGATTCAACCGCATTCTAGAAAGAGCGACGCTTCCTGATATGAATAGAATTTTAGTCGCTGCGCGCAATCTGCTCGCTTATTAGTTTATAGGGGCCCCTCGGGCCCCATATTTCCATTGCGCATCGTCCTATTCATAGACTTGACCAGTCAGACTCAATTTTTCGTGAAGCAATAGAAAAGCGCGTAATATTTAAGTATAGTGCCCCACGTTTAACTCATCACTCAAGGGGAACTAGGAATGAAAAATTTGTTGCTTGCTGCTATAGCTTCACTTTCCATGAATGCTTTTGCTCAATCTTATCTCGTTTTAGATAACGGTATCGTCATCACCACAGACACTGCTGGATTTGCTTATGACTTCGGTCAATTTGCATTCCCACAGAAGATCACCCTTAAGGGTGGCCAGTACTTCGTTGAAGAAGGTGGGATCCTCGCGACCGTCGACGAGAAGGGTCTGTTGTACCGCAAGTACGAAGTCGTTCCGAAGATCAAGGGTAAGGGAATGAACTACTTCCTCTCTGAGGACGGATCTCTCTACACCATCGACGCCAAGGGCGCCGTAGCGATCACTAAAGATGAAATGTACCTTAGAACCCTGAACTTCGGAGGGAACTACTTCACCGTCGCCCAGGACCCCGAGAAAACGGTCATCGACTTGTTCACCGTTGCTGCTGATGGAAAAGTTGTGAAGGCTGACCTCGCGGTTCTTGGACTGAAGATGAGTGATGTTGTCTCCTTCGGTGGATCGTACTTCATGACTAACAGGGGAGTGGTCTACACTGTTTCTTCAACCGGAGTGGTCGCGGCGCAGACGATGCGAGTCGGGCTCCTCACTAAGAAAGGTGGAAACTACTTCATTGACTCATCGAACTTCATCTACACCGTTGCCGCTGACGGATCTCTGAAGATGCCAGGACTGCCGATCAACCTTCGGATCACCAGCATCTACAAGACCGGTTCGAACTACTTCCTGGACCTCTCCGGAAAGCTCTACATTGTGGACAAGGTCGGAAATATCTACGAGAAGTCGATGCGAGACCACGACTTCCGCAACACTCGGATCATCTCAATCTAATTTTCTAGCTGGGGCCTTCGGGCCCCTTCTTACTTGTACAAGCGGAGGTGGGATTTGATCTTGAACGCTGCTTTTTCTATCTTATCAAATTGGCCAGTTTCATCGATCACCAGGATATCACTCTCGACCTGAAGCTTCTGGGCAATCAGAGTCTGTAGCCCCTCGATCTCCGTCGCAACGATCTTTTTGACCACCATCACATAGAAGGATCTCCCGAAGTTTTCGCCGATGATGATCCGGCTCGAGAGTTCTGGACTCGTCTCCAGGTGTGCCGTGAGCAGACCGTCGAGCAGGTAATCTATCGGGCCGTAGTACGGGTTGAAAGAATCGACGTCGTCTTTCGGAAACCAGATGATCCCGAGGGTCTGCGGAGTGACCCTGGAGAGGAGATCATTCATTTCGATTGAGCTCTTGCTTGAAGACGTTATCCAGGATCCCGTTGAGGAAACCGGCGGACTCTTTAGTCGAGTACTTCTTCCCGAGTTCGATGGCCTCGTTGATCACGACCTTCCCCGGGACGGTCGGTAGGTGCTTGAGTTCGAAGATAGCAATCATGAAGATGGTGTGCTCGATCTTCGAGATGCGGGAGAGCTTCCAGTTCTTAAGGTACTTGGTGAGGATCTCTTCAAGGTCCTGCTGGTTCTTCAGGACACCGTTGACCAGAAGAATGAGGTAGGCTTCGGATTCGCTACTGAGGTTGATGTTCAGGGTTTGTTTAAAATCCTGCAGCCGCTGAAAAACTTCTACGGTGTCGTGGGTTTTCTTCAGGTCGACAAAGGCGGGCAGCTGGAAATGGTAGAGGAACTGCAGGCAGAACTCACGGGCCTCGCTCTTAATATTCACGGTTCTCATCCTTTGTGACTGAAGGATTGATCTTGAACTGGTTGTGCTCGTCGTGCTTGAGTTCGTTCACAAACTCTTCGACGTCCTGGAACTTGCGGTAGACGGCCGCGAAGCGGATGTAGGCGACGGGGTCGAGGTGGCGCAAGTACATCATCACCAGGTTCCCGACGTCCTTGGTCTGCACTTCCTTATCGGAGATGTCGAGGATGGCCTTTTCTATGTTGTTGATGATCCGGTCAATCTGCACAGAGGAGATCGGTCTCTTCTCACAGGCCTTCTCGATGCCGTGCTTGATTTTTTCCTGCTGGTAGGCTTCCCTGCGATTGTCTCGTTTAATCACCATCGGCATGGAGAGCTCGACGGATTCGAAGGTGGTGAATCGCTTCTGACAGCCCTCGCATTTCCTGCGTCGGCGGATGACGCTTCCTTCTTCCGAATTTCTCGAATCCAAAACTTTGGTGTCTGGAGCTGAACAAAAAGGGCATTTCATAAGTGTCCTAACTACATCTAGTGGGTTTAGATGTAGTTGCTATCATTTTATTCACAAGTATGAAAGCTAAATAGCTGAAAAGAGAAATAGTTATTTCTTGCTTTTAGTCCCGCAGCTGCCTTCCGTCCAAGTTTTATGCCCATCGCATTCAGCTTCACAGGAATTGCCGTAATTACTGCCTTGAGCACAGACCGGCAGGAAGATCTTATTGCAGTAGCAGGGCTCAACCGTCAAAGGATCCACCGGTCTGGCATTGCTCTCAGTCGGCGAGGGGGCAGGAGCATCCTGCGTTGGTTTGGCAGGTTCGTTGCTGGAACAGGCGAAGAGGGCAAGTAGTATAAACCATTTCATAGTTGTTCCTTAGGGTAGACTGGGAATTTCAGGCAGAGCTCATGCACGGCTTGCTTCACATCCTTGATAACTTTTTCATCTTGAGGATTTTTCAGGGCCTTCACGATCAGCTCCGCCATGACTTTTATTTCGGCTTCCTTGAATCCCCGGGTGGTCACGGCGGGAGTTCCGAGGCGCACGCCCGAGGTGACAAACGGTGAGCGCTTGTCGTTCGGGACCATATTCTTATTGCAGGTGATGAAGACTTTTTCCAGAACCTCACCGGCTTCTTTACCCGAGAGGTTCACCGAGTCTGTTTTCACCAACACCAGGTGGTTATCCGTGCCGCCGGAGACGAGATCGATGCCGTTTGCCATCAAGGTGGCAGCGAGAGTCTTGGAGTTTTTTATCACCTGCTCTTGGTAAGTCTTGAAGGACGGATCAAGGGCTTCTTTGAAGGCGACGGCTTTCCCAGCGATCACATGCTCGAGTGGACCACCCTGGATGCCTGGAAAAATAAGTGAGTTCAACTTCTTCGCATATTCCTCAGAATTGGTGAGGATGATTCCTCCACGAGGTCCGCGCAAAGTCTTGTGTGTGGTGGAGGTGACGACGTCGGCGAGTCCCATGGGAGAAGGGTGCAGGCCCGCGGCGATGAGTCCCGCGATGTGTGCCATGTCCACCATGAAGACTGCTCCCACGGATTTAGCAATGGTCGACATCTTTTCGAAGTCGATAATCCGAGGGTACGCCGAGGCACCGGCGATGATCATGCGGGGACGTTCTTTCTTAGCTGTGTCTTCCAGCTGATTATAGTCGATGGTTTCTTTATGCGCTTCAAGGCCATAGTGGAGTGCTTTGTAGAGCTTGCCGGAGAAGTTCACCGGTGAGCCGTGCGTGAGGTGGCCCCCCTGAGCGAGGTCCATCCCGAGGAAAGTGTCTCCGTGGTTCATCATTGCCATGTAGACGGCCATGTTGGCCTGGGAGCCGGAATGGGGTTGGACATTGGCGAATTGGGCGCCGAAGATTTTTTTGACTCTTTCGATGGCAAGGGTTTCTATCTCGTCCACGAACTCGCATCCGTTGTAGTAGCGCTTCTTCGGGTACCCCTCAGCGTATTTATTGGTGAGGCAAGAGCCCTGAGCTTCCATCACCGCTCGGGAACAGTAGTTCTCAGAGGCGATGAGTTCGAGACCCATTTCCTGGCGGTTTTGTTCCAGTTGTATAAACCGCGCGACATCCGGGTCAACAGAAGTGAGATGTTTCATCATGGAATGCTCCTTAATAGCCTCTATTTTATGGGCCCAGGGTACCGTTGCCTACACATTTTGGGATAAAGTTTTATGTCAGAGCCGCGTCATTGGCGTTGTCCATTTGTCAACGATATCTTTACGAATCGATTTCAGGATTTTTTCACTTAGTTTATTGTCCTGCCATCAAAAAGGTTGAGAATTCCTTCGCCGGGGTCAGTGTAATTTCTTCCTTGTAAATGGATCGGCGAGGGATTCTGTTTTATAGTACCAGAGCTAAAACCAACTCACAGCGAGGTCCACTTGAAACTGCTAGCTTCAATCTTGTTCGCAGCTCTGCTTTTCACAAACGTTGCCCGGGCCGAAAGCCAGAGTTGTTCCGGAGTCCTGAAGGCCCAGATCGCCGCTGGGCAGACCGCGCAGAAAGTTAGCATCAAGATCGAGTACGTCTTCGATAGTCTGGACGTGAATCTTACTTACCAAGGAACTAAGATTTCGGGGAAGATGGATGAAGCCGGTGCCATTTACGCTGTGTCAGGTGACTGGGCCCTGGCCCTTGCGCTGACTCCGTATTTTGGCTTCGCGAAGCCGCACTTCCAAGTTATGGCCGTGGTCTTCGACGGAGTGGAGCTGGTGAAGAAGACTGGACTGGTGAGCTGCAAATAGGACCCAGGTTGAAGTCTAAGCTTTCTTAAAGAGTGTAGATGAATTGGTCCCGCCGAAGCCAAATGAATTGTTCAGAGCATATGTGATGTCTTTCTTCTGTGGCCTATTCGGAACGTAGTTCAGGTCACACTTCGGATCCTGGTTCTCCAGGTTAATAGTAGGAGGGAGGATCCCAGTCTCCAGGGCCTTGATGCAGAAAATCGACTCTAGTCCGCCGGCGGCTCCCAGCAGGTGGCCCGTCATAGACTTGGTCGAACTCACAGCTAAGTCGTAAGCGTGCTTCCCAAAAACTTTCTTAATCGCTTCTGTTTCAGCGACGTCGCCCAGAGGTGTTGAAGTTCCGTGGGCATTCACGTAGCCAACTTCCTCATTGCGCACTCCCGAGAGCTCCATCGTCTGCTTCATGCAGAGAAGAGCGCCGGTGCCTTCCGGATGAGGAGCGGTGATATGATGGGCGTCCGAGCTTGCGCCGAAGCTGATCACTTCTGCGATGATCTTCGCCCCACGGGCGACGGCCATGTCGTAGTTTTCGAGGATGAGAATTCCAGCGCCTTCACCCATGACGAAGCCGTCTCGGTCGACGTCATAAGGCCGGGAAGCGCGCTGCGGTTCTGCGTTTCGCTTGGAGAGGGCCTTCATATTGGAAAACCCGGCCATGGTGTAGCCGGTCATCACACCTTCTGTTCCACCGGTGAGCATGGCGTCCTGTCGACCCATCATGATCTCAGTGGCCGCGAGTCCGATGGCGTGGGCACTGGAGGCGCAGGCCGAGGCTACGGCGAAGTTGATTCCCATGAATCCATAGTGAATGGAGACCAGGCCTTCCGGCATGTTGGGGATCACTGAGGGGATGAAGAAAGGTGAGACTCTCTTGTACCCGCGTTCCAGGAAATTCTTATGATTGAGTTCGATGTGCGGGAAGCCGCCGAGGCCGGTGCCGAAGATGATTCCGATTTTTGCCTTGTCGTAGTTCCCGTCTAGGATCTTGGACTGCTTGACCGCCTCGTCCGTTGCGTGAAGAGCGTACTGGTTGAAGAGGTCGAAGCGGTCCTGGTCTTTGAGTTCCATCAGGACCGGGTCAAGTTTGAAGTTCTTCACTTCTCCGCCGAAGGTCACGGGCCAGCCTTCCGTGCTCTGACGCTCGAGCGTAGAGACTCCTGATTTGCCTTCGAGTGCGTTTGCCCAGATTTCGCTCAGTGAATTTCCTAAGCCACAGATTGCACCCATACCGGTGACTGCTACACGATTGAGTTTCATAGATGATCCAGAAAGAAAAAGGGCCACACCGCGAGAGCGTGGCCTATAAAATTAGACTAGTGAGATTTAGCTTTAAGATAAGTAATGACGTCGCCGACCGATTTGAGATTCTCAGTTTCATCTTCAGGGATCTCAACGCCGAACTCGTCTTCCATCTTCATCATCAGCTCGACCATATCGAGAGAGTCTAGATTAAGATCGTCGACGAAGCTCGTGCTCGTGCTGATATTTGCTGAATCCATCTTCGTGGCTTCAGAAACGAGCTTGATTACTTTTTCTTGTAATTCCATTAAAATATCCTCCAAAATATGAGATTCGTTTAAATTATTAGATATACAATCCGCCGTCAATTTTTATCACTTCACCAGTCATGTAGCTGGACGCGTTACTTAGAAGGAAACAAGTCAACTGAGCCACTTCGTCGGTGGTTCCAAAGCGGTTAAGAGGGATATTTTTGATGTATTCTTCCTTCGCTTTTTCCTGAAGAGCGTCCGTCATATCCGTCTGGATGAATCCAGGGCAGATCACGTTGCTCCTGACGTTCTTGGCGGCCAGTTCTTTTGCAACGGACTTACTGAAGCCGATGAGACCCGCCTTCGAAGCAGCGTACGCCGCCTGGGAGGCATTTCCCATCAAACCGACAATAGAGCTCATGTTCACGATAGAGACGTTCTCTGCTCGCAGGAAATTCCGGGCCAGGGCCTGGGTCACCAGCATCGACCCTTTTAGGTTGGTATCGATAATCTGAGACATCTCCTCCGGCTTAAGCCGCAGCAGGAGGGTGTCTTTCGAGACGCCAGCGTTGTTTACCAGTCCGGAGATGGGTGCGACGGATTTAGTGAATTCATCCAGCGCTTTGGTCATGGCCGGGTAGTCCGTCACGTCGAACTTCAGACCGGTGGCCTTGCCGCCGGCTTTCTCTATTTCTTCTTTGAGACCCATCGCCTTGGACTCGTCCCCGCGGTAGTTAAAGACCACGTGAGCGCCCTGGGCGGCAAGGGCCAGCGAGATGCTCTTTCCGATTCCGCGGGCCGCACCTGTTACTAACACCACCTTGTCTTTTAAATCTTTGTAGGTTGCGATCATAGGGCCTCTACCTCTGAAAACCCGGTCTCGGTATCGAGACTCAGGACTTTTAAATTAGGATTTATTTTCTTGATGAGACCAGCAAGGACCTTGCCGGGCCCGCATTCAATGATGACGGTGTCGTCCGAAAGCTTCTGGATACTCTGGGTCCAGAGAACACTCCCGCAGACCTGTCGCAGAAGATTCTCTTTAATCAGCTCGGGGTTGGTGTCTGAGTAGTACTCGACCGCATCGACGTTTGCGATGTAAGGGAACTTGGGAGCTTTGAACTCGATCTTGTCGAGGACGGTTTTAAGTTTGAGCTCTGCGGGTTTCATCAGCTGGCAGTGGAAGGGGGCGGAGACCTGTAGTTCGATGGCCTTCACCCGGCCCTGAGATCTCTGCTCCATCAGTCGGATGGCGCGCTCACAGGCGAACTTGTCTCCGGAGATCACTATCTGGTTGGGTTCGTTGTAATTGGCCGGTGCGACCATCTCTTCGGAGGTGGAGGCGGCTTCACAGGCCTCTCTGATGATCGCTTCATCCTGTTTCAGGATAGCGTACATGGTCCCTTTCCCGGCCGGGACAGATTCCTGCATGAACTTCCCACGGTAATGAACAGCCCTCACGGCGTCTTCAAAGGAGATGACTTCCGCCGCCGCCAGAGCTGCGTACTCACCAACGGAGTGCCCAAGCACTCTCTCTACGGTAATGTTTTTTTTCATCAGAAGTGGCAGGAGATCATGGAACATCATCAGCGAGTGAGCGACGATGGCAGGCTGGGTATTTTGCGTGAGCTTAAGGTCGTCCGCGGGGCCCTCGAGCATAATTTTCTTGAGATCGTATCCGGTGGCGACGTTTGCTCTTTCGAAGTGAGCGTAGCCGGAAAAGACTTTCCCCATGCCGACGTATTGTGTTCCTTGCCCGGGGAATACCAGCGTGACCTTCATCCGACTCTCCTGATGTTAGTATTTAAAGAAGACGGCCCCGGCGGTGAGGCCCGCGCCGAACGCCGCGAAAAGGACATTGTCTCCGCGCTTGATCTTCCCTTCGCGCACGAACTCGTCCATCGCAATGGGAACCGTCGCTGACGACGTGTTGGCGTAGCGGTCGACGTTCACCACGACTTTCTCCGGAGGGAAGTTAAAGCGCTGGCCGACGGCTTCGATGATCCGTAGGTTCGCCTGGTGGGGAATAAACCAATCGACGTCCGCCATGGTTTTCCCGGAGTCCTTTATGACTTTCTCGCTGAGTGACGCCATGGTCTTCACCGCAGACTTAAAGATCTCCTGACCCGTCATCCGGACCCACTGCTCATTTTTCTCAAGCACGTCATGGGTGATCCGCTTGCAGGCTCCGCCCGCTTCCAGGATAAGATGCTCTCTCTTCGACGAATCCGCCACCAGCACACTGGAGTAGAACTGCGAGTCCTCGTTCTCCGAGGCACGCCCGAGGATGGCGACCCCGCACCCGTCACCGAAGAGGATACAGGTGTTGCGGTCATCCCAGTTATTAAACGAACTGGTCATCTCACTCCCCACCACCAGGATGTGTTTATACAAACCGGTTTTGATCATCGCGTCTGCCATGGGAAGGGCATAGACCCAACCGGTGCAGGCTGCATTGATGTCCAGGGCGGGACAGTTATTGGTGATGCCCAATTTGTGCTGGAGCATGCAACCGGAGTTTGGAAAAAACATATCCGGGATGGTAGCCGAGAAAAGGATGAGGTCGATGTCATTGGGTGTGAGGTTGGCGGCTTCTAGAGCTTTCAGCGTAGCCTTCGCTGCCATCCCGCTTGGTGTCTCGTCCTTGGCGGGATCGGAGATCCGTCTTTCATGGATCCCGGTTCTCTCGACGATCCACTGATGATTGGTGTCTACTCTTTTTGCGATGTCGTGATTGGTGAGGATCTTGTCTGGAAGGAAACTACCGGTGCCGAGGATTTTAGTGTTAAAGAATTTCATACTTCTGCCTTTGTGAGGTCAGTCGAGCGCGTCCGTGCTTCGATGACAGTAGGTTTCATCCATAAAAAAAAGCCTTCTTACGAAGGCTTTTTTGAAAATATGTTTTCTTAAATATTATGCTTCAACAGAATTCGGTTCGGCTTTAACTTTTATATCAAAAACTTGTTTACCCTTGTACTGCCCGCATGCTGGACAAACGCAGTGAGGTAACACAGAGTCACCGCAGTTAGGACAGGCCTGAGGAAACTTCTGGTATAACTTATGATGCTGTCCAGCTCTTCTTAGACCTTTACGTGATACGCTGGTTCTTTTCTTAGGTACTGCCACAATGCCTCCTGGGGACCAAGTCCGATATGCTCTGCTACTTTAATTGTTAATCTTTAAAAATGAGGTTTTATTTCTAATATAGTTTTGGCCCGTTGCCAAGTTTTAAAATACTAGGATTTAACACCTTCTTCCGACTCATGCCCTGGCAGTTTGCTTTCCGCATCAAGAACTGGGTATTGATTATAGTTAAGGAAGATTTGTTCGTGGATCATTTCCTGGAAATTAACAGTCCGCTTATCATAATAGTAAATTTCATAAACCGAATTTTCAACATACGTCTCATCGATCCCTTCGAATAATTCAGAGGTTGAGAGAGTCTGGTCAATGAAAACAACCTTGAATGGAACATCCAGTTGGATCATCATGGGTTTAAGGGTGCGGATGCATTCCGTCATATAATCAGCCTGGATAGTTGCGTCAACCAAAAGAAATTCACCCATGTCGGCTTTGGTCTTCTTCTCAATCGTGCCTGTTAAGTACAGGCTTGTTTCTTCGAAATACTCGTCCGGTGTTTTCTCAGTGGCATTTTCATTGAGCTCTTTGAGCATCTCACCCAACCAGTCAGTGTCCTGATCGAGTTCGAATTCGATCGGGTTATTCGAAGCTAGTTTGATCAAGTTGATCGTGGCTCCGATCTTATCATGCTTATTCATAGGGATACCTTTGTCAGATAGAAACTTATTGAGCTTAAATATTAAAATTATCACAAACTGAGAAGGGCCAAATGGCAGTATGCAGAAAAATAATGATCGCTGGTTTTTCAGGAGCAGGTAAAAGTACCTTGTTAGAGGAGCTTAAAAGAACCGCACCCTCTGAGTGGGTGGACTTCTCTGACCTCGACCAGGTGATCTTTAGAAAATACGGAACCGGAAAACAAACCTTAGCCGACCTGATTGCCTCAGTGGGGTGGCCAACTTTCCGTTTGTGGGAAAGTGAAGAAATTAAACTCTGGTCCGGACTCGAGTCCACCGGGGTGCTGGCCCTGGGAGGAGGATCCGTTTCTCAAGACATACTCGACTCGTACAGTACGGATAAGAAAATCAAGATCTGTCACCTATTTGCGCCGTTCGAAACCTGCTACCGAAGATTGGTAGAAGACCAGCAACACCCCCGTCCTCTGCTGGTGAAGGGCCGCAGCGATTTGGAAAAAATTTATCTGGAGAGACAGGCGATCCTTGCGCAAATTCCCTGGGTGATCTCGAACGTCCCAGGAAAAAAACCGGAAGACCTCAGCAAGGAATTCTGGTCGCAGGTTTGACGACGCATAAGTTGCCGATCGGTCCTGGGCTAAGTTACCATATCTGATAGCTACATATAAAACTCAGGCCCCGGATGGCCTTTGGAGGAGCGCAATGCAGACCACGACTCAAGGACTCGAACTTTCTGTGGCCATTTTGATGGATGACCTCGGGTCTGCCCGGGAGATCGCCTCAGCACTGCGAGCGCACCACATCTTGGCCCATCACTATCAGAACCTCGATGAGTTCTGGGTGGCGAGCAAGCTGCAGACGCCGGACCTGGTGATCGTGGACGTGACCAAGATGAGCCAGGGGAGCATCCAGTTCCGGTCCCATCCGAAGGTCCTGGATAAAACCCTGAGCTACGTCTTCTTCTCCAAGGATTCGACCAAGGTGCTGCTGCAGTCGACGCTGGGACTGAGTCCGCTCGGGTACCTTCACCACGACTCTTCCCTCAACGTACAGATCTATAGTTTCATCAAGCAACGGACCAGCGAGATAAAAAAGTCCAAAGACATCGCCGAGCTCGAGGGTCGCATCCAGCGCCTCCAGGGCCGCTCACAGCGGATGATCTCCGACCGCAGTGAAGCGGAAGAGTTCCGAGCGCACTTCAGCTTCATCAGAAACTTCTGTTCGGAGATCGAAGAGGAAGCGGCACTCGCGAACTTCACCCACTCACTCATAAGCAAGCTCGAGAAATGGGACGCGCTGGATGCCTACGGCCTCTACGAACTGAACCCAACGGGGCAGAAGCTCATCGCCTCCGACGTCACTCGCAAGAAATACCACCCGTTCCCGTCCCTGTGGCTAGGTCAGACCAACTCCAGCGGCATTGAAAAATTCGCCGAAGACATGGCCCTGCAGGTGGCGCAGGATTTGTTTGAATCCGAGCCCATCCTGGTGCGGATCCACGCCGCCTCCAGCAGTCCGGACATTTTGTTGTTCGTCTCCTTTAAGGAGCAGAGGATGACGAACTTTCCCTGGGACGTAATGGAATCCATGCTCAGCTCGAGCCTGCGCCGGCTCAAGCTCCACCAGCAGCTTCCGCAGTACTCCTCGCAGTTCATGCCCATGTGGGAAGCCCTCGATAGCATGGACCGGCTCGGGTCGACCGAGACATCAGGCGACCTGCGGATCATCTCCCTGAGTCTGGTTCCCCTGACTGACGTTGCGAAGAAAAAATCCAGCAACAAGTTCTTCTGGTCCGCCTTCTTCAACGACTTCTTCCTCCAGCTCTCAGGCCGACTGCAGAAGAGCACCAAGCTCTCGCTCTTTGGCCCGTGGCACGTGGTCTTCTTCATCCCGAAGGAAAGTGTGGAAATAGAGACGCAGATGCTCCAGACCTTCATCCGTCAGTTCAGCTACTGGAAGTTTTTTGAAGACAACTCCCAGGTACTGACCGAGGAGATGAAACCGGTGCTGAGTCTGCTCCCGGCGTCGTCGGCGCAGTACCTGCGGATCTTCGAAAAAGAGTTCAGGGACTCCGCTCAGGTCGATGAGGGCCGGCAGCTCATGAACGCTGCTCGCGTGAAAGATAGCAAGAGGCTCGTAACCTGATGAGGCACTCTAGCTACCTTGAGATTGACCTGAGCCTCGTTCATAGAAACTACGAACTGGTAAAAAAACTCGCCCCCCGCACGCAGGTGCTGGGGATGGTGAAGTCCAACGCCTACGGTAACGGCATGACACCGGTCTCCGAATTCCTCATTAATGAATGTGGGCTCACGACCCTGGGGACTGCCACCCTCGGCGAGGCACTGACTCTTTTCAACGAGAGTCCTCGCTTGAACGCGAGGGTGCTGGTTTTCTCTGATACCGAAATCCAGGACGAGCACTGCCGGGAGGCCTACCTGAGCTACAACATCACGCCCGTGATCCACCAGTGCAGCGATCTGGACGTCATGCTCACCGACCCGAAGATGAAGAAAGTCCCACTGGTACTAAAGGTCAACACCGGAATGAACCGGTTAGGGATGAGCGCCGAGGAACTCGAGCCGTACCTCCCGCGGCTAAAGAACAGGGGCGTCGAACACCTGCTGACACACTTCGCGTATTCCTACATGATCCTCAAAGACGGGGACAAGTGCCACCGCCAGATGGATGAGTTCCGGAGGATAAAAAAAATGTTAACCGACGCCGGAGTTGCGGTTAGGGAAACCTCAGTTTCCAACTCCGGGGCGATCGAACAGGGCTTCGGAGTAGATGAGACCTTTGTCCGTCCAGGACTCATGCTCTACGGCCCGCCCAGTGTCCTAGACCCCATCATCTGGAACGGGAGCCAGATCTCCCGGTTGGTGACCAAGGTGCTCAAAACTTTTACCGTAAAGAAAGGGGTGCCCATCGGGTACGGGATCAACGTCACCAGCAGTGACGGATTCATGGCCGTGATCCCCATGGGGTACGGGGATGGCCTGATCGCCTACGGATCCGGAACGACGGTCAAGGTCAACGGATGCGACGGCTACATCTTCGGGCGGATCAACATGGACATGGCCTTCTTGTTTTTTGAGAGCGCCGCCGCCGCACGGATCAAGACCGGCGACCCGGTGGAGCTGTGGAGCCACGACAACCGCATGATCACCGACATCGCCCTCCAGAATAAAACCATCCCGTACCAACTCATGTGTGGAATCTCCGGGCGCGTGCCCCGGGTCTATAGGACGAAGTGAGAGCATGAAAGATTTCGTCCAAAAGCGTGTGACTAACCTCGGGGACTCCGTCCTGGGACTCCTGACGGGGCTAGGCGACTTCACCAACTTCACTCTTAAGACTCTGTACTGGACCTTCAAGCCTCCCTTCCGCTTGAAGCTGCTATTCGAGCAGATTCACTTCATGGGAAATAAATCTGTCTTCATTATTGTTCTCACCTCGAGCTTCACCGGCGCCGTGTTCGCGTTCCAGATCTACCTTGGGTTCAAGGCGATCAACGCGGACTCCTTCATCGGCCCCATCGTCACCATCGCCTTGGCCAAGGAGCTCGCCCCGGTCCTCTCCGGCCTGGTGGTCGCGGGGAGATGCGGAGCTGCCATGGCCGCGCAGATCGGGACGATGAAGGTCACCGAACAGGTCGACGCGCTCGAGGTGATGGGGATCAACGGCTACCAGTACCTGGCGGTCCCGCGCATCCTGGGTGCGATGATCGCCATGCCGATGCTGTCGGCGATCTTTCTGCTCATCGGCTACGGGGGTTCGTGGCTGATCGGAGTGAAGGTTATCCAGATCGACGAGATGATGTACACCCAGAAGATCAGTGACTTCATGAGCCTCGCCATGGTGGCGGAAGGTTTGATCAAGGCCACCGTCTTCGGCTACCTCATCGGACTCATCGGGACCTACCACGGCTTCAAAGTTACCGGCGGCGCTGAAGGGGTGGGGAAGGGGACGAACATGGCCGTGGTGTGGGGGATGATCACCGTCCTGGTGGTGGACTTCTTCCTCACCAGCTTCCTGGCGAAGATCCTATGAGCGACTACGCCGTCGAATTCAAGAAGATGAGCAAGAAGTTCGGAGACTCTACCATCCTGGAGGACCTGAGCTTCGGCATCCACCAAGGAAAGATTACCACCATCCTCGGGTTCTCCGGCGCGGGGAAGACGACGCTGATGAAACACATCCTCGGTCTGACCCTTCCGACCCAGGGAGAGGTGCACGTGCTCGGAACATCCATCACCTCGCTGGATGACCTCGAGCTGCGGGAGTTCCGGAGGAACTTCGGGATGGTCTTCCAGTATGCGGCCCTCTTCGATTTCCTGACCTCTTTCGAGAACGTCGCCTTCCCGCTGCGGGAGTTCACCAAACTGAGCGAAGAAGAAATAAAAAATAAAGTCATGTCCCTGCTGGATTCAGTCGGGATTTCCAAAGAAGCGGCGTACCGGCTTCCGTCGGAACTCTCGGGCGGGATGCGGAAACGGGTGGGCCTTGCCCGGGGCCTTGCCCTCGATCCCCGGATCATGCTCTACGACGAACCGACCTCGGGTCTTGACCCCATCACTACCCACGTGGTCTATGATCTGATGCGAGAGACTCACCAGAGGAACGCCGAACGCAACTTCACCTCCATCATCATCTCCCACGACATCCACGCCACACTAAAGTACTCCGACTACATCGTCTTCATGGAAAAGGGCAGAGTAGTTGAGCAGTCCGATGTCGAGAGCTTCAAGAAATCGGAAAATACTGTCATCCGTAGATTCCTTGAGTTATAGCCGGAATCGATTATCATAAAGAAAATAGTCATAACTAAGTAGTTATTGAATTTTGATGGAGTAAAATTCTTGAACCCACTTAAAGTAGGATTGCTAACACTCGCAGCGATGGCAAGTGTAGTAGTGATGTCTCTAAAGATCACGCAGAACCAGTCTGGGTTCGGCAATCATATCCCGTACAAGACGATCATCAAAGATGCCTCTGGGATCTTCGAGAAGACGCCCATCAAGGTGGCGGGGATCAATGCGGGGAAGATCAAGAGCATCGAACTCCAGGGCTCCGAGGCCCTCATCACCTTCGAGATCCTGGAAGACGTCAAGATTACCCCGGCAGCAGTTCTGAAGATCAAGAGCGTGGGACTCCTCGGTGACAAGTATATCGACATGGACCTCGGCACCGGCGACGGCGAACGGCTACGGGCCGGGTCGTTGATAAAAACAGAGGGCGGGGAAGGGTTCGAGGCGATCGCCAAAGACGCCGGCGACGTCCTGAAGGAAGCCAAGGAAATCGCCCGGTCGGTGAAAGAGTCTCTCAAAGACGAAGAAGGCAAGAACGTTTTGAAGGCCATCATCGCCAACATCAAGGACATGACAGAGAGTCTCAAGCGCATCACCACCACTAACGAAAGCAAGATCAACGAAATCGTCCAGAACGTCCGGGATCTCTCCGAGCAGCTCGCCTACGAGACGGACCGCTACCAGAAAGACTCCCTGATGGCCGACCTCTCCAAGGTCGGGCCGATCCTGGATAAGGCCGACGCCGCCGTGGCCGACATCCGCACCATCGTCGCGGACGTCAAAGACGGGAAGGGCACCGTCGGGAAACTCCTGCGGGACGACGCCGTCGTCGACCAGGTTTCCCAAACCCTCTCGAGTGTCAACCGGCTGGTTAACCGGATCAACAACATCGAGGCCGACATTGGCCTCTCGACCGGTGGGAACAGCAGGACCGGCTCCGACACCCGCTTCGACCTGGACATCTACCCGGCGCCGGAGAGATTCTTCCGCATCGGGATCGTGACCAACGACTTCGGACCCCAGGCCGAGTCGCGGGTTGATACGTACACCTCGGTGGGCAACGGACCCGAGAGTAAAATCAGTGTCCGCAAAGTTGACCGCTCAGACTTTAAGTTCAACTTCCAGATCGGCCGGCGGATCCAGCGCTACGGTCTGCGTGCCGGACTGATCGAATCCACCGGTGGGGTCGGCTTCGACTACTACTTCCCGGACTGGGGTATCCGTACCGGGCTTGAGATGTTCGACTACCAGAAAGAAGCTGGCCCGAACCTCAGGGCCATGGCCGAGATCAAAATTTGGAACGTTCTCTTCGCAAGAGTGGCGGGAGAAGACCTCGTCTCCCGGGATAACCACCAGAGTGCCACTATCTCCCTCGGACTTCGGTTCAGTGACCAGGATCTGGCGGCCCTCATCGGAATCTTCGCCAGATGAGCGCAGAAAAAAACTGGCTCCTCAGAACCAAGTCGAACCACATCCTCGGGCCCATCTCGAAGGACAAGGCGATCGAACTCTACAAGAACGGGTCGATCAAACCCGACGACGAGATCTGCTCGGGGAACGGTTTCTGGTTTTTCATCCGCGAAGACGACATGGTTAGCCGGTTCCTGACCGGAAAAGAAGTGCAGAACTTCAACCCCATCAGTGAAGCCAAAGACGTCCTAACAAGCCACCTCCAGGGCCAACCAGCGCAGGACGACATCACCCTGGTCGGGTCCATCAACACTTCCATGCTCAAGAAGAACGAAGCTCCGGCACCGAGGGCGATGGAAGCCTCGTCTCCGTCCATTGTCTTACCCAAGACGCAGGAACAGAAAAAAAAAAGTGACCCGGTAAAGGCCAAGGCTCCGGTGAAGAAGCTCGCCAAGAAGCAGAAAAGCCAGTCCTACCTGTTGCTGTTGAGCCTACTGGGATTCGCCACACTCTTCATGCTGCTCTACTTCCGGAAAACCATCATCAAGGAAATCTTCCAGGGTGAAGTCACCCTGAACCTCAGCTCCTTCATCAGCGAAGCCCACGCCCAGGAAGTTCTTCCGGAGAAAAAAAAAAGCTTTTAGAACGCACCGTCACCATTGAGAAAGTTTCCTTCTCTCCGCACATCGGGATCGACGGCTTCAAGGTCAAGAGTTCGTTCCAGATCCGGGACCTGAGCTGCGAGGACCTCAGCAGCGACGTAAACCAGATGGCCATCCTGCTCTATCCCCCCGAAGTGATCAACGAAGAATTCCTCATCCACCTTCGCAACTGCGTGCTCAAGCTCAAAGAGGAGCATCCCCTGAAGCGCTGGATGAAGTGGATCGCCCGACCCCGGTCCTACGGGCCGAAGGAGCAACCGACGGTGGAGTTCCTGAGCGGGATCATCACCTCCCAGTTTAACCTGATCACGGATCTTAAAATTAAGCAGAAGATCATCTCCATCCTCCACCAGGTCCCTGAGCACACCATGGCCGAGAAGATGCTCAAGTCCTACCTCTATCTGATGATCGGCAACATCACCCGCTCGGATAATATCTTGAGAACATTCCTGAGGAATCCTCCGTTGAGGAACTGGAAGTCGACCCCGGAGTCGTTCTCGGTCTACCACCGGATCGCCCGGGATCATTCGGAACAGATCATTAAGAAGCTCTCCCGGCATCCAGCGGACCGGAGGACCTTCGGCCTTTTCGGGATGTACCTGACCAACCTCTACACAGACGAAGTTCTACTGAGACACGTGGCCGAGTACGATACGGATGTGGTGGAGAGCAAGCTTGACCTGAAGTACGTCGAGGGCCTGGCGCCGGAGTTCGTCCGCTTCCTGAGGCTCAAGAGCATGGACGAGACCCGCAGGATCAGGGCCCTGCGAAAGTTCCACCGCTATCCCTGGGCAATGCAGTCCTACTGGATCTGGCCCTTCATGGAGATCGACCCCCTGGTCTCAGAGAGCCTGAGCGGTGAGCTGCAGCGATTAGAAAAAGAAGACCAGTTGTGGTTCATCTACGTCATGGACAATGAGAAACTGGCCGATGCCTTCTTCAAGAAAAGTGGTAAGAGCTTCTTGCCCGGCCGACGGCAGTTCTTGCGGACTGCGCTCAAAGACCGAGAGCAGTTCATGCTTGCCTTGTTCAAATTGCTGGAGTTCGGGGACATCGATGCCGCACTCACGCAGGAGACCATCGACTTCTTGACCCATGATTGATTACCTTCAGCCGGACTTTTACCGCTTCAACCAGGATTCTCTCGAACTGGTGGGGTTGGTTAAACGTGAGCTCAGTGCTGCCCAGTCTATCCTGGATCTGGGAGCAGGGTGTGGGGTGATCGGCATCGAACTGGCACGGGTGTTTTGTCCGGAACACCTTAGTCTGGTAGAAGTCCAGCCGGAGTATCGAGCATTCCTTTTAAAAAATTCCGAAGTCTTTCTAAATGCGCAGGTTGAGAGGGAGATTTTTATTTCATCCTTCTCTGAATTCCGCGCTACCCGCAGCTATGATCTGATCGTCTGCAATCCACCCTACTATCTTCCGGGTCACGGGCAGGAGTCATCTGACTTTCGAAGAAGAGTTGCCCGGAGCTTTTTAGCAGACAGCTGGGTAGAACTCCTCAAATGCGTAGAGGTTAATCTGGCGGAGAACGGGAAGGCCTACCTGGTCATCAAAAACGATGGCACTCTGCTTGAGCATGTGAATCGACACCTAAAATCCTCTGGTCTGGACTCGCGGTGGACGTTAAACGAAGACCTGGCCTTCCTGCGACTTACTCTTAACTCGTCTCTTCCAAGATCTCTAAGTAGATATTGACAACCTCATCTAGATTATGACAAAAGTGGAAAGTTTGATGTGAAGTAGGTAGCGCTACCCTCGAAACGGACAACAGTTTAACAACCGTATCCTTGGAGGACTTTTATGTTTATTCTTTTTTTTGCTATTTCTCTATTTTCTTTTTCTTCCCAAGCTGACTCGATTCAACCCATCTTAGAGTCTAACTTAGGTCTCTCGCTGAGAGACACAAATGTCCGCTCAGTTGTAAGCAGTTCTGATCATTGTAAAGTCTCGGTGGTAAAAGACAGTAACTCTGCCATTCACGTTGAGATCAGAAAAACTCTTATGAGAAACGGTTATCAAAAAGAAGTTATAGGAAACTTTACGGCCCCGTCGGATAGAGACTGCCATGTCACTCCGAGTAGTCGCGGAGCTTCGATCATATGCGCTTGGAAGGAGTGTGAAACCCAAGGTTGTAATGATTTAAAATCAGAGATGAGTATTAAAGGTACAATCTTTCAGATATCTCAAGTTACTTGCAACTTAAGTCCAGAGCGTTCGCTCACAAGATAAAAAGCTTAAGCTTCCCCCTCAAACCTCAGCTTAACGCTGGGGCTTGAGGTATATAAATCCTAACTCATCCTCATTCCCGTCGACTGTCCTTCCCACAAGACGTTACCAGGAGAGTGAGCATCAGCAGATGGAAGAGTTTCATGTGGATCTACTTTGGATGAAGATGGAGGTCATGATTTCTCTGAGCTCCGGGTCCGGGATATCGTTGAAGAGCCGGTCGGCTTCGAGTTTGAGTTTCTTATACTGCGGAGACTGCGGATGGAGCTTAAGTGCCGCAGTCGACTCTTTGATCTTCGCGGCCGTGGCCTCTTTGGTGGTGAAGAAGTTTTCCTGCGTCTGAAAGACTAATTTCTTCAGCACGGGTCTGAGCTTAGGGAAAACCTTAAAGACTTCTTTCTTGATCTCCTCCGAGAGAAAGGAGAGTTCCTGCGAGTACACGGAGTGCTTGGTGATGATGTACAGCGAATCGTTTTTTAATTTCATAGGGGAGGTCACCAGCGACATGGTCGCGCCTACGATCTCGGGCCAGCTCTTGATCAGGTCCAGGAAATCGAAGGTTTGGTAAAATGCGAGAAGTGTCTCTCGCTTCAGGTCATGACGATCGAAGCGGTCTAACTCTTTATAATTTAAGCCCTTGAAATCAATTTTTTTAAACATCTTTTAACCGTGGTGACTATGCTTTTGTCCGCTGACCATGGTATACGATTATCCATGCGATGGCTTATTTTTTTATTCTTCTTCACCGCCTGTAGTGGATACCGATTTTCTCAACAGGAAAATCCGCTGGCGGCCTACGGGATCCACAGCCTTTCTGTTCCCATGTTCTACAATTATTCAAACCAGCCGGAGGTCTCGGCGGACTTCACCCGGGAAACTTACCGCTTGCTTACGGGCTTCAGTGGCCTGAGACTAAAGAGCGGCTACAGCAAAGATTCGGACGCCGTCCTAATTGGTATCATCAAGTCTCCGGAGAAGATGGCCCAGACCCTGACCCCGCGGAACCCGAAGCCCGCTCAGGACACGGTCAAAGGCCCCTTCACCACCAACCGCCGGCAGAAATTCTCTATCCCTTACACCACAGACGTCTCCATGTACCTTCAGGTCATCGTCATCAAAAAACCTTCTGAGGAAGAGCTGACTCTGCTCCGCTCCGGCATCGGCGATAAGATCGATGGTACCTCGAGCATCGTTTTCAATGAATTGATCCCGCTGCGGATTCAGTACACTCGAGAGCTCTTAGACAACAAGGGCGTTCAGGTGCTGGCCACTCAGAACCAAGGTGTGCAGAGAAAAAATTTCAAGGGCCTCGCCGAGCAGGCCGCGGTCTCGATCCGAGACATGATCCTTTATGCATTCTAAGTGGCAGATCTGGGATTTCTTTTCTTCCTTTAAGAAGGACACGCTCGCGACCTTCGAAGGAGTGCTCTGTCTTAGTACCTTCGACCCGATCTGCTTGAAGCTGGTGAAAGACCACTTGCTGGCCGGCGCTGGGGAAAGGGTCGTGCATTATAAGATGGCCTCGGAAGTGACCAGGCCGTGGCTCGAAGAGGAGTTCCAGACCCTGAGCTTGTTCGGAAACACGGAGAGCTTCTTTATCCATCAGGCGCAGGACCTCAAGGCTGAGCTGCTGGACCTGGTCACTCGGCTAGAGGTCACGGGAAGGTTCTTGATCCTGAGCTTTGAGAGTGAAACGGCCGCCTTTAAGAAGATCGCCAAAGACCCCAAGTCCCAGATCCTCCTGCTTGAAGCGCCGAAGTTCTGGGAACCCAATAAGCTGCTCGACTTCTCGGCGAGCTACTTCCGGCTGCCGCTGAGCTTTGAGGCGAAGTCCTGGATCCTGGAAGCACTCGAGAATAACCTCGAGACTTTCTACCATGCCTGTTCCCTGTTGAAGCTCAACCACCCACAGGAAAGAGAAGTCTCTCTCTCCATGGTGACGGAGCTCCTAACATTGGAGAAACTTGATCAGTTTCATCTGGCATCGATGTTCGCTCGCAAGAAGAAACAAGATTTCTATGAGAAACTGGTGAACCTCACCGGAGACTTTGAGAAGATGCGCGGGTTCTTCAACTTCCTTCAGTCACACCTGATCAAGATGGCCGATCCGAGTTACCTCAGTAAAAAACCAAGACTCACTTCGTATGATAAGGATCTCCAGAGCACTTCAAAACTTTGGAAAACCGAAGACCTCATGGTGGAGATTGGCCGCTTCAACGACTGGGAAATCCTTTCTAAAAAGAAAGACTCCATGCTGTGGCATAAGCTGCGGGAAGCTCACCTGGAATCCTTCGGAATCCTTTGACGATTCGAATCATTACTTTAAAAAAACATCACCTTATACTTTTATTTTAATCCAAAGCTGGGAGTTCTATGAAACATATCTTCGCACTCTGCCTTCTTTCGGTTTCGACGGTTTCGTTTTCTGCTGACCGGAGCATCTTTGACCTGATGTACCTCCCGAACGCCGGTACCACCTATGGCCAGACCGACTTCAATCTCATCAAGGGTGAGACCAAGACCCCCGGGAATGATTCCGAAGAAACGGGATACCTCTTCCAGCAGACTCTCGGCCATTCGGTCTGTGACAGATTCCTCCTGAGCGCGCAGCTCGATTGGCAGAACACCAAGACGGACCTGGACTTCGGACCCAATCAAAAAGAGAAAGGCCTCTCTGATCCGTCACTCGATGCCCGCTACCGAGTGGTGGATAAAGCCCTTATGGTGGACATCCTCGCAGGCTTCACTTTTTCCACCGGAGACCGGAAGATCGACGGCAATGAGTTCGATCACATCCGTGGAGGGCATTCGTTGAGGGCCGGGGCTCAGGTCGGCCAGAAAGAGGAGAGCTTCCAGTGGGCCGCCAGTGGGATAGTGAATCGGAATTTCAAAGCTAAAACAAAGGTCACCGGCGGAGGAAGCTTCGAAGATGATGCCTACAACAGCTACGGTCTTGGAGCTTCCGTGTTAAAAAAACTTGCCGAGGAGACCTACCTCCTGGGCCAACTTGCGGCAACCTTCGCCGACGACTACGACGACAACAATAACTCCAAGAACCCGTCCTCCACCACCTACGATCTAACCGCCGGGGCCCGGCAGATCCTCTCTCAGGACCTGATGTTCCAGGTCGCCCTGACTTACACCCAGATCAACCAA
Organism: Bacteriovoracaceae bacterium; assembly: GCA_035576105.1. Classification (GTDB taxonomy): domain Bacteria; phylum Bdellovibrionota; class Bacteriovoracia; order Bacteriovoracales; family Bacteriovoracaceae; genus Peredibacter. The sequence continues at coordinate 71,837 of DATLXA010000034.1, forward strand.
GAATCCGGGCAGATAGATAGTAGCAGTAAGTGGAACCTAAACGCGGCACTTCGCTACCAATTCTAAACAAGAGATTTATGAAAATTTTGGTGCCGGCTTCCCGCTTCGGAGGGGAGCCTTCTAGACTTCCGGATAGTACAACGGATTCTTCGCGAACGACTTCGCCGCACTGATCATCTCCCGCAAGCTTATTCCCGCTACGTAGTTCCCGAAGATCGCCAGATGATCTTCTTTCTTAGAAAGCTGGTGAAGCTTTTTAATGCTGAGGTATCTCTGCAGGTCGTAGATGGGAAGTGCCTTAGTCCAGTGAGAGGCTTCCGAATAGATCACGTCATCCGGCTGGATGTCATCGCTCATGAGATTGATGTCGTGCTTGATGTCTTCCTCGGAACATTTCTTCCGGCCGATGAAGGTGTAGGAAAAGCTGCTCTCGTAGTTCTTCGGGAAGACGGCCTTGTTATTGACCACGCCGATGGAGTTGAACTGTCCGTCCAGCGGAATGAGCACCCCGAAGGCCCGGTGCAGGGATTTAATCTCTTTTTTGAGGAACACGGTCACCGACGAGAGTTCCTGGTATTTGATCCGCTTGAGCTCGGAGGAAAGGTCCGGCTTCACCATCCGCAGCAGCTCGGTGGCCGTCTCAGAATCGGTGCAGATGACGGTGTTGCCTTTGATGGAAAAGGCTTCTTTGTGATTGAACTTTATGTCGTCTTTGAGGACGTCCACCAGCCGGTTGATCAGGATCTGCATCCCGCCTTCGAAACTCACTGAACCGGAGAGCTCGGTCTTGGGTTTGGCCTTCTTCTCTTTTGCCAGTAGTTTGATGAAGTCCAGGTACGATTCGTACTGCGCGTTCTTGCTGATGTCGTTGAAGACAGATTTAAAATGCAGGTTCTCGGCCGGGGTGGCGTAGATCCCACCCAGGATGGGGGAGAGGTACTTGTTGATATTTTCCTGACCGATGAGGGGCCGGAAGAATTCGGCTACCGTCAGACCGTCGGAGATGAGCGGTGGCTTCTTCTTGCAGTTCAAGGCGAGCTTGGCCAGGAGAGTGAGCTGGGTCACCCGTTTTGGTTTCCCGTTGATCATCAGCAGCCGTTTGAGCTTGGGCGCCGTGGTCAGCGGTTCGATGCTTAGCTTTCTCAGCAGATCAAGACCGTCGTCATTGAGGTAAAGCGCGTTGGGACCTTTCTCGATCAGACCCGCTGGGGTCTTCTTGGTCAGGACCTTGCCGCCGGCCTTCGAGGATGATTCGTAGATGGTGATCTTGAATCCCTGGTCCTTGAGGTAGTACGCTAGGACCAGGCCAGCGAAGCCAGCGCCCCAGATGTTCACGTGCTTGTCGTCAGGATTGATCTTGCCGATTAGTCTCATCATGGCTTCTTACTTCTTCCCGAGTAATTCTTGCAACTCACCGGACTTGTACATCTCGGTGATGATGTCGTTTCCGCCGATCAGTTTGGCGTCGACGTAGAGCTGCGGATAGGTAGGCCAATTTGAAAATTCTTTGACCCCTTGTCGGATCTGGGCGTCGTTAAGAATATTAAAGGTTTTAAAGGCAACACCGAGGTGTTTCAGGATCGAAGAGGTGTTGGCAGAAAATCCACACTGAGGCATGTCAGTGTTTCCTTTCATGAACAGTACCACTCTGGAACTTGTGAGCAGTCCTTCGATCTGGAGTTTAAGATCCTTCGATTTATCGGAGGAAGGGATTTCTTGGATATCGTTGTTCAGAACATTGAATGACATATTATTACCTCTTATTTTCCAGGGCGTATTTTTCTTTCGTAAAGGTCTTCAGCTTCACCGCATGGATGCGCTGCTTGAGTTCTTCTTTGAGTAAGGTCATCAGGATCTGGTGCTGCTCGAAGAGCATCTTTCCTTTGAACCCATCACTGATGACGATGATGTCCAGATGATCCCTGGTCCCCGTCATATCTTCAACGATTACTTCCGCATCCGGAAGACCGGATTTAATAATTTCTCTTACAAAATCAAAATGATCGCTCATTATTATTCCTTCGGGATTACGGCCCAGAAACTGGTGGCGAAGGTCAGCAGTCGCATGACAAAAGTGGTGTAACCAAGTGTGCCATGCCTTTTTCTGATACCCTGATCTCCGGCCAGTAGCTTCCGTCCGGTATAAACCATGAAGCCATAAAGTATCACAGTAGAGACGGCTATAGAAACGTGGATGTTCAGGGCCATCTCATTGGTCACGGCTTTGGATGCCTTAAGGATGGCCGACCTGCTGAGTTCAATTTGCAGGATGAGGATAACATCCCAGATCATGACAAAACTCATGATCCGCACATGGAGCCGACGGTTCCGGCGTACAACTATCCCAGCAGTCATCAGTAAGACAATGCAGAGTGATTGGATTTGTAACAACCAAGTTTCCATTCGGCCTCTTTCTCCATAAGATTTAATGCAAGCTAGCATAATTGACGGAAGTCTGCCTATTAATTTATGGTTGTTGCTTCCCTTGTCACTTTGCATAAAGGTTCACACATGTCCCTTGGATTATGGGCCGTCATAGATATTGAAACTTCCGGGATAAACCCGGCCACCGATGAGATCATCGACCTCGGATTCCTTCAGTTTGAAGGAACACAGCTCAAGCGCTCCTACTCATCTCTGGTGCGGTCGGAGAATCCCGTTTCCTCATTCATCACCAAACTCACCGGCATCACCAATGGGCAGATAAAAAAAGCACCCCTGTGGACTCAGGTTGAGCCAGAATTGATGGAACTCGAGTCGCACGCACTGCTCGCGCACAATGCGACGTTTGAGGAAAATTTCCTTAGACGGTACTTTGACCGGCTTCCGCAGATCAATGCCCGGGAGAGCTACCAGGATTCGATCCTCTTTCTGGCGCTGCTGTTTCCGGAAGCTTCCACGCTCAATCTCGAGTTTTTCATCAACCACCTTGGGATCGCCGAGAAGGAGGAGCACCGCGGTCTAGCGGACTCGCGGGACCTGCTCAAAACCCTGCTGCTCGCGACCTATCTCACGCACCGAGATAAGGAACAGCGCTACAAACTCCTCCAGGTCTTTTCGGAGTTTCCAGAGGAGTTCTGGTACAAAAATTTTTTCAACCTGTCCCAGCAGGACCTGCTCACCATCAGTGAGCAGATCGATTTCTCACTGGAGGCATCGGCGCAGGGATACCTGGAGAAGTCTGCCCGGACCGACCACCTGGGGACCATGTCGGTGGAGTTTGAAAAGAGTTTCTCGAGCCAGAACATCCAGACCATCCTGCGCTCCCAGCAGCAGATCAACGAGATCCTTCCCCAGTACAAGCACAGAGTTTCTCAGGAGTCGCTCGCCCTGCGGGTTGGCCAGGCCTTTAAGAACAAAGTCCACGCTCTCATCCAGGCCCCGACCGGAACCGGAAAGACCATGGGCTACCTGCTTCCGTCTATGCTCTTCTCTTTGCACGAAAAAGAAACTTGCCTGGTGGCCACCGGAACCAAGACGCTGCAGGACCAGGCGCTGGCCAAGGACGTCCCTCAGATGAAACGGCTGCTGGGGTTGGGAAACGAGACGAAAGTGGTTCGACTGGTGGGTTCGAACAACCACCTTTGTGAGCTCCTCTTCAGGGAAGAAGGGCAAGAGAGCTCCTTGATGGTCTCTTTCGGTGAGACCTTCACCAAGGCGTACTTCGAAATGCTCTTCTTCCATAACTCGCGGGTGAGCTACGAGAAGAAACTTACCCGCGAACAGATTCCCTACGTGCTCAAGAAAATCGCACCGGAACTGGCGGAGAAAGAGTCAACCCTCGCGGTGGACTACCGGGCCTGCGCCGGCCAGAACTGTCCGTTCTCTGGCCAGTGCTCCTACATCCAGGGCCTGCGAGAAGCCAAGGAAGCCAAGCTCATCATCGGAAACCACGCGCTGATGCTCAACTGGCCTCGGAGCATCGACCGACCAGCCTACATCGTCGTCGACGAGGCCCACCGGCTGGAGAACGAAGCGACCAAGGCGTACGCCATCGAAGTCCAGCACAAGAACATCGAAGCCTTCTTTAAGAACTTCTCACAGGGGATGGGGGCGTTGATCTACCTTCTTTCAAACATGGAAGACGAGTTCAAAGTGGAGGACGTCATCACCCGGCTGCGGGAAGAGACGCAGTTTAACCTGAAGATGCTACGGGACCATTACGAAACTCTTCCGGACGTCATTGAGACATACTTTAAAAAACTCCCTAACTACAGTCCGGTCTATTCCAACGAGCTGCCGTTTCCGCGGAAGAGCGAACTCAAGGACACCATCGCAGCGGCGATCCTGAACCACGCCGAGAGCATGAACTTCATCTTCGAGAATCTCTACAACCTCTACATGCCTTTCATCTCCCGATGGGAGGTCAAGGACTTCCACAACGAAGGCCCCAAACTTAAGGCCTGGGCGGTCTTCGAAAATAACTTCGGCCAGCTCGAGCGGCTCACCGCGGCCTTCAAGCACTACCTCGAGCCCAGCAGTGATTGGTCCACCGTCATCCGTTTCTCTGAGAACGACAGCTACGCCTTCGAATCTTCCCCCATCGACGTGGGCAAGCGGATCCACGACGAGCTGCTGGCGCTGAGTTCCTCGGTGGTCTTTACCTCCGCCACCCTCGGGAACGCCTCCGGAGACACGGGAGTCCAGGGTGTGGAATGGATGACGGGCTACACCTACCTGAGCCCGGAGAAGCGGTTCAAGACTGGCCTTTACCTGGACGCGGTCTTCGACTATAAAAATAAGTCCAAGGTTTATCTCTGCCCGGACGCCCGCAACATCTCCGATCCGCAGTTCGTGCCCGAGCTGCTCAAAGAGGTCAATCCACTGATCTCGAAGTTAGGAGGCAGGACTCTACTGCTCTTCTCCTCTCGCGTGCGTTTCGAGGTCGCCACCGAGATACTTCTTAAGGAGTTCGAAGGGAAGATCCCGGTCTTCGTTCAGGGCCTGGGAAAAAACGTCGTCGATGAGTTCAAAAAAGAGGCGAGTGCCATCCTCATCGGGATGGAGAGTTTCGGAGAAGGGATCGACATCCCGGGAGAGAAGCTGCAGTTCATCGTAGTGGATAAGATCCCGGACGTGCGGCAGGACCTGGTGATCCAAAGGCGACGGGACTTCTTTGAGTTTAAGTTTGGAAATGAGTTCAACGATTATTTCCTGGCCCACCGGACCCGGTCACTTCACCAGAAATTCGGACGGCTGCTACGCTCAGAAGATGACCACGGCGCGATCCTGCTGGTCGATAACCGGGTGAAGCGTTGGAAAGGAGGGACCCTTCGGACATTCCAGAAACTGATGGAACCCTATCAGATTATTTCAACCCCCTTGGCAAATGCTTGTAAGGAAATCGCCGATTACTTTAAAGTCTGATCTCTCTTCTTGGATTGGTGAAACACGATTTTTTGGTCGAGGAAAGTCATCTGATAGGGAATACAGTGATCTCTGCTGATGACGAGTTCAACCGGTGGATCCTGGATGGTACTGGCAGACGCATTCTCATGCAAATAGAAGAGACTGGAATCAATGGGGAGTTTCTCAGCGAGGAAATCATCTTTATCCTTGGATTTCGCCTCGATGTAGACCACTTTTTCTTTCGGGGGCCCTTGGTAGTCCCAGACATTGTCGGTGCTGATTATGCTGACCGGAATTCGCAGTCCAGGTTCAAATTTTTTTGCGAAACTAAAAATAGCTGTAGTGCAAAAAGCTGGAGTTGCAATGCAGTGCCTTGAGTTAAATGTCCTTTTGAATTCCTGTGATTTTTCAGCACTTTGGAACTTGTAAAACAATTCACCATTTCCTGGGTTAACTTCAAAAATTTCCTGAGCATATTTGTTGCCAAGAGTTTTATCAATCTTGACTAGGAGAGGTATAAACTGAGAGTTCATTTCATATCGGACCAAGATTTTTAGAAATTCTCCTGTTTCGAGGCGTGACAGGACTTCAGAATATAAATGAACATTGGAATTATCTTTGAAGCTAAGAAGCTTAAAATTTTCCTGAGAATAACTGACGTCTTTTTTAAAATAGGAGTATGTACCTTCGAGCACAATTTCAGCATTTTGTAGCATGAGATAAAGTAGAAGAAGTTACCCGAACTGCCAACCTCACAGGTATTTTATCCTTTGCGCAAATTCTGTTTGCCCTTTCAAACATCTGATATTTCTCTTTTGAAACGTTGAGTTTGTATGCCGCGAATGCTAACTTTAAATATAAAATTTAGCCGAAGGTATTTATGTTTCTTCCAGTTGAAGGCTCATTAAATTATTTGTCAGTCCTCATCCTGATGATTATCGCTGTGGTGATTGCTGCGACAGTGATCGGAATAAATAAAATCATGGGAAAAGTTCCTTCCGAAATCACCCGCAAAAAATATGAAACCTACGAATGCGGAGTAGAGTACGAAGGGAATGCTCACCAACAATTTTCGGTCAGGTACTACCTGGTCGGTATCATTTTTCTGATCTTCGACGTCGAAGTTGTCTTCATGTATCCGTGGACCCTCGTGTACCAAACCTATTTAAAGTCCGGGCCCATGATCCTCATGGAAATGGGATTATTTTTTACGCTGCTGCTTGGAGGCTACCTGTACCTACGCCTCCGGGGCGCCTTAAGCTGGGACTAGGAGTTTTTTATGTCAAATAAAGATGGAAGTTCGTTTTTTTACCCAACCCTCTTAAGCGAAGCCGCCAAGTGGGCGCAGAAGAATTCGTTGTGGCCCATGCCTTTCGGAACCTCCTGCTGTGGGATCGAAATGATGTCGACCATTTCCAGCACCTACGATCTCTCCCGTTTCGGGGCTGAGGTGGTGAGATTTTCTCCACGCCAGGCCGACATGCTGATTGTCGCCGGAACGATCACCACCAAGATGGCGCCGGTGCTGCGGACGATCTACGATCAGATGCTTGAGCCAAAATGGGTCATTGCCATGGGCGCCTGTTCTTCCTCAGGTGGCATCTTCGATACCTACTCGGTCCTGCAAGGAATCGATGAAATCATGCCAGTGGACGTTTACGTTCCGGGCTGCCCTCCCATCCCAGAAGGCTTGATCCACGCCATCATTCATCTGCAGAAGAAGATTGAGAACGGCATGGACAGGAAGCCGGCAGAAAGACCGACCTTCGATGATGCGCAGAATGCCATGTCCTACCGGAAAGGTGTGGGCTACGACCTGAAAGCTAACTTCGTCATCACGCCAGATCACGTGAAGGAAGCCAAAGCAAAGCAGGAACTTAAATGAGAACCAACTCAATCGCACCCGGTGCTGCGTATCTGATAGCTCAGGACAATGCCGACGCCCGGCTTACGGAAAAATACGGCGCCGACCGGAAGTTCGAGAAAGATAAGCTGGGCGAACCAGTGATTTGGGCGAAGAACCCGGATGACATGAAACTGCTGGCAAAATCTTTTAAGATCGATCCGAGTTTCTTGATCGATTTTCTTTCCGACATCACGGCTTACGATAACGTCGATCTTGAAGACGGCGATAAGCGTTTCGTACTGGTCTACCAGCTCTACTCAACCACCCGGCACGTGCGGATCCGCATCAAGTGTTTACTGGGCGAGCACGAACAAGCCGTTACCCTCTCGGACGAGTGGGCCGGAGCGAACTGGCTGGAGCGAGAAGTCTTCGACATGTACGGTATTACTTTCAGAGACCATCCCAACCTGCGACGGATCATGATGGACGAGAGGTTCTCCGGCCATCCTCTCCGGAAAGAGTTCCCCATGAAACAGCGGGAACCATTTAGCGATAACATCAGGTTCCACCTCGGCGCCAATCCGCTGGAAGTGGACGCGCACATCACAGAGGTTGGCCCTGGAACTCCCTTGACCACAAAACTGGGCCAGGATCTTTATAAGCCACAAGGTAGCAAATAATATGTCTGTAAAAATACAAGACCCGCACCAGTTAAATGATTTTTATAACCCGAACGTCCTGATCAACCTGGGACCGGCACACCCGGCGATGCACGGAACCCTGCGAGTGATGTGCCGGGTGAACGGCGAGACCATCGAAGACGCCGCTTGTGAGATCGGCTACCTTCATCGGGGGATCGAAAAACTGGGAGAGGATAAGACCTACCACCAGTGGATGGTCTACACCGACCGATTGAACTACTGTTCGGCCTTGAATAATAACATCGCTTACGCTATGGCAGTTGAAAATTTGATGAGCATTTCTCCCACCGAGAGATGCCAGTGGATCCGAGTGATCTGCATGGAACTTTCCCGCATCATCGACCATCTGGTCTGCGTCGCCGCCAACGCCCTGGACATCGGAGCGATGACGGTGTTTTTTCTGCTGATCCACTGGCGGGAGCAGGCCTACACCATGATCGAAAGCATGTGTGGGATGCGACTGACTACTACCTACGCCCGTATCGGCGGGATGAGCTATGATCTTCCCGATAACTTCGCCGCAAGACTGACGAAGTTCTGCGAAGAATTCCCGAAGACCATCGACGAAGTTGAGGGCCTTCTCAACTCGAACCGGATCTGGATTGACCGGACCAAAGACGTGGGAGTGATTTCTAAAGCAGATGCTCTCAGTTATTCAATCACTGGTGTCATCGCCCGGGCCTCAGGGGTGGACCATGACCTGCGCCGGGACCGCCCGTACTACATGTACCCGGACCTGGACTTCGACGTCGTTGTCGGATCCAACGGTGACGTGATGGACCGCTACCTCATCCGCATGGAAGAGATGCGCCAGTCCGTCCGGCTGCTCAAGCAGTGTAACAGCCGCATCACCAAGGGCCCGCTGTGGGTGGATGACAAGCGGGTGCTGATTCCGGATAAGCAGGACGTCTACACCAAGATGGAAGTCCTGATCCATCACTTTAAAATTTTCATGGACGGCATCCAGGTTCCCAAGGGCGAAACCTTCACCTGCGTGGAAGGGCCAAACGGCGAACTCGGCTTCTACATCGTGAGCCGTGGTGGACCGAAGGCGTGGAGGATGCGGGTGAAGTCTCCCTCGTTCATGAACTACCAGGCCTTCGAGCACTCCATCAAAGGCGGGAAGATCCCGGACGCGGTTGCCCACCTGGGAAGTGTTAACATCATCGCCGGTGAACTAGACCGATAATCACAAAGAGAAAACATATGGCACTATCACAACAAGTTAAGAAAACGATCGACGCAATCCGCTCTCAGTTTCCCACCGAGCAGGCCCTGTTGATTCCACTGCTGCACGAGATCCAAAACGAGCAGGGCTGGGTCTCTCTGGAGTCGATGCGTGCGGCCGGAGAGTTCCTGAACCTCCCGCTCTCTAAGGTGCGGGAAGTGACGTCCTTCTACACCATGTTCAAGCTGGCACCCCAGGGCAAGGTTGACCTGCAGTTCTGCGTGAACATTTCCTGCTGGCTCAACGGAGCTGAGAAGCTGGTGGCCTGTGCGGAAAAAAAACTGGGCATCAAGTGCGGGGAAACGTCCGCGGACGGGAAGTTCACTCTCTCTGAAGTGGAGTGCCTGGCGTCCTGTGGAACGGCCCCGGTGCTGCAGATCAACCAGGACTACTATGAGAATCTTACTGCTCCCCAGTTGTACCAATTGATCGAGCAAGCCGAGAAGGACCTCGCCGCCAATAAGCCGGTAGGAAAAAGCACGCAACAGCCTGGAGTATGGCCATGAACCACGACCTCGTCTTAACCAAGCACATCCATGAAAGAGACTGCGACACCCTAGATTTTTACCTCAACAAGGATCAGGGATACAAGGCACTGGAAAAAGCCCTCAAGCTCAAGCCAGCCGAAATCATCGATGAAGTAAAAAAATCCAACCTGCGTGGTCGCGGCGGTGCCGGATTCCCCACCGGGATGAAGTGGTCATTCATGCCCGCCAATCCGCTTGATGCTAAAGGCAACGTGAAACCGAAGTACCTGGTGTGCAACGCCGACGAAGGTGAACCGGGAACATTCAAAGACCGCTTGATCATGACCAAGACCCCGCACAAGATGATAGAGGGAATGATCATCGCCGGTCACGCCATTGGGTCCAACAAAGGCTTCATCTACATCCGTGGTGAGTTTTTCAAAGAAACTCGCATCGTTCAAAAGGCAATCGACGAGGCCATGGCCAAGGGCTACCTGGGAAAAAATATCCTGGGCTCCGGCTTTGACTTTGAATTGGTGATCTACAAAGGGGCCGGTGCCTACATCTGCGGTGAAGAAACTGCTCTGCTGAATTCGCTCGAAGGAAAAAGAGGAGAGCCAAGGCTCAAACCTCCGTTTCCCGCGATGGTCGGTGCCTACAGCATGCCAAGTTGCGTGAATAACGTTGAAACTTTTGCGGCGGTTCCATACATCATGCTGGAAGGTTCTGAGAAGTACGCCAAGATGGGAACTGAGCGCTCGGGTGGTACAAGGTTATTTTGTATCTCCGGGCAGATTGAAAAACCGGGGGTGTATGAACTTCCGATGACCATGTCTCTGCGAGAGATGATCGACCACGCCGGTGGTGTCAGGGGTGGTAAAAAACTAAAGGCCGTCATCCCCGGTGGAGCTTCGGCACCCATGCTCTCCGCCGATGAGATCGACGTGAAAATGGACTTCGATTCCCTCGCCAAGGCCGGAACCATGGCCGGATCCGGTGGGATCATCGTCATCGATGAGACCGTTTCCATCGTCGAGGCGACCTACACTTTACTGAAATTCTACGAGCACGAATCTTGTGGGCAGTGCTCCCAGTGCCGCGAGGGCTCACACTGGTTGGCCCGGATGTTCAAACGCATCCTCGACGGCGGTGGAACAAATGATGACCTGGACTACATCGCAAAGATCTGCGGGAACATGGCCGGCCAAACCATCTGTGCGTTCGCTGACGCCGTCACCGGTCCGGCACTTTCATCGGTCAAAAAATTCAGGCATGAGTTTGAAGAGCTGATCAGAAACGGTGGATTGCATAAGACCAGTCACCAGGAAGTAAATAAGCAGACAATTGAAGGTGCCCATGTCTAACATAGAAATAGAAATCAAACGAACCAAAGATGACCTGAACTACGCTTCCAATAAAAAGCCTGTTCATTCAGACACCGGTCCGGAAGCCAAGCCCCTTCCTAAGGTCACCATCGACGGCAAGAGCTACGAGTTCAAGCCCGGTGACACCATCATGGAAGTCGCTGAAAGGTACCGCATCCATGAAGAGATCCCACGTTACTGTTACCACCCGGGGATGCCGGTGGCGGGAACTTGCCGCATGTGCACGGTGGAAGTCGAGAAAGCTCCCAAGCTCATGACCTCTTGTTCTACACCTGCGGCAGACGGAATGATCGTTCACACCCGGTCAGAGAAAGTTCTCAAATCCAGAACCGGCGTGATGGATTTTCTCCTCACCAATCATCCGCTGGATTGCCCGGTCTGTGACAAGGCCGGTGAATGTAAACTCCAGGATTACAACTTCGAGTACGGTCCTTCCAAGAGTAACTTCAAGGAAGAGAAGAGGGTGTACGACGACGCCACTACCAAGAGACTTTCTGATCAGATCACCCTGAATATGAACCGATGTGTGCATTGTGAAAGGTGCGTCCGCTTCACCGATGACGTGACCAAAACTCATGACCTGGTGATGGTCAACCGGAGCTGGCACAAAGAGCTGGAAGTGGCCGACCCGGACAAGGGTCTATACAACGAATACCAAGGCTGCCTGACCGACTTCTGTCCCGTGGGCGCTCTTACTCTGAATGATTTCCGGTTTAAAAAACGTGCCTGGTTCCTTGCTAAAAAACCTTCTATCTGCGACCGGTGTTCCAAGGGTTGTAACATCGAGGTCCACTCGGATAACGACATCGTCTACCGCTACATTCCGATCCACAATGAGATGGTCAATGGCCACTGGATGTGTGACGAGGGCCGGGTTTCATATAACGACTTCATGAACCCGATGCGGATCATCTCCCCGCTGCTGCAACATCAGGGGCAGATGCGCTCGACCTCCATCGAGACTCTGATCATGGAGATACGCAAGCAGCTCGCGTCAGCTTCTTCTGTAGAGCTGGTGATCGGGACGGATGCGACCAGAGAAGAAGCTGCCGTACTAAAAGAAAAAGTCCCGTCGCTATTTAATAAGTCGGTGGCGGTCTCTTACTTCAACGGAACCTACGGGGTCTCAACCTCGGCTGATGACCAGAAGCTCGACCACTTGCTGCGGATGAAAGACCACACGGCCAATACCCGTGGGGTGGAAGAGCAGGGGATCGCTCCGCTCAAGGGCGGAGAACTTAGTGCCGACGTCGCCATCCTTTTCCGCAATGGCCGGGCCGGAGTCCCGAAGATGAAGGCTGACCAGAAGGTCATCTTGTGGGGTGTGTGGACCATCGACGAAGTGAAAGCACTTCCAACTAAAAATATCCTGGGTGTGATCCCCGGACACGCCACCATCGAGAAGGCCGGCAGTTACAAGAACGCTGACGGCATCGTTCAAAAGTTTCACCCGGCCATCATCCACCGAGGAGGGGCGCTGTCGGCTCATCACGTCGTGGGCTTGATGAAGTCTATTAACTAAAGGTTATATGGAATACTTTGATCTCTTGGCAATGTTTGCAAAGATTCTCCTCGTCGTCGGCGTCTGCTTGGGTGTGGTGCCGATCATGGTGTGGTTCGAACGCCGGGGAGCTGCCTGGATGCAAGGCCGGGTCGGGCCCAATCGGGTAGGTCCTTTCGGGCTGCTCCAGCCGCTCGCCGACGTGATCAAGTTCTTCCATAAAGAAGACTTCATGCCGAAGAACGCTAATCCTTTTTACTACTACCTAGCACCGATGATGGCGTTGGTGGCCCCGCTCTGTGCGCTGGCCGTGATTCCTTTTGGAAGCAAGGCGATCATCAACGGGCAGGAAGTGGTGCTACAGATTGCCCAGATGGATAGTGGTGTGATCTTCATCCTGGCCTTTGCGGGGCTTGAGGTCTATCCCATCATCCTGGCCGGATGGTCTTCAAAAAATAAATACTCGGTCCTGGGGGCCCTAAGAGGATCTTCTCAGATCGTTTCTTACGAAATCTCCATGGGACTGGCCCTGCTTTCGATGCTGATCGTCTACGGGACCTTCAATCCCCATGAGATGGTGAGCTGGCAGTCAGACAAGTACTGGGGCGTCTTCGTGAATCCCTTCGGCGCACTGGTTTTCTGGATCTCGATCTTCGCCGAGACCAACCGGCTTCCGTTCGACCTTCCTGAAGGTGAGTCAGAGCTGGTCGCCGGCTACCACCTGGAGTACGGTTCGATGAAGTTCGCCCTGTTCTTCATGGCGGAGTACGTAGCGATGATCATGGCCTCGGCCCTGATCTCCACTTTGTTCTTCGGCGGCTACTCACTGCTACCGGGGATGGGTCTGATGGTGGGTCTGATCGTAGACCTCCTTGGCTTCACTGCGGTCGGAGCACAGAACACCACCGCGGTCTTCGAATTCGTCAGCATTTTCCTGAAGGTCGCCTTCTTCATGTTCCTCTTCGTCTGGATCCGTTGGACGCTCCCGCGTTTCCGCTTTGACCAGTTGATGGACCTGGGCTGGAAAATACTTTTCCCGCTCTCACTTATAAACTTAGTTGTAGTCACCATCGGGGTCTACTTCTTCAATCGATAGGAGGCTTCACATGGCCACCATAAACGTTACCCGGAAAACCACCGCGCGGGAGAAGTCCTATCTCCCGGCGATCCTCATGGGGATGAAGATCACCATGAGACGCTTCATCCAGGGTTTTTTCATGAGGAAAAACGACACCATCCAGTACCCGGAAGCGAGACGCGAGTACTCGGACCGGTTCCGGGGGATGCACTTCATCTCCGTCGATAAGACCAAAACCGAGAACTGCACCGCCTGCTTCCTGTGCGAAACCGTCTGCCCGGCAGACTGTATCCACATCGTCGCCGATGAACGAGACGATGAGGAAAATCCACACGGAGTAAAAAAAGAAAAGAAACCCGTGAGCTTCGACATCGACGCTCTCCGCTGTTGCTTCTGTGGATTCTGCGAAGAGGCCTGTCCCAAAGATGCGATTAAACTTTCCGGCAACTACGAGCTGGCAGTGTCGTCCCGGGAAGAGGCCATCTACGATCTGGATTTTCTAAAAAGAGACATCAAAGGAAGGGGCAAGATATGAGTGTCGCCATCGTCATCTTATGTGTCCTCTCGGCGATGCTCGCGATCACCATGCTCTTCGCCCGCAATCCGGTCACTTCCGCCATGTGCCTCTTAGGGGTGCTGATCATGACCGCTGGTATCTACGGCCTGATCGGCGAACACCTGGTCGCCACCATTCAGCTGGTGGTCTACGCAGGTGCGATCATGGTACTGTTCGTGTTCTCCATCATGCTACTGAACCTCAATAACGAGGATACCGATTACTTGAAACACCCGGGCGTTTTCTACAGCGCCATACTCCTTGGTCTAGTGGTCTTCGGCTTCCTGATGTACGGGCTCAATGAACACTTCATGAACCACCGGATGGATTACCAGCATGGCCAGTTCACTCCGGATCTCATCCGGGAACTGGGCGGCAACTCCAAGGTGCTGGCCCACGCGCTCTTCTCAAAATTCTACGTTTCTTTTGAAGTGATATCCCTGGCCCTGCTGATCGCCGTCGTCGGGGCCGTGGTGTTAGCGAAGAGAAAGTTTGATTAAGCCGGAAGGCTTGAAGGTTTACCTATGACAAATGATATCTTGCTCCAGATCCTTGCGGCTTTTTTGTTCACCATCGGGATGCTGGTGGTCCTCCTCCGGCGGGACACCATCATGATCCTCATGGGGATCGAACTCCTGCTCAACGCCGCCAATCTCTCCCTGGTGGCCTTTTCGAAGTCCGCCGGGATGATCGAAGGGCAGATCCAGGTATTTTTCATCATCACCATCGCGGCGGCCGAGTCCGCGATCGGACTATCCATCCTGGTGAATCTTTACCGGAACTTCGGTTCCATCAAGACCCAAGATGCAACCTCTCTTAAAGGATAACAGAAGTGGAAACCATCAACTCTGTCCTGCCGCTACTCATCCTTATTTCTCCGTTGATCGGATTCTTCATCAACGCGGTCATCCTCCCGTTGGGGTACCGTGGATTCGCGAAGACCCCCGCCAACCTGGCCGGAGGAGTTGCCACGTTCTTCATCGGCGCGAGTTTCGTCATGGCCATCATGGCGTTCACTCAGCTGAGCGGATCGCAGGCCGCAGCACCGTCGCTCCTGAGCCACTGCTTCGAGTGGTTTAACTTCGGTGGCCTCAACATTCCGTTTGACCTGCGCATCGATAAGCTCTCAGGACTGCTGGTGCTGATCATCACCGGCATCGGGACCCTGATCCATCTTTACAGCATCAGTTACATGCACGACGAAGAGTGCGTCGGCCGCTACTTCTCGTACCTAAATCTTTTTTGCTTCAACATGCTACTGCTGGTCCTGGGGGATAACCTTCCGCTGCTGTTCTTCGGCTGGGAAGGAGTGGGACTCTGTTCCTACCTGCTCATCGGGTTCTGGTACACGGATACGGAGAAGGCCAACGCCGGGAAGAAGGCCTTCATCGTTAACCGCATCGGGGACCTGGGCTTCCTCATCGGGATGTTCATGCTTTTCAGAGAGCTGGGCACCCTGACCTTACCGGAGATCAACACGCTTTTGGCCGACCCAAACGTGGTGGCGAGGATAGCTCCATCTATCACCATGATCTGCCTCTCTTTGTTTGTCGGGGCAACCGGAAAATCCGCCCAGATGCCTCTGTTTGTCTGGCTCCCGGATGCCATGAGTGGTCCTACCCCTGTGTCCGCCCTGATCCACGCCGCCACCATGGTCACCGCCGGTGTGTACATGATCGCCCGGCTTAATATTTTATTCGAACTCTCTCCGGTGGCCCTTTCGGTCATCGCTCACGTCGGGGCCCTGACCGCTATCTTCGCCGGATCCATCGCGGTCGCTCAGACGGACATCAAAAAAGTCCTGGCGTACTCGACTGTTTCGCAGCTGGGATTCATGTTCCTCGCCTGCGGCGTGGGGGCCTATCAGACGGCCGTCTTCCACTTGATGACTCACGCATTCTTCAAGGCACTCCTCTTCCTCGGTTCCGGGTCCGTGATCCACGCCTGTAGCGGGGAGCAGGACATGACCAAGATGGGGGGACTCAAGAAGTACCTTCCACACACGCACATCACCATGTTGGTGGGCTCACTGGCCATCTCCGGGGTTCCGTTCTTCTCTGGATTTTTCAGCAAAGATGAGATTCTCTATTCAACCATCGCTTTGCCGGGTGGGATCTCCTACCTCTTCATCGTCGGTGTCATCACTGCGTGCCTTACCGCATTCTACACCGGCCGCATGATGAGTTTAACCTTTTACGGAAATGAGAGAATGTCCCATGACGTGAAACATCACCTGCACGAATCTCCAGGGCTGATGACGGGCCCGCTCTACGCTCTCGCGGGACTTGCGGCTTTCGGTGGCTTCCTGGGAGTACCACATCTGCTAGGGGATTTTCTGGGACACATGCCTCACTATCTCTCAACCTGGCTGGATCCAGTGGTGCCGTCCAAGCATCTCCCTCTGGTGGGCGTGAAGATCCCTCTGCACGAAGGACTGGTGATGGCGGGATCGAGCATCATCGCCGTCGGCTCGTACCTGCTAGGGGTTAAGCTCTTCAAAAAAGTTTTTTTTGTGAAAGACCTCTTCGCCGGATTCTCTTCATTTCACAAAGTCCTTGAGCATAAGTACTACGTCGACGAGTTCTACGATCTGATCATCGTGAGACCCCTTCGCAAGATCTCCGCCTTCGCCGGTGGTGTCATCGATAAGTACGTCGTCGACGGCGCCGTCAACGGCATCGGCCGCGGTGTGAGGAAGGTCGGCTCAGGACTGCGAATGGCCCAGACCGGAGACGTCCAGAGCTACGGGCTGATGATGCTCGGTGGAGTCATCGCCATCATGATATTTATTTTTAAAGTTTTGAATTAAGGACTAGCTCAATGGACACCTCATCACTGCTTTCCTGGATTATTTTCACGCCGCTTATTTTTGCGGCCATTATCTTGACTCTGCCCAAGCAGCTCGAGAATAAGTTCAGGACCATCGCCCTGGTGCAGACTTTCATCAGCGCGGGGCTGGCGACCTATCTCTACCTGAACTTCGACGGTGCCTCGGCTGCGCCCCAGTTCGTCCAACTGGTGAGCTGGCTCCCGGAGTGGGGGATCAATTACATCGTCGCCATCGACGGACTCAGTCTTCCGCTGGTGATGCTGACGGCCTACGTCGGCCCGGTCGCCATCCTCGGGACTTGGCCCCACGGCGACCTGAGGAAGGAGAAGTTCTTCGTGACCCTGCTGATGGGTCTCCAGACGGGGATGTACGGAACTTTCCTCGCCAATGACCTGTTCCTGTTTTATTTTTTCTGGGAAGTCGTCCTGATCCCGATGTTCTTCCTGATCGGCATCTGGGGTGGCAAAGAACGCATCTACGCCACGGTGAAGTTCTTCATCTACACTATGGTGGGTTCCCTCTTGATGCTAGTGGCGATCTTCTGGCTGCTCAAGACCTCGGCCGCTGACTTCGGTGCTCCGACCGCGGACTTCATCAGCCTGGGACGGCTCCAGTTCGCATTCGACGGCACGAGCTTCACCAGTGCCCTGACCTCTCCACAATCTCTTCTCTTCTTGGCCTTTGCCCTGGCCTTTGTCATCAAGGTGCCGATGGTGCCCTTCCATACCTGGCTCCCGGACGCGCACGTGCAGGCGCCGACCATTGGTTCCTTCTACCTTGCGGCGGTGCTGCTCAAGCTCGGGACCTACGGTCTGATGCGCATCGCGATCCCGTTGTTCCCGCAGGCCGCGTATTATTTCTCCGACGGCTTCATCGTCATGGGGGTGATCGGGATCATCTACGGCGCGTTCTGCGCGCTCTCGCAAACAGACTTCAAAAAACTTGTGGCCTACTCCTCGGTCTCCCACATGGGCTTTATCGTGGTGGGACTCTTCTCCTTCCAGAAGATCGCCCTCGCCGGATCTCTGTATCAGATGATTAACCACGGGATCTCCGCTGGCGGACTCTTCCTCATCGTGGGTTTTTTATACGAACGCCTTCACACCAGAAACCTCGAAGAGTTCGGGGGCCTCTCGAAGGTGGTGCCCGTCATGGCGATCGCCTTCATGATCATGACCCTCTCGTCAGTGGCCCTCCCGGGTTCGAACGGTTTCGTGGGGGAATTTCCTATCCTTCTGGGCGCCTTCCAGGTGCATCCAGGGTACGTCCTCTTCGCCGGGAGTGGTGTGATTCTCGGAGCGATCTACGCGCTTAAGGCCTACCAGATGGTGATGCTCGGGCCGAAGACCCGCACCGACCTGGACCATCTTCCTGACCTGAACACCAAAGAAGTCCTGGCGATGGGTGTGCTCATTGTCTTCGTCTTCGGAATCGGGTTTTTTCCTAAAACATTCTTCGGAAAGTCTGACGCCACCCTCGACGCCTACGGGTCAACTCTTATCCAGAAAGCAGGTCTACAATGAGAATCCTAGAAGTCTTCCCAGCTATAGCTCTGGACGAGTCCGAGCTCTATAGTCTTCTGCCGTTGATCCTTCTGTCCTTCGGCGCCGTCGCTTGTCTGCTGGCCGGGTGTGATAAGACCCGCGGCCGGACCTGGGCGTTTGCGATTTCCCTGGGCACACTTTTCTTCAGCATCATCCTCGGCGCGTACGCACTGCTAAACCCGGAGATCAAGCTCCTGGGCGAGACGCTGGTCTTCACCTCCGTGACCAAGACTGTCTCTCTGATGGTGATGTCGTTCTCTTTCCTGGCCGTGATCCTCACCTACGGACAGGATAAGAAAGAGGGTCTGCTCTCTGAGATCTACGCTCTGATCCTGTTTTCCACAGCGGGGATGATCCTGATGATGTGCACCTCGCACTTGCTGTTCATGTTCATCGCTCTGGAGATTATGTCCCTGGCCATCTACGTGATGGTGGCGATGCGAAGGTCGAGCAGCTTCTCCGCGGAAGCCGGACTCAAGTACTTCATCCTCGGAGGCCTCGCCTCCGCGTTGCTCCTCTACGGGACCTCCCTCATCTTCGGGGCGACGGGCTCGTTCCAGCTGGAAAACATCAGCGAGTTCCTGCGGAGTCACCCGAACCCTTCATTTATTTTCTACATCGGCCTGGGTCTGGTCATCACCGCCATGCTC
Source organism: Bacteriovoracaceae bacterium (assembly GCA_035576105.1). Taxonomy (GTDB): domain Bacteria; phylum Bdellovibrionota; class Bacteriovoracia; order Bacteriovoracales; family Bacteriovoracaceae; genus Peredibacter. The sequence goes on from DATLXA010000034.1 coordinate 90,972, forward strand.
TTCAAGGTGGGCGCCGTTCCCTTCCACGGCTGGGTTCCTGACGTCTACCAGGGAGCGGCGACCAACGTCACCGGTTTTATGGGTGCGGCGGTGAAGTTCACTGCCTTCATGGCCTTCTCTCGCATCGTCCAGCACCTGGTGTTCGTCGAAGGAGTGCAGGGCCTGAAATGGTTTGAAAACTACATCTGGCTGGTGGCCGCCGCCAGCATGATCTACGGAAACTTCGTGGCCATCTCGCAGACCGAGATCAAGCGGATGCTGGCGTTCTCGACCATCGCTCACACCGGCTACCTGCTGCTGGGTCTCTACGCCATGAACCTGGGTGACCAGTCTGCCGGATCCGTCATCCTGTATCTCTTCTTCTACGCTCTCTCAAACCTCGGTGCCTTCGCGGTCATCTCTCAGTTCGAAGAGAAGAATCAGAAAGACCTGACCCTTGATCAGATGGCGGGTCTGGGTCTTCGCCACCCGGTCCTGGGAGCGTGTCTGACTCTATTCCTACTTTCAATGGCCGGGATTCCGTTGACCTCCGGGTTCATCGGAAAATACGGTCTTTTCAACTCTGTGGTGAACGCCGGTGAAGTTCCCCTGGTGGTGATCGCCGTCCTGACCAGTGTGGTCTCGGTCTACTACTACCTGCGGGTGATCGTTTACATGTTCATGAAAGAGTCCACCGCGGAGACCGCGAGCTACCAGGCCCTGCGCGGCGCCGGTGTGGCGGCGTTCATCTCCGCCGCTGCGACTCTGCAGTTCGGATTGTTCCCGAGGGCCATCATCCATTTCGTAAAACTGATTTCGAAGTAAAGAAGGGAAGCGCATGATAACTAGAAAGATCACCTACCGCGGGACGATGAACGATGAAGCCGTTGGCATTATCTTCCGAATCGCCCGCAAAAATGAGATAACGGGTCAGGTCAAAACGATCAGTCCGGAGGAAATCCAGCTGAACCTGGAAGGGGACGCCGCGATGATCAAGCTCATCCAGCATCAGATCGAACGGGAAGCCAAAGAGTACATCAAAGATAAGACCGTGGAAGTGATGCAGTACCAGTACTACGTTGGGGTGACGCTGCTGAACTGAGGCTTACTGTCTGCCAGATCTTCTAGAGTTATTTCTTGCAAGTTTCGAACCCCCAGTAGAGTCGTCTTTCCCGGAGGACCTTTCGCCGGTTTTGATGTTCGCATAGCTTTCTTCATTCTAACCAACCGGAACTTCGAACGTGCCCTATCCGGAGCGACGTTTACCATAACTGGATTTTAAAGCAACTTGCTTGAATTTACTAAATTCTATTTTTAAGTCTATAATAATCTTAACAAATTTCCGATAAATTACTTACCAAAGGATGATCATGAAATATGTAATCTTAGTCTTTTTCTTGCTTGATTCGTATGGAAAAGTTTTCGCTCAAACAACAGTCTGCGACTACAATGGTGAAAAGGTTAACGTTTATGGCCCTATAGGAAATTGTCCGGATAAAAAGCCGGTAAATACTCAGGTCATACACCCAAGTTATTTCTGTCGTGATTTACGAAAAGTAAAAAATCCAGCCGAGTGCGATACTTCCAAATCTTCTAACAAAATTAAAGCACCGATGTCTGCTCACGAAAGAAGAGTTTTCAATGAAAAGATGTTCGGGCGCGGCTGTTTTAAGCGTGATGGGCGTTGGATCTGTCCTAAGGGTGGAAAAATAAGTAAAACTAAGAAGAGCAAGAATTCCCAAGAGAAAATCAATAAACAAAAGAAAGTTAAAACGTCTGTTGTGGGCCTTAAGAGCAGTAATGAAAAGAAAATAACCATTGCTTCCCAGTCTGTAACTAATGATGGGTCCAGTACCAACACCAACACCGATACCGATACCGATACCGATACCAACACCAATACCGATACCAATACCAATACCAATACCGATACCAATACCGATACCAATACCGATACCAATACCAATACCAATACCAATACCAATACCAATACGGATACGGATACGGATACGGATACCGAAGATACTCTAGAAACTAACCTATCTACGGATCTTAAACCTCGGTATGATTGTGTCATGGGACCAGATACACCTGAGGTAATGAAAATCCAGATCCAGAAACTACCTAACGACATCAATTCTTGCACAGATACCAAAAAGTCCAATATAGCAATAAGTTGCTTTGCAAACGTCATCATCTGTTCGATGAATGTAAAGTGCACAGAAACCATGCCCGGTGGGAATATAGTGACTTTTCCCACTAGTACGGCCAAGTGTCTGGGATCTATAAAAGAAGGGAAGAACACTTGTCCGGACGCCACTGATTGCGCAAATGATGCCGGTATCGTAGGTGCTTGTATTGGAGATGAAGAATTAAATCCTGAAACCAATAATTGTGGGCCAAAATCAACCAATACATCTTCTAAGGATACTCCCAATGTTAAAGTTAAATCAAACTAAGATGAAGCATTCAATCTTATTAATCATTGTTTTTTTTTCTACACAGACGGAAGCCTTAGTTTCGAATAAGTCGACATTACCCCTGGACAATCTTACGATGTCTCCGAGCAGCCTTCTCGCTGTCAAGATGCTTGCGAAAGATCATAAGATCAAAACTCCGCTTGTCGTGTCCTTTGAATGCACTCCTCTTGAAAGCGGAGAGTACCGGTGCGCTCCGAAATCGGCAAGGGCCATTCCTGAGAGTAATTTTGAGAGCGTTGGTGTAGAAGAATAGTAGATGCTTTTGACCTCCGGGTTCATCGGAAAATACGGTCTCTTCAACTCCGTGGTGAACGCCGGTGAAGTCCCCTTGGTGGTGATCGCCGTTCTGACCAGTGTGGTCTCGGTCTACTACTACCTGCGGGTGATCGTTTACATGTTCATGAAAGAGTCCACCGCGGAGACCGCCGCGATGATCAAGCTCATCCAGCATCAGATCGAACGGGAAGCCAAAGAGTACATCAAAGGTAAGACCGTCGAAGTGATGCAGTACCAGTACTACGTGGGTGTCACGCTGCTGAACTAAGGCTTACTGTCTGCCAGATCTTCTAGAGTTATTTCTTGCAAATTTCGAACCCCCGGTAGAGTAGTCTTTTCCAGAGGATCTTGCACCGTTATAAACGCTAGTTTTTCTTTTTTTTGTTGGGCTCCCACCAGCGTTTCCGACCGCCCCAAAAAATGAGTGGACGCTTTCTTTAACCGTGTTCGCGATGACATTTCTCTCGCAGGTACAGGTCACTCCGTTGTCATGAGGAGCTGAGACTTTGGCCGAGGTCGATCCCACTTTCAAATGGTAATCCTCATTGATGTCAGTTCTTTGGATTGGAGCTGAACACGTTGAGTGCTTCCCGATGAACGTCTTAACGGCGCTGGCGAACCCTCCTGTGCAACCGGTTCTGCATTGTGCTTCTGTAGTTCCGTGGGGCATGACCTGAACCGACCAGAGTTTAAAGCCCGTGAGATTGCCGACGTTGTTATACTTCCATTTCCCGTGGCCGCTCATCTTCGAGCCACCTTTTGAGATAAGGAAGCTCTTAAAGCTTTGGGTTTTTTTATATGCCGTTCCTTCCATGAGAAAGGAGCAGTTCGTTTCGAAGGCCTGGACCTTTACGGAGTGAATGACGGTGATGAATGCGAGAGTGGCGATTAGGAATTTCAAGATGACCTCTTTTAATTAGTTCTTGAGCTTTATCGGCATCTTGTAAGTATACAAGAGAAGTTCCCTCAGAATTAATGCCAACAATCTAAGCCTTTGAAAAGATTGCTCTCAATTTCCAACTTCGGACTAACAAACGCTTGGTGGTGGTGATCGCCGTCCAGTACCCTAAACCCTTTAATATTATTTCGTAAACGCCGATACCATTCCATGGTTTCACTCTCTAAATGCTTCTTGAGCATGGCCCTTTTCTGTTCCTTAGGTTCCTTCGCCTTACGCGCGGATGAAATCCGCTACGCCGGGAAGTGTGTCCTGAAGGTCACTCCCAAGTCCGGATTCACCGCCAACCCTGCTACAAAAGAATTTTTCACTGTGTGGCCCTGGGCCCTCAACGATGGTGTGGCCTTCAAGACTGAGTTTGCGATCAGCCCCGGTAACCGCAGGCTCAAGGTTGAGGTTCTCACCGGACAGCTCAGAGCTTCCGTGACCTCTCCGGAACAAAAGATAAATTCGGGATACGGTGACGTTCCCGCTGGGAAACTGAGCGACGCCAAGGACGCTCGGTCGCAGAGCTTCGGACCATTCGGAAGCGAGATCGAATCGATCGACTACAGCTGCAGACAAGTGCCGATTAAAGAGCTTATCGAAGTGGTGGACTCGCAGAAGATCAATGACCTGGTGACGAAGATGAACTGCGACAACGGAATCGAGATCGGAAAAGATGAGTCCGACAACCGGGTCCGGGGCACGTCCGTGAGCTCCGCCGAGTCCTCGAACTTCAGCGACGACGAGATCCAGAGAATGCAGCAGAGGGGTCGGTTCTACGATAAAACTCCGGGAGCGGAGGACGAGACAGACAAGTGGATCAATAAGCTTTCGCCCTACGTCCCGTTAGATGCGGGCCAGAACATCTCCTGCGATCCAGTGAACGCGAACGCTGATCTAGCGACTCAGACTAAAGCTATTTCTGATTTCTATCAGAAACTTAAGTCAGCTCTTGTGACCTCGCTGGGTGTTCCAAAAACCGATGCCCAGAGGCTCTACTTGATTCAAGACCTCGACTGCGCTGAAGCTGACAAGGTCATGGATAGTAACGGGGGAAAAGAACTTACTCCGGCGATGGCCCTCGCGGAGCAAACCGCCAAAGCACAGTGTGCCTATAAGTTTTGTCAGTCCATGGCCACGACGAAGGAAATCCGCTTCCCGAATCGCTACTTCCGCCGACTGATGCTCGACTTCCGGGTCGACCGGTGGAAGGAAATAGTGGGGGATTCGGTCCAGCCCTTCTTTGAACTTAACTCGAACCGCGACACCTACACCGATGAGAATTTCGAAGTCCATTTTCTTAAGGTGCCTAAGGGCACAAGGCCTGATCCGAAAGATCTCATGACTCAGATCTTCGCAGACCGACTTAAGCTAAGTGCCGACGAAGCCAAAAAGATGACTGAAAAATTTCTCCTGACAGACGCCGGGAAGGCACAAATTGCGAGCATCTCCCAGGAGATCGACCAGTGGCAGACGACCCAGAAAAACAGAGAGGCTCGCGGTGGTCTGGTCCAGTTGACTGGTGGGAGTGAAGTCATCCCGGTCTTAAACCTCCGGACTGACCTGCCGAAGGATGAGATCACCGTGGAGGTCACTGATAAAAAACCACCTCAACCTGTGAGTAAAAAAACGAATCCACAGTCTAAGCCCCCACAGAAGAATCCGCCGCCCTCCAAGGTGGGTCCGACGCAGCAGTCGTGCACGCGAGGTCTGTCTGAGCGCTGCTACACCATCCAGCAGCTGCGGTCGAATCCCGAATACATGGAAGACGTGAACCTGAAGAATACCTTTGGTAATGGTCGGGCCGTGGTTTTTTTGCAGCTGCCATCGGACTATAACTGCGACGGCTTCACCTTGTCGCCCGGAAGCAATGGCCTTGACAAGGTTAAATCCTCTATCTACGAAGCCAACAAGGCACTCTTCGAGCCCGTAAAAGAAAGCCTATTCTCCTCGAATGATTGGTCCCCGGCGTGGGACTTCAAGGAAGAGGAGAGCATGGCATGCCTCGAAGCCAATAAGCACCGCTCTGACGTCCGCCTTCTTTGTGCTAACCAGTACACCTGCCGAACCGCGAAGGGCGGGGGAGCACCGTTTAGCATCGCTCTTGGGAAGTTGAAAGGCGAGCAGTATAAGAAAGACAAGACCGAACAGGAAACTTTCTTGCGTGAGAAAGTTATCTTCGGAGATTCCAAAACCGGTGAACTGGAGTTCATCCCATTCGGGTCGAAGCTGGCGGAGTTTAAAGAAATGGTCCTCGCCTGTGACAGGGATAAGAGAAGCCCCATCTGCCAGAACATCAAACTGTCTAAGAACGAGCTCGACCTCATGCTGACCCAGGCCCACGGGTTTAAGACAGTGGACGAGTTCCGCTCGTTCATGAACTCCGAGCAGTATAAGGACACGTACAAGCCTTGGTACGATAAATTCCTTGCGGTGACATCTGACCCGAACAAGTTCGCAGCCTACGTGGCCAAGGGTTTCAGCGACGGAGGCATTTACATTATGGTCCCTCAGGGCCAAGAGGGAAATACTCTCGAGGGAATCGAAACTCGAGAAAATCCTTTCAAAACTTTCTCGGGGAACGCCCGCACCACTCAGTATTTCCGGGAAGCCATGGCGGATAAGAAGCTACGGGACCAGTTGTTTCTCACTAATCCCTTGCTTCAGGGGATTCAAGTACTCGGTCTGCAGAACACTTACGTGGGGCAGACACTGGAGAGGAGCAACGCTGAGTTTTACCGCGGAGCCACGGAATATCTCCAGTCGTGGACCAGCAAGCCGCTCGAAGCAATGTACGGCGTGCTCTCCACCAACGACACCGTCAGAAAAGTTTTCGAATGCACCAACTTTGCCTACATGAGTGATTGCCTCGGGGTCACCGATGGGAAAGTGAAAGCAGTCGAAGCCACCAACCTCCTTAACACATTCAACTCAACCGTTACCTCCGCTCTCGAGCGTCCCGAGTCCATGTACTGTCCACAGACGAACACCATTTGTCTGGAGAACTGGGCCCGGATGGCACCGGCCCTCCTCGGGGACACCGCCATCATGCTCCTGAGCGCTCCCATCCCCGGTGGCATCTACGCCAGCGGGATGTTACTCGCGGCGAGGCAGGCGTCGGATTCTTACTACATGACCATCCAGGCGAAGATGCCTCCGGGCATGACCTGGAAGGACCTCACTGAAGCCCAGAAGAAAGCCATCGTCAACGAAGCCGTGAAAAATGGTGCGCAGACATTCATCGTCAACGCCGCGGCGACGCTTGCGGGGATGAAACTCCAGCAAGCCGTTTCCGGCAAGGTCATGGCGGCGGGCCTTGAGACCTTCAACACCCGGGCCCTCGGTAGCAGTTCTAAGTTCATCAAGGTCTTGGCGGATAAGCAAATGTCAATTAGAGCACTTGGAGGAGAAATTGTCGGAGGCGTTCCAGTCAACCTGGGGCAAGCGTCCGCGGACCTGTACCTCAAATGTAAACAGGGGCTGCAGTCTTGTGACTCCGCGACCTTCACCTCAGCGCTTTTCACTTCGATGGTGATGATGGCCCCGACTACTCTTGGACCGGGGATCGCTCGGATTGTGAAGTCCACGGACCGCGGAATCGTCGCGGACACGGGAATGAAGTCCGTCACCGATGGCTTTAGTCAGTCCCTGGCCCTGACCCAACAGCGCCAGAGTGCTCTCAAGAAACTCCAGGAGAACTATTCTTCCGCGGATCTCCCGAAGGCCGAGGGGTCCGTGAAATACGTCCTGGTGGACGGCAGGCCCGAGCCGAGAGTGCTCCTACGGGTGAAAGCAGGCAGCGACGAGTTCGGGTGGTACGACCTCGACAGCGCGGTCATCAAGTCTTCGATGAACCAGAGCCCGAAAGATTTCGTGAACGTCAAACCACCGGTGCCGTTGAAAATCGTTCAGTCGAAAGCTGACCTCCTCGGCGACGGCACTCCTAAGCCCGCGATGAATGCGTTCATCGAACAGCAGTCGAAGGCAGCGGCCCAGAACAAAGTGGTGGTGGAGCAGAGTTCCACTAAGCCTCAAGCGACGAAAACTGAGAATGCGGGGATAACGGCGATCGAGATCCGGATCAAAGAACTCGGTGGCCAGTTCAAGAAGAATCCTTCACCGGCTAAGAAGCAAGAGCTTCGAACCGAAATAGCCAAATTAAATAAACAGGTGAAAGACTTCGAAATCCAGAAACGCAAAGAGAAAACGGCTCCCATCCAACCTGTGGTCAAGGCCAAGCCACAAGACCAATCCCAGAAAGTGCCGTTGGCCGAGTACGAAGGGGACCGAGGCCCGGTGGTGCCTAAAAATGTAAAAGGGACCTGGACCGGAAAAGCTTCGGAACTGGAGAATAAAAAACCGATCACTGATAAGAACAGGTTCAAGATAGAAGGAAACATGAGAGACCTGGAGGCGGAGAACGCTTCACGGGAAACTCTCTTGGCCGCTGGGTTTGATGTCGAGCAGAACCCTATCATCCCCGAATTGAAGAAGGACCCAGACTATAAGATCAACGGGAGTGTATTCGATCACTACGCGCCAAACATGCGGGACATCGATGGGGCAACTCCGGAACTCAAGCTACTGGCAATCTACACCAAAGTCATGGGCAAGGTAACAGATGACCAGGCCCACCGGATAGTCCTACGGCTCGATAAGAATACGAGCGACACCGACATCCAGCTCCTGAAAAAACATTTCGACGGTCTGAACAACCCGAAGATCCAGGAGTTGATCATCATCCGGGAAAACAAGGTTGAGCACTGGCATTTTGGAGCACAAAAATCTCCTAGCAACACAAGTCGCGTGATCACCGTGAGTGATGTCCGCAATTTTAAAATGGTCCCAAGGAAAACTCCCGTCGTCAAAGATCAATCCGACCTAGCACTCCCTGTTGTGGATAATTCTCTAAGACTTAGCGACGGTGACGAGGCATCCACTGGAGCGGTAAAGAGTCCAGCGGAAAAACGGTACGAGGAACTCGAGAAGGGATTAAAGGAAAAAGGGTTAACAGTAGAAACTAGCCAATTTCCTATTGGAGATGAGACCAAAGGATTCGTTCAAATCGAAAATAGCGAAGGAGTCGTCGGAACTGGATCTTTTACCCTTAAGGATGGGAAGACCGAGCTCGTGATCGATTCCTTGCTGGTGGATCCGAACTTCCGGGGCCAGAACTTCAGTGACGTCCTGATCGCCCGTGTCTTGAAGGATAACCCGAGCATCGTCCGGACTTCCACCGCCCTGGCGGACACGAACGCCAAAGCTTACATCGATGCGATCAAGCGGGGGCCCTTCGTGACACGGGAGCAGGCGATCCGGGAGACTCCAGCATTCAAGATTCGAGAAAAGCTTGGATTCACGGAGATCGACATGAACTCCTTTAAGGTGGTGGTGAAGAGCGTTCCGCTACCAGAGAGGCTTGAAATCAACATCTCGATAAACCGGCCTGGAGCCTCAAAACTTGGCTCTGCGGTAACTCGAAAATCCAGTCCGCTGAATGAGATACCTGCGAAGTTCCGGAATCAGAAAGGTTCGGAGGGAATGTTGACGGAGCAGCCGGTTTCGAAAATGGTCCCTAGGAAAACTCCCGTCGTCAAAGGTCAATCCGACCTAGCACTCCCAGTTGTGGATGATTCTCTCATGACCACGCAAAGGGCAAAGTCCCTGGAATCATCCTCCGACGCTAAAGTGAGAGCGGCTTTTGAGAAATACAAGAAATCTAAGGAAAAGGGCAAAGCGTGTTCACTTTAAACAAGAAAGGATCCCATAGCCGCTCCCGCTTTCGCACGCTCCGGCTCAGTGTCTTGCTCATCGCCTTTCTCTGGCAGTCATCGGTAACCGCGGACGACTGCACCTCCGAAGCAAACCGGACCGGGCTTTTGAATCTGATCTCGGCCACTAAGAAGTCCTCTCTGCACGACTTCGACACCCGCGTGCTGATGGACCAGTACCTCAACGATTACCCGGACCAGGCCAGAGCACTCTACAAAGAACTCATCGGAACAAGGTTCGAAAAAGAACTCGGAGAGGTTTATGCCCACAGGGGCGGAGACCGTTTAGACCTGCTTTCAAAAGATAAGATCGACGTTCCCCTCAAGAAATCCTCCTCTGGAGGGACGGAGGGCCTGAAGATCTTCAGTAAGGCCAATCCTGGAGTTGAGGTCCTGCTCCGGACGGCCGACGGAAAGCCACTGGGTCCAGGTCTGCTGAGAGTGGACAGCGCCGGTAACGGCATCCTTACTGTCGACGGGAAGAAAATTTCAGTTCCGGGCAGTCAGGTGGTGAGTGTCCTTCCGCTTCCGAAGTACCTCGTCATCAAGCCGATCGTTGATGTTAATCCTGTACGCCCACAGCCCCTCCCGCCCAAAGAATACGAGCTTCCTCGGATCACTCCGGCATCGACGGATACGGCGAGCTACGTCTCCATAGATTTCCAGGGCAGACGAATCCCGGTCAAGATCCTCGACATCTCCACCATCAGCGACGGTACGAGAATTATAACTCTCGTCAGAGCAGATGGGCCACCGATCAAGATGACAGAAGCGGCCTTCAACGCTTCCAATGGTAAGATCAGTAGCGCCGCCAATGACCCGAACCACCAGAAGATCCTCCTCGCTGCGGATAAGGATGCCGCCAACACTGCGATCCGGAACGAGAAGTCGGAGATCATAGATACCTCCGGGAAAGTCGTGAGGGCCAACAGTTCCGTAGAAATCACTGACGTCACAACTTTGAAACAATCAACCCTGCGGGTCCAGTCCTTTAACGAATCCGGTATTACCTTCGCCGGTGGCAAGATGATGAGCTGGAAAGACTACTACGGGGCCGGGGGGAAGCTTAGCCAGGTTCAGGAGAATAAGTACCAGTACGATTCACGGTTGTTCAAGAAGCTCAGTCCTGTCCTGCTTAAAGGTAAAGATGGGAAGTATATCCAAGCGATGGTCTCCGGAGTCGACTCGAAGGGTAACCTGACGGTGATGTTCATGGATCCCGTCACTGGATCCGCGCTCAATAGAACGATTACCGCAGATGAGATCAGCGCTTCCGTAAAACCCTTTACATTGCAGGTAGACCTGGACCTATCTCCCGGAGGTAGGGTTAAAATTTACCGTCAAGAGTACAAGGGCTGGGTGTTCGGAAACGTGAGTGGAGTGAAGGACGACGGCTCTCTGATCATTTCTTATAAAAGCGGCCAAAAGGTGGTCTCGGCGAAGATTCTGCCGGATGACATTGATTCTTTGATCCGACCTGACGGGAAGGCCCTAGGTGTGACTCCACCGGTCTTCACGTTGAAGAACGGGAAGAAGGTTGTTTCCCAGTCTGACCAACTAGTCGACGTCTACCCCTGGGGATCATTCCAGCCACGGATCCGGACCGAAGAGAGCTACGTCAAAATCATGAACGGCGCGCTCAACGACTTGGATCAAAACTTTCCTTTAACAGACGCGACGAAGGCCAGGCTGAAGACGGACGAAAGTTTCCGCGAACGGTTCTTCAGCGAGATCTTCACGCCGATGAATAAGGTGAATGATAAAGCGAAGGGTGAACTCTACGGAAACGAGAGAAGCCGGCTGGTGGACGAAGACAAGGGGGTCTTCACGGTCTGCGCATTGGGTGCCGGTGTCTGTCTTGAGACATCCATCTACTACCACGCGATCTTAACCGAATACGGAATCCGCAGTGAGCTCCAGACTGGAACGAAGCAAAAACAGGGCCACGCGTGGGTCTACATTCCAGAGTACGATCGGGTCATCAATGCGAACTGGAATAGCGGGGAGAGAGCGATCTACACCAAAAAGCAATTCGAAGAAAAAGAAGGCTGGAACGTTGTAAGTTCGATGCCGATCTTCGCACCCACGCAGCGGACGCCGACTAATGAAGCTAGGGCACCGTAGAAGGCACCAATCCAGTCAAGTACCCAATGTCAACTTTCGGAGCTTGTGACCGATACGCTTTAGAGTCTCTCTAAAGGAATGAACATGCGCCCTAGACCTGGTCTTCTTCTATTTCTCCTGCTCACCACCCTGGCCACATCTTGCGCCTACCGGCCGGTCAGCCAGGATTCATCCCGCGAGCCGGCCCAGTCACGGACCCCCGTTAAAAAAGATTCCTGCGACCCCGACTCAGCTTTTGTCAAAAACACTTCTCTGGTGTGTGAAGGCTGCAGGTCCGGTGAGTTCTGCATCACCGTATACTACGACACCGATTCCCTCTCAAGCATTAAGAGAAGAGTCACCCCATTCTTGCGGACGGAGATCGCCTCGCAGAGAAACATCCCGGGGAGGGCCTGCGCGGATGCGATCGGCGACATCGCCGGCCAGATCGCTGCTCATGCAATGCAGTCCATTTCCGATTTCAAGGATCATCGGGACCGGGACCGCAAAAGGCACCTGGCCCAGCTGGTTGCCTTCGACAAGGCCAGTATCCATAAAGCTTCCGTCGTCATCTCGTCATGCGGCTCGGACTGCGATGCCATCATCGCCACCGGTAGGGAATGGGCACAGGTGGTGGTCGACGGGACGGATTTGCTCTCGGAGAAAGACGCTCGGACAAACATTGGTTCTTGGAAGAAAGAACTAAAAGTGCCCACGGGCTGCCAGGATCAGTTCGACTCAGCACTCAGAGCAATCTTTAAACAAAAAATGCAAGGAGCAAACTCCTCAGGCGCCGGCGGCAGCACTAACCCAGGCACGAGTGAGATCGAGGGAACTGGTTCAGGCACGGGGAGTGGGACCACCTCGGGAGCAGGCAACGGTTCGACCGGTGGAACCGGTGGCCTGATCTCTGAAGACAACGCTCCACTGTGCCAGGCGATCCCCGAGGATGTCATCGTCGGCACGGACTCTGGAAAGTGCTTAGCCGATGAACAGAAGCTGTGGGATTTTCTGGAGAGCAGTTACTTGAAAAATCTTCACAGCGCGATAAACAAAAACATGAAAACACCGATCCTCGACTGCTCACCAGAGGATGTCATGGGTGGGCCGGGTGACGAGAAGCCGACGCCTAGTGGAATGCGGAACGTGAAGGTTCCTTGTTACGCTTGTGTGACTTCCACTGATATCCTGGGGCTGCTCTCCGAAGACCTTGATAAGAACGCAGAAAAATGGACCCAGCGTGGAGTCGACTGGCTCGAGTACCGCTACTGCTGGACTAAACTCGGTTTCGGTACCACCACTTCAGGAGTGAGCTGCAAGGAATACCTAGAGAAGTACAAGCAAGGAAATCACCACGCCAACGTGGCGCGGATGATCGGTCCCGAGCACCTGCCGGCACTGGAGAGGGCCTTGGAGGAATTCGAGAGAAAGGGTTACGAAAATGAACGCTACCGCAACCTCATCAACGGAGCGATCCGCGTCCCGACGAAAATCGTGATCCCGGGAGTGAACCGCCGGATCTGTCTGGCGGGCCAGTGGGTCTCCTACGACAAGAGTCTCGCCATGAGGAACGGCGAACTGCGGGCCAATGCCGAGAACGAAAAGTACTACGTCTGGGACCGGAACTTCGGCCAGGGCGCGGCTTCGACAGTCGCTAACTGGTTGAGTATGGTGAAGCTCAATCCCTACGAAGCCACCGAAGAAGAGATCGACTGCATCAGCATCCCGGCCCGACTGGTGCGGGAAGCCCTGCGCGAGCAGCGCTGCGGAGGAATCAGTGCGATCCGCACCATGATCTACGAAGGTCTCAAAGCCCAGGGGAACGGGAAGACGCTAGTGAACGCTGGAGTCGGGATCGCCAGCGGCATACTTCCGGTCGGCCTCGCCGGTTCCGCCGTCATCGCCTGTTCCCAGGGGGCCCTGGAAGCGCGGACGGAGATGCTCAATAAGGAAGCCCGCATCGACCGGGAACGCCTGGAGATGGTCATGTCACAGAATAAAGAAGAGCTCTCGAAGGCGCAAGCCCTGCAGAAGTTTTACCTGAAGAACAAGCAGAGCTGGGACGAGGAAAAAAATAAACTCTACGTCGCCGGGTACTGGTCGGTGCTCGAGAACTGCGTGAAAGGTTCCGCGACGGTCGGTGTGTATTATAAAATCACCAAAAGCGCGAACAAGGCCATCGAGATCAGCAAGGTCTCTGGGACGCCGAAGATGTTCTTCGAACAACTGGCGAGTTCCCCGGTGCTGGTGGACACCGTCGTCCATTCCATCTCCACCCGGAGCGTCTCCTGGATCGACGTCGTCGAAGCCCTTCCGATCACCCTGAGAGTCGAGGGACTGACGATATCCCAGCTCAAGGACACGGTGGAATATGAGGTTAAGACTAACGGTGAGGTTTCTGTCCGGGTCCGGGAGCTTATCCAGACGGAGATAAACCGGCTTCAAACCAAAGATGATAGTAAACTGATGAGAGAATTCATCGCCAACCTGTCATCGATGATCAACAGGAATAATTTCCAGAAGATCAAGATCCCGGAGACCAAGGTCCGGAGCAAAAAGAAGCTCGAGTCCAGACCCGCGGCGAACAAACAAAAGCCTGAGCTGAAGACTCCCAAAATGAAAAAGAAAAAGAATAGAAACTAGAGTGGGGTTATTTTTAGGATCTCCGAGACGTGCTTCAGGAGCTGCTGCCGGGTGAAGGGTTTCACCATAATGTGGTTGATCCCAAGGTCCATGGCCGCGAGCACGTCTTCCTGCTGGAGGTACGCCGAAACCAGGATCACCTTCAGCTTGGTGAACTTGATGGTGTTGCGAAGCTGGCCCACGAAATCGATGCCAGTCTTGCCGGGCAGGACATGGTCGATGATCAGCAGGTCGAAGTCCTGGTTCTGAAGCTTCAGAGTCGCCTGTACCGAGTTGGGAGCTGCCACCACGGAGTTAAACGGGAAGCCAGACTCCAGGAAAATCTTTATGAGTTCGCAGATCTTCTCTTCATCGTCCACCACTAGGATATTCAGGTCTTCCGCGCGTTTGCTTCCCATCATGACACTGGTCCCGGTTTGGCGCTCAGGGCTGCCTTGATGGTCTTCATGACATCTTCTTTGCTGAAGGGCTTGATGATGAGCCCGTCGAGGTCGAGCTCGACCTTGTCCTTGTTGTACTGATCGACGTACCGGGTTCCCGTCATGTAGAGGATGGGACCTTGGTAGCCGGCTTCCCGTACCTTCTGGACGAATTCGTCTCCCCGCATCTCCGGCATGTTGACGTCGGTGATGATCAGATCGATGCTTGCTTTCTGCAGGAAGGCGAGGGCGTCGACGGGAGCGGAGGAACCGATGAAGACGAACCCTTCGTCCTGGATGAAGGTGTTAAGAACGTTGAGGATCTGGACCTCGTTGTCCAGCACCAGAATCTTCTGCTTCGACGCCGATCCGGACAAGGACTTATCATTGCGGGTGTAGCTGTAGATTTCGATCATGGGAAGCCGGATCCGGAAGTGGCACCCGGTGGCCGTCTCCACGAACTCCAGCTTACCCTTGTGGGACTCGACGATCTTGGCACAGATGGAAAGGCCCAGACCAGTGCCGTGGCCCGCGTCCTTGGTAGACATGAAGGGCTTGAAGAGATTTTTTTTGATCGAGTCGGAGAGGCCTGGCCCGTTGTCGATGATGTCGATGACGGTTTGCTGGTTGCCCCTTCCTTTGGTGACCGTGACCTCGATCTCCCCGTCGTCCCGATTCAGCTCCAGGACGGCGTCGATGGAGTTCTTTATCAGGTTGATGATGACCTGTTCGAGCTTCACCCGGTTGACGAGGGCGACTGCTTTCTGCTCATGAAAATTCCGCCGGATGCTGATTTTCGCTTTCCGGGCAGAGGGCTCGACCCACTCGATGGCCGTTTCGATGAGAGAGTTTATGGCGCAGTATTCTTTCTTGTCTTCACTCTGGTGGAGGAAGTCCTTCATGTTCTTGATGATCTGGTCCACCCGCTCCAGAGACTCGATCACTGTCTGGTTGGCGCTGATGAGTTTTCCAAGCTTCGAGAACGGATCCTTCGAGCCGAGGTAGTCCCGGAGAATCTCGCTGTGGCCGGAGGCGATGGTCAGCGGGTTGTTGATCTCGTGGGAGATGGTAGCGGTGAGTTCACCCAGGGTAGACAGCTTGTCAGCTTGGAGGATCTGATGATGGGTCTTCTTGAGCTCTTCGAGCTGATCCCGGTACTTAAGGTGCAGACCGTGCTCCACGGTCTTGTCGTGGAAGACGAGGGCGAAGGCGTCAGCGACCGGGATGAGTTTAAGGATCACGTAGTACTCGATGTCCGGGTCGTGCGCGAGGCTGATCCGGATCTCGGGGGAGAGGGCCACGTCTGGATGTTCGAGGTTCCTCCGGACCCAGTCGTCCAAGTCCAGGCCCTGGGCCCGGCAGATTTCGGAGAGCTTGGATTTCTGTTTCAGCAGCCGGGGAGGGAGCTTGAAGAAGATGCTCGCCTGGTGATTGAAGTACTCCAGCGTCTGGGTCCGTCCGATGACGATCACAGGATCGAACAGGTGATCGAAGCCGGAGTAGCTGCTCATGCTTTCCCGAGGAAGTTAAAGTACTGGGCTTCGATGGCATCGAAGTCCATGGCCTCCGCACAGGTCTGGCAGTTCACCGCTGGTGCTTTCCGGTTTTTCACTTGATCGGAGCGTAGGTGGACCTTGGTTTCCTTGCCGCACTTCTCACAGAAGTAGGGGGCGTAGAAGGAATTGATCGAAGCTCCGGCGCGGAAGAAGCCGTGGACCATGTTGATCTGCTCGATGATGATCTGGGGGCAGTTGTTGTAGACGACGTGGGTCCCCGGCGGGATCTTCTCGAGAAAACGGATCCACTCTCGGATGCCGCAGGAATTGATCATGCTCACCTGATTGAAATCGAAGGAGACGGTTTTCTGCTCGAGGCCCAGCAGCTCACGGAAGTCGACGTCTTCGTCGATGGTCCCGACGAGCTCAACTTTCAGCTCATCCTGGAGGATCTGTTTATTTATCGATAGTCTTTTCACCGGGTACCTCTTGAAAGAAATGGAATGATCTGATCCGTTGTTTGTAGCTCTTATACCGTTTGTTCTTCTCGATGATGCAGATGACTTCCGTCCGCACCGAGTTGCGGAAGTTTATGATGAACTGGTTACTCATCAGGTAGGTCAGGTAGAGGCCAAGACCCGCTCCGTCTTTTTTCTCCAAAACTGATTTTTCCTGGAAACTGCGTTTGAGGCTTGAGATGAGCAGGTCGTAGGACAGGCCCCCGAAAGAATCCTGCACGGAGAGGGCGACCCCCTTGGAATCCATCCCCAGCGTGACCTGCACCAAGTCCGCGCCCTTGAGGAACACCGGACTTCGGCGGTCGACGGCGTCCAGGCCCTTGTCCAGTCGCTTCTTGTTTGGGCCTTTGTAGAGTGAGTTCGAAACCAGCTCATTGGCCATGACCTTCAAGTACTCGATCGGCGAAGAGAAGTACTCTTGAAAATCAAAGTGCCCGAGTGCGTCCTGGATCAGCTCATCGGTGAACTTCGAATCCGAGAGGGAGATGATCTTGATGTCCGCCTCGTTTTCGGTGTAGGACTTGAGACCCCAGATCTTGCCCATGAGTGTCTTATTTAAATGTGTCAAGATCTCGCTGGCGAAGACCTGGTCATTGTGGCCAACCAGGTGGTGGATCTTGTGTTCTTCGATCAGTTTCATGTTCTCCTCGTCCGAGAAGTCCGAGACGACGTAGAGAAACTGTCTTTTGATCGCAGCAAATTCCGCGCGCCGCTCGAGGAAGGTCGCGGCGTCACAGACTATGAAATGATTTTCTTGATAGAGCTTGAGGTCGGGGGAATCGTTGATGATGAAGACGGTGTCCCGGGCCGCGGCCTTGAGCTGCGCGCTCACGGTTTCGAGCTTCGAATAGACGGCGACGTTTGCGTTCATGCTAAAACCTTCATTGCGACCATGGTTAAATCATCATTCTTCGGAGTTCCACCGGTGAAGATTTTAAATTCTCCTAAGACCCCGGCGATGATCTCCTGCGAGTTCCCCCGTCCGTGGACAGCGAGCGACTTGATGAGTCGCCTTTCTCCGAACCGTGAACCCTGAGCATCCTCCGCTTCGATCAACCCATCAGTGTAGAAGAAAATTGTATCATGAGTCTTCAGTTCAATCACCGCAGTTTCAAACTTCGAGTCTCTTTTTTGACCCAGGCGAGGACCGTTGGCCTCGATTAAAGGATTAAAATTTTCTTTGGACAGCGCCTCGCTGGAACTGCTGAAGAGGAGCGGAGGCGTGTGGGACGCGTTGGAATACGCGAGTAATTTTGTCTTGCGGTTGAAACAGGCGACGAAGCAGGTCACCTGGATCTCTTTCCCGGCCCCGTAGACCGCCTGGTTCATGTAGCGAAGAATCTCCTCGGGCCGTCCGGAGATGTCCGGCCTGGTTTCGATGATGAACCCCAGACTGGTCTTACAGCAGTTAATGGTCGCAGTAAGCAGTGCTGCCGGTACACCATGGCCGGTGGCATCCGCGATGAAAAGAATCCGCTGGTCCCCGTGGTCCATCACACCCCACCAGTCGCCACCGCATTCGGTGGCGGGCTCAAAGTGACCGTAGGTCATGAGTGATTCGTCAGTAGAGAGGGCTTCTGGAAAGAATGAAGACTGCACCAGCTGGGCCACGTGCACCTCGTTCTCGAGCCGCGCCTTCTCCTTCATCTCACTCATGAACACCACGATCTTTTCGGCCATGTCGTTCACCGAATCACTGAGGGCTCCGACCTCATCGTTCCCGCCGAGGTCGATCCGTTTGTCGAAGTTCCCCAGGGCCAGTTGCTGGGTCATGCCGAAGAGCGACTCGAGCTGAGAGGTGAGGGGTCTGGCGAGGACGACGGAGATCAACATGGCGAGGCCTAGGATAAAAATTCCGTAGTAGAGGGACTTGTTCACCAGGTACGAGGTGACGGCGAAGGCTTTTTCATGCGGCAGGGAAACCACGAACGCGTAGTTGAGGAGTGGGTTGTAGTCGTAGGCGTAGAGGATCCGCTCTCCGTTCTGAGTGATTTCCTTCACCGCCTGGTTGAGGGATCTTCCGGTGACCCCGGCCAGGAGCTCTCTCTCTTCTCCGGTTACTTCAGAGAGTTTCCCCTGATGGTACTGGTAGAAGGAGCTCCCGGAGGGAACCACCAGTTTGGTAGTGAAACTACTCTCGGGTTTTAGTCCAGCTCTCAGTAGCTCTCCGGCGTTCGAGCCCGCAAGCAGGAGCTGTCCGTCCTTCACCTCGAAAGCACTCCGGCTCACGTTCCCGGGCTGGACCAGCCTCTGCGAAAGGATGATCTGTTCAGAGGAAGCTTTGTTCAGCAAGGTCTCGAAGATGTAGGCGCTCTTATCTTCTCGGAAAATCTTCAGAGCAATGCCGACGAACACTGTCAGCGATGCTGCGATCAACACAATCATCACCGTAAGAAGCTTAAGCTTAAGTGGGAACCGGACCTGTCTGAGCTTTGCCATATCATCCTTGTTTCTGTTTATTATATCCAAGCTTCAGGGTAATTTAAGCCTACCCTTTTTACCTAGTTGCGGTCTGTTACACTAAAGTCATGAATTCGAAGCGGATCGATCATTATCTCCTGATACTTGGACTACTGCTGGTAGTGGTCAGTTCCTATCAGCTATTCTTCACAGTTTCTTCTTCGGGTGCGGGCACCCGGCTGGGGAAGCTCTCGGCCGCAGTTTCCGTGGTGAAAATTAAAAATGCCCTTGGACTTGACTGGAACGACGCTCAGTCTGGCTCGGACCTTCTTGAAGATCAGCTCCTCTACACAGATAAAGCATCGAGCGCAGCTATTGTTTTTTCAGAAGGCGGGGAACTGGACGTTCAGGAAAATTCACTCATCCGTCTCCGCTCCATTGGAAAGCAGCAAACCGTAGCACTCGAGAAAGGGTTCCTGCGGGCCCGGATCGATGAAAAAAATCCGCTCACCGTTCAACTCAACGGGAAAGACTACCTCCTCAAAGGTTCGGACGCCGAGGTCCAGATCAATCTTAAAGATCAGAAAGGTGTGATCGGAGTCATCAGAGGAGAAGTGTCACTAGAAGGAAACGGGAGGACGGAGAAGCTCACCACATCCAGTGCCCTAGAGATCGACGGCGCTCGTCTCAGTAAAAAAACGATTTCCGTGCGACTGGTTAGCCCCGGCACCGCGGAGGTCATATACACAGCAGCGCCGGAGCTCGAGGTCGACTTTGAGTGGAGCCCGAATCTGCGCGGGGGCCTAGTGTTGAGTCCGACCCCGGGCTTCGAAAATACCCAGTCGCACCAAGCTGATGGAAAAATAAAACTCAATCTCGCTCCTGGCCAATACTACTGGAAGATCGCCGGCGAAGCTGGCGGTTCTCTGGTGAGTTCTTTCCAGATCGTTCAGGAACAGAAACCTGAGGTCCTCCGTCCGCTCAGCGGAGACACCCTTACAGTGTTTGAGGGTGAGAAAACCGAAGCCCTGCTTCAGTGGAACGGGAAGAGCACGCAGAAATACCGCCTCGAGTGGAATGACGGCGCGGCCCAGGTGAAAGAAGTGACGGGGACTAATCTCCTGATAGGTCTCTCCGGAAGTGGGCCCTTGAAATGGAAAGTCAAACTCAGTGATCCGACCAGGCCCCTCGCCCCCTGGTCTGAAGAGCAACTGGTGAAGGTCGAGTTCCTGCCTCTGCCGCAGACTCCGCAGGAGCTCGCCCCCGATGGCTTCGAGTTCCTGAGTTACACCGGTCCTGTGGAAACTGTCTCCCTGAGCTGGAAGTCGGACCTGCCGTGTGAAGTAGAAGTACTGACTCCGGAGAATAAACGAACCGTCTCTGAAGTTACTACCCAGCTCTTTGAGTTCAAATCCGCAGTTGCCGGCAGACATAATTGGAGGATCAGGAGTCTTGATTCACGTCGACGCTCGAGTGCTTGGAGCGACTGGAAGCACTTCGAAGTCACCGACCTCTCCGGTGAAAAACTCGAGGGCGGCTTCCAGCGGATCCAGCTCGATCGACCCGACCAGGTCGTGACCTTCACCTGGGAGAGCACGCAAGACTCCGTTAGTGACTTCGAACTTTCTAAAGATAAGGAATTCACCGAGGTCGTAAACAAACAGAGCGGGAAGCCGAGTTCCGCCAGAGTGGTGGTGGCAAAAACCGGTGTCTACTACTGGAGGAGCCGGCAGATCCAGAACGACGGGCGGGTGCACGTGACCGAGCCGAAGAGAGTTCTCATCGAACCCGCACCCGGACCCCTGAAGCCCTCGAAACTTCCGGACATGGAGGTTCCCCTCAAGACACAAACCCCAGAACCTTCCGGTGGTCTTTGGGACTGGCTGGTTGCGAAGGCCCACGCGGGCGACGGCCTGGGCTCAGTTGAGATCTCTGTTCCAAAAAACCAGAACGCAAAGAGATACGTCATCCGCATCTTCAAGGATTTGGAGCTCAAGCAGCTCGCCCGCGAAATCTCAACGGAAAAGGAATCCTTTCTGTGGGAGGACGCCAGGGCCGGCAGCTACTACTGGCAGTATTCCATCGTAGATTTCTGGGACAGGAAGAGTCTCTTTAGCGATCCTGCTGTTTTGAGAGTGAGGGAGGATGTCCCTACCACAGCTCTGAAACCAAAACTCGCGTACCCGATCCGCGCCGTCAAAATTGAAAGCAAAGACCTGAAGTTCGGCTGGAGCCGGCCGGCGCCCGGACTCAACTACAAGCTCGAAGTCTCAGCATCCCCGGATTTCGAAAAACCAGTTGTGATGAAAGCCTTGACTCTCACTGAGGTCACTTTGCCAGACTCGAACCTGAGCCCCGGCCTCTACTTCTGGAGGGTAACCGCTGGACCCAGCGAAGGTAGCAAAGTTGTGAGCAACACTGGAAGATTTGAGATTGAACCACCACTAGAGAGAATCATCATCGCGCAGCCCCCTCCGGCCCGTGCCTGGTCTAAAGACTGGAAGAGCAGGGGACTGGCGAGCTGGACTCCGTCGCTAGATCACTATGAGTTCGGTGAGGGTGCAAAGAAAGGCGAGATCGAAGGTTCGGTGACCCAAGGAATTCGGCTTTCAGCAAATTTATTTTTCGAAAAAACAGTACTGAGTGCTGTGCTGGATTACTCGAACGGAAAAGTGTTCGCTTCACAGCGATACTCGAACCTAGGTTTTAGTCTGGATTTCGTGAAGTCCTGGAACCTGACCCCGGACCACCGGATCGGCGCCGGGGCCGTTGCTGGCTTCTCTCGCTTCGAGGCTTACAGGATCGTTGGTACCCAAGTGGTCTCAGAAACTTCCAGTGGCCTCGTCTACGGGGCCATCCTGCGAGACTTCTATGCCCTGAACGGACGCTGGGAACTGCAGTCAAAGCTCCAGGTTTTGACCGGTGAGTTCACGGAGTTCAACGGATCGGTGGATCTCCTCTACCATTACCGGGCCATGCTGCTGCTAGGAGGAATTGGATGCTTCCAGAGAAACATTGACCTCAGCGAGGGTGAGCAGAGGTCTATGAATTTCTCTGTGGGAATCGGTAAAGAGTTTTAACCAATAGACCCGAAAGTAATGTAAGTAGAAAAGCTCCACTGAGTTGGAGAGCAAAATTCGAATCTTCTTTCTTTGCCAGCAGAGTTGCGCAGCTGATGTCGGAGCGGAGCTTCTCGGATCCTGCGCCGGAGCTAAAATTCCGGACTCCTGTGCCAGTGACAACCCCCTGCGAATCCTGAAGCCGGAAGGCCCCGTCACCGCCGTCTCCACCGTGGGCCCCGGTAGAATTATTTTTTCCTCCGGTTCCGCCTCTGACGTCCAAGATTCCTAGGTTACTGATCCTGCCTGTGCTCTGGATCCAGATCGCTCCACCGGAGCCGGCACCGCCGCCGCCGCCGGTGATCAGTGCGTTCCCGCCGTTGCCGCCTTTGGCGGAGAGAGTGACGCCTGAGATGATTGTCACGTCACCGGTAGAATTTATGTGGAGAGCGCCACCACCGCCACCACCGGTTCCAAGCTCGACGGGTGTGCTGAACGCACCAGCTCCTCCACCGAATCCACCTCGAAAGGCTCCGGCGAAATCAAACTCAATGGCCGGTACTACGCTGCCGCCGACTCCCCGGGATAAGGGGTCAGCGGTAGTTGGACAGAGTTCTCCGTTTTTTCCCGCATTTGTGAACCCTGCGCCACCGCCGCCGTTACCGCAGGTGATGTCGTCGCCGCCGGCCGTTCCATTAGACACCGAAACGTTAACAAATTCACCGCCGTCCTGTGTGGTTCCCAGAGAAAGGCCACCGCCGTTCCACCCACCGGGTGCTGCGGCCCCGCCGGGAGTGTCCGCAGAGACGTTGATGCCAGAGGCCCCGTTCAAAATAATATCTGCCCGGATCTCGGTGTTCCCGGTGACGTTGATTTCGAGATTCGTTCCACCGGCTCCGGTAAGAATCAGAGGAGCATCGATGATGAGGTTGGTGCAGTTATAGGTTCCACCGGAAGTAAAGTCAGACGTTCGACAGTCAGCTGCGAAGGAATGAGGGCAGAGGAGTAAGAGGAAAATGATAAACCACATGAGAATGAGTTTAACTCTCTCTCATGTGGGTAGCAAATTATTGTTTTTTGATGATCTTAACCTGAGTATAAATCTCCGGAGTTCCGAAGCTCGCGGCGATCCCGAATCCGAAGTTGGTCTTGCTGCTCGCACACCGGTGCTGAACATCGAAGGTACTTGTCTCAGAGACGATAATCTCTCCTGAGATGATCGACACGGACAGAGACGGAGCCGTCAGGTGAGATACGGAGGTTGAGCCGTACAGGACATCAATATCGGGTCCCACAGTTCTTAGCTTGGCCTGGTGTTGGCCGACGCTATAGGCAGGGGCGTGGACTTCGACGAAGTATTTTCCGGGAGTAAGGGTAAATCTATTTGTAGCGAGAGAGACGAAGCTGTTGTCTCCACCCAGCGTGTTTAAGTTTCTTGTCTGCCAAACACCGGCCACACATGAGCCGCCTTGCACTCCCGACGCATTCTGATCTCTGAGGTAGGCAATCTCGGAGAGTCCACGGTCTCCTTTATCACCCTTCGCACCAACTGCACCAGTCGCACCAGCTGAACCTGAGTCACCCTGGAGGCCCTGTGCGCCAGTCAAACCTTGAGGACCAGTAGGACCTGTTGCTCCTGTTACACCTTGCAGACCCCGGTCACCTTTTGGACCTTGTAAACCTGCCGCACCTTGCGGACCGGCAGCACCAGCAGAACCATCATCACCTTTCGGACCTTGCGCACCGACGGCGCCTGTAGCTCCCGCTGCACCAGCAAGACCATTATCACCCTTCAGACCTTGCGCACCGATGGCGCCTGTAGCACCCGCTGCACCAGCAAGACCATTATCACCCTTCGGACCTTGCGGACCGACGGCACCTACAGCTCCCGCTGCCCCAGCAAGACCATTATCACCCTTCGGACCTTGCGGACCGACGGCGCCAACAGCTCCCGCTGCACCAGCAAGACCATTTTCACCCTTGGGACCTTGCGGACCGACGGCGCCAACAGCACCCGCTGCACCAGCAAGACCATTATCACCCTTGAGACCTTGCGGACCGACGGCGCCTACAGCTCCCGCTGCACCGGCCACACCATTCTCTCCCTTCGCGCCAATAGCTCCAGCATCTCCCTTATCGCCTTTGTCGCCCTTCTCACCTTGAAGGCCCTGCGACCCTGGGAGTCCAGCGGCACCCGGTAAACCTTGCGGTCCTGGTAGACCCTGTTCTCCTTCCAGTCCTTGCAAATCGAGGTCTGAAGGATTGGAAGGAACCCAGGCTTCGCCGTTGAAGATCAGGATCTGACCCTGAGAAGCTTTAATGTAAGGAAAGACGATTCCGTATTCGACCTCGTCGGATCTCAGGATTTTGATCTTTGCTTCAATGGTGGCACGGTCACTGGCGCAGGAGTTGAGCTTGAGCTCCACTTTGTTTGCAACCTCGATGTTGTCTTTGGCCCTGGAGTAATCTGAGCAGTCTTTGAAATAATAAACTTTATTATGCGAATGATGGTTTGATTTCGCCTGGTAGTTACAGACCACCTGATTGTCGAACACTAACTGTGCGGAGGAGCCGGCCGTGCCGTGTCCGTGAATCAGTTGAAGGTGAGCAGGAATTTCCAGAGCACCTTTGAAGCTCAGGACCCGAGGGCTCATCTTTAGCGCTGGCTTCGTTTCTCTCCCGGCGACGAGGTTAAGGGTCTTGGATTTCCCAAAGAGTTTTTTAATCAACCCATCCCAGTTGGTAGCGTGTGTTGGTGGTGACACCAAGAGCGTGAGGAAACCGATGGCCCAAAAGTTTTTCATGTAACGTACCTTTTCTTGCTTTTGGAGATATTCGGATCATTCTATTTTGTACTTGAGGGATTTTGTAGGAGGTTGAAATCTTAATGTATATCTGTAAACAAAATCATTGGGATTAGGCAGAAACAGAGGTTTTCGCCAGATAAAATGGCCAAATACTTCTTAAGCCATAGATAATGAATGAAGCTTATTTAAATTAGTGGTGCCCAGGACGAGACTTGAACTCGTACGGATTTGCATCCGAGGGATTTTAAATCCCTTGTGTCTACCGTTCCACCACCCAGGCAGGAAAAGTTGAGTAATGATGTTATTTATTTGGGCCTCTGTCAACTCCACAAGGCTAATATGACTGGAATTCTGGGATAAAGTTTGATGAAAAAAAGTGAACCCGTGCTCAAAATCTTTAACCTCTCACAGCCTGTTGTCGCTACAGAGTGGTCATCTCTGATGGGCGATAAGTACCAGGGAACCATGTCCTTTAACTGGGAATTCGTCACTGACTTCAGCGAGGCTCAGATCATCCTCTGGGACGGAGTCATGACTCCGAAGGGCGCTCCTTTTTTTAGAAAAGTCCTGGCGCAGATGGCGCAGTCGAAGATCTTATTATTGTACGGCGAGGCCATGACTTCTCTTAAAAACCATTGGCCGGTGGAACTGATAGACCCCGAGCAGTTCAACTGGGTTGACCTCACCGGTTGGTCCGTTCTTCCGGAAGACATTCTCTCCGCTCTAGAGCAGTGTCATAGAAAGCTCACCCATGTTTAACTGGAAAGATTTCGAAAGAACCAAACAGGTGTTGTCTCACGTCGGAAGGGAAAGCTACCAGGACCACCGGGGCCAGCACCATATTTTTTCCAGACCGGTGAATTTACTGGACTGGGCTTCGCTGTTCAAAGAAGACATGGGTTACCTGACCCTTATCGACGTCGTCGGCATGGATCACGGCGCCGACTCCGGTGCCCAGCGCTTCGAAATAATCTATCACCTGCTGAACATGGATTCGCACCAGAGGGCCAGCCTCCATCTACTGGTAGATCCGGAGGAGATCTCTCCGTCCCTAAGGGGCTTATTCACAAACGCTGACTGGATGGAAAGAGAACAGATCGAAGCCCTGGACCTAAGGTTCGATTATAGTCCCGAAGCACTGTTGCTACCGGAGGGACAGGGCGTCTATCCCCTGAGAAAGGGGACCGCACCGAAACCATGGCCTGTGACTGAAGCCACAGCTCTACCGCGGCTGAGGTACAACCCGAACAAGTCAGAGACCCCGTACCCGGAAGAAGCCTATGAGTGGAAACACTTTGATCTCTTCTCCCCGGTGACCAGGGGAGCCTTCGAATGGCTGGTGTGCTTCGATCCAAACCACGCCGTGGACTCGCAGATGAAGATTGGCTTCCATCACCACGGCTTCGAGAAGCACCTGGAAAATAAAGACTACCTGCAGGTGTTGCAACTGGTAGACAAGATCAACGTCGGGATCGCTCCGAACTACTCCATCGCCTGGGCAAAGAACGTGGAAGAATTGTACCGGATAAAGCTTCCCGAGAGAGCTCAAGCCGTTCGCATCGTCATGCTCGAACTCGGCAGGGTGGCGGAGCACTTAACCGTGTTGTTTGAGATCACCCATGCTTCTGGGTTGGAGGAGTTTAAGCTCCTGCTCAACGCCCGAGAAAAAATCTACGAACTCTTCGAAAGATACTGCGGACACAGGCAGGGCCTTGGCATCGCAAGGATCGGCGGGGTCAAGGAAGACTTACCCAATGGTTGGATCGTTGAGCTGCAAGAAGTGGCGACTCTCTTGAATAAAAATCTGCGCATCATCCATAACTCTCTCCTGGGTCAACGGAAGTTCCGTGCTGCGCTGGAGGGCCCGGCCCTAGACCCCCAGGCCATCCTGCAGATGGGTGTGAGTGGACCTGCGATGCGAGCCGCAGGATTAAACTTCGACCTGAGGAAATCTCAGCCGTTCTATTTCTACCAGGACGTTGATTTCGACATCCCGGTCGGGATCCAGGGAACTTCCTACGACAGGTACCTGATACGCTACGAAGAAATTTTTCAAAGCCTGAGGATCATCACTCAAGTGATCGACAATCTCCCTCTTGGAGAATACGTCGGCGAGCTCTTCGATCTCTCTCACCCGGAACTGCTGCGGGCCTTCCACGATAAAGAACAACCCGCCGGCTGGCACTATAGCGCTCTGGAATCTCCCGGAGGGGAGTGCGGCTTTAGTGTCCTGTTAGGACGGTCGGTCACACCGCTCCGGATAAAAATAAAAACCCCTAGTTTTTCTCTGGCCCAGGCGTTACCCATTTTCACCTGTGGGCTCAGAGAGGACCAACTCATCACTTGCCTGGCCAGTTTAGGTCTCCGGCAATGGGAAATGGACCGGTAAAATGATCCTCAGTAAAAATCTTTACGGGAAGTCCAGTGTCATTCGCAGTTGGTGGAATCGACGCCAGCTGCGAAAACTCCTCGGTGAGAAAGTTTTTAAGGCGTTTAAATTACATAAGACCGAGTGGCCCAATAAGATATACTTCTATTCCCCGCGGCTTAAAAGAGTCCCGAAGTTTATCGGAAATAAAGATCAATTATCAAACTGGAAAGAAGCGAAGATGTGTGAGACAATCTGCCCGACTCAAGCGATCAAAGTGTCGGCATCCGCCTTCATGATTGACGGTCGTGGATGTATCGCCTGCGGACTTTGCGTGGAAATGGCTCCACCGGGTCTGCTAGAAATGTCTTACATCGGTCTTGATAAGGATATATCAAATGGTTAAATTGCTTTCCTTCTTCGTTCTCTCCTACGCGGCCATGTGGTACGGCGTTTCCCACACACTTGGGATGAACGGTTTCTTCGGAGACCTCATCGCCCAGAGTCCGGTGCTGATCCTGGGTCTATACGTGTGTCTCGCAACTCACATCACCATCACGTGCATGAGTCTTTCGTTTCACCGTCAACACACTCACAAAGGTGTCTTGATCCACAAGTGGGTAGACATGCCCATGCAGGTTCTCCTGTGGATGGTGACTTCGATGTCGAAGGTCGACTGGGTATCGGTGCACATCTACCACCACGCTCATTCTGACCAGGAGAAGGATCCTCATAGTCCGGTGCAGAAGGGACTTTTGCATGTCTTGTTCATGGGTGTGTTCGATTACGCGGAAGCGAAGTCCTGGCCTGAGGTGATGAAGATTAAGAAAACCATTCCGACCAACAAGCTCGAAGCCTTCATGCATAAAAATTCGTTCACTGGCCCGTTCATCCTGACTCTCATCATGATCGTCCTCTTCGGACCGATCTGGGGCGGAGTCCTCGGAGTCTTGCACTTCTTGATCTCTCCCATCTTCGCCGTCGGTGGGGTCAATGCGATCGCGCACTGGCTGGGATACCGCAACCACCTGACCACCGATAATAGCCGGAACATTGGCTTCATTTTTCCACTGAACTTCTTGACCTGCGGGGAGATGGACCACAATAACCACCACGCCCACATGCGGTCGTGCAGCTTCCGTCACCGGTGGTTCGAGTTCGACATCGGCTTCGTGTATCTAAAGCTCCTGAGCTATGTGAACCTTGCCCAACTCAAGAACGTCTACTCGCCGGCAACCCTTAAGCAGGAAGTCAGCAAGAAGATCGCCGAACTCATCGACAACGACGAGAGATTCCGCAAGCGCTGTGAAGAGCTCGCCCGGGAACTGAACACCAGTTACCAGGAGCTGAAGACCATCATCGAAGCCTACCTGCGCGGAGAGAAGGTCAAGCTCGAGAGTTCCGTGAGAGAATTCATGGAAGAGGTCCGCCGGACCATGCTCGCTAACCAGCGGCTTCAGTTCAGCCGGATCTAAGTTCCTCCTCAGTTTCCTGTCTCTGATTGCAGAGGCAGGAAGACTTTCCCCTAATTTCAGTCTGTTATCCGGCTTCCCACCCTTCTGGTTCAAGTTTAATTTTCTAAACAACTGCCGATAAGCCTTAAAATGCCCAGAAGGGTATTAACAAAGGTTCACTGATGCTTCGTCTCGGATTGCTCCTTCTTATCCTTAGTACTTCTGTCTACTCTCAAGCAAATCAAAAACCTGATCAACTATTAAAAATCGATCACTCTTTCGATGCCCTCTCTCTCAACGATAAAGGTCAGGTCACTAAGAGAAACAGAAAGGTTAATGCTGGCCCAAATAGATTCGTCCGCATACTGGAGCTCAAGAGCCACCGAGGTCTTCCGGGGTACGTGATCCAGATCAACGAAGGTGGTGTGAACCAGCCAGAGAAATACTGGGTCTCTAAAAAATGGCTGGATCGTGCGCTGGTTGAAGCTGTAAAGTTATTCGGTGAACTCGAGAAAGTCATTTCAAGCTTCACCGATGGGAAGACCATAGTGATGTGTGAGTCCGAAGCCGAAGCCGAAGCCGAAGCTAAAACCGAAAGTACTCCGCTGGTAACTTTGGGACAGACGCAGGAGGCTGACGTCGTTCCTATCATCCGCCAACCTGCGACCGTCGATCAAACGTCTGAAGCCGAAGTGCCTTCATCAGAGTCGGCCGATTGTCAGTTCGCTGGTTTTAGCATTGGAAACGTCTCAATGAACTCAAGTCGCCTAGCCGAAACGACTCCTCAGATTTATAGCAAGGGGTATACGTTCTTAGAAAAAATAGAGGCTCTCATAAATAGTCCCTCGCTCTCATGCGAAGAGAAGCTCGTACAGATGAATTCTCTCTCTCGGACAGTCTCCGTCGAACACGTCGATGATCTCGTGATTCTGGATTACATAAAAAACAATCTTCAATCCTTTCTAACGGACCCGGGCCTGCGGGCCCTCCTGGCGGCTACCATGAAGCGCAGGACGGTCTATGGAACCATTTTCTGTGAGAATCAAAAGAAGAACTGTGACGCCAATGCTCCTGGCATGGTCATCTTAAGTAACGCCCTTATTAAGAAGGAAGTCGAAACCATCCAGGGCATGGGAAAGAATGACGTCTCCGACTTTTCTAAGCTTAGCAAGGAAGAGCAAGGCCGGTTCATCACGGGCCTGTCTTCGCACCTTGGAACTCTCATCTCTGATAAGCAGACTGCCCAACAAGAAAGTGAAGCCTTCGCCCGCGAGTGTGACAAGAAGGTCTCTCGTGCTTTCGGAAAAGGTGACGTCCATTGCACCGTGAGCGGGTATTCGCTCCAAAGGGACATGAGAATCGCTCCCGATGGAACTTACTTCCTCGGCGGCTATGATACCGCCATAGACGGACGCTGGCACTGTTACCCTAGTCAACAGGGTACTTATAATATCGACGCCGAACTTAAAATTCCTCCGGGAGGCGAAACGAGAAACTCTCTTGGATGTTACTCTGGACAAAAGTTCAAGATCTCCGTAGCTCATGAAAGACGAGTCGGAGGTAAGATCCTTTTCGGTGGTAAAGGTGGCAGCTTACGAAGCGAAGGCGGTAACGGATTAAATCTCCATACTCACCTCGAGCTTGTTCTTTTACCGATGACCCAACAAAAAAAGGGCGAGGAATACGATGAATGGTGGCAGTCTCAGAAAAAGATCGACCCAGTAAACCTTTTCTGCCGAGGGACCTGCGGCGGCAAGTAGCAGTGGCTTGATCACTGGCTAAAAATTTCAATTCTTTTCCGGTCCCAGTCGACTCTTGAGACGAGAGCAGTGAAGTCTCTCCGGGGCATGAATTTTCCCCCGAACTGCTCGACGACCGGAGTGACCATCTGGGTGTCGAGCCAGCTGACGCCATTTTTTTTCAAAGTTTTTACCAACTGGTAGAGTGCTAGCTTGGAAGCATTATCTTCTTTGGTGAACATGGACTCCCCGGAGCAGAAGTCTCCCATGCTGACCCCGTACAAACCGGCCACGAGTTCAGCTCCTTTCCAGACCTCCACGGAGAACGCCTGCTCTGACAGAAAGAGTTTCTCGTATCCGGTGACGATCTCCGGCGTGATCCAGGTTCCCGGCTGTCCCTTCCTTTCGACTCTGGCGCAAGAACGGATCACCTCAGAGAAATTTTGGTTGAAGGTCACTTCGAAGGGATGTCGGCTCAGAAATTTCTGAAAGGACCGGGAGAGGTGTAGGTCGTCGAATCTCAGCACACCCCTCGGGTCCGGAGAAAACCACGCCAGAGGAAAATCAAGGGAGATTGGCCACGGGAAGATGCCTCTCTTATAGGCTTCTTGAAGAGTGTCCACTTCAAGGTCGCCGCCGACGGCGACGAGTCCATCATCCGTGGCGGTTTCGACGTCCGGGAAGACGACTTTTCTTTTCATTTCGCGATTGAACTCAGAAGAACTTTCAGCAGGTCACCGGCCACGCCGAGGGAGCTCCGCTGATCCTTCGCGTCCACGCCTTCCTGCCAGACGTACGGGGCCACTTCCATCAGATCCGCTCCGGTCACCCGGAACTCCCGGGACAGGAGCCGGATGAGTGCTGCGCAGTCAGAGGGCAGGAGCCCTCCTTTCTCCGGCGTACCGGTGGCAGCCGCGTATTTCTCATCCAGGGCATCGATGTCGAAACTGATGTAGAGTTCTTCGATGTCGAGCCGCTTGTAGTGGGCCAGGATTTTTTTGAAGGTCTTATCCACGCCCCATTTGTTCACTTCACTCGCCCACAGCTGCTCGACCCCCAGCGCGGTCTTCCAGTGCTTCTTGTTTTTTCCGCTGGAGCGGATCCCCACCTGAAGGATATGATCCTTGCTCTCCAGGCTCTCGAGGATCTGGTAGGTCCAGGTTCCGAAGCACAAGTCGATCCCGAGCCTTCGGTCTAACAGATCGGTGTGGGCATCGAAGTGCAGGACCGCCGCGCGCTGGAGATTCCTGCGGCTCGCGAGCCACTCCTTGACCAAGGGGTAGCTGGTGGAGTGATCTCCGCCAAGGCCCACGATGCGGGCGCTGGGATGTGCCCGGTAGAGATCCTCCACCGCTCTCTGGGCGATGCTCAAAGGAGAGACGGGGAGCTTATTGACCTTCCCGTAGAGTGCTTTCTGGCAGAGTTTGATGGTCGCTTCGTTGAGGTACTTGTCGTGAAGGAGGTGAGGGATGACCCGCACGTCTCCCAGGTCGAAGAATTTATTTCTCTCACTGAGGATTTCCTGTCTCAGGAGTAAGGGACCCCAGTTGGCCCCCCGGTGGATTCCGCCCCCGTTGTCCGAAGGGATTCCGAGGAGCCAGGGCCTATCCGTGTTGATCCGCCGGAGGCTCTCAAGCCAGATCAGCTTCGATTTCTCGACGTCTTTGGTGCCGTAGTACTCCGCGAAGAGTTTTTCTTTTTTTTCCTTACCGGTGTTAACCGTGTAGACCCCGTTTCCCGGAAGGGTGAGGAGTTCGGTGATGGCCTTCAAATGAGCTCTCCTTCGATCCACTTATTCTGCAGCAGTTCTTTATGATGAAGTCGCGCGAACGCAGAACTATCCAGGTTCAAAAAATCTTTTAGTACGTCGTGCGAGAAAGCGATGATCTTCTGGTCGAGGTCCTGGTCCACCCCGGCGATGTGACTGGTCTTCCAGACTTGAGGAAACGCATGCCAGTCCTGATTGAACGGCTCTTCCTCGAATACGTCAAGGAAGGCAAACGCACGGGGATGGGCAAGGAGGTAGGAGCGCAGAGACTCCTCCTCAACTAACTTGCCCCGCGCTCCGTTGATGAAGATAACCTCTTCCCCCAACGAAGCGAAGAAGTCGTGATTAAAGAGGTGCCGGCTCGAGGAGTTCAAGCTACAGCAGGCGATGATGGCCCTGGCCGCAGACAGATCGCCGTCACTCCACTGCTTCAGGCACGGGTACGGGCAATCACGCGCGAAGGGATCGACGATCACAACCTTCATTCCCAGGCCGTGAAGAGCTGCGGCCACGATCTTTCCGATGTGCCCGTATCCAAAGATCCATACCGGTGAATCCTTGAGCAGGGATCTTTCCCAGCTTCTGTCTTTCTGCCAGCTCAGGTGCCTCGGGAGTTCCGCAGCACCCTGAAAAAGTGCACTGAGGCTATACTCCGCTACGGCCTGGGCACGGATCCGATGGCCGATCACCACGGGTGTGTTCTTCCAGAGCTGATGGTCCGTGGTAAAATTGTCATACCCCGAGTTGGGGTGAACGATCAGGCGAGTCTCGT
Organism: Bacteriovoracaceae bacterium; assembly: GCA_035576105.1. GTDB lineage: Bacteria > Bdellovibrionota > Bacteriovoracia > Bacteriovoracales > Bacteriovoracaceae > Peredibacter. The sequence continues at coordinate 123,967 of DATLXA010000034.1, forward strand.
CCAGGAGCCAAGGAGGTAGCTGCGAGAGACTGGTATGAGTATTGGTGATGAGAATGGTCGGAGTTTTCCTGGCTTCACTAAGGCCCACGGGACTAAGCTCAGGAAAGGTCTCCAGCATCGCCTTTTCTCGAGCAAGAAAATCAGCTTTTTGGTAGGGAGAGGTGTGGGTCCGGATGATCTGGAAGCTTTTCATGCCTTCAAAACTAGCTTAAATAAGGTCGAAAGTGTATAAGGGAGACCATGATAACTATCAAATCGTCTCGGGAAATTGAAATTATGCGAGAGGCCTGCAAGATGGCCGCGAAGACTCTGCACTTCCTTGGGAAAAACATCCACGCTGGCATGTCCACTGAGGACATTGACAAAATGTGTTACCAGTACACGGTCAACCGAGGTGGGAAGTGCGCGACACTCGGATACCATGGGTTTCCCAAGTCACTCTGCACTTCGAGAAATGAAGTCATCTGCCACGGCATCCCTTCAGAAAAAGATAAAATCAAAGAGGGAGATATCATTAACCTCGATGTCACCACCATCTGGAAAGGCTTCCACGGAGACACCAACAGCACCTTCTTGGTGGGAAGTGTTAAGCCGGAGGTTCAAAAATTAGTTGATGTCACCCGGCAGTGCCTGGTGGCCGGAATTTCTGTCTGCAGACCGGGCGCGCACATCGGTGACATCGGTGCCGTGATCGAAGAGCTGGCCCACGGCCATGGTTTCACCGTCGTGCAGGAGTACTGTGGCCACGGCATCGGACGCATGTTCCATGAAGAGCCACAGGTCGCCCACGTGGGTAAGAAAGGAACCGGACCGGAGATGCGGCCGGGGATGACCTTCACCATCGAGCCCATGATCAACCTCGGCCAGCGCCACTGTAAACTGCTCGACGACGGTTGGACCGTGATCACCAAAGACAAATCCTGGTCCGCGCAGTTCGAACACACCATTCTCATCACCGAAGAGGGTGCGGAGATCCTCACAAAGTTCGCACCAGAGGACTGGTCGCCCGCAGATGACATCATTTAAAGAACTCTTCATCCAGAAAGCCTTCAACCAGGCATCGCCGGACTCTTCCGTGTCCATCCGGTCACTGACCTCAGGGCATTGCCTATCGCTGCGGTTCAGTCCCAAGGACATCATCGTCTCCGCCAGCTACAGCGGCAAGGCCGATCCGTGGCTCTCGTCTTTGTGCCATCTGGTCACCAACAAGAGCCTCGAGCAGGCCCTGGTTCTGGAGTGGAAAGACTGGGACGTCGAATTCAAAGATGACCAGACTTACTGGGAGCTCAAGCAGGACCAGAGTGACGACTTCATCTTCACACCGCTGGAACTGCTGAGGGCCGCCATCGATACCTTCCGGGCACGAGATTTTCTCTACCAGGAAGCCAGCCCCCTGATCTGCCGGTGCTTCGGTGTCCGGGAAAAAGAAGTCCAGGAGCACCTCCGGGCGACTCCGCTTGCCACGCTGGAGACTCTGACCCTGGAATCGAAAGCCGGCATGGGCTGCAGGAGTTGTGTCCCACAGCTCAAACGCTGGCTGGTCCTGCATGATCCCAAGAAGCGGGTCCATCACTTCAAGGATCGCTCCCACGCCGACTGGCTCATCCATATCGATTACATGATCTCGTGCTTCCCGGAGAGCCTCGACTACAGGATGGAAGTTCAAAGCTTTAGAAATTCTCAGGTTCTGATCACTTACGAGAAGGAAGTACCCCAGAGAGTGGAAGAGGAAATTTCAAAAGAACTCCAGACCTTCCTGCGGGCAGCCGTAGACTCGGAGCTGAGCTTCCTGCTTCGGAGAAAGAAGTTGATGTAGCTACTCGACTTCGCTTGGGGAGGCTTTTTGCCTACCCGCTGAATCCACTCTCCGGGTGTATAATCTCTGTGGAGATTACTATGACAAACTACCTTCTGGTTACCCTGCTACTTTATTCCACACCCTCTTTCTCTCAAGGTTTCTTCACGAAACTCTTCAAGAAGAAAAACGACACGGCGAAGGTTGTCTGGGACTGCTCTCCGGACGGAAGGACCAAAGAACTAAAAATAAAATTCAAGGACAAGAAGGGTGGGCTCGAAGTCGAGCTCAGTCCGGACGTCAACCTGAACACCTCCGCTGACTCCGGTGCCTGTGTCGAGAGGTTCAAGGCCCGAGCGTCGCAAGCCCTCGCGGAGAAAAAGAGGTACTGCAAGCTCGCAGACGAGTCGATCATCTGCCGGGTGGATCCGACCCGGCTTGTTTCCGCGCTGGAATCAACCATTAACGTTAGCAACAGACCCGTCATGGCCTCGGCTAAACCTTTCGGGGAGTCGCTTGCTTCCGTCGGCTCCACCTCCGTGGAAGACAGCCGATGGCTCAAGGCCCTTCACCTCCCATCCGAAAGCGATGCTTCGCAGGTCTTCGAATCAAAAGTGGATGAGGTAATGGCAAACCCTTCCAAGTGCTACGACCTCCCGAACGCCACCGTCTTCGGAGAAAACAACCAGCGTGTCAGCATCATGGCCCGCTACCCGAAGGTCTTCTCCAGGGCCCTCGACCGCTTACAGAAACTCCCGGAGGAGAACTGCGGCGAGCTCCTCACTAACTACGCCACCGCTCTCGGGCAGCACGCTCCGGAGAAGAACGCCGACTTCCAGGCATTCTGTAGCAGAAACCCCGCGAGCACTTCCTGTGAGCGGGCCAAGAAGAATCTGAAACTGATGGACGAGAACCTCCGGCGGATCGTGGCCAAGGAGTTCGGGAAACAAGGAAAGGACTGGATGGCCGAAGGAGCCGAGTGCGACGAGACGCCCTTCAAAGACTTGGATGACATCAACTCGCGGATAGAGAAATACAAAGAAGAACTCGAGTGCGCTCCGATGAAACCCGATGAAAGCCGCGTGGTCTACGTCGGGGGCAAACCCCAGTACGCCATCAAGAAAGTGGGCGACGGCTACGAAGTTTCCATGGGTCTGGATTTCGGTGTCAACCCCGACGCCGTCAAAGACGGGGTCTCGCCGGCGCAGATGCTCCAGCGGGTTCAGGACTGCATGGGCGCCGCCAGTAATTTCCTTTCGCCTCCCGGACTTCCGAAGATGAAAATCAATATCCTGGCCGGGTCCCAGGCCCGGGCCTCTGAAATCCCCGGCCATAACGTCGAGATCATGCCGTTTAACAGGCCAGGCAAGCACGGCGGGACCGTGGATAACCCGGATAAGTTTCGGTCAAGTGTGAGCTGTGGGATCATCGCCCACGAGCTCATGCACATCATGGGACTGCCCGACGATTACCCTCATGGGGACCAGGGCGGCTGTCAGTCGCTACCCACTAAACCGTCGATCATGGGCAGCAGTGAAGGAAGCCTGTGGGATCAAAACGTCCCTCAGGCCCTCGACTGTCAGTGCCGCAAAGACGATGCTAGCTGCGTCTCCGATCAGACCAAGATCCTCACCTCCAGCGACCAGGATCTGATCCGGTTCCACCTCCAGGATCCTGGAATCACGCCGATGGATAAGACCAACTGTGAGTCCAAGCGCGTGGACCGCGACTGGGCCGCGGTGGTGGAGAAATCTTCATTGGCAAAAACCCAGGTGCTGAAGTCCGAAGAGAGTCACCTCGAGTACGTTGTCCGTCGGATCAATCCGAAGTCGCTGAAAGTCGATGAGACAACTTTCACCTGCAAGTGTGATGCGAGCAACGACCAGTGCAAGATTAACCTGAGGTCGCAGCTTAAAACCATCTCTGGCCGCATCGGAACGAGTAGCTCCTGTCCCTCCGGGACTTCTGCCGCAAATCCGAAGCCGCACCTTGGGCCAGCTCCGGCGTCGGGAGTCTCCGTCACCGGTGACACCTTCACCGTGTTCACCAAAACCGAACACAAAGGCCTCATTCTGCCCACCCAAGTCGCCTCGATCATCGGCGGTTCCTGCCCGAGGGCCGCAGCGAAGTACAAGGCCTGCACCGCCTGGTCCAGCTATGACGACGGTGACGAGAAGACCGGTGTTCCGCTGTCGATCAGACTATCCAACACTAAGGACGGCGGCGGGAAATGTTCGAATAATTCGAACCCAGGCTGCGTGAAGATCAGCTGCGCCAACAGGCCTAAGTTCTGTAGAGAGGATGAGACGTACACGACCTTCGAATGAGACTGGCTAGTCCTTCTTTTTCTTCAAGGCCCTCGCCTTGAGCAGGGCCTTGCGTTTTGCTTCCGCAGTTCGGCATTTCACAAACGACAGCGGGTAGTCTTTTAGCTGAGAGAAGATCTTCAGGTCTTTATTTTTGAAGAGTGTTTTTATATCCACGTCTTCCTGAAGGTACTTGATCTCAGTGAAGAACCCTCGGAGCTCCGGTATTTCGTTGTTCAGGCAGTCCGGAGTCGGGGAGAGCGACTGGATCTGGGAGATGAAGCTCAGTAAGATGTCTTTGGAAGATTTCACGTAGTCGTCGATCATCCCCGTGGTCATCCCGCCCTGGGCTCCGGTCAGGGTCTCCGGCAGAACGAAGAGCTCCTTGCCTCTCTTGAGGGAGAGCTCCAGCAGCTTGAGGGATTCGGAGTGGCCACTGCCGGTGCAGACCTGCAGGAAGCTCTCGTGCTCGATGCTCACGTGCGGGATCTGGACCATCTCCGAGATGAGCTGTTGGTTAAGGTCGTAGAGCGGGCCTGTTTCCTTCTTCGCGTGGAACCGCTTCTCCTCTTCACCCAGACACTTGAGCAGTGGCCGGTCCTTGGCCATCAGGGTGGATGAAAGAAAAACGCAGATGAGAGTTAGCAAAATACGCATACTCCATTCTACCGGGAAATCTAGAAAAGATAAGACATAAATTGTTCCTGCGGTTATGATAGATCTATGAAAGAAATGACATTCATGGAGCACTTAGAGGAGTTCCGCACGCGGTTAATCCGCGTCCTCATCATCTTGGTAATTTCCTTCGGTATCACTTATAACTTCGCGTCTCAGATTTCAGAATTTCTTCTCATCCCCCTGCGGGAAGCACTCGGCACTCACGGGAAGGTCGTTTTCACTGGGCTGATGGATAAGGTGATGGCGGAGCTTCAGATCGCGTTCTGGTCCTGCGTGTTCCTGGCCAGCCCCTTCTGGTTCCGGGAAGCGTGGCTCTTCATTAAGCCTGGTCTCTACCAAAATGAAGTCAGGGCGATCAGACCCTTCATCTTCGTCGGGTTCTTCCTCTTCATCAGCGGGGTGGCCTTCGGCTACTTCGTGGTTTTCCCCTTCACCTTCTCCACCATCATGTCCTACGGCGTGCAGAACGTGGATGCTATGCTGAACCTCCCGGACTACCTGCTGCTGGCTTCGAAGATCCTGGTCTTCCTGGGGATTCTCTTCCAGCTTCCTAACGTCATGCTTATCTTGGGGTTCATGGGACTAGTGACAAAGTACTCGTTGCGGTCGTGGCGGCGGTACATGGCCGTGATCTTCGCGGTGTTGTCAGCGATCCTGACACCACCGGACGTGCTGAGTATGATGTGTGTGTGGCTTCCGATGATGGTGCTCTACGAGATCGGCATCCTCGCTGTCGCCTGGGTGGTGCACCCGTACCTGAAGAAAAAAGTGATGGACGAGTCTCAGCTGACTCTATGAAGCTTTCTTCAATTCCGGCTCTTCGACTTTCTGTTCCGATTCTTCTTTATCTTTATTCTTACTGACCGCGGAGATGTGGTCCGATGAGAAGTTCCAGTTCTCCAGGGACCCGTTGACCGAGAAGCCGCTCAGGGCCTGCTGGAAATCCTGGATCATGCTCTCGAGCTGCTGACCGTTGAAGTCGCTGCCGTCGGTCTTGAACAACCAGCCGGTCATGCGGATGTCTCTACCGGACACACTGTACTGACAGTGGGAGAGGTCGACGTGGTAGCGGTTGAGGACTCTGCGGACTTCTTTACTGCATTCCATCCGAGACATCTTTTTCATGAATTTCCTTCTTTTTTGAATTCACTTACTATACGGCAGGGTGAGAGAAATAGTTGAGTAGAATTATCTTCTCCGGTGAACCGGCGATTTAAAAGATCCCGGATGCGAACTTCCGGGTCGGCCTGCCAAGATTTTCTGGCAAATATGGGCCTGTGGTAGGGTTGAGCGGCTTACCGGTTCATGGCGAGGATGACCTCTCTGGTCACCTTGGAAGCGAAGCAAGCCGAGTTATTGGTCGGGTCAAGCATCGGTGCGAGTTCCACCACGTCGGCTCCCACGAAGTTCTTCCGGTTGAGGATTTTTAGGATCCGCATAAAACCGTGGAAATCTTCTCCGCCGGCTTCCGGGGTTCCGGTACCGGGGAAAAACGCCGGATCGAAGAAATCGAAATCGAGCGTCAGGTAAATGGGTCTGCTGTCGTCGATGGCCTCGAGCCACTCACAGCATTCCTTCAGGGACCCCGCCAGCGTCTTATTTTCCTTCATCCACTTAAACTCCTCCCGCGGTCCGGAGCGGATCCCGTACTGGATGAGCCGATTGGCCTGGGTGAAGTGGTCAAGCACCCTGCGGATGATGGAGGCGTGTGAATACTTCTCTTCCAGGTAACCGTCCCGCAGGTCGGTGTGCGCGTCGAGGTGAAGCACCACCAGGTCCGGGTAGCTCTCGAGGTATTTCACGATCGGTCCGTAGGAGATCGAATGCTCTCCGCCGATGGTCAGAAACTTTATCTGCTCTTTTTTGAAATCTAGTCCCTGCACCATTTCCTTAAAGAAGTCATTGGTGAGGTGCCACTTCGACGGGTAGATCGGGAGGTCCCCCATGGTCACCACGTGGTAATCCGTCAGGTCTTTTTCAAGGTAGGGAGAGAAGTCCTCGAGACCGAAGGACGCTTCCCGCAGTGCGGACGCGCCGAAGCGCGCTCCGGGACGGAAGCTGGTGGTACCGTCGAAGCAGAAGCCGATGATGTGGGTGGTGTTCGAATAGATGGCCTGGGAGAACTCCGTAGCGATGAACGCCTTGGACTGCTCGAGGCCTTCGACTTCTCTCAGTAACTTTGGTTCCATCCGTTTACTCCTGGCCGATCATGTTTTTATGAAAGTTAGAAATCGAGAAACAACCTCTGTGCCAGTCCATGTTGTACCACTTCAGACCTCTCTGGGTTGACTGCATCTGGGTGAGCTTCGCGGGATTGAGATCTGTCGGGCGGTACTTCTTAGAGGAGAAGCCGAAGGTCCAGTACACTCCAGGGTAGATGAGCATGGGTGCGCTGAAGGAGTTGACCACCGGGAACACTTTCCGCATGTTCTGGTAGATGCTCTTAACACCCCACTCATCTAAAAACGGATTCTCCGTCTGGTTCATCATGATGCCTTCATCGGTGAGGGCGTCCGAGACGTCCTGGTAGAACTCGTCGGTGAAGAGTCCCGAGGCGAAGTCCACCGGATCGGTGGAATCCACCACGATGATGTCGTATTCTTTCTTCGCTCTTTTGATGAACGCGAAGCCGTCCTCCGGAAGGACCCGCACGCGCTTGTCACTGAGACCCGAGGTGCAGTCCGGGAAGTAGATCTTCGAGACTTCGATCACTCGCTCGTCGATCTCCACCAGGTCTATCCGTTCGATGTCCGCGTGCTTGACGAATTCTCTCACCACTCCGCCGTCGCCGCCGCCGATGATCAGAACTTTCTTGCACGAGCGGGAAACCATGTAAGGGATGTGAGAGACGACCTCGTGGTAAACGAACTCATCTTTATCGGAGACCATGGTCTTCCCGTCCAGGAGCAGCAGCGTTCCGACGGACTCAGTTTCGACCACGTCAATTTTTTGGTACTTGGACTGCTCACTGTGGAGGTAACTCTTTATCTTGAATCCCATGGAATAGGTGTTGCGGAAAGACTCTTCAATCATCCAGTTATCAACATTCATATGGCCCCTTTAGAATAAATGAATTTTTTATCCTAAATTATTAGAATTTCCAACTCATTGAAACCCGTATAAATTAATTATATTTAACGTATTGCGCAATATATAACTTTTTCTTTGTTTACCACTTGGCACCTGCCGGATTCTTTAGCCATGGTACTCCTTCGTCCACACAAGGGGCATCTATGTTTTCACTAGTCTTATCATCATTTCTGTTTGGATTAGCTTATCCACTCGCTTCAGTCTTAATAGGTGATGTGGATGCTTTAGAATTCGCCTTCCATTTCCTCTTGGTCCTCACGCTGCTGCAGCTCCCGCTGGTTCTGATGAAATGGAGAGAAATTCTTAAGATGACCTTCCAGAAGGAGTTTTCCCTCTTATTCGTCTCGGGCCTCATCGGGACCTTCTTGTACTGGTGTGAATTCAGTTCCCTGAACGTTGGCCTACCGATCTCCCACCTGACTTTTCTTTCCCTGACCGTTCCGGCCTGGACCCTTCTCTACGAATACGTCCGGGGCCGCGGGACCGGCTGGAATCTGAACAAATGGGTGATCGCACTCATCGGGTCGGCCATCCTGATTGCCCCGAACTCTAAAGGTCAGTTCTCAGCGGCATACCTGCTTCCGATTTTCACCTCACTTCTCATGGCATTCTGGATCATCTATTCCAAGAAAGCCCAGGAGAATGGGATCTCTCCAGTGGTCTGCGCCTTCTTCAACGATTTCTTCTCGCTGATCGGAATCACTTTCTTCATCTACATCAAAGGAAGAGGGCACTCCCTCACCATGCCTCACAACATTGATAAGATTGCTTACTACGCCGTCCTCACGGGGATCATCCCGAATCTGCTTCTCTTCTACGGACTGAAAAAAACCAAGGTCACGGCCGCGGCATCGATCATCATGCTTGAGCCGATCTTCATCGGCATCGCGACGATTGTTGCGACGAATGAGGACATCACCTTTAACCTCATGGCCGGTGTGCTATTCATCGTCGCCTCCAACCTCCCGGACCACTTTCTTACCTACGCCCGGAGAATGGCCGTGGTTTACAGTCAAAATACCTTTAAATAATCAGTCTTTTTAATTCAGTTCAAAATGATCTAAGATGAGAGGGTAATCAAAGGACTCTCAATGATTTTAGTGACTGGTGCCGCCGGCTTCATCGGCAGCGTGATCGTGAAGGAACTTAATGCCCGAGGGAAAGAAAACCTCCTCCTCTGTGACGACTGGGGGAGCGGTGATTCCTGGAAGAATCTCGCGAAGTTAAAATACAGCGAAGTGGTGCGGATAGGTGAGCTATGGGACCATCCGAGCTGGAACCGCAGCGGGGCGATCAAGGCGATCTACCACATGGGCGCCTGCTCAGACACAACTCAGCTGGACATGGATTACCTCTACAAAAACAACACTCTTTTCACTAATCGGCTTTTGAGCTTAGCCGCGGCGAAGAACATTCCCATCGTCTACGCTTCCAGTGCTGCGACCTACGGCAACGGAGACCTGGGCTATTCGGATGACCACGCCGGCGTCCCTGAGCTCAAACCTTTGAATAAGTACGGCTATTCCAAACAGCTCTCCGATGAATGGATCCTCAAGCAGAAGCAGAGGCCCTTGGTCTGGTTCGGAGTGAAGTTCTTCAACGTCTTTGGCCCCAACGAATACCACAAGGGCAAGATGAGTTCGGTGGTCTTCCAGTCGTTTCACCAGATCAAAGACAAAGGCACGGTGAAGCTCTTTAAATCTCACCGACCTGACTACCAGGACGGCGAGCAGTTACGGGACTTCGTGTACGTCAAAGACGTTGTCCGGGCGATGCTCGACCTGGTCGAAGCCGGGAAGAAGAAGCCGGCCCTCTCCGGCATCTATAACCTCGGCACCGGTGAGGCCCGCAGTTTTCACGACCTGGTGAAGGCGACTTTCAAAGCGATGGGAAAGGCTCCGAAAATCCAGTTCATTGACATGCCCGAGGAACTTCAGAACCAGTATCAATACTACACGCAGGCGCAGATGAGCAAACTGCAGAAGGCCCTGCCGAAGTTCAAGTTCCTCAAGCTGGAGGACGCCGTCTCAGACTACGTCACCAACCACCTCGCCACAGCTGATCCGTATCTGGGGCGAGGATGAAAAAGAAGTTCGACGGTCTGAAGGCCGCGACTGAAATGCTCCAGGGACTGGACCTGGCCGCTCAGCAGTCCTTGCTGGCGGACATCGCACGCCGCGACCCGGAGATGGCCATCAAGCTCAAACAGAACCTGGTGACCTTCGACGACCTCCGCTACCTCACTGTGACCATGATGAAGCGGCTCCTGCAGGACATTGAACTGGACGTCCTTGGCCTGGCCCTGAGGGGTGCCAGTAAGGAACTCACCGATCACCTTCTCGGGATGTTCTCGACCAACATGAAACGAGACATCGAAGACAGCCTCAGAGGCAAGCCACGGCCCCTGGGCGAAGTGCTAGAGGCTCAGAAGAAGATCATGGACGTGGTCACCCGGTTGCGGGATAAGGGAGAGATCGTCCTTTCGAAAGATAAATCAGAAAAATACGTGTGACCGCAGTTGGCCTATTCTCTTACCACCTCGAATCTATCCATTGCGAGGAGACCCAGTAATCGGACCTGGAGCACCTTGTACGTCTCGACCGTTTCGAGTGTCTTCACAGTGAATCTGAAATCCGTGTTTTCTACCGACGTGGCTTCAGCGGTGACGAGGAAAGATTCGCTCTCACTGTCCCTCAGCTGAGGAAGATCCCTGAAAGTTATCCGGATGGTATCGGACTCTTCCGAAAGTTCGATGGCTTCAAAGACACAGACCGATTCCCGGACCATGCAGGATTTAGCATACTCTCTACTCACTTCCTCAGTAACGTTGCGGGCCCGCTGGACTCTCACTGTCCGAGTTTCAGTGCCGCAGTCGGCGGCGGAGGCCTTCATCAGTGACCGGAGTTCTGTGGCCTTGCAGACCCGTTGCTTGATCGGCATCTTGAAGGTCAGCCGGACCATGTCCGGAGTGCCGTGAGTTCGCAGTAAGATTGCAGAAGCTCCGGAAACCAAGACTTTCTGTGCAGTTCGAGGGTTTACCTGCTCTTGTGCGAGTGCGGTTAAAGACGTTGAAATCAACATGCATTTAAAAATGTATTTCATAAGAGACTCCCAATAAGTTTAGTTTGCGGCGCATTAATACGCTAAATTCATAAACTTAGGGAGTCGAATGAAAATTTTTCACAGTAAGTTTTTTTGAAGAGGTGCCGGAGGTTAGTCGGGCACCTCGAAGTCGGTTAGTTCTTTTCTACCACGTAGGTTGTATTGAACAGGCCAAGGACCTTTTTCTTTTCAACTTTATACGGAACCAGAGTCTGAAGTGGGGAGATGTCGTAGAGGACGCCTTCACTGTCCACTCGTTTTTGATTCGCGCGGATCTTAAAGGTATCGGTCTCAGAACCGCCGAGGGCCGGGAGGTCCTTGAACTTCAGTTTCATGGTGTCACTTTCTGTCATGGTTGAAGTGCCGTACTCCACGCAGTACGACCGGTTGACCATGCAGGTCCTTGGGTAGTTATACGTCTCTAGGTAACGTCGTGAGCCTCCGCGGCCATGGACGTAGACGTAGCGAGTCTGCAAGTCGTAGCCGCACTCAAGGCCCGAGGTCAGGTAGACACTATGAGTGGATGACCGCTCACAGACAGAATTGGCCATGGGAACCCGGAAAGTGATCTCTACGGTTTCCGGTGTCTGGCTGGTCCTAACCAAGACGGCTTCAGAAGAGTTCACCGAGACTTTCTTTGAGTTAAGTTCCACGCGTTCCTGAGCAACAGCGCTCACAGAAAGTGCCAAGGTTATGAAGGCGAATGATGTTTTCATGAGGGCTCCTGGTAAGTGATGGGCCCTAAATATCATGCTCCGGCAACCAGAAGTTGAGAGCATGTAAGAGTTACCGATTTGGCCCTTTGGCCCTGAGGAGAGCTACTTTGACTATAAGCATGGTTAAAATGTCCCCGGCCCTCATCGCTACCAGATTCAAGTTATTAAATTTCCAAATCAGCAGTCCTGGCACGCTTCCTGCTTTAGGAATCCCGAGAGATGAAGGATCACTTAAGGAATGAGTGATTGTAAGAAACGGATTTCGCCCTTCATATCTTGATGTTCTTGGCAAGAGGCCCTCGGTTCTAATGGATTAGAACCAGTCACGTCAGGGAAGAAAATTTTTTAAGGAGCGCTTTATGGAAAAGGCAAAGATCGAACACTTCAGACATCTCTTCCTCGAGATCCTCTCCGAGGAAGAAACCGCAAGCTGGAACTTCACCGAAGTTGCCAAAGAAGGGGACGAGCTTGACGCTGTGTCGATGGAAAAAGAAAACCAACTGGATTTTCGTCTCAAGACCCGTACCGCTGTTTACTTAAAGAAGGTCCGCAAGTCTCTCCAGAAGATCGAAGACTGCACCTTCGGAGAGTGCGAAGACTGCGGAGAAGAAATAACTTTCACCCGGCTGCTAGCAAGGCCCACGGCTGACCTGTGTATCCACTGCAAAGAAGTCGCCGAAAAAGAAGAGAACCAGATGATTCACCGGAACCGTGCCTCGAGCAAAGACGGATCCGCGCTTCCTATCGAGCACCTCTCGAAGGGCTACCAGAAAGACGAGACGCTGATGTCGAGTTTCCAACTCAAGCATATGTCGTACCAGGATGTGATCTAGGGAGGAACTCCGTTGAAGTAGGTATTGAAATTAAGGGCCCGGGAAGAAATGAGTTTCTATTAAGGATTTTTTTAACTAAAATATGATCATGGTCTCACTATTTAAAAACCTGATTTTTTTCATCTTCCTCTTCCTGGCAGCTCCGGTTCCACAATCGAGTCTTGCTCAAGAATGTGCTTGTGGAATGATGAGTAACCCTGGTCCGGGATGCGACGAAATATCTTCGTGCTGTGGCATCAACCAGGGACCCTGTGGATTAAGATGCCAGTCCGGGGATTGTGTCTCGGTGCCTTTCTAAACTTCTGGCCCGGCTGACAGATCATCACCAGTGAGCCCGCTAATGTTGCTCACCGGTGATCGGATCTCTTGGGTAACTGGGTTTACCCTAAACGATATACTGAGAAAGCTCCTGCACCAGGTTCTGCGACCGGTTCACAAACTTCTCCTTATCCTCGGAAGTCAGACCTTCGGAAGAAAGGGTCGCGAGGTCCTGCACGTGGTGACAGATCTTCTCCGCCAGGTCTTTCTTCTCGCCTTTCTCCCAGATCTTTAACGCGTTCTGGATCAGCACGTTCCGCGGGTTCACCACCAGCGTCTTTTTGATCGGCATGCTGAAGGCCGTGTTCCCCATGGACTTGGTCATCTGCTGGAAGCGCTTCATGTTCTCATCAACCTTAAAGTAGGCGCTGGAAGAAGCGTTCTTGAGGTTCTTCACGTCCACCTCTAGTCGGCCTTCAATCTCTTTATTGTCGCCCACGAGGATCTGGCGAAAAAAGTCCTTAACCTTCATGTCATCGGAACTGGTCTCGGAAGCGTCCAGGAGGTTCTCCACCTCGGAATCGATGGCCGCGAACTTGTAGCTCTGCTCGCCAATCTTCGACATCTCCGCGTGCTGCATGAAGTGCGGGTCGATGTACTGGTCGGTCTCGATGACGTTGATCCCTTCAGTCAGGAGCTGCTTTCTTAAGGCCTCGTCACTTTGATTCTTCTCAAAGTAAACGTACTTGTCTTTGAGCTTCTCTTTATACGCTTCCGGCACACTTGCCTGGTAGTCTTCAAGAGTGACCAGTTTGCTCTCGGAGTTCTTGAACAGCACGAACTTGCGCATGACCTCGTCGAACTTCGTATCCTGCATGCACCCGTACTTCACGAAAAGGCCGATGTCTTCCCACACTTTCTCGTAGCGTTCGCGGTCAGAGTTGAAGAGCTTCTTCAGGGACTCGGAGACTTTTTTGATGATGTAGTTTGAGATCTTCTTAATGTTCGGGTCACCCTGGAGCGACGAGCGGGAGACGTTTAAAGGAATGTCGATCGAATCGATGGCACCCTTGAGGAGTCCCAGGAAATCCGGGACAACACTCTTCACGTTGTCAGAGACGAAGACCTGTTTGCTGTAGAGCTTGATGCCGTTTTCCTGAACCGGCTTCGACGGGTTGAGCTTCGGGAAGAACAACACGCCCTGAAGGGTAAACGGGTGGTCGACGTTGAGGTGGAGCCAGAATAGTGGTTCCTGTTCCATCGGGAACATCTTGCGGTAGAAGTCTTTGTAGTCCTGATCGGTGAGCGTCGACGGGTCTTTTTTCCAGAGGGGGGTGGTCTCGTTGATGACCTCTTCCTTCGCCTCCGCATCGCTCTTGTCCGTCAGAGCGATCGGGTAGGGCATGAAGTCGCAGTAGCGGGTGAGCGTTTCCCGGAATTTCCAGGTGTCGAGGAACTCTTTCCCGTCGTCACCGATGAAGAGCTTGATGGTTGTACCAACGTCAGACTTGGTCGACTCCGCGAATTCGTAATCGGTGTCGCCTAGGCAGATCCACTTGGTCGGCGTCGATCCCGGAGTCATGGACAAGGACTCGACTTCGACTTTCTGCGCGACCATGAAGGCGGAGTAGAAACCGAGACCGAACTTTCCGATGATCTCATCTTTAGCGGAGTTATTCCCGGTGTCCTTCATCTTCTGGACAAATTCTTCTGCTCCGGAGAATGCCAGCTGGGCGATGTATTTTTCAACTTCGGTTTCCGTCATCCCGATACCGTTATCGGTGATGGTGATGAGGGACTCTGCTTTGTTCACTTCGATCTTAACTCTTCCTTCGGGCGTCTCCTGGCCTTGGCTCCTGGCCAGCGTACTTCGCTTAGTAATCGCATCGCAGGCGTTGGAAACCAGCTCCCGGATAAAAATATCATGCTCTGAGTAGAGCCATTTTTTAATGATCGGGAAAATGTCATTTGTTTTTACTGAAATTGAACCTTTACGTGTGGTCATAAATCCTCCAAATGTGATGCTATATCCATGTTTTGCTTTATAATGTAGTGGTCCCTGCCAAATATGGGATCAAATTTATCAACGTCAAGGGTTGTGCGCAAATATGTCTAATGAAATTATGCCGCTCTTCGTCCTGGCCACTGGCGGGACGATCGAAAAAATTTATGATGAATTCGAAGGGTCCCTCCAGAACCGTGACACGATTGTCAAAAATAAGATTTTGCAAAAGCTGCGGCTTCCGTACACGGATATAACGGTGAAGCAGATCATGTCCAAAGACTCTCTCTTCATGGATGACGCCGACCGGGCATTCATCCTAAACGCTATCAGGTCCCACGAAGGGGAAGGGCACCCCATCGTGGTTCTGCATGGAACAGACACCATGGACCTGTCAGCTAGCTTTTGCCACCGAGAATACCCTGAGATCAAAGTTCCTGTGGTCTTTACCGGTGCCATGAAGCCGCTGGGTTTTGACGATTCCGACGCCGCTCAAAACGTCATCGAAGCTATCTTCGCGGCCCGCATCCTGGAACCAGGTTTCTTTGTCACCTTTCATGGGAAACTCTTCAAGGTTCCGAACTTCCGGAAGAACAAACTCCGTGGGACCTTTGAGGAAGTTTAAACTTGTAGCTGCCTGCTTAACCGGGCAGGGGATATGTGCAATAAATCCTCTCGGGTACTTAACCTTCCGGAATCCCGTTTCTCTCCGGGACCCGTGGGCCAACTAGTTGATAATAACTTTAAGAATCTGTCTCGAAACCGCCGATGAAACTTCTGAGGTCCCTAGACCATGGAAAATTTAAAGTTCGCTAAAAAACTCCTAAGCCCACTGCTCGTGATGAATCTCATCAGCTCGAGCTGCATGCCCACTGACATCGCCTCCAACAGAAACGTCGACCTCCAGCCCGGTGTGACCGGGGGGATCACCAGCGGAAACGGGGCCGGGGCAAACGGTAACACCATAGGCAACGGAACCTCTCTGCCTCCGAAAGTTGAGATCCGTCATCTCATCGAACCGAACCTCACTTCAGACCTCACTTACACCACCGGCACCGGCTACGCGGGCGGGGGAAGTTACGTGAGAAAACTCACCATCCCTAAGAACTACCAGGGTCGTTTGTACCTGGCGGGGATCAACATCGGAACCTTGGCGGACCGGCACGTGAAGGTGCGTTTTAAGTTCGGCCTGGGCAAAGAGCCGGTGACTATTCCGGCGACCGTCTCCCAGGCACCGGGGATCACTCCGCAGACGCAGATCAGTGTGCTAGTGATGGACCTCAGATCCGAGCCCTTCCGGAACATCCGTCTTCCGTATGACCTCTTCGATTACAACACCTACGACTTCACCAACCTCACCGTCGCTCCCACCCAAGAGAACCGGAACTCTGGTCTCTTCTGCCGCGGACTCAAGATCGAAGACGATCCGACCTTCACCGGCGCCGGGGCCTGCGGAGACGAGCCGACGGAGGAATGTCTCTACGCCTACGCCAAGCTCCTCGACCAGGGCCTGATACGGACTTCGGGCTCAGTGATGGTGCCGATCACTCCCTCGATGCCCCAGGTGAAGAGTGTGCTGGGGGGCAGCTACCTGCAGGACGACCTCTCCGAACAGTTAAAAAAATCATTGCCCGATACCATGGCCGTCACCGCTAGCAACAGCGTCTTCCGGTTCAGCGAACTCGCGGTCCCGGCCGATACCACCAATTCCATCGACACCGCATTCACCAATCCGTCAACCATCTGGGAACCGGTGACCATCCTCGGCGGTGAGTTCCACTACCGGGGCCCGTACCGTCTGGTGAACTTCAAGGACTGGCACTTCAGCTTCCGCTTCGATAGCCTCGCCGGACCGAAGAAACTCTTCCGGCTCGGATCTTTCGTGAGCTACCCGGTGAGTGACTATTTCCCGTTGCCGGATGACAATCAGCTGGCCCCGATCTTCAACCGCGTCTACTACAATTCTTACCTCTTTCCTCTGGCCACCAAGCTCGACCTTCCGGCAGGCGTCTCTCACATGAGTTCCGAAAAGGTCAACGACAAGCGCACCGAACAGGTCCTCACCACTGCTGGGAAAACACTGTGGATGGACGGCTCGAACGCCCGCGCTCAGAGCCGCAACAGTGAACTGGAACACGTCGGTTCGTGTAACGTCACCGCGACCATGGAGATCATCGCCCGAGACAATAACGGTAACGATTACGTGGTTTCGAACTCCAAGGACGTGAAGCTCCAACTGGTCAGGCCAACCCAGTACCGCACGGACATCGGCAACGAAGTACTTTTCAGTAACTACAAATCCTGCACCAGCAACGCCAGCTGCGGCGGCAGCGAGTGCTGCTTCAACAACCGCTGCTGGGACGAGAATCTGGTCTCCCAGTGCATCGACGACACCTCCACTCAAGGGAACCGGGACGTGGGCGCTTCCTGCGGCACGGACTTCGAGTGCACCAGCTTGTGCTGTAACAGCACCAGTGGGAAATGCTCTCCTCACAACACCATCTTAAACCCTGCCGTTCTGTGCAGTAAGCCCACCGGCTCCTTCTGCATCGCTAAAGAATGGTGCCAGAAATCTCCCATCATAAAATGCCTGGTGGTTAAAACGGGTACGGACACTCAAGGAAACATCACCTGTCGACAACAGTGTTCTACCGTCATGGAGCTGGGGGACTGTAAAAACGGGACCTGCGCGCCTCCGGTGCAGGAACCGATTCCACCGTTTGATCCAAACAGTCCGTCGGCGTGTGATAACGCCGTGCCAGCTCCAAGCTTTTAGGGATTGCCCCCTCTTGCCCTTCGTTGCATAATATGATTCTTAAGGAGTCACAAAAATGGCCATTCCAGAGCTGCAGGATTGCATCCTTGATCACATCGCTATCGCGGTAAAAAACATCTCGGCTGCCAAGAAAATCTACCAGGACCTGGGGATGGTATTTTCTACTGAAGTCGAAGAGGTCAAGGACCAGTTGGTTCTCACCGCTTTCGCTCAGATTGACCACAATGCCCACATCGAACTCCTCGAGCCCACCTCCAGCGAGAGCACCATCCACAAGTTCATCGAAAGCAAAGGCGAGGGGATCCATCACTTGTGCTTCAAGGTGGGAGACGTGAAATTAAAAACCGCTGAACTCACCGGCAAGGGCTATAAATTCATTTACCCCGAACCACGGATCGGCGCCGGCGGATGCCTGGTGAATTTTATGCACCCCAAATCCACCGGGGGGGTGCTCATCGAGATCTCCCAGCGTCCAGACAGCATAGGTCACGTATGAGCCAGGTTCAGTTTCAGGCACCGCCGATCACCAAAGTAAATAAGATCATCCTGATCATCGCCGGTAGTTTATTTTTAATTTCATCCATCATGAAGGCCGTCGGGGCCTTCGCTCCCGTGGCCTACATCGGCCTCTCCGCGCACGGGCTCTTCATGGGGCTGGTCTACCAACTGGTCACCTACCCACTGATCGAAACCCAGCTCTTGAGTTTCTTGTTCAACTCGCTGGTGGTCTGGTTCATCGGATCCGAGCTCGAGTCGCAGTGGGGCCCGAAGGTCTACCTGCGCTTCTTACTAGTGACGGTCGCACTGGTGGGAATCATCTATAGCCTGGTGAGCCTAATTTTTTTCTTCGGGACTCCCTTCTATTCGACTCCCATCCACGGGCTCTCAGGGGTGAACTTCGCCCTCCTCATTGCCTACGCGAGTCTCTTTCCCGACCGGCAGATGTCGATGATGATGATCTTTCCGATGCGCGCGCGCACCTTCTGCTACATCCTCGCCGGGATGGAAGCCTACATGGCGATTTTTTCTTCCCTGGCGACGGCCTGGGCCCATTTACTCGCCATGGGTATCAGCTTTCTGATCATTTATTTCCAGACCAATCCAATTATCAAAAAAGTGTTAAATTCAGCGGGGCCCACCTTCGGATGGCAGTCAAAATCAAAAAGGTCTGGCAAAAAGCATTTATATGTAGTTAAAGATGAAGAAAGTAAGCCACCGAAGTATTGGCAGTAAGCGTCAATTCTTGCTAACGTCTATTTATCATGTTAGAAGATAAACTTCTATTAAAGCGAGGACCCATGAAATTGAGATTAGCTCTTGAAGAAAAGCAATTAGACCTTAGAGTGCGTGACCGTCTGCTGGCGGAAAATAAGATATCGAAAGAAGAAGTTAAGAAGTACCTGGATACTCTGCCGGATGATGCTAAGACTGCAGTCCCGCTTGACCAGGACGATAGCAACAAGCAGCTTCAGTAAACCTCAGCTTCTACTGAACCACGAACCCCGAAAAGTAGATCTGCTTCGCCACAGGTTGACCCAGCCGAGAGTTGACCTGTTTTTTTATCCTATTCTCCAACAGTATTTTACCTGTCACTGAATCGAGCTCATCCGGCGCCAGCTGAGCGGCGATCTCGATCACCACGTCTTTGAAAATGTGTTCGTTGTCTTTTACGATCGCTTTCTGGTCGTTATGAAAAGTCAGGATGTTCATCTCCAGGTCGAGGTACCGGAGTCGAGTGCTCTTCGAATACAGGTTCACCACAAATTTCTTGATCGGCACCGGCTGGATCCCAGAACTCTCAAGAGCTTTACTCTGAAGCTTCTGGGCTTCTAAATGTTGATCCGTAGGCTCAGGCTTAACGATGTTATGTGAATAGTAAATCAGGCCCACACCCAAAAGGACTACGGCAAAGTTGGTGATGATGAGGATTTTCTGAAGCATATTGCCATCATAGCATGAGCATCAATAGAGGCAATCATAAAAGGTCAGAGCACCTTTTGCGTGCTCTGACCTGGGCGACCTAGAGGTACTTGTCTAAAGCTAGAGGAGTGAACGGAAGATCGAGGTCCAGGGCAACTTGTTCGTAGACGAGCTTGCCTTTGTAGATGTTCACACCAAGGCGCAGCGGCTTGTCTCTCATAATGGCGCGGTCTACACCGTCTCTCGCGATCATCCGGGCGTACTTCAAGGTCACGTTGGTGAGGGCGAAGGTAGACGTCCGGGCCACGGCACCGGGCATGTTGGCCACGCAGTAATGAACCACGCCGTCGACGATGAAAGTTGGGTTCTCGTGAGTGGTTGGCTTACAGGTTTCGATGCAACCGCCCTGGTCGACGGCGATGTCGACCACCACCGAGCCTTTCTGCATCCTGGAGATCATGTCGCGGGTCACGAGCTTCGGGGCCTTGGCTCCGGGAACCAGGACCGCGCCGATCACCAGGTCAGAGCTGAGGACGGCCTCCTCGATATTGTGGGCGTTCGAGAAGACCGTACTGACTTTATTTTCGAAGAGATCATCGAGTTCGGCGAGCCGCTTGGTCGACAGGTCAATCAAGGTCACGTCCGCGCCCATCCCGATGGCCATCTTGGCGGCGTTGGTTCCAGCGATGCCGCAGCCGATGATGGTGACCTTGGCCCGTCGGACTCCCGGAACACCTCCCAGCAGGATTCCTTTCCCGCCCTTATCAAGCTGCAGGTAGGTTGCTCCCACCTGGACGGACATTCTTCCCGCAACCTCTGACATCGGTACCAAGAGCGGCAGTGAGTTGTCTTCCAGCTGGATGGTTTCGTAGGCGATGCAGGTGGCACCCGACTTCATCAACCCTTCCGTCTGCGGCTTGTCCGCCGCAAGGTGAAGGTAGGTGTAGAGGATATGATGGGGCTTCAGAAGAGCGATCTCATTGGGCTGTGGTTCTTTAACTTTTATGATCATCTCGCCGGCGGTGAAGGCGTCTTCGAGGGTGGCCACGATCTTAGCCCCGGCCTTGGTGTACTCTTCATCCAGAATCCCGATGCCCATCCCGGCGTTCCGTTGAACGAAAACTTCATGGCCATCCAGCACCAGCTGCCGAACACCACTCGGGACCATGCCGACTCGGTTTTCATTGTTTTTGATTTCTTTTGGAATAGCAATTTTCATGGGATCTCCCGTGCTTAAAATAAACGAACTATTGAGAAGGTATCGCACCAATTCTACACATATATTTTAGGAATTAGAATAGAGGAAGCTCTGCCCATCGATGGCCGGTAAAACATTTTTCACACCCCGCAGCCGAAGTTGCTGAAGCAAGTCAAGATAATCCCATTCATGACCCATGTGCGTAAGAATGGCTAAACGAGGAGAGATTTCTTTGATGTACTCCAGAGTCAGGTCAAAGTGAAGATGGGTCTGGTGCGGTTCTGGACGCAGGCAATCGATGATGAGCAGTTCCAGCTGCGCAGCTTTTAATCGACCAAGAAACTCTGGAGGGATTTCTTTGCAGTCGACGACGTAGGCCATCTTCTGGTGGAGGATCCCTAAGGTCTTCGCGTGCCCATGAGGCAGGTGAAACAGCTCGAAGACATTATCAAAGATTTCACTTTTTCCGGGAGAAACGAGTTGATGATGAAGCTGAGGAATTCCTCCACCCAGAATGGGTTTGTCACCAAAATATTTCTCCGTATCAAAGATGTACGGGAAGAGGGTTTTGAGAGACTCACCGGTGAAAGAATCCGCGAAGACCGGCAGGGGACCGTGGAGGAAACTAAAGGCCCGCAGGTCATCTATTCCGTGAGTGTGGTCCGCGTGATTGTGGGTCAGGATCACTCCGTCGATGGAATCGAAATCCGACCGCAGTAGTTGAGTCCGTAAATCAGGAGAAGCGTCAATCAGCAGATTTTTTTTATTATGAAGCTCGATCACAGCCGAGGTGCGAAACCTCTTATTTCTTATTTCTGTTGATTGGCAAACCTTACACTTACACCCTAAGATAGGTACACCTGTGCTCGTCCCCGAACCTAATATTGTGATCCTGTTCATCACTAGGATGTTACTATGAAGATACTGTTTCTGCTACTCTTGCTCGCGGGCTGCTCTTCGGTTGATAAGAAACCGAAGTCCCTTGCCGACAGCATCAACCTGGACGTCAGAGAACTCAAGCTGGAAAATGGCATGACCGCTCTCGTCGTACCGAACGCAAAGCTCCCCATCTTTTCCTTATACTTATTCTATAAAGTCGGCGGGAAGAATGAGGTCCCCGGAATCACCGGGGCGAGCCACTTCCTAGAGCACATGATGTTCAAAGGAACCGCAAAGTTCGGGAAGAACAGTATGGATTTTCTGATCGAGGGGAGCGGCGGTTCGACCAATGCCTACACCACCAATGACCAGACCGTTTACTACGAGAACCTTCCCTCTGCAGAGCTCACCACCATCCTGGACATCGAGTCTGACCGACTGGCCAACCTCAACCTCGATGAGGACGAGTTCAACAAAGAGCGAGCGGTGGTCCTGGAGGAACGGAAGATGCGCTATGAGAACGCGCCGAAGGGTCAGCTCTACCTGGAGATGATCCTCACTCTCTTCAAGAACACGCCCTACGGGACAGCGGTCATCGGAGAGATCCCGGACCTGAAGTCCGTCACTCGGGATCAGATCCATCAGTACTTCAAAAAGTTCTACGCGCCCAATAACCTGACGCTGGTGCTGGTGGGAGATGTGAATGAGGAGAAGGCGAAACAGCTCATCTCGCAGAAGTTCGGACCGATCCCGTCTTCACCGTCGGTGGTCGCGGCGCACGCGGAGCTGAAGGATGAAATGTTCGAGCCGAAGTTGAAGAGCGACATCGTCATCGATAAAAAAGGTGAGTCGCCGAGCCCGATCTTCATGCTCGCCTACCCAACCTACAAAGTCGGTCACCCCAAGGGCTACGCCCTGGACGTGCTCTCTTCCATCCTCGGGTCCGGAAAAAGTTCTTCACTCATCAACGAGTACACCCTGATCAAAAAACCCGTCACCACTTCGATCTACGCAGCTCACCAGCAGCTGGAGAAGGCCGGCTTCTTCTTCATCGGAGGAGAAATGGTGCGGGGAGTGAAGCTCGAGGAGTTCAGAAAAGACCTGACCAGCAAGCTCAAGTCCTTCTGTGAGACGGAGATCACTCCGCGCAACATCCAGAAGATTAAGAACAACTACCTGACCGACCTCTACGCGGGTCTGGACACCAACGCGGGCCTCGCCCAGTTCCTGGGAGACCGGCAGCTGCTCTTCGGCGACTGGCGGTTTTATAAACAGGAGCTCCAGCTCTACGAGAACGTCACCGTGAAGGACGTGAAAGAAATCTGCCAGGAAACATTCCTGAAGCCAAGCGTGTTCGTCTCAGTCTGGAACCAGCACAAGTGAGAAATTCTATGAAATATTTATTCCTGAGCCTTTTCTTCGTCGCCGGCGTCGCCGAGGCGAAAAGCACCTTCCTGGATTCCATCAACCGGACGAAGTGGGGGGACCTGGAAGTCGTCTGGATCGAGGACAGTAAGTTCCCGCGGTTCACCGCCTCCATCATGTTCCAGGACGGGGCCATCACAGATCCGGTGGCGGGCCTCACTCAGGCGACCCTAGACCTGTTCGCCTCCGGAACCTCCAAAGAAAACCAGCGGGAGCTCTCGGAGTTCTTCGATTTCTACGGGGCAAACATAAAACACACGGTGACACACGAGTACTCCGTGATGAGTGTGCAGGCACTGACCAAAGACATCACACCGGTGATATCGAAGGTGTGCGAGATCTTCAAGGATGCCCGCTTTCCGGAAGACGAATTAAATTCCTACGTGAGCCGCAGCAAGAGTCATCTTCGGAACCTGGTGACCTCGCACTCGGCCTTGGCCGACCGGATCTACCGGAACTTGTCGCTAAAGAACACGGCCTACGACCGGCCAGTGGAAGGAACACTGCTGAGTTTCGAGAAGATGACCTCGACCCTCCTCAAGGAGCGTCTGGACCTGTTGAACAGAACCAAAAAAGTCCTCTACATCTCCGGTCCTCCGGAGATCAAGGCAATGAAGAACATCCTGGGGAAAAACTGTAACTGGAGCAATCAGAACAACGCCGCCGTGGGCACGCTCAAAAAGCCCACGGAAGAATCTGTGATCTACCTGGCGGAAGTTCCAGGGGACGCCAACCAGGCGCAGATCCGGATCGGCCGCTACCTCACCCTCGATGAGGTGAAGGGTAAGCACGACCAGTTCCAGTTTCTTTCGACCTTCCTAGGAGGAGGCTTCACTTCGAAGCTGGTCCAGGAGCTGCGGGTGAAGCGGGGCCTGACTTACTCCGCCGGGGCCTACGTTTCCATGCAGCGAGACTACGGAAGGGCGGGGATCATTACCTTTTCGAAGAATGAGACCACCGCCGAAGCCATCTCCATTATCCGGGACGTCTTCGCGGAGGTCGGAGCAGGGCTCGTCTCTAAGAAGGAATTCGAACACCAGCAGAACCACCTCATCGGCGGCTACGCCTTCGGCTTCGAGGAGACCACGGCGTTTCTCGGTCAGATCATGCAGTACGATCACCAGGGTCGGGATCTCAAGGAACTGGTGAATTTTCCGCAGACGATAAAGAACCTCACCCCCACTAGTCTGTCGCAGGCGAGCTACGAAGTCTTTCCTTGGGAGCGTATGACGATCCTAGTGCTGGGAGACAAGAGCCTGGTGAAGTCTCTCTCTCGCATCCGACCGGTGAAGATTATCAACTACGAAGATTTTCTCTAGACCCCAGGTTCTTGAGTGCTGATTTCCATTTCGACGATGGCACCGGGGTAGATCACCAGCCTTCCGGACTTGATCGATCCCTGGATCCTGGCACTGGACCGGATGGCCACCAGGCCCGGGCAGTCGATGTCACCAACCACAGTTCCGAAGACTTCGATGTCGAAAGCCTTGATCCTACCGGTGACGTGGCTTCC
Source organism: Bacteriovoracaceae bacterium (assembly GCA_035576105.1). Lineage (GTDB taxonomy): Bacteria > Bdellovibrionota > Bacteriovoracia > Bacteriovoracales > Bacteriovoracaceae > Peredibacter. The sequence goes on from DATLXA010000034.1 coordinate 148,458, forward strand.
CCGCTCGAGGATGAGTTTTCCTTCACCCCGGACCTCGATGCTTCCTTCGATTTCGGAGTTCACGATCGCGTCTCCGTGGAGGATCAGGTCACCGACGATGCGAGACTTCGCGCCTAGGACGTTGTACTGAAATTCCCGGAAGTCCGTCTCGGTGATCATGGCTTAGCTCCGGCTTTGAATGAATCTGTTTGATGGATCAAGAGCAGGTCGCCCTCGCGGGTGAAGATGTAGATCACGAACTTCACAGCGGCGCTGGTCTGGACTCTGCCGAACTCCGCGATGGTCGGACGCAGGCGAGAGACCGAGAAGGTCTCGCCGACGGAGAATTTAACTCCGTCCAGCGTGCTCGGGGTCGCCTCCCGAGGGTAGGCGAGGACGCCCGTGTCGGAGAGCAGGTAGACGATGACGTGGCCGGAAATTTTTGTTTCCTGGCCGGAGTTAGTGATCTGGAACTTCAGCACGGATTTCTCCGCCTCCTGGATGAACTCGACCTGGCCCACTGTAACTTTCTTCGCACTGGTCAGGTTCTGCATGCCGTAAGGTTCTTTGATGCTGAAGAGAAAGGGCCTGTCGGGGTCACTCGCTACCGGTGCCTGAGCTGAGAGCTTCTCGCTCAAGAGGGAGTTACTGTCCTGCTCCGATTTCAACTCTTCCTCGAGCTGCTGGATGCGGCGGTCGCTCTCGGAGAGCACGCTGGGAAAGCTCGGTGCCTTCACGTCCCGGAGCCGGGAGCCCAGGCCCCAGAAAAAAAGTCCCAGGAACGAGAACAGCAGCAGCAGCGGAACGGTGAGGAAGAGTGTGCGGATGAACTTCTTAGTGAACCGGAAGTACTTCGGGGGAAGGGGAGCATCGTAGATGACGATGGCCACTTCCCCTTTGCTGTTTTGAATGATTTCTTTCATTACCTATTCTTTAAAGAAACGCTTGGAGGGAGTGAAGGCCAGGTGTTTCGAATCCGTCTTCTCCCACAGTTCTCCCACGATTTTCCAGTCGTAGTTCGCGTCTTTCTTCAGGTAGAGAGTTTTCTTTCCGATGTCATTGACCACCGAGGAGGTGTAGTCCTGTTGCAAGTGGGCCACGGCGTACTGGTCGGTGGCGAGGATGGAAATGAACTCGAATTTAATGAGCGGCTTATCCGGCCGGGAGAAGACCGCTTTCTTGTAGGCCTTGTACGCTTCGTAGGATCCCTTGCTGGTGTCTTGGAACCGCTGGGGGTCGTAGCTCTTGATGTAGGTCTCGAAGTCTTTTTCTTGCCAGGCCTTCGACCAGGTGGTGATGGTGTCGTTCAGGTCTTTCCGGTTCCGTTCCCAGGCGTACTTCGAGAGGTAGAAGATGTCCTGGACCACGATGATCGGAGTGTGGTTGAGTTCGATGTACTGAGATATGTCTTTGAGGTCCTGGTTCTGGAGCACTACGCAGCCACGGGAGTCTAGTCCCTTGGAGACCCGGTTATCGTTATCCGTCGAGTGTAGCCAGATGCCACCGCCGGTCTTCCCTGCGCGGCTGTCGATCAGGTTCGGGTAGTTCATGGGAAACGCGCCGCTGCCGTAGATCTCGGCGTACTTCCCGTGCTTTTTCAGCAGAGCGTCCTTCGAGAAGAAATCGTAGATGGTATAGATGCCCTCCGGAGTCTTGTGGTCTCCGCTTGAGGCCTTGTCACCCTTGAACTTCCCGGTAGCGGTAGAGAAGGTCTGCACCAGCTTGGGATTGGTTCCGGTGTTTTCGTAAAGGTGGAGCTTGTGGGTGGCCTTCTCCACCAAGATCACGTGATGCGCGAATCGGTCATCCATCATTAGGATGTTCGACGGCAGGTAGTTATCCTCTGCGTGGGCTAAGCTGATAGAAACGATCAGCATTGAGAATGCGTAGTTTATGTTTTTCAAATTTCCTCCAAGTGGCTCTAAGATTGTATTATGAGGATGGGTAGGAATCAACAGAGTTGTGCGGAAACCCCAAGCCTGCAATCTTTGCCTCCGGGTTTACTGGCGGGATCTAATATATGATAGGTTTTGAAGGTACCCAATGACTTACTATCTCGTCAGCTCAAAACCCGGAACCCTGGACTCATTCCAGAAGCGCATCCCCGTACTTGCGGGAGCGGGGAAGCTCACTGACAAGACTCAACTGGTAAAGCTCTTGGACGACCTCCCGCCGGACACTTTCTTTTTGGTGGATATTAAAAACCCCGGTGACCAACTCAACGAGATGGTGCTGACCATCCGGGACCGGACGCCGAGTGCTCGAGTCATCTACGTCATCGAGGACAACAAGGCCCACAACCTGCGCGTTCACCAGAGTAGTCCCGTCGGCGGAGACGCCTACGTCCAGGCGGTGGTGCATCCGGACGTCTTCAATAAAATCGTCGAGGGCCTGTGCTCCCCTGACGTGAGCAAGGTGACAGTAATTGATAAAACGAATCTAATTGAAGTTCCCGAGCTAAAGAGTAGCACCAATGTTAATACCAGCACGCTGAGTGCCGAGCTTGACCAAGTGTTCCTCAGCGTGACGGGCACCCCTCCTGAGCAAGTACGGCCTCAGGAGAACAAAAAAGAAACAAAACCTTCCGGAGACAGCATGGGCTTGAAGAACGTGGACCTCACTCTCGGGGACCTAGACGAACTTGATTTTAACCTCGACCTGGCGGAAGACGCGCAAGTCGAAGAGTCGGGCCTCGATCTAGACCTTGGTAACGACGGTGCCCTCGACCTCGGTGACGACCAGGTCAAAGGGGAATTCGACTTGGACTCCGGAAACTCCGGGTACTCTGAGCTCTCTCTGGACGATGCCCCGGTCACTGCTGTAGACAAGAACGAGGCCACCGGGACTACTGAATTTTCTCTCGACGACAAGTCGGTGGTGGTCGACCGGCTCGACCTCGCCCCGGTGGACGCGGGAACGGGCACGGGCCTGAGCCTCGCAAATGACTCATCCATCAACATCCAGCCGATGAGCCTAGATTCTTCCATGGTGATGGAGTCCTTCGACCTCTCGGAAGCCACCAGGGTAAAGCTCAAGGAGATCGACGAGCTGATGGATCAAGACGCCTCTCAGATGAACATCCATACCAATCTGGATCTCGCAGAGGAAGATCTTCTCGACCTAGGTCCGTCTGCAGCTGTTTCGGCGGCTCCGGGGCCTGCCCTCGCAGAAGCAGAGATCGAAGACTTCGACATCGATTTCAAAACGGAGGTAAAGGAACTCTCCACGTTTAGCTCCGACCTAACGAGCCAGAACGAAGCGACCACCATCCGCCGGTTCCTGAAAGAGAACCCGAGGGTCGAGGAGAAGCCCCAGCCGGGACGGAGATCCCAGAGTCGTCCTCCGGCGGAGGTGACTCCGAAAGAAGCACCCGCCGTCTTCACCGGCGACTACGAACGGACCCACGCCACTATCGCCAACCTGCGGGCGGACCGGGAAGAGCTCCTGGCGAAGATCCAAAAGCTCGAAGACGACAAAGTCACCTTCAACCGGCAGACCCTGAGTCTGCGCGCTGAGCTCGATGAGACCAAGATCATCCTGACTATCACGCGCAAGAAGACGGCCGAGGAGATCAACGAACTCAAAAATAAGCTCAGCCATTTCGATGAGAAGAAGCAGATCCTGGAAGAAAAGAACAGAAACCTCACCCAGGAACTAGAGAAGGCGGGACAGAAGACACGGATTGATGTAAAAAAAGTTCAGCTGCGAGAAAAGGAACTCGAGCAGAAGCTCGAGCTGCTGAAATCGGACGCCGAAACCCAGGTGCGGCACCGGGACCTGAAGATCCTTGAGCTGAAACGCAAGATCGACGCCATGGAGTTCGACATGGAATCCATCTCCACCCAGGAGAAGCGCTCCGTTGAAAGCCGCTACGAGCTGGAAGACAAACTTGAAAAGGCGATCAAAACTCTCAAAGGGGCTATCTCCGTGCTGGAAGAGGAATCGGACCGCTCCATCGCCCTGAACGTCCTGAAGAAAAACATCGATGTATAATGAATAAAAAAACAAACCAACTTGAAATTCTCGCCATAGGCCTTGATTCTTTTTCGATCGAATCGATCAAGAAGTCACTTCGGGATAACCGGATCCGCTTCCACATTAGTTTTCTACAGGACGTCTCAGACCTCGGGAACTTCAATAAGAAAAACTCCCAGGCGGTGTTCTTCTATTCCAACCGACAGAGCCAGAAGACCATCGACGACATCCGCAGGATCCGGCAGCACCTCCCGCGCGCGGCCATCACCCTGATATCCCCCAGGCCCGATCACCACGGGATCGTCGACGCCTTCCGGGCCGGACTCTTCGATTTCCTGACCCTACCCATCGACACCGAAGAGATCCGGACGGTGATCTACCGGCTCAAGCTCCACGGAGCGATTCAGAGCGGCCAATGGAACCCGGAGCGCGCGGTCCTCCATCTGTTCTCGCGGCCTGAGAACTTCTCTTCGGTCAGCGACGTCTCCGGCGCCCTCAACCAGTACCTGGGGCTGTTCTTTGAAGTCGAACGGGAGATTATCTTTTCATCGACTCAGAAAACTCTCTCCTCGCTCAAACGCAAGCTCAAGCTCAGTGACCATCAGCTCAAACGGATCATGCGGTTCCTGAGCGACGAGACCGGCCTGATCTTCGGTTTGCGCTTCGTACGAGACCACTTCTACTTCCTGGTCAAGAAGGGAGACGGCAAGCTCTCCTACCTGGTGGCCAAGAACGTCTCCAACTACACCATCAAAGACATCCTGAGCGACTACCTCTCGAATGTCCTGCGGACTTCGCTCTCCATCCTCTCCGAGACCGGGAAGCGGGAAGAGATCCGGACCATGGCCCTCACCGACGAAGTCACCGGTCTCTTCAACCAGCGGAAGCTGGTGGAGGACCTGGAGTTCTTCATCGCCCGCTACCAGCATGACAAGACTGGCTTCAGCCTGCTTTTTGTGGACATCGACTACTTCAAAAACGTCAACGACCAGTACGGACACGTCGTCGGAAGTCAGATCCTGATCGACATGGCAGGCGTGCTCAAAGAGCAGCTGCGGTCCTCGGACCTGGTGTACCGCTATGGAGGAGATGAATTCATCGTGCTCCTGCCGAGGACGAACCTGGAGGAGACCAAGAAGATTGCCCTGCGGATCTCCGACTCGATCAAAGAAGCCGAGTTCATCATCGAGAACGGCCATAAGTATAAACTTTCATTGTCGGTGGGGATCGCAGAGTTTCCGACGGACGCTACCAACGCCAAGGCCATCATAACCTTCGCGGATCAGATGATGTACATGTCGAAGAAGTCCGGGCGTGGGAAGGTCTTCCACGTGGGCGAAGTGGTCGCGTAGAGACGAGGGTCCGCAAGTTACTAGCAACCTGCGGACCGTTGAGGGCCTATGCTTTCTTAGAACTTACTTTTTTAACGACCTTCGCAACTTTCTTGCTCGGTTTCTTCTTGGTGGTGGTCGCAGCGGCTGCCTTCGGCGCCTCAGTAGTCTTTCCACTCTTTCTCATCAGTTTTTCAAGCTTGGCCTGGAGACCATTGAGTTCTTTTTTATGGTCATCGAGGAATCTCTTGGCCTTCTTCTCGATGTCGCTTTTTTCTTTCTTCAGTTTCTTCTTCATCAACACGAGGTCCTTGTCGACCAGCTTGTTGAAGTCTTTCTGAGCGTCTTTGACGATCGAGTTGAAGCTGTTCCTCAGGTCGTTGACATTGATGTCCGAGACAAAGGACCCGATGTTCGACTTGATCTCATTGAGCTTCCCCATGACCTTATTCTTCTTTCCTTCTGACATAAATCCTCCTAGCTGGACTACAGTTGATGATTAAAATTCTTACTCATTGGAACGCGGTACCCGAAACCAAAACTCTTCGCCTTGACCTTCAAGATAGGACAAAACTGTGCTCTCTTATACTCTGATTTTAAGTAGAGATGAAGTACTTTTGTCACTTCGCCGGCCGAAAAGCCGAGTTCGAGCAGCTGTTTTTTGCCTAAACGGTAGCTCAAGATCCCCTCGAGAATGGGGTCGAGCCGTTCGTAGGGAGGCAGGGAATCCTGGTCGAGCTGGTTGGCCCTGAGCTCAGCGGAAGGTCCACGGTGGATGATCCCCGCAGGAATGAGGTCGCCGTGGTGGCGGTTCACGAAATCTGCAAGTCGGTAGACCTCTGATTTATAAAGATCCCCTAAAAGCGAGATGGCCCCGACAGTATCTCCATACTGAGTGGAGTAACCAACGGCGAGCTCGGACTTATTGGATGTGTTGATGACCATGGCACCGGTCTGGTTGGACCGGGTGTACAGGAGCACGCCCCGCAGTCTGCTTTGCACGTTCTCATCCACCAGTCCGTCAAACGGCTCCGGGAAGGTCTGGGTGAATGCGTTCTTAACTGTCGCGTGGAGGAACTTGATGGGGAGATATGAAAGCGGAACCTGCAGGCCCCGGCACATCTGCTCCGAGAGCTCCGTGCTGATGGGTGCCGAGTGGATGCTCGGCATGTAGATGGCCTCCACACTCTGCCCCGCCTTCAGCGAAAGCTTCACGAGTGCTAACACCAGGGCCGAGTCCATCCCCCCGGAGAGTGCGACCAGGAATTTCTTAAAGCCGTTTTTGAGCGCGTACTCCTGCAGGCCGAACTTCAGTGCCGCGAGCACGTCCGCGCACTCGTCCTCGCTCCAGCTTTTGAGCACGGCGGGGGAGACCTTACTATCAATCCGTGGAGAGAAGAGACCCTCCCAGGTGTTCTCGGGCCGGAACTGCGGCTTGTCCTGGTAATCCCCTTTGACGCCTTCGAGGTCCAGCGACTGACTGTCGGCCCTGAAATGCGCCAGCTCCAGGGCCAGGATGGACCCGCTGGTGACGAAGCTCGCTCCGTCGAAGAGGATCTCGTCCTCACCGCCGACCCGGTTCACGTACACAAAGGGACACTCGAACAGCAGGGAGATGTTCTTGGCGCGCTCGAAGCGCTTTTTGCGCTTAGCCGCTTCGAACGGTGAGGCGGAGAGGTTGATCACTGCGGAGAGGTTTAGGTTCTTTTCTTCGACTTCGCGGAACATGCTCTCGCAGGGATCGAGCTGATGAAAACTCGAGGCCCACATGTCTTCGCAGATCTGGAGTCCTAGGGTGTGTCCCTGGTACTGGTAGAAGGCATTCTCCGTTCCGGGAGCGAAGTACTTCTGCTCGTCGAAGATGTCGTAGTTGGGGAGGAGCCTCTTGGTGTACAGGGCCCGCACTCCCAAGCCGGGAACGAGTTCGAAGATCACATTCTTGATTTTCTTCGGAATCCCCGGGGTCTCAATCTCATACTCTAGCCCCCCTAACAGGGCACGCCAGCCGTGATCTTGCCTAGACTTGACCCAGTCTTCAAGGCCCGCCAGGAAGTCCCGGTAACCGTCTATGAATCCTCTCTGTAGCACCAGATCCTGTAAGGGGTATCCGGTCAGGTAGAGTTCTGGGAATAAATGCAGTCCGTCGCCTTTGAGAACTTCTTTTAGTGTCGTAAAAATTCCTTCGAAATCTGCCACCGTATGGTGCGTCTGATGAAGAAACAATTTAGTCGTCATTAATTACCTGTCTGTTGCTTGACTCAATGCCAAAGGAAAAGGTATAGGAACTTACTGATTATACAAAAAAAGAATCAAAAAAAGAGAGTAATTCATGCAGAAATCAGGCCCTCACCGTGTCTTAGTCATTGGAGCTGGTCTGGCCGGTTCGGAAGCGGCCATGTTTCTTGCTTCACACGGGGTGCACGTGGTGCTGGTTGAAGGGAAAACTCTTAAATTTAACTCCGCCCAAAAAAATCCTAACTTCGCTGAACTCGTCTGCACCAACTCCCTGAAGTCCCTGGACCCGAGTTCCGCCCATGGACTCTTGAAATCCGAAATGAAAGCAATGGGATCCTTCATCGTGGCGGTGGCAGAACAAACTGCTGTTCCGGCCGGAGACGCGCTCGCCGTTGACCGCGAATTGTTTTCCGCGGAGGTTACCCGCCGACTGCGGGAGCATCCATTGATCCGTGTGGTGGAACTGGAGGCTGATGACCCGGTGACGCTGAAAGAAAAGTTCGAATGTGACTACGCCGTCGTCGCGACGGGACCGCTCACCTCGAAGGCCTTGGAGGAGTGGATCCTGCGGGACATCTCCGGCGACGACTTTTATTTCTATGATGCCATCGCTCCGGTGGTCGACGCCGATAGCTTGGACTACTCCAAGCTTTACTTCAAGGACCGGCACAAGCCGGTGGGAGAGTCCGCGGATTACCTCAACGCTCCGATGAACAAGGAGCAGTACTACGCCTTCATCGATGAACTGGCGCGGGCCGAGAAAGTTCCGCCGAAAGAATTCGAGGACTGGAAATTTTTCGAATCCTGCCTCCCGGTGGACCTGATGGCCGAAAGAGGCAAGGAGACCGCAAGATTCTCCTGCATGAAGCCCATAGGCCTTGAGCCGCAAGAGGGAGAGCGAGGTCCGTGGGCCGTGGTCCAACTCCGCAAAGAAAACTTACTCGGTTCCGCATACAACCTGGTCGGGTTCCAGACCCGGCTCACTTACAAAGAACAGGTGCGTGTTTTCCGGATGATCCCAGGGTTTGAAGAGGCATCATTCATTCACCTAGGTTCTTGCCACCGGAATTCATTCTTGAATGCACGCAAGCTCCTGGACTTCGATCTCCGGTCGAAGAAGTTCAACGAGATCTACTTCGCCGGCCAGATCACCGGTGTGGAGGGCTACACCGAGTCTGCTTCCATGGGCCTCTACGTAGCGTTCCAGATTCTCCGCCGGATAAAAGGGGAGGCACCGCTGGCCTTCCCGGTGGAGACGGCCATGGGTGCTCTGGTGAACTACATCATGACGATTGAAAAACCCTGCCCCTCGAACATCAACTTCGGTCTTCTTCCCAGCATCGAACTCTCGAAAGAACAACGGAAGGCCGGCAACAGGAAGAAGGCCCGCAAACAGCTTGTAGCCGCCAAGGCGCAAGAAGTTTTCAAGAGCTTCTATACCGGAGTAGAATAACCCATGGGCGGTATTTTCTTAATCATTCTGGCCAGCTTACTGTGGGGTATGGATACGCTGATCCGCTATCCTTTGGTGGAGAGCGGGATCAATCCGGTCAACATCGTCTTCTACGAACACGTCCTGCTGACACTTCTCTTTTCACTGGGTCTCATCCCTGCCATCAAACGGATCGGGGAGCTCAAGGTTGCTCACCTCTTTAGCTTCTTTATCATCGGCGGCCTGGGGTCTGCCATCGGAACTGTGGCCTTCACCGAATCCTTCCGCTACCTGAACCCGTCTCTGGTGATCCTGCTGCAGAAACTCCAGCCGGTGGTCGCCATCGTCCTCGCGGCCATCGTGCTCAAAGAACAGATCGAAAAGAAGTTCATCATCTGGGCGGGCATCTGCCTGTTCGGTGGGTTGCTAGTGAGCTCTCCGGACATCCTGCGATTCTACCAGCTTCTGCAGAACGACTTTGGGACTATCAGCTCGGACTTCGCCATCCACGGGTATGGCCTGGTGGCGATCTCCATCGTCTGCTGGGGTTCGACCACCGTCTTCGGGAAGTACCTGTCTCTGGCGGGCTACGAAACTAAGAGCATCATGGGCGGAAGATTTCTGATGGGACTCATCGTGCTGCTCCCGTTCATCAAGTGGGAGAAGAGCCTGCTACTCCCGACCTACGAAGACTACCTACGGATTTTTGTCATGGTGCTGATCTCGGGGGCGCTGGCGATGTGGTTCTACTACCAGGGCCTCAAACGCCTTCCTGCCAAGACCACGGCCATCGCCGAGATGTTCTTCCCGGTCTTCGCCATCGTGGTGAACTGGATATTTCTAGGAAAGGGCCTCACCGAGCTCCAGCTGGTCGGCAGCGGTATCTTGCTGATCGGATCCCTGGTCATCCAGTTGAAAAAGTATTAAATGAAAATCGCCGTCGCCATCGACTCTCTTCTCCTGCGGGACGATTCCACCTTCCTGCTGGAACTGGTGCTGAACATCTTTCCCAACTGTGAGATCTACACCATCGTCCACAGGCGCGGGGGCATACTGGGCGAAGTGGAACGACGGCCGATCGTCTCGAGCTTCCTCACCAGTAAGGCCAAAGGCGAGGACGGGCTGGCGAAGGACTTCTGGATCCTTCCCTCGGCCGTCAAGGCCATCCCCATCCACCCGTCGATCGAAAAAATCATCGTCATCAGCCGAGGCTACATCCACGGGCTGAAGCTCCCGCCGCAGGTGGAATCATACCTCTACCTGCTGGACTGGGACCTGGTCGATCAGAAGAACCTCGGCTGGCAGAAATTTTTTGCTCCCTACGTGAACGCGTGGAGAGAGAAGGCCCTCACCCGGTACCGGAAGATCGCGGTGAGCTCAAACGCGCTCAAGGATCAATTGGGTCTTCCTAATGCGGAGGTGATTGAACCTACATACCGGACCGAAGAGTATCCGTTCGTAAGAGACGAAGACCACAACTTCCAGTTCACGCACCAGCTCGTTTTTACCCATGGTCTGGGGAGCAGGGAGTTCACAGATCTTGCCCGGGTACTGACTAGGAATAACGAAACCATCCGTGTCCTGGGACCGGACGCCCACCTCACAGACTGCAAGAAGGAATTTCCTCTGATCGACTTCGCCGGAGACCACTGCGAAGCGACCAGTGCACTGTACTCTCACCAGGCCAAGGCCATCTGGGATTTCTCGCAAGGGTTTTTTCCAGCGAAGGCCTTCGGTGCCCTGGCCACTGGTAGGCCAGTGGTGGTCCGGGGCGGTGATGTGCAGAAGGAGTTTTTGAAATCCGGTACGTATTTCCTAAATGACTTCAGTGCGAAATCGCTGGAAGAAACCTACCAGGCAATTGACCGGGAGCACCTTACTCACGACCGCAAGGTCCTCCGGCGCGCCGGCCTGCGGTGGAACGAGCGACTCTTCAAGTCTCGCATGGTTAAATTTTTGGAAAGGCAGAAAGACGGCTAGACGATCATTTCTTTTTCGAGCTTCTTCAGAGTCTCTTCGACCTTTTCAATCGCACGGATGATCACGGCTTCCGTGCTCTCGCCAGGACCGCGGTTGAGGATAGTCGCTGCTGAGTGCGAATGTCCGCCACCGCCCAGGCTCAGAGCGATAGTCCCTACGTCCATTTCTCCGGACGATCTTAGACTCATTTTAATCTGGTCACCGTCATCGCGGAACATGCAAGCGACCTTGATGTTATTGAGGATCAACAGGTTATTGATAAAGGCATGGGTGTCTTCAACGTCCGACGCAAAATTATTGATGTCTTCTTGTTTGAGCAGCATCCAGGCGACGGTCTCCGCCGCGTTAGTGGAAGCGGTGTTGAGGATGCGCGCCAGCAGGTGCATGTGGGGGACTCTTTTGGTCCCGTAGATCCCGTTGTACGCCTCCGGAGGATTGATCCCGGTGTCCATCAGTTTTGCAACCAACCGGTGAGTCGAGGCTGAGACAGTCGGGTAGCGGAAGGAGCTAGTATCGATGATGATCGCAGTGTAAATCGGAAGAGCGATCTTCTTGGTAAACTTCACACCTATGGACTCGATCATCTCACCGATCATCTGGCCGGTAGCAGCGGCGGTGATGTCGATGCAGTGATTGGAGAGGTCTCGTCCACGACAGGGATGGTGATCGATATAGAGGGTCGGGACCGAGTCCGTGATGTACAGACAAAGTTCTTTGCCCACCCGCAGTTTGGTGTTGGTGTCGACGACGATGATCAGCTGGGGATTAAACTCCGGGTGCCGGGTCTGAAAAGTCTTGTAGCCGATGACCACTTTGTCAACGTCAAGGTAAGAGTACCGCTCCAGCAGCGGTTCTTCGTTAACACAGTAGACATCTTTACCGAGTTCGCGAAGTGCCAGACAAAGAGAAATCTGCGAACCGATGCCATCGGCATCCGGGTATTCGTGAGTGGTGATAATGATCCGCTCTGCTGCTTGAATTCTTGACTTAAAAGTATCTATTATAGTCATAAGGTAATGATCATTTCGGCACGAAGGCCCGGTAACTAGAGAGCGTTTATTTATTTTCCTGCCCTTTGTGAGATAGGGCAATTTATTATAGGTTTTTAATGGATAAAATTTTAGTAGTTGATGGCGTCACTAAGGAATATCCCGGACGGGTGGCAGTGTCGAAGGTGTCCTTTGAGGTGAAGAAGGGTTCGATTCACGGCTTCCTGGGTCCAAACGGCGCCGGCAAGTCTACCACACTGCGAATGATCGCGGGCCTGTTACCAGTGACGGAAGGCAAGATCACCCTTTTCGGTGAGGAAGTCACGCCGGAGAAGATGAACCTGAAAAATCAAATCGGCTTGCTACCGGAGAATGCTCCGCTGTATCTGGACATGACGGTGGAAAAATATCTAGAGCTGGTGGCCAAGCTCCATCTGGTTAAGGACGTGAAAGGCCAGGTAGACTTTGTCCTAAACGAACTGTCCCTGACAGAAGTCCGGAAACGCCTCATCGGAAATCTCTCGAAAGGGTACCGTCAGCGTGTCGGACTGGCCCAGGCGATTGTGTACAACGCACCTTTTTTAATCCTGGACGAACCGACCAATGGGCTCGATCCGCAGACAGTGGTGGAGCTGCGAGACTTCATCAAAAAATTATCTCAGGAGAAAACGATCCTCTTCTCCTCCCACGTGCTCCCGGAGGTCGAACAGCTGTGTGATGACATCACTATCATCCACAAAGGCAAGATCCGGGCGTCGGGGAACCTCAGAGACATCCACCGGAAGTTCCGCCAGGGGCTGGTGGTGAAGGTGGGGCTCTCTTCGGGTCAAGACCTCCCGGACCTCTCGGGGTTCGGAGCCTACGAAGTGACCCATAAGTATTCCGTCGGCACTGAAGACCAGTTCCTTGTTTCTTTCGAAGCCGACCTAGACACCCGGGCAGAACTGATAAAGTTCATCCTGAGCAGTGGCAAGAAACTCCTGACCATGCAGGTCGAATCCCCGGAGCTGGAAGACATCTTCCTGCACATGACGGAGACTCGCTCATGATTTACACCATCTGGAAAAAAGAAGTAGATTCGTATTTCTCTTCGCCGCTGGCCTACGTGCTCATCGGTCTGTTCTCTCTCATCAGCGGGACTATCTTCTTTAACCTGCTGGTCACCTACACCGACGGGATTCAGGCGATCCCGCAGAACTACGCCGCCGAGATCTCTTTCGTCGAAGAAGTGGTGCTGAAGCTCTTCGCCAATATCAACTTCCTTTTCCTGCTCTTCATACCGCTACTGACCATGAAGCTTTTCTCCGAAGAGCGCCGGCTGGAGACCCTGGACCTCTACTGGCTCTCTCCTCTGCGGGAGTGGCAGCTGGTCATCGCCAAGGGGCTGGCCGCCTTCACTCTGATCCTCGCTCTGCTGGTGATGACCGTTCTCTATCCTCTCATCATCTGGGGCGTCGGTGTGCGGGACTTCTCAGTACTCGGATCCGCTTATCTGGGACTGATCCTGAACGCCGGCTGCTACATCTCACTGGGTCTGTTCTGCTCGTCCCTATCGAGTAACCAGATCATCGCGGCCTTGCTTTCAGTCCTCAGTATCATGTTCCTGTGGATGATCACCTGGGGCGGTCACCTGAATTCAAACTTTCTCATCTCAGAGATCTTCACCTACGTCGGAATCACCTCACACTTCGAGCGGATCCTGCGCGGGCTCATCGGGACTCAGGACATCATCTACTATGTGACCTTCATCGGCTTTTTCAACTTCCTGACTGTTAAAAGCCTTGGCCGGAGGAACTGGTAATGAAAAACTGGCTATTCCCCCTGTGGGTCATCATCGATGTCCTTCTCTTCCTGGCAGTGATTGCTCTCTGGATCGCGGCCCCGGAGTACAAAACGCTCAATGTAGGCCTCACCATCTTCGCCCTGTGCCTAGGGGCCCTCCTCTCCATCACCAAGGCCCACCAGATCAAGCTCTTCGTAAGCAGTAGCTATTTCAAAAAGGCACTCTACCACGGGACCAACGTCCTGCTGGTTGCCTGCATCCTGTGCGTGGTCAACTACCTCGGGAATAAGAACTTCAAAGAGTTCGACATCACCCGAGAGAGCAGCAACAGCCTCACCGAGCAGACACAGAAAGTCCTGGAGATGGTTAAGGCACCGCTGGTGATGACGGTCTTTGCCAAACGGGAAGAGTGGTCCGGGATGCTCGGACTGCTGAAGTTGTACGAATCCAAGAACAAGAACATCAAGCTCAACGCCATCGACACCGATCTGCGGCCAGACCTGGTGAAAGCGAAGAAGATCACTGAAAACGGTACCGTTATCTTGAACCACGGCAAGAAAGAGACTACTTTTCAGCTGATGGACGAACTCTCGGTCACCAATGCTCTGATGAAGATCCTGCGCACCGAAGACACCGTCTTGTACATCGTAGGGGGCCACCAGGAACTCTCCTGTGAGGAGAAGTCTCCGGAGGGAATTTCTGTCCTGTGTGAGAAGCTCCGTGAGCAGAACTACTTAGTGAAAACTCTCGACCTCACCAAGGTCACTGAGATCCCCAAGGACGCCACGGCGGTCTTGGTGCTGGGCCCGATCACCGGTTTCCTTGATCAGGAAGCCAAGCTCCTTGAAGCCTACCTCAACCGTGGCGGGAGCTTCTTCCTGGCACTCGCTCCGGCCTTTAAGTCCGAGCTCTACGATAACCTCACTCGTCTCCTCGCGCCCTACGGCCTCGCTCTCGGCAAGGACGTGGTCATCGACCGGCTCTCTACGGTCCAGGGTTCGGAAGCCACCATCCCGATCATTGAAAAGTATGATCCCGGACATCCGGTGACCGCGGGCTTTACTCAACGGACAGTCTTCCCTTTGAGTTCTTCGGTCAAAACCCTCGAAGGCAAGGACAGCGCGGTTCTGCTCGCTGTCACCTCAGCTTTCCCTGGGAGTTGGGCGGAAACTGACCTCAAAGGTGTGACTGCCGGCAAAGCCGAGTATCAGGAGTCAAAAGACCATAAGGGACCCATCGGCCTTTTGGGCGTCGGCGAGAGGGTGGCGGCGGAGGGCGCGCCGAGAGATTCGCGTGTGGTCCTGCTCGGATCGAGTTCCTTCCTCATCAACGCCTACCAGGCCCAGTCCGGTAACCTCACCTTGTTCCTGAACACTGTTTCGTGGATGGTGAACGACGAAGGGATTATCTCCTTCAACCGCCCGGGCCTGGAGGAAGTCCCCGTCATCCTGAGTGCCCACCACATCCAGCTGATCTTCGTGGTCTCAATCCTGTTGGTTCCGATCATCTTCTTCGGAACGGCCATCTTCGTTTACCGACGCCGGCGTCTGTTATGAAAAAGAACCTGACCCTCTTCGCCGTCTTCGTGTTCCTATTGGGTGTCACCTACGTCTACCAGGAAAAAAGAGTGGAAACCGAGCACCTGGAAAACGAGGTCAAGGACAAAGTTTTCACGGACGAGATCCAGCAGCTGAAACTGGGGGGAGTGAGTGCCCAGAAAAAAGGCGAACAGTGGTGGGCCGGCACTGTTCTGCTGTCGCATAACTCTCTTAAGCAGATAGAAACCAAGCTCTCGCAGATAAAGAAGGTAAAGGACATTGAAGGAGAGTACAAAAATTTTTTCACAGCTCCGTTTGTCTTCGAAGTTAACCGCGTCGAGTGGTCCATCGGTGATCTCTCCCTAGACAAGCAGTCGTTCTACCTGGCAAAAGAAAACCGCATTATGTTGGCGGTGGTCGAAGGCGATAGCCATGAGCTCACGGAAGATGCGAGCCAGATTGCCTCTATCAAACTCGGTGAACTGCTGGGCCAACTCAAAAAACCCCTTGGGGAACTGCGAGAAAAACAGTTATTCCGATTCTACCCTCACCTGCCCGCGGCGCGGGTGGTGATCGAAGCTGAAGGCAACCTCCCGTACGAACTCAACTTCTTAAAAAACACCACAACCCCGGCGCCGATCCCGGGGATCCCGGTGCATGAAAAACTTCAAGGAAAGTTCATTTCTCTCCTCACCCAGATGACCCTGCGAGAGGAGATTCCCTTTAATCCCAAGCTGATGTTCAAGAAACTTGGCTCCATGACTTTCCTGGACGAGAAAGGTTCAGTTAAATGGGAGATCTGGCTCAAGGATGAGAAATCCGCGGACGCCTACCTCATCGACAGTGTCCACAAGAAGGCTTTCCTGATGGTCGGCGGGACCCTCAAGGTCTTCTTTATCCATCTCCAGGATTACTGGGATAAAAAGAATATCCCTCCTCGGGAGTTTAAACACTTCATCCGCCTCTCCACACGCTTCACCCAGGGTGCAAAATCCGCCGAGGTCACCGTGCTCAATAAAGAGCCCCTGGCCTTCGAGATCAAGGGCCACCAAGCGGTGAGTGGGACTCTGGAAGGGCTCTTCCAGATCGTCTTCAACCTGGGACAAAGGGACCAGGCGGAACGGGTCTCCATCCTCTCCAAGACGGATAAGCAACAGGTCTTGGGCCAGGAGCGGTTGAAGATCGAAGTGATGGGCCAGGAGCTCATCATCTGGAAGAAAGCAGAGGAGTTGATAGTCGTCAATATGACTCAAGGATTCAAGGCCCACTACAACCTTCTGGACGAAAAATTTTCCGGTACATTTGATGATGTGCTAAAATAGGCCTCAATGAAACAACTGCTGCAATTACTGGAAACCTACATCATGGTGCTCGTGCACCCCTTCCGGATCCATCAGCAGTTCCGTCACCGGCTTCCGCTTCCGGACCAGAACGGGTACGTCTACGAACCGCTGACTCTGGCAGAATCCATTGGGATCTCCTGGGTCTTCGCCATTCTGCGAGGACTGCTGAAGATCATCATCCTGAGTTTCCTGCTCCAGGCTTTCCTGGGAGTGGAATCAGTGGATTTTCCCTTTTTGCAGGACCTGATCGAGAACTCCAGGTCCCGGGCCTACTACTTCTTACTGTTCTCCGCGGCCCTGGATATTATTTTTTTCCCCATCACCACACTCGTCATGACTGAACTCTGGGCCTGGGTCATCCGGCTCTACTCAAAATGGCTCAACCCGGACCTTCCATCTGATGAGATCTCTGACCAGATCACAACTCACGCTCTCAGTTCGAATCTCTTTAGCATGGTGCCTTTCATCGGGGACGTGATTGGCCATTTCCTATACTATTTCCTTTTATACGCTGGGATCCGTTCAAATCTGGGGGCTTCGCGTTCTCTGGCTTGGGTCATTCTTTTAACACCTTTCTTAATGGGCATGATGGCGCTAAGCCTTGGTTTGTTCATAATTTTTTATTTAGTCAGCTGATACCCGCCTTTTATTTTCTTACCGGGATGGAAAAACCATTCAATGGACCGACTCGCTGATTGTCATCTCTGGGTATTTTTGAAAATATCAGCCTCCATTAATCTCATTTCAATTTGAGGAGCGCAGTCAATGACGCACCAGTATTTTCATGGATCGATCGAAGTTATCTGTGGTCCCATGTTTTCCGGGAAAACAGAAGAACTGATCCGAAGGGTTAAGCGAGCGCAGATTGCCAAGCAGAGAGTTCAGATCTTCAAACCATCTATCGACGTCCGCTATGACAAAGAAGACGTGGTCTCCCATTCCTCTCAGGTGATCAAATCCGAGCCCGTCGACAGCGCAGTGGATATCCTGATCAGGCTTAAAGATTCCACCCGAGTGGTAGCGATCGATGAGATCCAGTTCTTCGATGAGAACATTACAAAAGTGGTTTCCAAACTCGCTGCCCGGGGTTACCGGGTCATCTGCGCGGGCCTAGACCTTGACTACAGAGGCGAGCCCTTCGGACCCATGGGAACATTGTTGGCCCTGGCCGATGAGGTCATCAAGATCCACGCCATTTGCACCGTGTGTGGGGCACCGGCCACCAGGTCTCAGAGACTGAGCAAGAGTAAGGAAACAGTCTTACTCGGCGAGACCGATACTTATGAAGCGCGTTGCCGCGGGCACTACCAATTAGAGGATACGGAGGAGCAAGGTCTGCTCCCTCTGGACGTGGAGATCAAACCACTGGCGGGCCAGCTTTCTAATTGAAGACAAATCTTTTTTGAGCGTGTTATCCTGATGCCTTACAAGGATAGGTAATGGCGCAGGACTCTCAGCACCAGAATTTGCAGTTTCGGCTTAGTGAGATGATTCATCACTACGGTCATAACGTCCACTTGGTGTCGTCTCCACTGATGCTCTCGCTGCTGGCCAAACTCGGTCATCCGAAAACCACCCAGCCGCAGATCAACGAGCTTGTCTCCATGCTGTATTCCTACCTGATGGACAATGTCATCGACCTGCTGTTCCCAAAAAAAATCATCAGTCTTCAGACCCGCATGAGTGAGGCTCACCCCGAAGCTACCTACCAGGGTCAGATCATTGACCCAGAGGTTCCGTGCGTAAGCGTGGACCTGGCCCGCGCCGGTACATTCCCGTCTCACCTTTGCTACAGTAAGCTCAACTACCTGATGAATCCACAGCTGGTGAGGCAGGACCACTTCTACGTGGCCAGGCTCACAGATGAACAGGGGCAGGTCAGTGGAGTAAGTGTCTCGGGGTCTAAGATCGGCGGCGGTGTGGAAAAGGCCATGGTGCTATTTCCGGATCCGATGGGGGCCACCGGTGGAACCATCGTGCGGGCCTGGGACCACTATAAAGAACTGGTCGAGGGAACTCCCAGGATGATGATAGCCATGCACCTGATCATCACCCCCGAGTACCTAAAGCGGGTGACCGAACACTGCCCGGACCTCCAGGTCTTCGCCCTTCGGCTCGACCGGGGACTCTCCTCGCAGGCAGTGCTCAGGGAAGAGCCGGGGAAACTCTGGCCACAAGAAAAAGGACTTAACCATCATCAATATATTGTCCCAGGAGCGGGTGGTTTAGGGGAAATACTCAACAACTCGTACTGCTAGGAGGAGAAAAAATGGAACTATACACACCCGAGGCGCTGATTTCCGAAGAAGAGATCGTGACCCGGATCGATGCCTTAGGCAAGGCGATCACTAAAGACTTCGAAAACGAAGACCTGGTGGTCATCTGCGTGCTGAAGGGCGCCTTCATGTTCTGCTCGGACTTGATGAAGAAAATAAATCTTCCCCTCAAGCTCGAATTCATCTCCCTGTCCTCTTACGGCGACACTACCAACAGCTCGGGCAACGTCCGGCTGGAGATGGACATCACCGCAAACATCGAAGGAAGAAATGTCCTGATCATCGAAGACATCGTGGACACGGGCCTGACCATCAAGACCCTGATGGATATCCTCTCCATCCGCAAACCCAAAACGGTGCGGCTGGCTTCCTTGCTGTTCAAACCTATGAATCTGAAACACAATGTAACCATCGACTACCTCGGTTTCGAGATCGAGGATAAGTTCGTCATCGGCTATGGCCTGGACTACGCCGGCCGTTACCGAGAACTCCCATACATAGGAATATTAAATGCAGGTAACTAACGGAAGTGTGCGCGTCGACCTCGTCGGCGGCACCCTGGACATCGAACCGATCAACCTGATCATCAAGAACGTCGTCACCCTCAACGTGGCGACCGGACTCAAGGCTTCGGTCTCCCTATCCCAGTCCGAGTTCGACGGGATCGAGATCCACTCCAAAGACTACAACAAGTCGTACCAGTACAAGTCCTCGGACCTGACTGAAGACCGGGTGGTCTACTCGCGCGAGTTCGAAGAGATGACCTTCGTCCTGCAGATCCTGAGGCTCTTCAATATCACCTCCGGGCTTAGGCTCGAACTCTCCTCCGGAGCCCCCGCGGGTTCAGGCCTGGGGGGGTCCTCAGCGATGGGAGTCACTCTCTACCGCGCGCTTTGTAACTTCACCGGCGACAACTACGACCGGCACTCCGCCGTGCTGCGGGTGAAGGCCGTCGAAAGCCGCATCCTCAATCAAGGCATGGCCGGGTACCAGGACTATTTTCCAGCTTTGACTGGAGGGGTCCTCGCCGTGAGAGGAATCGAAGGTGAGATAAAAATTGAGCAGCTCTACTCCGACGAACTCAAAGAGAACCTTGAGAAGCACCTGACCTTGATCTCTTCCGGACAGTCCCGGGCCTCCGGCATCAACAACTGGGAGGTCTATAAGGCATTCTTCGATAAGAAGCCGGAAGTGGTCCAGGGCCTCACCAAGATCGCAGAAGTGGCCCACTCGACCTACGAAGCCATCAAGGCCCGCGACTGGGATAAGATGCTCTCCCTGATTGCCCTCGAGGGCCTCGAGCGAGAAAAACTGTTTCCGGGGATCACCACACCCAAGATCCGGGAGTTCACCGCTGAACTCCGGAAAGAAGGCGAGGTGATTGGGCTCAAAATGTGCGGCGCCGGCGGCGGCGGGTGCTTCATCCTGATCCACAAAGGTCTGAATAAGAAAACCATCGAAGAGAAAGTGAAGGCCCATGGGATGACCGTACTCCCGTTCGTGGTCGAGTCACCACTCTAGTGGGGCCGCTTTGATCACACCCGTAAGAAACGTGGCCGGCATGAGCCTGGGCGGCGGGAGGAAAGAGAACTTCTTTTTTTCTCTGCTGGAGTACTTTCCGGAGAAGCAGCGCTGGTTCCTCAAATCGCTCCACCAGGTGAAGGACGAGGAGATCCGCGACCGGGATGAGATCATCACCGCCTGGGTCCAGACCTACGGGCTAACCCAGCTGGTGGTGGATTTCCCACTCAGCAGTCCGCCCTGTGAGGAGTCCTGCCTGCCTCACTGTCCGGGTGCCAAGGAATGCCCGAGGACGAGTGTGGTCGAAGTGCGGGTTGAGATGAACAATCTCTTAGAAGAGGACGCGAAGTTCTACAAATCTAATCCGAAGAAGTACGAGCAGGAGCGGGCGGCCTCCCTGGAGATCGATTACTCCAAGAACCTGCTGAAGAAAAACACCGACGAGCACATGCTCTCAAAGTCCTTCAAGCGAAAGCTGCGTAAGGGCTTCGTACCATATTGGCACCGGCCGATCGATTTCTGGGTATGGAAGAACTACTACGACCAGTTGCTTGAAGTCTTCAAGATCTCCTACGAGTCCTTCGGCAACGTCTCAGTGATGCTACTGGCCCGGCTGAACTACCTGCTTCGGCACCTGCCGAAGAACCTCACCATGTACGAGTCCAACATCCAGCTGTGTCTGCTCGAGCTCTACCGGGCGAAGGTGGTGAGCAAGTCCCTGCTGCTGCAGCTCTCGGACCTGGACCTGGCCAGCACCGCCAGAGAACAGATCATCCTCAACATCGAGAGCCACATGGAAATATTCATCTACGAAAATGACCTGGACACCATCATCAAGAACTCCCAGGCCTTCGATTCCTTCGTGCTGTCTGTGGTGGGTCAGCGCATGCTGATGAACGGGCTGCGCGAGATCCCGGAGTGGGGGAACTCCGACAGTGGGAATTTCATCGTCCCGTCTTTCCATCTGCAAGGGTAGTTTCGTCTTTTAGGACTTTCACTCCCACAAACAGGTAGGCGTAGACGAAGACCGTGGCAATGTTGAAGACCAGCCATAGAGTGCCGAGTCCCACCTGATCGAAGACGAAGGTGATGGAGAAGAGGGCAGCGGTGAAGGTATAGAAGAGCACGTAGCCCTGGGCCCAGAGTTTCTTTCTAAGATAGAACAGATAGAAGAATAAGTTATTGGCGACGATCAGCACCAGCAGGAAATCGAAAGTGTTGTCGATGAAGGAAGACATCTCCCTCACCGTGTCTGGGGAGAAATCCTGGAGGGCGAGCTGGCTGCGGTCAATCGAGGTATGCACCATGAAGGTCGATAAGTTTTTCTTAATCCAGTAGAGCTTGAAGTAGTAACTATTGATGACGTCCAGGATCAGCAGCGTGATGACCGTCAAGACGACAAACCGCCGGGGACCGAGCTTCAAAAAATGAGGGCGGAATCTGTCTAGCATAGCTAAATGGTATCTTATCTTTTGACATAAGTGAATTCTGATATTGACCACCATCGCAATCACCCGCATAGTCATTAGATGGAAGAATATCTTCGACGGTCTCATGTCTTTCAAAAACGCTTAAGTATTCGACCTCTGCCGAGACGGGTCGCCCGCTACCTGCTGTTCCGGATGGCCTGTCCGCTGATGCAGGCGAAGCTCTCCCGGCTGCTCGACCTGAGTAAAATCCCCACCACTTTCATCCACGGAAATCCACATCTCGATAACTACGTCCGGACCTTCAAGGGGTCTGCCATGCTGGACTTCGACCGCTCCCGCATGGGTCCATACGCCTGGGACATCATCCGCTTCCTGAGTTCCGTCTCGCTTCACCGGAGCGAGATGAACGGCTTCCTAGACGAAAAGGTCGTGACCTATTTCATCGACGCCTACATCACGCATTTCATGCATCCGGACATCCCTTCCAAGCCGCTGAAGCTGCTCAAAAGTGTGGAACCCGAAAAATGGCAAACCAGCACCCGGGAGTACCTTAAGGCCAATAAGAAGTGGGCCAAGAAGATGCGCGACTTCGCCATCCCTCCCAGGAATGAGGCGGCACTAGGGGTTCTGAATAAGTACCTCGAGTCACGGCAAGACCTGAACCTCTTAAACGAGTTCCGGGTCAATGAGCTCGGCCACACCCCCGGCTCTCTCGGGAAAAAGCATTACATCTACTCCCTGGTCCCGAAGAACGTGGACTCGCACCAGGATCCGATCATCCTGGACATCAAAGAAGTCTACACAGAGAGAGACAATAAGTTCTTCTACACCCCCGTTCCGCACCACGGACAGCGGATGATCGAAGCGAGCAAACTCTTCGCCGATGGCCTGGAGGAGAGACTCGGCTACTGCACCTATAATAATAAGCAGTACTGGGGGCGGCAGATCCCGAGCTTCGCGGTGAAAGTGAAGAAGTTTCTGGACAAAGACGAGCAGTGTGACTTCGCCTATTCCGTCGGCTCGAACCTCGGGAAGGGCCACCGTAAAGGTCTCAAAGATCCGCTCACGGCGCACCTGATTGAGAAGGATTTTCTAGAGAACTTCGATAAGTACCTTAAGATCAGTAAGTTCCTGACCTACGACCTCTCTTTGGCGTTCGAGACGATGCAGAGAAAACAAAAACTCTACCAGGCCTTCCGGAGCTGGTGATGGGTTCCATGTTCCTCCTCCTTGCCCTTGTCACCGGCGGATCCTTGCTCACGAGTCTTACCGGCCTCGGCGGAGGATCTCTTATCCTTGCGGGACTCCTGCTCATCTACCCACCGGAGCTCGCGATTCCGCTTCATAGCTTTACACAGGTGACGGCGAACGGCATCCGGGCGGGCCTTTACAGGAAAACTGTGAACTGGAAGATCGTATTCGCCTACGCGTCGCTCATGCTTCCATTCGCGTGGCTCGGGGCCCTGTTATTCGACTACGTTAACCCCAGCTGGCTTAAGATCTTCGTGGGCTTCTTCTTACTTTTCTCCATCCTGCCCCTGAAGCTCCATCCCAAGGACGAACCTGATAGCAAGACCTTTGTCTTGCTCGGAGCACTCTCTGGATTCCTAGGGATCTTCGTCGGTGCGGTCGGGCCGATGGTCACTCCCTTCTTCAACCGGATTAAGCTCGGAAGAGACGGGGTCCTCTCCACCAAAAGCGCGGGTCAGATGCTCCTCCAGCTCTCGAAGATCGTCGCCTTCTTCGGCGCCGCCGGGGTGGACTTCGTGACCTTGAAAGATCACGTCGGACTCCTGGTCTTCGGTTCGATCCTGGGTGTGGCAATTTCGATCCCCATCGGAAAGCGGATATCAGATAAGACCATGACCTTCTTCGTGAACATACTCCTAGGGATCATCTCAGTGAAGATCCTGTCCGAGGGGTTGCGAGAAATTTTCTTCTAGGTTTCTTTTTAGAATGTTCTTCGGGCAAAGTAGGCGCCGGAAGCCGTCACTGTCAGGATTGTCGCAGGCACTAGAACTGAGAATACTCCGTAGTCGTAAACGGCTAAGAGGCAGAGGGAGGAAATGACCAATCCGATAAGTCCACCATACATCGTCCGGAGCAGCAGAGCTCCGCCGTCGATGTTGCGTCGGAAGAAGAGGAAGAGGGAGAAGAGGATGGCAGGGCCAAGGTAGGGATAAGCTTCGGCCATCATGGGTGCAAAGAGTACCATTGGGAAGTATAGAGCTGGTGAACCTCGCCCATTCGAGACCTTGAGTAGAGACAGTGGATACAGGAACATGGCACAGAGGCAAGGTAAGAATAGGAAGGGGTAGGAGAGCGGATGACTCTCATGGGCTTTGCTTAATCTTTTCTTCTTTTGAAAAAGAAGAACACCAATGACGTAGAAGATCTGATAAGTGAGCCAGCCGGCGAAGGCCATAATGAGTACATATTCAACCATCCTCTGTAGGTTCCAGGGTCCGAACTTCGAAAGGCCGCTATTCGATGAAAGAAATTTTGTGACGACCCCCATGCAGACGGCGCTGCCCCAGGAAGCAAGGCTCGTCTCGAGAGAACCTCCCTCTCTTTTCCTTCGAGTAAGTCGAAAGAGCAAAAGGAGGGAAATTAGCCAGATGCACCCGTAAACCAGGGCAGACATCGCTTTTGGACTTAGATTCATTTTATGATATTAGAGACCGACTCTGCCAAAGTCTACGGTATTGGCCGACCAAAGCCTAGTGCATGAACAGTCGGCTCTCCGGGTATTCCCAGAGATAGTGCCCTTCGTCTCCCGGGATGCGAACTTTACACAGTGATACGGGGATCGCCCCGAGCCTTCTGATCTTATCAGACCAACTCTGCAAGCTAGAATTAATCTTTTCTTGGATAGTCTGGGCCTTATCTGTGTTCATCTTGAAAAAGGATAATTGCGAGTTAAGGACGTTGAGCTCCCGCTTGGTCTTTGATGAAATGTGCATCAGGAGCGGGACTAGTTCCAGAGCTTCTTCATGACTAAAGTTTTTAGTTTGATTGAGAGGGAAGATGCTGCGCACGTTGTCTGTATGGGATTCTATCACTCAAATTGCCCCTGTCTGAGTTTACGCTCAACGTCCTTTTTAGCAGCAGAGTCACGTTTATCAAAGAGTTTTTTACCTTTTGCTAACGCGATTTCACATTTGACCAGGGAATCTTTGAAATAAAGGGCCAAGGCTATGATGCTAAAGCCTTTCATTGCCATGCGTTTTTCCATCTGGTGGACCTCTTCTCTTTTCATCAGAAGCTTTCTCTTCCTGGTCTCTACATGGTTATTTATGTTACCGAAATCATACTGAGGTATGGTGGCATTTTGCAGCCATACTTCGCCTTTAGAATCTATAGTTACAAAGGCTTCCGCAATCATCGCCTTTCCTTGACGCAGCGACTTGACCTCGGTTCCCAGCAGCACAAGCCCGCACTCGTACTTCTCTTCGATGAAGTAATCATAGCCCGCACGTTGATTCTTACTGATGATTTTAATGCCCATAAGGAGCGAACTATAGCATCAAGCTGTAAAGTTGAGAATGGGAATAACCTTAAATACTGTCTTCTAGGTACTTCATCGAACAGTCATAAAGCTGCAACACTTGCTCGATCTTCAAGGCCTCTGACCTGACCTGAGGATCCAGGCCCACGGTCTTTAGGCAAGATTCCGTTTTAGGGACACCCCATTCTTTCTTTAGGATGCCGCCCAGTTGCTTTCGTTTCTGCGCGAAGACGAGCCTTAAGAATTTTTCAAACTCCAATAGTTTCGAAAGAGGTATCAGGGGTGTTTCTTTGCGTTTGAAATGGAGGACCTGCGACTCGACCTTGGGAGGAGGAGAGAATGCCCCAGGTGGAGCGTACACCACGTGCGAGACATCAAACTGCGAGGTGCACAGGACGTGCAGCGAACCCATAGCGTTCCGGAGATCCTTGGGAAGGATCTTCTCCGCCACTTCCTTTTGATACATCAAGGTCATCTGGGTAATCTCGGGAGTCTGCATGAACTTCAGGGTCAGGGGCACACTGATGTTGTAAGGAAGATTAGAAACCAGCCAGATGTTTTTGAAGTCCTTGAGCGCAAGGAATCCCTTCCAGTCGAACTCAAGCGCGTCCTGGCGGAAGATCTTATCGGGTCCGACTATGGGCGAGAGGATCTCTACGAATCTCTCATCCATTTCGATGACGTAGTAGGGCAGTTTGTAACTGGCCAGGTGAGGAGTCAGTACCGCAGGACCCGGGCCAACTTCGATGATGGCATCCACGCCCGTCGGCAGTGGGGAAGTGATCTTACTGATGACCTTCGGACTGGTCAGGAAGTGTTGGCCAAAACTCTTATTTGCCGTGGGGAAGCGGCCCATTACTTTTTCTCCACGAAGCGGCTGCGGGCATCGAGGGCCAGGCACTCGGGCACTGGAATCTTGAGCTCCGGCACCCGTGCCGCCCAGTTCGCAATCATCCCTGCGTTGTCTGTGCAAAACTGCGGCTTCACCACCAGCACGTGATTGAATTGCTCTCGCATGACTGTTTTTAAGCGGGAATTGCAGGCCACCCCGCCGCCGATGACGATCGGAGTATTGAAGGCCTTGACCTTCTGGTGGAGAATTTTTTCTATGATCTCCTGGGCCTTGATCCGTAAGGTCTGCACGATGGCTTCCTGGTATCCGGCGCAGAGATGGGGGAGCTCGGCTTTAATTTCTTCTGCGCTCATTTTCTCAAGCCGCACCCTTAAAGAAGTCTTGAGACCAGAGTAGCTCATCTTCCCCGGGCGGTCGCGGAGGTAGCTCACTGGGAAGGTGTACTTATTCCTATCTCCGGATCTTGAGGCTTCGTCGATGAGCCTGCCCGCGGGATAGCCAACGCCCAGGAGTTTTCCACCCTTATCAAAAGCTTCCCCAGCGGCGTCGTCAAGAGTTGTCCCGAGCACGTCCATCTCATTGGGACCTTTCACCCAGAGGAATGCCGTATGGCCCCCGCTTACCAGCAGCCCGAGGTACGGATACGGGACTTTTTCCGTGAGATGGATCGCCTCGAGGTGGGCGTAGAGATGGTTGACGGGAATGATAGGAATGTTTCTTATCATGGCAAAGGTCTTGGCCAGGTTGATGCCAGTGAGGAGCGATCCCATCAGTCCGGGATGAGTGGTGACGGCCACTTCGGTCACATCACTGGCCGTGATCCCTGCTTCCCGGAAACAGACTTCCAGCAACGGGGGAATGGCCTTGACGTGGCTGCGGGCCGCAAGCTCCGGCACGACTCCTCCCCACTTCGAGAGAAGGAAGTCCTGGTTGTAGCTATTGAGTGAGAGGATCTGCGGACCGGCGTCGGTGGCTTCCAGCAGGCATAAGGAAGTATCATCGCAGCTCGTTTCGATCCCCAGGATGATTCTTCTCGATTGCACCTAACTCACAGCTCTTTCTTAGCTTCGACGGCGTCTTTGGACTCCGGGTAGCTCTCAACCACCTGGCCGAAAGCTTCTTTGGCTTCATCTTTCTTCCCCATCTTCTCGAGAGTGCGGCCGATGAAGAGCAGGCTGGTCGGTGCGAGCGATGCTTTCGGGTACTTGGTGTAGATCTTACTGAAGTAGGTCAGTGCCTTTTCATAATTTTTTGTGAAGAACTCAACTTTCCCGAGGTTGAAAAGGATTTTGTTCTGGTCTCCCGGAGAGTTCTCCGAGTTATTCATCAGGCTTGAGAGCTCGCTGCGTGCCTCATCGTACTTGTTACTTTTTACCAGACCAATGGCATCGGCTAGATCTGCTTTAGCGCTTTTTTTTTTAGCCTTGGGCTCCGGCTCTCTCGAGGAGGCGGCCAATGAGGTTGTCACTTTCTCGAGGAAGCCCCTCTGTTCTTTGAGCTCTGCCTGGAACTGAAGCATCTGCGCAGACTGACTTTCCTGCTGGGTCTTCACCAGGTTCATGGTCTCACTCATCTTGCTCAGGTTCTCGGGGTTAACTTTCCCCTGGCGGTGCTCGATCTCTTCGATCTTGCCGTTCATCTTATCGAGCTGGTTCTGCATGTCTTTTAACTGCGCCAGCACATCGGCCACCAGACCCTGCGAGTCTTTCATCTGCTCGGACATGTTCTCGATGCGTTTCTCACGCTGCAGCTGCTCGGCGGTTTTGATACAAGCGGTAGAAAAAGTCATTAGGATTAATAGAGTCAAAAAATTTGTCATGTGGTTACACCTTTATTTCAGATGTATCAGATATTACAGTAGATTTAGTTATTCCGCATTACCTTCGAGGGCTTTTTTTCGAACAGCTGAGTACTCAGCTTGCTCGGAGAAACGTTTTGAGAGGATGGCGTACTCCTGGGCCTTGCTGAAATACTTTCTTCTGTAAGCGGATTTTGCTTTTAGATAGAAGTCCTCGGCTTTTCGGTAGAGGTTCGAAGCGTGGATGTCTGCTCCTGATTCTTTCGCCGCCAGAAAGGCAGCTTGGGCGAGGCTCATTTCCACTTTGGGTCGTGTGGTGACGAGACCACACGAACCCAGAGTCAGAAGAGTCGTAAGTAAATAGACCTTCATCAACCTTATTTAGCAGTGATAACGAAATTCGCTCGACGGTTCTGAGACCATGAAGATTCATCATGTCCCTCTGCCTTCGGACGCTCATTTCCGTAAGAAATTACAGATAGACGCTTAGATTCAACTCCAAGGGCCACCAGGTAATCACGGACGGCCTTAGCACGTCTTTCGCCTAGAGCTAAGTTATACTGACGCCCACCGCGCTCATCTGCGTGGCCTTCGACCTGGATATCGACTGTGGCGTTAGACTTCATGAAGTCAGCATTCGTCTTTAAAGCCTCTTTACCTTCAGAATCAAAGTTGGATGAATCCACTGCAAAGAATACAGTCTGAAGTCCACCGGCTGTCTTGGAATCTGAATCCCCGTTAAGGTCAAGATTAAGTCCAGAATTTTTAGAAGTATCAGTAGCTCCAACAGCACCGTCGTCTTGAGTGTTGGCCGGTTTCTTCGACGCACAACCAACTGCAAGTAGACCAACCATTAGAGTTGTGTAAAAAGCACTTTTAACCATGAGACTTCTCCTTTAAATAAAAAACTACAAATGTGAGTGTTTAGGTTTTAATCTTGTCATTATGCCGAGAATAAATAGCTTTTAGAAGTGAAAATTAACGACTAAATTTCCAAGAAATTAAGAATTTACGTCAAATTACTGACAAAACTTCCCATAACTCATGGCTCTAGTAGTTGAAAGCTTGGTGCTTTGGCGTTAAGTGGTTATTAAATGAAGTAGAAACTCTTGGCAGAGTAATTTAAGGAATCTATCATTGAGAAGAGGGAATTTAGAAATAGGATTTTTTTAAAACTCTCTCACCTAGAAAGCCCATTCAAAAGAATGGGCTTTTTTATGTGCAGGATGCACAGTATGCCTGTGGAGGCACGAGCCGAAAACAGGCGATGAAAGGACCTTCGCAAGCACGATATTCTTTAACAAAGTTCCCTTTCACTTCCCCGGAGCCCTTCAAACACCACCCCCGCAATCGTCCTCATACTCAGTCCCGCCAACGTGTCATAGACCGGATTCAACTCATAAACCCCCATCACCGGCGGGTGCTTGAACCCAAGCTCTAGGTACCTCTTCCACAAATCCTGTACCTCAGCCATACTCAACCCTTCTGGATTAACTGCACTCACTCCCGGCACATGAGCGGCGTCTATCGCATCCGCGTCCAAGCTAAAAACAACCAGTGTTTCCGTCATCACAGACTTCTTCATTTCTTCAAAAAAAGCATCAAGCCGGGCCGCGCTCATTTCCTTGCGCCACAAGATCCTATGCTCACCTCTGGTCAGTGGTTCGAGTGTCGTCGAGGAATTCGCAAAACGATTCAACCCAACCTGAAACAACTCGAACCTGCCCTTGAAGCCATCTGCGAACTGTCGGAAGGGAGTTCCGGAGTGAAACGATTCGTCTGTCCGGGTATCGGCGTGCGCATCAATATTTATCACCAGAATCTCTTTGTAGGTCCCCGCGTACGCCAGCAGCAGGGGATAGATGTGATCATGGCCACCGCCGATGTGAACGATCCGCGCTGCCGGGTGCTCCCGCAGGATGGACCGAATCCTCTGTGACTCTTGCTCCTGCGCCTGGTGAAAATTTCTCTCTTCTTCCTCTACCGAAGCTACCTCGATTTCCAGCAACAGTTGGTCTTTGAAAGATGAAGTCTGTGTTAGACGCTTGAAAGTGGCCAGCAGAGACGCGGGCGCAAACCTCGCTCCGTTCCTCCCACTATTCCTGATCACACCAGTATCTGAAGAACTCTTCAAAAAGACCACGCTTGGGCTTTTCCCAGGATTGGCCTCAAAAAGAGCTCCGATAGATTCGGCAAAGCGCTTTTGTGATTGAGAGTTAGTGGGCTTCGTCATAAAATAAATTTATTTCCCAATTGGTTTTAAAATGACGTTGTCAAATTTTAGCTGGACTGACAAGAACTCTGTGAAGTGGTTCATCATGCATCCCACGGGACACGTCGGGCCCTATTCGCTCAATGCCCTTACGCATTTTCTGTCTCAGGGAAAGATCCAGCTCGAGTCCAACATCTGGGCCGAGGGATTGGACGTTCCGCTGTCTCTGGGGATGGCCCTGGAGTACGCCAGGCCCGTTCCGGTATCCGCTCCGGTATCCGTTCCACATCCGGACGGGGACCTCCCTCCGCCGTTGCCTCCCATACCCGAGGAGGATTATCCGGATTTTCCACTCGAAGAAACTCCGGCCCCAGTAAAACCTCTCAGTCTCTATCCCTACGTCTTCGGGACCATTGTCGCTGGACTGGTTCTCTTTTTCACTCTCTCGGAGGTGATTAAGTCCCGGGAGAACATTTCCATCCGGCGCCATCCCAAGATGTCTCCGGGGCTCCACGCGCAGATCCTCAGAGACCTGCGCTTCGATGGGTTCAACAAAAAAATTTTTTTTAAGGAATACTCTTCCCCGGATCTCTCTCACATCTGGCTGGTGACCTCCGGGTTCCAGAAGTGCCAGGTCGAGGCGACGTTCACTTCGGTCCCTGGGAAACTCCTGGCCCTCAAAGATGAGAACATCTCCTTCAAGAGTAAGGGAAAACTCCTCGAGCACGTGACGGAGTTTTCAAGCTTCGAGTTCAGCTCCGGCACCAAGATCAGGCCCGGACTCTACTCGATGGATCTTGCTGCGACTCACTGTGAGTGGGACGGGTTCATCCCGAAGCTCGTCAACTGGTTCAAGGACCCGGAGAGTTCCTACCAGGCCCGGATGAACGTGGTCTTGTTTTCCAAAGGGGCGAAGGACTTCTCTTCCATCCTCGGGACGCTGGTCCGGAAGAAGAGTGACCTGGAAGCCGTCAACACCAGTAAGGAAGAAGCTTTCTGGCAGGATGTTCAACAGAAGCTCCAGACCCTGCTTGCCATCGCCCTGCAGATCGAACAGCTTCTGCTGGATTTTTCGGAGAAGGCGAAGCCTTCGTTCCCGTCGGCGGCGAAGTCACTGGTGGATGAGTACACTAAGAAATACGGCCATTTTCTGACTAACTTCGTCGTTTCCAATGAAACTTCCTTCAAAGAAATGAACGTCTCCCAGCTCAAGGACCCGTCGAAGAAAAGGAACTATGAGATCGTGGTAAAACTGGCAGCGAAGAACATCGGTCACGAAACCATGCGGATCATCGAGGAGCTTCAGAGAATGAAGGCCAAACCCACCGCTGCGGAGATGAAGAAGTTCGATGAGAGAGTCCGGGCCTCATTCTCCGAGCTAAAGAAACAGCTCAATCAAAAGATAATTCAGATATCAGAGGATCGCTCGACGTAACCGCGAAGGCATCCCCCAGTTGGAAGTCTCCCTTCGGACCTACGGCGACTTTCCCTCCCCAGACCTTGAGATCGTGTTCGAAGATCATGGTAAGATTCTCTTTCTGGATGAACTTGTAAAAGCTGTCCTTATCTATGGTGGTTCTCCCTGGAGCGATGTCGTAGCCCATGACCCACGCAACCGGAACGTGGTGGCTGGTGGGGACCAGGTCCGCCATGTAGATGAACTTATCGTCGTAAGGGTGCACCAGAAACGGCGTGTGGCCATGGGAGCACTTGAAGTTTATCGTATCCTGCCCGTCGGACAAAATTTCGCCTTGGTCACCGTCAAGCCAGTGGATCTTATTTTGTGACTGAGCTTTCTCGATCAGTGGTTTGAAGTACTGCCCATGAAATGATCCAATATCACGGAGTGTGGGGCTCAATGCGTAGGCGTAATGCTGTTTATGCACATGCAGAGTAGCGTTAGGGAAAATGCTCACGTGCTCCGTATCAGTTTGGCCCAAACCACCAACGTGATCAAAATGCAGATGCGTCACAATCAAATCAGTAATGTCGTCGGGCCGTATCTGACATTTTTTGATGAGTAAGTCTATGAGCGGATTCTTCTCACCTTGAATCCCGAACCGTTCATCGAATTTTGATCCGTGGTAATCACCGATGCCCGTATCGATCAAGATATTTCTCTTCTCTGTTTTAATCAGCATCACACGCAGGCTGAGGAGAATTCTATTTTGGTCATCCGCCGGTATGGCCTTGCACCAGAGTGGTTTAGGAATGATCCCGAACATGGCACCACCATCAAGCTTGAAGACTGCTGGATGAAGTGCGAAATATTTTTTCATTATTTTTCCTTGAAGCATGACTGGCTGCGCCTCTATCATGCCTCGTCAAAACTCTGTTTTTCAAGACCTTTTCATTGATAGACCTCGCAAAATGTCTATAATGTGGTGACCGTATCCGACTTTTCTCATTTATAAAGTAGTTCTAAGGAGAGCCTATGAATATTCATGAATACCAGGCCAAAGACCTGATGCGACAGTTTAATATTGCTGTCCTAAAAGGTGGAGTGGCAGAAACCCCGGATCAAGCTGTCGAAGTCGCAAAAAAGCTTGATGGGAAAATTTGGGTAGTGAAGGCTCAGATCCACGCTGGGGGGAGAGGAAAGGGTGGAGGAGTCAAGCTCGCCAAGTCACTGGATGAGGTTAAAAAATTCGCTACAGAAATTCTAGGGATGCAGCTCATCACACCTCAGACCGGTCCCGAAGGAAAGAAAGTCCTCAAGGTCTTGATCGAACAGGGCTGCGACATCGACCACGAATATTACTGTGGAATCGTACTCGACCGCTCTAAAGGTAAGCTTGCCTTTATGGTTTCCACTGAAGGCGGTATGGAAATCGAAAAAGTCGCTCACGACAATCCTGAAAAAATCATCAAGGCCTACATCGATCCGGCAACCGGGTTCACTCCCGCCGCAGGAAGAAAAATGGGGTACGCCCTGGGGATGAAGGGCGAAACCCTTAACAAGGCCATCAAATTCTTCGAGGGTCTTTATAACCTCTACGTAAGCAAAGACTGCTCGATCGCGGAGATCAATCCGCTGGTGACGACCAAGTCCGGCGAAGTTATTGCACTCGATGGGAAACTTAACTTCGATGACAATGCTCTATTCCGTCATCCTGACATTGAGGCCATGAGAGACGTGACCGAAGAATCTGCTCAAGAGCTCGAAGCGGGTAAGTACGGTCTGTCCTACATCTCGTTAGAAGGAAACATCGGTTGCCTGGTGAACGGTGCGGGCCTTGCTATGGGGACGTTAGACATTCTCAAGCTCTACGGTGGAACCCCCGCCAACTTCTTAGACGTCGGGGGCGGTGCTACTAAAGAAACTGTGCAGAAAGCTTTCTCCATCATCCTCCAGGATAAAAACGTAAAGGCCATTTTGGTTAACATCTTCGGAGGGATCATGAAGTGTGACATCATCGCCCATGGTGTGGTGGACGCCGCTAAAGAACTTGCTCTCAAAGTGCCATTGGTCGTCAGACTCGAAGGAACCAACGTCGCTCTCGGGAAGAAGATCTTAAGTGAATCAGGCTTAAAGATCACCACCGCCAACGACCTGGCGGACGCTGCTCAGAAAGCTGTTGCTGCTGCAAAAGGAGCACATTAATATGGCCATTCTCATCAACCGAAACACCCGACTCATTACCATCGGTCTCACAGGGAAGCAGGGGACCTTTCATACCCTCCAGTCCAGAGATTACGGGACGAACGTCGTCGGTGGGGTTACGCCCGGAAAGGGCGGCACCACACATGAAGGAATTCCCGTTTTCAACACCACCTATGAGGCGGTCAGAGAAACCGGCGCAAACGCGGCGATGATCTTCGTTCCCCCAGCTTACGCTGCGGATTCGATCATTGAATGCATCGACGCTGAGATTCCCTTGATCATCGCCATCACCGAGGGCATCCCCGTCCTAGATATGATAAAAGTGAAGGCTGCCCTCAAAGGTACCAAGTCTCGTCTCATCGGTCCGAACTGTCCCGGTGTCATTACCCCGGGAGAGTGTAAGATCGGGATCATGCCGGGCCACATCCACATGCCGGGGAACGTGGGCGTCATTTCTCGCTCCGGCACACTTACCTACGAAGCGGTCTACCAACTGACTCAAAGAGAGATTGGCCAATCGACCTGTGTCGGGATCGGCGGAGATCCGGTCAATGGAACAAACTTCATCGACTGCCTGGAGATGTTTGAGAAAGACCCGGAGACCAAGGCCGTCATCATGATCGGTGAGATCGGCGGAACAGCGGAAACAGAAGCCGCCCGATGGATTAAAACCCACATGACCAAACCTGTGGTGAGCTTCATCGCCGGTGCGGCGGCTCCCGTTGGAAAACGCATGGGGCACGCCGGTGCCATCATCTCCGGAGCCGATGACTCAGCAGAAGCGAAGTTTAAGATCCTCCAAGAGTGT
This sequence comes from Bacteriovoracaceae bacterium, assembly GCA_035576105.1. GTDB lineage: Bacteria > Bdellovibrionota > Bacteriovoracia > Bacteriovoracales > Bacteriovoracaceae > Peredibacter. The sequence goes on from DATLXA010000034.1 coordinate 183,053, forward strand.
GGGGTGACGATCGCCCGCTCTCCGGCAGAGCTAGGTCAGAAAGTCTCAGAAGTTTTAAAAAAATAATTTTTTGTTATCCACCAAAGGAGCTCCTCATGGCCGTAGAAAAAACACTTTCAATCATCAAGCCGAACTCGACCCTTGATAATAACATCGGAAACATCATCGCGGTCTTTGAAAAAAGCGGACTGCGGATCTCCGCTGCCAGACTTGCGAAGCTCTCTAAAGAAAAAGCCGAAGGCTTCTACATCGAACACAAGGAAAGACCGTTCTTCGGAGAACTGGTGAACTTCATGACCTCTGGTCCGGTGCTTCTGATGGTCCTCGAAGGAGAGAACGCAGTTACTAAAAATCGCGAGATCATGGGTGCGACCAATCCAGCGAACGCTCAAGAGGGAACGATCAGAAAACTCTACGCTAAATCAGTCGGAGAAAATTCTGTTCACGGGTCTGACTCGGCGACTGCTGCGGATAGAGAGATCGCTTATTTCTTCGAAAGAAATGAAGTGATCTCACGATTTTAATGATGAGAAAAATAATAACCCTGCTGATGCAGCAGGGTTATTTCAACGAACAAAGTTTAAACATTAAAATTTAAAAGCCGCCTATCGCAACTCAAACATAATTTAAAAATAATTGGCTTAAAATATTGCATCGCAAGTTGATCTCATGATTTTTTTATCTTTCTTTAAAAATCATGACATTAGAAAGAGATATGCTATAGTTTTATGAGAAGAAGAATAAGTTCTTAATACGTTTTTGATATTTAATAACCGTTTCTAGAATAGAAACTTAACTTTAAAAGGGGATTGTTATGAAAACAATTTTAGCTCTTGTCGCCGCTCTTTTCATTGGCAATGCTGTCGCTCAAGATGGATCTTCTCCACTTGATTCATCAACTGGTTCTAGGCACATGTTCGAGTTCAACGCTGACTCTGTTCTTCAGGGTGTTTTGTCTTTAGACAAATCAAAAGTTCGTGGGAGTGATGCCGACAATGATTCTCAGCTCAACTTGAGATTGAACTACGCCTACAGTCTGCCACAGATGCCACGCATTCAAGTAGGTGCTCGCTTCAATTACCTTAAAGACACAATCCCTGCTCGTGGGGATGCAGAAGACTACAGTCTGCAGATTGGTGCCATCTATAACCACTCTGCTGACTTAAGAAACAGTGTTTACCTGTCTGGCTACGTTGGTCTCGGATGGGCCAACACTTACAAAGGAACTCCTGGACAAGATCGCAAAGATGAAGTCCTCACTTCCACACTTGCTCTCGGTAAGAGATTCAGCCTTGAGAACTGGGGTATCAATCACCTGACATACACACCGGAAATCGCACTCCAGTCTCAAAACTCAACAACTGGAAAAGGTTTCGAGTACACTCAGAACCTTCAGTTCCGTTTCCTTCAGTTCGCAGTATTCTTCTAATAGCTTAAAACGCTTTGGGCCCCGCTTTGAGCGGGGCTTTTTTTTGCCTAAAATTCATTCAAACCATGTAATTCTTTCACCATTTCCTGATATTTCTCGCTGGTAAAATATTCAAAAGCATAGAGCTAACTAATAACCTGCGTTATAACTTAGAAGATATTTGAATTATGCAGGAGTGTCCCATGTTTAACCTAGGTGATTACGTTGTGTGTCCCGGCCACGGAGTTGGTCAGATATGCAGCGTGGATACAAAAGAGCTGAGCGGTGAACAGAAGAGCTTTTACATCATTAGAGTTGTCTCTAATGGCATGAAAGTGATGATCCCCGTGGACAGTAAAGAAGGCGTGCGTGCCCTCATCCCAACGACTGAAATCAGTGGTGTCTTTAAGCTGCTGGAAGATCAGAATGTTAAAGTGGATATGTCGACCTGGAACCGTCGTCACCGTGAGTACACGCTTAAAGTGAAGACGGGCTCATTGCTCGAGATCGCCGATGTGCTTCGACAGTTGCTGCTTCTTAAAATGACAAAAAAACTTTCTTTCGGCGAACGAAAAATGCTCGACCAGTGCAAAGAGCTCATCGTCAAAGAGATTTCACTGTCCTCCGGTGCTCCGGAGGGTTCGATTACAGAGAAAATTGACTCCCTTTACCCCTAAGTCGCTAATCGAAATTTCCAAACTCCCTTCAAGAGTGTATCTTCTCCTCATATAATTTGAGGAGTTTGCCTTATGAGCGTCAGAGTAAGATTCGCACCGTCTCCCACTGGTTATCTCCACATCGGTGGCGCCCGCACGGCGCTCTACAATTACCTCTACGCCAAGGCCATCGGTGGAACCTTCATCCTAAGGATCGAAGACACCGATATGGAACGTTCGAAACCCGAATACGAAGCGCTCCAGATCGAGGACCTCAACTGGCTAGGGATCTTCCATGACGAGGGGCCGGATAAGCCAAACCCCAAGTACGCCCCCTACCGGCAGTCAGAGCGCCAGCACATCTACATGAAATACGCCCAGGAACTTTTTGAGAAGGATCTAGCCTACTACGACTTCAGCAGCGACGAAGAACTCGAGGCGATGAAAGAGAAGGCACTCCGGGAGAACCGAGATCCGGTCTACGACGGTAAATGGAAAAACCCATCTTCTAAGCAAGAGGCCTTGGCTAAGGTCGCGGCGGGAGAGAAGGGTGCCATTAGGTTCCGTGCTCCCAATAAACCATACGTCTTGAATGATAAGGTCAAAGGCAGAGTGGTCTATCCGGAGAACATGGTCGGAGATTTCGTCATCGTCCGCTCCAACGGTTTGCCGGTCTATAACTACTGCTGCGTGGTGGATGACATGCTGATGGACATCACCCACGTCATCCGGGGAGAAGACCACCTCAACAACACCGTCCGCCAGCTCATGATCTACGAAGCTTTGAACGCAAAAGTTCCAGAGTTCGCACACGTCTCCCTACTCATCGGCGCCGACCGGCAGAAGCTCTCCAAGAGACACGGAGCGACCTCAGTGAACCTCTACCGGAATGAACGCTACCTCCCGGAGGCGCTTTGCAACTACCTCACCCTGCTTGGCTGGTCTCATCCCACTGAAAGGGATATCTTCGACAAAGAGGATCTCAAGGACGTCTTCAACTTGGAGCGCTTTAGCGCCTCCCCGGCCATCTACGACCTGGTGAAACTGCGCTGGGTGAATGGTCAACACATCAAGAAGATGGATAACGAAACTCTCATTGGGCTGGTGTCTGAGCTCCCGGGTAATGATTTCTTTAAAACGCAGACTCCAGAGTGGAGGAATGCGGCCATCGACATCATCAAGCAGCAGGTGGAGTTTGTCTCCGACATCCCGAAGATGGTCGACGAGATGATCCTGCTCGAGAGCCTGGAGATGTCGGACATGCTAAAGGATATCCTCTCGTGGGAAACTACGCCGAAGATCATCGACTACATCGATTCGCAGGTTCAGGCCATACCCTCGAGCTTCATCACTGAAGCCCAGCTCAACGGCTGGATGGATGTGCTCAAGAAAGACATGGGGGTCAAGGGCAAGCAGCTGTTCATGGGCGTGCGGGCGGCGCTGACCGGAAAAGACCATGGGCCCGATCTCAAGATCCTCATTCCACTCACACCGGTTGCGGTGATAAAGAAACGACTAACTCAACTGAAGCATCCCCAGGCATAGCTATGAGAAGAGACTTTAAAATTCATAATAACCTCACCCGTAAGAAGGAAACTTTCCTGACTCTGCAGGAAGGCAAGGTCAACTACTACTCCTGTGGGCCTACCACCTACGACTTCCTCCACGTCGGAAACGCCAGAGCACTGGTCATCGGGGATCTCTTCCACCGGGTTCTGAAGTGCTTCGGCTACGAGGTTAACTTCGTAAGAAACTACACCGACGTCGACGATAAGATCATTGAGAGAGCAAGTGAACTGGGCCAGGACCCGATCGCCTACTCCGCGAGGTTCGTCACAGAATGTGAAACAGACATGCAGTCGCTGGGGATGGAACCGGCCACCCACACACCGAAAGTTTCGGAGACGATCCCGGAGATCATCGAGATGATCAAAGAGATCATCATAAGTGGTAAGGCCTACGTCAGAGAAGGCGAAGTCTTCTTCCACGTCCCGGCCTTCGCGGACTACGGAAAGCTCTCGAAGAAAGACCTGGAGACTTTGCAACACGGCATCCGGGTAGAAGTGGATAATCGCAAGAATCACCCATCGGACTTCGTGCTGTGGAAACCTGCCAAGGCCGGAGAACCCGCTTGGGACTCGCCCTGGGGTAAAGGCCGACCTGGCTGGCACATCGAGTGTTCGGCGATGGCAAAGAAATTCCTCGGGAAGACCCTGGACCTGCACCACGGTGGCATCGACCTGATGTTCCCGCACCATGAAAACGAAATCGCTCAGTCTGAAGCGGCCAACGGCTGCGTCTTCTGCCTCAACTGGGCCCATAACGAATTCCTCAACTTCGGTTCGGAGAAGATGAGTAAGTCTCTCGGTAACGTCATCCGCATCCGAGACTTCTCCCAGAAGTACGGAGGCCAGGTCCTGCGGCACTTACTCTTGTCCGTCCACTACCGGGCACGGCTCGAGTGGAGTGAAGAAGTTATCCAGAAGGCCTTGGATGAGGTTAAACGGATCCATGAATTTGTGCTCGAGGTAGAAACCTATAAACCATTTGGGAATGAAGTCTTCGAAGAGATCACTTCCTGCACTGAAAAGATGATGGAGGAGCTCTCCAATGACTTCAATTCCGCAGGGGCCATGGGACACTTCTTCTCGTTCCTGCGGTTCGCCAAGGCCAATAAGGATCACCTTTCAGCAGAATCCATAGATGTCATCCGCCACACACTGGCATTTGTTCAGAAGTCTTTAGGTTTGATCAGTCGTGAACCCGAAAATGTCCTGGCCAAGATAGCTCTACTGGATCACGACCTCAAAGATGCGGACATCGACACGGGATGGATAGATAGACTCATCGCCGAGAGAAAGCTCGCAAAAGAATCCAAAAACTGGCCCCGGGCAGATGAGATTAGAAAAGAGCTGGCGGCGAAGAATATACTTCTCAAAGACAATCCTGACGGCTCTACTGACTGGAAAATCCAGTCCTAGTGTCAAACCGCACCCCCCTGTCGTAGTAAGAATGTAATAAATTCACCGGCCAATGTTGCGGTCATCTTTATTTGGCGCTGGTAAGCCTGTAGTGGTATGAAATCCCAATCTTTCAACCCATAGGAGAATACATGAAAATGCTCATCAGCTTTTTAGTTCTTACTTTGTCCTTGAGCACCTTCGCGAGCTCTGGAGAAACTAAGACATTCGTTTACGACGGTTCACAGGATTCCGTCGAACTTCAGCTCAAAGGTGAGAAGACTCACACAGAATACCGCACAGAGAGAGTTACTAGTATCTGTCACCGCACTCAGGTCGTAGGCTACCGTTCAGTTTGTTACGGTGGAGGCTACGGCGGTGGTTACGGCGGAGGCTACGGCGGAGGCTATGGCGGTGGATACCCAGGCGGTTACCCGGGTGGCTATCCGGGCGACTATGGAAGAGGCTATCCAGGTGGATATTACCCAGGATCTTCTTGCCATCAAGAGCCCGTTTATGGACAAGTTGCCTACTCTTGTATGGAGACAGTTCAAGTTCCTTTCGAAGTCCGGGACTACGACGTCGATGCGAAAGTTCGAGTCAATGTCGTAAAGCTTGACAGAGAAATGACTGCTGGGGAGACCATCAGCGTGACTTTGAGCGGTGAGACCCTCACTCTATTGGCCAAGGGCTCGAAGAAGTTCTTCATCGTTAAGACCAAAGAGCTCATCAACCCGCGCATGACTGGTTCGGTGAAGTACCTGGACGCTAAGATCACGCTGGAACTGGTGAAAGCTGCTCCGTTACTCAGAGCGATCAAAATGTCAGAACTTTCGGTCTACAACTCTGTGCTGAGCTTCGACATCGGTGAAGTTTCAAGCAAGGCCAACGTCGGCTTCGCCCTCCACGTGGTAAAACATAAGACCCTCAGGTCTGATCCGGTCATCTTCGACCGCAAGCTTAATGATTCAGAAGTATCCTTGAACGGTTCCAACGTTGAAATCAACGTGAGCAACCTCGGTCTCCAGATCTGGGACGGGAAGTTTAGCCTAACACCAACCGTATCAGTGAAGTTCGACGGGACTCTCATCAACGGTTCTATGTTCGAAGGTGAATTATCAGTCAGCAGAACGATTAAAATTAAAGACTAGTTCGCGCGCCCACACCCTCAAAAGGTGTGGGCTTTTTTTACTATGATCCAATCTCACCGCAGGTCTGAGTAGTCCTGCGCTTTGTTGATGACTTTTAACTTCTTATCTTTTCGGATCAGCAGCTCCAGCGGTCTGCCTCGAAGGTTATAGTTCGAGCCCATGCTGTATCCATAAGCACCTGCGTCTTTCAGCACCAGCAGGTCTCCGGCCTTGAGCGGAGGCATGAGCCTGTTTGATCCAAAACAGTCAGAAGTTTCACAGATCGGTCCGACGATGTGGCTGAGCTTCGTTGCCTTGCACTCCGAAACCGGTATCAGTCCATGATAGGCTTCATAGAGGGAGGGCCTCATGAAATCATTCATGCCTCCGTCGACAATGACGAAAAGATTCTTTTCAGAGACCTTATTGCGCAGGACCTTCATCACGAAGATGCCGGCCTTGGCAACGATCCTTCTACCCGGCTCAAAAACAACTCTGGGTCTTAAATCCGACTTGGCGTAGAATTCTTTTTCCAGCGTGTCTGCGACGATGTGCATGTACTCTTTGATCGTCGGGAGCTTCTTGGTCTCATCGGGGTGATAGTCAACACCGAGTCCGCCGCCGACGTCTAAAAATTCCAGCGGTAGCTTGGTCTTCAGGGCCACCTGGCACAGGATCCCGATGGCCTTTTTGGTGGCCCGCAGGTCAAGTAGCTGGCTACCGATGTGGATCGAAATCCCTACCAGCGTGCTATGGGTCCAGTGTTTCTTATTTTTTACTGACGCCAGAATGTCTTTTTCCAGAAGTCCGAATTTATGGGTCTTGTTGCCGGTGGAGATGTGCTTGTGGGTGAGTGCTTCGACTACTGGATTTAGCCGGAAGCAGATCCGGGCGTTCTTTCCGAGCCTGCGGGCACACTTATTAATCAGCTCTAACTCTTCTAGAGACTCGACATTGAAGGAATAGATTCCTTTCTTCGAGACCTCAAGGGCAAAGATGATCTCTTCTTCGGTCTTTCCGACTCCGGAGAAGACGATCTTCTCCGAGGGAATGCCGGCCTCCAGAGCACGTTTGAGCTCGCCGCTGGAGACGATGTCTGCTCCGGAATCAAGTTTGGCCAGGGTCCGGAGAAGTTCTTTATTCGGGTTTGATTTCAAGGCGAAACACACCAGAGGTTTCTTCAGTCCTGCTTCTTTTGCGCCGTCGTAGAATTGAGAATAATTCTCGATCAGTATTTCTTCGGAGTAGAGGAAAAAGGGTGTCTTGTATTCTTTGGCAATCTTCCCCAAGTCGCAGTTCGAGAACTGAAGTTTTTTATTTTTATAGTCTAAGTTTTTCATGTTAACTCCACAGTTTTTCTCCACTCGAGGACACTGGCCAGAGCCTGCGCATCCAGCAGCTTATCATCATAGGCGACTTTTGCCAGGACTTCAAAGGTAGAAAGGTAAGCCACGGAGATGCGGGCTTCTTCAAAAACTTTTCGTGCGAACGGAAAATCGTAGCTGAAAATGCTCAAGACAGACTCGACTTTTACTCCGGCCGCTTCCAATTTTCCTGTGGCTTCGATGGAGCTCTTACCAGTTGATATGAGATCTTCGATCAAGACAGTTCTCATCCCTGGCTGTGTGCGCCCCTCGATGGCGTTTTGTCTACCGTGGCTTTTCCCGGAGCCTCTGACGTAGACCAAGGGCAGACGGAGTTCCATGGCAATCCAGGCAGCCCAGGGGATCCCTGCAGTGGCCGTACCGGATATAAGATCTAAAGACTTATGGCGGAGAATTTCACAAAATGCTTTCACGATGGTCTCTCTGGCACTCACGGAAGAGATGAGTAACCGGTTATCACAGTAGACCGGCGACTTGATGCCAGAGGTCCAAGTAAAAGGGTCATCCGGTCTGAGAAAAACAGCTTTTTCGTTAAGTAGGATACTTGCGATGCTTTGTGCGACGTTCAATTTAATTTCCTTGGATGATGTTCATCAGGGCCTGTTTGGGATCCACGGCATCTGTGATGGGTCTACCAATCACCATAAAATCTGTTCCCAGGAGTAGGGCATCTTGAGGGGTGGTGATGCGGACTTGGTCTTGAGCGTCTGACCCTTTGGGACGAATTCCCGGTGTGACGGTCAAAAACCTGGACCCGCAGATAAGCTTGATGGCCTGGACTTCAAGTGGTGAGCTGACCACACCGTCGCAGCCACTTTCCTTGGCGAGCTTTGCGTAATTCACCACACTCTCGAGGATATCCCCTTGTATCCGCTGCTCCTCATTCAACTGTCTCAGTGAGGTGCTAGTGAGCTGAGTGACTGCGATCAACAGGGGAGGCCGGCCCATGGATTTGATGGTCTCACTCGACCTCTTTAACATCTCCGATCCCCCGGCCGCATGGATGTTGATCATGTCCACGCCCAGGGGACCCAGTGCCTTCAGGGCCCGCGCCACCGTGTTCGGTATGTCATGGAGCTTGAGGTCCAGGAAGATTTTGAAACCTTTGTCCTTAGCCTGCGCGACTACCCCCGGTCCGAAAGAATAGAAAGCCTCCAGGCCAAACTTCAACCAAACATTGGTCCCGCAGAGGGAGTCCATGGTTTTCAGCAAGCGGTCTCTCTCGCTAATGTCCATCGCCACGATGATCTTCTGGGCAGGGATCACGAGAGCGCTTCCATGGTGAAGGTGTTCCTTTCGATGGTCCGCAGCAGGGCTTCGGCCGTGTCCAGTGAAGTCAGACACAGGAGCCCTCTCTCCACAGCAACCCGTCTCATCTTAAATCCATCTGATTCGACGTTCTTGCCTTTGGAGATGGTGTTGATGACGAGCGCGAGCTTGCCGGATTTGATTTCCTTGATGATGTCATTGTCCGAGACTCCGATCCGGTCGACGGTCCTGACAGGAATAGAGTTCTCTCTAAGCATCCGCGCCGTGCCCTCTGTGGCGATGAAGTCGAAGCCGAGGAGGTAGAAGCGTTTGAAGAGCCGCAAGGCCTCGTCCTTGTCGAGGTCATTGATGGTGGCGAGGATAGTTCCCGAGTCGGGGATCACCACTCCGGCGGCGATGAAAGCTTTCTGGAGAGCTTTTTCGAAGACTTTGTCCCTGCCCATGACCTCGCCGGTGGACTTCATCTCCGGCCCAAGTGCGATCTCGACGTCGGAGAGCTTGGCGAATGAGAAGACCGGGGCCTTGACGGCGATCTGGTCTTTCGGCGGTGGTAAGGTCCCGTGGAAGTAGCCCTGCTTGAGCAGCGACTCCCCGAGGATGGCCCGGGTTGCGATCTTGGCCATGGGGATCCCGGTCACTTTTGAGAGAAACGGTATGGTCCGCGAAGACCTGGGGTTGACCTCCAGCACGAAGACCTCACCGTGGTAGATCACGAACTGCAGGTTAATCAAACCGATGATGTTAAGTGCTCTGGTGATCGACAGGGTGGTCTCTGAGAGGGCATTGAGGATCTCTTGAGAGACACTTTGAGGTGGGTAAACGGCGATCGAGTCACCGGAGTGAACCCCGGCCTTCTCGATGTGTTCCATGATGCCCGGGATGAAGACCGTCTCACCGTCGCAGATGGCGTCCACTTCCATCTCTCTTCCGATCATGTACCGGTCGATGAGCACCGGATGCTGCGGATTCACTCTCACCGCTCGCTTCATGTAATCCTCGAGTTCCTCTTTACTATAGACGATTTCCATCGCCCGCCCTCCAAGGACGTACGATGGTCGGACGATGACCGGGAAGCCCAAGTGCGCAGACTTTTCGACAGCTTCGCTCATGGAAGTCACCGTGCAGCCCAGAGGCTGGGCGATCTTTAGGCCCCGCAGCAGTTCTTCGAAGCGGCGCCGGTCTTCCGCTCTATCGATGTTATCCGTAGAAGTCCCGAGGATCTTCACACCTCTCCTGGCCAGCGGCTCGGCGAGGTTGATGGCAGTCTGACCGCCGAACTGGACGATGACCCCGATGGGCTTTTCTCTTTCTACGACGTGGTAGACGTCTTCCAGAGTCAGCGGTTCGAAGTAGAGCCGGTCGGAGATGTTGAAATCGGTGGAAACCGTTTCCGGATTATTGTTAATCACAATCGCCTCATAGCCCATCGAGCGGATGGCGTCGATGGCATGAACGGTCGCGTAGTCAAACTCTATACCCTGGCCAATCCGGATGGGCCCGGAGCCCAGGACAATGACTTTCTGCTTGCTGGACTCCAGGACTTCGTCCTCAGTCTCATAGGTCGAGTAGTAGTACGGCGTGTGCGATTCGAATTCACCGGCACAGGTATCGACCATTTTGTAGACTGGCCTGATCTTCTGCTTGAGTCTCCATTCGAAGAACTCATCCTCGCTGCAGCCCAAGGCTCTGGAGATGTACTTGTCTGAGAAGCCCAGTTTTTTAGCTGCTAAGATAGTGTCCGGCTCCCTGCCGGTTGTTCTAATCCTTCCTTCCATGTCAATGATGTTCTGGATCTTCCTCAGAAAGAAGCAGTCGATCTTGGTGATCTCATTGATCTCTTCTATGCTAGCTCCCTTGCGGAGGGCCTCGGAGATCGCGAAGAGTCTCTCGTCGTCCTGTCTTTTGATCTTGGTGATGATTTCGGGAAGAGATTTTTCTTTAAACTCTGGGAGTTCCAGGTGATGAAAACCCACTTCCAAAGAGCGGACGGCCTTGAGAAGCGCCTCCTCCAGGCTTCGCCCGAGCGACATGATCTCGCCGGTGGCCTTCATCTGCGTACCGAGTCTCCGGTTAGCTGTGACGAACTTATCAAACGGAAACCTCGGGATCTTACAGACGACGTAGTCCAGGGCGGGCTCGAAACAGGCGTAGGTCTTCTTGGTCACTGGGTTGATGATCTCATCCAAGGTCAAGCCGATGGAGATCTTCGCCGCGATCTTGGCAATCGGATAACCCGTTGCTTTCGACGCGAGTGCCGATGATCGGGAGACGCGTGGATTCACCTCGATGACATAGTAGGTGAAAGAGTGTGGGTCAAGGGCGTACTGGACATTACAGCCACCCTCAATCTTCAGTGAGCGGATGATCTTGAGGGCCGAGCTCCGCAGGAGGTGGTACTCCTTGTCGCTCAGGGTTTGGCTCGGGGCCACGACGATCGAGTCTCCCGTGTGGACTCCCACCGGGTCGATGTTTTCCATGTTACAGACGATGATACAGTTATCGTTGCGGTCTCTGATCACTTCGTACTCGACTTCTTTGAAGCCGGCGATCGAGCGCTCGACCAGGCACTGATGGATGGGGGAGGCGGAGAGACCGGAGAGCGTAAAACTCTTGAGCTCACTGTCATCCTTGGCGATCCCGCCCCCGGTTCCTCCGAGCGTGTAGGCCGGTCTGATGATGAGCGGGAAGCCGATGGTGTTCGCGAATTCCTGCGCTTCTTCCAGAGTTGTGACGATCCTGCTTTGAGGAACCGGCTCTCCGATTTCCTGCATCAGTTCTTTAAAAAGTTTTCGGTCTTCGGCTTTCTGGATGGTATCGACCCGGCATCCCAGGAGTTTTATCCCAAGCCGTGACAGGTGACCTTCCTCTTCTAGCTTTACTGCCAGGTTCAAGGCTGTCTGACCCCCGAGGGTCGGGAGGATGCCGTCGGGCTTCTCCTTATGAAGGATCTTCAGCAGAAATTCTACGGTGAGTGGTTCGATGTAAACCTTATGTGCCGTTTCTTTGTCGGTCATGATGGTCGCGGGGTTAGAATTGACTAAGACCACTTCGATCCCTTCTTCGATCAGGGACTTCACGGCCTGGGTGCCCGAGTAGTCGAACTCCGCCGCCTGGCCAATCACAATGGGGCCTGAGCCGATCACGAGGACTTTCTTAATTTCCGGGTTTGCTGCCATGTTATTTCCTTAAGCTTTGAACGAATTCATCGAAGAGCCAGCCGGTGTCTTCCGGGCCGGGACACGCCTCCGGATGGTACTGCACCGAGAACGCGGGATAGGTCTTATGCCGGAGTCCTTCGACACTCTTGTCGTTGATGTTGATCTGGGTGATGACGAGTTCGGAGTTCCCCACCGAATCACTGGTGACCGAGTACCCGTGGTTCTGTGAACTCATGAAGACTTTCCCGAGCTCGAGGTCTTTGACCGGGTGGTTGGCGCCCCGGTGTCCGAACTTCAGCTTCTCCGTATCCGCACCGTTGGCCAGGGCGAAGAGCTGATGGCCCATGCAGATCGAAAACATGGGATAAGTTTTCTGCAGCTCCTGAATCACCGGCAGTACCTCCGGGACGTCCTTCGGATCTCCAGGACCATTGGAGAGCAGGACTCCGTCGGGCCTGAAGCTTCCGATGGTTTCAAGCGACGAGTTCCAGGGAACCACCACCACATCACAGTTTCTTTTAAGCAGGCACTTCAGGATATTTTTCTTGTAGCCGAAGTCCAGCATCACCACCCGTTTGCCTTCTCCGGGAAAGTGGATCGGGCCTTTGGTCGAGACGCGGGAGATCTGATCCCTCGCGAGGGGTTTTAGTAACTGTGACTGGATGTTTTTGGTGGAGTAAGTTTCCGGGACGAGGGCCGCCTTCAGCACTCCCTTATCCCTGATTTTTTTCGTCAGCTGCCGGGTATCAAGGCCCGCAATCCCCGGGATCTTGAACCTCTTGAGAAATTCTCTCAGCGAGTACTCGTTGCGCCAGTTCGAACCCTCAAGAGGACACTCTCTGACCACCATGCCTCTGAGTGCGGGAGAGAGAGATTCAGAATCATCCTTGTTAACCCCGTAGTTCCCGATGAGCGGGTAGGTCATGATCACGATCTGATCGCAGTAGGAGGGGTCAGAAAAAATTTCCTGGTACCCGGTCATGCTGGTGTTGAAAACCAGCTCTCCGATGGAATGGAAATCATCGATGTCGTGCCCGATGGATTCTCCGGTGAATTCTTCACCGGACTCTAGAACGAGTTTTATTCTTTTCATTTGGTGTCAGCCTTGGTTAGTGCCCATTCTAAGATTGCCATCCGTGCGTAGACTCCGTTTTCCATCTGCTTGAAGATCCTTGAACTCTGATGCTCGACAACTTCGTCCGCGATCTCGAGTCCTCGAATGAAGGGCCCCGGGTGAAGGACGATCGCATGTTTTTTCATCCGGTTCACTCTCGCCAGGCTTAATCCGAACTCCTGGTGATAAGTCGCCGGATCGAGGTCGAGGTGCTCGTGCCGCTCGAGTTGAATCCGCAGCATCATGACCGCATCCACTTCCGGAAGAACGTCGTCGAACGCCGCCCGTTTAATGAACGGTTTAGTCAGCTCAGGAACCAGGCTCTGCGGCCCGCACAGGAAGAGCTCCATCCCGAACTTTTCCGCGGTGACCATCAGGGACCCCGCTACACGAGAGTGCTTGATGTCTCCGCAGACGGCGATTTTCAGACCGGCGAGGTCTCCGAACTCCTGCTGGAGGGTCAAAAGGTCCAGCAGTCCCTGAGAGGGATGTTCGCTCTTGCCGGCACCGGCGTTGAGCAGGGGAAGGGCGAGCTTCTTCTGGATGTCGTCGAAGACATTATCGTCAGAGTGCCGGAACACGATCCCGTCCACTCCCAGGCTCTCCAGCGTTTTGAGCGTATCGTAGACGGTTTCCCCTTTTTTTACACTGGAGTTTTCCGGAACGAAATTCACCACCTCCGCGCCGAGCCGCTTGGCCGCGATCTCAAAAGAACATCGGGTCCGGGTGCTTGGTTCGTAGAAGACATTGGCAAAAATTTTATCTTTCAGGAGGTGGTTTAACTTTTCGGGGTGTCGAGAGTTGAGAGAAAAAAATTGGGACCTATTTATAAGTGAATAGAGTTGAGACTGGGAAAAACTAGAGAGCGTTAGGAAATGCTTGATCATTCTCCTCCTGACTAACCGGTGGATGAAAATTTGAAAAAAAGAAAATAGGATAGACTAAGGGTTTGTAGACGTGAAAAAATATAGTGATGCGGGGAAGCATCAAACTCATACATACAGTCCTGGCACGGCGTGAATCTTTGATTTAATTTCATTCAACAGAAGCCGTTTGGCAAGAGAAAATAGATGGCACAGTTTCAATTAGAATCAGCGTTCCGGCCCACCGGAGATCAGCCAACTGCTATCAAGCAGTTAACTGATCAGTTCAATAAAAATATTCCTTTCCAAACCCTCTTAGGTGTCACCGGCTCGGGTAAGACATTTGCCATGGCCAATATCATTAAAAACCTTGGTAAAAAAACCTTGATCTTGGCCCCGAATAAAACGTTGGCCGCTCAGCTCTTCGCGGAGTTCAAAGATTTTTTTCCCAACAACGCTGTCGAGTACTTCGTCTCTTACTACGACTACTACCAACCAGAAGCCTACAAGCCAGGAGCGGACCTCTACATCGAAAAAGACTCGGCCATCAACGAGGAGATCGAGAAGCTCCGGCACTCTGCTACTCGCTCTCTGTTCGCCCGGGAAGACGTTATCGTGGTCGCCTCTGTGAGCTGCATCTACGGCATCGGAGCACCGGAGGAATACTTTAAGCAACGGATCATACTGTTCATGCAAGACAAGATGGACCGCGACGAGTTCCTGCGGCGCCTGGTCGAGATCCAGTACCAGCGCAACGACATGGACTTCCACCGGGGGACTTTCCGCGTGCGGGGAGACGTGGTGGAGATCTTCCCGGCCTACGAAGATTCGCAGATCGTCCGGGTCGAATTCTTCGACGACGTGATCGACGGAATCTTTCTAGTGGATCCCTTGAGAGGAAAAGTTCTCCAGCCCTTGAACCGGGTGGACATCTACCCTAAGAGCCACTACGTGGTGGGGAAGGATAAGCTCAAAGTTGCCATTGAGAACATCAAGCTCGAGCTGCGGGAAAGACTCACAGAACTCAAAGACCATAACAAGCTGATTGAAGTCCAACGGCTCCAGCAGAGAACACTGCTGGACCTGGAGATGATGGAAGAGATGGGATTCTGCCCTGGCATCGAAAACTACTCCCGGCACCTCTCGGGAGCTCGAGCGGGAGAACCGCCGTCGACCCTGATTGATTACTTCAAGAAAGATTTTCTGATGATCGTCGACGAGTCCCACATCTCCATCCCTCAGGTGGGGGGGATGTTCAAGGGAGACAGGGCCCGCAAGCAAAACCTGGTTGATTACGGGTTCCGGCTCCCCAGCGCTCTGGATAACCGCCCTTTGAACTTCCCGGAGTTCGAAGGGAAGATGGACAAGGTGCTATTTGTTTCCGCAACCCCCGCGGACTACGAGATGGAAAAGACCAGCGGTGAGTACGCCGAACAGATCATCCGGCCGACGGGCCTGTTGGATCCGATCATCGAGTTCCGGGACGCCAAGAATCAGGTCGACGACATGCTGATCGAAGCCAAGAAAGCCATCGCCCAAGGGTTCCGGGTGCTAGTGACCACTCTCACCAAACGGCTGGCGGAAGAGCTCACTTCCTTCTACAGAGGCGTGGGCATGCGGATCAAGTACCTTCACTCCGACATCGATACGCTCGAGCGGATGGAGATCATCCGAGACCTGCGGCTGGGAGAATTCGATATTCTGGTCGGGATCAATCTGCTGCGTGAGGGGCTCGATCTGCCAGAGGTCGCACTGGTGGGCATCCTCGATGCGGACAAGGAAGGCTTCCTCCGCTCGACCCGCTCGCTGATCCAAACCATTGGCCGCGCCGCCAGAAATTCCGAGGGCCGGGTGATCTTGTACGGATTCAAAAAAACTCCCAGCATCCTCGAGGCGATGAAGATCACCGCCGAGCGGAGAATTAAACAGGATATCTACAATCAAGAGCACGGCATCACTCCCACTACCGTGAGTAAGAAGGTCAGCGGGGGAGTCATCGAAGTTCTTCGAGGGGCCAAGAAGACCGACAAGAAAGGACGAGTAAAGGATAATTCAGAGCAAAAGCTTTCACCGGAAGCAATTGATGCTAAAATCTTAGAGCTGAAACAGATGATGAAAGAAGCTGCTTCCGGGCTCCAGTTCGAGGAAGCGGCGAAGCTGCGGGATGAGGTCAAACGCCTGTCCGAATTAAGGTTTATGCTATGAAGTTATGGTCCCTCTTACTGCTGCCCATGCTGGCGTTCGCGCAAGTGAAGCCGGAGTCGTTTATTATCCAGATCAGTGACCAGAGCATGAACGTGCTCTCTCCACCGGCCCACCGGACCACGTTCTCGGTGATCGTCGATAACCGGGCCCTCACCGATCAGGTGGGGAAGTTCACCGTCCTGGGGAAGAACCTGAAGTTCATCTCGGTGAAGACCGGCCAGACGGAAACCATCGAGATCGAAAATAAATCCAGCGACCCGGTGGTGTTCGTTCCCGTGAGCCCGGCGTTCCAGGAAGTGGAACTCCTCTTCGGTAAAAAGGCCTATGAAATCCCATCAAAAAAATAACGTCCAAAAGGTCGTCCTGGTCATCTCGGACCTGCACCTCAGTGCGGGGAAGATGATTAAGGGCAAGCGCAATCTCCTCGAGGACTTCCACTACGACAACGAGCTCATCGATTTTCTTAACTACTACTCCGCAGGCGACTACTTCGAAGTGGAGGTAGAACTGGTGATCAACGGTGACTTCCTGGACTTCCTAGCGGTCCCGTACGTCGAGTACTACGACGACGAGTTCTGGAGCGAGTCGGCCGCCATGGCGAAGCTCCGGCTCATCATGAAGGCCCACCGGGGTGTGCTGGAGGCCCTGAAGACTTTCCTTACCCGTCCCCTGAAGAAGATCGTCTACATCATCGGCAACCACGACGCGGAGTTCGTCTTCGAGTCCCTCAAGGCCGAGTTCCTGTCTTTCTTCGGAGAGCACGCTTCGAAATTCATCCTTTCGAACTCCATCTCGATCCACATCCCAGTGAAGGGTGTGTGCATCCAGCACGGACACCAGTACGAACGGGCGCACCACTTCGACCAGGAAAACGCGGTGATCGAAACCCTCAATGGGGAAAAGTACTTCATCCCGCCCTGGGGTTCATACTACGTTACCAACGTGATCAACAAGTACAAGCAGGAGCGGAGCTTCATCAACGCAGTGAGGCCCATTAAGCACTTCATTATCCATGGGATCATCTTCGACACCTTCTTCACCCTGCGGTTCCTGCTCTCGAACTTTTACTACTTCGTGATGGTTCGGTTCTGGCACTTCTACATGATCAAGCGGAGCGTGCGCCAGGTGCTGGGAGACCTCTTCCGGGAGCTCGAGCTCTTCCAGGACTACGAATCGCTGACCCGAGAGTTTTTCGAAGACCACCAGGACACCAAGGTCCTGATCGTGGGTCATACCCACAATCCCACCCTGCGGATCTTCAACGACGGGACGATCTTCATCAACACCGGAACCTGGACACGGATGGTGAACCTGGATTTCGGGCAGTGGAACAACGGCAACGTTCTCACCTATGCCAAGGTGCTGGTGAAGAAGAAAGACTTCGAGCTGGAAGACTTCGATAAGAATGTCGAGGTGGACCTGAAGCACTGGATGGGGATCAACAACCTACCGTACTCCGAGTACCACTAGACCAGAGAATTGATTTTGGTCACGAGCTTGGCGGAGGAAAACGGGTAGCTCATCAGGTGCCGCACACCGAGCCGCGCGGCCAGCAGCGGCGTTGCCTCATCCTGACCATGATTGAACACGATGAAATGTTTCTTCGTCGAGAGAGCGAGCAGCACATCCCCTGCGAGAATCTGCGCGTCGATGAGCACGAAGGTGTCTTTCTTGTCTCCGAGGATGAGGGCCGCGGCTTCCGCGGAAGTTGTGGCCTCCAGGACGTGGAAATACCCGTTCTTCGTCAGCATGTCTCTTAGGAGAAACCTGAATTCTTCGTTCTGATCGCAGATGAGCATGGGCTGGGAGAGGTTCATTGCCATATTCTATCAGTCGGAGACTAAGTTGCAAGTGGTTTAAGCGTATGAAACTGCAATCCGGAGAGCAAAAACCAAGCAGCGCCGTCGGCTTAAAATAATTTAAATATCTAAGAAATTAGACTTAAGTTCAGTTCCATCGCTCCGATTAGGAGGGTGTCTATCACATTAGTGAAGACTTACAAAAACTTTTTTAAGCACGGAAGCTTATCAAGTCTCTCAAGGTTTGAGAACTGATCATCATGGATTTGATGAGGAATAAACCAAGGAGGATTTCATGGGTTTCCGTATCAACACAAACGTCTCTTCACTCTCTGCTCAGCGCTCTCTCGGCATCAATTCAAGAGAATCAGAAAGTAACTTAAGTAAACTCTCTTCCGGATCAAGGATCACTAAATCCGCAGACGACGCTGCCGGGCTTGCGATCTCCGAGAAGATGAAAGCCGGTATTCGGTCCATGAAGCAAGCTGACCGGAACGCCAACGATGGTATCTCAATGATTCAAACGGCCGAAGGCGGCCTGAACGAAGTTTCTTCCATACTGACTCGGATGCGCGAACTCGCAGTTCAGACTTCTTCTGACACCGTCGGCGACGCAGAAAGAGGGATGACCAACCTCGAGTACCAGAACCTTAAGCTCGAGCTCGAGCGTATCTCTCAGGTCACTGAGTTCAACGGTAAGAAGCTCCTCAACGGCGAAGGCCAGAAGTACGATTTCCAGGTTGGTATCAACAACGACGACTTCCAGGACAGAATCTCCTACGAAGCTTCCCAGGTTAACTCACGCTCGGAGAACCTCGGCGTGGATTCCCTAGAAGTCGCTACCAAAGAAGGGTCTCAGAGTTCTCTGGCGTCTCTGGACATGGCGATCGAGAAAGTTTCTGGGCAGAGAGCATTCCTCGGAGCCATCCAGAACAGGTTAGTGTCGACCTCGAACAACTTGCAGACCACCACTGAGAACCTCTCCGCTGCGAACTCACGGATCCGTGACCTTGACTACGCTGATGCAACAGCTCAGAAAGCAAGAAACGACATCTTGGGAGCAGCTGGAGTGTCAGTACTTGCTCAGGCGAACATGAATGGTCAGAACGCTCTTAAGCTCATCGGCTAATTTTTAAAGTTATAGTTTTTTAAGCAAGGACCCACCGTAAGGTGGGTCCTTTTTTTTGGTTACTCGAACAAGACGTCGTACCAGGGTTTCTTAGACCGCTGGTCGCAGTCAGAAACCCACAGATGCTTCACTTCCAGATAGGCCTTGAGACCTTCTTCACCCATCTCCCGACCGAGTCCGGACTGCTTGTAGCCACCAAAGGGCATCCCTGGATTCAGCAAGTGGTACTCATTGATCCAGACAGTTCCTGCCTCCAGCTGCCGAGCAACGTTCCTGGCCCGTTGCGGATTCCGGGACCAGACTGCCCCGGCGAGCCCGTAATCCGAGGAGTTGGCAAGCCGGATGGCTTCTTCTTCATCCTTCACCGGCGTGATGGCCAGGACCGGCCCGAAGATTTCTTGATGGAAGATGGTGTGCGCCGGAGTGACCTCGAAGAGAGTCGGTTCGATGAAATAACCGTTCTCGAACTCGGCCCCGGTCTTCCGGTTTCCGCCGTAGAGGAGCTTCCCACCTTCTTTTTTCGTAACCGCTATGTAATTTAAAATCCGGTCCGCCTGCCTTTGATTGATCACCGGCCCGTACCCGGCACTTGGGTCCGAGGGCAGTGCAACTCTGACGTCGGCGATCCTCTTGACTAAAGCGTCTCTGAACTCCGGATAGATCTTCTCTTCCACAAATAACCGCGTCCCGGAGTCACAGGCCTGTCCGGAGTGGTACAGGAATGCGTAGAGGGCACCGTCGACGGCGATGGACAGGTCCGCGTCACCAAGAACTATGTTCGCGGACTTCCCACCGAGCTCGAGTGAAACGCGCTGAAGATTCTTCCCGGCCCGCTCCATGATCTTCCTGCCGACTTCGGTGGAGCCGGTGAAAGCAACTTTTTTAACCTTCGGGTTGTTAAGCAGGTACTCACCCTCGGCCGCACCACCGGTGATGATGTTGACGACCCCGGGAGGCAGCCCCACTTCCTGCAGAATCTCCGAGAGGATTCCTGCCGTCACCGGAGTCTCCTGGGCCGTTTTAAGGACGGTGGTGCAGCCGGAAGCTATCACCGGGCCGATTTTCCAGGCGGCCATGACCAGGGGAAAGTTCCAGGGAATGATCTGGGCACACACCCCCACCGGTTCGTAGACTTTGTAGTTCTGAGAAAATCCTGGCCGGGACGCGGCTTCATCTTTTACTTCAAACTGAAACCTGCGTAGCTGGCCCGCCAGAACCTTAAAGTACGAAGCCGCGTTCTGAACATCGGCCTTCGCTTTCCGGACGCTGGACCCGGAGTCCGCGACCTCCAGTTCTACCAGTTCATTCCTCCTGACTTTCATTTTCTCCGCGATGGCCTCTAGGATCTCGGCGCGTTTGACCTGATCCAGCTGCTTCCATTCTTTCGAGGTGAAAGCTCTTGCGGCCGCATCCACGGCGTCATCGATGTCTGTTTCAGAGGGAAGATAGACCTTCGCCACAGCAACATTTGTAGCGGGGTCGGTCGAGGTGTAACTCCTGGATGTTGCCCTGAACTCACCGTTAATGAATAACTTAACTTCTCTCATGGTTCCATCCTTAGATGCTCTTCAGCAGTACTTCAAATGAGGTGAAGTCCTGCGTCTTTTTCTCGAAAATCGTAAAACTGGCCTTTTCATTTTCTTTCACTATGACCTGCGCTTCGCCGACCTTGGTGAGCTTGAGGTTTCCGGTCTTCAGGACTTCAAAGAATACAGTCGGGGTGGTGCTGGCGGCCGGAATTCGAATGTTATAGAGGTAACGGCTACCTTTGAAAGAGTAGGTTTTACCGTGTTCAACCTTGTGATCGAGCTTGATGACTTCACTCCGAAACTTGATCTCACCCTCCAGCTTCCAGCAGGCAAAGGCAGACGAGGAAAACATGAGTGTGACGAGCAGTATTTTTTTCATGTGCAGTTCTCCACGGAAAGAGCGATCCCCTGGCCCACTCCGATGCACATGGAGGCGAGACCTTTCTTAAGCCGTGGATCGGCCTTCATCTGATGAAGCAGAGTGGACAGGATCCGGGTCCCGGAGGCACCCAGCGGATGGCCAATCGCGATCGAACCGCCGTTCCTATTAATCTTCGCCGGATCGAGCTCGAGTTCTTTCATGCAACCAAGGGCCTGGACTGCGAAGGCTTCGTTGAGCTCGATCACATCAAAGTCAGTGGTCTTAAAGTTAAACCTCTCACAGAGCTTTCTCACCGCACCCACTGGACCCAGTCCCATGGTGTTCGGGTGCAGACCATGGACCGCTCCTCCCGTGATGCGGGCGAGAGGTTTGAGCTGGTGTCGCTTCACGAATTCTTCAGAGCAGATCACCACCATACTGGCGCCGTCGTTGATCGACGAGCTGTTGCCAGCGGTCACCGTCCCGTCTTGCTTGAAAGCAGCTTTGAGTTTGGAGAGCTTCTCGAGCGACGTGTCCGCTCTTGGTCCTTCGTCTTGAGAAAAAATGGTGGAGCCTTTCTTGGATTCGACAGTCACCGGAAGGATCTCCTGGAGGAACTTTCCATCCTGCTGGGCCCTGATGGCCTTCTGGTGAGAGCTCAGAGCAAACTTATCCTGATCTTCTCTAGAGATCCCATGGAGTTTTTGAATTTCTTCCGCCGTTTCTCCCATTCCTAGCAGAGGAAAGATCTCGGCCATCTTAGGATTTTCAAATCTCCATCCGATGGCGGTGTCCCACATTTTCTGAGTGCGGTCAAAGGAGGTCGGTGCTTTTGATATGACGTACGGGGCCCGGGACATGCTCTCCCCGCCGCCGGCGATAAAGCAGTCTCCGATCCCAGCCACAATCCGTGAGTGAGCATCAATCACAGCGTCCAGCGAGGAGCCGCACAGCCGGTTGATGGTGGTCCCCGGCACGTCCATAGGGTATCCTGCCAGGATCAGGCTCATCCTCGCCAGGTTCCTGTTGTCTTCGCCGGCCTGGTTAGCGCACCCGATGATGGTGTCGCTGATCTCCCGCAGGTCATGATTGGCGACTGCCTTGTAGTCTTTGAATAGAGTAGCTAGAAGATCATCGATCCTTACGGTGGAGAGTGCTCCTCCGAACGCGCCGATGGGGGTTCTCTTCGCGTGAACGATGTAAGATGTTTTTGTCATAGGCTTTCCTTGAGTTTGCTAAATATTGCCTTGCTCAGTTTAGGTATCGAGCAGAGGGCAGGCGAGGTATCTTTTATCACCGGTTTTCTTGTAGAGCTCGTCTAATAGTGTTTTAACCACTTGCTCTTTACCTTCACTCCATTCGAAGGGGCCCACGGGGTAGTTCACACCGAACTTCATGGCCCTGTTGATGTCTTCTCTTTCGGCTACCTTGTCTCCAAGGGCGTAATACGCTTCATTGATAATCTGGACGATGGTCCGTGGAAATACGAACCCACAGGACACGACACTCGTCTCGATCAGCGTGAATCCTAGCTCCTCCATCTTTCGGTTAAAACCAGGATTTCTCTCCTTTAAATGCACTTCGATCTTCTTTGTTTCATTGCAGAAGAGTGCAGAGAATGATCCGCAGAGATTCGGATGTTCCTGATAGAACTCACTGGGGTCAAAGCACGTCAGGTCCATGTATACTTTCATATGGTCGTTTGCCCGCAATACGGCGGCCTTTTCTACCTTACTCCCGTGGCCAAAGTTGATGAGGAGATTTCCAAGAGTGAGGTTAGTCATATTGGTAGAACCCATGTTTTGTTTTGCGACCTAGTCTTTTTTCATCGACCATTTTCTTCTGCAGCTCATGGGGAGCAAAGCGGGGCTCGTGCTGGTACGCTTCCCACACCGAACAGGTCACAGAGTAGTTAACATCAATTCCGATGAGGTCCATCAGCTCGAACGGTCCCATCTTAAAGCCACCGACTTGCTTCAAGATCTCATCAACTTCCTTCATGCGGTCTGGGCTATCCTCGCCCACGATCCGAAGTGGTTCCCCGTAGAAGTTCCTCGCCACTCGGTTAACGATGAAGCCGGGTGAATCTTTACAGAGGGCGGGCTTTTTCCCTTTCTGGTCAAACCAGGCGTACAGGTCCTGGCAAAGGTCCGGAGAGCTCTCTTTGCCCTTTATGACTTCGACCAGCTTCATGATGGTGGCCGGATTGAAGAAATGGAGACCGACGAATCGTCTCTTTCTTTCGGGCGAAAGGACCTTACTCAATTGGGTGATGAGGAAACTAGATGTGTTGGAAGCGAGGATGGTGTGCGGAGAAAACTTCGAGTCAAGCTGTTTGAAAAGATCTTGCTTAATCTTGAGGTCTTCGATGACGGCTTCGATGACAAGATCACAGTCGGGGGCTACTTCATCCAGTGCCCTCACACTGAGATCCCGTTTCATCCTTTCCACATCCGGAGCCAGCAGCTTCCCTTTACTCACCAGCCCGTCCCAGGAACTATGGATACTCCTAAGGGCTTTCTCTAATTGCTCCTTTGAGGTATCGACCAGGTCCACCTGGCAGCGCTCCTGAGCGAACCACTGAGCAATCCCGGATCCCATGGTTCCGGCGCCAATGACCACGATCCGATTCAGGTCCATACTAGCTGGCAGCGTATTCGAGCGGTTGAGCTGCTTCATTGTACTCCGGTACGACGAGGCCCCATTCTTTGCACTTCTCGTTGATCTCGGCCACGAACGCGTCTCGCACCTGAGCATTGGTCCGGGTCTTGAGTCCCAGCTTGAGGTAAATGTCGTTGGTTGAACCGGAGGACTTTCCGAAGACGTTCATCACCCGAGGCCACCATAGGTTAAGCCGGTCCTGAAGGAATTTTCGTTTGACAGGATCGGTGGCCATTTCTTTTACCGTCTTGTCCCCGTGGGCGAGGTGCATGTGCTCTTCCTTACAGATTGTCCCAATCGCATTCTTCCAAGGCAGGAAACTCGACTCCAAGGTATCCTCCAGCTGGTGGCCGGCGGCCCGGTCCATCAGGAAGTTGAATAAACAGAAATCTTCCCAGTGAGTGATGGGGTAGTAAAAGATATTGACCCGTTTGTCTTTCTTGGCCCGGGAAAATCCAATGTTGGCCAGGTCATCAGGAATCCGCCAGTCGAACTCGTGGCTAAGCATGTGCTCATGGGTCTTCTCACCCAGGTCATCCAGGATCTTATAGATCACGTGAGCGTGTCGCATTTCATCTTTTACAATTTGCGCAACAAGCACGCGCTCATGGGCATTCGGCGCTTTCGCGATCCACGGCATGTACCCAAGCCCACCGGCGTATTCCGAATCCGCTTGCATCCACAGGAGGTTCAGCAGATTCTTGCGGTAGATCTCCGGCATCGGATCCTTCGCTTCGAAGGTGCGACCGTTTTTGATTTCTTCGAAAAGTGCTAAATCCTCTTTGGTGTATTCACGCATGGGATTCTCCTTGGGCCACGGCCCGTATCTATTGACCTTTAAATTCCGGTTTACGTTTTTCCATGAAGGCCTTCACACCTTCTTTATAGTCCGCAGAAAAGCCCAGGAACCGTTGAACGTATTTCTCACGGTTAAGGACCTCGCCCAGCTCTTTCTCACTAGCAAACTGCAGATTCTTCTTTACCATTTTTACCGAAAGAGGAGCAAGTCCGTTGATCTGTGACGCGAATTCCAGAGCTTCCTGCAGTGGGTTCTCTGCAACCTTATTGATGAAATTATACTCCAGCATCGTCTCCGAGAAAAGTGGCTTGCCTAAGAGGGTGAATTCTAAAGCTTTCGTATACCCCATCTGCCTAACCAGCATGAAACTCATTCCAGCGTCTGGTGCCAATCCAATCTGACTAAAGCCGGAGATGAATCTCACTCCGGGTGCTGCCACTTTCAGGTCACAGGCCAGGGCAACCGAGAGACCCGCTCCGGCGCACACGCCCTGGATGGCAGCGATGACTAGTTTCTCAGAGTTCCGGATGGCCTGGATCAGGGGATTCCATTCTGTTTCGATGGTATGACCGATGTCCACCGGGCCTTTGGTTGCGTCGACGGTCCGGTCATTCAAATCCTGGCCCGAGCAAAAGGCTTTTCCGTCGGCGGTGAGAACTATCGACCGAACTGAAGCGTCCTTATTGGCTTCTCGGATGGCCGAGATGAGATCCAGTTTGCCCTGAACGTTAAGAGCGTTATACACAGTGGGCCTGTTGATGGTGATGATCGCCGTTCGGGAGATGACTTCGTACTTGATCGTTTCAAAGTTTTTCATGCTTAATTGCCTTGGTACTTAGGTTCTCTTTTTTCCATAAATGCCTTCATCCCTTCCTTCTGGTCCCGGGACGCGAAGGTCAGGTAGAAATTTCTCCTCTCGTATTCCATTCCTTCACCCAGAGAGGTTTCGAAGGCCATGTTCACGGCTTCCTTGGCAAGCTTGACGGCGACAGGGGCCCGGTTGGCGATGAGCTTAGCTATCTCCATCGTCTCTTGAAGCAGAGTCTCCGCTGGTACGACCTTAGCGACCAGTCCAGACTTCTCAGCTTCGTAAGCGTCCATCATGTCACCAGTGAGGACTGCTAGCATCGCCTTGGACTTCCCGATGGCCCTGGTAAGGCGCTGGGTTCCCCCGGCACCGGGGATGGTTCCGAGTTTTATCTCCGGCTGCCCAAAGCGCGCCGAATCTCCCGCGATAATAAAGTCACAGGACATGGCAAGCTCGCAACCGCCGCCAAGAGCAAAACCATTCACGGCCGCGATGACCGGCTTGGTGATTAGGGCAAACTGCTTCCAGATTCGACTGCGTGTATCCTTGAGCTGGTCAATCGCAGAAGCTTCCGCGATTTGGCCGATGTCCGAACCCGCCGCGAATGCCTTATCGTTCCCGGTAAGGATGATCACGCGGATGTTGCTGTCATCTTCCAGCATGAAGAATGCTTCCAGGACTTCTTTGAGGAGTGCAGTAGAGAGGGCATTGAGCACGGTGGGCCGGTTGAGTTGAACCATTCCTATGTGCGGATGACTTTGGTAGTTTTTAGTGACTAGGATATTTTCAAAATCTTTCATGACTCTCTGCGCTTGTTAATGAATTTAAGTTGATAAAAGATAGCTAGGAATTGGAGCGGATGTCAAAAAAAGCGGTCAAGATGGGAAACAAAAACGAATACAGGTCCCTCACCATTGACATGATCGCTTCGATTTTGCGCTTCCTTATGGATGGGTAGGCAGTTCAGCCGAATCGACCCTCGATGTATGCCGCAGTCCTGGTTTCCTTAGGATTGGTGAATAGGGAATTGGTCTGGCCCATCTCCACCAGCTCACCCATGTACATGAAGATCGTCTCATCGGAGACCCGCTTCGCCTGACTCATCGAGTGGGTCACTATCAGGATAGAATAATCTTTTTTCAGATCCCGCACCAATGTTTCGATCGCCTCGATCCCCGCCGGGTCAAGGGCAGAGCAGGGCTCGTCCAATAGGAGAAGCTTCGGCTTGAGGGGGAGAAGCCTCGCGATGCAAAGACGCTGCTGCTTCTCAAGGCTCAACGACAAGGCCGGTCGGTTCAGACTGTCTTTCAGATCGTCCCATAATCCAACTCGCTTGAGAGAGGTTTCTACCATCTGCGTGAGCTCAGAATTCTTCACGAACCGCAGGTGGGTCTTCGCACCGAAGATCACGTTATCATAGATGGAGAGAGGGAGCGGATTCGGTTTTTGAAAAACCATACCGACCTGCTTGCGGAGTTCCGGGAGGGCAACCGACGGGTGATAGATGTCCTGGCCAAATACCTGGATACTACCTTCGTGGGACACTTCGGCCCCTCTTTCATTGATGCGGTTGAGGCATTTTAAGAAAGTACTTTTCCCACAGCCCGAGGGCCCGATGAGGGCAGTGATCTTATACGCCGAGATATTGAAGGTCAGTCCTTTGAGGGCCTGGAAATCTCCATACCAGAAGCTGAATTCGTTCGTGTTAACTACGTGACTTCTCATATTTTACCCGAATACCCCATGTATGTAGTCCTTGGTTCTTGAATCGTTGACCTGGTCACCGAAGATTCTTTCATTGACGTCCAGGTCGAGGATCTTCCCATTGAGCATCATGGCAGTTCTGTCACCAAGGCGCTTGGCCTGGGAGATGACGTTTGTCACCATGATGATGGTAAGATTTTTTTTGAGTTCATGCAGGACGGCTTCGATCTTCATGGTCGTCACCGGGTCGATGGCAATGGAAAATTCATCCAGGCAAAGGACTTCCGGATGGTGGGAGAGGGCGCGGGCGATGGTAAGCCGCTGCTGCTGTCCACCGGAGAGCTTGGTCGCAAGGGTGTGGAGGCGGTCTTTGACCTCGTCCCAGAGAGCGGCTTTCTTCAGGCAGTCTTCCATGATCGAGTCGAGTTCTTTTTCGTCGTTACACCCGGCCATGCGGGGAGCGAAGGTCACGTTCTCTTTGATCGTCATGGGAAGGCCCACGGGGAGCGGAGAGACCATGCCGATCCTTCTGCGCAGGAAGGTCGAGTCCTCGTCGTCGTAGATGTTCTCACCGTCGAGCAGGATGGTCCCGGTGACTTTTGCGTTCGGGATGAAATCTGTCATGCGGTTCAGAGAGCGCAGCAGGGAACTTTTTCCAGAGTTCGCCGGTCCGATGATGGCCAGCACTTCGTTCTGATAGATATCAAGGTTCAGGTTTTGGATCACATCCTGCTGCCCGTAACTGACGGTTAGATCTTTGACCTGGATTTTCTTTTTCATGCTCTTACCATTTCCTCTTCGTCCGGAAGTACGTCCGCAGTACCACGGCCACAGAGTTCACCGAAAGGATGAGCATGATCAGCACCAGTGCCGTCGCAAACGGATACGACTCGGGAACGCCCACCACTTGGGTAGAGATAGTAAACAGGTGCATGGAGAGAGCCATACACTGGTCGAAGACACTCTGAGGGAGAAACGGCAGGTAGAAGGCAACACCGGTGAAGAGGATGGCAGCCGTTTCTCCTGCGGACCGGCCAACGGAGAAGACTAGCCCGGTGAGAATCCCCGGATATGAGTTTGGAAGCACAATGTAGCGTATGGTCTGGAGCTTACTGGCACCGACGTTCCAGGCGGCTTCCCGGAAAGAATGCGGCACGGCCTTAAGGGATTCGAGAGTGGAGGTGATGATCACGGGGAGGTTCATCACGGCCAAGGTGAAGGAAGCCGCCAGGATACTTGTGCCCATGTTCATGAAGAGCACAAAGGCCCCAAGTCCAAAGAGAGCATGGACGATGCTCGGAACTCCGGCGAGATTGAGGATGGCAAGCCGGATGAGCCGGGTCATCTTATTGTCCGGTGCGTACTCCGAAAGATAGATCGCCGCTAGAACTCCTAGCGGACAACTTACGATCACACTGATGATCACCAGCCAGAAGGTTCCCACGATGGTCGGGAAGATTCCTCCCTTGGTCATACCACTTGACGGGTCGTCCAACAGGAAGCTCCAGGAAAGGGCCGGGTAGCCTTTGATGAACAGCCAGAAAATGATGATGAGTGCCGGTAAGAAGAGGAAAAAAGTAATGGTACTGAGAAGGTTCGCAAACTTCTTCTGTCGGATCTCTTTATCGATTAAGAATGTACTTGGTCTGAACATACTATTTCCTTCTTCCACGGATGAGATAGTCCGCGGAGATGTTCACCACGAAGGAGAGGATGAAGAGCACCAGACCGATGGCGAAGAGTGCCTGGTAGTGTTCTCCGCCTTTAGGTGATTCCCCCAGTTCCGCTGCGATGGTCGCAGTCAGAGTCCGGCCCGGTTCGAAGATGCTTTCCGGAATCTGGATCGAGTGTCCGGTGGCCATGAGGACGGCCATAGTTTCACCCAGCGCGCGACCGACTCCGAGCAGGGCCGCGGCCATCAAGCCGCTCTTCGCTGCCGGAAGCAGGACCCGGGTGGCGATTTCCCACTTGGTGGCACCCATTGCTTCGGCGGCTTCCCGGTACGTTTCAGGAACGGCCCTGAGAGCGTCTTCTCCCACAGAAACGATGAGCGGCAGGGACATCAGGGCGAGGATGATCGACGCGTTCAGGATGTTAAGTCCGATGGGCACATCGAAGATATTAATGATCAGTGGATTGATCATCATGATCGCGATGAATCCCCACACCACCGAAGGAATGGCGGCCAGGAATTCGATCAGGATCTTATAGATCTCCCGCATGCGCGGGGAGCAGAACTCGGAGATGTAGAACGCGCAGGCAAGTCCCAGAGGAACTGCGATCAGCATTGAGATGATGGTCACCAGCAGGGTACCGACTAACAGTGCCAGGATCCCGTAACGGATCTTGACCACCGACGCCGGGTTCCACTGAGTGGAGAAGAAAAACTCTTTGAAGTCAAACTTCGACATGATGAACGGAAACGATTCTTTCAGAATGAAAAAAAGGATCGCCAGGATCAAAACGATGGAGCTCAATCCCCCTAGCCGGATGATCCCTTCGATGATCTTCTCGCTGGTTGGCTTGCGGGACTTCTTCTGCCGCCATTCCATGGAAACGGCAGCAGCGTTTGATATTTTCATTTCCATTTCTACCTTTTGGGGGCGGGCACGTACCCGGCCTTTATAGTGATTGCCCGGGCCCTGTCTTCCTGTGTCCAGTCCATGTATGCCTGGACTTCTGTCGTCGGGGTCCCGGAGGTATACATATATAATTCTCTGGAGATTGGATAACTTTTATCGGTAGCTGTTTCCAGCGTCGGCTTGATGCAATCAGCCTCTGCAGTCTTTCTGATGCACACAGCTTTCACTCTTGGATTCAGGTAACCCATCCCGGAGTATCCAATGGCGCAGGGAGTGTTTTCCACCAGGTCGATGGATTCTCTTGAGCCATTGAGATCCATGGAACCTAACTTCAGGTCTCTTTTTTTCCCAAGGGTCGCCTCTCTAAAATACTGATAGGTTCCGGAATTGGACTGGCGAGAAACTCGAATGATCTTGTTGTCCTTGCAGCCGGGAACGACGGTCCCTCTGACGTCATGCCAGTAGGTGCAGGCCCCGCCTTCACCGTAGATGCAGGCCACTTCCTCAAGGCTCATGCCTTCCATCGGGTTCTTCGGATGGATGAACACCGCCAGGGCATCCATCCCAACAACGAATTCTTTAATTTCTTTTCCATTGTTTTTCTTGGCTTCTTCTCGTTCCTCGTCCTTCATGGCACGAGACGAATTGGCGATGTCAACGGTACCGTTGATCAGGGCCGCCAGTCCCGTTCCGGAGCCTCCTCCAGAAACAGCAATGGCAACATTCGGCTTAGCATTTTTATACTCTTCCGCCCAGGCCTGGGCGAGGTTCACCAACGTATCAGAGCCTTTGTTTTGGATGATCAGAATATTACTGTTGTTCGAGCATCCAGCGAGTAAAAAGCTCATGAGTAACAATAGGTGCATGCGATTCCCTTAAAAATTTGGTCGATCATAGCAAAAAATTACGTTTTTTTTAGTCCAGAATGGATTCTTAACCCAGTCTTAACCAAGTATTTAAACTTTACATATATGCACCGGGGCACTAGCTTAAAAGTCATATGGTTAGCTTCGACATCATCCTTCTTTGCTTAGCGTCATTCGCTGCCGGGTTTGTGGATTCTGTTGTCGGCGGTGGGGGATTGATACAACTTCCTGCCTTAATGATGATTTTGCCGCAGTTCCCTATTGTGACGTTGCTAGGTACCAATAAGATTGTTTCGGTAACGGGAACTGCCGTTTCTGCCTATCGGTTCTCTCGTCAGATACCGTATTTGAAGACAATCATTGTTCCGGCCATCCTCAGTGCCTTCGTTTGCTCGTTTCTGGGAGCCTACACCGTTTCGATTGTGAGCAATGAATTCCTGCGGCCCTTGTTCATGGTGCTGTTATTCTGCGTGTTTCTGACCACCATTCGGAGTAAGTCTTTCGGGCTCTCTGGACATGATCCGGAGGTTAAGGTTTCCGTGTGGAAACCTCTGGTCATCGGGTCACTTCTTGGCTTTTATGATGGGTTCTTTGGCCCCGGCACAGGAAGTTTTCTCATCATCGCCTTCGTGGGACTGATCGGAATGACCTTCGTCCAGGGGTCGGCGTACGCCAAGATCATCAACCTGACTACCAATCTCGCGGCGATCTTGCTGTTCGTCTTCAAAGGCACGTTCCTGTTCCGCTACGCTTTACCGATGATGGTCTTCAATGTCCTGGGAGCACTGGTGGGCGTGCGGCTAGCACTTCTCAAAGGGAATGAATTTGTCAGAGGACTTCTGCGGGGGATGGTGTTCCTCACCATCCTCAAGCTGGGCTATGAGATCATTAAAGAATACACCTAAAGATAGCCCCGCTTCATCTGGTCCCGTTCGATGGCGTCGAAGAGTGCCTGGAAATTTCCATTACCAAATCCCCAGTGATTTTTTCTCTGAATGTACTCGAAGAACACGGGCCCGATGTAGGTCTCAGAAAAGATCTGTAGCAGGTACCCATCCGGGTCACCGTCGACCAGGATCTTTAGTTTTTCCAGCACTGGAATCTGTTCCTCGATCTTAAACGGCCTTTTTGGGATGTCTTCGTAATACGTCTTAGGTACTTCCAGAAATCTCACTTCGCGCTGTCTCAGTTCTTCGACGGTGGAGATGATATCCGGGGTCATCAAAGCAATGTGCTGCACCCCCGGCCCTTTGTGCATGTCGAGGAATTCTTGGATCTGAGATTTTCCGTTTTCCTTCTCCGGCTCGTTAATGGGAATGATGATCGAATTATCTTCCAGCTGGACCACTTTAGAATTTAGTCCGGTCTTGGAACCCTTGATGTCAAAATATCTTGTTTCTTTAAAACCGTAGGTTCGTTTATAAAACTCCACCCAGTGCTCCATCTGACCTTTAGGAACATTGTTGGTCAGATGGTCAATCCTGGAGACCCGGGTCTTTAACGGAAGGGCCTGCTGGTCCGAATGAAGATTTTTAAAACCAGGTCGAAACTCTGCAGCAGGTCTTTCCACGAATTCATTGACCACATCCCCGAATCCTTGGATGGAAGCTGTTTTAGTTTTCCCAGCTGCGGATTCTTCGACTTTGAAGTCTTTAATGAGTTTCGCGCCATTTTTTAAGGTTATTTCTAGAGCTTTTTCGACGTTCTCCACTTGGAAAGAAATTTTACTCACCCCTTCGCCATGCGCCGTAAAGTACTTCCGGGCAAGGTTATTGTCATCTGTAGATGCTTTGACTAAAAATCTCACTTGTCCCTGAGCATAAAGTCGAGAATCTTGACTCTCTGCTGTTTGAGAAAACCCTAATGTTGTGAAAAATTTGAGCGTAGGTGATTTGAAAGAGTCGACAGTAAATTCTAAATGATCAATACTTTTCAAACCCGCTGGATTATTGTGCGACACAGTGTCCCCTCTATACAATTACAGTTACCACATCTTTAATCGAACGATAAAGATTGTCAAAATAAGGAGTACCCCGTGATGAGTTTTATTTTTGGAAGTCTTTTACTATTGATGGGCACAGTTTTCGCTCAACACCCGCAGGGAGAATTAGGGGAGGTGAACTCTCAGCTCTCAAAAACCTTCGTTGAAAAAATGCCGAAAGAAGTGGTGCAGTTGTATAACAAGAACATAAAGGACCTCAAGGCGACTGGCATAGAGAAAAAATCTCTGAAAGTCGGGGAAAACGCCCCGGACGTTCAGCTCACCATCGCTGGCGAAAAGGTCTCCCTCAGTAAGATCTACGCCGTCAAGCCAGTGGTCTTGAAATTCTATCGCGGCGGATGGTGCCCGTACTGCGTCGCTGAGATGAGGCACTACGAAGCCCTCAACAGAGACTTCAAGAAAGCAGATTCGCAGATCGTCGGCGTGTCTCCGGATACCACCGAGATGTCTGCTAAGACTCAGTCGAAAAATGAACTGACCTACGACCTCGTCAGTGACGAGGGCCATGCGATCGCAAGAAAGTTTGGACTGGTTTATAAGGCAGATTCGAAGGTCGTTGAAGACCTGAAGAAGAACGGCATTGATCTCACCATCTACCAGGGAAACAACAGCAACGAACTTTCCATCCCGGCCACCTACGTGATCGGAAAAGACGGCAAGATTGCTTTTGCTTTCGTGGACGCGGACTTCAGAGTCCGGGCAGAGCCTTCGAAGGTCCTTCAGGTCGTGAAAAGTCTTAAGAAGTAACTAGCGTCTAGTCTTTTTCTTACTCTGGCCCAGGTTAAGGGTGAAAGAATCTTCCTTAACTATGGGCTCGAAGTAATCTGCTTCTTCCTTCAGTACTTCCGCAGTCGTTGACTCCACCGCGCAGATTTCTACTCGAACACCTTCCGCTTTTAAGTGGCGAACCAGTTCCACGTAATCCGAATCACCGGAGAGGATGATGATGGCATCGACCTTACTGGAGAGCTGAGTGGCTTTAATACTCAGAGGAATATCAGCGGACTTGTGACAGGGGATCACCGAACCATGGAACTTCTCCTGGAGCCGGGCCGCGAGCTTCGAGGAGATGTTTTTCCCTTCTCGGAAATAGATGAGTCGGTTTAAGCCACGGCCTTTCAGAAGCCTGGGAATAAGTACGTCGAAGTTGATCATGATACTCTGGCTCCGGTGCTCGGATTCCAGGGACCGCTCGATGTTATTTCCGTCGATGAGAATGGCAACGGATTGGGATATCAAAATTGGTGTTTCTTCCATATAATGTCCTGTCCTTGTTTCTATTTGCCTGTTTGCCCAACTGAGGCTCTCAGAGTATAACCACAATAGCTTTACCCATGAGAAAATACAATGAGCTTTAAGATTCTAAATGGCAATGAACTCCTCGTTCAAGGGGCCCTGGAAGCGGGCTTCCATCTCTACACTGGATACCCCGGGTCTCCACTGGCAGATTTTTTTAACATCTTAAATTCTGAAAAAGATGAGCTGTTGAAAAAAGGAATCCGCGTGGTCATCGCGAACTCGGAGGCCAATGCTGCGGCGATGGCGTCGGGTGCGAAGATGGCAGGGCAGAACGTATTAGTTGCCATGAAGTCGATGGGACTCCATGTGGCTTCTGATGCTTTATCCGTTGGGAATTTTGCCAACCCGGGCAACGAGGTGGATGGGATCCGCTCTGGAGTTGTGGTTGCGGTCGGGGACGACCCCTGGTCAATTTCTACATCCACTCCGGCGGACTCTCGGTTTTTGTTTAAACACCTTCACATGCCATTCCTCGAACCATCTACTCCGCAGGAGCTTAAGGATTGGATGAAGAAGGCACTGGAGCTTTCTCAGAAGAGCTCGGTGTACGTCGGGATCCTCCTCACCACCTTCATGGCAGAAGGCGGAGGCCGGGTTGAGGTCTACGCGGAAAAAGAAGTGGCCCATGGGCCTGTGACCCTCGATCCCAAAGATTTTAATCTCTCAACCAACGTCATGGTCCCACCCAACTCCCTGCTAGCTGACAAGGAGATGATCAACGGACGTTTTCCGAAGGTGCAAAATTTTCTGGCGCAGCTTAACCTGGATGAGACCTTCGGCGCGGATAATTCTCCCCGAGGGATCATCGCCGCCGGCGGCGTCTTCGAAACACTCAAGCAGGTCCTGGAGGAATCGGCTCTCCTGGAAAAGTTCACTCTCTATAAAGCCGCGAGCACGTATCCCTTCAACGAACACCAGCTCCTTCCTTTTTTGCGGAGGACGAAGAACCTCATCGTGGTGGAAGAAAAGCGCGGTTTCCTGGAAGGGCAGGTCCGTGACCTTGTCAGTCGGCATAATCTCACCATTGAAATTTTCGGGAAAGAATTCAAAACCGGAGAAAAGTTCGTCGAAGGTTTTCCTGCCTTTGGTGGCCTGTCCTACGAGATCATTTACAATAAACTTAACCTCGCTCTCGACGTCATGGACTGGAGCACTGAAGCCGAACCCTGTGCCATGGAAGAGTTGCCCCAGAGTCTAAAGTTGAGTCTGCTTCTTCCGCGGAGACTCCCGACCTTCTGCCCCGGCTGCCCCCACCGGGAAACACTCAGTATCATGAAAGACATCCGGGCCACTCTGGCCGATAAGAACATCAACCTGATCTCGCACGGAGATGTGGGTTGCTACTCACTATCTTTTCTCGAACCATTCAAGGAAATGCACGACCTCTCGGCCATGGGGCAGGGGGGCGCCCTGGGAGCGGGGACAGACCTCTTCACCACCAATCCGTCGGTTGTCCTGATGGGTGACTCGACTTTCTTCCATTCTGGCATGGTCTCGATCTCGAACTCGGTGCAGATGGGACACAACATCACCTACATCCTCCTTGATAACGACAACACGGCCATGACGGGCCACCAGGTTACTCCCAGAACCGGCGTCTCCGTCGAAGGACAGGCGCGACCTCGTCAGAACATGCTCGAGGTCGCCAACTCTCTCCGGGTTGACGAGGCCCTCGAGATCAATCCGTCTGACCGGTATTTCTATAAAAACCTCCTCCTGGAAATGGTCCAGCGTCCGGGTGTCAAGGTCATCGTCTCCAATAAAGAGTGCGGTCTTACTTTCCACGGCCGCAAGAAACGAGAGGAACGCAAGATCTTTGCCAGCGGGAAAACAGAAGAGGTCCGGGAGTTCTACCAGATCAACACACTCGCCTGCGAAGACTGCCGGGTGTGCGTCGACATGACCGGATGTCCGGGGCTTTCCCAGACCTTCGACGCCTACGGAACCAAGGTTATGATCGACCCGCAGATCTGTGTCTCCGATTCTTACTGTACCAAGATAAAAGCGTGTCCGAGCTTCGAATTGGTGAAGGTCAAGGACTACCACCCGACCAAGTACAAAGAAAAATCCACGGTCCGCACTTCCTGGGACCTGAGTGCTCCGGTGGAAGTGAAAACCTTGCAGGACATCGGCGCAGGCGCCGACTTCCGGGCCATCGTCATTGGTGTCGGCGGGTCAGGTGTGACGACCATTTCTCGCGTCGTCGCCGAAGCAGCTTCTTCTATGGGTGGAAGAGACGATCTGAATTTCAAATTCATGGACCAGAAAGGGCTGGCCCAGAGAAACGGCTCGGTGATCAGCCACTTGAGCATCTATAGCGATAAGAAAGCCCATGGCCCGGTGGTTCCGCTCGGCTCCGCAGACCTGATCCTTTCTCCGGACCTTCTCGAAGGCGCCCGGGCCATCGAGTACCTTGGGCCCGAGGGGATTTTGATCGTGGACGCTGAGTTCCAGGTACCGCTTTCCATCCTCCTCGATAATGGGGTCGACGGGGATGTGATGACAACTGCGGCCCTTCAGGAAGAACTGCTCCAGAAGTTAGGCCCGAGGGTCATCATCGCCCCGTTGAAGAAATTAAGTTACCAACGGTTCCAAAGACCGGTATATTCCTCTGCCATGATCCTGGGACTGGCCTTCCAAGCAGGCCGGCTCCCGTTCTCTGAAGCGGACCTCCAGACTGCATTTCGATCGGCCATTCCGAAAGCAGAGTACGAGACGAACTGGCAGGCCTTCATGCTCGGCCGGGAGTGGTTTTTGGACAAAGAAAAGGTCCAACCCGAAGAAGCGCTCTCCAGTGATCCTCGGGAACTCACCAGACTTAGTGTGGCGCTGGCGGCGTACCCATGGCAGAGTCGGGATAAACTTATCAATATCTGGCTCACCAACACCGGTTTACTGGTGAAGCTGTTTCCCGGGGTCCATCCGGACCACCTGGCAAAGTACGTTCATGACATCGTGGTGTACGACCAAGGGCTCCTGCTTGGGAACTTTTACCAGGACGCACTGGAGTTAAAGAAATATTACCAGGAAGAAGACCAGGTGATCGCTCTGCGGGCCCTGGCCAAGACCTACTGGATTAAAGACGAAGTCTTTGTCTCTCACTTGATGATCTCTCCTTTGAAAACCCACCGGGACCGGCTCCAGTACGCGGACCTCGGAAGCTCCTTCGAGGTGGTGCACATTAATCGGCCTGCGTTTGAGCTCTTCGGAAAAAAGATCGAATTTGATTTTTCTCCCAAGCCTTGGATGCTCAAGATCATGCGGCACCTGCGAATCCTGCGGATGCTGATGCCCGAGTGGCATGACAAAGAGCGCAAGATCGCTCTGGAGATCCGGACCGAACTCCTGACCGGAAGCTTGAGCAGAAGACGACTCAAGGAGCTGGATAATATCAAGGGTTACCGCGAAGTCCGGTACCGGGCCGCGCAGAAATTCTTGGGTCAGGTCCATGAGTAGGATCCTGGACGCCGTCTCTATCGTGATGACCTGCGGGGATGAGATCTTCGCGATCCAACGCCAGTTTTTTCTTAAAGCTTTCCCGGGATACTGGGCCTTCCCTGGGGGAAAGGTAGAAATTGGGGACGAGACTTTTTCTTCGGGCCACAAGATGATCGAGAGTCTTGATCACCGCTTGTTCGGCGCCGCCGTCCGAGAAGGGAAGGAAGAAATCGGCATCGACCTACGCGAAGAGATCAGCTCCGGCCGTGTCCGGAGCGTGGATTACCTGGGGCTGGCCATCACCCCCGATTTCAATCCGTACCGATTCTCCACCTATTTCTTCCGGATCGACTTCACTCAAAAAGTGACCTTCGAGATCGACCGCAACGAGGCCCGGCTTGCAAAGTGGATGAAGTGCTCAGAACTTCTCCGGCAGTTTAACCTGGGACTGGTGCTGGCCGTCCCCCCGGTGATAAAAGTCATCGAAACCCTGGGCCGCGACCCGGCCACCAGATCAATCCCGGACCTGAACTTCTCTTTTAATTCCGTGGACGAAGTTCCCATGATCGAATCCTTAAAATCCGTCCGGCAGATCATGCCGCTCTCGCACACACTGCCGCCGGCATCCAGGACGAATGCTTTCCTCATCGGCGACGGAGCCGCGCCGAAGGTCCTAATAGACCCGTCTCCTCAGGACGACGACGAATACAGAAAATTCAAAAATACTCTGAAGGCCTTCAAGGTCGATAAGATCATGCTGACCCACCATCACCCGGATCACTATGAAAGGTCAAACCAGCTCGCGCGGGAACTCCGCGTTCCGGTCCTGCTCTCGAGTTACACCTTTGACCGCATCGTGGAGACCACTCCTGACTATTTCCTCGGCATCAAAGTGACCTTCCTGCAGGAAGGTGATGTGCTCACCAAATGGCTCGAGCGGGATGTGCTGGTCTACGAGATCCCCGGCCACGACGAAGGCCAGCTCGCAGTTGCCCCATCTGACCTGAGCTGGTTCCTTGCCGGTGACCTCTTCCAGGGGATCGGCACCGTGGTGATCGGCGGTGAAGAAGGGGACATGAAGAAATACTTCCAGACTCTGAAGCGAGTCATCACCCTGAACCCGCGGGTGGTCTTTCCGTCTCACGGCATCGGACTGGGAGGAGTTTCGATATTGGAGAAGACCCTAGACCACCGGTTGGTGCGGGAAAATCAAATCCTGACTCTTTCTAAGGAAGGGCTGGATCCGCAGCAGATGCTAGAGAAGATCTACGCCGAAGTTGACAGACGACTGTGGCCCTACGCTCTAATGAACATCCAGAAACATCTCGTGAAGCTCAAGCTCGACGGTTTGCTCTAGGCCCAGGAATTACCCCAGGCCCGATAATGACTACAGCTTATTTAACTCTTTCAGGAAGGCGATGCTCTCCGGAGCATCGATCCCACCGACGGAGCAGCTGCTCATCGAAAGCATCCCTGCATTGTTCTTGTATGCGAAGATGATGAATGGCCCTTCGTCTTTAGTGAAGTGCGTGCCGCAGTTCGCACCGTCACCCTTCCAGCTGCCGATGGTGACTTCTTTGGCTGAATTATTCTTATAGTCGCGGATCACGCTGAACTTGGTGAGCATGCTGGTGGATCCGAACTCTTCTGGATCCGCACTGACAACTTGGCTGTCACTGGCCGGAATGGCGAGGTAAGCCCCTTGGGATCTGCCGACCATAGCTGCAGCGTTCTGCCATTCCATGCAGGAACAGGCACTCGCCTGTTGCCAGGTGAAGAGAGCGCCTAGAAACAATAATCCCGTAAACTTACTCATAGTTATCTCCTAGTTAGATTCGTGTTGATGATCGGCTAATACTTGTTGAAGGCTTTAACGTACTCAAGACTGCTCTCGAAGTCACCCACGTCGCAGCTACTCATGCTCAGGTTCCCTTTGCGGTCTCGGTGAGCGAAGAGCAGGAAGATCCCTTCGTGTTTCTTGAAGACGGATCCGCAGTTCGAGGAGTCGGCTCCGGTCCGGACAACGATCTCTTTGGCAGAGTTTCGTTTATAATCTCGGACCACGGTGAACCTCGTCGTCACGTCCGAACTCCTGGCCACGGGCCGGCTGTCGCTGACTGGCATCGCAAGGTACACGGCGGTGTTCTCTCGGTACATCTCCGAGGAGACTCCCCACTCTTCGCAGGAACAGGCGAAGGCCTGCTGTCCGGACAAGAATAATCCAAAAATAAAAAGCTTCGCCAGGGTGCTCATAATCTTCTCCTTGAGGGTGTTGAGGTTCACGTAGGAATCTACAATGGCCCGAGGATCTTTATCAA
The DNA here is from genome assembly GCA_035576105.1 of Bacteriovoracaceae bacterium. Lineage (GTDB taxonomy): Bacteria > Bdellovibrionota > Bacteriovoracia > Bacteriovoracales > Bacteriovoracaceae > Peredibacter. The sequence goes on from DATLXA010000034.1 coordinate 222,496, forward strand.
TCCATCTCCCGCGCCGGGAAGAGATAGTGAACTCTAAAGTGTTCACTATGGGCCCGAGAAAAAGTTACAACATCTTGTAAGCCTTCTCCGATCCAGGATAAGATCCACCCATCTAAAAACTACCTCGACCATGGATTATCCAGTGAAACCGAACACCTGCTATTACTTCTTGCTGGTTCTCGTCCTCTTGTTTGCCGCATCCTGCGGAGATAAGAAAACGGGCAACAAGTCGAAGGCTTCAGACTACGTGAAGATCGAAGCCATCGCAGCGGAGTTTAACCCGAGGGAAATCGAGTACAGCTTCGACGTGAAAGGTTTTGAGAAAATAAAGTTCGATCTCTTCGGGTTCGACAAAGACTTTATGATCTCCTATTCGCCGACCCTCCCGGCCAACAGCGCCAAGTTCACCGCATACACCGTTTCCAAAGGGGAGCATCAATCCATCGGAAACTACAAAACAACGGCTTCGGGCACGGAGCTCCTGATCTCTGAGAAAAACGGGACCTACTACTGTTCGATCTCCGCGGTCAATGGAGTGATCCGAGAGCTGGACGGCACCTGCTACATAAAGATCCACATCACCCTACCACTGAACCTAAAGGCCGAGGTCTACAACGCCGGTGTCCTGAAATCCAAAATGCTCTTCCCCATAAGTTCAGCTGATTTACTCACAGAATATGAAAAGACCTCCTTCGACCAAGAGCGCAGAGAGGTACTAAGTAAATTTAAAGAATCACACCGGATCACCGGTAAACAGATAAAGCTCACGAGTGCGGTGTTGGGAAGAATCATCCATCGGGTTTCTTTCGATAAACTTAGCTTCCTGCGGGACCTTCACTCATACGTGCAAGACCGAGAAAACCTAGGGGAGATGATCGACAAGGAGTTTACTCATTTCGACGCGATCGAAGCGAGAAGAATCGTCATTTAATAGGGTAGGTTTTAAGACAGGGAAGATCTCCCTGTCTTACAAATAAAAAACTAGTTCAGAACTGTGCGGTGGATATAGAGACGAAAGATTTTGTCTTTTGTCCTACGGATGGAAAAGTTTCCGTTTTCTTTCTGGTCGAGTAAAAATTGATAGTAGTCTGGTTTAGTGTCAGCAATCTCGAGGATCGATTTGCCTTCGTACTCACCAAAATCAATCACAACTTTGTCCTCAGCAATGATACCTGTCAACGGACTCTGTTCCTGCGCCATTATTCCCTCCTTAGAATTCTGGTTAAGTTTCTTTCGTGAAACATATTCAATCCTTTTATTTTCCTTAATTTAATGACGCTTTGAAAACTAGAATTTATAGAAATTTTTTAAGAAGATTACTAAGGCTTTAAATTCTTGAGGGTAATCATCGGCCATCATTTTCTTTATCAAATCAAGGGATTGGAACCATGATTTCCCTTCTCTGTAAGGACGGTCTGCGGTCATTGCAACCAAAATATCAAACACTGCAACTAAGGTACTTTCGAGACCGAAGATCATGTCCGGCTCTTTCATCTGATCCCGGGGATCCTTCGAGAGTAGTCCTTTCATCTTATCGTTCATGAAATGATGGTGCTTGATGATGTGAAGATAATTCTTTGCGAGCGGGATCCGTCCCTCGAGCAGCTCGAAGGAGAAGTCCGCATGGTCAGCGAAGAGTTCCTGGTCGCGGGTGGTGAGTGTCTTGAGATCGTACTTATCCGCGGGGATCATGGAGAAGCCGATGTCCTTGAGGTAGCTAGCAAGGAAAAGGTTCTCAACCTCTTTCTCGTGAAAGAGGCGCGTGGCCTGGAGAAAGGACAGCAGCAAGATGGAGGAGAGCATGGGATGCGACAGGGTGTAGTGGAAGTTCTCGCTCAACAGATTCTGGTAGAGCTGTGGCTGAAGCTTCTTGTTTTCGCACAGGAACTTACTGAGGTTCTGTGTGCTCTGGAACTGCAGCATCAGCAGCTCATCGCTGTGAGGATTCTGATAGAGCCCGCCGAGGTTCAGGGTTAGAAGCTTAATGTCCTTGGTTCCATTGGTTAGTGGGTCTCCGACGGAAAGAGACCTCGTCACCTTTAGCAAGGCCTGCTCCAGACTTTTCTTGATGTCCTGGAGGTCATCATTAAAGATGAAAACTTCTCTGTGGTTGTGCTTGATCAGTGTATGGATCTGTTCCTTTGTCGGACTCGAGCCCTGAGTGATCACCGGGAAGAAGATCCCGTTCTTAAATACGTAGACGGGATGGCGAAGTTTACGGGCCAGATGGAGCTCGCCCACAGAGACGGACTTGAGCTTCAAGGTGAGCCTATGCTGTTCAATGTAGGAATTGATTCCTGTGATCGGTGAAGCCATGATTCCCCTAAACCAATGAGTTTAATAACTTATCGGTCCAGGGAATAGATTTATAAACTATTTATGTGCTGCTCGAGAAATTTTTTGAAAGGATGACCATTGGCCTCCATCATCTTCGGGAACATGGAAATCGGGGTGAGGCCCGGGAAGGTGTTGATCTCGTTGAGATAGATTTTGTTATTATCCAGGAAGAAATCTATCCGGGATAAGTGCCGGAGCTTTAAACCGTAGAACAGCTTAGTTGAGTAGTCCGTTATGGTTCGCACCTGTTCCGGAGTAATCCCCTCGGCTTTGGTGGTCGTGGTGGTGTGACTCCCGCTCGAGTACTTCTCTTCATAAGAATAGAAGTTTGATGGGCAGACGATCTCGCCGGGGTAGGAGATCTGCAGCTTCCCGTCGAACTCGTACGCAGAGACCTCGAGCTCCCGCGGCCTCATCCTCTTTTCGATCAGCACGAACGGAGAGTACTCGAACGCCTTCTTCAAAGTGTCAGTGAAATCCTGACCTTTCTCCACCAGGTAGCAGCCCACCGACGAGCCCTGGTTGGATGCCTTCACTACCATGTCTCCGTGTTCGCTCTGGAAAGTTTTAACTAACTTGAGATTGCTCTCGGAAGCTTCGGTCACAAAGATATAGGGGGTGTTCTCAACCCCGAGTGCGGTCGCCCACATTTTGGTGGTGATCTTATTGAAGCACATCTTGGATGTCTCGGAGTTGCATCCCAGGTAGGGTACGCCGATCATCTCGAAGTAGGACTGGATGTCACCAGTCTCACCCGGGTAGCCGTGGATACAGGGAACGGCGAAGTCGATTTTCTTCCCCGGGTTCCCGTCCTGTTCGAAGGCCCGCAGGTAACCCTTGGCGTCCAGCAGAAATTTCTTACCCTGCTCATCCACCCAGTGCCCAGATTTGTCGATTTCAATCTTGGTCAGGTCTACGCTGGGGATCGAGCTGAGGCAGTCTTTAATGTACTTAACAGAAACCAACGAGACTTCATGCTCCGTGCTGCCACCGCCGCATAGTAATAAAACATTCTTTTTTGCCACTCTTAGTTCTCCCTTAAAGGTGCCGGAATCTGCTCGAGATTCAAGGTATCGAACATCGCCGCCAGGTCAGTTTGACCCATGACATCTGACTTTTGCTCGCCGTATTTTCTCACACTGACGGTGGAAGTTTCAATTTCTTTATCCCCTAAAACGAGCATAAAAGGTATCTTCCCGGTCTGCGCCTGTCTGGTTTTAAGTCCCATGGATTCATTCCGGTCATCCACTCTCACGCGGTAGCCCTTTTTCTTCAGCATCGCCGCGAAGGCTTTCGAAGGCTCCAAGTGGAGTTCATTCTTCACCGGTATGATCACGGCCTGCTCCGGAGAGAGCCAGAAAGGGAAAGCCCCGCCGACGTGTTCGAGGTAGACACCGATGAACCGTTCCAGCGAACCAAGGAGGGCCCGGTGTATCACCACTGGTCTCTCCATTTCACCGTTCTGGTTAGTGAACTTCAGGTCGAACCTCTCCGGCAGGAGGAAGTCCAGTTGGATCGTCCCGAGCTGGAAGAACCTTCCGATCGCGTCCGCCACCTGGATATCGATCTTCGGGCCGTAGAACGCGCCGTCGCCTTCGTTCACAAAATAGTCTCTTCCAGAGGCGTCCAGCGCAGACTTCAACGCCGCTTCCGAACTATCCCAGGTCTCGTCAGCTCCCATCCGCTTCTCCGGCCGGGTCGACAGTCCGATTTTGATTTTCTTAAATCCGAAGTGCTCGTAGCCGATGAAGAACATGTTCATGAGAGTCTTGATTTCTTCCTGGATGTCTTTGGTCTGGATGAAGATGTGTGCATCATCCTGACAGAAGGTCCGGACTCTGGTGAGTCCCGCCACCACTCCCGATTTCTCGTACCGGTGCAGCCGTCCGAAGTCCGCAAAGCGCAGGGGAAGATCCCGGTACGAGTAGCGGTGGTGAGCGAACATCAGCATGTGGCACGGACAGTTCATTGGCTTGAGAGCGAATTCTCTTTCATCGATCTGTGTGAAGTACATGTTCTCGTGGTATTTTTCGTAGTGGCCCGAGGTGTGCCACAGGTCCACGTCAAGCACCTGAGGAGTGATCACTTCCTTGTAGTCGTAGTGAGAATAGATCCTTCTCATGAAGTCGACCAGTCCGTTATAGACCAGGGCCCCCTTGGGCATAAAGAACGGAGACGCCGGAGCGACGGGGTCAAAGATGAAGAGTTCGAGTTCTTTCCCGAGTTTTCGGTGGTCCCGCTTCTTGGCCTCTTCTAGCATGGTGGTGTATTCTCGGAGCTCTTCTTTTGTACTGAAGCACGCCGCGTAGATTCTCTGGAGCATTGGCCTGGTCTGGTCACCTCTCCAGTAAGCTCCGGCGGTGTGGAGGAGCTTAAACCAATGGGAGAGTTCGGAAGTTTTTTCAACGTGGGGACCTGTGCAGAGATCGAAGAACTGGTCTCCCTGGGAGTAGTAACTGATCACTTCATTCTCTGGTAAATCTCTGATGAGTTCACACTTGAGGGTCTGTCCTTTCTCCGAGAACAAGCGGACGGCTTCCTCTCTGCTCACCTCGTGCCTCACCACAGGAAGATTGCGCTTGATGATTTCTTTCATCTTGCCTTCGATGTCTTTTAAATTTTCGTCACTGAGTTTGGTGGGCATGTCGATGTCATAGTAGAAACCATTTTCAATGCTTGGCCCGATTCCAAGTTGAACGGGTTCATTAGGATAAAGCTCAAGGATTGCCTGGGCCATCAGATGGGCCGTAGAGTGCCTGATTGTGTCTAATTCGTACTTTGACATGGATCTCCTCACATACGCTGGAAATAAAATTTTAGATATGGCCCACAGACATTACCAATCCTCTCCCGTTTAATCAATGAGTTAGACGCAAGATGAGAGCTTCTCTGAAACTGTAAGAATCTTCTTAAGATTAATCCTTACTTTTAGATTATGACCAGGGCCAAAAGGTCTCCATCAGGGTTTCTCTTACATCCCTTAAGTCTATAAAATCTCTATGCTACAGCCCGGTATCTGACGAATTCTAACATGCATATTGCCTTTTTATTCTGGATGAGGTTTAACCACCCAATACGTATATGTAAGATCAAGAGGTCTTACGTGCTTTAGGAGGATCTAAAATGGATACCACTTTAACTCGGGACGAAGGTTCACAAATCGATAGTACCCCATCAATAGAAACATTGATGAGCAGAGCTGTTGTGGATATGACCAAGGATGATCGCTTTCTCTCTCATTTACCCATCGATTCAAGCAGAGTCGAAGGGCAGGGCCATTATAGACTGGCAAAAATTTTCTACGACAAGGCAGATTTTGAAAAAGCCGAACACCATTTCCTCCTCTCCCTAGAACGAACCGAATTGCCTCAAGACTCCTTCGCCGTTTTTAAGATCTACGGTTTCCTGATCCGCATCTACTCCGAGAGCTTGAACGAAAAGGACGCTCATAAGTTCATCCAGCTCTCCGGTGACTTGCTGGACAAGACTGTTTCTAATCTTCCGTCGCTGGGCGGGGAGTATTTCTACAACGCAGCTGCTGTAAACACTTATAAGGGTGAGTTCTCCGAAGCTCAGAAAAACTTCAACCAGGCCTACCGCAAAGCTCAGACTGAAAACGAGCCCGAGCTCATGGCCAAGTCCCTCTACGCCATGGCAACCAACGCCTATCAGATGAAGGGCTACCAGGACACTATCCTTTATCTTAATCAGTTAAACGAACTGCTCAACATCCTCAAAAAAGGCTACCTCAAAGGTTCCATGCACCTGCTCTGGGGTAACGCTTTAAGAGAGCTGGGAGATTATTCGAGCTCACTCCCTCAATACGACCTCGCGATGAAACTCCTCCACTCTAAGCGCTGCTGGAACATGCACAACTACGTACTACTCAACAAAGGTATTTCCCTCAAGAAGATGGGAGAGTTCTCGAAGGCGCTGATGCTCTTTGGGATAGCCCAGAACTCACTCGATGACGAGTACTTCAAACGCCTCCAGCAGCTGATCATGATGGAGGTCGAGGACGTCAACGATTCCAGTGTCGACCTCTACCTCGACCGGCATAACCGGGTCATCCACGAGAAAGCTCTGGGAGTCATCGACTTCAAACACCGCTTTGTTCTTTTAGAAATCCTTTTCCTCTTGGCGCAAACTCCAGGAACTTACTATAATAAAGAAGACCTCGCTAAAATGATCTGGAAAGACGAGTATAATCCTCTGATCCATGACAAGCTGATCTACACCAGTATCAGCCGACTCCGGAAGTTAATCGAACCTAAGGGAATCAAGCGCCAGTATATCCTCCGAGGCAAAGATGGTTATACCTTCAACCCTAGAGTGAACGCACGCTTCCATAAAGAGAATGAAGTTGTTAAACAGAAGAATATCGGAAATATTGAAATCAGCTCTCCTGTATAGCTACCTGATCGGAGGATTACTTTCGACTGCGGCGTCAGCCGGGGCCATCGTATCCTCCGATCGATTTCTTCTGAAGATCCTTGACCGTACTATTTCCTTCCAGGACATCAACTACCAACTGAGAAATCTCAAGGCACTGAATTGTATCTACAGCGATGCTCTGGTGGTGCAGTTTTTCCAAAAAAAGTTCATTCAGGATCTTGATGTATTTATAAAAAAATTCCCCACTAGCTCGGAAGAAGAAGTCCGGTCCTACCTGCACGCCAATGAAAAAATGCTCCGAAACATCCGCTACTTTTTTAAGATCCTGCGGTACTCGGAAGACCAGAAGAGTGAAGTCTCATCCGCACTTTCACAGATCATTAAGGAAGGAACTAAAGAGAATCGTTGTGAGACAGATATCCTTTATAAGGATACCCTCAAAACGAATTTCAAAAGTTTACTCGAGCTGGAACTCTATCTGCGGACCAGGTACGGTAACCAGCTGAAGAGTACTGGGAATTTTGAAACAATCAAACCCTCCATCGAACTCTTCGTTGAATCTCTTGATAAGCAGTTTGCTCATGAATACTACTGGTAAGGGCCTAGTCTTCACTCCTGATTCAGAACAGTTTTCACACGTCATGATCATGGATAGTAATTACTTTCCACGACCGTGGGATGACAAGTCATGGCTCGATCTAAACCTAAAGACTAACACCTTAATGGGTTGGGAACGTCGTGGTGACCTGGTTGGCTTCGCATTGTTTGGCACAGCGCCTTCTGACGATACCGCTCACTTATTTAAAATTCTCATAAAGCCTGAGTTTCAAGGGAGTCATATTTCTCAAGAATTTTGGACTTTCATTGTTTCCGAGTTAAAGCTCAGGAATTTCACAAGTATTTTCCTAGAAGTTGAGGCCAGCAATGAAAGAGCGCAAAGATTTTATCAAAAAGTCGGATTCAAAGATTTGAGAATAATCAAAAGTTTCTATTCAGATGGGGAAGATGCTCATATGATGCAGTTAATGCTTTGAGCTGTAGTACTTTAAATTGCCCTTTCGATTGAACTTTGTTAGAAAATAGGCCTACTCGTTGAGTTGTTTAGGTGAGGAAAAGGGTGGATGATTCCATCCTTTTTTATTTTTTATGGATATAAATCGAGAGAGAAATGGCATCGAGAAAAAATTTTTTCTGATGTGTGAGCCGGTGACGATAGAGGCTGGATTCAGACTCTATGACCTCGAATACGTGACTGCTCAGAAGCTCCTCCGTCTTTACATCCAGGATCCTCGGACCGGCTCCGCGCTGATCGAAGACTGCATCAAAGTAGATCATGCACTCGATCCAGCTTTTGAAGCCGAGACCTGGATTCCAGCAGATGTTGTCCTCGAAGTCTCTTCTCCTGGTGTCTACCGACACCTCGCAACCCTGGAACATTTCAGGATGACAGTTCAAGAGATGGTTGCAGTTGTGATCATGGGCCAACTGTCTGACCAGCAGACGGCGGATGCGCCCAAAGGTCTGAAGGGCGAAAAGAAGTTTAGAGGTAGACTGGTTGAAGTTGGCGCGGATGATTTCTCTATAGAAATCAACGGATTTATCCTGAAGCTGACCTATAAGCAGGTGAAGAAAGTGAATTTGGATCCCGATTTGAAATCGGTAAAGTAGATAAGGAGTGAAACTGTGAATTTTTCTGAGTTAGGCAGAGTCATCGAGCAACTAGGTAAGGACCGTGGGATTAAAAAAGAATTCATCGTGGGAGCTATCGAGCAGGCATTCCTGGTGACTGCTAGGAAAAAGTTTGGAATTCAAGGTGAATACGAAGCCCGCTATAACGAAGGCGACGGCGAGGTAGAAATCTACCAATATAAGAACGTAGTGGAAAAAGTCAGAGACTCGATCGTCGAAATCGACTTCACCGCCGCGAAGGTCCTGGACGAAGATTGCGAAGTCGGAGACCAGCTTGGACTCAAGATTGAGAATCCTGGGTTCTCCCGAGTTGATATCCAGACTGCCAAACAGATCATCTTCCAGAAAGTCCGGGACGCGGAAAGAGACATCCTCTTCTCCGAGTTCAAGCACCGGGAAGGAGACCTGGTTACGGGGATCGCACGCCGATTCGAAAAAGGTAACGTCGTCATCGACCTCGGAAAGTCCGATGCCATCCTTCCGAAAAAAGAAATCATCTTCGGCGAGTCTTTTAAGCCAGGAGACCGGATCCAGGCCTATCTCTCAGATGTGGTTATGACCAACCGGGGCCCTGAGATCCGCCTCACCAGAACGTCGCCGATGTTCCTGGTTAAGCTCTTTGAAATCGAAGTTCCGGAGATCCAAGATGGGACAATTGAGATCAAAGCCGCCGCTCGTGAGCCAGGGTACAGAGCAAAAATAGCTGTAACCACAAAAGACCGCGACATCGATCCGGTCGGTGCTTGTGTTGGGATGAAAGGATCGAGAGTTCAGAACATCGTCAATGAACTGCAAGGTGAAAAGATCGATATCGTTCGGTGGAACGAAGACACAGAAACCTTCGCCAGGGCAGCACTTGCGCCGGCAGAGATTCAGTCGGTTTCCTTGAACCATGAAGACCATACGTTAGACGTCATCGTTGAAGATGATCAACTGTCGCTTGCCATTGGGAAACGTGGTCAAAACGTTAGGCTCGCAGCGATGCTCACAAGCTGGAAGATCAACATCATCTCCAAGGCCAAGCTGCAAGAAAGAGTCAAGCTCGCTGTGGAGAACCTCATTCAGCTTTCAAACATCTCGGAAGCCACCGCCCAGGTGCTGGTCCAGAAAGGAATCATGTCTATCGTGGACCTGAGTGCTGCTACTCCGGAAGAGATCGCTAAATACCTCGGTAAGTCGGCGGCCGACGCCAAAGGTATGATCGAGATAGCTGCTGCTGCTCTTGAAGACGAAACCATTAAAACTGACTTGGACGAGAATGCGGAGATTATTTCTGCATCTGCAGTTCCGAATCAGAGTGGGTTCAGGAAGACTGAGAGAAGCGATGTGCGAAAAGGTGATGATGTGACCAAGTTCTCAGAAGCTGAGAGAAGGCTGCGGGAAGAACTCGCGAACTTTAAGTTAAAATAATTGTTGATGTATTCTTAGGATAAATTGGAGAAAAGCATGGCAAAAAAAGTTTACGAACTTGCCAATGAAATTGGAGTCGGTGCCCTCGATCTGGTCGAGAAGCTCAAAACCATGGGATTCAATGTAAGAAACCACATGGCAAGCTTATCGGACGACGAAGTCATAAAGGCTAAAGCTGCTTACGAAACACCTCAAAAGAATGCCGGTCCGGTGAAAAAAGCCGTAGTCCGAAAAGTCATTAAAAAAGAGGCTCCGGAAGAAGTCGCTGTGACTCCCAAAGAAATCAAAGAACCCGCTGCACAGGCAAGTGAGCCAGAAGTAGCCACGGTCATCGTCCAGGCTCCGATAGTTGCGGCCGGACCCGTGAACCAGGGCCCGGTTTACCAGGAACCTTTAAACGGAGAAGAGCTACGACAAAAAATCATCACCGTAAAAAGAAAAACTAAAGCTCAGAAAGAAGAAGAAGATAAGAAGGCCCTCGAAGCTAAAGAAGAAGCAGCCTCCGCAGCTGCCGCCCAGGCTGCAGCCAAGGCCAATCAAGAAGAGCCGACCGCCGCCAGTTATAATACTTCTAAGAATAGAGATCCTAAAAAAGATTACTACGAAGAAAAAAGACATACC
>DATLXA010000035.1:0-185695 GCA_035576105.1 Bacteriovoracaceae bacterium
CAACGTCGGAGTTTTGCTTTCAACATATGGAAGCGCGCATGGCCAGACTCATCTTCAAAATCAAGGTGCACTTTCTGCGGAAAATAATCTTTTTTTAATTTCTGATTCGGCCGTAGCAGGTGGAGGAACTAGTTCGATTAAGTTTTTAACGGGAGGTTTTGGCGCAGCTCAAGAAAAAATGTTAATCAATTCAAATGGAAATGTCGGTATAGGTACAACGTCTCCAGCTTCTATACTTGATATTTCTTCATCAACTTCTGGTATCCTCATTCCAAGGCTGACAGCAGCACAGCGGACAGCTATTACTCCAGTTGCCGCGAACGAAGGAATGCAGGTCTACGACACCACCGATGATCAGCTTTGGTTCATTAAAGGAAGCGTTTGGACAGCACTCGGCGCGGCCGGTGCTGGTGTGACCCAAGTCACCAGAGGCGCAGGCCTCGTCGGCAACGGCACCAACATCACGGCCACGGGAACTATCGCCGTTGACGTCGGCACAGGAAACAACCAAATCGTCCAACTCGACGGGACTAGCAAACTCCCCGCCGTCGATGGTTCGGCCCTCACCAACCTAAACCCGGCCAACCTCTCTGCAGCTGTACCGATCACTAAAGGCGGGACCGGAAGAATCACGGGTGGAGCTACCAATACATTCTTGGCGATGGACGCAGCTGGAACGGCCCTAGAATACAAGGCCCTCTCCGCAGCGACCCCGCTCGCCATTGACTTCACGACTCCCGGGGCCGCAGCACTCAGCCTTGGGACTGTGCCTACCAGTAAAGGTGGTACCGGCCTCACGGCGTTTGTTGGAGACAGACTCTACACCGCTAACCTCGGCGGTTCGCTTGCTACTTTCTTCTGTAGTCCATCAGAAGTCATGACCTTCAATGTTTCCGGGGCACCGATATGTTCAACCCTCGCTTCCCTTGGAAGTAGCCAGTGGACCACAAGCGGGACCAGTATCTATTACAATGCCGGAAGTGTCGGTATCGGAACTACCTTGCCGAGTGAAGCCTTAGAAGTTACAGGTAACATTTCACTCAGCGGTGCAAACTCGGTTATTGCTGAAGGCGCCTCACTTACTCTTACCGGCGGAGCTAAAAGCTTAATCATTAGCGATTCAGGATTCTATTCTCCTACTATACCTCTTATCTCTACACCTTCAACCGGTTTTGCATTCGACAAAACGATGCACTCACGTGGAGGATTTAGGGTTGAAGAATCTTCTACCCTTACTTTTATAAGTAATGTTGCAATAAATACATTGACCATCGCCGCTAGAGCTAATCAGAAATCTTTAATTGGAACTAATGATAATACAGGCTTGGAGATGAATCTTGGCACTGGAGATTTGATCTTCACTGGTACGGGTAAGCTTGGAATCGGAACAACTACTCCCCGCGCCACTTTAGATGTGTCTGGAACCTTCTTAGGAAAACCTGCTACTTTAAATGTTTCCTCAATCATCAATTTTTTAGTAGGCAACACCCAATACACTGCAGCTGATTGCGGAGCATATCAATTAAACAATCTAAAAGATGGTGGACAATATTCCTTCATCGTACAAGGCACCGTGTCCGCTACTTGCAGTTTCACGGCTTTCAGTGATGCCGGAACCACGGCCCTCACGGTGAAAATGCCACCAAGTCACGGGCCTACCATCAGCGGAACTGACACATTATATTCTCTCATGGTCGTTGGAACAAAAGCTTATATTACGTGGATCCCAGGGTATTAAACATGAGAAAGCTTAGGCATATTTTTTGTGTTGGAATTTTATACTTCCTTTCTCTTTTTACTTTCAAACAAAACTATGTTTTTGCACAATGGACCGCTGTTGGATTTTGGCAGCCTATTGTTTTAAAATTATGGGCGGGTGGAGTAGGTGGTAGGGGGAATATTGATTCGAACTGGGGACAGAGGGCTCGATTTTATAATCCTACTGCAGTGGCACTGGACGGAGCAGGAAACATGTATGTAGCAGATCAGGGTAATCATACCATCCGTAAAATCACCTCGGCAGGGGTGGTGACAACTCTGGCGGGAGCAGCAGGTGTAATTGGAAGTACGGACGCGAGCGGAGCAGCTGCTCGATTTAATAATCCTTCTGGAGTGGCAGTGGACGTATCAGGAAACGTGTATGTAGCAGATTATTTTAATCATACCATCCGTAAAATCACCTCAACAGGGGTGGTGACCACCCTGGCGGGAGCAGCAGGTGTAATTGGAAGTACGGACGCTACCGGAGCAGCTGCTCGATTTAATAATCCTTTTGGAGTGGCCGTGGACGGATCAGGAAACGTGTACGTAGCAGATCTCAATAATCATACCATCCGTAAAATCACCTCAACAGGGGTGGTGACCACCCTGGCGGGAGCAGCAGGTGTAGCTGGAAGTACGGACGCTACCGGAGCAGCAGCTCGATTTTTTAATCCTTCTGGAGTGGCAGTGGACGGAGCAGGAAACATGTATGTAGCAGATCAAAAAAATCATACCATCCGTAAAATCACCGCAGCAGAGGTGGTGACAACCCTGTCGGGAGCAGCACGCGCAAGTGGAAGTACGGACGCTACCGGAGCAGCTGCTCGACTTAATGCTCCTTCTGGAGTGGCCGTGGACGGAGCAGGAAACGTGTATGTAGCAGATCAGAGTAATCATACCATCCGAAAAATCACCGCAGCAGGGGTGGTGACAACCCTGGCGGGAGCAGCAGGTGTAGCTGGAAGTACGGACGCTACCGGAGTAGCTGCTCGATTCAATAATCCTACTGGAGTGGCAGTGGACGGATCAGGAGACGTGTATGTAACAGATTTTGGTAATCATACCATCCGTAAAATCACCGCAGCAGGGGTGGTGACAACCCTGGCGGGAACAGCAGGTGTAAGTGGAAGTACGGACGCTACCGGAGCAGCTGCTCGATTTACTAATCCTAATGACGTGGCCGTGGACGGATCAGGAAACGTGTTTGTAGCAGATATGAATAATCGTATCATCCGAAAAATCACCGCAGCAGGGGTGGTGACAACCCTGGCGGGAGCAGCAGGTGTAAGTGGAAGTACGGACGCTACCGGAGCAGCTGCTCGATTTGTTACTCCTACTGGATTGGCAGTGGACGGATCAGGAAACGTGTATGTAGCAGATTATAGTAATCATACCATCCGTAAAATCACCTCGGCAGGGGTGGTGACAACCCTGGCGGGAGCAGCAGGTGTAAGGGGAAGTACGGACGCTACCGGAGCAGCTGCTCGATTTAATAATCCTGCTAGAGTGGCATTGGACGGATCAGGAAATGTGTATGTAGCAGATCTGGATAATCATACCATCCGTAAAATTTCTTCTGCGGGTAGTGTTAGAACAGTCATTGGGTCCCCATTAGCTATGGGTATAATGATAGGACCAGTCCCGTCTACAATAGCTTTACCTAAAGGTATAACTTTTAATAACGGACTAATTTATTTTACCACAGGGGATTGTATTATTCAGTCACAAGCTCCTTAAATATAACTGCCTCCACCTTCCCACAAGCAAGCGGCAACGTCTCGAGCGCAGATTCCCCCTCCAGGCCGGCAACCGTGGCAGGCAGCCTATAGAACGTAGGTAACCCTTGGATCACCACAACAGAGTTTCCTAAGTCCAGCCCTTCGTCCGCTCCTACCGACTGGATATCAACGACGATCCTCGAAACAAGCCCGCTGGCTCTGTAGTCATATTTCCCCAGAGAACTTGACAACGGAAACACCCCCCGGCCACCCGTCGTGGTATTGATGTTCTTATCCAAACCAATGATCGGTTGCCCCAAAGTCTCGCTGGTCTCCGCGAAATCCAGGTACCCATCCCCGTTGGCATCATCCGCGGCCGTCGGACACTTCCCATTAAAAATCCTCTGAGTAATCCTCCGATTGCGAGGCACCTTGGTCATGTTCATGTTCACTTGCAGATCATCCCTGTCTTTGATGATCGTCCCCGTACCCTTTACGGTGTACCGCTGAGGATTGAGATCCTCGAACACAACGTTGAAGGTTTCCTGAGAAACCTCCGGCTCCGCAGGCCTGGTCGGCGTGACAGGGACCGTGTTGGTTGCCGGACGATCCGAGGACGATTCATTCCTGTCACCGCAAGCACTCGCACCCATCAGGGAAATAATCAGAAGGAGTAGGGGAATTGAATGTCTCAAAGTGAACCTCCACGGCTTAAGGGAACACTTTTAAATTTAATATTTCTGCACGATCTTACAAGGTTATAAAACCTGCCCATTCTGCATTTTTGCCTAAAGTGTCTACAGTCTACTGAGGCAGGGTGTAATATTTGCAATTTTTCTGCGCCCTTTCATTCCTAAGATAAGATCCAATCAAAACGGAGATCATATGAAACTTTTAACACTTTCAGTTCTTACTTTATCACTGAACCTCTCAACTGCTATTGCAGACTGTAGGGTCCGGGTCATGTACCAGTTGGAAAATTACTCAGAATCAACCATCGAATCACTGGCAAGTGCCGTAGACAAGTCCGAGGATCGCCTTTCGAAAAAACTTCCAGGATTGAAGCTAGGTCTCAACGGCTTTTTCAGATCATCTAAGAATGTAGTTGGAACCTTGAACTTCTCTGAGCAGAGCTATAGCTTCAAGAACGGCTTGTATGAAGTTACAGTCGAGTCATCTTTTGATGCTTATGAAGATACATCTCGTGCCATCGTGGATGATAACCAAGCAAGATTAGATGAAGTGACTGCTGAAAATTTACGAATCTACACCAGCAACAAATCCCGTGAAGCTGCTCTCGAGAAGGCCCTAGAAAATTCCATCAAACTCCAGAAGCTCGAACACCGGATTCCGAAGTCTAGCTGCCTTTAATAATTTTCATCATTTAATGCACGGCTCAGGCTGTGCATATAAAAGGAATTTCAATAATAACAAATAGTTAAATATTTATCTTATGATTATCCACGTTATTGCTATTGATTATCATGATAATCAACGGTAATATTGTGTATGTATATACCTCGGCACCTTCAACTTGCTCCCCTTTTATCAAATAAATCTTATTTTCTTTTTGGGCCACGGCAGACCGGGAAAACCGCTTTAATCAAAGAGCAACTCATGAACCACAAGTATTACAACTTGCTGGATCGTGGTCTTTATTTAAGGTTAAATACCGATCCAACCTTAATAAGAAAAGAACTTACGGCCAATGATCGGATAGTGATCATCGATGAAATACAAAAGATTCCGGCCCTTCTAGATGAAGTCCATTTAATGATCGAAGAATTAGGAATCCACTTTCTATTGACTGGCTCCAGTGCAAGGGCATTGAAAGCCCAGGGGGTGAATCTTCTGGGTGGAAGAGCGAGACAGAGACTTCTTCATCCATTCATTCAAAAGGAATTAGCGGAAAAGTTTGAACTGATTAGGGCCCTGGATAGAGGATTAATCCCTTCAATCTATTTTTCTGATTCTTATTTAGAAGATCTGGAAGCCTACTGCGGACAGTACCTAAAAGAAGAAATTGCAGGTGAAGCCAAGGTCAGAAACATCGGTGCGTTTAGCAGATTCTTAGAGGTGGCGGGCCTTTGTAACAGTCAGATGATCAATTACACACAGGTTGGCAATGACGCTCAGATCCCGCCTTCCACCATCCGGGAATATTTCCAGATTTTGTACGACACCTTCCTTGCCTATGAGGTTAAGGCCTATAAACAAACCACAAAGCGAAAACCCATAAGTGCCTCCAAGTTTTATTTCTTTGATGTGGGGATTGCTCGCTTCCTTCAAGGCAGAAAGACGCTGAGTCTTAAGTCTCCTGAGTTTGGAGAAGCCTTCGAGCACTATATCTTCCATGAACTCACTGCATATTGTTCGTACAATTCGTTGCCACCGATTTCTTACTGGAGATCTACATCGCAATTCGAGGTGGACTTTATCTTCAACGGATTCACCGCCATTGAGGTTAAGGGAAAAGAAGTTATAACTCCCAGAGACTTCAGGGGATTGAAGGCCCTGAAAGAAGAGGGGATGATGAAATCCTATCTTCTAGTATGTTTGACCCAAACCGACTGGAAAAATGATGGGATTGAAGTCCTGGGGTGGAAAAGCTTTTTGGAGAAACTCTGGAAGGGAGAATTCACTTCTGTGAAATAAGAGGAAAACTAATATGTCTCACATCCTAATTCAGCTGGAAAAGTTTGAAGAAGACAGTTACGTTTCCCGGTCACAAGCAAAGCGTCTTCTGGCCGGCCTGGGAAAATTTAGAACAATCATTCTTGATTTCAAAAATATTAGAAACGTCGGACAAGGTTTCGTAGATGAGGTTTTTGGAGTGTTCGGATTAGAACATCCAGAGATTCACTTTATCATCAACAATGCTAATGATGACATCCTCTTCATGATTAGAAGAGGATTGAAAGAGAGGGAGATTCCTCAAAGCAGAATCAGTCATTAAGAATGTTCTTCTCGTCGGCGGACGGTGGTTAAGCTGCCACGGCTGTATGTGTTATCCTCTCATTTAATGCAAGGCTTAATCCTGAGCTTTCCATTTACTCCTAAGTGATGCTTCTCTAAGGCCAAATCTTTTGGCAAACTGTCTGGGTTTATAACCAATCAGTGTCAGGGAACTTCACATGGGACTAATCTTCTCAGCCTCAGAGATTATGGAACGGGCACGGGGTCTTACTTTCGATGACATCCTCCTCATGCCCCGGCACTCCGAGATGAATTCCCGGAGAGCTCCGCAGTTGGATTCAAAAGTCACCAGAAACTTCTCCCTGAAAACTCCCATCATCGCTGCTAACATGGACACCGTCACCGAAGCGGAAATGGCCATCAAGATGGCCCAGCTCGGAGGGCTCGGGATCCTCCACCGGTTCATGACTCCAGAAGAGCAGGTTCGGCAGGTCAAACTTATGATCACTGCGATCAAGCCTCTAGGTCTTCCTGTCGCCGCAAGTATCGGCGTAAAGGAAGAAGGGATGAAGCGCGCAGACCTCCTCGCCGACTGTGGGATCGACATCCTAACCATCGACATCGCCCACGGTGACTCCATAATGATGTTCGAAACCCTCCAGTACGTTAAAAAGAAATATCCAAAGATCGACGTCATCGCCGGCAACACGGCCATGCCGGACGGTGTTCGTAGGCTCATCGATAACGGCGCCGATGCGGTGAAGGTCGGAATCGGTCCTGGATCCATGTGTACCACCCGGATTATCACGGGCTGTGGAGTTCCTCAGTTAACCGCAGTTGCCATGTGCGTGCTCGAAGCCAAGAAGAGTGGAATCCCCGTGATCGCTGATGGTGGAATCAAGACCTCCGGGGACATCGTCAAGGCCTTCGCGGCCGGGGCCCACACCGTCATGCTCGGATCCATGCTCTCCGGCTGCCTTGAAACCCCAGGTGAAATCGAAGGCGGAAGAAAACGCTACCGGGGCATGGCCTCCAAAGACGCACAGGTCTCCTGGCGCGGAGAACTCCCCAAGGGGATGGCGGCCGAGGGCGAAGCCAGATGGGTTCCCTGCAAGGGATCGGTTGAAAACATCGTCTTCGAGCTCTGTGGCGGAATCCGTTCCGGCATGACCTACGTCAACGCTAACAACCTGGCGGAGATCCACACCAATGCCCGTTTCATGGAGATGACCGCCTCTGGCATGCATGAATCAAAACCACACGGGCTCACCACTTAAACAGGCAATAAAATGTTTTCAGGTAACGTCTTAGATCAAGTCCTCTCGTACCCCCGGCTCCAGGAACGCTTCAAAGAAAAGCCCCTGGATGAGAAGAAGGCGCGTAAGATCTTCAAGGAGATCCACGGAGAATTCTCTCCCGCAGTGGTTCGCTCCACCACCAAGTTCATCGACGCGACCTTCCTCAAGCTCTATGACGGAGTTAACCTGGAAGTACCGGCAGGGATGGATTTCCATAAGCTCAAAGAGAAGTACCACCTGGTGCTGGTGCCCAACCATCAATCACACGCGGACTACGTGGCCATCACCTACAGCATGTATAAAAATTTTGAAGTGGCCATCCGGGTGGCCGCGGGGATTAACCTCAGTGTCTTTCCACTGGGTCAGTTCTTCGGGAAGACCGGGGCCTTCTTCATCCGGCGCTCCTTCACCTCCGACCACCTCTACAAGCTAACCTTCGAAGCCTACGTCTACTACTTACTCAAAACCAACCAGGTGGTGGAGTTTTTCTTCGAGGGTGGCCGGACCCGTACGGGGAAACTGCTCAAGCCCAAGTACGGACTCTTCCAGATGCTACTTGAGGCCCACTCCCAGCTCCCGGAAGCCAAACCGCTCATGTTCATCCCCGTCTCTCTGGCCCACGAACACATCCCTGAGGAGAAGGCCCATGCCCGCGAACTCGGTGGGGCCAAGAAAAAACCTGAGAAAGCGACCCAGCTGCTCAAACTCTTGAAGCTCTTCAATAAGCGCCTCGGGACCATCCACATCCACTTCGGCGAAGGCATCGTGGTCAACGGCTTCGACGGTGAGATCAAAGAGGCCACCCAGAACCTCGCGTTCACCTGCTTCAAAGCGGTGGGAAGAGGGATGCCGATCACTCCGTCGTCGATCCTGGCGTTGGTGCTGCTGGACGAACCTTCGGGTGCCCTCACCTGGAAGCAGATCGAGGAACGGGCCCTGGACGTGATCGACTACTGCACTAAGATGAAGATCCCCATGACCCCGTCGCTCCAGGGAGTCTTCCAGATCGACGCCATCCGCTCCGCCCTCGATCTGTTCATCAGTAACAGTAAGATCGATGTCCTCAAGCGAGAAAAACTCAACCAGGTCTACTACGTCATCAAAGCGGAAAGAAGAGTGGAAGTCCTCTTCCATAAGAATATGATCCTCCATCACTTCCTGGTTCCGGGGATCATCAACTCCACCTGGTTCAACGTCTTCAACGGCTCGATCAAAGACGGCATGCAGCTCACCAGGTTCCTTCTGACCAAGCGAAAAGAGCTCAAGTACGAGTTCTACCTTCCGAGCATCAAAGAGATGATCTCCGAAGCCCTGGAGATCGTCTCTCTCTCTCTAGGGAGGAAGGTGGAGACAGTGGAAGAATGCATCAAGCTCTCCAGCCAGGAACTCTTTCTTTTAGCGAATTCAGTCCGGCGCTTCTCCACCGCACTCTCGTATCTCTACGAGGCCTACTACATTTCTTGCCTAGCGATTAAATACCTCTCCGCGGAGAATTTCACCCAGGACCGCTTCGTCCAGGTCTCCAAGGAACTCTTCTCGCTGGAGCTCGAGCACGGACGGGTGGTGAAGTACCCGGAGTCCTTCACCATACCTATCATCAAAGACACCCTCATCTATCATCAGAGCAAGAAAGTCATCGAGCGCAACCCGGACCGCTCCTTCAAGGTGGTCGATCAGGTCCGCCTAGACGAATCCATTGAGAAATTCATCCGTGACCTCAATGACCAGGTGGCCATTAACTTAAAATTCAACAAGGCCCTGCCTTGATTTCCATCCTGCCCAACATGCGCTGGATCTGCCTTCCCTCACCGAGTCTGGGGGAGGACTGGAAGGGGCTTAGTAACATCATCGACGCAGCCGTGGACGCGAACGGGTTTGAACTCTCAGAAGAGTCAGTGTACCTGCGATTTTCTCACACTCCGGAAGGCGTCCTTGAGGGGCTGGGAGAGTGCTTGGTAGCGAGACCGGTTATCGGACCAAAAAAAAGATTCGAGGGTCATCTGACTCTGCAGGACTGGGCGGCAAAACCAGTCTGGAGGGAATCGGTACAGGGAAAAACTCTGACCGATCTACTTGAGGAAGCCTTCCTCGCGAGGAAAAAGGCCCAACAATCCTTGCCGAATTTAAAAGAGCCTTTTACTTTATGCGTTCACAGGCGACTTATCCCGGAACTCCTGATACAAACTGAAGTATTCTTCAATGAATGAAGCCTTGTCAGCTTATTCGAAGCATTGTAATTTTTGATTTTACTAAAATGGCATAAGGCCAATACCACTCATGGAGGTGGGTTATAAGCGAAAAAGTTCAAGAACCGCGTGTCAATGATAGAATCCGCGCACACGAAATAAGACTCATCGGCGACGACAACAAGGCCTACGGAGTCGTTACCATGGCCCAAGCAAGGCTGATGGCCGATAGTGAGGGAATGGACCTCATCGAAATTTCACCCAACGCCGTTCCACCAGTTGTGAAAATGATGGACTACGGGAAGTATAAATACCAAATTCAGAAGAAACTTGCTGAAGCTAAGAAGAAGCAAGTGGTCATAGAAGTCAAAGAGATCAAGTTCCGCCCAAATATTGAAAAGCACGACATGGAAGTGAAGCTTAACCATATTGAAAAATTTTTGGAGCATGGCGACAAAGTTAAACTATTGATGCAGTTCCGTGGCCGAGAAATGGCCCATAAAGAAATCGGTCTTGGAAAATTTGATGAAATCGTACGACAGGTTCTTGAAAAAGGTGCTGTCATCGAATCTCCTTCCAAGATGATGGGTAACAGAGTGATCGCCATGGTGGCCCCTGGGAAGAAAAAATAGTACAAAATTCCTTTATCTTATAGTCCCTTCATGTTACCTTCGTGCACTCTTTTTAAAGATGCATTTTACTGTTTTAGGAGCGATATATGGCGAAAATGAAGACCAAGCGTGCTGCTGCGAAACGATTCAGAGTGACAGCAACGGGAAAAATTAAGTTCAAGAAGGCTTACCTTCGTCACCTTTTAGTGAACAAATCTAAAAGAGGCAAAAAAGATAAGGGTACCCCTGGATACGTCCACCCTGGTGATTACAACAACGCACGAGCTTGCATTCCGTATCTATAAACCAACAAGAGTAGTGAAATAGGGTTAAGCGGATTCCTGACGAATTCCCCCTATGAACGAAGAAGGAGAGCCACATGGCACGAGTCAAACGGGGTTTTAAGGCCCGACAAAGAAGAAACAAAGTTTTAAAGCTTGCGAAGGGCTTTCACTTTGACCGTCGTACAAAGTTCAAGCACGCATCTGAGACTGTCCGTAGAGCACTTCATTATGCTTTCATCGGCCGTCGCCTCCTGAAGCGTGACATGCGCAGGCTATGGGTCGTCCGGATCAACGCTGGTGCAAGAATGCTCGGCACTTCATACTCTCAGTTCATCTCTGGGTTGAAGAAGAAAGACATCACCATCAACAGAAAGATGCTCTCTGAGCTTGCGGTTAAAGATTTCAACGCTTTCAAAGCAGTCTTCGAAGCTACTAAGTAATTTTCTAAAAGCTACTGGGCCCTGTTTTCGTGAAAGCGGAGACAGGGCTTTTTTTTTTGTTTAGAATCTTTAAATGATAATTATTTTCCTCTCTGTTCTTCTGAGTTTCATTGCTTGTCTGTTACCGCTTTATAGCTGGGCCTACGTTTTTAATCCCTTCCTATTACAGAAGATTTTTTTTTACCTGGCCTGGGTCCTGAGTATTCTTTGTTGGTACCTGGCGATCAGAGATAATTTTAAGCATCAGCAGCTCACCTTACTCTACCTGCTACTGCCGGCAGTTATGATCTTTACGGGAATCTCTGCGGGAGAGTTTATCTCGAAGTCTTACCTCTCTTACAAAAAGAATGCACTCATCAGCGAAGCTCGCGAGAGGATTGCAAGAAACGACAACTCCCTGGCCTGCGAGCTGGTGGTTAATTCCGAGGAGAAATTGCCAGCGGAGATGAGCAGATGCCGGGATCACATCATGTCTCTTGCGCCGGCAGAGGGTTGGGAGAAGATCAGTATTTTTGTAGGACGGGATGGACTGATCGTTCTCCCTGGGTATGAAACCTGGTTGCTGGATACCTACTTCAAACTCTGGTCCGGTCAATTTAAAGTAGAGCAAGGTTACATGGAGACCCTGCGGGCGATTATCTCGGGCCTGAACTATGGAGAGTGGTCACCGGAGGCGAAGGTGCATTTCCTTCAAAAGATCACACCGACTCTTCGCTCGAGGCTCGAGCAGGCCTCGCCGAAAGATATTTCGGAGTTAAAGGAATACCACACACCACAGGTCCTCTTGAGAAACCTAGATGAACTTCAGAGGTGGGTGCAAAAGGAAAAGAGTGGGACCTAAGCATTAAACCTGGGCCCAGGGTCCAAAAAGACTGGATTTTATCTAATAAGATGGCTTCAAATTGCGCTGCGCCTAAATGAATTTAAATATAAATTGTTTAAATTCATTTCCAAACCGTCGAAATTGATAGAAACATTTTTTATTTTTCTTGATCTAATTCCATTACCTGCTAACCTATTAATAATTCGGAAGAATAGGCGATAAGCTTTTGAAACTTCATGGGAGATTTTCAATGAGCATGACTAAGGCAGACATTGTAGAACGGATTTATAAGGAAGCAGGTTTTTCTAAAAAGGAAGCTGCTGAACTTGTTGATCTCGTCTTCAAGGTCATCAAAGATACTCTGGCAAAAGGCGAGAAGGTGAAGATCTCCGGTTTCGGAAACTTCTCCATCCGTGACAAGGCCACTCGTGTCGGGAGAAATCCTCAGACAGGAACAGCGATGAACATCAGTGCTCGAAGAGTTCTGACGTTTAAGCCATCTCAGATACTTAAAGAGGACATTACGGAGAGATACGCTCACCGTCTCGATGAGAACGGGAAAGAGAACACCGCATTGCCTGTGAAAGAAGCCAAGCCTCGCGCCCTAAGTTCATTCTTAAACAACGAAGACGACACTGATTACGGTGACGATCCAGATGATGACAATGACGAATAACGCTGGAATACTCTTCTAAGGAGAGTATTCTTAGATGATGATTCCGAATAAATCAAACTTCAAATTCCAGGAACTCACTCCCATCACGGGGGTGAAACCCTATGTGATCCGATTCTGGGAAACTGAATTTCCGGAGATCGCACCCATCACATCGGACTCAGGCCAGAAACTCTACGACAGGAAAGATGTGGAAGTGATTCTTAAAATCAGAAAATTACTCTTCGACCAGAAGCTGTCCATTCCAGAGGCCAAACTCAGGTTACACCAGCAGGCCGGTGCTGAAGAAATGTTGCTAGAGGAAGAAGAAACACCGTCGGCTCAAGCGTACCCGGCGCCGGTGAGACACGCCGGAGAATCTCTCCGGACCTCAGCGCAGGACGAGACCGTTAAGAATCTTCTGCTAGGATCTCTCGGGTACATCCGCGAACTCAAGTCTAGACATAACTGGTAAGCCAGCTCTTCAATAACCTTAACTCTTTATTCTTCTCCGTGTGGCCTTCGATGACGTGGAAGTGCGACAGCAGCCGGACCTGATTGGAGAGGAAGTACGCCAGCAGCATCTCCTCCAACTTGGGAAGTGCCAGACGCTTGACCGTCGTCATCAGCCGCTTGAAGGACACGGTGAGCTCCACCACTGCCGGGGAGGGACTGACGATGAACGGGTTGATAGATTTCTCGTGCGCGCTCACATCTTTTTCCGTGAGCTCGCTGAGGTCATCCAAGAGTTGGAAACACACACCAATGTCTCTGCCGATGCGCAAATAATCTTTCACTTCCCCTAGCCGGAGCTCCGGTCGGGAGAGGTAGTAGGAACCCAGGGTCGCGACCTGGATCAGCCGAGCTGTCTTTAGCTCATGGATGTGAACGACTTTTTTAAAATCAAAGGCACCGCTCGCCTCGAGGTCCATGTACTGGCCCTTGATGAGTCCTTTGGCGCCGGTGGCCCAGCTCATGAGCCGGTGGATGCGCAGCAGGTTTTCGTGCGGGATCTTGAGCAGTTCGGCGAAGGAGGCGATCAGCAGAGCATCGCCCGCGAGGATGGCCTTCCACTCACAGAAGGCGGCGTGGGTAGAGGGTTTTCCTCTTCTCATCAGGTCATTGTCCATCGCCGGAAGGTCGTCGTGGACAAGAGTGTAAGCGTGGTGAATTTCCAGGGCCGTCGCCAGGTGCAGGTGTGAGGGGGTCAGACTTTTATTCAGGTCCTGGGCCAGGGCTTCGACCAGTTTTGGTCTGAAGAGCTTACCGGCCGGAAAGACGGCGTATTCCATGACTTCAGATAGCTCATCTGCGTGAGTGAGTGCGCGAAGGGAATGGCGGATCGCCGCTTCCAGCATGTGAAATCCTTAGAGGGCAGAGGGTTTTGGCGCTCCCAATGTACCACCTAAACGGATCTGATAAAAGCCATCTTTTTGGGTAAATGACTGGAACATCATGTCGATGAGAGGAAGAGTCTGTTTGAAGTTTTCCGAGAAGGCAACCTCTCCCTTCAGTTCCATCGGGGACTGGGCGATGGCACCGTCTTGCAAATCGATCTTACCTTTGAAATCGGCCCGTATCGGTGAGTCCGGGTCTCCGATGATCAGCTTCTTGACCAGGATGTTAGGGTGGACTTCCGTGTGTGCCTCCATAAAAAACTTATTAAGCTTCAGAGCGGCGATGGTGAATCCCTGGATGCTCTGGCCGGGGATCTCGAGGTTCTCGGAAGCGGCCTTGAAGCTCAGGTCTTTAATGGTCTTATTCTCCATCAGCATGCTCAGGTCCACCGTCACATTGCCGGCCAGCTTAAAGCTTCCCAGTAGTGGCTGGAGCTTTGCGAAGGAAAGTTTCTGATCCTTGAGTCGGATCATCTGCTTGCCCAGGCCCTGGACGAAATAGAGTGAAAGCGGCTGTCCCTGCAGTTCGGTATCGAGCCTGAAGGGCAGACCAAGGGGAGAGAAGTTCACCAGGTGGTAGTTCAAGGTCGCGTGGTTGAGCTTGATCGGCTCGCCGGCCCTGCCCAGGCAGGTCGCGGGCAGCACCAGGTCGGTGATGATGAGCTTGGGCATGAACCACTCCATCTTGATCTGATCGAAGTCGGGGTTGCAGCCGGTGTTCTTTAGCTGCGAGTTCAGCAGTGCTTTGATCTTATCGCCTGCGGGGAAATAGTTCATGAACGCCAGCGCGAAGAGAAACGGACACAGCAGCAGCAGCAGGAAGAGTTTTCTCCGGCCCTTGTACTCGATGGTTTCCAGTGACTGGATCTCGGAGACGGTGGCCATTATTCTTCCTCTGCGTCTTCGACGGCGTTACTGAAGTGGATCGCGTGGAACTTCCCCTGGAGGAGATTGGTGTCGGCGTTGCGGTTGATCTCCACGGAGGAGACGCGGAACTTTTCCCGTTGAATCATGGAGGTGAAGATGTTCATCAGCTCGTCGGTGGAGACGTTACTAAAAGTAAAGTTCGCCTCGGCTCTCATGATGGTGGTGGAGATCATGCTGCCTTCGAAGTCGTTCACTTGGAGCTTGGCCAGGTCCACTCCCACCTGTGAGAGGAGGTTGGAGAGGCGAGAGGTCATCATCGGCGCCCCGTCGATCGGATTGTCCGAGAGGACGGCCGGGCCCACTTCGCGCAGGCTCTTGCTTTGGCCGATGATCTCGTTGGCCTTGGTCACCAGGGAGATCCGCAGATTGAGATCGTCCTTGAGATTATTATTCTGCCAGTACAGCACGGCGAGCAGCATGGCCGGGACGATGAAGATCCCCAGAGTGACCAGGGCCTTGAAGACTTTCTGCTGCTCTTCCTCCAAGCTGTTGTAGAAGTCCTGGAGACCGTTGTAACCGGTGCTGAGCTTGAACTTGTCGATGCTCTGGAAGACGTAGCGGTCGAGCTTCTTGAACAGCGGGATCTTAGTGTTGAATTCTTCCATGTTAGTTCCCTGTTGCCGTGACTTTAAGTTGAAGCTTCGACTCATCGACCGCCGCGACGACGTCTTTGAGGTTGGATCTCTCGAAGAGTCCCTTGAGGCTGATGAGGTCTTCTTTGCTTTCAGAAGAGAACACAGCTGTGACTTCGCCGGCGTCACTGGAGGTGAAGGTCACCATTGTCGCGGCGGAGGACGCGGCGATCTGGCTCACCGTCACCAGCGGTGAGAGGGCCCGGATCTCAACGGCTGCCTGGAGGGTCGAGATTTCCTGCTTGACTCCCTTCTGTCGTTTCACCAGACCGTCGAGGACCGGCTTCGGATTGGTGCTTATGGACCGCGCCAGCCGGCCGCTGATCTGGAGTTCGTCACTTTTTGTCACGGCCAAGATCTTGGCGTTGACCGCGACGATGTCTCGCTCGATGAAGAATCTCTCGGCCAAGAGTGAGACTGTGAAGATCGCTACCGCCGCCGCAACTCTGGTGCCGATGAAGGCGAAAGAATAGAGGGGGATCTCGGAGGTCGAAGCCTGCGTGAATTTTCCAGTCAAAAGGTTGATGAAACGGTTCTTGCGCTTCATCCCCACCGTCATCATGCTGGCCAGGGCGAACTTCGACTTGTTCTTTGGCTGCAGGTCGATCTTGTCACTCTCGGTCTTATCGAAGCTATCGAAGAGGGAGACCTTGAGGTCCCACTTGTCGCTTAAGTAGTTGGAAATATTTTTCAGGTTCGAGGAACCGCCGCAGAGGGCGACGCTTGTGATCGCCAATCCGAAGTTCACCTTGAAGCCGATCTTCCAGCGGGAGAAGTCGGAGATCAGCGGCGCGAACACCTTGTCCATCGAGGAGGCGAAGTCTCTCTGAGTCTGCTCGACGTCGTTGAACTGGCCCGGCGCAAGCAGGAAAGCGTTCTGGTGCTTGTAGGTGATGGCCTCGTCGGTGTCGATCTTGTAGGTCTCGGCGATCATCTCGTTGATGTGGTGGCCTCCTACGTAGCTCACGTGGGTCACCAAGAGCCTCGAGTTATAAAAGAAGTAGGCCTTGGTGGTCTTATGTCCTATGTCCAGAAGACAGAACGGTCCCGCCAGCGGATTCTGGTTGAAGAAGTTCTCCACCACCGAGGACTCACTGGTCAGGATGTTAGGAAGAATGTTCTTATCCCGCAGGAGCGCGTGGTAGGGTTCGAAAGCCGAGTTGCGGACCAGTTCCACCAGTGCCGTGTGCTGGTTCTTTTGCCCTTCCATCCGGTAGGCGAAGTGGATCTCGCTCAGAGCGTAGGGGATGTCTTCTTCCAGCTGGAACGGGAGCATCAGATCGGCTTTCTTCTTGCTCTTCACCGGCATGGTCAGGAACCGCGTGGTCATCATCTCGTTGTTGGCCTGGAAGATGATCTTGGTGTCCGGGCGGGCGATCGAGTCGATTACGTCGCGGACGATGTTGGCGGTCGCTTCTTCAATCACCTCGTCCGGGTGATCGGCCATGTAGTCACGGACGATAATCTCGCTCATGTCGACGTTGACGATCTTCCTCCGGTCTACGAAAGAGGAGAGGTATTTAACACTGTAGGTTCCGACGTCGATGGATAATACATGCATGGGATAATTTTAACCGAAGCTGAAAGTTAAACAATTGATTTCTCAGTTGATCTGAATTTCGATGATGCGGGGGTCGAGTAGTGGAGCATTTTTGACCGATAGAGCGTGATCAGTTTTAATTTTGGTTTTTTGTTCTTCGGTCATCCCTTCCACGTATTTCGGAGGGGGAACTTCCTGGATGGGTAAGACGACGTAGGCGACCAGGGTGAAGGTGGCGCGGTTATACATTCCTTCGGAGACGATCTTAAAGAGGTTGGGCTTAGCTCCAAAGGTGATGCCTTTTTCCTGGAACATGGTGATTCTTTCGGAAAACTCCGTATCACTCATGATCCCTTCTTTTTTAATGAACTTGAGCATGTCGTCGGTGGTGTCGATGGTCACCGGTGTCTCCGGATCATCCCGGTAAAGGAAGAATTCCTTCACCTGGTCATCGGTCATTTTCGGGAAGAGGATTTTCAGCATGTTGGCCGTGACTTTATTAAAATCAATCTGCGTGGTCGGGTATACCGAGAACTCATTCTGGATCAACTCGATCAGCTCGTCGTTCCAACCGGGAATGGCGTAGAGCTCAGAAGCCGAACCCAGAGGACCGAACTTGGGAGACAGGGGGATCCGGGAGAAATTATTTTCCGCATCCCCGGCCAGGGGATCCTGGTTTAGAGACTGCTGGTCGGAGACGTAGAATTTCAGATTGGTCAGGAGTTCCTGGAAGTTCAGCGCTTCGTATCGGTCCTCGAAGGCTTCATCACTTTCTTTCTTCTGGTCCACCAGGCGCTTTAGCAAAAAATACAATGACTGATCCACCGAGACGTCGGTTAAGATCGCACTATCGTTGGTGTTGATCACCGAGGTAGGGTCCCCCATGGCATCATCCCCCGTTTTGCTCGGGTCAAACTTCGCGAGATCCAGCCGGAGCATGTTGAGGTTGAGACGGTTGGAGATGTTCTGGATGCTTACGCGCATTGATCCTTCGAGGAAGCTTTCAGTTTGAAACTTCTCGACGTTGTCCTTAAAAGTCATGTTCGCGCCGGCCCCCACCGGGATCGGGTACATGAAGGGAACTTCCCACAGTTGGTTGAGGAGCTGGTCGGGGACCATTGCAGCGTTGTCTCCCATGGTCTTAACTTTATTGACGCCTTCCTTGTAGAGCCGGAGCCGTGCCATCGCCATCTGCACACCGGAGTCTGCCATCAGTTTTGCCTGTGAGCGGTCGAGGATGTTGGTGGCCTTAATCCGGCTTATCTTCGAGTCGAAGGTGAACTCACTGTAGACGGCGGTGAGGAAGATGATTGAGGTCATGATCATCATCAGCGCGACGCCGCGCTGGTTTTTTAAGATGAGATTTAGATCTTTCATTATTCTGTCTGTCCCCATTTACGATCCAGGAGGATCGTCGCTCGTCGTCCCGCTCGTCGTTCCGCTTGTCGTTCCACTTGTGGTGCCACTTGTCGTCCCACTCGTCGTTCCACTAGTGGTGCCACTAGTCGCAGCTCCGGGTGCCGGATCTTCCGGCAGCACCATTGGCCAGTGGTTCCGAAAAATTCTTTCCGTCGTGCGCTTGTGCCCAGCCGAGTCGTACCAGGTGATCTCGAGTTTTACCCCTCGGACCACACTCTCTCCTCCAACAACCGACTTTAGAGTCGACTGCCACTTCCGTTTAGCGTAGTCCCAGTACTCGAACTTCAGCGATTCAACGTTCCGCAGGAGCACCGAGCCCTTGATCTCTCCATCGACGTTGATCTTTTTCTCCGAATACGGATCGTCGGCGCTGAAGTAGCGGACTAAGCTCTTGAGGCCCTTCGGCACCTCTGGATTTTCTTCTGCGTCCGGATCTTCTTCCTGGTCAGCGAGGGAATACCTCACCCAGGCGAAATGAGACTGTTTAGAGTTTTCGAGTTTGCGTCTATTGGAAGCCGTGAAGAATTCAAACTCGGCCTTATCCGGTGAGGCGAACCGCGGAATAGGAAATCCTTCCTTGCTGACACCCATGAAGTGCTCGTTACGTTCGAACCTCTGCACCAGACCTTCGTAGTAATTCTGTAGGTTGATGTTAGTCGCCGCGGTACTTGCGGTGCCACTGCCACTGCCGGCGTCGGCCGTCCCGTCGACGGAACCCGGAGCTTTAAACTGCATCAGGCTCGAGAAATAAAGCGGAGAGTAGATCTGAGAAAAATCCCATTCGAATCTCCCCAGGGCGGTTTCGATCTGAAGATTGTTCTTGTTGACTTCCGTGGTTCGTTCTTTGGTGCGGATCGAATCCTCGGTGATGTTCACCACCGCCAGGGTGATGAAGCCGAGCAGGGTGATGGCGATGAGGATCTCGATGAGGGTGAAGCCGCGCTGTCGGAGAGGCTTGTTAGAATGCGACATTGAGCTGAACTTTTTCGGTGTGGTTGGTGATGAAGGTCGACAGCGAGAAATTGTACTTAGTGTCCTTGTTGGTCACCGTTACCCGCGCCTGCCAGATGATTTTTTCGATGTTCTTCTTGAGTTCGTCGAAGATGAGCTTCTCCACGGCCGCGTTCCGCTTGCCCTTGTTGCCGTCGTCGTAGTAGTCACCGTCGTAGGCCTCCGAGCCCTCCGCACTGGCCCCGCCCTTCTGCGCGAAGAGCTGGGAGAAGTCGGGGAGGACGATCTTCTTGATCTCCAGGGTGTACTCGTAGTTCTCGTAGTCCTTCCCCTCGAAGGTCTTAGTCTCTTTGGTGTTGGCGGTGGCGTTGGTGAACTTTGGCGGGTCCAGGATGAGCTCGTTGATCTTGCGCTCGCACAGCTGCTGGAGCATCAGTTGTTCTTCGGAGAGGGTACTGTCAGAGACGTTGTACCCCTGGGCGGTCAGGAAAGCGGAGATGAAGAACGCGAACAGCGCGAAGGCGATCATCACCTCGAGCAAGGAAAAGCCTTTCTCCCGCAGATTTCTTAGTCCTTGAGCCACTGGTTGTATACCTCTTGCATTTTAGAATCCAGTATATCGTTAAACTTGGCCGCGCTGTCGGTATTTAGTGCTTCGAAGAAATTTTTTGTTTCGGTCATGAAGGGCTCGATCTCCAGGAAAGCGAATTCCTCGGAAGTTGCGAAGAAGATCACCCCGCCGTCTTTCTCTCCGGTGGGGTAGAAGTAGAGGTTGGCGTCTCCTTTGGTCATGAGCTGCTTCTGGGAAGAGCTTGCCACACCGGCGATGGTGACGTTGTCGTGGATCTCGTGCTTGATGTCTTCGAACTCTTCGACCTTGGTGAACTGCTGATTGAGCTTCGCCGACTTATCCTGTTCGGCTTTGGCCTCTTCCAGTGACTGGGTGGCCTTCACCAGGGCCGAATCCGGCAGCGGGAGGTTTCCGGCGGGACCGTATTCGACGGTGTATTCCACGGGTTCTTTATCAAGTGAAATCCGCAGCCGGACCACCGAGTTCCGCAGGACGGCCTCGTTTCCGGCGAACCGCAGGGCCCGGTCCAGGTCGTCGACGGCGGTTTTTAGTTGTCTGTGTTTTTCGGCGCTGTCGCCGGAGGGGATGGCGAGGAAGACCAGGGCCCCCAGTAATAGAGCAACCATGATTTCTATCAGTGAGAAACCACGGTTGCTTAGTGTGAAGTTCTGCTTAGAGTTCTTTAGAATTGATGTCGGCATCAGATCCTTCGCCGCCTTCAGCGTTGTCCGCGCCGAGAGATATGATCGAGAAGGTTTTCCCGTCGGATTCGTACAGGTATTCCTGGTCCCACGGATCCACCGGAACTTTTCCACCTTCAATGTAACCACCCGGGGCGTAGCGCTTACACTCGCGGCCACCCTCCGGCTTGTTGATGAGCGCATCGAGACCCATGTCGGAGGTCGGAATGAAGTTACAGTCACGGCGGAATTCTTTGAGTCTCTCGGAGATCGACTTGATCTGGATCTTTGCCGTTGAGACTTTTCCTTCCTGCAGGTTTTCAAACACTCGTCCGCCCACGAAGGTACCGGCGAGGGCCAAGAGGGTCAGAGCGATCAAGATTTCGATCAAACTCAGTCCCTGCTGGGATTTTAGAATAGCTTTCATATCTTTCATGGGATCTCCTTTAGCGTACACTGTTTAAATTCATCATCGGGATTACCACTGCGAAAACGATGAATCCGATTGCGCCGCCAAGGCATATCATCATTATGGGCTCTAGAATAGAGGTAAGTCCTGCGATTTTAGATTGTACCTGATCCTCGTAGTTTTCTGAAATGATTTTCAGCATGGGTTCGATTTCTCCCGACCTTTCGCCAAGGCGAATCATATGGGTCACCAGCGCCGGGAAGTATCCACTGGAGATCAGAGGACCGGTCAGAGAGGCACCCTCTGAGACGGAAATGCGTGCCTTCTCCACAGCGTCTTTCATATGGACGTTGGGGATAAGATTTTCCACGATCCGCAAAGCAGTTAGGATCGGTACTCCAGAATTAAGCAGTGTTCCTAACGTTGAGCAGAAACGACTCACGTTGATCATCTTAACCAGCATGCCTAACATGGGGAGCTTGAGCTGGAAGGCGTGCCAGTTGCTCTTGCCGTTCTTGGTGTTGATGTACTTTCTAAACAAATAGATGGTGCCGACGGTCCCGATGATCACCAGCCACCAGTACGACACCAGGAAGTTGGAGATCCAGATACAGACCTGGGTGATGAAGGGGAGTTCCTTTTTCATGGAAATAAAAATCTTCGCGATCTGCGGGATCACGAAGATGAAGATCACGTTCATCATGGCGAGTCCGAAGACGCCCATGATCACCGGGTAGGTCATGGCCCCGCGGATTTTATTCTTGAGGCGCACTTGCTGTTCGGTGAAGTCCGCTAGACGAAGCAGGACGATCTCCAGTGTTCCTGAGGCTTCACCGGCCTCGACCATGTTACAGAATACGGAATTGAAGACCTTGGGGTGATCTGTCAGGGCCTTCGCCAGACTTGCTCCCTCGTTGACCTTCGACTTTAGGTCAGAGAGGATCAGTCGCAGAGTCTGACTTTCCACCTGGTCTCCCAGAGCGGAGAGCGCCTCGACGATCTGGATCTTCGCCTTGATCAGGGTCGCCAGCTGCCGGGTCATCATCGCCAGGTCGTCTACCGAGACCGAGCCCTTACGAAGGAAATTGGTTCCACCGGAGGTCCCTTGAGCTTTCTGCTCACGGATATCGATGAGCATGATTCCCAGGGCCTTGATCCTCTGTTTGGCGATGATCACGCTCTCGACGTTGATGGTATTCTTAATTTCCCGGCCGGTCCGGTCCATGCCCTTGTAAGCGAAGATTGGCATAACTAGTGACTCTCTTCGGAGTTGATGGCCCGGAGAATCTCATCGACGGAAGTGATGCCTTCGAAGATCTTATCGAGAGCATCGCTGCGGAGAGTTCTCATCCCGGCACGGATGGCGGCTTTCTTAATGGTGGCGGCGTCGGTCTTCTGGATGATGAGGGCCCGGATCTCATCGTTGATGAGCAGTAGCTCGGAGACCACGGTTCGACCGGAGTAACCGGTCTGACTGCAACGGGCACAGCCCGACGGCTTGAAGACCGTGGCGTTGCCCGGGACTTCGTCCAGGTCCAGGACGACTTTCTCGAAGTCGGTCAGATGAGTGATTTGTTTACAAGCGCTGCAGAGGGTTCGCACCAGTCGCTGGGCGAGGACCCCGATGAGTGACGACGAAATCAAAAACGGCTGCACACCCATGTCGATGAGTCGGGTGGGAGCGGAACTCGCGTCGTTAGTATGCAACGTACTGAGCACAAAATGACCGGTGAGGGAAGCGTTGATCGCCATCTCTGCGGTTTCCTGGTCTCGGGTCTCTCCCACCATCACCACGTCCGGGTTCTGTCGCAGGATGGACCGGAGGGCCACGGCGAAGGAGAGTTCGATCTTGTGGTTCACCTGGATCTGCGAGATCCCTGGGATCTCGTACTCCACCGGGTCTTCCACGGTGATGATCATCTTATCCGGGGAGTTGATCACGTCCAGCAGTGCGAAGAGTGTCGTTGTTTTACCGTGTCCCGTAGGTCCGGTGACGTAGAGAACCCCGTGCTTCCTTCCGGCAAGTTCGTGGAGTGCCTCCAGCGTCTTACCTCTGAACCCGAGAGTCTCGAGCTTCAGGGCAGTGTTGTTCTTCTCGAGAATACGCATAACAATCCGCTCGCCCGCTTGGATAGGGATGGTCGAGAGTCGGATATCGATGTCCTTCCCGGCGATCTTGATTTTGATACGACCGTCCTGGGGGAGTCGCTTCTCAGCGATGTCCAACCGGGCCATGACCTTAATACGAGACGAGACTGCGGCATGGGTCTTCTTCGGCTGCCGCAGGACTTCTCCCATCACGCCGTTGATGCGGAAGCGATAAACAGTTTCCCGGTCGTACGGCTCGATGTGAATGTCGGACGCTCTTTCTTTGACCGCCCGGAAGATCACCGAGTTCACGAACCGGATCACTGGCGCTTCATCCGCAGTGGCGTCCAGGATGTCGATCGGGCCCTCGAGGTCCAGGTTCTCTTCGAACTCTTCGTCTTCGATGGAGTCCACCAGGTTGCGGTTGGCCTTCTCGTAGACCTTATTGATGGCGTCCTGGATCCGCACCGGAGTGGTGCAGATGATCTTGATCTCTTTTTTGAAGATCATGTGGAGGTCGTTGACCACGTTGAAGTTAAACGGGTTGCTCATGTACACGGTGACCGAGAACTCCGTCTCCAGACACGGCAGCACCTCGTGGAGCTTGGCGTAGTTGATCTGCAGGTCCTTGACCACGTTGGAGTCGATTTCCTCCACCTTGATGTCCAGCTGGTAGGGGATCCCGATCTGCAGGCATACGATCTTGATCAGGTCGTGTGAGTTGATGTAGTTTCTCTTGATGAGAAGATCACCGAGGAGTCCACCTTCGATCCGCTGCGCTTCGAGCGTTTCCTCGAGCTGCGCCCGCGTGAGGGAGGTGTGCTTGAGCAGAAGCTCACCGATCTTTTCTTTGGTGTGCTCGACGTTGTTTAGAACTTCATTTGTCACAGCCATATACTATTGCACCGATTTTTTAATTTCTTGGTAGTCCGGGATGTCCAGCTCTTCCGGAGTGGTACTCGGAGGAGGGTTCGCCGACGGAGTCTCCGGCGCGCTCGCCGGCTGGGCTTCGTTCGGGTCCTGGCGTTGCCGGGCCTCGTTGTTTAAGTTCTTGTAGTGATCCGCGTCCGTCAGGTCGTAGAGAGGCCCGTTGATCTGCTGGTTGAGTTTGCTAGTGAGCGTGTCCGAAACTTTGATGTTCGGATCCAATTCGTCTTCCTCGAACATCTCCTTCATCCCGGCCGCCCGTCTCTCCAGCACGTCTTTAGTGTTGGAAGACGCCGTCTTGTTGTACGGAGCAAGGATCTTCGGCGTCATGAAGAAGAGTAGATTTACTTTTTCTAAGGTCTTGCTCTTGTTCTTGAACAACCAGCCGAGCACGGGGATGTCTCCCAGCACTGGAATCTTGGTGTTGGTCACCTGCTCCCGGTCGCGCAGGAGTCCGCCCATGGCGATAGTGTCCCTGTCCCGGACCATGACTTCGGTGATGGCCGATCGGGTGGTGGTCGGTAAGCCGATCCCCGCGTTCGGGTCTCCGGATCCGAAGTCGTCGATCTTCTGCGTGATCTTGAGCTTCACGAAGCGGGTCACTTTATTAATCTGCGGAGTGATCTTCAGCGAGAGCTTCGCTTCCTGCTGGGTGGTGCTGAAGTTCTGGACACCGGTGGTGATCGTCGAATTTCTTACCGGAACGGTGTCGCCGACCTCGAAGGTCGCTTCGGTGTTATCGAGTGCTAGGATCTGCGGGGTGGCGAGGATGTTGGTGCTCTCATGGGACGCGATCGCTTTGATGAACCCGCTGATGGCGTTCACTTTTCTTTTCCCGATGGAAGTTCCGGTCGGGCCGGTGATATCAAGTTCTTTCTTTGGCCCGAGTCCGAATCCGGCGAAGAACCCACCGAGGGAAGCCGGAACACCAGTGGTGATCAAGCTTAAGATGTCGGACTTCGAACCCGTGAACCCGGTCCTCTGGACCGCGCCCTGGCCGTAAGCACCAGCGTACTCCACACCGAAGGATCTGTTCTTGTTAACTTTCGCCTCGAGGATCAGGCCTTCCACGTACACCTGGTCTCTCGGGATATCCAGCCGGCCGATCACGTCCCGCAGTGTGAGCCAGTCCGTCGGAGACGCGGTCACTACCAGGGCGTTGTTGTTTTTATCTGAGGTGATCTTCACTTCCGCGGAGAAGATCGGGTTATCCGACTGCCCGCCGCCCAGGGCGCTGAACCTACTGGCACCACCGGCGCCGCCGGCGTCCTTGGCCGTGTTTCCGGTGACGATGCTCGAGAGGGTCTTAGAGAGATCTTCCGAGTCGCCGTAGTTCAAGTAGTAGACGTGCACGCGGTTTGAACCAGAGGAGTTGAGCTTCACGTCGAGCTTGTCGATAAGTTCCCGCAGCTGCTTTCCGCCTTCGGCGTTCGCCATGGCGATGATGGAGTTGGTCCGCGGCTCAGCGATGATCCGGGAGATGACACTGGTGGATTCCGATGAGCTTCCGCCGCCGGTGAACCGAGGAGTCGCAGACCCGGGCCTGCCGCCGGCAGCGCTGCCGCCGCCCTTGAGGATGTTATCGAGGAGCTTGGCGATCTCCTGGGCGGAAGAGTGTTTCATCTTCACGATCTGCAGCGCCTCTTCGTGTCCGGTGACATCTAAGAACTTTACCATCTTCGCTAGACGATTAATGTTGGAGCCGGTGTCGGCGATGATGATGGTGTTGGTCTGCTTGATGTCGATGATCCGTCCGTAGCGGCTCATGAAGGGCCGGAAGTTCCGGGCGATCTCAGCGGCCGAGACGTGCTTAAGCGAAATGACTCGCATCACGTAGTTCTCGGTGTCCGGAGTGTAGTTGCCGGTGTAGATCTTCGTCGGGGTGTAGCGGATGTCCCGGGCGTTGATGACCTTGTAGAACGCGCCGGTCTTGATCAAGGAGTAGCCGGCCATGTTCAGCGCCGCGAGGTAGGCCTTCCAGGCGTCGCCCACGGTGATGGGGGTGGGAGCTATGATGGAGACCTTACCTTTGACGTCTTTATCGAGGATGAGGTTGATCCCGGTGAGCTTCTGCATGTGCTTGGTGATTTCCATGATGTCGGTGTCCGGGAAGTCGAAGCTCTCGACGATCTCCGGACCGAAGGCGGTCTCCGGATTGAGGTTCACGTACTTCGAATTCTTCGGAGGTGCGGTGTCGGCCGGTCTGTCCCCGAAAGTTTCCTGGTTAGCATCGTCATCGGCGTCGCCCTCGAAAGCCGCGTCGCTGGCCGCGTTGTTCGCCGGACTGGCGTTGCCCGCATTACTGTTGTTTTTAGCTCGGCCCGTCCGGCCGGGAGCCGCGTCCGCACCCGGAAGGGGCGGGGTGGTCTGGGCTTCAACATCTTCGGCTGCGTTGAGTGCGGCCGCCGCGTCCTCGGCGGACATGGCGTTCACGTCGCTGGCCGCACCCTCCGGCTGCGGTCGCTGAGGGGCAGCCGCGTTGTCCGGGTTGAACCTGGTCTGGGAGCGGTACTTGTTAAACTGCGCGTGGGCCTCATGCTTGGCCAGCAGGATCCCGGCCAGGATGAGGTACTTTACGACGCGCTTACTTTGACATCTTGTCTTCATTTAACATTCGTCCTTATTGCTTGATGGAATACTCTTGCAAAGAGTCTGCACCTTCTCGCTTCACACCGAGTTGTAGGTTATCCAGGTTTTTAATTCGTGAGAAAAGCCCCATCACTTCGTTCATGTCGTAGATGGCCTTGCCGTTGATAGAAGTGATGATGTCCTGATCCTGAAGCCCGAGGTAAGGGAAGATCCCCTGCGGGTCCATTTCCGTCAGCTTGAAGGAGATGGACCCGTCCGGGTTTTGGATCTTCAACGCCTTGGCCTGGGTGAGGATGGCGGCGATGTCTTTCATCTTTTCATCCAGCAGTGCTTTAGAAATCTTGAACTTGTTGCCGTCGTTGTCGATGCCGTTCATTTTCTTGTTGGCCTTGAATTCCCTTCCGGCCGCTGGCGACATGATGGAGATCGGAGACTTGACCTCTTTGGCCTTGTCGGAGGCGATGGACTCACAGGCCCCGCTCTCGAGGTTTTTCACTAAGAGCTCCAGCCGGGTGATCTTGAAGACCATGGCGAGGTTGGTGATCTGGTCACCCTCGCGCACTTCTTGCAGGAGCCGGTCACCCCGGACTTGCACCGACGCGATGGACTTCACCGTGTCCTGGAGCACCACCGTGTTCAGCAGCTTGATCGGAAGGCTACTGCTGCCCGAGGCTTTTTCGCAGTTCACGTCCGCGACCTTGCTCTTAGGCTTCCCGACGGCGTTGGTCTTGAAAATGTTGATGCTCTTCACCTGGCCCAGGGTAGCGACGTTGAAGTCCTGATCCATCGTGACTGAGGTGGTGTAGTTCTTCGCTGAGTCCAGGGACGGGGTGCCCTTGAGCACCAGGGCCGTGATCTTCCCAATGGTGTAAGTGATCCCGCACACGATCACGATCAACGACAGCTGATGGATGGTCTCCCGGAACTCCCGGCTCATGAACTTCTCTACACTCTTGGAGAGGCTCGGAGACAGGATCGAGGAGCCGCTGGTTGCCGCAGCACCCGGGGCCCTGATGTTGGTTACCGTGGGAAGCTTGAGTTCTTTCAGATTGATCTGGGTCAAGCGGGTGCGGGCCTGAGTGATGGTCTCAGTCATCCGCTCTTTCCAGGTGGGAACGACGAAGGGTTCCTGGTCGCCCGGGAGTTTGACGCCCACGTTAAATGAGTTGTCTCCCGCCTTGTTCTCAGGCAGGTCTGTCGGTGACCGTTTGGACAGCTTGTTCTTAACGAACTCTATGAATTTATTTATCATTAATTAATTGTCATCAATATTGATGTTCTGTGCAAGGGGAAGAAAATTTTTACTTTTAAGCGCATCGGTCAGGTAAGTTTTTAGGTGTACTTCGGTTTCCCAAAACTTCATAATAATTGGATCTTCATCCATATTTCAGCGAGGCTTCATGTCAGCATCCACGACCACTAAAGAAATCGTTTCCATTGTTAAAAGCATGTTTTACGGAGAAATCCAGGAAGAGGAAGTCTTCCCGTTTCCGAGTCTAAACGCCAGTCAGGTCGAGATGGCCAAGGCGATGATCGACGCCGTCGAGAAGTTCGCTCATGATAATGTTGACTCTGTGAAACTCGACCGGGACGCAAAAATCCCTGAGGACATGCTGCAAGGACTCGCGGCCCTCGGGCTGTGTGGGTTAGGCGTGGACGAAGAGTACGGAGGCCTGGGACTCGATACCACCTTGTACGCCCGGATCTTTTCACAGATCGCCGGGATCGACGGCGCCATCGCGACCACCCTCGGTGCCCACCAGTCCATCGGCTTCAAGGCCCTGGTCAACGAAGGGACCCTTGAGCAGAAAAAACAGTGGTTACCCCGGCTCGCCTCAGGGGAAGTATTTGCCGCTTTCTGTTTAACAGAACCCGGTTCCGGATCAGACGCCTACTCTATTAAAACGAAAGCCGTCAAGAATGGCGACGGGACCTACACCATCACCGGGCAGAAACTGTGGATCACCAACGCGGGCCTGGCCGGCTTCTACTCCGTCTTCGCGAAGACGGAACACGAAGACAGCAGTGGAAAAAAAGTGGAGAAGATCAGCTGCTTCATCGTCGAGAAAGAAAGGGAAGGGGTCTCCTTCGGAGAGAAGGAAGACAAGATGGGGATCCGTGCCTCCGAGACCCGGGCGGTGTTTTTCGATAACGTAAAAGTCCCGGCCAGTAACATGATCGGCGACCCGGGCAAGGGCTTCAAGATCGCCATGAACGTCCTCAACACCGGCCGCCTCTCGCTAGGCTCCGGTTCGGTCGGTGGCATGAAGACCATCCTGAAGCTCGCCACCGCGCAGGCGAAGACGCGCAAACAGTTCGGCGACTTCATCGCAAACTTCGGTCTGATCCAGGAGAAGCTCTCTACTATGGCCGCCAACATCTACGCCTGCGAGAGCATGGTTTACATGACCACCGGGAAGATCACTCAGGGCATGAGCGAGTTTTCCCACGAGTCGGCCATCTGTAAGGTCTACTGCTCGGAGAAACTGTGGGACACCATCGACAAGGCCACGCAGATCGCCGCGGGGAACGCCTACATGCGGGAGTACCCGTACGAGCGGCTCATGCGGGACTGCCGGATCAATCTCATCTTCGAAGGAACCAACGAGATCCTGCGGATCTTCACCGCCCTCTCCGGCATCAAGGGCCCCTCCGACAACCTCAAAGAACTCGGCAAGATCGCCGACGTCTCGAAGGTGCTGCAGGACCCGATAAAGTCCGTGGGACTCTTGACGGACTTCGCCCGCAAGCGAATCAGTAAATTCGTCGGTTCTAAGTCCCTCACGAAGGTGCACCCGACCCTTGCCCCGCACGGCCAGAAATTCGTCAGAGAGCTCAAGGACTTCGGGATTGCGGTCGAGAACACCATCATGAAGTACGGGAAGAACATCATCGGCAACGAACTCGTCCAGCTCCGGCTGGCCAACATGTCCATCGAGCTCTACGCCCAGATCTGCGTGCTCTCTCGCACCACCTCGATCTTGGAGCGTGCCGATGTGTCTCAGAGTGACAAGGACTACGTGGGCCTCATGACCGAGCTCATCTGCCGGGAGAGCAGGTCGAACTTCAACAAGAACTACAAGCGCCTGACCTCGAGCTACGATAAACTGATCCCGAAGATCTCCAAAAACGTGACAGAGAGGGATGGGTTTGGCTTTGACATCATCGATTTCTAACTCTCTGCTAGGGCAGTTCTGTCTCTGTCTCCTCCTCACTCTGGGCTGCGCCGGCAAAGAAAAACGCAGCGGGGACGAGGCTTCGATCGAGCTCACCCACGAGCTCAACAAGCTGACCCAGAAGGCGCTGGTGGTGAACTTCGGTCCCACGCTGAAAGACGGTGGACTCTTCGCGGATAAGACCGAAGCCTACGGACTCAAAGACCAGTCGGCCGTCTCCATGAACGCTCTCGATCTCAACTTCGACGGCTTCACCGACCTGGTCCTCCTCCCGACCTATTACTCGAGGCCAAAGTTTTTTCTCTTCGAACCAAAGTTAAAGACCTTCGTGCCTTGGGCGCACGAACCCCTGGGTCAGGACTTCAAGGCCGGCTTCCTCCTCTTTTACGACCTCAACAAAGATAAGATTCCCGATCTCATCTCCGGCGTCCTCAACCAGCGCAGCGAGGTCAGCCAGATTCCCCTGAAGCTCTACTTGGGAGTCGTTAGAAAAGATAAACTCTCGTTTGAGGAGAAGACCTCCGCCTTCAAACTCCCCGCCGAGCCAACCAGCTCCGTCTCCCTCATCGACTACGACCTAGACGGCTGGATTGACCTCTACGTCGCAAACTGGTTCGACTCTAAGGACGGCAAGCACCTCCCCGTGGCGGACCGGTTACTCCGCAACAATAAAGGGAGGTTCGAAGACAAAACGGCACACCTGCGGGGAGAAGATTTCAAGAAGCAAAACGAGCTCTATCCTCCCAACGCCAGGCCCACCTACGGTGCCTCGACCTGTGACGTCGACCAGAACGGATACCCGGATATCCTAACGGCGTCGTCCTCCGGTTATAAAAATAAACTGTGGATGAACGTTCCGGAGGCCCGCACGGGAGAGAGATTCTTTGAAGACCTGGGCCTGGTGTCCGGATACGCCGCGGACCCGGACGGGAGCCTGATCGACACGGGCGGCGGGCGGACCTTCTTCTCCGCCTGCACCGACTACAACGACGATGGCCTGATGGATGTTTTTCTGGGAGAGCTCTCCCACGCCTACGACACCGACTCCGTCGACCGCTCAAGCATCCTGACGGGTGCCAAGGAAACCTATCCTCCGTATTTTATGCGCACGGAGTACGTGAGCGACGCCAATAACGAATCCTGGAACCAGGGTGACCGTCGAGGGATCTGGATGGACTACAACCTCGACGGGAAGATCGACCTGGTGGTGGATAACTCCGGGTTCCCGCCGTACTCTCGGTTAGTGATCTTTGAGCAGGATGAGACCCGGGCGTTTCTCAACGTGGCCCCGCAGCTCGGGACGGACATCGTCAACCCTATCGGAACCATCACCATGGACATCAACCAAGACGGACTTCCGGATCTGATCACGGCACAGAATAATATCCGTAGAGCAGACATTACTCCGCGCCTCTACGTCTTTGAAAATCAAAATCGCGTCGAGGGCCGCCGGGCGATCCGGGTCCACGTGCAGGGACTCAAGGCCAACACCGACGGGCTGGGAGCGATGGTGATGTTGTACACCAAAGTCCACGGGAAGAATGTGGTGCAAAGAAGATGGGCCGAGTATTCCCAGGGAGGCCTTCCGTCGCAGAACGAGTCCGGGGTGCTATTCGGGGTGGACTCCGGAGTGGAAGCCGTTGGGGTCAAGGTCCGTTGGCCCTACAAGACCAAGGTCGGATTCAGCTCCGGGACCATTCGAGAAAAACTCTATTCTCTCCCTAAGGCGAAGGAGCAACGGTACCTGGAAGTGACAGTCTGTGAGGATGGAAAAATCCTGACCGGAAAGATCTCCTGCCAGTTCTAGCTCTGCCGCCGTTTGATGATCTCTACTAACTCTTTAATATGCGCTGGCATCATCTTATAGTTTAGGCTCGAGAGGTGGATGTACTGCTTGGCCAGACCCTTGAGGTCGTAGGTCCGCAGGTGCATGTCCGGTTCGATGGTGTGGTCCGGGACGATGGAAATTCCCACACCTTTCCGCACCAGCTTCAGGATGGTGGTGATGGAATTGACCACGACTGTTTTGGACGAGCGTTTCTTGAAAAGGTGGAAGAGGTGATCGTGCTCGGAGTAGACGATCCACGGGTACTCGTAGGCTTCCTTGGGATTAATCTCCGCCTTACTGACCAGCACCATCTTCTCTTCGAATAACTTGAGCGAACTTACCAGTTCGCTCTGGATGTTCTCGGTGGTGAAGATCAGGTCGTACTTGCCGTTCTGGAGCTTCTCTTTGAGGGTCTCGAGGTTATTGATCTCGACGATGAGCTGGTGCTTGTTGTTCTTGCTGAACTCGATGATCACTTCGTTGAACCAGGTCTCGAGGAGCCCGTGGAGGATCCCCACCTTGATGGTCTTGTTCATGTGCCCGAAGAATATTTCTTGCAGGCGTCCTTCGAAATTCCCCAACTCTTCCAGCAGTGACTGGCCCTTCTCAGTCAGTAGGACTTTCTTTGAGGATCTGATGATGAGCTGCTCTCCCACCGATTCTTCCAGCAGCTTGATCTGCCGGCTCACCGCGGACTGGGCGATGTTGAGCTCAGTGGCGGCCTTGGAGAAATTCAGGTACCGGGAGGTCACCATGAAGGCCTTGAGGTAGCGGTAGTCGAGCGTGATCTCTTTCATTTTTTTGCCCAGGGTGGAAGTTTACTGGTGTCTTTAAAGAACTTGCCCTTGTGCTGACCGTCTTGTGCGTTGATCACCACAAAACCTTCTTCATTGTTACCGAGGTCCAACAGGTAATCCAGAGTAAATGACTGGGTATAGAATGCGGTGAACGGATCGATTAAAATCGTCAGTTCCAGACCGATGAGAGGAAATGTTTGTTTGACGATCAGGTCATCCGGGTGTCCTTCGGAAAAGCCGGTGTCGTAGGTAAATCCGCCGCAGCCTTTCCCTCCGATCTTGATCCGGAACGAGAGTCCTCCTAGCGTGTAGTCATGGTCCTGCATGAGCTGGATTTGGCGTACAGCACTATCGGTAATGAG
Source organism: Bacteriovoracaceae bacterium (assembly GCA_035576105.1). Classification (GTDB taxonomy): domain Bacteria; phylum Bdellovibrionota; class Bacteriovoracia; order Bacteriovoracales; family Bacteriovoracaceae; genus Peredibacter. The sequence continues at coordinate 32,983 of DATLXA010000035.1, forward strand.
AATGTTCAGGTCCGAAGCTGCGAGGTTTTTATCCATGACCGATCCTAACAAGTTTTTAGTTTATTGTCTTTAGACGAATGGAATCTTATCCTTAATTCAATTTTCTCAAGAGGTTCAAATGAAAGCCCATTATGTTGTAACCATCGATAATCCAGAACAAAACGTGGTGAAGATTACCTTGCAAGTCACCAGACCGAAGGACCGCAAGAATTTGATTCTCTTCTTACCCTCCTGGAGCCCGGGTTCCTATCTGATGCGCGAATACGCCCGGCACCTGCGGTGGATCCAGGTGCAGCAGTCAAACGGCGAAGTGCTGGCACACCGGCAGATCGCCAAAGGCCAGTGGGAAGTTGACTTTGAAAACTCGCAGGTAAATTCACCCTCAGAAAATTTTGAGGTGACCTACCTCATGTACCAAAACGAGCTGACCGTTCGGACCTCTCACATCAATACCTCACACGCCTTCCTTCACGGTCCCACCTACCTCATGGGGATAAAAGGTGAAAACCTTCCGGGCCCGACCATCGAATTTCGGTTTCCGCCCTTATGGTCAAAACTCAGCACGGGGCTCAAGGACATCTCCGAAAAACGAGGAACTTTTTTGTACACGGCCGATGACTACGACATGCTCCTCGATAGTCCGGTGGAGATCGGGTGCCAGGAAACCGACGGGTTCATGTTCAATGGTAAGGCCCATAACCTGGCCTTCTACGGCACGACCTATCCCCATCACTCGAACCTCAAAGAAGACACGCTGCAGATCGTGAAGACGGTGGCGATGCATTTTCAAAACGATCTGCCCTATGACGACTATCTCTTCCTCACTCACTTCGGACCGAAACTGCGCGGAGGACTCGAGCACCATAACTCCTGTGCTCTGCAGTTCGACGGGCGCAAACTTTCCAACCGCAAAGACTACGTTTCCTACCTCTCTTTGATTGCCCACGAGTACTTCCACCTGTGGAACGTCAAACGGATCCGCCCGCAGGAACTGGGCCCATTTGATTACCTGAATGAGAACTACACATCCATGCTCTGGCTCGCCGAGGGACTCACCAGCCTGATGGATGACCTGATGGTTTACCGGTCAGGCCTGTGCACGCTGGAGGAATACCTTGAGCAAATCCGGGCCAACCTCGACGCGTACTTCTGGACGCCCGGAAAGAAATTCCATTCTCTCGAGCAGAGTTCCTTCAACGCCTGGGTGAAACTCTACCGGCCCGACGAGAACTCCAAGAACTCCTCGATCAGCTACTACCTCAAAGGTGGACTGGTGTTCATGGCCCTGCATTCCATGCTGCTGCAGAAAGGGAAGTCCGTGGATCATCTGGTGGACGCGCTGTGGGCGCACTACAAAGACCGTCCCGCGAAAGGTGTCAACAAGTCCGAGTTTTATGAAATCTTAGGAACTCTAGACCCAGAAGTCCTCGGCTCGTTCTCCACCATGGTCGAGACCACCGAAGACATCGATTTTGAAACTTGTTTCAGGCAAATGGGCTGCCGGTTGGAATGGTTTGAGTCGAAGGTCCCGTTCATCGGGATCGACTGGGAGTACCAAGGGGATAGGGCCTTCGCCAAAATGGTCTACCTGGATTCACCAGCCTTCAAGGCGGGGATCAACCCCGGGGACGAAATCGTTTTTCTCAATGGCCTTCGCTTCCTGAGAGAAGACGCCGCGGACCTGATTTCGATCATGGAAGTCCATAAACCCTATGAAGTGCTGGTGGCACGGATGGGAAAGGTTGAAAGGGTAGAAGTGATTCCTTCCGTGGCCCCGAGAAGCCTCAGAGACATCGTCGTGGTGGACCGGGCCCGGGCCGAAGAAAGCTTCAAGTACCGAGGTAAGCCAATCCCACCACATATTCCGTCGAAGGCCTGAGCTCCCAGCGCCCCGTGGTTCCAGAAGGGGAGTGGAGCCAGTCGTCCTTCCTAATCTCCAGGCTCGAGAACTCCACCGGCCGCTCGAAACGTCCGGTGTTCATCAGGGCCTTGAACGTCGCCTCCTTGAGGCACCACAGTTCCAGACCGGTGAATTTTTCATCCCGGGGGTGCGAGATGCGTTCGATGATGGTGTCCTTTACTCTTCTACTGCGGGCCTCGACGTCGATCCCGACCGCGGGGTGAGTGCCCTTGTCCGCTATCACGGCGGCACCGACCAAAGGAGTATGGGATAGAGAAAGGGTGAGGTCGGTGAACCTCGCCAGACTGCGATGCTGTAAGACGTTCAAGTCCGAGATGGTAGGGGTATGGCCCTGGCTTTCCAGGGCGATCCTTAGGGCTTCCCGGGAAAGGAGAAAACCTTGTTTCCGGTGAGGATGAATTTCTTGATCAAAAGTATTTTTTAGCAAGACCTCCCAATCAGGGTCCCCGGGAGTGGCCAAAATAGTAGCGAGCTCTGTGATAACCATTTCAGACATACTTTATCCGTAATCAATTAAAATGATAAGTTTATATAATATGTTAGATAAATTCCAAAAAACGTTGATAATAGACCCTAACAACCGAACACCGGCCTATTAGTGAGAAAGATATCTTTCAGGAGAACTCGATTATGGCAAACCAACTACGTCAGCAGGCCAAGTTAACCGTCTACGGAAGAAAGGCACGAAAGTGTCCCGTTCCGATGAACGAGCAGGGCAAGTACCTCAAGGTCAGTCAGTACTTTGGAGAAAACGTCTACAACTACCATCTCTCAAAATCCTTCTCTGCCGAAGACAAGGAAATCCTCAAGCAGGTAATCGACGGAAGAAGAACCATCGATAAGCCGCTCGCGACCAAGGTTGCTAACTCCGTGATGGAGTGGGCGATTATCAAAGGTGCGACTCATTTCTGCCACTGGTTCCAGCCGTTGACCGGGTCCACCGCTGAGAAACACGACGCCTTCCTAAGCTTCGACAATGACCGTCCGATAGAGATGCTCTCTGCTTCTCAGTTGATGCAAGGTGAGCCGGATGCTTCTTCTTTCCCGAACGGTGGATCCCGCGCGACCTTCGAGGCCCGCGGCTACACCACCTGGGACCTCACTTCTCCGCTCTTCATCCAGGAGAGTGTAAACGGTAAGACGCTGGTGATCCCAACGGCCTTCGTTTCTTACCACGGTGACGCTCTCGACACCAAGACCCCACTGCTGCGTTCGGACCTGAAGATCAATGAAGTGATGATGAAGTTCTGTAACCTCATCGGCATGAAAGACGTCAATAAAGTCTACACCACCTGCGGCGCCGAGCAGGAGTACTTCCTCATCGACAAGGCCTTCTACTTTGGTCGCCAGGACCTGGTGATGACCGGCCGTGCTCTCTTCGGTTCTCTTACCTCAAGAAACCAACAGCTCGAAGACCATTACTTCGGCCTGATCGAAGACCGCGTTCTCGGGTACATGCAGGAAGTGGAGATCGAACTTTATAAGATGGGCATCCCCGCCAAAACCCGCCACAACGAAGTGGCCCCCGGCCAGTACGAACTCGCTCCGATCTTCAAGGACGCCAACGTCGCCGCGGACAATAACCAGATCGTCATGACTGTTCTGAGAACGGTTGCTCTTAAACACGACTTCGTCTGCCTCCTCCACGAGAAGCCGTTCGCCGGTGTCAACGGTTCCGGGAAACATTTGAACTGGTCCATGTCGACCGACACGGGTGTGAACTTCCTCGAGCCGGGAAATAACCCGCATGAAAATTTCCGCTTCCTGGCAGTGGTCGCGACGGTGTGTGAAGCCGTCTACCGCCACGCCGACATCATCCGCATGGGAATCGCTTCTCATGGAAACGACCACCGCCTGGGTGCGAATGAAGCACCTCCCAGTATCATGTCTGTTTTCTTAGGGGATACGCTAACCAAGATCCTGGATTCGATGGTCTCCGGTGGGAAATACGTCGCCAGCAGTAAGGTGCTGCTCGACCTGGGGGCCCGCCAGCTGGCCGACCTCTTCAAGGATAACACAGACCGCAACCGGACCTCGCCGTTCGCTTTCACCGGTAATAAGTTCGAGTTCCGCGCCTGCGGATCGTCTGCCTCCATCGGTTACCCACTCTCGATCCTCAACGCAGCCGTGATTGATATCTTCGAAGAGACCAACAAGGTCATCGAAGATGAAATCGCCAAGGGGAAGTCCGCCGACGACGCTCTGACCGCAGTGATCCTTAAGTGGTACGGCAACGCTCAGAGGATCGTCTTCAACGGAGACGGTTACTCGCAAGACTGGGTCAAGGAAGCGGCAAAGCGCGGCCTCGGCAACATGCGGACCACTCCAGAGGCCATCAGTGTTCTGAAAGACTCTAAGAAAACAAACGTGCTGATCACTTCTGGTGTCTTCACGGAATCGGAGATCAGCACCCGCTACAACGTGATGCTCGAGCGCTACATCAAGTGCCGGGACATCGAGCTCAAGACCTTAATCGGTATGGTGCTCAAGCAGATCCTTCCGGTGGCCATCGAGTACAAGACGACCCTCGCTGAGAGTGTTAAGAAACAGAAAGACGCCGGCTGTGACCATTCTCTGGAGCTCGAGCTCCTAAAGAACCTCGCGGCCCTTACGGCTTCGCTGCACAGTCAGACCAATAACCTGGCAACTTCCCTGGACGACCTCCACAAAGGTCACGACGAAGAGAACACGGCCAAGAAAATCGCCATGGAACTCATGCCGGAGTCGGTACGGGTCGCCGATCTGTGTAACCAGATTGAAGAGATCCTCCCGGATGAGAACTGGCCTGTGCCGAAGTACTACGACATGTTGTTTATCCGCTAAGCACTCTCAAGGCCCGGTGAAAACCGGGCCTTTTTTGTTGGGCTTGTCTAAGTTCTGTATTCGTCAGAAATTTGGCGCTTTTGGGAAGTATAAAATTTACCGCTGCCGGTGTCCTTGTTTGCCTATGTGAGCTCTTAAAAATACAACGTCTTAAATCAATCCCCGGAGAGTTTATGAAATACCTATTTTCTGTCGTCGTCGTGTCTTCCTTGATGGCGGTGAGTGCCGTGGCCCAGGACTGCAAAAAGCCTAGTGACGTTGAAAGATTATGCGTTGCTGACCTGGTTCAGAAAGAATCCAACCGCTACGGAACTGTAAGAGTTGAATCGGTCAACCTGGGTCTGGAAACTCTGCAAGATCCAATTGCCACTACCATCCGCTGCTTCTTCAGCTACACCTCGGACGTGAATTACCGCGGAGGAAATTTCGTGGTCAACATGATCGGTGCCAATTCTTACTCACGGTCAAGCTGCCAGAAGCTCGAGTCCAATCTGGTGATCGGCGAAAACCCTAGCTTATAGCCCGGCCCGCTTGTCGTTGATTTTAAAAAGTAGTTGGGCCGACGCGAGAGCGTCGCACATCGCCCGGTGGTGTTCGGTCAACGGTATGGAAAAGTGGGTTGTCAGATTCTTCAGGCCATAGGACGAGAGCCCGGGGTAATACTTCCGCATCGCTGCCTTGGTACAGATGTAGGGCCTGACGAATCTCTTTTCAATCTTCTCGAATTCCTTCTGTATGAAGCCGTAATCAAACCCCACATTATGGGCCACGAAGATCGCGTCCCGGGTGAACTCGTTAAACGCATCCGCCACCTCGCGGAACTTCGGAGCATCCACCACCATCTGATTGGAGATCCCAGTGAGGTCCTGGATCATGCGCGGGATGGGCCTCTCGGGGTTCACCAGGGTCTGGTAGCTACCTATGACCTTCCCACCCTGGACCTTGACCGCACCCAGTTCAGTGATGCGGTGATGGCCCGGGCTGCCGCCGGTGGTTTCGATGTCAACCACCACATAGGTCTGCTCGGGGTTGAACTTGTACTCCACCCCAATGACCTCGACCCTGAAGCCTGCTCTGCTGAGGGCCAGCAGCTGCTTGAGCTGCTTATTCTTCAGCGAGTCTCCTTCGGCCTTGATCTCATAGAAAAAAACCTCGTTCTCGCAGACACACATCAGATCCGGGTAGCCAGTATTCCGGTTCCGGTAATCCTGTGCCATGTGCAGCAGGATCTCCCGCACTCCGACGGCACTCGCTTTCTGTAGAAAAGTCGACACCAGCTCCAGCGTGTCTTCCTGGAAAGAGAACACGCCGTTGGGGATCTCCGACTTCGAAGAGTAGATCTCCCCGATGTACTCGAAGAGCTTCTGCTTATCTTCTAACAGCTCCAGCTTCCGGCGGATGGCCGCCTCATGGCGTTCGAAGAAAAGGCTTCCGTAGAGGTCCCGGGGGGAGCGTTCGAATTCATTGAAGAGCGCCGAAGCAGTACTCTCAAACAGCTCGTGCCAGAAGAAGATGCCGAAGAGGGAATTCCATAGGTCGTTTTCTGCGAAGTAGCTCTTGATCCCTTTGGACTTAAGGTGGTCCTGGATGCCGAGTTCCGGATGCCGGAAATAAGATTCGTCGATCTCAATCTTCTGGGCATTCCTCAGCGTTTCCGTCAGCAAGCTCCGTTTCCGCACACCGAATTTTCTCGCCATGAAATCTTCAGCGAAGAGATATTCTTCGTCGATGTTCGGGTTCTCGAGGATCGCGTGCAGGACTTCCAGGCAGTCTTCTGTATGGCCCGCTTGATAGAGCAGCCGCGCCCGCTTTTCTCTTCCCGGGTGGCCATGGCAGTGCTCGAGGATCTCCAGCAGGGCCTGTGGATCGCAGGACTCCCTTCGTTGATTATAGAGACTCAGCAGCGCCTCTTCCCGCAGGAGGAAGCACAGGTGATCCGGGGGCGATGGCCAAGCGTGGATGTCCGCGGCGGTCACCAGCGATAGGCTCCCGGGCCTGCCGATAAGGATCGAAAAAAAGTAATGAGTGCGGGCTTCCTCCAGGGAAGAGAATCTAGATTCGAAGGTGGTTTTCTGAGTGCTTGTTTTCCGAATCCCCAGGTCTCGGAGCGCGTACAAGGTGAGGTTACTTTGGATCTTCCCGAAGAATAAAAACATCAGGTACTCGAGTTCTTCTTCTTTCAACTGGACCACCCAATTCTGGAAGATCTGCGGGCACGAGCTCTGGATATGCCCGGCCTCTTCCACTGCCAGCGCCACCAACTGGGTCTTACTCCAGGACTTTTTCAGGGGGCGGGAGTGACCCGCCAGCAGGGCCAGGAGCTTTTCTTTTTTTAGTCCACTGAGGATCGCCGGCAAGTCCTGGGCACAGGCCCGGCGTACGAAGTTCTTGTCCTGCAGTTCTTCCAGTGAAGCTTCAGTGTCGGCGATCTCCTGGTAGCGAAGCGTCTCCACAGAAAAGAGAGTTCCCTTGCGGTTGACCATCCGGATAAAGCTGCACTTCGAATCTTCGGTGAGTGAGTCAAACTGGTCCAGGAACTGCTGGTGCTGGTGTTCGAAATATGGCCGGTAGTTCTGCCGCAGTAGCGTCAGGAACTCCTGGAAGTGAGAGAGATAGTACTTCGGAGGCAGGATAATTTCAGGTTTCATATGGGTATTCAATGTATGCCAAGCAGGTCAAAAAAGCTATCCTTGCTGTATCTCGTCCAAGCAGGATCTCCATGAGGCCCTTACTTGACTCTGAATGTTACTTAAAAATATGGGACTAGAGTTCAGGTATAAAAGAGTCAGTACAGAATGAAAACATCTCAAGATTTGTTAATAGAAATCTCCCCAGTTGTGTAGTCTGGGCCAAAGAACTAAGATGACATTATAGAGGGTAATATGAAAACGTTCTTGAGGAAATTAACAGACCAGGAATTATCGAGATTAACCTCTCTCCGTGACCCGCGGCCTCTCAGGGACGACTCGGATATTTTCTGCATTGAAGAAATCCTGAAAGAAGTTCCCATTCTGGTTGAAGGCTACATCACGATCATGAAAAACAACGAAGAGTGTCTTCTCGTCACTCCCGGTTACGTCATCGGCTTAAAGCAATTACTCAGCGACCAACCCTGCCAACTGAAATGCCGGGCAAAAAATGCGAGAGCGGTGTTCGCAAGTAAGAAAGACTTTGACCGCGAGACCGACGAGTCTTTCTGCGGCGTCATCAAACGCTGGTTCACGCCGGCTTCCGAAGCTATGGGATGAACCGGGTATTGGTATCATGTCCGGTGTTATCGATGATCTCTCCCTTTTTAATCGGTGTCTGTCTCGAATTCTTGAAATTCTGATTCTCGAGCATCCCTTCGTCTCCGGACCTTTGTTCATCGGCATTCACACTGGAAGTGGCCCTGCCATCTGACCTCGCTTCTTCCTGCTCCTGAACATCAGCTGATGTATCGTTGGTGGAAAGGGCGGGTTTTGGAACTGCGATGAGCAAAGCCGTAATCAAGAACAGTAATAAATTTTTCATAGACCCTCCAAGAAAGTTTCCGCAGTGAGCGGATTTTTGGATTCACCTAAAGAGTAGTCCTAAGAACAGACACCATTAAGCGAATTTTGCCTTAAGTATCATGGACTAACTTAATCCGTTGGATTTGATAAAGGTTATCTTCATTTTACGAGTGCATCCGGTCTGAATGAAAATGTATTAGCGGTTTCTGGTTGGTCTTACTAAGGATGTTGCAAATGATATCGCAAGAAGCCTCTGCTTCAAAGCTCGAGAGAAAGAAGGAGAGCATCATCCTGCGCTGGAAAGCCGAAGTGAAAGAGAAGATCCCCTCGGCTAAATTCCTTTCGGAAGAAATCCTGATAGATTCCTTGCCTTATTTCATCGACGACTTAAGTGGACTCCTCTCGCAGGACGCGCACGGGATCCACCTCGGTTACCGGGACATCGAGAGCATGGCACGAGACCATGGGCGGATCCGTGCCGAATCCAAGGACTTCACACTGGACGGTCTAGTCGACGAGTACGAGATCCTGCTGGAAGTGATCCTGTCGGAGTTAGCTGAGGACGAGGCTGCGCTCAACGTGGATTCGAAGGTCGTCATCCAGGACGGGATCATCAAGTCCATCACCAGCGCCATCCGCGGGTTCGAGGAAATCCTCCAGCACCGCCACGCCGAACAGGAGCGCTCCTTAGAACGAAAAGTTAACTCCGAGGCCATGGAAAAACGGCGGCTGGAAACAACACTAGACTACCTCCCGGTGGGCATCATCATTCTGGAAAAAGAATCTGGGACGATCAGTTTTTCTAACCGCCGGGCCCGGAAGATCTGCGGGAGCGATCAGCTCTTCGAACCTCAGGGCACACAAAAAGAAGCTTTCGCAAGTCAGCTCAGCGGAGTTCCCATCCCGAAGACGGAGTTACCTCATGCCCGGGCCCTGAAAGGGGAGAAGCTCAAGAACTACCAGATGAACTGGCACTGCCAGGGACAAACGTCGCTGCTGGTCTTCCATTCGGACCTGCTGCAACCGATCGGTGACGGCGCTGCGAGAGTTCTGCTGGTGTTCCAGGAAATCTTTAAGGACTCCCTGAGCTCGTCACCGGATGATAGAAATTCCCAAGCATCCTACGCGTACCTCCTCACCGACGATCTCCGGAAACCTCTGGAGGTTGCGAAGTCCAATGCCCAAGCTCTGGAGTTCTCCCGGCCCGAGCACACGGTGTTTAAACATACCAAGAAGATCATCGAAAGCGTCGAACAGGCCGACGACATGATCCGTGACCTGATCGATGCCAACAAGATGTTCGCCGGAGAAAAACTTAGGCTTTCTCCGGAGTACCTCGAACTCAACGAAGAGGTCTCGAGAGTCGTCAGCCGGCTCATCACCATCCACGGGGACCGGTTCATCATAAATTCGAGCAAGGAATTCCATGGCAACTGGGGTCTGTTGGCCCTGCACCGGATCGTGGAAAACATACTCCTCTGCGCACTTAAGTTCGGAGACCGGTACGCGCCGATCCTGATCTCACTTGAAGAGGACGAGCAGTTCGTCGCCATAAAGATCCACAGCACGGGGCCCTATCTCCAGGACGAGAACCTTGAAGACATCTTCCAGGACCCAAGGACCTGGGGCATCGGCTTACCTCTCGTGAAAGGTTTAACCGAAGCTCACGGTGGACGGGTGGCGGTCCAGAGCACTCAGCAGCTGGGCACGACTTTCACTGTATGGTTACCAAGAAATTTAACTCTGCGTGGACAGTATCTCACAGAGAAACCTGAACTCAGGCCGTCGATCTAATTAAGGAGCAAATATGCCGGATAGTAAAACAAACCGCGGACGCAGAGATGGCCAGCGCATCAACGTCCATGAAGACTATGAACTTCGCTACTGGTCTCAGAAGTTCAAAGTAACCAAAGAGAACCTCATTAAAGTGGTGAGTAAGGCCGGTGTCATGGTGGAAGATGTTAAAAAAGCTTTGAACAAAAACTAAGGCTCGATCTAACTTAATCTTTCATGCTGCAAGGCGAGCACAACTAAAGCCTTCTAGTCAGCTATTTTAAACGATATTGTCCCACTCTAATTGGGGGGCTTTTTCATGATTACCATTTTTGCCATCTTCGACGAGAGAACTGCGCTTGACCGGGCCGTCACAGCGCTGAAGGCTCATGAATTTACTGAATCTGATCTCTCTGTCTTACTCCTCTCAGATAAAGGCTCAAGTCTTCTAACCGGCGTCTCGTTAGGGGATGGTTTGCTGGTTGGAGCGAGTGCCATGCCGATGGCGGGACTTGGTTCTCTCTTAGCGGCTGGCCCCCTGATGGCGGCCCAGACGGGAGGAGGCATCGGCGGCACAGTCGGTGGAGTGAAACAAGCTCTGACCGACTCCGGGGTGCACCGTGGCCTGGCAGACCACTATGAACGTCTGGTCAAGGAGGGTGGGATTCTCATCTCCGTCAGGGCAAGCGATGACGATAGGTCTGCCTTAGCAAGTGGTCTGCTCGAATCATCTGGAGCCAGAGATATTTCCACAACTTCTGAAGAAGAACAGCAGGAATTCTACCCGGCCAATCAATCGCAGCTTAATAATTTGAAGGGAAGCTTCCCGGAAGTCTAACAGATTCAAGTCCCGGTCAAACTTTCCTACTTGGTACAAATTCAAAACCCGTCAAAATGGGTGAATGAGACAATACCTTTTTTTAATCATCCTTACCTTTTGTGTTTCGTGTTCAAAAAATTCTTCAAGGCCACTGGCCTCAAGCGACTCAGGGACCTTCAAGGACCTGACCCCCGCAACCGAGTCCAAGACGATGATTGAGGAACTCTACCAAATCATCGATGATCACCGGGCCGACCTGGGGCTTAGACCTTTCATAAGAAATGATGAAGTTTCAGAACTCGTCCAGTCGCACAGTGATGCCATGGCCCGCGGGACAGTTGCCTTCGGGCACTCAGGCATGAGTGGCAGGTGCTCACAGGCTTACTCTATCCTAGGTGCCGGCTCAGCCTGCGCTGAGAACGTTGCCAAGGGGCAGGCCAGTGCCGCAGCTGCATTCAGGAGCTGGATGAACTCCCCGGCCCATCGAGGCCATCTGGAAGACCCGGAACTGACTCATACCGGGATTGCTTTCGCCAAGAGTGCGACTGGAACTCACTACTGGACACAGATCTTCGTGAACGGAAACTAGGGTGTTTTTGACTAAGATTTAGCCATGTTTCCGGGGCCCGGAGCGCACCTGACGAATCTTTGATCAGAGGTCTTTTCCCGAACTATGATATAATTCCTAAGATGGATATGCTCAATTACTACACCACCACCATGGCCACGGCCTTCAGCAAGATCGGACCGGTGCTGCTGTTCATCGCCGTCAGCTACGTGGTTTTCATCAAGCTTCCCTTCCTGCTACTGGTGAAGGCCGTTGCCCACAAGGAATCGAACCTGATGGAACTTAAGCACGACAGTGATGCTGTGAATGACCCTCTTCGGCTCAAAGAAAAACCCCACGCCAGCAAACCGGACTTGCGGCAAGCCCCGGGGCAGGAGTCAGCGAAAGACTCTGGTGAAGACTCGAAAAAAGATCATAAAAAAAACGACAGATCTCAGTCCAAGAAAGGCGCGCAACAAGAGTCCAGACAGGACTCCAGAAACGAATCAAAACAAAACCAACGCAAGCATCAGGAAAAAACTCAAGACCACTCCCATTCAAAAAAAGAAGCACCTTCAAAACACCGGCCAACCCAAGAGTCACCGGAGTCCGTCTTCGAACTTACCCCGGGTCAGGCATTTTCTAAAAGTGAGCTGAAGAAGAAATACTACGACCTGCTGAAAATGAACCATCCGGATAAAGTCGCGTCGCTGGGGCAGGACTTCAAGGTTCTCGCCGAAAAAAAAACCAAAGACATCAACTCCGCCTACGACCGGCTCAAGAACCGGGCCTCGTAAACGTCCACGCCAGGATCCGACTTCTTTTCTGACCTTGAGACATTTCGATGGTGCGACTTTCCGCAACCTTCGCCCGTGCCAGCACTTTCGAGAGCGGCTGCAGGTTCGATTCCTTCGACACCAGAGTGGTGAACCAATGGGCCGCGAAGGGAACCAGAGAACTCTCAACGATCATCTTTTTAATGAATTCGACTTCTCCGCCCTCGCACCACAGTTCCGCTCCTTTGCCTCCGAAATTAAGTCCAGTCTGCGGAGACTTCCCGAGGCTCTTCCACTTCCTCTGTGTTCCCTTAAGAGCTTCCTGTGCAGAATCATGGAAGGGCGGGTTGCACATGGTAAGATCGAAGAATTCTCCCGCTTTCAACACACCGGAGAAGATCTTCTGCGGATCACACTGGTGTCGCAGTTCGATGGACCGGGAGAGTCCGGGGTTTTGACCTATGATCCTCTCTGCGGACAGTAACGCTTCGGGATCGATGTCGCTGGCGACGAAGGTCCAGCCGTAGCTCTTAAGCCCCAGCAGTGGGTAGATGCAGTTGGCCCCGGTTCCGACGTCGAGCACCCGGACGTTGCTCTGATCCTCTGGCAGCAAATCCCGCAGGTGGTGGATGTAGTCGGCACGGCCTGGGACCGGTGGACACAGAAAATCCGGCGGCAGCTCCCAGTGCTCGATGCCGTAGAAGCGCTTGAGCAGTGCCTGGTTGAAGATCCGCACGGCCTTGGCGTCAGAGAAGTCGATGGACTTGGCCTGGTACTTATTGATGAAGACATGTGGTGCCAGCTGCGGGCAGGACTTCAGCAGGTCATCGAAGTCGTACCCGGACTTATGCAAATTCCTTGGGTGTAACCCAGGTTTCGAGGCCATGTTAATTGATCCGTGAGCATTGATAGACGTAGTCGAATCCACTCATGGTGCTCTTAGAAATGTTCCCGGTCTTGTGGCCTTCGATCAGATGCTTCTCCACCTGCAGGTCGAAGGGATCGCGGTGATCACTGAAGGTGCCGTAGCGCGCCCAACCCAGGTGGACATGGCCCCAGTCGTTATTGAGGCCCGCGTGGATGCGGGATTTCCTAGTCGGTTCCGATGGATACTGCCCAAGTGTGGCACTGGTCTTCGATAGGGTCAGGTAGATCACGGTGTTCTGCTTTCCCTTTCTCTTGCACTTAAAGCGGTTCACCGGCTTCAGCGACTGGTCAAACGGGTCCGCAGAAGCTGCGTAAACAAACATTACGGCCAGGCCAATGAAGCTCGCCGCACCCATCCCAATGATCTTCAGTTGTTGTTTCATAAACCCTACATCCCGTTATTGATGCCTGGACTTACCACCCTCCGCGTCCGGCCACCACCTGTGTTGTAAAATTTGCGTCGGGGAAACTGTAAATTTTGCAAACGTGCTCTCCTTTACTCCAAATGAGGTAGGGTAGCGGCTCATCCAGGAGACCCCCGTGACCAAGAACAAATTCTTACTGCTCATCGCCCTCGTCTTATCCCTGGCGGCCCACAGTGCCTTCGCAGACCTCGGGGCCTTCAAACAGAAAATTCAAGTCGAGATCGTGAAAGGAATGGAGATCGCCAATAATGACAAAAACCCCATCGTTTACGGCGAACAGGGTGGTCAGGGTACGGACTTCAAAGGACAATTAGATACGGCCTACTGGCAGAAAGTCGGAAACTACGCCTTCGTCCTCAAACCCGGCAAGAGTGCTTCCAGAGCGATCGACGCTATCTTCCCGACTAAACCCACTATGAAAGAAGTGCGCCTCGAGTGCCATTCGATGATGATCGCGATCATCTACCGGGCGATGAAAGAAGCCCTGGGCGAAGAAAAATTCGATCAGATTTTTTCGCGGAAGCTGGTCATCAAGTACGGTGACCTGGACGCTTCCGGCTTGACTAAGTTCTTCCTGAGAGCTCCCGTACCTAAGTCCCAGATGGAAGTGGGGGACTGGGTTTATTTCCAGAACCACGACAGTTACCTACATAAACACCCGGACGGTCCCTGGCAGGGGGAGAACGCCATCTTCGTCGGAAAGAAAGGTCGGGACAGCGTCTACTCCGGTTTCGGTGCCGCCAACTTAACTGAAAGAGAAATGCTAAAAGAACTTCAGGACGCTTATAACGAGGCCCAAACACGGGGAGACAAAGACATCCTACAATCCGAGTGGAAGAAGCTCCTCACCTGGTTAGTCCCGAACTCGATCTTTAAGAAACAAAACTATTTCCAGCTCTCTCCCAAACTCTTCAAAAAAATCCCGGCGCGGGTTGATCCGGAGGACATTATCGATGATCTGTTTGCCCCGGTTGCAAAGAACCTTGGATTCGCTTCGGTGGCATCCTTCTCAACCGAGTTCGAATATGGAGTGGACGAAGTGCCTGGTGGACATATTTTTTGGGTCGAAAAGATAAATCCCTATGAAGCTTCAATCACTATTTCGGATATTCCTGGGCTGGCAAGGATCGACCGCTTGGATTATCAAAAACTTTACTCTCTACGCTCCAATTAACGCGGCAAAATTCCTGTTCGGTAGGTCTCAGATTGTAGTATAAGCACCTAGTCCAAGAGGGACTTAAGGGCCAATGAACTTTCTTTTACATATCCTCATATTAAGTTTCATTCTCTCCTGTGGGACCGCGGATTTGAACATCTGCCCGCAGGTTGTCATTCACGGAGACGAAGACTTCAAGCTCGATGACACAGAAAAGCGCATGGTGTGTGGCGATCCGGAGCTCGCCGCTTACAAAGAGATCCCTAGCTACCAGGCCGAGTATTTTTTTAAAGGCTTTCTCCAGTCTCAGGGTTACCTCGAACCGAGGTTCGAGACCGAGCAGAACGTGCTCCACGTGCACTTGGGGGAGAAGTCTTACCTTAAAGAAACCCGAGTGGTCTCACAGGAAAAAAAAGAGAACGCCTACATCGAACGACGGACCAGACGCCTCTTCAAAAGAAAACTGCTGAGTCCCACACTGCTCAATTCGATCGAATCCCAGGGCCTGAGTTTTCTTCGGCAGCGGGGCTACCCCTGCGCGAAGGTCGAGTCTCACTTCAATACCGATGACTCTTCGGTCACCCTGACTTTGGAAAAATTGAACTACTTCGAGTTCGGAGAGTTCGAGAAAGAAAAGCTCAAAGGTCTGGAAGACAATGCTCTGGCGAGATTTTATCCGATGCGGTCCGGAGACCCTTTCAACGAGAAGCTGCTGGCCCTCACCGAGAAGCGGATGCTCCGGTCGGAAGTGGTGCAGGGAACTTACTTCCTGGAAAAATGCGACGCCGACGGAAAGACTTTTTCTTTCTCCCAGCAGTTCATCCAGGGGCCCGCCAAGTCCATTAGATTCGGCGTCGGCGCCAGCACTGAAGTGGGACCCATGGTGCGAGTGAAATGGGCCAACAACCGCTTCAGGCCCATGGCATCGCACCTCTCGGCGAGCCTTCAGGCATCCTTCCGCACCCAGTCCTTGAATCTCACCGCCGATTATTTCCCTTGGACCCAGACGCCACGGCGCTCGCTCTTTTCACAGCTCGAACTGGTGCGCGAATCCCAGATCGACTACGAACAACTCGTCCTGCGGGCCAAGCCGCATATGAAGTGGACCTCGGATCATTGGGCACACCACTTCATCTACACCTTCGGCCCCACCTATGAAACCGGACGCTTCACCGCAAGCAACCAGGCCATCACCAGAAACTTCTCCACGGGTGCGGTGGAAGGGAGCCTGAAGATGATGGCCCACGACTACGAGATCTTCGACCTTCACCCGCAGGAAGGAGACAACCTCGAGTTCAGCTTCGATTTTCGGCACCCGGCCTTGGGCTTCACCGACCAGATCTTAAAACTCGAATCCTCCTGGGTGAAACTGGCGCGGCTCTCGGAATGGGGTCGTGGAACGGTCATCGGCGGTCTGCGGTTATCCGCGGCGACGACGATGATCGATGACGACGTTCCTCTCGAGAATCTTCCGCCGACGGTGAAGTTCTTCGGGGGCGGCAGTGATGACGTGCGAGGGTTCTTGCTACGGACCCTCCCGAAAAACGACGGCCTGGGTGCTCTCACCAAGCTGGGAAGTAAGTTCGAGCTACGCAGGACCTACCTCTTCAAGGAATCCATCGAAGCCTTTGCTTTCGTCGACGCGGCTTACTTCGGCGACGAGTCCTGGGATCTTCTCCCGACCCTGTGGTATTCACCCGGGCTGGGTCTGCGCTGGCTCTCTCCCATAGGCCTGGTCCAGACCTACGCTGCCCGCGCCTTTTCCACTAAGCCCCAACGAGATTATGGAAATTTCTTCTACATCGGTCTGGGCGGGGTGTTCTAGTGAAAAAGTTCATCAAATGGCTTCTGCTGGGCCTGACCGCTTTCATCGTCCTGACGGTCACCACCCTGGCCCTGATTCTTTTTTTCAAACCGACTATCCTGATAAATCCCAAGGTCCTCGACTTCGTCCTGACTAAGACCAAGGTCCTCAAAAGTTGGAGCTGGGAGGATGCCCATTTTTCTCATGAGTGGAAGAAGTGGAATGAGCGGGTGTTCAAAGGACACTTCAAAAATTTTTGCTTCGTCTTTGATCAAGAAGCCGCGACCGTGGACGCCTGCCTCGAGGAGATTTCCTGGAACTTCAACTTCCTGTATAACTTCGGCGAAGGCCTGAAATCCGTGGCCATCGATCCCATCAAAGTCCGCTCCTCGAAGTTCAACCTGAAGCTAAAGCCCACTGCGAAGAAACAGGCCCCAAAAGGTCCTCCGCTTGCCGTCTGGGATTACTGGAAAATGCTCTGGAGCGACCTCATCCCGGACACGGACGTGGTCTTCAAGAAGATCAAGGTCACTCACAACGCAAAGACCTACGAGTTTGACCTCACTCTCTTTAAAGCTCCCAAGCACCTCAGGGCCGAGGCCCTCGGCTTCGAGCTCAATTCCACTTTCGAGAAGCTCGAGGTTACGGCCCCGAAGAAGTACCCGTTCCCCAAAGACCTTCCAACCGCTAAGCCGCTCTTCCTGCGCAACATGAAGCTCACGGCCTTGATGAAAAAATCAGGCATCCCGATAAAAGTCACCGGGGGACTTGAGACCATCGAGCTGGTGCTAGATTCGAAGATCTCACTGCCGCTACAATCAGACCTGACCTCCATCGCTTTCCAAAGACGAACACTCCTCGACACCAGCGCCAGGATCCGGCTTCCGGAGGTGAAGAAGAACCTTTACGAATTCGGACCCAGACCTTACCACAATCTCCCAGCACCGCTGAGTAACATGGACGGATCCATCGGCCTGGACATAAAGACAGTCAAGCCGATGGATTCGAAGTCGGTGGTGTTCGAGGGGTACCTGAGCATCAACCTCGAGAGCCCGCAGCAGTTTTTTGTAGTAAATCTCAAGGCCAGCGCTCCCTTCGATCTCGAGACCAGGACTCCCGGGGCCATTGCCGTCGAGGTCGACTTCAAGAAAGTTGCCCTGATGCTGCCAAGGCTTTCTCGCAAGTCACTTCCTCCGCAGTTCTTCCCCGACAAGCGCATCCAGTCTGTGCCCTACAGACCTGTGGACCCGAAGGTGAAGCTACCTGGGAAGTTCGAGCTGACCATTAACCCTCAGGCCTTAGGAGACCGGGCCCTTCACCTCAGAACAAATCTCCTGGATGAAGTGCTCCGGCTCAACTTCGACCTGGTGGTGAGTGACGGGACCGTGCAGAAAGGGTTCGTCGAAACCCTCCCACTCAAGACAAAAGTATTCAAGAGACCGATCCGTCTCCAAAAGCTGCGGATCAACTTCAACCATCCGCTGGAACCGGTGATCATCTCGACCATTCAGATTCCGCTCCCGGAGTACAAGATCACCATCGAACTCGAGGGCCCGCTCTCGAAACCCAGGCACGCGTTCAGCAGTGACCCACCTCTCCCGAAGAACGACATCTTCGCGGTTCTTCTTTTCGGAAGACCGCTGGCGGACCTCGATCCAGACGATAAGACAGCAGCGAGTAAGACCAATCAGATCCTCTCACAGGGTATCCTCTCCCTATCCGTGCTCTACTTCCTGGCGGGGAGTTCAGTGGAGTACGTGGGGTACGATCCGAACTCGCAGAACGCAACTGCCCAGATCGGTCTCGGCCACAAGAACTCACTCAGAGTCGGGGGTAACCAGAGTGGGGTAAACTCCACTGCCGTCCGCCGCTCCCTCGGTAAAGGCTGGTACATCGACACCTCTGTACAAAACTCCACAGACTCGGACGTGAAGAATTACGGTGTGTTACTAGAAAGAATCATTGCGTATTAGTGTTTAAAAAATAACAGCTGGTGAATGTTTGCCTAGTCTTCTTATGTTGGTTACTCACCCTAGACGTAAACAGACTCAACGCCAGCTTCGATGTCCGCAATGAATTCTCCCTGAGCTACCTCGGAACGCCGTTGCTTTAATTGAGCAAATTACCTTCTCTCGAGTGCGTTGGAAGTGTCGCTTTCGCCGCGAGCCGCAGCAGTTGTTCCTCGTGTTCGCAGTTTTCTTCTAATTCCCCGTGATCTTCTTCCAGCTGGATCTTCGCGGTCAAACGGTGCGAAGGCGCATGATCCTCCAGCGCCTTTTCGTGTAGCTGGACCTTGAGCGTGTCGGTGAAAACAATCTCCCGGGATTCGTCCGGCAGGGAGATACCATTGGCCAGCAGCGACTCTTTGGTCTTGATGATGGCGAAGGACTTGAGGTTCCCCTCCGTTGAAACTTTCGAATCGAACCAGAAGAAGACTTTCAGGTTGATCGTCGACGATCCCATGTTATCCGCGATGATCAGAGGAGGTGGCTCGTTCTTAATGCCTTCGATCCCCAGCAGCACCTCACTGATGAGATCCTGACATTTTTTTATGGAGTCAGTGTACCCGATGCCGACCATGAAATGCGTCCGCTTCATTGTGTTTGCCGTGAAGTTCTTCACCACAGATTGGATCACCATGGTGTTAGGGATGAGGATGAGGCTCCCATCGAAGTCCATGATGGTGGTCCCGCGCATGTTCAGGTTCTGCACGATCCCCTCGAACTCTTCCACCCGGATCACGTCTCCTTGGGTGAACGGACTGCGCATCGCCAGCAGTAGGCCGGAGAGGTAGTTTTCGGCGATGCCTTTGAACGCAAACCCGATCATGATCCCGAGCACCCCGGTGCCGCCGATGATGGTGGCGGCAAGACCCTGCATCCCGACGGTCATGAGAGTCAGGTAGAAGAACAGTACCCAGACCGGAATCATCGAGAGCTTCGCCACCGTACTCAGAAGAAATGGATTAGAAATTTCTTTCTGCCACAGCCTCGAGACCCCTTTCTGCAAGTAGAAACCCAGCACGATCAGCCCGATGCTCAGCAGGACCCCGATGAGGATCCTCGGCAGATTTTTTCTCACCTGCACTTTGAGCTTCCGCCATTCTTTATAGAAGGGACCCATGTCCGTCAGCTGGGGATTGACGACCTCGGCCCTGTTGATCACAGCAATCACCCGGGGGAGCTTATCCGCCGTCTTGGTGAGCCATGCCAGGTGCTCGCTGCTATTGGTGTGGCCATCGATGAGCACGATCCCGTTGCGGACATTGATCTTAATATGAGGGAACCACTTCGCGTTCTTGGTGATATTGAGCAGGAGAGTCTGCGCCTTCAGGTCATCGCTGGTGCTAGGAATAGAGTCGAGTTTTTCCTCAGTGATAGTGGTCTCACCCTGTGGCCGCATGTCTTGCTGGGCCTTGGCAGAAAGCAGGTAGCTGATGAGAAAGGCCAAGAGACAAATTTTGAAAATGGTCATAAACACTCCCATTTCTTAGTTGGTTGGAACTATGGAATAGGGGGTTTGTTTTGTCCACAATCCGCGCGGTGCTCACGGCGGATTTAAAGGTAATCTTTACTTTATGGTAGCAAGCTCCGGTAAGAAAAGTTCATTCAGGTAAGTGTTGGAGATGTATTTCTCATTGGTCCCGGCGGCCGGATCAAGGAACCACGTGCCCTTTGGCCTATCCAGACCTTTCACCTCCCAGGACCATGGTGGCCTGGCCCCACCGATGGAAGAGGACCATTTACTCGTCCTGAAGCCACTGGGAAGCCGCTTTCCACGGAAGAGAAAACTTCCCTTGAAGACCTGAGAGTTCCGCTTGTTCCACAGGTCTTTGATCGGCAGCAGATCGTAGTCCTGCGGCTGGTACACCACGTTCTTCTTATCCGGCTTGCGCAGCCCCTTCGGGTGGATCCCGTGGCCTTCTTTTTCGATGACGATGGAAATTTCTTTTGGGTTCAGGACGACCTTCCGGTAGTTATGAGCGAGGGTCTCCATACGCACAATCTTGTTCGGTTTTTCCACCACCACCTTCATTCCCTCGAGGTCATTCTCATGGCAGTGGACCCAGAAACAGACGGCCGCGTAGTCCCGGGGGTAGAAGAAAGCGTAGGTGATGAAATAGTGCTTTTCACCTTCGATGACGTCATAGTACACGGTCCGTGGGCGTGGAAAGTGAAGCATGTTCTTCCAGTTATTGTCTCCCACCCAGTCGTGGTCGAAGTCCACCTTGGTGAACTGATCCGCCTGTGGATCGGTTCCTTCACCCTGCACCACTGTCGGGGCGTAGAACCGGGCGAGGTTCTCAGACTGGGCGAATCCCTGCGACGAAAGCGAAAGCAAAAAGCAGATGATGTATTTCATCTCTCTATTTTAAGGGCTTAACTAGTGGAAACAATTGTTTTGAAAAGGTTAAGATTTTGCCTCTCGGTACCGGATCAGTGCAGTCATTCTTAGTTGTAAAACTAACAGGGTAGCTTGTTTGCAGCAAGGCTTGGGCGGACAATCCTCCAATGAAAAAACTGCTATCAATTTTTCTGATCCTAGTCTCCACGGCCCTCTCTGCGACTGTGACCTCCTGTGACCCGGACCAGAAGAACGCGATCCTCGGCACGGAGAAAGAGGTGATGCTCAGACTCATCGAGATCGAATCTCAGTGGGTGAACTTCCGGCTCGACAACGTGAAGAGGAACTTCGTTCTGCCCCAGGGGCGCAGCTGGGTGAACGCACACCCGCGGTACCCTGAATACCACCGCTACTGGACCGCGATGGGTAGCATGTTCACAGGAATGAGAAAATCCATCGAAGGCGGGAAGGTCAACTACAAGTGCCACTCGGCTTGGCAGTGGCGCTGCGAACAGGGGAAGACTGTGGCCTACGTACTATTTCTCCTGGGCAGGCCGTTCCGGACTGTCCATATCTGCCCCGGGTTCTTTGACCCGAAGAATCACCAGTCGAGGGCCGCAACCTTACTGCATGAACTCTCCCATTCTGTCTCCAGCACCGAGGACCTTGCTATGGCCTGGTCAGACGGTCCGTACAAAGATTTAGACAAGGCCAGCAGAGACGCACACCACGTCGAAGAATTTCAGATGATGAAGGCGCATAACATTCTTCTGCGGACGATCTGGATCTGGCTCTTTCCGAAAGCAATGTAAGAAAATGATGGTTGGCAGAGAGAGTCTCTCGAGCGGATGATCTGGCTTTCTCATTCAGGGATTACCATGAACAACATCATCCTACTTCTTCTCACCCTCTCTATCTCTGTTGCCTTTGCTAAAGAGAACGATCTCACTCACAGGCCGAAGTCCTTTGCCATCGACGGCGGCCAGGCGGTGTTCGTAGATTTTCAAGAAGCCACCTACTCACTTACCTACGAGATCAAGGAACAGCGGGCAGAAGTGCTGGCAGTCTTTGTCATGGATGTGATCGAGGAGGGGTACCCGGTCTTCGATCTTATTGAGACACCCACGTCGGTCAAGGTCGACGGGGTCGAGGTCGGATCCAGGGTGGTCTCCACAACCTCCCGAGAAACTACTGTGAGAGTGGCGGGTAAGACGTTGCCGCCCGGAAGATACGTCTTCCAGGTCACGGCCCCCCTGAAGCAGCTGGTGAAGTACACACCCACTGGAGTGAAGAGTGCGTTCTGGGTGACCGACCTTGAGGACCGCTTCTACCTCGAACGCTACATCCCTTCGAACTTCGAGTTCGACCGCTTCAAGATGACTTTCGTGGTGGAGTTCAAAGGTGCTACAGCTGAACAGCTGATCTTCGCTAACGGAAAAGTCTCGAAAAGAAAGGCCAACAAAGTCTCCATCGAATACCCGGAGCACTTCACCCTCAATAGCCTTTACTTCCACACCACTCCGGTTTCTACCGTCGACGTGCTCACGTACGCGTTCCCATCCGTTGATGGCAGGAGCGTTCCCGTCACCATCTACATGGAGAGAAAGTCCGGCTCCGAATCTGTTCTACTAGACTGGAAGAAGAATTCTCACACCATCCTCAAGGAACTCGAGAATGACTACGGTGTGTTTCCTCACGAATCGGTGACCATCTACAATGCTGACCTCTCAAGCATGGGTCTTGGGGGGATGGAGTACGCCGGTGCTACCGTCACCAATAAGGGCTCCCTGGGCCACGAACTCTTCCACTCCTACTTCGCCAGAGGTGTGACCCCGGCCAACGGGAACGCCGGTTGGATCGACGAAGCCCTGGCGAGCTGGAGAGACAATGGCTACAACAGAAGCACTTCTCTGAGCGGCTCAACAGGAATGGCTTCCCATCCGTATTACACCAGAAAAACAGACACCAGTGCCTACGGGTTTGGTGCGAAGTTCATGGCCTACCTGGATGGAAAACTGGCGGGCAAAGGCGGCCTCAAGCCGTTCCTGAATAAACTCCTGGAGAAAAAACTCTTCGAACCCATCTTCACCGAAGATTTCATCTCAGAGATGGAACTTTTTTACTCAGAAAGTCTGCATGCAGAGTTCAAGAAGTTTGTTTATTCTGGGAAGAAGCTGACTCCAAGCAAAGCACTCCCTACCGCCCATCGAAAACTGGGCCTGAAAGAAATGGAACAGATCCTCTAGACTTATTTTCTGCGTCATAGATTTTTTAATTAAAACCTTAACAGGTTGGAAGATTTGTCTATAATCTTCTAACTATGATGCTTGTACGTTCCAGTGTTAAATACAGTTCTATCCATGGCCTTGGCTGCTTTGCGGATCAGGACATTAAAAAGGGTGAGTTGGTGTGGAAGTTGAATCCGCGCATCGACCTTGAGTTTGACCTGAAGACCATAGAGACCTTCCCCGAAATCACCAGAGACTTTCTTAAGATGTATTCGTATGGCCAGGAATCAGGTGCTTCCAAAACTTATATCCTGTGCGGGGACCATGCCCGACACATGAACCATTCAAAATCACCGAACCTCAGCGAAGAAAACGGATGCAACATCGCCGTCCGGGACATCAAGGCCGGAGAGGAACTCACCTGCGACTACACCCTCTTCGACGCCGACTCGGACTCCAAGCTACACGCTTAGGTCTTCCACTTTCCGTTCCTTAATGTAGACACACCCCACGACGAAAGTCATCAGCGCCACACCGATAGGAAAGTACAGCCCGGAAAGAATATCGCCGGTCCGGTCCACCAGAAAAGTCCCGATGAGCGGAACCATGCCACCGAAAACTCCGTTACCAATGTGGTAAGGAAGTGACATGGAAGTATAGCGGATGTTGGTCGGAAAGAGTTCAACCAGAAACGCCGCGATCGGTCCATAGACCATGGTTACAAACAGCACCTGGATCAAGACCAGGCCGGTGAGAGCGAAGGTATCCGGTGCCATCAGCGGGTTCATGGGATCGGCCGCATTGTATCCCGCGTAGTGGGCCATGGCCTGGTAGATGGGAATATAAGAGATGGCAGCGATCAGACACCCGGCCATCATGATCTTCTTCCTTCCTATGATGTCACTGAGGTACCCGAAGAAAATGAAAAATGGTGTTCCGATGAGCAGGGCCCCTGCGATGATGTAATTCGCGTCGACGAAATGGACCTTGAGGACAGTCTGGAGGTAGTAGAGGGCGTAGAACTGTCCCGTGTACCAGACCACCCCCTGTCCGGCCGTGGCCCCGAAAAGAGCAATGATCACCATGCGGCGGTTAGCGGGGTTGAGGAAGCTGTCTCTCAGCGGAGACTTCGACGCTTTCCCGGAAGCCTTCATCTCTTGGAAGACTGGAGACTCGTGGAGCTTTCTTCTGATCACCACGGAGATCACCACCAGCACCACCGACAAGAGAAAGGGAACCCGCCAGCCCCAGTCTGAGAATACCGCTTCACCCACCAGTTGCCGGGTGAGGAGGATTACGCCCAAAGAGACGAAGAGTCCGAGGGTGGCGGTGGTCTGGATGAAGCTGGTGTAGAAGCCTCTGCGGTTGGCCGGAGCGTGTTCCGCTACGTAGGTCGCGGCCCCTCCGTACTCACCTCCGAGTGCGAGACCTTGGAGGAGTCTAAGGATCAAAAGTAAGACCGGAGCCAGCATGCCGATGGATTCGTAGTTGGGGAGAAGTCCGATGAAGGTGGTCGACACTCCCATGATGAGAAGCGTGACTAGGAAAGTGTACTTCCGTCCCACCAGGTCTCCGATGCGGCCGAAGAAAATGGCGCCGAAGGGTCGGACGACGAACCCGGTGGCGAAGGTTGCGAGAGTGAGAAGGAGATTTACCGTTTCATTACCCTTCGGGAAAAATTGAGTAGAAATGATGGTGGCAAGACTACCGAAGATATAAAAATCGTACCATTCGATCAGCGTGCCTGCGGAAGACGCGCCGATCACTGTCCAGATTGAATTCCGTTTTGTATTCATGTACACCCCATCAAAATATTTTGGGTACACTATAAAGATTTATAGTATCTGCACAATGAAAAATTAGGCTTTTTTGCTCGGTGCGTGGATAGCTTTTGAAGGATCAGCTTCAACTTGGTGAAAAAACTCAAAATGTATCGGAAGCTCTGTCCCCAGCCAGGTCACAGTCGTTTTATGATCCTTGAAGTCGTCGCCGCTGTCCTGGTGGATCAAGACAGAAAGACCTTGCCGGTGGTCATCAATCCACTGGAGCACCTGAGTCTTATCTTGGTGAGAGAAGTGGATCTCGAACATCGGGAGGTGGTGAGGCCCGACTTTCTTCTCGAAGAATCTCCAAACGGTGAAGATCGTACCCTGACAACTGCGGGCCTTCTCATAGAGCGTGCGGGCCAGTTCCAGCTGCGGTAGTTCGAAATAAATATGAGCGTGGTAGTTCATAAAAAGAGTATACTCCACTCGCTTTAGATGATGAATCCTAAATTTTAGAAAGCCTTTATAGGTAAAAACCTATAAGCTGAAGGTCCAATGGAAAAACCTTATTCTCCTGCTTGTGACAACAACAAGGGCCCGATCCTCGAGGTCCTTAAGCAGTACATTACCACCGACAACCGGAAGCTCTTGGAGATCGGCACCGGCACTGGCCAGCACGCTGTCTTCCTGGCAGCTGAGTTCCCCTTCATCGACTGGGTGACCTCCGACCGAGCTATTAACCACTCGGGCATCAAGCAGTGGCTGACCGAAGCGCAGGTGAACAACGTCAAGGGACCGGTGGAATTTGAAATTGGAAAAGATGAATTTCCGAAAAATAGTTTTGACCTGGTCTTCACCGCTAACACCTTCCACATCATGCACTGGAAAGAGTGCAAGTCTTTGATGAAGATGCTCGGACACCGGCTACGGGAAGGCGCTCAAGTGTTCATCTACGGACCGTTCAACTACCAGGGTCAGTTCACCTCCAAGAGTAACGAAGAGTTCGATCGGTCGCTCAAGGCCCGCGATCCCTTGAGTGGCATCCGTGCTTTCGAGGACGTCGACACTTGCATGAAGAAGAACGGTTTCGCTTTCTGCAACGACCACCCGATGCCGGCGAACAACCGCATCCTCGTTTACACCAGACTCGAATTCGTAAAATGATACTCACCAAAAGGATTTCCCATGTTGTACGACATCACCGTCACCCAGTTCTCTAAAATGCTCGGGAACCTAAGCCGCATCCTGGACAAGGCCCACGCCTACGCGGGCAGCAACAAGTTCGAGGTGGAGGTGCTGCTGAACTCGCGACTGGCACCCAACCAGTTCAATCTTATCCGCCAGGTCCAGATCGCCTGTGACACCGCTAAGCTGTGCGCGTCCCGCTTGTCAGGCAAGGAGGCTCCGGCACACGAAGACAGTGAGAAAACCCTCCCGGAGCTTAAGGGGCGTATTGAAAGCGTTATCGGTTACCTCAATGGTTTTACCGCCAAGGACTTCTCCGGCGCCGAAGAGAGAAAAGTTTCACAACCGAGGTGGGAAGGAAAATACCTCACCGGTACCGAATTCGCCCTCCAGCACGCCGTCCCGAACCTGTACTTTCACATCACCACGGCGTACTCCATACTCCGCCACAACGGCGTGGACATCGGCAAGAAAGACTACCTGGGTGAGATGCCGTACAAGAAATAGAGAGAAGGGAACAGATGCGGGAACAACGGCTGCTTGAGCTGCTCAAAGAGACTTTCGGGTACACCACTTTTCGCTTTGAGCAGCAAAAAATCATCAACTCCGTTTTGGATGGAAAAGACACCCTGGCCATCATGCCGACCGGGGGCGGGAAGTCCCTGTGCTACCAGGTGCCGGCGCTGTTTCTTGAGGGTGCCACTCTCGTCATTTCTCCTCTGATCTCCCTGATGCAGGACCAGGTGATGAACCTCAGAGAGTACGGAGTGGAATCCGTCTTCCTCAACTCCTCGCAGAGTTACGCGGAGACGAGACAGGCCAAGGAAAAAATAAAAAGCGGCCAGGCCAAGCTGGTCTACGTCTCTCCTGAAGGGATCCTCTCCGACCACCTGGGTGAGTTTTTCAAAGATGTAAAGGTCTCCCTCATCGCTATCGACGAAGCCCACTGCGTCTCTCAGTGGGGCCACGAGTTCCGCAAAGACTACACCCGCCTCGGTGAGCTCAAGGACAAGTTCCCCGGCGTGCCAGTGATCGCCCTGACGGCCACCGCCGACGCCAAGACCAGACTCGACATCGCCGAGCAGCTTCGCATGCAGCAACCGCAAGTCTTCATCTCCTCCTTTGACCGGCCTAACATAAAGTACATGATCCTCGAGCGCAGCGAGGAGCTCAAACAATTAAGCGCGTTCATCAGCTCCAATCATCCCAGCAGTACCGGGATCGTCTACTGCCTCTCCCGGGATAAGGTCGAACGGGTTGCGGAAGCGTTGAGGAAACTTGGATTCCCGGCCGTCCCGTACCACGCGGGCCTCTCCCAGAGTGAACGCTCCAAGAATCAGGCACTCTTTAACACCGAAGACCGGATCATCGTGGTCGCAACCATCGCCTTCGGCATGGGCATCGACCGACCGGACGTACGGTTCGTCGCCCACTTAGACCTCCCGAAGAGCATCGAGAGCTACTACCAGGAAACCGGAAGGGCCGGGCGAGACGGGAAGCTGTCCGAGGCGTGGATGATCTACGGCCTGCAGGACGTGGTGAAGCTCTCGCAGATGCTCGAGACCACCGATGCCGATGAGTCCTATAAAAAAGTGGCACGCCACAAGCTCGACTGCATGCTGGCCCTGTGCGAAGCCGCTACCTGTAGAAGAAAGTACCTGCTGCGCTACTTTGGCCAGCTGGAAGAGGTGAAGTGCGGTCACTGCGACACCTGCCTAGAACCACCGGTGATGTGGGACGCGACGGTGGACGCGCAGAAAATCCTCTCCACCATCTACCGGACCCAACAGGTCTTCGGCGCGGGCCACGTCATCGACGTGATCCGCGGAAGTAAGAACGCCAAGATCACCCAGCGCAAGCACGACGCACTCTCGGTGTACGGGATCGGCAAAGATAAACCCAAAGAGCACTGGAACAGTATCCTGCGGCAGCTGCTGAACTTGGGTTACATCAGCATCAAGAACTGGGAGTACCGCAGCCTGGGGCTGAACCAAAAGACCCAGGAGATCCTGACCGGTGGGTCAACTCTCTACCTTCGAAAGCAGGAGTACTCGGTAGAAAAGAAAAGTAAGAGAGAACTCGTCAAAGGCAAGGACGCAGATCACGGGAAGAATGAACTCTTCGATGCCCTCAAGGCCCTGCGGAATAAACTGGCGAAAGAAAAAAAACTACCTTCCTACATTATCTTCAATGATAAATCCCTCCACGACATGTGCCAGGTGATGCCGAGAGATCCCAAAGAATTTCTAATGGTGC
Organism: Bacteriovoracaceae bacterium; assembly: GCA_035576105.1. Lineage (GTDB taxonomy): Bacteria > Bdellovibrionota > Bacteriovoracia > Bacteriovoracales > Bacteriovoracaceae > Peredibacter. The sequence goes on from DATLXA010000035.1 coordinate 61,228, forward strand.
ACGGAGTTGGGCAGAATAAACTTGAAAATTACGGAAGTGACTTCCTAGCGCTGATAAACACCTTCAGAGGATAAGAGCCTATCCCAAAACCGCGATCTTCGTCGTTGCCTTCGTCGATCCTCCCTGCGACGTGTAGGAACACGTCTCGGTCGTCACTCCTCGTCGCCTAGAATCTCATCGGTTTTGGGATAGGCTCTAAGGCGAAGTTTAAATTTCTTTTCATTGAGACCTTTAGTCCTTAAAATAAATAAAATTTAACACGAGAGAAAATATGTCTAAACAACTTGTTAGGGGACTCACCCTCGTAGACGCTATCTCCATCGTGGTGGGCTGCATCCTCGGAACAGGAATCTTTTTGAAGACTGCTTCCATGTCCAGCTTGATGGGCAACCCTACCATGGTGCTCCTCATCTGGGTCTTTGCTGGTCTGTTATCTCTGGCCGGCGCCTTATCGTATGCTGAACTTGGAAGCCTGATGCCGGAAGCCGGTGGTGAGTACGTCTATCTCAAAGAAGGGTACGGAGACCTGTGGGCCTTCCTCTACGGGTGGATGCGCTTCTGGATCGGCTCCCCGGGATCCATCGCCGCCTACGCCGTGGGTGCCATGACCTTCATGAGTGCCATTGTAGATTTTTCATTCATCGGGGGCAAAGCCGTCGCGGCGGTTTTGATCATCGCTCTTTTCTCCTCGCTCAATTGCCTGAGTGTTGCCTTCGGCGGCCGGCTCCAGGCCATCATGACCACCATTAAACTCATCATGATCATCGGCATTAGCTTTGGTATTTTCTTCTTCTCCAGGAGCGGTTCCTTCGAGCATTTCTCCGAGTCCTCTCCGGCGATCACCGGCTTTGCGGGTTGGTCTGCGTTCGGGTCTGCGACGCTGGCGGCACTGTGGGCCTTCGACGGCTGGAATAACCTACCGATGGTCGCCGGTGAAGTAAAAAACCCTCAGCGAAACATCCCTCTCTCTCTCGGGATCGGGATGCTCATCATCCTCGCCATCTACGGAGTGGCGAACCTCGCGTATTTCTACGCGCTTCCGTTCACGGACGTCATCACCTCCTACTCCGACCTTCACCCGGACGCGCTTCCGGTCGCCACCAAAGCGGCCATGAGCTTCCTCGGTACTTCTGGCATTACCATCCTTTCCGTGGCCTTTGTGTTCTCGGCCCTCGGTGCGCTCAACGGATCGATCCTCACCGGCGCGCGCGTGCCATACGCCATGGCGAAAGATGGTTTATTTTTCAAGCAACTGGCCAGTGTCAATAGCAAGTCTTCTGTCCCGGTGGTATCGATCATCGTTCAGGGCCTGGTCTCTATGGCCCTAGCGGTCTCCGGGACCTTCGACCAGTTAACGGACTACGTGGTGTTCTCGGCCTGGATCTTCTACGCCATGGTCACCGGGGTGGTGATCGTCATGCGCCGGAAAAGACCGCTGGCCCCGAGGTCTTACCGGACGGTGGGGTATCCGGTGGTTCCGCTCGTCTTCATCCTGCTCGGGATCCTGCTGCTGATCAACACCGTCGTTACCAGTCCCAAGCAGTCATCGATTGGTCTGCTCTTTATCCTGGCAGGAATTCCTGTTTATTTTATTTTCAAAAGAAGTAAGAACGGCGCCCTCACTTAAAGAGCTTCAGCAGATCGCCGTAGCCTTCTTTTTCCATCTTTTCTTTAGGGATGAACAGGAAAGACGCCGAGTTCATGCAATACCTCTTCTTCAGCGGCATGGGACCGTCGTCGAAGACGTGTCCCAGGTGGGAGTCTGCGTACCTGCTGCGGACTTCGGTGCGAGAGCCAAACAACCCTTTGTCTTCTTTTAACTTCACGGCTTCAGTCTGGATTGGTTTTTTGAAACTCGGCCACCCGGTTCCGGAATCGTACTTATCGGTCGATGAGAACAAGGGCTCCCGGGAGACCACGTCGACATAAATGCCCTCGGCCTTGTTGTCGTTGAACGGATTCTTAAACGGTCTCTCTGTCCCGTCCTCCTGGGTAACTTCGAACTGGATGGGAGTGAGCTTTTTTTCCAGCTCGGTCTTCGGCGGCTTCTTAAAATCCTTTGCGTCCCAGGCAGTGGCACTAAGGCTAAAGAGAAGTGCTGTGCCGGTGATGAGAGTTTTCATAAACGTCCTAGGGTGAGGTTCTTCTGATTATCTCGGGAAGTGGGCGATGGAGCAAGGGATGAGTTCTTGAGGATTCGAGAAAAAAAAGGGGCGCCGAAGCGCCCCTTGTGAAATTATTTCCAGTCTGGTCCAAAGATCTGGTAGCTCCCGGTCCAGTAATTTGGCGAGAAGCCGCAGGACTTTGCTTTCAACGAAAGTTCTCTGACAAAAGTGGTATACCCGGTTCTGTTTCCTGGGACCCCGGCGAGGTCCAGCAGCTCGCTGATGCTTTTGGCAGCTCCGTCGACGGCGATGATAGTAACGTTTATGTCATCCACCCGAGTCTGAACCTTGAAGACCGGTGGCTCGAATCCTTCAACGGTGCTGCTAACGGTGAACTCGGAGCCGGTGCATGGTCCACTCGAGCTCAGCGGAACGTCAAATGTATTGGCCAGGGCAACCGCAAGGGTTTTTCCCTGTTGATCGAGTTCTTTGGTCACCACTTCTGTGGCGAACGACGCCGTCGAGATTAGGATTGAGAACGCAAACAGTATGGATTTCATTTGATGATCCTTTTTAAGCGATAATGATAGGGGAGTTTTTACTAGACAACGGTGCGGGTGCCTAGCTTTTTTGTAAAAAGGATAGAGGTGCCTAGTTGCCCAGAATCTCAAAGCCGATGGGCTTGAAGGAGCCGTTATTAGACTGGAGGGCAGAGCAGGCCGTGAGACCTACCGTGAGGTCCTCGAGGGCCTCTAGGATGATGTAATCTCCACCCTTTGAGGTCGGGGCAGCAACGCTGATGGTTCCCTTTTCATCCAGAATAACGTTCATGAAGAGGTTGAAGGTTGAAGGTAGGCAGTCCAGTTCCATCCCGTGCTGATGAAAGGCCCGCAACAGGTTACCTTCGCAGCCGTGGTGAGGGTTCTTATCATGGTAGATGATCTCAAAGGTTTCTTTAGAGCAGGGCGTGAGGAGGAAGTCGTGCCTGCCCACCGTGTCTTCGATGATCTTCACCATGGGGCGGCTTTTGCTCGAGTAAAGAGTGTCTCCGGTGGTAAGGAAGATCTTGGACATGTAATCGAGTGTTCTCCCCGATGACAGGTACTCGGTTTCGTTGTCCTTCATGAAACAGAAAAAATCTGAAACTTGCTCGCCCTTGAGGTCGATCACTTTAAGGCGCTGGCCCTTCTTCAGTAGGAAGCCGGTACCGGTCCGTGGTTCGATGACGTTCATGTGTGTTCCTATAGTGTCAATGGACAGGGGGCGGAGAGTTCGTATTTCCTTCCGAGGTACTGAAAGACTTCTGATTTTTCTCCGAAGTCCGCGAGCATCGGGTTGATGAACCCCTGGAGTAACCTGTCCCGTTGCCTGATGACGTTCCTGATTTTTTTAAACAAGCCTTTATTTCTTAAATCTTCGAACTGCTGATGTAAATTGAAAACGATGGTCGGCTTCACAAACTTTCTGGCAAGCCGTGGGCTCTGTGGATGGAGCACCAGGATAAAAAATGCTTCCCCCTTTAAGCTGAAACTAAAATCACTAGAATTCGGGTCACTGGAAACTCTCGGATCATGCTGATATTGTTTCTTATCTTCAGCATTTAGATCTTTGAGAAATTTCCAGAAGACTGCTTCGAAATTTTCAAAGTTAGCATAAGCTGGGTCGTCCAAAGTAAGGATAAAACTTCTTAATTTTTCTGGATTCGCACGGTAATCGTCTACAAAATCATAGAGTCGTTTTATGATGACAGAAGTTTCGTCATTTTCAGTCAGGTTATTGAGCTCGTTATAAGAAATGTGCCCTTTTTTTAAGACAGTCTTTGCCATAATGCAGGGAAATTTTGAATTGAGAATATGTTGATTCAGGAGCTCTCTCATGAATTTCATACTCTCGAAGATGCGCAGTTTCAGTCAATCAAGGCTACCTAAATCAACCTATAGCTAATCTGTTGTTCAATTGTTATCTAACACTTATTGGCTCAATAATATAAATGATGTAATGTGTTTTTATGCCTGACATAATTATTCGCGCCGCAGCAGCTGCTGATATTCCATCTATCACCGGTATATACAATGAAGCTGTATTAAATGGTGTTTCTACTTTTGATACAGAGATTAAATCTGTGGAAGATCGGATGAACTGGTTCACCAAACGTCACCTGCGGTACCCTGTCATCGTCGCAGAGGAAAAGGGGAGGGTCGTCGGGTGGGCATCCCTTAACCAATACTCCGACCGGCTCGCCTACGCAGATACCGTTGAGAATTCTCTATACGTGCATCCGTCGGCGCAGGGACGAGGTGCCGGGAAGCTCCTGATGAAGGGTCTCATCGAAGTCGCTCGAGAAAATAAACTCCACACCATCCTTGCCCGTATCTCAGACGGCAACGAACTGAGCATCCACCTGCACGAAAGATTTGGCTTTAGAAGAGTGGGGATCATGAAGGAAGTCGGACATAAGTTCGGCCGCCTCCTGGACGTACACCTGATGCAAATCATCCTTTAGGCTAAAACATATGATCACTTTCAAAGACCTAGAAAATTTCGTGATGGTCGCAAAGTCCCGGACTCTATCAGAAGCTTCGGAAAAACTTGAGATGGCCCAGCCGTCTCTCTCCCTGGGAATTAAAAAGTTCGAAACGGAGATGCAGACCGTCCTCTTCATCCGCAGCCGCGACGGGATTAAACTCACCCCAGAGGGGAAGGCCCTGCTACCGCAGGCAGAAGAGTCGTTGCGGTTACTGGAGCAGATGAGAGGTGCCACCGCGAAGCTCCGCTTCAAGATTGGTTGTCACGCATCGGTCGGTATCTACACCCTCGGGCATTTCCTCAAACAGCTGCACGCCAAAAACCCAAACATCGAAATCGAGATCGTCAGTGACTCTTCTCACGCCATCAACAAGAAAGTCTCACAGGGTGAGGTGGACTTCGGTGTGGTGATGAACCCACTTTCCATCCAGGGGCTGGTGACAAAGTTCATCGGAGAGGACGACGTGAACGTGTGGGAAAGTAAGCACCGCTACCAGGAGAAACTGCTCTACATCCCGGGCATGCTCCAGGCCCATTCCATCATGGGCCGCTGGAAGCAGCTGCCGAGAGACAAGATCGAGGTGCAGAACCTCGAGCTTCTCACCACCCTGGTGGACTCGGGTGCTGGCTACGGTATCATCCCGGGCCAGGTGGTCAAGGCCATGCGGTACCAGCTAAAAAAAGTTGCCGGCGCTCCGAGTTTTAAAGATAAGCTCGCCGTGGTCTGCTACCCCGAGCTGCTCAAGTCCTCTCAGGGAAGGCTCATCTTTGAATGCTTGAAGGGATCATTTAATCCGTAGCGAGTTCAGGACCAGCGAATTGATCTCATCGATGCAATCTTCCAGTCCGTACTTGGCCGGTTTAGTGAAGATCAAGGCGTTCACCATCGCGTCCACCGCGTGCACGAGTAAGAAAACATCCAGGTCCAACCGCTCCAGGCGCAGTTCGACCCGCGCACTCTTAAGGCTTTCTGTGACCAGCTCTGAGAGGTCGGCGTGAAGGTCCAGAAGCTGGGCCATGCGACCAACCCGAGGGATCTCCTGCACTAACACCCGGTGCAGGGCCGGATCCTTGCTGCGACTCTCAACCAGTGCGGCCACCAGTTCGTGGCCCAGTTCTCTGAGTTCACTCTCCGGACCTAGTCGGGTCAGTCTCATCACCACGATGGCCTTTTGCCGGTCCATGTACCTTTCAACCAACGCTGCGATCACAGCTTCACGTCCTGGAAAGTACTGATAGAGCGAGCCGATACTGACTCCTGCCATTATGGCAATCGAATTGGTCGTTACCCCCTCTAAGCCCTCTTTGGCCAAAATGTGAGCAGTTGCATCAAGGATGGCCTCCACGGTCTTTTGTGCCCGTTGTTGACGCGGGTACTTTCGAGGGGTTACGTTCTTTTGGGGCTTCAAAAAGGTCTCCAGTTAAAGCGAGTATTTAATGTGAGCATTCGATCATATTATATAAGGATGCAAAACTTTTTACCATTTTTATTGCCTCTAACAATTGTTGTTTGCGCGCTCTTCGGGATCTTTCTGGGGGGATACTGGGTTTACGCCGGATTCGTGTTCGCCTATTTCATCCATCCGACTTTAGACATCATTTTCGGTAAGGAAGAAGTGGAACCACCCGTTCCGGAAAGCAGTACCGCTTATAACACCTTAGTGTGGGTCTATTTACCTATCCAGGCCTTCTTTCTCCTTACGGCGTTGGCACTGTGCTCGGTGCGGAATTTCTCAACATGGGAAATCGTCGGGATCATCCTTTCTCTTGGTTCGGTGACCGGCGGTCTGGGGATAACCATCGCCCACGAACTCATTCACCGCAAAGAGAGATGGGAGCGAGGGCTCGGTGTCGGACTTTTGCTTCTGGTGAACTACGCCCATTTCCGGGTGGAACACGTCTTTGGTCATCATAAGCACGTGGCGACTCCTTTGGATCCGGCGACGGCGAGGAAAGGAGAGAAAGTTTATTTCTTCCTGGTGCGCTCTACCATCCAGAGTTGGATCAGTGCTTGGAAGATCGAGAGTAAAAGACTCCAGCGCAGAAGTTTCATTCACCGGATGACCAAACACCGGATCATCCAATACTCGGTGGTTCAGTCCCTGCTTTGTTTAGGAGTCTATCTTCTCTTCGGCAGCGTCGCCCTATTGGTGTACCTTGCCCAGAGTGTGATCGCTTTTGAAATCCTCGAGGCCATCAATTACGTTGAACACTACGGTCTACAGAGAAAAGAAATCTCCCCAGGCGTCTACGAGCCGGTGACCGAACTCCACTCCTGGGACTCCAGGCACAAAATGACAAATTGGTTCTTGTTCAACCTTGGCCGACACGCGCATCACCACGCCTCTCCCACCGTTCCTTATGAGAAGCTTCGGTCGGGCAGAACGGAACATGTATTACGGCACGGGTACTCAACCGAAATGCTACTCACGCTCTTTGGAAAGAACAGTGACCCGGAGAGTGTGAAGAAAGCTAACAGCAGGCAGGAAGTCAAGTAAGCGCCTCAGCGACCCTCACGCCGGAGGGTCAGTCGGATCTTCTCCATCATCTTCTTCATCGTCCTCTTCCTCCACATCGGTGTCACCGTCATCAGGCTCAACGGGAGTAACCCCAGGTCTCGGGACCATCGGGATGACGGGCGGAGGAGTTACCACAGGAATAGTCTCAACTTCCGGTCTTGTAACCGGTGGCGGAGGTGTTGTTGTTGTGGTGCCGTCTTCGACGTCAGAGTAGTTCGACCCTTCAACTGGTGCGGTGGGTGTTCCCAGGTCCAGCGCGTCCGGCGGGGCGGGAACGTCACCTTGCTGGTTCACCGGAGCAATTTCACCAGGAATGATCCCGTCATCGGAGGTCCCAGGTAATTCATCGGCTTTTTTAATGATTCCGCAGGCGATCGGAAGCGTGTCGTAAGCCGCGTACCGGTCTGTGGAGCCGATGGTCTCGGGAACCGCCGTATCCTTCCCGACCCCTTGGACCACAACCACTTTATTTTCAAAGGTGAATGGTTCATCGGCCGCGAGCTTCTGGATATTGTCATTGGGATACAGGTCCTCGTCTTTGAGGTCATCGAAGAAGGTCTGGAAATCCACTTCCTGCTCATTCCAGTAGCTCCCGGAGAGGTCCGGGCTCGCCGCGTGGATGGTTCTCCCTGCAATCTGGGTACTCACGTCCGAGTCCACCGGAACGATGATCTTTCCCCAGACCTTGTTACCTTCATTGATGTCGATGTAGCCGTCACCGTTGAGGTCATCCTGCGGGCCCGGGCAGCGGGTCCCCAGGTGTACACTCTGTCTGTGAGAGGCGAAGGCCTTCCCACCGAAAAGCCGGAAGTAAACCAGTAGCTTGTCGTCTTTTCTTTGGAAGGTTGCGGAACCCGGGTTGTTGAAAGTAATTTTTGTGTTCATGGTTTCGAAGACGGCCTTATAGGTGCCTTGGATGTTTGAGCCGTCAACCGGGAGCCGTTCCGGTTCCGGCGTGGTGGTGGCCGGCCCGCCGGGGGTGAGCTGTTCAGCGAATTTCTTTGGCCCTGCTCCTCCGCCGGAGCCCCCGCAGGAAGCGAGAAGACCGAAGAGGCTCAGCGAGGTAACTATTTTAACAAAGGAAGTTTTCATCGGTACTGTCCTCACGGTTAGTGTTGTTCGTCGAACGCTTCGAGGTATGCGGCGCGGACGTCATCAAGGTTGAAGTCTGATTTAGAGAAGCCCCAGGCCTCGTTCATCTGAAGGTCCGCGGGCTGCCAGGTGTACATGCTGGTTCTCATCAGATAGCAGTTCCCGGTGTAGGGATAGTCTGCGTACTGGGAGAACTTTGTGATGTAGGGACACGCCACGTGCTTGAGGTCCCCGCGCATGAAAGTCGCGGTCCACTCGGGGTGAGTCCTGGGCCCATGGTTATACTTCACGTCCATCACGCGCTCGACCACTTTCCCGTCGTGCAGAACGTGAACCGCAGGAGCGATGTGGAACCACCATTCGAAGTCCGGGTGCTTTCGCATGTACTGGCGGCTGAAGAAGACGAGCAGTTTGTTGGACCTCAGGCTGTGTTTTTTCCACCACTCGTAGCTCCAGACCATCGCTCGGTTAAAGCACTGAGAATCTTTTGGGTTCTCGCGGGCCTCGTCGAAATACTCCTGAGCTGTTTGCAGGTCCGGGATGGTGGACGGGGCGTAGACCTGGTCTAGGGATTTTTTGTTCGAAGAAGGAAAGGCTTGAGAACCGAGCGCAGTGAGATCCGCTGAAGCGTAGGCGGCAGTGATAAAACGATTTTGATCGAGAGTGACCTCAACGTTGTCGTTATTTTCTTTGGCTTCTTTGAGCTGTTCCAAAAGTGTCTTTTCCATCGGTGGCAATTTAGCGAACTTGCCATTGGTAAAGAGCACCAAGGTTTGATCGCCTGCTTTGCGGCCGAAATCGATTTCATGGATCTTTGAAGTCATGTTTGATGTTGCGAAAGCATTAAAGCATAGACCCAAAAATAAAAGACCATAAACGCTCATAGATACCCTCCAAGAATTCCAAAACAGAATTACAATGCACAGCTAATATGAAAATGACTCGGTATTGTCTACTAAAGCGTCATCTTTAGATAGAGAACGTGGCGCGTAAGAAGTGTTGCCTCATTTGAAAAATATCTTTACGAGTCGCGCAATCTTATAAGTAGCCGAGATAGGTATTATTGATTCGTTGCATCTTTTTAGCCTTTACATTTTGATGCACAATTTCAATTTTAATCTCATGTCTATCAACCTTAATTTGTTGCCCAGCAAGTACAGAAAAGTGCTATAAAATTTAAACCCGAATGATTCAAATACCTTCTTAAATTAACCGCTTTTATTACGCGCCATTCTTTTCACAATCACCTGTAGGAAGCTAGGATGACGCCAACATTTTGGAGGTTCTAAATGAAATCATTCTTTGTACTATTAACTTTTCTTATGACTTTAAGTGCAACAGCTGCAGAATACAAACTAGCTGTGATCACCTCAGAGTTTGACAACGACACTACAGATTTTTTTCTCGAAACGAACGACGCTGGAGAGATGCATTCAATCCGTTACGTCTCAACTTCTCCAAGCGGACAGATCACTGAAGACAACTCCATTCCTGCTGAGACAGTCCTTCGTGAAGGCGGAGTCCTTGCCCATAGACAAGGTAGGGATGTGGTGAAGCTTTTTGTTGAACCTGGCTTTAATATTAAAGTCGGCGGAGACGTTCGACTCACTTATCTCCAAAGCGGCGTCAGCAATAACTGGAGATTCATCCCTCTCAAGGTCACCAAGGAAGGGGAAGGTTTCAAACTCACGGATGCTGAAAACTCTCTGGTCAATCGGCTTTTCATGCTGGTCAATCGGTCACGTCTCTTTGGAATTATCGGGATCAAAGAAATTCAATACTACTTCGAATAATAATCACACACGCTCAAAAACGGAGTTTTGCTCCGTTTTTGAGCGAGATGTTTGAAGAAAGTAGTTTCTTAGGGATGGTCAAACCATAGTGAAATGGATAGATCTTTTGGATGAAAATTTTCATCTTCATTTCCATGCTCTCTGCCTTAAACTCCTTCGCTTCAGTCTTCGGTGAGTACCAGTACCCTGAAGACCGGGTCTACACCTCTGCGGACCGCGGACTCAGGGCTTACCGGGCACTCTCTTTATACAAGACCGGCACCTTCGCTCTGACTTTTGATGACGGACCTCATCCCACCCAGACCGCACTCATACTGGATATCTTGAAAAAACACGATACCAAAGCTACCTTTTTCGTCCTCACCGATCTCGTCACCCAGGAAAATTATCACTTGATAAAAAGAATGCTGGACGAGGGACACATCGTGGCTTCACATGGCCCGGGCCATGAACGATCCGCTAATCTGCCGAAAGAGGCGTTCAAAGCTCAGGTGAAGAAATCGTTTCTAGACCTGGCCAAGTGGTATAAAAAATCCGGGCATGAACTTACCAAATTTTACTTCCGCTTTCCTTTTGGAGACTACGGGACCCGCACGGACTACCATCACATAAATGCTCTGAAAGAAGTCTCTCAAGAACTCCTAGGGGACAACTGCATCCACATGGCATTCTGGGACGTGGACACCGCAGACTGGGTCCCAGGGATGTCGGCGAAGGAAGTGGCATCAAACATCCTGGCCCACTTCACTGGAGGAACCTTTATGGACTTCAAGAAAGTAGGGGACTCATACGTGAAAGTGCCTGTGGAAATAACGAACCCTCCCCAGGGTGGCATCATCCTTCAGCATGACGTGCGGGAGCCTTCTGTGCAGGGAACGGACTTGTTCCTCAAACAGGCAAGGAACAAAGGAATCAAGATCGTGCCTTTAGATGAGATCGAAGAATTCAGGATCACCAAAGACTGTAGACTCTAAAAGGCCAGAAGGTTTTCTCCTGGCCCCCCAAAATATCTATTCCTCGACTCTGTTGGCGTCCGATGGATTCGGACTCTGTTGCATTCCGGAGTCTGGCATGGTCGCGTCCGTCGCCCCCGGGGTGTCAGAGTTTCTTGTTCTGTCGGAACCCATCGACTGCTGTTCCATTCTAGCGGCGTCCTGACCCTGTGTGGATTGTTCATTTCCGCCTCGGTTACAACTCATTGCTAATCCAAGCAGTGAAACCACGGCCAATGTTAATAGGTGCTTTTTCATATTTCCCTCCTTGAGAAATTCATGGCCTTACCTTATTAAACGCGCTCGCGGTCATCAAACTTGAATTCCTCTTAATATCTTACCACTCATTATGTCAGTTATGAAAAACTCAGGTTCAATTAAGAATGGCCAACTCTCGCTGGTGCTACAATAAATTCATCAGGAGGATACTTATGGAAAGCAGTACCGTAGAGATCATTTTAACGATAGTGGCCATGAGCTTTTGGATCCTGTTTCCGATCGGGATGTTTATTTCGGTGAGCCAGCTGGATAAGAACACCGATCAAGTGGTGAGTCTCGGCCGGTTACCACCCGGAACGGTCGCAGCACAAGCGCACCGAACTAGAACTGTCCACAAAAGACCCTCTGACTGGCACCATCCCATTCTTAACTTCAAACGCTGGCTCCATCACTAGATGGAGTCGGTTCTCGATGTTGATTGACTTCTAAAATTCAATCCCCAAAACTAGAAGTATAAAAATCTACTGGGGAGTCCTCATGAAAAGATTATCAGCACTGTGCTTCTGTATCCTCGTCCTCGCGGCCTGCTCCTCTAAAGTCAAAAACGGCGAGTCGGACACCATGGTTGATAAAAAAACTCTGGGGTACCTACCGACCGAAAAGCAGCCGGTGCTCAGTAAGGTCACGGAGTTCAGGGGTGTCCAGGTGACGGGCGTCACGGTCACTGAGAGTGGTCGGCTGTTTGCAAATTTTCCTAGGTGGCGGGCCAACGTTCCGTACTCGGTGGTCGAAGTTATGCCTGACGGTTCACATAAACTCTATCCTGACGAGAAGTGGAACACCTGGACCGGGAAACCTGAGAAAAATAAATTTACCTGTGTCCAATCGGTTTTTGCTCACAAAAATTCTCTCTACGTACTGGATCCTAGTAACCCTGAGAATAAGGGAGTGGTGGGCCGCCCGATGCTGTATGAATTTGACCTCGCTACCAATAAGCTCAAGCGCTCCTGGAGTTTCGATGAAGCGGTGGCACCATCTCAGTCTTACCTCAATGACATCCGGATCGACGCTGCGAACTCGAAAGCGTACATCACGGACTCGGGCCTCGGGGGCATCGTCGTGCTGAACCTGAAAAACGGTTCGTCCAAGCGGGTACTTGATAAGCATCCTTCGACAAAATCCGAGAATGTCATTCTCACCGTGGAGAAGAAGAAATTTCTTCTGAACGACGGATCGACTCCCAGGATCCACTCCGACGGCATCGCTCTTTCGCCCGATGGCCAGAAACTCTACTACCACGCGCTGACGGGCTACCACCTCTACCGGGTTCCTACGGATGCTCTGATCCGGGAGTCACGCAACGAAACCGAACTGGTGAAAAAAGTTGAAAATCTGGGTGTGACTCCGGCACCGGACGGGATGATCTTTGATCAGAAAGGCAATCTCTACATGGCGGACCTCGAGCGCAATGCCGTCTCATACCGGACGCCAAGTGGGGAGATGAAGATTCTCATCCAGGATGAACGGATCAAATGGCCAGACACCTTCACCATCGATGCTGAAAACAATCTCATCTTCACCGATTCCTTGCTGCAAGATGCGACTTTTGGAAAGGATGTCTCAGAGATGTCTTTTAATATCTATAAAGTCGCATTACCAAGGTAAGAAAATGACAGAAATGATCCCCTTACCTGTATTAATAAGCAAGATGGTGAATGAAACTTGAATTCGGTTGAAAGATTTCATAATGTTTTCTTCATGAAGATTTGGTTTTTCTTATTTCTCCTTCTGCCTGTCTCCGCCTGGTCACGAGGCGGAGAATTTACACTGGCGGCAAAAAATTTCCCAAGTATTCATCTTCAAAAAGTCAGAGATGTCCATGTCTACCTCCCTCCCGGTTATGAGGATAAAAGAGTTTCCGAATATCCCGTCCTCTATATGCATGACGGACAGAATCTTTATGATCCAAAGAGGGCCTTCATGGGTCAGACGTGGAAAGCACAAGAGACACTAAACCAGTTAATCCTTTCAAAGAAGATCAGACCTCTCATTGTGGTAGGGATCGATAACACCCCTGAGCGCACCAACGAGTATACCCACGATGCAGATCAGGATTCCCGGCACGGGGGAGGGTCAGCCGATGAGTACCTCAAGTTTATGACACAGGAACTTCTGCCGTTTATTCAAAAAAATTTTCGTGTTAAGAAAGACCGTGAGAGCACGGCCATCATGGGGTCGTCTCTAGGTGGTCTGGTGTCACTTTACGCTGGCCTTAAAGAGGCGCGGACATTCGGACTGGTGGGCGCACTTTCTCCGTCACTGTGGTGGAACAGGAGTTCTATCCTCGACCGGTACCGGATGACTGCTGTCATGCCTGTACGGATCTACATTGACAGCGGGACTGCCGGAGGCGAAAAGCCTCAGGACGTCCTAGACTTCGTATCTGAATTTGAAACACGTTCAAAGATCTATTCAGTCATCCAACAGGGTGCTACACACAGTGAGACCTACTGGGCTAAAAGGTTTCCTGCCGCACTCGAAGCTCTCTTCGGTCAAAGATGATTACTCGACGATTTCCGCATCTTCGATGATCTCATCTTCAGAGATGTCATACTCTGGATCCACCACCTGTGAATTCTCGTCCTCGAAAACTTTATTCCTGCTTTCCTGCTTCTGGACGTTTTCTTCGTAGACTGAAGCCTCAGATTCCAAACGTTGCTGTTCTCTCTGAATCTCCGCATCCGGGAGATGATTCTCATCGGCGGTGTAGCTCGGGTTAGCGAAGGCCGCCGGTTGCAATGCAATGGTCATGAGAAGCGCGATTAGTGTTTTCATATGTCCTCCTTGTCACACCATTATCCTAGGGGTCGAGAAGTTCTCTGGCTTCTCAAGATGCATTTAAGTCACCTATTAAAGGATTCAATATGAGGACACGGCGGATTAATATAGGTCCATAAGCAAAGGATAGATCATGCGTTACATTTTCTTGTTGTGGCTGATTGCTAGCTGCGCGTCCAGTAGGCCCACGCCATACCAAGTGATGAAGAAGAACGAAGGTTATAAGGAAAAAATGCTGGATGAGCTCCAAGTGGTCGTCTTCCGCGGTAACTCGCATTCGAAGAAGTCCAAGGCGCGGTTTTACGCCGAATTTAGAGCGATCGAGCTGTGCCGGGAGAGCGGATTTAAACTGGCCAACATTTTCGAATTTCTAGATAAGACCACATCTAAGGAGGTTGTTCACACGACTTCCTTCGGGCCTTCTTACTACTACGGGATGTCGCCGTTCCACAACCGCTACTCGGGACTAGGGTTGTCTGCGGGCTTCGGGAATTCAAATTCCGACAGCTGGAAAGAGACTTACATCTACCCTTATGTCGAAGCCGTATACAAATGCTCCAACACCGTCGTCCGTCCGCAGCTCTCACTCCGGGAGGTTTCGCCGGAGGAGATGAAACATCTTGTGAAAGATCTTAAGGGGGCCATCCAAATTGAAAAGATCACTGTGGAATCTGCTCACAAGGGGATGCTGCGACCAGGGGACATCATCTTGAAAGCAAAGGAGCTGCGGGTGCAGAAAGCGTACGAGTTCCTTACAGTGTTTGGCCCTGAAGACAGCGGCCAGGACATTCGCATTCTGCGTGACGGTGAAAGGCTAGTGGTGCGGGTTAAAGGTCAGGACGTGAGTCCGGAAATCGCCTCCCACCAGCAGCAGGTGGTCGACCAGGCCTGTAAAGAAAAAGAAATCAAAGACAGACCCATTTGTAAGAAATGATTCTCAGAAACCTGAACCACTCCCGGTGCCGGCGTCAACTCCTGTTCCCACACCGACCGGTGCTGTTCGCTTATTCAAGCCATTAGTCGAGCCACCGAGGCTTCCGCCGTTGAGGCCAGAAGAGTCTTCCATTCTCTGCTGTTGAAAATCCCTTTCGTTTTCTGTCAGGTCTCCCGGCAAGATCCGGGACCTACCGTTTTCCAGGTTAGCTGGTTTTGAAAACTCCGTCTGACCGGGGATGGTGGTACCGGTCTGAGTGCTTTGAGTCCCGTCCAGTGTCCCAGTTTGTGCGAAGACCGATAGGCAGATACCTGCGGATGCCATTATCATAAGCTTTTTCATAGTTCCCCCTTACCTCACTCACGGTAAGTGCAAACCTGGTGCCTCGCGGTCTTAATGAACTAGTTCAGGTATTAGAGGTTCACGTTCATCATCTTCAGAGTGTTCTCTCCGAATCGGTCCGAGAACTGGATGGCGAGCTCACTGCTGCTGGGATCGGCTGCGAGGGCATCGATGTGCATGTCAAAGAGTGAGCGCTTCGCCTTGAGCTGGATCTTCCCGTTATGATACTTCCAGGTCCCTTTACCACTGCCGAGGTTCGGGAGGTTGTAGTAGAAGCGCTGGTCTTGGTACAGGGCGATCTCGATGGGGTAGTCGTTGTTAACGATGCTCTTATCAAGAGTAAGGTTGGGGCTGGCCGGCATGCTCTTTTGGTTGACGTACTGAGTGAGGGCCTCGCTCTTGATCGCGTAGAGCGGTACCTTCTTGGCGGGCTTACCGCAGGAGACTAAGAATCCGGAAAGGGCGAACACGCTGAGAATTTTCATCATGGACCTAGGATACCAAATTTCCAAAAGAGTAAAACAGGGAAGATCTTTCTTTAGCTAATTGGTCATCTTCTGTGAAAAGTGCAGTACCTCTTCTTCATTGCCTTCGAAGACGATGAGATCCTTCTGCGCCGTCATCGCTTTGAGGTAGAAGGGATCGTAGTAGTCCTTGAGCAGAGTCGTGATCCACTCCTCGTGGTGCGCTTCGCTCAGGGGCTTCTGGTAGGACGCCCGGATTTTCTCTTTGATCGCCGCTGACCGCAGCCCCCCGAGTCTGCTGGAGATCCGCTCGATGCCCTGGTAGAAAAACTCTGGAGTCGAATGCCGGACGTAGTCCTCGAAGATATTCTGTACCCTCTGCGAGTGCTCAACCTTCAAGACCACCAGCGGTGACTGGCGCAGGCCTGTGAAGATGCGAGCGGGGATGGAGAGCTTCCCCAGTGTCACACTCTCGTCTTCGAACCACACCGGCGACGCTGACGCGTTCAGTAGTCCGAGGGCCATCCGGTTTTCGAACAAGACCTGCCCCGGTTGAGGACCGTTATGGCCAAACGCCGAGCCCCGGTGGTTGGCGAGGCCTTCGATGTCGATGTGGTGCTTGATCTTCTTCAGGACCCGGGTCTTGCCACTACCGGTGAGGCCACCGATGCGGACGAACCCGGGAAGTGGCGATTCATCCAACAGGGAGAGAAAAAAATTTCTCATCCTCTTGTAACCCCCCTCGATGGGGTTGAGGTCATGTCCCAGGGCCCTCAGCCACTGGCACGAAATCTGGGACCGGAGACCGCCACGCAAACAATAAACCTGCGCCCGGGGGTTTTGGCCCAGGAACTCGGTCCAGGCCTTGATTCTTTCGTCTTTGACTGGGCCGTTCACCAGCTGGTGGCCGAGCTCGATCGCTGCCGCCTGCCCGAAGTTTTTGTAACAGGTTCCGACCTGGGCCCGTTCTTCGTTATTCATGATGGAAAGATTCACCGAGCCCGGAAGCGAGCCTTCTTCGAATTCCACCGGGGCCCGGACGTCGATGAGCGGAGTCTGATCTTGAAATAATTTTCTAAGGGACGGATCATTCCACGATGACATCATGGGACCCCTTCGCGTTCACGGAGCCGATGACCGTTGTCGCCGGAAAATACTCTTTGAGTTTCTCCACCAACTGGGCCGCCAGCCGTGGCTCAACACTCAACAGTAAGCCGCCGCTGGTCTGCGGGTCGAAGTAGATAAGTCTTTCCAGCGAACTGAGATTATCTCTAAAGGCGATCTTGCCCCTGGTGTAGTCCTCGTTACTAGTGTGTGCTTTGGTTAGGAAGCCATTCGAGAGACACTCGCGGCTCTTTGCGAAGACCGGCACACACTGGTGGATAAACCGGACCGTGGCTTTGGAGGCCAGGGCCAGCTGGAAGGAATGCCCCGCCAGACCAAATCCGGTGACGTCCGTTGCCGCGTGCACGGCTGCGATTTCCTCTTCGGAGAGATAGTCAATGGCGTTGTTGATCTGTTTCATCGACCCGATCGCTTCACTGGCTTCTTCCGCGGTGAGCACCTGACGTTTTATACCGGCGCAGATCGTGCCGGTCCCAAGAGCTTTGGTGAGGATCAGCACGTCTCCAACCCGGGCACCTTGGTTTGTCCAGGTCTTATTGGGATGAACCACACCGGTAACCGACAAACCGAATTTCAAAGTGTCATCATCGATGGAGTGGCCACCCACCAGCGACGATCCCGAGAGGGCGATGACGTCACTTGCGCCCTGAAGAACTTCTTTGATGATCGCCGGTTCCAGAACTGCAAGCGGAGCCGCGAGGATCGCCATGCAGGTCTTGGGACGGCCACCCATGGCGTAGACGTCACTTAAGGCGTTCGCCGCGGCGATGGCACCGAAATCATACGGAGAGTCGACGATGGGCGTGAAGAAGTCTAGGGTCTGGACTAGTGAGACCTCATCGGTGATAGCGTAAATCGCGGCGTCGTCGAAGTGAGACCCGTCGACGGTCACCCCCGGTATCACAGGAGGAAATTTTACCCCGCTGAGGATTTCTTTTAAGATGAGCGCTGGGACCTTAGCCGCACAACCGCCTTTTTTCACTGTCTGAGTTAGTTTCATGAAAGCACCTTACCAATCTTGGTGCCCTCTTCCAACCTTGTTTATGATTGCCTCACTCGCAGCACAATCATTACTATATGTTATGGAAAATCTTCTGTCGGCTCCAGATTATTTTTGGATCAGGCTCATCTTCGAACGAGGAGTGGCCGTTCTTTATTTCGTCGCCTTCACTTCTGCGCTAAACCAGTTCCCGGCCCTGCTGGGAGAGAAAGGTCTTCTTCCCGTGAAAGATTTTCTGCGTCAGGTGGGATTCAAGGACGCACCCAGCTTGTTCCATTGGAAATACTCGGACCACCTCCTCAAGATCGTTTGCTGGGTAGGAATGGGTACTTCGGCCGGAATCACTCTCGGGTTCCTCTCCACTGCGCCCATCCTGGTGCACCTGCTGTGCTGGCTTCTCTTATATTTCCTCTATCTGTCGATCGTAAACGTCGGGCAGGACTTCTACGGGTTCGGCTGGGAAACCATGCTACTCGAAGTAGGGTTCTTCACTGCCTTCATGGGTCCTGCCTGGGTGACACCAGGCTGGATCCCGATCATCATCCTTCGCTGGATGCTTTTTCGCACAGAGATGGGCGCGGGACTCATCAAGCTCCGGGGCGATCCTTGTTGGCGCAACCTCACCTGCTTATATTACCACCACGAGACCCAGCCCCTTCCCAATCCCTGGAGCAGGTATTTTCATCACATGCCAAAGTGGGGCCACCGCAGTGGGGTGGTCTTCAGTCATTTTGTTCAACTGATCGTTCCCTTCGGTTTATTTTTCCCCCAGCCCATCGCTCAAGTGTGCGGGGCCCTGATCATCGCTCACCAGTTGATCCTGGTGATCAGTGGAAACTACTCGTGGCTCAACTGGCTTACCATTGTCCTTGGACTCCTGGCGTTCCAGGATCCCGGTGAGTCCGGTGCCTCAGCACCGATCCCGCAGTGGTTTCTCTTGCTGCAGGTCGGGGCCGGGTTCTTGACTCTTTACTTGAGCTACAGGCCATTGTTGAATCTATTTTCCCCGAAACAACGGATGAATTTCTGCTGGAACCGTTGGCACCTAGTCGGTGCTTACGGCGCCTTCGGGAGTGTTACCCGGGACCGGTATGAAATTAACCTCGAGGGCACCACGGATGAAAGGTTGAGCGAAGAGACCCGATGGGAAGAGTATACCTTCAAGGGAAAACCAGTGAAGCTGGACCGGCTACCGGCGCTCGTTGCCCCTTACCATTTACGGCTGGACTGGATGATCTGGTTTTTGCCGTTCACCGTCGGAGTCTCGGGTGAACAGATCTACGTCCGAGGTCATGAAATGTGGTTCCTGAGACTGATGCAGAAGCTTTTGCGTAACGAACCTCTCATCCTGAAACTGCTCAAAGATAACCCTTTCACCGGAGCTCCGCCGACTTTCGTGCGGGCAAGGTTCTACCGCTACAATTTCACCAGCAGTGCGGAATACAAGAGTAGTAACAATCTCTGGAAGCGGAAGTACCTGGGGGACTTCCTACCGCCGGTCTCGCTGCAAAGTTTTAAAGGTCACTAGAAACTGCAGCGGAGCTGGCCCCGTGGTCCGGTCACCAGTTCACACTGAGTATTGAAGGGAAGGGGATAGTTCCACCGAAGACCGTGGCCGCAAGGGAGTCCTCGCAGGACAGGATACTCAACCTGCTGGGCGAACCGTTTCAAGACAAGGGGAGTCAGGTCCTTTCCGTCAATTTCAAGACCTTCGGTGAACTCTCCGAATACAATGGCCTTGAGACCTTTATGAATCAGGCGTGCCTGGATCATCTGTTCCAGCATGCGGTCCACACTGTAGCCCCGTTCCGACACATCTTCCAGAAAGAGGATCTTATTCCTGGCCCTAAGTTCCCAGCCTGTCTTGACCGAGGACTGGAGAATGCGCAGGTTTCCACCGGTGAGCTTTCCAGTCAGTCTGGAGACTTCTCTGGCACTGGCGTTCAGCGGCACCAGGTTGGAATAAAGCTTTGACCGGACCGTGCCAAACAAGATGTCCTTGAGAAGTCTCCGGTCCGGATGGCGTGACAGCTCTTTGCTCATCTGGCAGATGTTACGTCCATGGATGGTGGGCCAGTTCCAGGCCTGGGTGAAGAATAGATGGAGGGCGGTGATGTCGCTGAAGCCGAGGAAAATTTTTTTATTTTTGGGAACCTTCATCTTGAGTAACTCAGGTATCAGTCGCATGCTCCCGTACCCACCACGCAGGCACCAGATAGCTTTGGAGTCGGAGTGGACGGCGTCTTTTATTTGTTCGAGCTGCGCTTGCAGGGGAGCGGCGAAGTAGGCATCCGGTCTTACCATCCCCGGGGGCACTCGAGGGATAAGACCGATGCTCTTAAGCCACTGGCACCCTTGCTGCAACTTGTGGAGCTCCGAGTACGATGCCGGGGCTATGACGTCGACCGTGTCGCCGGGCCTGAGGTAAGTAAACGTTTTAATTTTCAACTCCGTGGAAGTGGAAGTTCCCCGTGATTTTATATTTAGAGTGAGAACGTGCACATGCTGAAAATTCATCTGCAAGCAGCTGCCAGTTTCTTACGGGCCTTTTGTCATGAAAACGAAAAAAGAAAATCCCGGAAGCCCTTTCCGACTTCCGGGACGGAAAATCTAGTTGATCACTGCTCCAGCGAACCGCTTTCTTGTTGGTCTTTTGACAGCTTAGTTTCGATCGCCTTAAGAGCGGCCAGGCAGATGGAAAGCGGTGCACTTTCAGTGACTGCGGCGCCCGCGTTGGCAAAGTCTCCGACGCTCAGGTATTGGATGAAGGTCGCGGGTGATGAAAAGCCCTCGTTCTCTCCCGCCAGAGCGAACCAGGAGCCACCTTCAATGGGGATGAGAGAAATGTTCATCTTGATGGCAACGTCAAAAGCCGCGCCGATTTCCCGAGAATATTCTCGAAGGGGTCTCTCTCCACTTGGTGTTACTTCAGTGGGCATTTTTCTCTTGATGATCACATCATGAGAAAAAATGTGCTTCGCGATTAGGGTATCTACTTCTCGTCCAGGTCTCATGGAATTTCCTTTTTTTCTAATATTACAGATTTCCGGAGGTTTCGGCAGGTCGCTGCGCAGAAGGCGGCGTGACCGGCGGCGGAGTGGTGGGGGCAGTCGCTGCCGGGGCCACCGGGGTCACTGGTGAAAAATCATCCGCTGGCCGGACTGCTGGAGCACTCAGAGGTATGGGTTCCGGGGTGCTAGTTGCAGGAACTAGCGGTGTTGCCGGCAAGATTGGCGCTGGTATTACGGCTGCAGGTGGAGTGGTCTCGTCCGGACCGGGCGTCATGTCCGGACCTGGAGCTGGGATAGGAGGGGTCACAAGCGGACGAACTGGTGTTGCCACAGTATCCGGAGCTGTTGGTCTTACTGCTGCTGGGGCCGGTGGAATAACTACCACTGGAACCGGAGGAGTAACTACAACTGGTGCCGGAGGAGTGACTACAACTGGAACCGGAGAGACAATCGGCGCAGAAGGCGGTGAGTCATTGTTGCCATAATTTTCAGGTGCTCCATTAGGAGCTCCAGCTGTGGTAGTTCCGTTGGAAGTTATGTCTGGAGGAGTTTCAGAAGTTCCACGGATGAAACCATCGTCTTCACCGCCGGACCCCCCAATCGTTTCTCCGGTCGGGACTTCAAACTCCGTAACATCGTCATCAACTTCCCCTGGAGTTTTCTCTACCTTGGTGATGATTCCGCAGGCGACGGGGAGAGTTTGGAAATTGGCCAATCTTTCATCTGACCCCACCGTGACGGGGAGCTCTGTGGTCTCGGCGACTCCCAGGATGACGACCACTTTCCCG
This sequence comes from Bacteriovoracaceae bacterium, assembly GCA_035576105.1. Classification (GTDB taxonomy): domain Bacteria; phylum Bdellovibrionota; class Bacteriovoracia; order Bacteriovoracales; family Bacteriovoracaceae; genus Peredibacter. Next base: position 82,976 of record DATLXA010000035.1, read on the forward strand.
ACTAGGTTGAACTTCTCATCTTTGAAGAGGTTCACCAGGTTATCTTCCGGGTTCAGGTCCTCTTCTTTGAGGTCTGTGATGAACTGCTCAAAGATCGCTGTTTCGGAATAGAGGTACGAACCGTATTCGTCCGCCAGAGGAAAAATCCCGGAGTCCATTCTCTGTGAGCTCAGGTCCCCGTCGAGTGGGATGAGGATCTTGCCGAAGACCTTTGTGCCTTCCTTGAAGTCGATCACGCCGTCCTTGTTTAGATCGTCTGCTTCCGTCGGACAGGCCGTACCGATGTGTACACTCTGCGCGTGGAGAATTGAAGGATGTCCGCCGGACAGTCGCACGTCACCGACGATCTCGTTGCCCCAGCGGGCGAATGTGAACGCACCTTGAGAGGTACCGGCCTTAAGGACGTTTAGAGGCTTGAGCTCTGCGAGGTAAGCGCCGCTCATCTCGAACTCCACCGGAGCGCTGGGCTTATCCTCGGTGATGGGATTTCTTATCGCCCCGGACTTGCTGCCGCCGCCGGATTTCCCACAGGAAACCAGCAGCACACACATGATGAGGAAATAGAGGCTCGGGGATATAGTTTTCATGGTAACTCCGCAGATTAAAGATCTAGATCGAATGCTTCTTTGTAGGACTGCTTCACTTCAGCTTCTACCCAGTTCTTCCGGAACGCCCCCTTGGTCTCGAGGGTCTCTAGGTCGATTGGCTGGTAGAAGTACATGCTGGACTTCATCAGATAGCAAGACCCCGTCTCAGGATGATTGGCCTGCTCTGAGAAATTGGCCACAACCGGACAGTTGAAGTCATCAGCCAGGAAAAAATCGGTCCACTGTTTCATGGAAACCGGGCCCCGGTGCTTGAAGTATTTTATGTCCAACACCCGCTCGCGGACTTTTCCGTCAACCACCACGTGAACGAAGGGAGCCACGTGGAACCACCATTCGAACTTCCGGGTGCGGATGTACTTGCGGGTGAAGAACAACCAAACCTTCGAGGAGAAGAGGTTCTTCTGAGTGCGCCAGTCGTAGGCCCAGACGTGGGCGCGCATGTAGCACTGAGAATCTTTGGTGTTGTACTTGGTCTCATTGAAAAAAGTCTTGGCCTGTTCGATGGAATTCAGGATGGATGGGGTGAAGATTTGATTGAGATTTTTAATCTGGAGCGCTGACACGACGTCGGTGGTTTCCAGCGGAGCTTCGATCTCTTCAGAGTCGACGATCTCTCTTTGCTCGTTGAGACTGATCCGGTACCAAGTTCCGAAATCCTTGCCGGTCTGAAACTTACTGAGAGTCGCTCCGTCGAAGTCTCGAAGAGTGGCAACCTTCCCATTGGTAAGAAGGACCAGTGCCTCTTCACCCATATGACCGCCAAAGTCTACATCGTAAACCTGTGTCTCAAAAACAGTCTCAGCATTGAGCGTAAAAGAAACTATTAATAAAAATAAACAGTAAACAAACCGCATAATACCCCCATGCATTCAACGATGGGCGTAATTGACTAAAATACTGAGTGATTGTCATCTAAAGCTTCTCTTAAGCATTGATGCGGCTTGTTAGTTAGGTAAATTTACCTCTATCTGTTAATAATATATCCAGCGTTAGGGTGAATGACTTGACCTGACACATAGAAAGCTTCTTTGATGGTACCCATCAACTTCGCATTCCTTTGTACGTCATTCGCTTGAAAGTTTCGATGGTCTCTTCTATGGCACCGATGCAGAATTCCTTCTTTAATTAAAATTATCCCGTACCATTTTATTTATGTGTCCACGTTCAAAGAAGATTTATCAAAGTATTTTCGGTAACTATAGGATCGCTTAGGAAATAAACTTCAACTCTTTGATTATAATTTTTCGAATCTCAAAGTATCATGAGCGATTTACTTTTTTCTGTACTTGAATCTCAACACGGTACATGATCTGTCAGTATTAAATATGGAGGGTGTATGCTCGATAATCTCAATTCGCTGGAAATGTTGAATACCTCAAGCACCGAAGAACTCGGCATGGAGCTCTATCTCAAGAAGCGTAAAAAAATCATGATCATCGATGACGACATGGATTTCCGCCTTTTTGTGAGTGAGTTGCTGGTCGACGAGGGTTACAGCGTGACTACGGCAAAGGACGGAGAGATAGGCCTCAACCACCTGGTGCATAACAATGACCGGCCAGACTTGATTCTGGTGGACCTTATGATGCCGATCAAGAGCGGCATGGAATTCCGAAGGGAACAGTTGAAGCTGGAGGATGTCTCTAACATCCCGGTGATGTTCCTCACGGGCCACGGGTACGTTGAAGGAGAATCGTGTTTACTCAAGCCCTTCGATGAGCGGGAATTTAAATCGGCCGTAAGACGGCACCTAGAAAAATAAAAAAAAACCACCCGTAAGGGTGGTTTTTTTTTGACTAGATCGTCAGTCCTACATGAATGACTTGATGGTCTTCAAGTGCTCTTCCTGCTTTGGCAAAAATTGAGTCTTAATCATCTGCTTGAGCTCAGGCTTGATGTTTTCATCATTGAGCGCTTCTTTGTATTCAGTGATTCCGTGCTCTTCTCCCTGCGTGAGTGCCTTGAGCGCAGTTACGTTTCCGAAGATCTTAGCTCCACCGACCCAAGCCTTCGAGAAAGTTCCCCATGGTCCAGCTGTGGTGGTATCTTCTTTTACGTCAGCGGATGCGAAAGTTTTGAGCTTGCTAACAGCTGCAACGTGATCTTCACGGATAGCTTTGAGCTTAGAAAGCTCTTTTTCATCTTTCACACTAGTCAAGATAGTGTCATAGCTCTTAACAGCTGCCATCTCTCCACGGATCAGATCATCGAGCTGTGTGGCCTCTGTTGATTTTGCTGTTCCGCCGTTCATTGCGTTTTCGGCAGTGTTCTTAGTTTCTGTCTTAGTCGTCGCGCTGAACGCGTTCGCAGACATGGCAAGAATGACTGTCAGTAGAATTGTTTTCATGAGTAGCCCCTTTTTTATTGAGGAATCATTGAGTGATTCCCTTGGTGATAAAACTTAAACATACTTTAGATTCACAAGTCATGTCACGAAGCTGCAATCTCTTAACAACTGTTCAACACTTTTCATGTGACCTTTTGCCCCGCAACGGCTTTTTATCTTGAATATAGGCATCCTTACTAACGGCAAGTGACTTGCAATAATAACGAATTAAAAGTTAGGAGTGATTTATGAACATTAAGAATACCTTAAGATCAAACCATAGACGGGACCTAGGCAGGCTAGAAGGTTTGAATCGGTACGGCGAAAATCATATTAAGCACGATTCCCGCCAAGACCTGATCGATCCCCTTTACGAAGATGAGTATGGAATGCGTCACCTAAGAGACGATCGCCAAAGTTTTGAGAGTAACTGGTCCAAGGATTCTCGCTCAGAGGCCTTCAGAGAAAATCATTTTGGTAAGGGCCCAAAGGGGTACAAGCGTTCAGACGAACTGATTTTCGAGGAAGCCTGTGACGCCCTGGCCATAGACCGGCACCTCGATGCCACATTCATGGAAATGGAAGTCAAAGATGGCTGCATCTACCTCCGGGGAGAGGCGACGAGCAGGGATGACAAGAGGTTGGCAGAAGAAATCGTAGAGCATATAATGGGAGTCAGCGATGTGCAGAATCAGCTGATCGTACGTAAGAATAGCACCAGTCCTTTGCAGCACCGAAGCTTAGCTGAAAATGAGTCAGGGGGACTTCTCCGAGGGCTCACATAAGGAAGGAGACGACGATGAGTGATACCAGAGACGATTCCGGCAAGTGGTCTAACCCGGGAGTGAGTGGTGCCAGTGGTGACGACAGAGTCAGTAGGTCACAGAAGATATACGAACACGTGCGAGAAGCTCTGGTAAACCACCGGACAGTCGACGCCTCCAAGGTCGAAGTGGTGGTGAACGGAAGCACGGTGAGCCTGGGTGGATCCGTGGATAGCCCACAAGGTAAAAAGATCGTCGCCTCGATGGTACAGTCGCTTCCAGATGTCGAAAGAGTTCAAAATAACATGAGCATTCTTAAGGACCAGCACTCCGCCGGTGGGCCTGAAGGTGTGACCCTGAACGACCTCGGGATCCGCAATGAATAATGCTTTCTTTCTTGACCGGGACGGGGTGCTGAATACTATGGTCTACCGGATGGGGAAACTTCGGGCACCCTACACTCCAGAAGAGTTTTCAATATTTCCAATGGTCGGCGAAGCGCTTACAGCTCTTAAAGAGCGCGGTTACAGACTGATCGTCGTAACAAACCAACCCGACGTGGCAAGGGGATGGGTGGGAAAAGATGCAGTGGAGATGGTCAACGATAAGATCCGGCAGCTCCTTCCGGTGGACGACATCGAAGTCTGCTACCATACCGAGAAAGACAACTGCGACTGCAGAAAACCAGAACCTGGAATGTTGTTGAGGGCAGCCAGTAAATGGGACATTTGCCTACCAGAGTCGTACATGGTGGGTGATAGGTTTAGTGACATTCAGGCCGGTGACCGTGCGGGATGCAGGACCATCCTCATCGGTTCCGGTGGCGACGAGGCACCGATAGTACAGCCCCAAATGCAGATGAATTCACTGTGGGAAGCTGTACAGGCAGTGTTGCAAAATTCTTAGTCGTCGATCTCGACCTCATCCTCAAACTGTTGCTCGACGTCGAGTTCTTCACCCTCCGGAATTTCCCGATACTCAGCACCTTCCACCCTATCCATTTCTTCCTGTCTCTCAATGTCTTGACCGTTCATCCTAGTGTCCATCCCACGTTCTCCTGCTCGGTCACACCCAGTGGCGGAGAGAAGTGAGAGAAGAGAGACGGATAAGAATAATAATTTCATAAACAACTCCTTAGTTGGGACTGTCCACTTTTCATTGGACCAAGGCCCGGACCATCAGGGTACTAAAGTTGACCATAAGATTTTCCACAGTAACTAGCTCAAGCTCTGCGGTTGGTATGTTGCTTGCTAGTAAGTCTAGAATAACCTTCAAAAGGAACACGTATGCAAAAGCCTACATCAAACTACTCCCGGTCAAGTGAATCACAAGAAAACGTCAACCGGGATGAGAAGTACGATGGAACAGGGGAGTCGGAGTTCTCAAGGGAAAGTACCATCCCATTCGATGAGAACGAGGTCTTCACCGAGAGACACTTCAACCTCACCAGCCGCTTCCATCCATCCGCTGACCGGAACTACCACAATGGTAACCGTAGCCACTCGGTGAATGACTTCAGAGGTAAAGGACCGAAAGGGTATCAGAGGTCTGACATAAAAATAAAAGATCAAGTGAGCGAAGCTCTCTACCGCTGTACCCAAGTTGATGCCACCGACATTGAAGTTTCCGTGACGAACGGCGATGTCATTCTCAAGGGCACTGTGACAGACCGTTTTCAAAAAAAATGGGCCGAAAGAACGATCGAACATCTTTCAGGCGTTACCGACGTGCATAATCATGTCACCATCCGAAATCTTAATGAGAAGTCCAATGACCGAGGTGGACTCATCCAAAATACCACGGGGATAAATTAACAAACTTGTCCAATTCTGCCTCAATAGAGGCACAGGCAGTATAGTAGATTTAAATAGTTGGGAACTGGCTCGTTAATTGCTTATAGGATCCGTCTATGAAGTTGCTCCTTATTATATGCTCACACATGGTGCTCATAACATCTTGCGGACAGAAAAGTTTTCCTGAATATGCGGCAGAACCGGCTGAAGTTCAAAGAGAAGAAAGGCAAGGATACTATCAAGTTTCTTTAAGCGGTCTCAACCAAGCTGTAGCTGGTACAGTCAAAGGAGTCGGTTACCTTCATACAAAAGAAAATCAATTCTACACCCGAGTCGAGTTACACTCCCAGAACTTCGGGCTCACCCACCGACAGGCCATCCACCTTGGCGGAAAGTGCCCCAATGGCAACTCAGATGTCAATAAAGACGGAATCATTGACTTCGATGAAACCATTCAGACCGCAGGTAAAATCCTCATCCCTCTAGACTCAGACATTGAGTCTCAGGCCCTCGGCAACGAGTACCCATTCATCAAAGAAGACGGAATGTATCAATACAGCGAAGCCACGCCCCTGGACCGGATGATGGATGATTTGTTTGAAGAAGATATAGACCCGGAAGACAACGTCGGGAAGCTGAATAGGAACGAGAATTTAGAACTGGAAGCGAGGACCGTCATCGTTTATGGAATTCCCGAAACTAAAATTCTTCCAGACTCAGTGACTTCCAATGGACAGGAGCCTCACGATCACTGGATACCAATTGCGTGTGGTATTATCTTTGAGGGTAAAGAACTGGATGAATCTTTACTCTAGGTATGCATCATCTTGATAGATCTCAGGATTGGCTTCTTCTGGGGCCGAGTTCCATGCAGAGTTTTTATGGTCACTCGGATCTTCCTGCTGTTCTTCACGCAGAACTTCACTTTCTTCATCACCATGGTAGGTGTTTTCATAATCAAACGTTTCAGAAGGTACGCGCTCTTCCTGCTCTTCTGGAAGCATGACCTGTGCCGAGAGAGTTGTAGAAAAAGCTATAAGTGAAATCATCGCAAGGCTTAGAATATATTTCATCAAGGGTCTCCTTTTTGCATAGATCTTAAACGGCTGGTGCACAGATTAAATAGATGAAACGCGTCAGTAAATCAATCTTTAAAAGGAAAAGTTATGCTAAAGAAAGTCATTTTAACCAAGGTCTTAACCCAGGTCGCTTCATACGCAGCGAGAAAAGAAGCGAAGATATTACTGGGAACGGTTCTAACTATCGGAACTCATAAAATGATCCAGAAAGCAGCACGGAAGTTTTCATTTTTAAGCTTCCTAAGAGTCAATGCTAAATAACGGAATCAATGGGTTTCGTTTACGCGGCTCCGGTCTAACCGAATTTCCTGGTTAACTACCGGATGCCTAATGTCTAAATGATCACACCAGTCTTTGAAAGCACTGAAAAATGCCTTCAGTTGCTTTCTAGTATTCGTATCAACCAGTTCTCCGCCCTCGTTGAATGCTCTTGATCCATTGAAGTAAAACTCCGGCTGACCCATTACACGAAGGTTTAGGTATGCTAGGACCTGGCGCAGGTGGTGTTGGGCGCCGAAAGTGTCAATGTTGCCAAGGGACGCTCCCATGACAGCGGCAGGTTTGTTATTCCAAAGATTCTGACCCAGAGGCCGGGAACCCCAGTCTACGGCGTTCTTGAGCACCCCAGGAAAAGAGCGGTTGTACTCGGGTGTGATGAAGAGCACAGCTTCACACTGCCGGATCTGGTCCTTGAAGTCGATCACTGAGTCCGGAGGATCAAGCTCCAGGTCCTGGGAGAAGAAAGGAAGTCTACTGATGTCAAAACTTTCAAATTCGTAATCGCGGAAAGAAAGATCGAGGATCGAATTGAAAAGTTTCTTATTAAGTGAGTGGCAGCTGATGCCACCGATGAGTGTAAGTACTTTAACGGCATCCATCTAGTCCTCCAGTGAACTTGGTACTAGCGTCCTTTCTAGTATGAACCTAAGTCATGAGGAAAAGCGACTCACAGGAATAATCAAGTATGTGTCAGCATTTTCCCGTTGAAGAATTTGCGTCGCATCCTAACAACAAGGAATCCCAAAGGTCGTGACTTGGTCACGGTCTTGCAGGTTAGTAACTGCAAGTACGCAAGATTTTTAAAAAAAGGAAGTGTGTTATGGATATCTACCAAGCTTTAAAAAAAGACCATGAAGAGTTAAAGCAGCTGCTGTCCGATCTGGTGAATCTCAAAGAGAACGACGACTACCGGTTTTTTTTGGTAGAGGAGATCGCTAACTTGGTAATCCCACACTCGAGAGCGGAAGAATCAGTGTTCTATAACACTCTCAGGGCCGTGAACGCTGACAAGAAAGTAGTCTTCCATGGCTTCCAGGAACACTTAGAAGCAGAAACACTCCTCCGGACTCTACAGGTGATGGATAGTGTAGACTTAGCATGGAAACCAATCGCGGCGAAACTCAAAGACGCGATCGAGCATCACATCGAGGAGGAAGAAAGTGACATCTTCTCCGAGGCCCGCTCCGTCTTCACTAAAGACGAAGCGATCTCCATGGCAGAAGCTTTCGAGTCCCTCAAACCGAAGGTCGCTGAGGAAGGGTTCATCAAGAACACCATCGACCTGGTGATAAACATGATGCCTCCAAGACTCGCGGATAAGATCAGAGACATCGGGACGGAGAAAAATTAGCAATGTAATCTTTTGTAACTTTAAGAGGGTGCCTTGGTCAGTTATATTCGTATAATGAATAAGGTACTCCTCTTAGCTTTCCTTCTATTTTCCTATTCACTCCTGGCCAGTCCTATTTGCCAGCAGAATTCCCAGACGATCATCACTTTACTCTCTGACCCCTCAAGTCGGATCGCCTTTAAAAATCAGGGTGGACTCCTCGGCAAAGGTGTTTGCTGGTGGCACAGTCGGCTGCAGAGGTCTTCTGCTTACCTGGCTGAATACAAACCTGACCTTCCGCCACCAGATGTCCGGGAAGTTCGAAGGATCCTGACGACCCTTATGCAGATGAACGGCGTTACTATCATTCCCGGGTTTCACAATTTCGAATCCTTCTCCATGGCCCATCAAAGAGAAATTCAGAAGACATTAAACTACTGGCAGAAGGTCGACGGGTTTTTTAACTTCGTTTGGATCCAGAGCATCTCGGGTAACTACCAGCTCCGTCCAGAAGCCTTGGAAGCGAGGATGAACATGATCTACTCTACCTTCCAGACTTCACCACAACCACTCTGGGTCATGGCGCAGATTAAAGGCATCACTTCCCATTCACTACTGTTGCTTGGGATGGAGAAGAATGCCAATGGATTCCGGCTTACGGTCATTGACAGTAACCACCCGGGGCAGAGCCTCGAGATCTACTACCACTTCGGAGACACCGCCCTCCAGGCGCCTGCATCGAGATATGCCTTCATCCCTTACGTCGGTTTTCAGAACGATTATAAGAAGATCTTTGCGGCCGTAAGAAATTACTGCGGGCAAAAAGCTGATGTGGAGATTCCTGCGGGTGAAGTAGAACTCACGCCCTAGGTGCAACAGTATTGGGCCACGACCTTTAAAAAATTATCAATGTCTATCGGCTTTTTTAGGAACGCGACCGATCCTTCGGTGTTGGTCTTATCTGCTATCGCCGAAACGATCACAACGGGGATCCGTGCGAGATGGGTATCGGCGGAGACTACATCTAGAAACTGTCGGCCGTTCATAATGGGCATCATCATGTCCAGCAAAACGAGAGAAGGTTTCGGAGTGTTGTTTAGAATCTTTAAGGCTTCCAAACCATTGGTGGCCGCTTGGGTTCTATACCCTTCAGACTCAAGGAGATCTACCATGACATTTCTTATGTCATCATCGTCTTCCACCACCATCACGGAATGCGCAGGAATTTCATTCACCATAGTCATAACCTCTTACAAATCATAACAAGACTGCCATCTCTCGGGAAGGATGACTTAGAATGGTGATGATAAAAGCTGAAATAGTACGGATGTCTGATGCACTAGAAGAGTCTTGTGAACTTATGGAAAACTTAAATACAGGTTACCATCACCTGTAAAATCGGCTCTTGGGATAATTCAATGCATCAAATTGCTAGTAACATAAATTTAAAATGTGAATCAAACTACTTGGCTTAGGTAAGATTGAGTCATTCTAAACTCTTTATCAGTGCGCAATATTAATCTTAACACTTAGTATAATGTTTGCTAATTGTGCGGAAGTTATTTTTATGCACAGAGATAAGGAGTTACAGCGATGAAATCATCTAAGACTTTTACAAGCATCATGATGGGAGCTGCTTTACTGGCCCTGGCGGCTTGCGGCGGAGGCGGTGGAAGTTCGAATGGATCAGGAGTCAAGCCTCCTGTTAAAGAGCCGTTGATCCCTGAAGAAGAAAGACAGGCAGACGAAGGCTACTACCAAGCGGAGTTGAAACTGCTGAACTCAAAGTTCATCGAGCACTCCACCAATGGAAACATCGTGATCACCATCACCGGAGACGACGTTGTGGTAAAAGGTCGTGTGGTCGGCACCCTCGCCGGCGTTAAGCACAGGCAGCAGATTCGTGTCATGGAAAACTGTCCTGGGGATGACAAAGACCTCAACGGTGACGGTTACCTTGATGCCAATGAGATCCTCCCTGTCTCTGGAAAAGTTCTCATTCCGCTGGACATGGACCTTAGCGAGCAGGTGAGTGGGATGAACTACGGACCGATCGCAAACCAGGCCGGCGTGTATGTTTATAAACGTTCTACATCTCTGAGCAGGCTCACGGCCGATCTTCAGGACTTAGACCCGGACAAACAAGATGAGCTGGTGAAGCTTCGCCCGGGCCAGGACCTCAATTTAGCTGACAGGCACATTGTCATCTTCGGTGTCGCCGCCGAGACTAAGCTCCCGGCGACAGTGGGAGCCTCGGGCGACCTGAGCCCTGAGGAAAGTCTCCCAATCGCTTGCGGAGAACTCGAGCGCATCACCGCGGATGAAGCCGCCGCAATTCCTGTCGACAGACCTTCCGTAGAAACACTCTAGAGTAACCGGTCCCGGTGATGTACCCTGCATCCCGGGATCCGTTCCTGATTGGATTTTCTTGAACGCTTCCAAACTGAGTGTTGCGGAAGATCACTACCCGGGGAGCGAACCTCATGGCACCGATCCTATGAACCTGATCAACGATCTCCATCATAAAGTCTACGTGGCGACAGCGGTTCAGGCGCAGAAGCGAGTTGGTTTCGTCGTCACCTGGGTCACACCGGCCAGCCTCAATGCCAAAGAACCCCGGATTTTGATGGTGGTCTCAAAGTTCAACCATAGCTTGGCCACTCTGAGAGAGACTAAAAAATGTATCCTGAACTTACTATCTGAGGACCAGGTGAGGGAATTTTTTATCTTCGGGAGCAGGCATTCGGATGAAGTGGATAAGTTCTCCGGGATAAGAACAGAGCAGAACCAGTACGGTCTCAGGCTACTGGATGCGGTTGGGTCCGCTGAGGTAGAAATTGAAACCATGTTCGAAACACCTGACAGGTGGATCTTCTATGGAAAGGTGCAGGGGGATTCCATGGGCCCGGGCACTGCGCTCACTCTCGGGACGGCACTAGCCGCGTTATCCAGCGAAGAGAAATCTGTTCTGGATATTAAAATGGGCGCCGACGTCTCTCGAGATGAAAAACAATTTACTCCTGGGCCTTCATAGACCAAAATATTTGAAACATCCCAAAGGACTCTTATGAAATTTTTTCTTCTCCTACTAGCGCTGACCAACTTCGCACTCGCCCAAGGCCCGGTCGTCACCATGGAGACTTCCCTGGGGATCATCGAAATTGAGCTCGACCAAGCGAAGGCCAAGCTCTCAGTGGATAATTTCATGTCTTACGTGGATAAGAAGTTCTACGACGGAACCATCTTCCACCGGGTGATCAACGGCTTCATGATCCAGGGCGGGGGATTCACTGAAGGCATGAAAGAAAAACCAACAGGTAAACCAGTGAAGAATGAATCCGACAATGGACTCAAGAACCTTAAGGGTACCATTGCCATGGCCCGGACGAGTGACCTCCATTCAGCGACCTCTCAGTTTTACATCAACGTCGCCGACAACGATTCTCTAAACGCCCAGGGCCCCGGGCCAAACGGCTACGCGGTCTTCGGAAAAGTTATCAGTGGCATGCACGTGGTGGAGCGGATCAAAGAGTTGAAAACCGGTACCGTCAGCGGACACGCAGATGTGCCTATGGATACGGTCTTGATCAAAAGTGTAAAAAGAAAATCAAAGAAATAATTTCACCAGAAAAAATCACCGAACTCGGCATCCGGGCGGCAAGTGCAATCGTAGCCGCTCGGGACCGGTTCTACGTGGTCGCAGATGACGATCTTCACCTGTGGGTCTACGACCGGAACTGGAACAATGTCGGCATCCACCCCCTACTACCTGGGACACTTCCGCCCTGCAACCCCGAACGAAAGGCGGCGAAGCCTGACTTCGAGGCCATGGCCTACCACTCGGGGTACCTCTGGATTTTTTCTTCAGGGTCTAAGAAACACCGGATCTCTGGGGCTTCGGTCCTGTTGGACGGTTCCGGGGCCTACGTATCTCACGCCCCCTTTGACCTAAAAAATCTCTATGGGGGTCTCTCAAAATTCATTCCGGAGCTCAACATCGAAGGAGCAGTCATCAGCGAAGATGAACTCATCCTCTTCCAGAGAGGTAACGGGGAGTCGTGCCTAAGCGGACTCGTCTACCTGGATCTTGAGACTTTTTGCCAAGACATGGAAAAGAGTCATGCCATCAGCTTCGCAGCGTTTAAACGGTTTGAACTCATCACGGTCGGCGCAGTTAACGATGTTCCTTACTCACTAACGGATGCCGTACTTCACCGTGGGAACCTATACTTCCTGGCCGTTGCCGAAGCCACGGTTTCAGTAGTCGACGATGGAAAGTTCATGGGGGCCGTGCTCGGGAAGATCACAAGTGGCGCAGACCCGCAGCTCACAGTCCTGGACATGCCGTCGAAGCCCGAAGGCATCTGCTTTACAGCCGAGGACCACTTCCTGTTGGTTACAGACGACGACGATGAAACCCGCTACTCTTGCGTCTACGCAGGATCTATTTGAAATTGAGGGTGCCCTTGTGGGGGCACCCATGAAAGCTAATGAATGTGAGACTTAACTTCTTCAAACTCATTAGCTATTTGAATCAATTCTTCGCGGGTGAAATCTTCTTTTGCTTCCTCGAAGAGTTCACTCTCTTCCTCAGCGACGTGGAACCTCACGTGTTCCTTCAACGAATGGAACATCCGGTCCCACTCAGGACTCTTGGGGTCCTGTTCATCGAGCCTGGCAATGATGTCCTTAACTTCTTGGTGCTCACTGTCCGCGTCCTGTGCGATGTCTTCTGCAAGTTCCTGATGGACCTCGTTCCGGAGCCTGGCGTAGAGAGTCTTCTCTTCTCCCTCCATGTGGGGCAGGAGTGAGTCTTTCATCTGCTGGTAGAGCTTCATCTTTCTTCGAGTATCTTTGCAGGATTCAATTTCCGACATGAGAGCATCCACTTCCTGATGTTCCTGCTTTAGCTTGTGTAAAATCGTCTCCATATCTCCTCCGTGTGTGTCAAAACTCCGGAGCTTCTTCATAAAGCTCCTCGACTCTTTCTGCTTCTTCTTCGTCGATGATGCTTGAATCATCGATGGGACCCTTGGTTTCCTGTTTCTGCAAGTCTTGAGATGGGTTGTCTTTTATCAAGTTCATGGCCGGGGCGCGACTGGTGAAATCCGAACTGATGCCGGCATCGGGCAGAAAATTTGTGGTACTTTGTGCCCAGACAAAGCTGCCTAAAAAGTATGCCCAAAGGATGATTAACCTGCGCATAAAATGCTCCTGCTCAATTCATTGAATCACTAGTTTGCCTATTTGAAACATAAGTTATCCTAAAGGATTTTTTTGAGTAAACCCCTTTGCTCGATTGTTGCAAACGGGTTATGCTCAGTCGGAGATAACCTACAAAGGAGGACACATTGTTTAAAAAGTATTTGGCAAAAAAAGTCGTGAACAAAATCGCCAAGGATGTTTCTAAGACTATTGCAAAAAAAGAAATTGAGTATGGAAACGCATTGAAGAAAGCCGCCAAGGAAGCATCGAAAGATGTGGTAAAACGTTTCAACGATGCAAAGCTCCCGGTCAAACTTTCACTTAGATAATAATTCACTCTAAGTAGCGCTCCGTTTCCGGAGTGTTACTTAGAGTCCGGAGAGTGAGGACTGTCACTTCCGGAGTCGTCCCTAGCCGGAGGAGTGGACCCCAGCTCCCGGTTCCTGGACTCACGTAGAGCCACATTTCTTTTTTCTTTTTAAGCCCCACACTTACTTCATGAAAAAACCTCACGGCGATGGTCCAGGGAAAGAACTGTCCCCCATGAGTATGACCGGAGAGCTGCAGGTTCCAACCCTGGAGCGATGCCACTTCCGCATACCCAGGCCTGTGGGAGAGAAGTATCCTGAAATCACTTTCAAGGCCTGCCTCAAGGATCGCACCTGGATCGGGGAGCAGGCTCGAAACGGAATCCGGTATCCCTCCGATCAGGATCTTCTTCTCCCCGTGCTGGAGGATCTTGCCTCGGTTGAGCAAGACCACAATCCCAAGGTTGTTGATGAGCCCTAGCCACTCGTTGATCCCCCAGTAATACTCGTGGTTCCCAGGTACGTAGAAGGCTCCGAGCTTCGAGCGGAGTTTCCAGAGTGGAGCACAGTCTTCTCTGAAGAGCTTGGGTGGACCGTCGCCGATGTCACCCGTCAATGCGATGATGTCGGGATCTACGCTGTTGACGAGAGTAACCGTTTTTTCCACGTATTCTTTTCTGATGGTTGGACCGACGTGGAGGTCACTGATCTGGGCAATCTTGAGGCCGTCGAGACCGGGAGGTAGACCCGCATAGCTCACACTGATATTTTTTAACCTTGGCCCGCTTAGAGCGTTCCAGTGGCCATAGAAGAGTGCGAGCGTGGTAAGCACGTAGACGATGGAATCCGTCGCTCGGGAGGTGGTGAGTGCCGCGATGAGATCACGCAGGGCCGTTAGGATAGTCAGGTATGAGAGAATTCCCATGCTTAGGTAAATCAGGTGCAACTGTGAGCGGTGAAGCTTTTTAAACGGGAAGGTGAGCAGCAATAAAAAAGGCACTCCGAGAATAAACCACTGGTACCCTGCGGCCGCCAGGCTCCAGCCCAGGTAGAGGTAGACCGGCACCAGCAACAGAAGTAAAAAAAATACAGTCCTCAAGTTTTGACTCCCGCGACAAGCTCAACTACTCATTCTAAATTTACTGCTAATTATTTATCCGCATCTTGCGTAGCTAGAATATCTCATTAAAGTTACATCATGTATGCCAAGGAGGGCCGCATGAACATTCTAATCTCAGCATTTCTTCTCTTGACCCTTTCTCTGTCTGTTCAAGCGGAGAGGTTTAGGTCTTCGTTGCACTCAGTGGTCGAGAGCCCCGACGGTGTTCTCCCGCACATCCTTAAGCTGAGTAACGGCAGAGTGGCCTTCATCCAGGGGCCAGAAACTGCGACGCTAGAGTTGATGGCGTCGAAGAAACTGCGCAACCGCGTGTTCGAGCTCGAAGTCGATGAGAAGTACCGGCTCCTCTCATTGATGAACCTGGACTCTTCAGCAGCTAACCCCGAAGGCCCATCGGCACAGACAAAGGCCCTCGCCTCGTATGAGCCAACCGTGCTGGCGAACCTAACTTTGGCTAGATCAGTATTTTCTTTAATGAGGCGGGACAACCAGCAGGACTCCCAGTGCTATAACCGCGCGCACGTGTGGGCCTATGAAGAGTTTACCCGTTCCGGACTCAATTCTCAGAAACTCTTCATGTTCTTCACAGAGAGGTACATCTGGGACTACAACTTCGGGTGGTGGTTCCACGTCTCTCCCATGGTGTTAGTCAACGAAGGCGACGCCGTGGTCCAGCGGGTGGTCGACCGGCTCTTCACCAAGGCTCCCCGGCTCATCAAGACCTGGACCGATATCTTCATCCAGAGCAAGCGGGCCTGCCCGGTGGTGGCGAAATACTCTGACTACGAAAACCATCAACAGTTAGAGCACTGCTACCTTATTCCAGTGAGCATGTACTACTGGCAGCCTCGGGACATCGATACCTTCGAGCGCACCGGGTACGAGAAGACCCAATACGTCGACTGGGAAGTTGACCACGCTTACTGGGAAGCTTTCTAAGGAACAGATCTCACCTGCGAGATGGAAGGAGGCAAATGAAAGAGTTCAGTCTTGAAAATAACGAGTTCATCCCGCTGTGTGATCTCATGAAGGCGGCTAACCTGACCGGCAGTGGGGGTGAGGCGAAACACATCATCGCTGAAGGAAGGGTCCTAGTGGACGGCGCAGTCGAGACGCGGAAACGATGTAAGATCCGCTCCGGACAGTTAATTGAGTTTGAAGGAAAGCAGGTCAAAGTTCTTTAGTCCGGGTGAGAAACAAGTGAGGAATTCCTGCTTCGTAGAAAGTCTCTCCCCAGGCCCGCCATTCAAGTGTTTTATAGAAGGCCACGGCGTCCAGTTGCGCGTGCATCGCCGGAAGATAGTCCGGGAAGGTTTCCTGCGCGTGGTTTTGCATGTGTGTTACTAAATTTTTTCCGACCCCCTGCCTGCGGAACCGTTTCAGTGTGGCGATCCTTTCAAATTTCATGAAGGGGCTTTTCTTCCTGAGACGACCCGTGCCGGCGGGAAGCAGTCCCTTGAAGCAAAGAAAATGGAGCGCTTCATCTTCGAACGAATCGATCTCAATCTCTTGCGGTACGCTCTGTTCTTCTATAAAGACTTCCCGACGGATCCGTAGTGCCGATGCGTAGTCCGCGGGGTCAGTGATGAGAATTGTCCTGAGATCTCCCATCTTCATTTATCTGGGTAGAGTACTTTTTCAGGATCCGTGACTTTCTTGTGGTACCGCATCTGGGTTCCCATTTCTTCTAGAAATTCTTCAGTGGCCATTTCTTGAACTTCGGGGAAAAGCTCTTCCTCTTCCTCTTTGAGATGATGGGCCGTGAGTTCTTTGAGCACGGCGATCTTAGCGGCCCACAGTTTGTCATCTGCTTCTTTGCAGTCTATCTCCTGCAGCAGTCGCATGCAGATGTTATGTTCTTCCAGGGCCTCCAGCACCTTAGCCTCGAGCTTCGGGATCTTCTTGATCCGGGGGTAGAAGATCTCCTCTTCAATGTTGACATGTTTGATGAGTTCGCTGCGGAACTCTTCATAGAGTTCTTCTCTTTTCGAAGGCTCACTGGCGCTTGAACTCTTGAGCTTCTCGAGCAGTTCCTCTTGGTACCTGTGGTCTTTGATGAGAAATTCTATGGCATTCATCTTTACTCTCTGACTTGCTTGCTGGTGGTGCCATTACCGAAATCTTCGGCTTCCTGCTTCTGTCGTGATTTTCTACCTTTCCGTTCTTCCATTCGTTCTTGTTCGTCTTCCTGAGCGTTAATCTGGCCAGCGTTCCTGGCGGGTTGGTAGGTTTCGGTTGGCACTGCATTCTTCGATCGGTCTGGAGCAGATTTTTTATTATCGATCGAATCCTGATAAACGGTCCCACCGCGGGAGGCACTGCTGGCCCGGTTATTTTCCTTAGCCGCTAGTGCCACTGGGGCCAAGATGACCATACCGATGGCAAGAACTGCGGTTAAATACATTTTCATAACGCCTCCATGATTTTTAATACTACGCCAAAATGACTATACTCAATAATAAAGGGCATCTTAAGATAAATCTTCCTTTGCTTGAGATATTTAGTTTCACTTATCTTTACGTTAGCACACCGTCACAGTAAGAATAGAATTCAAAGGAGTCCTCTATGAATGACCTCTCTCAGGACCTGAATCTAAGTGAAGATAAAAAGATAGATTTCAAGCACATCAATTTTTGGTGTGAGGAACTAGGGTTAAAGTCAGAGGATCTCAGAGATATCGTCCAGTTAGTGGGACCAGCGGTTCACGATGTAAGAGTGTACCTGGCCAAGAAACTTTTGATTTCATGGCCGGCACATTACTAAAAACTTAAGCTACCTTCGTCTACGCGACCCGGTCCCAGTTATTCCAAACTTCCTTAGTCCAGGTAGACTTGGTGTCGGAAACCCATTTCTTTGCCCACAGTTTTTCATGGACAAATTTCTCCAGGTCTTCCGGTGACTTGCAGTCGACCCAGAGGATCATATCCCATTCACCCATAGTGGATGCTGCCCACTTTACTTCCGTCCATTCTTTCAACCAATTCCAGTTTTCCTTGATCGGTGCTTCTTTGGTCCACTTAACTTGTACTTGAGCTGTCCATTTTGACATGATATCTCCCTCCGTGAAAATTTAGCTTATAGTTTAACCCGATTTAAAAGCAGGGAAAGACCTGGTGCTTTAGGAATTAAAATGATCAAAGAATTTAAACCGTATGTAAGTGCCACCGATAAAGTAAAAGAATTTACGCTGGGTCCCATCCTGATGGGAATCGTCCTCGGAATTCTTTTTGGTGCTTCGTCTTTGTACCTCGCCTTGAAAGTAGGAATGACCGTTTCTGCTTCTATCCCAGTGGCGGTTTTGTCGATCACCCTTTTCAAAGGACTCTCGCGGGTCTTCGGGTTCAGGCAAGCTACTATCCTTGAGAATAACATGGTTCAGACAACCGGCTCGGCCGGAGAGTCAATCGCCTTCGGTGTCGCGGTGACGATGCCGGCACTGCTCATCCTTGGATACGACCTGGACCTTTCTCGGATCATGACGGTTTCCATCCTGGGAGGACTGCTGGGAGTGCTGATGATGATACCTCTCCGGCAGGCGTTGATCGTGAAGGAGCATGGAAAGCTCATCTACCCGGAGGGCACGGCCTGTGCCGAAGTGCTCATCGTCGGTGAGAAGGGTGGTTCCTCCGGGAAGATCGTTTTCGGTGGATTCTTCCTGGGACTTTTCTATAAGTTTTTTAACATCGGCATGCGGCTGTGGAAGGACGTGCCGGAAAAGGTCTTCACTTTTTTCAAAGGCTCCTCCATTTCTGCAGAGGTCTCTCCGGAGCTACTGGGAGTAGGGTACATCATCGGTCTTCGGACCGCTGCCATCATGATGGCCGGCGGCGTCCTCTCGAGCTTCGTGCTCATCCCGATGATCGTTTTGTTCGGTGAGAACCTGAGCACACCGCTCTTCCCTGCGAAGACGCTCATCAAAGATATGGAGATCCACGACATCTGGAGAAATTACGTCCTCTACATCGGGGCCGGAGCGGTGGCCGCGGGCGGGATCATTTCTCTCTTCCAGAGTTTACCGACCATCATCCATGGAGCAATATCAGGTCTGAAGAGTGTCTTGGGTGGGAAGGTCATAAGTGCTAAGTCCAAGGAGCGAACTGAAGATGATCTTCCATTTAGTTTTGTCATCACCGGAACACTGCTGATGGTGCTGGGACTTTGGTTCGCACCCGCCCTGCACATTAATCTTTTTTCGGCCCTGTTGATCATCGTCTTCGGATTTCTTTTTGTAACCGTGAGCTCACGGCTCACCGGAGAGATTGGTTCCTCCTCCAATCCGATCTCCGGGATGACGGTCGCGACCTTGCTCCTGACCTGCTTGGTGTTTCTTGCGGCCGGTTGGATAGGGCCGGAGTACCGCGTGGGTGCCCTGAGCATCGCGGCCGTGGTGTGCATTGCAGCCTCGAACGGAGGGACTACCTCGCAGGACTTGAAAACTGGTTTCCTGGTGGGCGCAACACCAAAGTATCAGCAGATTGGACTGCTGATTGGCGCATTAACCAGTGCTATTGTGATTGGGTATTCGTTGAAGCTCCTCAATGATGCCTCGACCGTATATACAAAGAACGTACCCGCATACACTGTCAGTGACACCACAACTCTCACCCAGAAACAAAAAGTGGGAGGGCCGGAAGGTGCCGAGGACGATAGGGAATACTCAGTCCTGCACGTGACCGAACAATCCAGTTCCGAAATTCTAACCGCCCTTTCTCCAGGCAAGTACCTGGTCGATGAGGTTGGCAAGGTAACCTACCTGGTGGACCCCGGGATCAACGGAACTTTGAATAAACGAGACGACGGCACCAGTGTGACGAAATACGAAGCCCCCAAGGCCCGGCTCATGTCTCTGATCATCGACGGTATCCTCACCCAGAAACTCCCCTGGGGACTGGTTCTTCTGGGAGTGGCATTGGCGCTGGTGCTAGAGCTGTGTGGGATCTCTGCTTTACCGTTCGCGGTGGGGGTTTACTTGCCGATCTCAGCTTCTGCTCCCATCTTCGTGGGAGGCGTTGTCCGGTATTTGGTCGAGCGGAAGAAAAACAAATCCGAAGCGGCTTCCGATGCGGAAACTGGGACGGGGATACTTTTCTCATCAGGTCTCATCGCAGGTGGTGCCATCGCAGGGATTCTTCTGGCCCTGACTCAGATCCTCGATGGATTCTCTGAGAAGTTAGATTTCTCTAAAGGGATGGGTGAGCTGGGGAGCTCTGACCTGTTCAGCATCCTAGTATTTCTGAGCGTGGCAGGGGTACTTTATTTTGTTGGGAAAAACAAACCGGTTGCATAATAGTGGCCCGGAGTTCTCCGGGCCACAAATTTAAGGCTACTCGTCGTCGCTTGCGTCACTTGAGGTATCAACTGCTTTGCGTTCACGGTTGGTACGTTTTCTGTCAGAGTAATCAATCCCGTCTTCGGTCATGTCCTTTGGGGATTCGACGTTCGGATTCCTGGTACTGCGTTCTTCCATCCTGTCTTCCATCCGTTGTTTTTCCAGTGAATCTCCCTCTTCGTAAAGTGAAGACTGCTCCATCATGCTCTCCGATGCCGGGACTGGAGTAGCCGAGGTACCAGACTCTACAGGTCGGGTGACGGTCGAATCGTAAGTGGTGGTGGTCGTCTCAGTGGTCTGGGCCACGGCCCCCGTTACGAGTGAGAGGGTCAACAGACCAACTGTCATTGATAGTGTTTTCATAGAACCTCCAAAGGTTATTGTTTAATTTCTGTGATCACGTCGCCGCTGAGGTCTTCGTCGTTGAACTTGGTGAGATCCTGAAGTGTGAGCATCCCCACGGGCCTTTGCTTACTGTCTACCACTAGGAGCCTGGAAACCTGCTTGTCCTTCATCATGCGAGAAGCCTCGGTGATATCTGCAGTTGCTTTCACTGAGTAAACATCTCGAGACATGGCGTGAGTGACTGGATGATCGACAGGATGACCTGCGGCTACGCAGGAGATGACGATGTCACGGTCAGTGACGAATCCAACTGGCCTGCCATTATCGTAGACGGGTACTGAACCAATATCCTCGCTCTTCATTAGGGCCGCGACATTCTGAATGGAATCATTGATCTGAACTGTTGATACACCTTTGTGCATGATTTCTGAAACTTGCATGTTTTCCTCCTTGCAGTTAGTTCCCTATATCTTGTCACTAGCTGGGAGAGGACAAAATATAATTCTTCTAAAGGTGCAGGAAGGATGTGCGAAATGAAGCTTCAATTCCAGGAGCTTAGAGAAAGGACTGTGTTAGGTGTCGAAGTAAAAAGGTTGAGTTATAGAGTGCCGGCGAGCTCTTCAACCAAGTAGCCGATCGCATACGGCACGGAGTGATCACGTTTCTTCGACCACTTCATCGCATGAGAAAACCCAAGCTTGTGAACCCATTCGTGCATGAGGTTGTCGGCCACTTCTGTCGCAGAGTAGTTATTGAAGAATTTTTTGTTCATCCAGATCCGGGCGGTATTGGGGTAGGTGTAGCCGATGGTTGAGGTGTTCTCGTAGTAAAGCTCGAGCTCAACGTCCATGGTGTTGTTCTTGGTCCGGTTGCCCATATTTTCAGCGCCGTCGAGGAGCTTCTGGTAGATCTGTGCATTGGTGAAGCCGCCGTTGTCGACGAACTGTTTTTTACCATTATATGTGTAGTCCAGAACCCGGTCTTTGAAAACCTTGGATGCGACGACCTTCTTGATGAGTTCGACGGCACTCTGGATTTTGCCTTCTTGAGTCGAGTCGAAGTTCACCATGTAGATATCTGCGTCCCAGCTCAGGGCCGCCGCCGGGACCTCCGGTGTAGCCTTCGGCGCCTGGCCAGCTACAGCGGGGACAGAGAGGACAGGAAGAGCCGCTGGCGAGGTCGCTTGCGCACGTGGGGTTGTTGTCTGCTTTTCAACTTCGGCTTGCTTATTACAAGAGATCAGGAAGAGAAATAAGAAAAGTATGGATGAAGTCTTAGTCATTTGCGAACACCAGTCCTTGGTTTTTGCCCTACAAATATTTTGTCACACTGAGGGATAACCGCTAGCTCGGTAAAAGTTTCTAGTGTCAAAGTGACCGATGGGAAAATGGTTGCTGTGGAGGAGATGGTAGAATGGAAAATGATAGCGCAGAAGCGCCCCAGGCAACACGATTTCAAGAGATTAAATAGCATGAGTCAATTCCCTGAGATGCTCGCAGCATATTTGCTCAAGTTAAAACAGCACCACTTGCATTTTACTTGACGGCCATCTCAGATCTGAGTGTATTTTTTCGCGAGCTTTTTCACCAAGTAACCGATGGAGTAGGGGACGGAGTGCCGACGGCCCTTGGTGCTGGCCACTGCGTGTTTGAATCCGAGTTTGTGAAGCCACTCGTGGAACATGTTATCTGCAATCTGATGCGGCTTGAACTTGTTGAAGTACTTCTTGTTCATGAAGATCCGCACGATGTTCGGAAAAGTATACCCAATGGTGTTCTGCCGTTCAAAGTACAGTTCGAGTTCCAGGTCCATGGTATTGTTGCGCCCACCCCCGCCGAGAGTCTCGGCCCCATGGAGGATCCTCTGATAGACTTCCTCATTGGAAAGGCCGCCGTTGTCGACGAAGGCCCGGACACCTTTGTAAGTCTTATTGATGACCCCGTCCCGGAACTCCTCCGACGCCACAACTTTTTTTATGAGTTCGACCGCGCTCAGGACTTTCTCTTCCTGCTCCCGGCTAAAATTGATCATCCGTGCGTTCACGTCAAAGGTTTGTGCTTCAACTGGAACACCAGAAGACGCAGAAAACCTTGCAGCGAGGTCAGAGGGAAGTTTGATAGCTAAAGCATTCTCAGTTACAGCAAAAAAGAAAAAGAGAAAAAGAAATGAGAATGTCTTCAACATCATGAATACCTTCCTTCCATAACCGCCGTAAAGCTGTCTTGAGTTTGTCTTAAGTTAATGAAAACATAAAGGCGAAGCATCATCAAGCGCTTGGCATGATAAAGTCAAGAACGGCTAAATTTTGCATGAGACAATTTGGTACAAAAGCTTAAATTAGAAGATCGATCTGGTCAGAGAATGAATACAATTCTCTTTAATTAGTTCATTAATCGTAATCGAAGAAACAGTTGTGGCGTGATTAAGTCTGCTAAAAATTCCCCAAATTTTTTTATCATTAATGCTTAATAAGATCTTCGAGCTGGGCTTTCTTTTTGTGTAACAGGGCCTTTACACCATATTTAGCTAGAGCATACTGAACCTTGCTGGGGCTTTTGAAATAAAGCTTTATGAGATTTTGCCGGAACCAGGTAAGTCCAAGTTTTTCTCTCGCACTTTGCTTAAGTTCGTTGATGCGGACAAGGTTATCTTTCAAAAATTCTTTGGTCTCATATCGCATGAGTGGACTCCCTTATCATTGGATATTTTAACATTTTTTAACACTTAGACGACTCTCCCACAATGAAAGAGAGAAGATGTTCAAAAAATTTAATTATCCTAAAGATTGATAGCTATGAGTTGAGAATTTGACACAAATACTTTATTCAGTTTAGGCAACTCAGTGAAAGGCAGTTTAATATGATGAAATCAAAAAAGATCCTCACCGTCGACGACGATGAAAGCATCCGGAACACCATCTCCGAGATGCTTGGGCTTGAAGGCTATGAGACAATCTGGGCCAAGAACGGGCAAGTGGCCCTGGACTACATGAAGGCCATTCCTGATCATGAACTGCCAGACCTGGTGCTGCTAGATTACATGATGCCCGTAATGAATGGGCAGGAGTTTTGTCTGGCCAAGGCCAGCATCGACCGCCTCGCCAAGATTCCTGTAGTGATGATGACCGCGAGTGGGAACCTGATGAATGTGATGGAAAAAGTCGAGTCCGCAGAAGGGTACATGTCAAAGCCAATGGACCTTCAAACCATCATGAAGATGGTCAATCATTTCTTACAGCAACCGTTGGAGGGGGCCGTGGCCGAGGTTATCCATTAATATAAAAGAATACAAAAACCTGAATAAGTAGGTTATCTTGCCTTATCTTATTTTGAGGTGACACATGGCGTTCGAATATTCTTTCAATAAAGACCTAGCTCGGAAACTCACCAAAGAGGCCAATCCTGAAAAGTTTTTGGACGACGAACTTGCTTTGATGAAGAAGCGAGCGCTGGAACTGAACGCCGCGAGAATGAAGATGGCTGAAGGCTACGAAAAAGTCCTCGAAGGACTGAAACTGGCCTTCCCGGCCATAGACTTAGACGATAAGAATCTATTAGGGACACCAAACCGGATGGCCCGCTCCCTACTAGAAATCTGCTCCGGTCTTGGCACCGACGAGAAAGAGATCTTCTCCACCACTTTCCCGGCAGAAAATTACAACGAAGTGATCATCCTCAAAGACATCGACTACACCTCACTGTGCAGCCACCATTTCTTTCCGTTCACCGGTAAGGCCCACGTCGGCTACCTTCCGGACACTAGCAAGAATGAGGACTCCCGGGTGGTGGGTCTCTCGAAGCTTGCTCACATCGTCGACTGCCACGCCCAGAGACCGCAGCTCCAGGAACGGATGTGTTTTAATATCATGAATTCCATTAAGTCCGAGCTCAGACCCGCGGGCGTGATGGTGGTGATCGAAGGAAGCCACGGTTGCCTCACCTGCAGGAGTGCGAAGAAAGCTCACGCCAAGATGATGACTTCGGCACTGGACGGGAAGTTCAAAGAAGACCCGAAACTCCGGGCAGAATTTTTTAGTTTGATCTCACAACCCTAGTCACCGGAACCGGACAACTGCTGCAGCATTGGCCTTGAGGGTGAACCAATTGTAGGCCCGGGCTTCGGTCCTTTTTCCATCTGAGTCCCGGACGATGAACGCACCTTTTTTATTACATTCCTTCGGGGTGATCTCGTAGCAGACTCCCTTCTTACTGTCGTCGTAACCGACGATCAGGATCACATGCCAGAAACCGTCGTCGTTGTAATTGATGATCACTGGTGACCGGTGCTGCAGAAGTGCCTTCTTGACGGCAGTCACGTCTTCGGTCCCCAGTACTCCCGTTGCCCATTTGTCTGAGCCCCGGGCGAAGAGGAGCTCAGTTTCGAGGGCCGGAACAGAGATGCGGGGAAGTTGTTCGAACTCCGGGTGCCTGTCCCAGACGGCTTCGTTCTCGCTCCCATCCTTGTTCTTTGCTCGGTAGGGCCAGTGTTTGTTGAGCACGCCCTCACCGAAGTTGAATTTTCTGATCACGTCTTCCAGGAAGTGAGACGACTTCCGCTTTTTATTTTTGAACTCACTCTGCCAGATCAAAAAGGACTCGGAGAGATCGTAGGGACCATTCTTCCGGGGATTTTTAATCTTATGTTTTTTATTCATGAGCAGTTCCAGTGCACCAGTGGAGGCCATGAACCAACAGGTCGCGGTTTCTCCTTGATCCGGGGCCGCTTGAACGTAGGGGACCAGCTCTGTGTACTTCATGGGAAGCTTCTGAGACAGCACAGGAAAGGAAACCATTAAGGTAAGTAAATATAAGGTTTTCATACAAACGGAGTATGCCTTAAAGCAGGTTCTGGTGGAGATATAGGGAAAAAATGACATGTTGCGGTATTTAATAACCTAATCACCCATGGAACTAGGGTATTTTATATGATTAAGTTAAATCAGATTGAGGTTCTTATGTTTAGACTTTTCACTTTTATTGCCCTGACAATAAGTCTGCTTTTCTCTCATCAGAGTTTTGCTCGGGCCTGCCAGGTTTATGGTATTAGTGATGGCCCACAACTTTTACAATGCACTTTCAAAAATGGCTCCATTAAACTCAGCTGTGTGAACGGTAACTACTTTCTGAACAAATCGAAGGTTAAAGTCGCCTACCACCTGGACGTCGAATACGGTTCTAGTCCTTTAGTTTTCAAATCCCGGGACCTGAATCTGACAGTGGTCCAAGAGTCAAAAGTTGACATCAAGGCCAAGCTCAAGAAGAAAAATGGTAAAGTCTATTCTGGCACTTGCATCTAAACCAAAACTTTTCATTCACCGATGAGCACACGAGAATTCCATCCTTACGGTGAGTTCATCCCCAGCAAACCCCGCTGCATGATCATCGGCAGTTTCCCCATTGGAAAGTTCACTGATCCGGGCCGCAGGCATGAGATCAAGGCCCATGAATTTGACTTTTTTTTCGGAGGAGAAAAGAATCTCCTATGGAAATTGGTCGGAGACTGCTTCGGACAGTCTTTGAAGACGAGACAAGCCCTGGAGGAGTTTCTCGAAGAAAATGGTATGGCCATCGGAGACGTGATCTGCTCTTGTGAAAGGAAAAAAGGGAGCGCCTCCGACGCTGATCTCTTTCGCATCGAATGGAATCAAGATTTATTTAGCGTGATTCAAAAAAACAATATCAAGAAAATTTTTTTTACTTCGCGGCAAGTTGAAAAATGGTTCCTAAGGTTGTTCCCTCATAGTGAGTCACTTGAGAAAACACTCTTAATTTCGCCTTCTGCACAAATTTTTAGGTCACTTTCCAGACGGGAAGACTTCATTATCTGGAAGAAAAATCATCCAAAAGAGAAGTCCTATAATTTTATATTGCTTGATTATCAAAATAAAATAGCTCAAGATTAACTTAAGTATTATCTCAGTGGTTTAGCTCCTGTACTTTGTAGTAAGTCTAGGATATTAGAGAGAATATCGAAAACTAAGGGTTAGCACCTCAGATGACTAAAAGAATTTTAGTAGTTGAAGACGACACGTCTATTCGTGAGTTATTAGTCGAACTTTTGGAAAGTGAAGGTTACGATGTGGCGTCTGCGGTAAACGGACTAGAAGGCCTGAAGTACCTTCAAGGTGAGAACGTTCCCGACTTGATCCTGATAGATCTCATGATGCCTGTCATGGATGGGTACTCCTTCCGGACCGAACAGTTGAAGAATGAAAACTGGGCTTCCATCCCAACTGTGGTCATGTCCGCCGAGGCGAATGCCAAGGAAAAAATGAAGAACTTCAGCATCACCGCCTTTTTAAGTAAACCCGTCGAGCTCGATACCATCCTGAAAACCGTCGCCCAGTACTCTTGATGTCTATGGATCAGCCGCCCCGGATCTGGATTGACGCCGATGCCTGTCCTAAATCAATCAAAGAAATTGTATACCGCGCCTCTTATAGATTGAAGCTCCCGGTAACCCTCGTGGCCAATAGTTACATGGCCGTGCCCCCCGGGACTCTGGTCACCTCCATCCAGGTTGAAAAAGGGTCTGACATGGCCGATCATTACATCGTGGAGCACGTCGGAGCGCAGGACATCGTGATCACCGCAGACATCCCACTGGCGGCGTTCGTCGTCGAGAAAGGTGCGCTTGCGCTAGACCAACGGGGAGAGCTCTACACGGAGGAAAATGTTAGAGAACGACTCTCCATGCGCGACTTCATGAAAGACATCCGGGACAGCGGCGTCGTGACCGCCGGTCCGGCACCCTATGGGTCCAAGGACGTTGAACGCTTTTCGAATTCGTTAAATAAGATACTAACGCGGCTAAAACTGTAGGAGTTTTTATGTACCAGCTATTCGGGATACCTAATTGTGACACCGTTAAAAAGGCCCGGACCTTTCTTGAGAAACAGAATATCCATGTGAACTTCATTGACTTCAAAAAGCAGCCACCGACCAAGACAGACATCAAGCGATGGCAGAGTTCTCTGGGCGACTTGCCGGTCAACACCAACGGCCAGACTTATAAGAAGCACAAGGATCACTACGAGCAACTAAATCCTGCCGACAAGATTAGTTTCCTGTGTGAGAACAGTTCCATGATCAAGAGACCAATTTTGGAAGAAGAGGGACAGGTGCTTGCGTTCGGCTTCGATGAGCAACAGTACAAAACAGTGCTGCTGAAGAAATGAACAAAGTGGTCGGGGAGATCAAGGAGTACCTCAAAGAGTATTCCTATCTCAAGAGCATCTACGCCCTTCATCACTGGGACATGGAAACCATGATGCCGGCCGCGGCGATCGGGGACCGCGCCGATCGGCTGAGCTACATCCAGGGGAAGCTCCACGCTCACATCACCGCAAAGAAGTACGGTGGGCTCCTGAAAACTCTCGGACAGCAGACACTCAAACCGCGCGAGAGGAAACTTCTCAAGGAACTTCGATTCGATTACGAGATCACCAAGGCGTCACCGCTCAAGCACGTGCTCGAGCTCTCCCACGCCCAGACCATGGCAAGCCATGCCTGGGCCGACGCCCGCAGAAAGAATGACTGGAAATCGTTCCGGCCGCACCTGCAGAAGCTCATTGACCTTAAGCGACGGGAAGCGGGATTCTTCGACGTGGTGAAGCCCTACGATGCCCTCATCCGGCTCCACGACAAGGAGTTCGATTCGGCGGCGATCGGTTCTCTCTTTCAGGATCTTAAGACGGACCTCTTGACCCTCACCGCAGAGGTTAACGCCCGTCGCACCTTCGTGAAGGTCAAGGATCTCAAGGGACCTTTTCCAATCGAAGCCCAGAAAAAACTAAGTGCCTACGTCACCGGATTGTGTGGACTTCCGGCGACCCATTCCCGGCTCGACGAATCCACCCACCCGTTCAGCATTAACATCTCTCCCCATGACCAGCGGATCACCACCCGCTATACCACCGAGAACCTGGACTCTCTTTCATCGACGATGCACGAGGTGGGCCATGCTCTGTACGAACTGAACTTGCCCCGGGCCTGGGAGGGCACACCCTTCGCGGAAGCCGTCTCCTTATCTGTCCACGAGTCGCAGTCGAGGTTCTGGGAAAATGTGATCGGTCGCTCACGAGAGTTCTGCCAGCTGATCCATCCGAAGATGCGAGAACTCTTTGGAAAATCCATGAACGGAGTGGACGAGGAGACCCTGTTCCATGTCTTCAATAAATCAGTGCCCGGGCTCATCCGGGTCGAGTCGAGTGAGCTTTACTATAACCTGCACGTGATCATCCGCTTCGAGGTCGAAGAGCTGATCTTCAACCAGGGGATGGACGCCGCGGAGATCCCGGCAGTGTGGGATGAGAAGTACCGGACCTACCTCGGGATCAGTTCGAAAGATCATACTCAGGGAGTGCTCCAGGACTCGCACTGGGCCGGCGGTGCCTTCGGCTACTTTCCGACCTACTCGCTGGGCAACCTTATCTCGGGGAGTCTGCAACAGAAAGTGAAGAGGGAACTCCCGGGGTTCTCCAAAGCTATTTCTCAGGGGAATTTAGCTCCCGTGCTTGAGTACCTGAAGAATACTATTCATAATAAAGGACGCTCGGTGAGCTCCAGGGACCTCGTCGGAAAACTCGGGACCCGGGACTACGTGAAGTACCTTAAAGAAAAATTTGCGGGTGAATGATGGAAGATATTTTCTTAGGTGTGATGGGACTCCAGGAAGCCAAGAACCACCAGATAAAGTTAAAAAACTCCGGTGTGGACATCACCCTCAAGACCCATTCGGAAACCTGCACCACCGGTTGCAAGGTTACCGTCGAGGTGTGGGGTAGTGAAGGAGACAAGGAGAAGCTCCAGGCCCATTTCCAATCCGATTATCTTAAAACAGTGAAGGGCCATGTTCCGAACTTCGAACACATGTCTGCCGTCTACGACCCGACGGCCAGCGAAGTCATCTGCCAGGCCTGTGGTGCGAAGTTTTCACCCAGCGCTCATGAATGTCCGGACTGTGGGTTAGTGTATTAGTGTTCAGTAGTCGGATTTTCTTAGGCGTTTTTTATCGGAGTCTCTCTTCTTAGTGTCGAGTCTTTTCAGGACCGCACTTCGTTTCGGTTTCGTCGCTCTTCGGATCTTCGGCGGCACCCGCACGTCATTGAGCATGGTCTCGAGCTTTTCAATACAGTCATCCATGTTGGCCTTCTGGGTCCGGTGCTTGGTGCTCACCAGCTGGACGGAGCCGTCCTCCAGGATAAATTGACCATATTTGTCTCTGAAGCGTTGGAGGACTGGGGGCAGGCAGCAGCTGGTGTGGGGAAGGTCCCAGTACAAGATCACCTTGGTGTTAACTTTGTTGACGTTCTGGCCGCCGGGGCCGCCGCTCCTCGAGAATGAAAAGGTGAATTCGGAAAATGGTATTTTAATTTTCTCCATGAGGTTATGATACTAGCATGAAAGATTCTAGCTGGTTCGTTTATATTATCCAGAACGAGAAGGGCCATCTCTACGCCGGCATCACTACCGACGTCGACCGCCGCTTCAAAGAACACCAGAGTTCCCCGAAAGGAGCGAAGTTTTTCCGCTCGTGCCCGCCGGTGAAAATCCTCTATACCCGCGGCTGCAGAAACCGTTCAGAGGCATCGAAGCTCGAAGCGCAGATCAAAAAGCTCACCCGTCTCCAGAAGCTCTCGCTCATCGGAGAACAGAGGATGTGCGCGTGATCCATTTCCTCTTCGCCGTCTCCTTCAAACTGACCGGTTGGAAATTCAAGAGTGAGATCCCCGATGACCTGCGCTCATTTATTTTTCTCGGCGCTCCTCACACTTCGAACTACGACTTCATACCGTCCATGGCGATCGTGCACCTGGGCCAGCGGAACGCGAAATTCGTCATTAAAAATGACTGGATGAAATTTCCCCTCAACCTGTTTATGAAGCCTGCCGGTGCCATCGGGATCGACAGAGAAAAACTCAAGAGCGGTGGGAAGGGGAGTACTACGGACACCATGGCACAGTTGTTCCGGCAGTACCCGGAGTTGGTGCTGATGATCGCTCCGGAAGGCACCAGGAAACCGAATCCGAACTGGAAAACCGGTTTCTACTACATCGCTCAGAAGGCCAACATTCCCATCGTCCTGGGGTACGCGGACTACCGAAGAAAAGAAGCCGGCTTCGGTCCGGCGATCTATCCAACCGACTTTGATAAAGACATGCGAACCATCATGGAGTTTTATCAAACCATCACTGCTAAAGTGCCTGAGAATTTCAAGCTGGATCCAAAGTTTCTATGATCCGGTTGTTAGTGACCTTAAAGGTATAAAAATTGTTAGATATTTCAATAACTTAAGCACGACGCCAGAGAACGGATCTATTGATTGTCATCTCTTGATACAGAGTGTAAATTCCTCCTCATGGAAAAAATTGACCCCAGCGAATTGCCGATCACGGCATGGCTGCCCACAACAGTAAAAGAAGCAAAAAAGCGCGGTTGGGACGAACTCGATGTGGTTCTCATCACCGGTGACGCCTACGTTGATCATCCTGCTTTCGGCGCCGCAGTCATGGGCCGCATCTTCGAATCCCTGGGCCTGAAAGTGGCCATCATCGCTCAGCCAAACTGGCAGGA
Organism: Bacteriovoracaceae bacterium; assembly: GCA_035576105.1. Classification (GTDB taxonomy): domain Bacteria; phylum Bdellovibrionota; class Bacteriovoracia; order Bacteriovoracales; family Bacteriovoracaceae; genus Peredibacter. Next base: position 114,036 of record DATLXA010000035.1, read on the forward strand.
TGACCTTCGGGACTTTAAAAAATTCGGAAGGCCAAAATACTTTTTCGGAGTGACCTCCGGGAACATGGATTCCATGGTCAACAAGTACACCGCCGGCAAGCGCCTGCGGTCAAACGACGCTTACACGCCCGGCGGTTCAACGGATTTCAGACCCGATTACGCCACCACAATCTACACTCAGATCCTGAAAAATATCTACCCCGATGTCCCGGTGCTTATCGGTGGTATCGAGGCATCTCTGCGGCGAGTGACTCACTACGATTTTTGGCAGGATAAGCTGCTACCGAATATCTTGTCTTCCTCCGGCGCCGACCTGCTGGTCTACGGAATGGGAGAGCAGCCCATCAGAGACATCATCAAGTACCTCGAGAGAGGAACACCCTTCGCTTCTCTTAGAACCATTCCGCAGACCGCCTTCCTTCAGGACGAAGCACTTGAACTCCCGAGGAACAAACAGTGGGAGAGCTTCGAGCTCACTTCTCACGAAGACTGCCTGGGGGATAAGAAGGCCTACTCCAGAAACTTCATGCACGTAGAGGTCGAATCAAACAAGCAGTTTGCCCGGCGCCTGACCCAGAGAGTGCAGGGCAAAGTCCTGGTGATTAATCCTCCCTACCAGACGATGACGGAGAAGGAGATCGATTCATCGTTCGATCTTCCTTACACCCGCTTGCCACACCCGAAGTACAAAGACCGCGGACCGATCGCTGCCTTCGAGATGATAAAATTTTCCATCAACACCCACCGGGGCTGCTTCGGCGGCTGTAGCTTCTGCACCATCTCTGCCCACCAGGGGAAGATGATCGCCTCCCGCTCAAGGAAATCCATCATGAGGGAGCTCGATCAGGTGGTGCGGATGCCAGACTACAAAGGCTACATCTCGGACATGGGTGGGCCATCGGCCAATATGTACCAGATGAAAGGCATCGACCAGGACGTCTGCGACAAGTGCGCGGCCCCGTCCTGTGTCTTTCCTCAAGTCTGCAAGAACCTAGAAACCAATCCTCAGAAGATGACCGAACTCTACCAGGAAGTGGCACGGCACCCTGAAGTGAAAAAAGCATTCGTCAGCTCTGGCCTTCGCTATGACCTGATGTTCGATCCTAGGTCGTCGCATCCGAAGGAAGACGAAAGGTACGTCGAGCAGCTCATCACTCACCATGTCTCAGGGCGCCTCAAGGTTGCTCCGGAGCACACCGAAGACGAAGTCTTAAAAGTCATGCGCAAGCCGAGTTTCGAATACTTCTATAAATTCAAAACCCGCTTCGAGGAAGTCTCCCGTAGGAAAGGAATTAAACAGGAGATCATTCCTTATTTCATCTCAAGCCACCCTGGCTGCACGCCGGAAGACATGGCCAAGCTGGCAGCGAAGACCAAGGCGCTAGGTTACAAGCTCGAGCAGATCCAAGATTTCACCCCGACTCCTATGACCGTCGCGACGGAGATCTACTATTCAGGGTATCACCCGTACACCATGAAAAAAGTTGAAACGGCCATTAGCCTGGATGATAAAACCAAACAGCGGACATTCTTCTTCTGGTACAAACCAGAAAACAAAATCTTCATCAAAAACTACCTCTCGAAGGTCAAAATGTTCGATGTGATGAAAGATCTTTTTGGTTAAAAATGCTCTCGGTTCACCCTCGCATCTTCCACAGTAGCTGCGACAAAAACGGTCTCCTCGTCTCCCCAGTCGCCACCATCAACAACTTAGTGATCTTGAGGTTCTCCGAATCCGTGAACAGGAGGATCAACAGTTCCTGGATGAAGTTGGTGTTGAGGGTCACGTAGTTATCCGTCCCCACCCCAAGCTTCAGGTTCTTCTTTTCCCACCAGGAGAAGGGGTGGTCCTTGTAGTCTTCGAAGCTGGTGGTGAGCTTGTTGTTCGACGACGGTAGGGCGATTAAGCTCACTCCCTTATTGATCATCCGGTTCAGAACGTCGTGCTGGTAGTGCTCGACCTCCCGGGCGGTGTGGAACTTCACCTTCACGAACTCACGGCGTTCGTCCGGGGACAGGAGTTCACCCTGGAAAATCTTCTCCCGGATGTTGACGTGCTCGCGCCAGTCCATCTCCATCAGCTCTTTCCAGTCGGAGGAACTCTCCTTGACCCGGGCGCCGCGTTCGTTGTCGATGATGATCCGCCGGTACAGCGAGTGGAAATAGAAGTTCGGGTTGATCCCCAGGGAGAGGCCGTGCTCAAGGGTATCGATGTGCCAGATGTTCAGAGCATTGTCGACGGCCTGGACTCCTTTCTTAAGCGTGTGCCAGGTCTCGCCGTGGTGGGAGCGGATGGCGAAGCCCTTGAAGTGCAGTTTGCGGAAACCCTGCTGCATTTCATTGAAGTGGCCCTTGCTGTAGAGGTCCTTCTCGCTCCCGACGGTGTCCACTTCATTGAGGAAGGGGCACAGGAACGGGTACTTATCAAGCATGGCGAGGATGGCGTCGACCTGCTGAAGGAAATGTTCCTTCTTAGTCTTGAACCTGCTGGCGTCGAAGAAGTTCGCTTCTTTCCGGAAACACGGTGAGAGTACGAACTCGAATTCCGGGACTTCTTTCCGGAAGTCCATGAAACCTTCGTAGAGGCCAAGGACCACGTCCTCCTCCTTGAGGTTCTCGATCCCCGGGATCTGCTCGTCGGCGTTTTGATTGGCCCGGGACAGAGTGAACTTCAGTCTCACCTTCCCGATGTTGAACTGGTGATAGAGGTCGCGTGCCATATGGTAGGCAGCCGCCCGGTGCATCTCCTTGGATGTCAGGATGAGCTTCGGCAGCAGGAGGATTTTTAGGTAGCGGTCGAAGAATTCATCGTCCTTCAAGCGGACCAGGGCATCCACGTCATCCACCGTGGTGATCTTCTCAGCGGTGCCGTCACCGTAGACCTTGTTGATGATATCAAAGTAGACCTGCTTGCTGGGACCCTTCAGGAGTTTGATCAGATGGGGATGGATGAACTCAGCAGAAAGGGAACCTGTGAGGTGGATGTGCTCCTCGATATAAGGCTTGGGGAAGCGGCGGAAGAAATGAAACAGGGCGATCGACACCGGGTGCGCCAGCAGGGTTTTAATGTCCACTTCGTTGCTGTTGTAGCCGGTCAGCAGACGACGGAATTCCTGCAGAGCTTTCTTTACCGCCGGATTGTCATCCTTGGCCTCTCCCATCACGGCCAACTCCAGCGTGTCCGCCAGGGAGATCCCGTTGGTCTCGGAGATAATTTTAATCAAATGTTCGGTCAGGAGCTCTATCTTATTCGGCTTGGGCATACGGCACCTTTTTCAAGTCTCATCGACTCACGGGATGTGCTGCACAGCTGCCCGCGGGGTCGACGTCAGTAGGGATTCTAGTTTCACTCTATCCAGAAGATCCGTTCCCTCCAGGAAATCCATCACGTCGGGTAGAGCGTCGTTGCCCCAGAAGAGTTCAGTCCCGACGGTGAAGCTGGGAACTCCGAAGACACCCGCAGCGAGAGCTTGCTGGATGTTGGCCTTGAGTTCGGCCTTGGCTTCTCTGGAGAAGCTTTTCTCATAGAGTTCCTCATGGGGTAACCCATTATCTCTTAAAGCGGCCAACAATTCATCTGGATTTCCCATGTCTATCCGCTTTTGCCAGCCGGCCGACCAAAGTGTACTGATGACTTTCTCCTGATGGTCTCCGGCAACTCCTTTGAGTGCCAGCCTCAGAGCATACAACGAATTGAAGGGATGGGTCTGCGGGGTGGTGAAGGGTAGACCGAATCGTTTAGAGTACCGCAGGCACTGTTTGAGAAGAAACTCCCGTTTGGGTGTCACTTCACCCGGACCTTTTATCTGCCAGTGATTGAGTAATGGGCCCAGGGGAGTAGGTTTGTATTCAATTTTTAATTGCTTTTCGTGGACCAGTTGCTGCAGTTTCATCCAAGCAAAATAAGAAAAAGGAGAAAGAAAATCGAAGTAAAAAATTAGTTGTTTCATGTACTTATAAGTCTGCACCGGCATTATCATATTTGTCTACTCAACATTTTTCTTGCAAATATTTTTAGATCTGTTAATATGACGCATCGAATAAAGCGATTTCAAACCTGCGGTTGCACGTATTAATCTTGTTGGACGTTTGTTGAAGAGTAGGGTTGTTATCATCAAGAGACTTAGTCTCTCGTCAGGTACATTTCATGGGTAAATCTTTTTTGAACTTCGCCGCATTAGTGGTCCTCTCCCTCTTTGCCATTTCCTGTGGTAAGGCCCCTCAGGTCTTGAAGTCGATCGACATCAAAACCTCTACCGTCGATTCCGACATCATGTTGAACATGTCCGCCGACCTCAATCTCGGTAACATGAGTTTCCCCGCCGTCGCCCTTCCGATCATCCATCCGAGACTCCAACGGCCAATCGGTAAAGTTGAACTCCTTCCCATCCTCGGCGGGAAAAACCAACTTAAAGTTTCTCTCAACATCTCCGAACTCTCGGACATCCGTGCCCAGCAGGCTTCTCTGCCCAACGGAAACCTCATTCCTCTCATCGCCAACAATGAAGTGGTGGTGGTAGAGCTCGGGGCCGGCGCACGCTTGTACCTCACCCTGTCCTCGAAAGGTTCTGCCATCGCCGTGGCCATTCCAATTAAGTCGTTCGACAGCATTGGTAGCAAGGCACCGGGACTCAACATCTTCCCGATGATGGCCTTCGGTAAAGTTATCGCTTCTGCAGGATTGTTTACTTCGTCGAGCGCAGGTCAGAACGGCATCGCGGTGGTAGCGGATTTCTCTGAAGTGTTTAAACTTCCTAGTTCTTCAGCTGCTTCCCTGATCGCAGACGAAGACGTTAAGCTTGACCATTCCTCACAGGATGTGAGGCCGTCAGCTAAGTCGAAAGTCGATAGCATGCTTCTGCAGATGCATAACAAGAAAGTGAAACTGCAGCTTCATAAGTAAGTAGGCAAAAAAAAAGGGCCAGGAAGGCTTTCTATGACCCACATCTGTTACAAGATGTGGGTTTTTAGTTTTTGGTGGGCTGCTTCTAATTGTATTCCACGTGTACCTGCTGTTTACTTGGTCGTCCTTCATCATCGAAGAAGACCTTGCCCTTATAATCTTTCCCACAAGAGCGGAAAGCATGACTACCTTCTACTGAAACGAGTCTCTTCTTTTTAAGATCATAGACCATTTCCAAGGCATGGTGGCTTAATATTTTAAGGCACCCATGGGGGTCATCTTGTTCGACGAGCTCAACGGCATTTATTTCTAATCCATATCCTCTAACTGGAGAGGTCAGGCTGGCCGGATAGACTTTTGCCTTTAGCCATACTCCTGGACGCAGCTGAAGTTTATGAAAATCATATTTTCCTTCTTTGACGTGACACTTATCGTTACGGTAGCTGAAAGAGTATCTTTTATAAACTTCCTGATGTGCGTATTCATAGATACCTTCTGCATAATCTATTTTTAATTTATACTTACCCCATAATTCATCCCGCTCGAAAGTAAACGGACCAAAGGTAATCGTTTTTCTGTCATCGGTGGAAGTATAAAACTTGTGACCTTGAGGGTGAAAGGAAGTTAAATATTTACCATTTTCTGAGTATATAATTTGTTCACTCGGCCACCAGTATTTTTCTATAATGAGAAAGTGATCAAGGTCAGGATACTCCATTAATTTAAAATCATCGAAGCTAAAGAGGAGTTGGTTGAAGCTTAAAGATGTCATGCTTCTTACTTCACCTGAAGCGATGATACTATTCAGATATCTTGTGTCGCGAGAATCTAAAGGTTTTTTGTCAGAAGTATCCGACTTGAACTGAATCAACTCACGGAAGATAAGTTCGTGCAGGATAAGTCCGGCCCTGGAGTCATTTGGTAACTTATCCCAGAGATCGGCGTCGATGGTGTAACGTTTGTCCTGTGGATACCTAGGCAGGACCTGGATGATGATCTGTTTGATTTCGCATCCATTTTCTAAAGCGAGATGGTGAGAATCAGGAATGTCCACCAGTGCGACGTTTCGAAGCATGAGCGCATCTCTTTCGAATTCAGTAAACCATTTTTCGTACCGAGCGGCCCTGAGCGGGGAGGGTATGGAAAGGTTATCAAGAAGGATTCTGAAGTTCTGCTTAACAGACAGCTCCGGACTCAAGGTACTTGGAGAAATACCTCGCATCAGTTTCCCTTCATAGTAGTCAAGTAGTTCCACTTTACCCTTACCGTTATCGCAGTAGATGATGTCTCCACCGTTACCCGCTTCTTTTCCAAAGGCGGATTGGAAACTGAGAGTGAAGACCAGTAGTAAAACGTATTTCATCTTATCTCCTTGTGAGTTCAAAAAATTGCATACCTAAGCAGTAGACCGCGTCTTTTTTCTTTGCCTTGCTGACCGTGTGTTCGAGTTCTCGTCGGAAGCTTCGGAGTTTCTGCTTTAGCTCCGGGACGTCTTCTTTGTTGATGGCAAAAATGTTTGATGCGATTTCTCTTGAGTGGATGTCTTGATCGTAGAGCGCGGCCATCGCCCGCTTCATCATGTTCATATGAAAAGTTTTCAGGTCGGGAGAAGGGACGTCGCTCGGGGTCGCAAGGAATTTGAACACGTCGATCAGCTTGCCATCTTCTTCATGGAGGAGTTCGAGATTCTTCATCCTTTCTACTGCGCTTTTGACTTCTTCGACGTCGATGGAAAGTGTCTCTGCCATCCAAGAATAGTCCAGTCTAAATTGTTCGAGGTGAGTCAGCTCCAAAATAGCAAAATGGTACCACTGGGCCATGACCTTAAAGTATTCCATGTGAATTTCCGTGAATACCTCTGCACCCTTCTTGTATTGCTGAACTCTTTGTTTGAACTCTTCTTTGGATTTCTCTCCTCTTGCGTGAAGTGCTCCGACCGAATGGCAAAACCATTTTTTTTGTTCTTCAGGTAACTTGAGCTTATCTGCGATCTCCTGAGCTGCCTTCGGAGATAATCCATGTTTTTTTGCCATGATCTGTGAAAGCCTTGGGGCAGAAATATCGAGGTCGCGGGCATAGGCCCTAAGTGAATATGAGCTATTGAGAAGTTTTCTTCTTTCTAACTCTTCAGCAAGTATGTCGCGGTAACTAGAAATTTGCATCAGATCCATTAACTTAGTTTTCCTTGTTTTAAAAGGAGCTTACTTAACAAAGTGTTAAGCGAGCTTGCTTAACACTAAGAGCGTGAAGTGGTTTGCCGTTTAATAATTAGCGGGTTGCGCTATAAGGGAATGTACTCCAGTGAAATCAATAATCTGGAGTACATAACCGAAACTTAAATTGTAATCTTACAGCGGGATGTTTTGATTACAATAAAGGATATTTCCACCTGATCCTCCGACTTGAAGTAACTCCCCTTGAGAAGTTTGTTCAGTAATACGTTCGTCTGAAACACAGAGAGAGAAGTTTTCTTCTCCAGTAAAGCAGGTACTAAACTCTTCACCTTCACCACTTTCGGATTTGGTGAGTAGAAATGCAGATTGGCATTGATTTGTACCGAGACAATCGTATAGATAAAACCTCTCTCCTCGTTCTGTACTTTCCTTTCGGACTTCATATTGAAGACTAAGATTATTACTATCGCCGCTGTAACATTTATAAGATTTCAGAGTTCTTATATTTGCCTCAATGGTTTCTTCCGGGGCATCTTCTGCTTGAGGTCCTGGGGGTGCAGCTTTATTCCCATTGCCACCTTCTTTGCCACCACATGCGGAAAGTAAGAAGCTTACTGTGATAAAAATAATCAGGTTGATACTAGAATTCATAATCCCTCCTTGTTGTTACTAGGTAACAAGCTAAGTTTTTTAACTGTTGATGAGAAGAGTGGCAGAGGCATCTTTGTTTTATTTTAGGCCCTATTTCACTTAACACTTCAGGCGTAATTATAAGTGGACGCAACTGAAGTCTGGATGCAACGTGGAGAAGTGCAGACGAGAAGAAGCAGCGAGGTTGGAGATAGAGATGACGGGTTTGGTGGGTTCTTGAATCGTAAGGGCGATGGTCATCCAGGTATGCTAACTATGACTAGATGATGGATTCGGATCATGGACGGTGCAGAAATCTATGAAATGATGGCCCAGAAATAAAAACCCACATCCGAAGATGTGGGTAATAGTAAGCCCAGGAAAGGCCCTTTTTTTCTATATCTTTTTAGAGATTCGCATCTTTGAGCTGGTTTTCTTCCGACGTTTTTCAGCAGCTTCCAGTTTCTCTTTCTGCTTCACAGATGGCTTCTGGTAACTTTCACGGGCACGGTACTCTTTCACGATTCCATAAGCATCACAAAGACGTTTGAACTTTTTGAGGGCCCTCTCAACAGCGAAGCCATCAGTGATATCAATACGGATCTTGTCTTTAGCATCTTTTCTGTTCTCGTAGGCCATGAATCCTCGCTGAATAATTAAGTAGTTGTTTCTGTTGGCTAAAATAACATAACTCATCAAAAAGGCCAGAATTTTTCCAATGCCGCAGTCGGTTTTTATCGGATTAGAGCTTCAAAGTGGCCAAAAAAGGATAATGGTCTGATGGCAGCAGAGATTTTTGCTCTATTCTCGGAGGAATGGGGAGGGGTGCCCCGGCCAGGTTTCTATACCTCGGGAAGTAACATTCCGCCGGATCGATCAGGTGGGTGTATTTCTCGGAGATGAACAGGTAGTCGATCTGCTGAACGAAGCGGTTCCCGCCGCGGGTGAAGTAGATGTAACTGAATCTTTCATCCTGCGGAATCTGGGCAAGGTACGCAATGTCTTTCAGATCGGTTTCCTGGTAGATGGCCCTGAACTCTTCTTCGGTGTCGGTTTCCCCTGCGTGCCCATTCATGTCACCGCCGACCAAAACCGGGACGTTTTTTGTTAGCAGGTTTTTGTAAATCTCAATCAGACCTTGAACTTCGAGCACCCGCCTGGTTCTGCCTTCGAAGTCAGCCTTCTTCAGGTCGAGCTTGGACTTGATGTGCACCAGTAACAGGATGAACTTCAGCTCACCTCCCGAACTCACGTCCAGCCGTAAGACGTCTCTTGAAAACCTCTTGGCCGGATACGGGAGCCGGTAGTCGATGTGAGAGTGGAGTTCGAACTCCAGCGCAAGTGAGCGCTTGACCAAATAGCCGAGGTCGATCCCTCTGTCAGAGTTAGACGGCAGGCTCAGGGAGCGGTACTGGTCTTTCAATAGGAACTTCGCAAAGTTATCAAGTGACTCCGGGCCCCCGACCTCCGTCACCATTACTATGTCGGCTTCGGCGTCGGTGATGGCCATCGCAAGCATCAGGCACTTGTCTTTGGACTTATTTGAATACAGGCTGGAGCTCATCAGCTGCCAGTGGATCTCCGTCATCTCCGGGATGGAATTGGCGGGCCGGTTCTTATCCATGAACAGGTACAAATCCTGAGCGTTTAGAACCATGATCTTCAGAGGAGTCGTCATAGCTATATGCTACACTTAGTCTTTTCTCAAATCACGATGTAAAGTAAGCTTTTTTCATGACTAACCTAATCCTTTCCTTGTTCTTCATCCTGAACCTCGCCGTCGCCCAGGAGGACCAGAGCAAACTCAAACCTCAGGAAGCGGGCATCATGAAAACCGAAGCGCTGCGGTTGTGGGAGAAGAGAGATAACCTCGACAGTCTCCAAGAGGGCCTCTCGAAGTTCGAGATGGCACAGACCGACGGTGACCTTGAAGTGCTGACCTACCTTAGCCGTGGTCATTTCATCCTGGCCGATCTCCACTTGGATAACGCCGCTCTTCGCAAGCGCCACTACGAAAAAGGCTACGAGTTCGGTGTGAAAGGCCTCCACACCAACCCAGAGTTCACAAAGTTAATGGAGAAAAAAGACAGCGTGGAGCAATCGCTGGACGTCCTGACGGTGAAGGAAGCAGAAATCCTCTTCTGGTCGGCCGTCTCTCTTGGGAAGTACGCCCATGAAAGTGGTCTGTTCTCGAAGATCAAGCACAAGGACCAGATTCTTGCCATGATCCGGAAAGTGGAGAAGCTCGATCCCAAGATCCACCACGGAGGTGTCCCACGGTTCTGGGCCAGCTTCTACGCCCTGGCGCCGTCGGTGGCGGGCGGGGACATGAAAAAAAGTAAGAAGTACTTCGAAGAAGCCATCCAGGTGGCGCCGGAGTACCTGGGGTCGAAGGTCATCTACGCGGAAGTTTATCACACCAGTCAGGATGACAAGAAATCTTTTAAGAAAGTGCTACTGGAGGTCCTGGCCGCGCCCAACGGGCCGACTGACCTGGTGCCGGAGAATATCCTGTGGAAGAAGAAGGCAGAGAAGCTGCTGGCCAATGAAGATGATCTTTTCTAAGGCTTCACATCACCAGGTTGAGCGGGATCCCGGCGATCATCACGATGGCCAGGATGATGGCGGTTCCGACCAGAACGATGGCCACGATCTTATAAGGGATGTTAAGCATAGAGTCTCCTTTAGGATAGTTTAGTAGTGCGGAACGCTGGGGTCAACTAATGTGGACCACTCATCGATCCCTCCCCGCAGTGAGAGCGCATCGAAGCCATGCATTTTTAGAAACTGAGTCGCGTAGAGGCTGCGGACACCATGGTGGCAGTAGACGATCCACGGATTCTTATCTCTGATGAGTTCTTGATAGCGGGCCTCGAGTTGGTGCAGTGGAATGTGCAGGCCTCCGAGCGAAGCTACTTCTCTCTCGTCATCGCGCCGGACATCTAGCAGATGGAATTCTTTTTTCTGCTGCTGCCATTGGTGAACTTTCTGCGTAGAGATTTCCACGTTACTTTCCTAGTTGGGAATGGCTGATCTCGAGCTTATTGAAGACGACACTCCCGGCCGGCATGGACTGCGTGATCCAGGTGTTTCCACCGATGATCGAACCTCTGCCGATGACCGTTTCTCCTCCGAGGATGGTGGAGTTGGCGTAGATCACCACATCGTCGTCGATGGTGGGGTGACGCTTGATGGACTGCAGGCGTTTTTTTACACTCAGGGCCCCGAGGGTGACCCCTTGGTAGATCTTCACATTCTTTCCGATAATGGCCGTCTCACCGATGACCACTCCGGTCCCATGGTCGATGAAAAAGCTTTCTCCGATGCTCGCACCCGGGTGAATATCAATCCCGGTTTTTTCATGGGCGTATTCGCTCATGAGTCGAGGGATGAGGGGCGCTCCCAGACGGCTGATGGCATGAGCAAGACGGTAGATGCAGACGGCGTAAAAGCCCGGGTAGGTGATGATGACTTCTTCGCGGCTGTACGCGGCCGGATCTCCGGAGAAGGAAGCCATGGCATCTAAGTCTAAGGTCCGAGCGATTTCTGGTAACTGGTTGAAGAACTCTTCTGTGATGCTGGAGATCTTTGGTTCGAAGTCCAGGGCCAGTACAGAAACAGATTTGAAGTATTCTTCGAACTGGGTTCTCAGCCGACCGACGGTGGCTTCGGTGTCACTAAGGCTGGGCATTTTTATGCAACCCCGCTGTGGAAACAACAAGGAGACGAGTTCGTCCACGGAGTGCCTAACCTGTTGGACATTCATCACGATGGCAGCAGTTCCGAAGCGGTCACGGTGTAAAAACTGGGCAAGAGTAGAAGACATTGGAGACCTTTTGCAGTATAAAGAATTCATCTTAAACTACCTTATTACGCAGGGAAATTTCAATGGATCTTCGCACCAAACTCAAATCAACTGGCCTTTTACAAGTCATTGGTAATACGCCGGTCATGAAAGTCCAGTCTTTAAGTGCATTATCTGGTTGCGAAATTTTCATGAAATGCGAAAATCTCAATCCCGGCGGGACCATAAAAGACCGACCGGCCATGAACATGGTGATCGAGGCGATCGTGAAAGGAATTTTGAAACCAGGCATGACCATCGTTGAAGGCACCGCCGGGAATACCGGAATCGGTCTGGCCCTGGTCGGCCAAGCCCTGGGTCATAAAGTCATCGTGGTCATGCCCAAGGGGATGGCGCAGGAGAAGCATAAAGTCCTGAAGCTCTATGGTGCGGAAATAGTTGAGACCGATGCTGTGCCTTATTCCGATGAGAAGCATTTTTTTAAAGTGGGTAAGAAAATTGGCCAGAGCAATCCAGAATACTGGTGGGCCAATCAGTTTGATAACCCCGATAACTACCTCTCTCATTACCATTCCACCGCCCCGGAAATGTACCAGCAGATGGACGGCAAGATCAACGCAGTCATCGTAGCCGCGGGCTCGGGTGGGACAGCGGCCGGAGTGTCCAAGTACATGAAGGAAAAAAATCATCACATTAAAATCATCATGCCGGACCCCATGGGAAGCGGGATCGTGAACTACTTCAACAAAGGCAACTTCGACTCAGACGGATCCTACACCATGACAGAGGGAGTGGGGATCACCCGCATGGTCGAGAACTTCCGGCACATCAAACAAGACTCCTGCTTCACCATCGATGACCAGAAGCTCACCTACCTGGCGATGTACCTGAGAGAGAAAGAAGGTCTAGTGATGGGAATGTCTTCCATGCTCAACCTGGCGGGGGCCTTCAGCACGGCACTTAAGTCCGGCGCCGGGCAGCGGATCATTACCTTCATGTGTGACGGCGGAGAGCGGGCCATCTCTAAGATGTACAGTCCCGAGTTTCTAAAAGAGAAATCCTTGAACGGGTCACTCCTCCAGGAAAACGAAATCAAAGAAATTTTTCAGAAGCTCTAGGTGTCTTGTCCCAGAAGAGTCGGTCTCTTAAAGGCGTAGTGCTGTTTCACATCCTCGTTGCAAATGCGGGGACCGGTGGACGTATCCTCCGGAGTAAACTCCGGAACCGCGATTCCCGCTCGTTTGGCGAAGTCGCAGTAAAATTCTTCCCGCGTATGATGTTCGTCGCAGACAACGTTGAAAACTTTCCCGAAGAGGTTCATTTCAATCACACGCAGGGTGAAGCCGACGGCGTCGTCCAGGTGGAGGAGGTTCACTGGCCAGCGTGGGTGGTTGAGCCCTTTCCTTCCGCTCAGAATTTTTCCGGGATGGCGGGTATTTCCAAGTAGTCCGCCAAAGCGCAGGATGGTCCACGAAAGAAACGTTCCCCGGACCCACTCTTCTTGAGGCTTCAGCGCCGCAGAGTTTTTAGAGATCACGGAGGTGGAGCTAATGAAGATAACCCAGCTGTTCTTACTCCAGGGCCAGGTCTTAAACCACTCGAGCTGACCTTCGAACGGAGGGATGTTCAAGACGATGATGTCTTTGTTTAACATCTCTTGACTCGGGATGGCCGGGTACTGGAGCTTCACCGCCTGGATGTTTTGGTCCGTGAGTCTGTCGAGCTTGTCCTGGTCGGTGGTGCTCCCAGACACACCGTGGCCCAGATTCAGGAGTTCTTTCGCCAGAGGTTCACCGTACCAGCCTAGTCCCAGCACACTGATCTTCATTTATGCTCCATAGTGGAAGTCATCTGACGGTACAGCGACTCGACGTGCGGGTAGTAGATATTTTTTTTCAGCAGCGGCTCTTGGGTGGCAAGTGAGGTTACTCCTTCGACTACATTGTAGGCATCGATCCATTGCCCGGCGTGGAGATGGGCGTAGGCGAGGTTGTAGGCGATGGGGGCGTTGAGTGGGTTATACTCCAGAGAGGACTGGTAGAAAACAAACTGGTTTTTGTACCACCGGTTGGCCTCGAACGTTTTGTAGCAGTAGAAAAGCAGGAACACCACCGGGATGGAAGAGCTGTGCTTCCAGCTGATCTTTTCCAAAAGCTTCAACCAGAAGCCAATGAATGCAGGAAGGATCAAATAGAGGTGCTGGTCACTCACCCAGGTAACGTTCATGAAAGGCGCCGGGATGAGGCCTAAGAACGGGATGAGAAGTAAGTGCGCAGCTGCGAGGTACAGCAGTAAGCTCTGCTTTCTGAACAGGATCAGCAGCAGGACGAGGAAGATAAGATGAGTGAGTTCTTTGCCACCGGGGTCATCGAAGTTTAGCCCTTTCACCGGTTGCGTATGCAGGGGCAGCACACTCTGCCAGAAGTAGTAGAACATGGTCTGAAGCAATAGGTCACCGTCACTCTTGAGTAGGGAAAGCTTCCCCGGAACTTGAGTATGATTGACGGTTACCGTGGGTTTGGGAACCACCTTCGTCGTTTCGGCCACAGGAGTTTCGATTTTCTTGGCACTCACTAGGGGTGGAGCTTTTTTTACAGTGGCCCCCGCGGAGACCAACGGTGGTGCTGCAACGGGCTTTTTAAAATCGTTTACCACCTTGGCGCTTTGGACCCCTTCCTGAGTGAGAGCGCTGCTTAGGACCCGGTGCCCACTCCAGGCGGAGATGAGAAGAAAGGGTAGGACATGGTGAAGCTTCCGGAATTTAAAGTGCCGGTAGCTGATGAGGAGGAGGATCACCGGGAGAGTGAGCGACGAGGACTTCGAAGTAACGGAGAGGAAGAACAACACCCATGAGAGGGCCATCCACCGCACATCCTTGAGGCCCTTGAAGTACGCCAAAAGAGCTGAGAGTGCGAAGCCGAAGCACAGCAAGGTCTTCACCTGGATCATCCATGCCACGGAGGTCACTCCTACCGGATGCAGGAAAAAGAGGAGGAAATAGATTGAAGGATGTTTCAACCGGAGGCGTCTGCCGAGGGAGTACACCAGCAGTGAGTTCACAAAGTGTAGAAGAAAATTAATCACGTGATAAAAAACGTATTGGTCTTTGAAAACGGCCAACGCTAGTTTCTGGAAGGTGACGGAAAAAGGCCACCCGTAGTTCGTCCAGATCCGGAGGTAGGAAAAATCCTGGTACATGGCCGGGTCCCCGAACCAGAAAGGCATGTCGTCCCAGATGGGCGTCCCAGTGATGCTGGGAACGTAGAGCAGCAGGCCCACGCAGAAACTGAGGATGAATAAAAGTGTCTTAGGAAGCTTTATGCTCATACAGAAGATCCAGTAGAAGTTTAGCATTGTGTACCCGGTCCGGGCCCAGGTGAAAGTGATAACAGCGGGAGGTGCGGGCCAGGTTGAAGGCACTGGCGGTCCGGTGGAGCGCATGCAAGAAAAGTTTGCAGAGGTCCGTAGGGTTAAACTTCAACAGCATTTCTAGGATCTGCGGAAGCCCGAAGCCCATGATCATGTGTTCAAGCAGGGGGGCGGCCATCTTCCATTTCGGGACCTCGAAGAGTGACGAGTTGCCGTTCGAAAGCCGCAGTCCTGCGATCAGAAGAGTTCTGTTGCTGTGCGAGTTTTTTTCAATCCGCTCGTCCAGTGCCGCTAGGCTCGCGGTCCATTTTGTCGGATAGTGGTGCCGCTTAAACTCGTGCCAGGCGAGCTGCGACAGGGGCCCGGCCACTGGAGGAGTGCTGAGACTGATCTTGGCCGGGAAGGGAAAGATCTGACCGCGCTGATTACATAAGGGCATGTCGTCGGAGATGATCTTGACCTGAGGATTCTCCAGAAGATTCTTCAGCAGAGTACTTTTTCCCCCTTTCGATGGAAGCATGACGATGGCATTGATCCCAGGTAGTGAGACCCCGAGCCCATGGAGGCGGCACAGGCCCAGGCGGTCGAGCTTCTGCCCGAGGACGGAGTGGACCGCGAGGAAGGCCAGCTCAAAGAGGCGGTCGGGATTGCCAGAGTGGATCCGGACCCGGTGGAACTGATCGTCGAAGATAGTTAATGCCTCTCCGAAGTAGTCGACGTACTGCGTGCCACCTTGCCGGTAAACCGCACAGTGTTCCAGCAGCTTCACCGCCAGCAGCGTAGGGACGGGAGGGCCAGCGTCGGAGAGAAGTTCGATCTCGGTGAGCGGAGCTGCCGTGTGGCCACTCACAAAAAAATGAAATTCCCCGCGCAATTTTTGTAAAAGTGCCTCTTCTGTGCACCTAACAAGAATGGTATGATGATGGAAATTCAGGTAAAGGTCCAAAGGATCCTCGTGGTTGTAATAACTGTCATCATCATAACTCATGGTCGAGAAGAACTCCTATCAAAATGTCTCGATTCTCTCCCGGACGGGACCGTCGAGTGGCAGTTGGTCTTGGTGGCAAACGGTAAGCAACTTCCGCTCGAGACCACTCACAGGGCCCAGTCGCTGACACCAAACCTGAACCTGTTGCACTCTCCGCAGCTCCTCACTCCGGGGAAGGCACGCAACCTCGCTCTGGCGCAGGCCACAGGGGAGTGGGTTTACTTCATCGACGACGATGCATACGTCACCGGCGATTACTGGAAAACCATCGGGCCCATCCTGGCCGATCCGAAGGTCGACGTGATCGGCGGACCCGATTTTCCCGCCAGGGGGATGTCCGCTTTCCCTTTGTCGCTCGCCATCACTCTGGCATCGCCCTTTTGCACTGGAGCGACATTCTCCCGGCACCGGCCAGCTGGAGATAAGATGGTCCCGGCGACCGAAGAGAAGCTCACCTCGTGCAACCTGTGGGTGCGACGTTCCGCTCTGGCGGGGCTGGAATTTCCGGAGGACTACCAAAGGGCAGAAGAATCCTATCTGTTGCAAAGATTAAAAGTTCTAGGTGCAAGGATCTTCTACCACCCTAAACTCGAGGTAGCTCACCACCGGCGCTCACACCTCTCCCAGCTGTGGCGGCCGACTTTCCTGGCGGGGTTCTACCGTTCAAAACTTTCAAGAGCGAAACTCGTCCCGACCAGCGGAATGTTCTGGCTCCCGGCCCTCTTCGTGTTGCTGCATCTGCTGGTCTTGGTCGATCGACCCACTTTCTGGTCACTGACCAGGCTCTACGCGGGGGTCATCGTCTTCGCCAGCATGAACCTCGCCGCCCGGGCCCGCAGATTCTCCCTTTTCCCGCTGATAGCGTTTCTACATTATTACATTGTTTTTTTGTACGGCCTGGGTTTTCTCTGGGAGCGGGTGAGAAGATGGAAGTAACCAGAGAAGCCTTCGAAGCCCTTAAGCGGCTTCCGTTCTTTAAAGGAAAGGTCGTCTCCGCTTCCATGGAGCCGGTGATCCAGACCGGTGAAGACATCGTGGTTGACGTTGGGGCCCGCCGGATCAAGCGCTTCGACATCGTGGTAGTTTTAATCGACGGGAAGCTCGTCTGCCACTACCTGTGGAACATGAACCGGGTGTTCTCTCCGGTCTTGCTCCAGACCAGGAACGTCCAGGGTGGGAAAGACTATCCGGTATCGTTGGACGACTACCTGGGAAAAGTGATCTCTCACCAGATCAGTTTCTGGAGAAAATTACGGATGCTTCTTTAGCTGCTCACGCACCAGCGTATGGAAGATGTTATCCAGCGTCAGGTCCTTCACGCTGGAGCGCTTGGAGTACAGCAGAAGCTCCATGAAAATGGATCCGACTGTCGGCAGTGGGCAGACGTGGAGCTGGTGGTTGAAACTCAGGGCCAGGTCAAAATAGGAATCTTTCGGGACCTCTGTGGAGAATAGATTAACCGCTCCGCCCCTGGAGGCCACGTGGAAGTGGAGGTAATTATCCGCCACGATGGAGAGGTCATCGGCGAGGTCGAAGAAATACGTCGAGCCGAAGTGACCGATCTCAAAGAAGTCTTCATTGTTGATGAACTTAAACTTCCGACCCGGGAGCACGTCCTTGATCACGTCAAGCAGCTGGTAATGCATCACTGACTCGCGGTGATTGGTCAGGAATGGTTCCTTTCGGATCGGCAGGTAGAGTTCGAACAAAGTCTCCGGACTCGCTTCTTTGAGCGGCGAGAGCTTCGCGGCCATGCCCTCGATCTCCCCGAGGTAGGTCTCTCCTACCAAACCGAAGATGATAACTTTCTTGGCGTCCTTGAGCGGAAGCTTCTTCGGCTGGCTAATCTTCCAGGCAGAAAAATACTTCCGTAGGTGCGGCGGAACGATCGGAGTGAGCGCCGGATGGATGAGGAAATGCTGATCTGCCTCCGGGATCTTCTGGAGGTTGGTCACCAGGAACGCTGCGAACTGTAGGAACCCGTCTCGCACCGTGATCGCCTTACTGGTCTCGAGCATGTCAAAGCTGTAAAGGTTGTAGACGTAGTACGGATTGAGTTCGTGGTAGTAATCATTCACAATCGGGTAGAGGTCCCAGTGGAACTTTGGCCACAGGTCCCGTCTGATGTCATGGCCATACCCGGTGTGGGTCAGGGCGGTTCCGGTGTCGTACTGCGATTTAATTACCTGATACATAAGCTGAATAAATCTCTCTGTAGATGTTTGTGACGTGCTGGGTGCGGGTGATGTAGGGAGTCTTGGTAAGCTTATGCTTCGAGCAGACCTTCCGGAAAAAGACACTGAAATCATCGAAGGGCTTCGGCGGGTGCTTCAGGACAAGTTTGAGCTGTTCCTGGGCGGCTTCGATGCTGAACTTCTTGAGCGATGAGTCCGAGATGGATTTTCTTTGCTCCGAGGCACCGGCTTCGATGAAGGCGGCAAAGGCCTCTTTGACTTTTGACTTTGAGATGACCTTAGAAGTGTTACCGATCTTCACGGGAATAAAAATCGTCGCGGTGTCGAGTTTTGGAATGCGGAAACCGGCCAATCCTCCCCAGTCAGTCAGGATGGATGGAAGGCCGCACGCCTGAGCTTCCGCCACACTCATCCCGTAGTCTTCATCGTTATGAACACTCAGGTTGACCAGCACGTCAGCGCCTTGGTAGACCTGCGCGAGTTCTTCATTCGGGACGTTGCCCATGAAATGAATCTTCTTCCGGACCTCGTCGTCTTGTGAATGGTAGATCCGGTGGATCTTCCGGAAATACTCCCCGGTGGTTTCCCATTTCCCCATAAACGGGTCACCGATGTCATCGGTATTCCCGTAGATAAACAGATGAGCGTTCTCGCAGCCTAATTCTTTGACGGTGCTTGCAAAGGTACTCACCAGAGTATGGATCCGTTTTTGCAAAGTGAGCCGACCGGTAAAAATAAAAGCAATGTCACCATCACTGATGCCCCAGACCTTCCTCTGAGATATTCTATTTTGCGTCGCATAAAAAAATTCTTTCTCATCAACTGGAAAGGGACATATGAATGATTTCAAGGGTGCCATCAGCATTTTATCGATCAAGAGTTTTTGTCTTTCCGATGCGACAATGAAGTCAATTTTGAGGTTTTTTAACATGCCGGAAAGGGCGTTCCATTCCTGATAATAGAGGGAGAAGTCACCGAAGATATGGAATATAAAGCGAGGTGGTTTTGGTTCGTTGAGATACAAGGGAAGCAGGATGTGAAGCAGGGCCATCGGATGAGGCTTATGGTCCATGATAACAATGACTTCAGGTTTTGCAGTGAAGAGGTCATGGGCAAGTTTATAAATGTCGGCCGGTGATTGATTTGATGAGTAATTGTAATCAAGCAACTCAAGGTCCGGAGTCAAGCTCCAGGCCCGGTGAAGGTTAAAAACGATTTTCTGACAACTTACCCAGCTGGACATTTTAAATGAGAAGACGCAGGCTACTTTTTGCATACCTCATTTAAACAGATGCCGTCATGCTCCTGCAATCTCAAAATGGCCATCGAGCGATAATTAAGAGTTGTATCATTGGAAAAATCCGAAAGAGCCGTTACACTGAATTTCTTCCAAAGAGGTGCCGATGAAGATTATTTTTCTAACCCTTGCCGTTGTGAGCTTTTCAACCTCCGCCGCCGACTTCGGGTACCTTAAACCGGGGGATCAAAAGTACTACAAGAATGACAGCATGGAAGGCAATAATAAACAGGAGCGCATCGATAGCCTGGTCAAAGAAATCAATAAGCTGTACGGCGAGGTCGCCGCTCTCCGGGCAGAAATGCAGAATCTGAAATCTGAGGTCGAGGGCCTCAAAAAAAGCAAATGAGAATTCAATTTTCAGCCCGGGTTCGCCAATCCGTAGACGTGATCCGCGAGCGCTTCGACGAGTCTTTGTTTACCGCTCTCATGCCGGCCTGGGTGCCGTCCAAGCTCGTCCGCTTCGACGGCTGTGCACCCCGGGACGAAGTGCACCTGGTGGTCGGTCCGTTGCACCAGGACTGGGTGAGTGTCATCACCAAGGAGACTCAAACTCCGTCCGGTTGGTCCTTCGTCGATGAAGGAAAACTCCTTCCCTGGCCTTTCCGAAGCTGGCACCACCATCACCGGGTAGACCGGATCAGCGAGGACGAATCACTCATCGTCGATGACATCACCTATCAGTGTAAACCTGGGCTGCTGAGCATCTTCGCATGGCCGGTGCTGTGGTTGGTTTTCTCGTCGAGGCCTGCGAGTTACCAACGGTATTTCTCAAGGGATAATTCATGAAACTCTTCTACGCACTCTCCGCCTCCATACTCTTTTCTGCTAGTGCCTACTCGCAGACGATCCTCTTTTTGGGAGACTCGCTGACAGAAGGGTACCGGCTTCCCAAAGAAGCCGCCTATCCGGCGATCATTGAAAAGGAACTTAAGACCACCAATAAAAAAATCAAAGTGATCAACGGCGGCGTCAGCGGGGCCACCTCTGCCAGTGGACTCAAGCGGCTCGACTGGTACCTCAAGGCCAAGCCGGACATCATGGTGCTGGCCCTCGGTGCCAACGACGGTCTGCGGGGACTGAAGGTCGCAGACACTGAAAAGAATCTCTCCGGCACCGTGGAGAAAGCCCAGTCGAGAGGTATTAAGGTGATCATCGCCGGGATGAGGATGCCGACCAATTACGGAGAACCGTACCGGACGGACTTCGAAGAGCTCTTCGCGAAGGTCGCCCGGAAATATAAACTCAAGAGCATTCCCTTCTTGCTAGAAGGAGTTGGCGGAAAGCCCGAGCTCAATCTGCCGGACGGGATCCACCCCAACTCCAAGGGCCATGAGATCATGGCCGAGACTGTCTTAAAAGTGCTGGAGAAAGAACTGTGATGACGGTTCAGGCGTTGAAGAAAAGTTATGGCCTGGGAGCCGCGAAGGTGGAAGTCCTGCGAGGGATCGACCTACAGATCAACAAAGGTGAAACTCTCGCTCTGATCGGAAAGTCCGGGTCTGGGAAATCTACCTTGCTCTCCCTGCTGGCCGGTTTGGATCAACCCGACAGCGGCAAGATCACTATCGGAGACAAGGACCTGAGCTCGCTCTCCGAAACTGCGCTCACTCATTTTCGGGCCAACTCCATGGGGATCGTCTTCCAGCAGTTCCATTTGGTCTCAACACTCACCGCTCTGGAAAACGTCCTGCTACCGCTCGAACTCCTCAAAAGAGATGGCGCGGGCCGGATCGCAAGAGAACTGCTCGAGAGCGTGGGGCTTGGCCACCGCGCCCACCATCTTCCGTCGGAGCTCAGCGGGGGAGAGAGCCAGCGCGTGGCCATCGCTCGCGCACTGGCCATCAGGCCCGCCGTTCTTTTTGCTGATGAGCCGAGCGGGAACCTGGATGAAGAGACCGGTGAGAAGGTGATGGACCTGCTGTTTAAGATGGTCAAGGAAACCGACACCACCATGATCCTGGTCACCCACGACCCGGAGCTGGCGGCGAAGTGTTCCCGGGTCATCCACCTCGAGCACGGGGCCCTGCTGTGATCTTGAAGTTTTTTATCATCAAGGAGATCAAAAAGTTCCCCTTTTTCTTCCTGCTACTGTTCTTCACCGTATTCCTGGGAACCCTGGGCCTCTTAGGCATCGGACTGGTGACCGAGCAGGTGCGGGACCGGCTCCGCAACAATGCCAACGAGCTTCTGACCTCGGACCTGGCCGTGACCGCAAGGCGGGAGATCACCGCCTCGGAGATCGCGAGCATCGACCGGGCCTTTGAAAACATCCCCCACACGTCCTACCAGGTCATCGATATTTATTCGATGGTGAATTCTCTCAAGGATAATCAGAGCCGCTTGGCGGAGATCCGGTCGTACCAGGAAGGTTACCCGTACTACGGTGGTCTCACTTTCAGAGAAGGGCAGCTTACAGAGGGGGGGTTCTACGTCTCCCGGGACCTGGCGGACCTGTGGGACATCAAGCTCCATGATAAACTCAAGATTGGTGTCCTCAGCCTGAGCGTTGACGGCATCGTCGAGAACGACAGTTCCCTCGGCTTGCGGGGCTTCTCCCTAGCACCCCGGGTTTATGTCCCACTTAGCACTTTGAAGGAAAGCGAACTGCTAAAACCCGGGGCCACCGGATCCTACGCTTACCATTTTAAGTTCAACGACTATCCTCTAGAAAAGACCGCTGATCTCAAACAGAAAATCTACCAAACCCTCACGGACCCGGCCATCAAGATCGTCCTTCCGGAAGACACCAGTGAGCAGACGGGGCGGGTGATTAACCTCATCTCCAACTTCATGTCCCTCTCGGGGCTGATCGGTCTGATCCTCTCTCTGGTGGGAGTGTTTTACCTCTACCAGTCACATCTGCTGGGCCGCCTCAAAGACCTCTGCCTGCTGAACCTCTACGGTCTCACCAAGGGTTGGATCATCGCGGGCATCGTCCTGCAGTTTACCATTCTTTTTATCACCGTCATCGCCGTTGACCTGGTCTTCATCCTCCCGGGGTACAAGTTCTTCGCGCCCCAGCTCTCCCAGACACTGGGACTCGAGCTCTCGAAGGACGTGGAGCTCAAGGCGTTCCTGTTTCAGTTTCCATTCCTGTATGTGCTGTCTCTCAGTATCTTAGTGCCGCTGCTGTTTGGACTGATGCGAACTTCCATGGGACTGCAACTCAAAGCTTCGAAGCTCTCTATGGGACGCTTCCGATTCTTCGACTTCCTCCCGTTTGGCTTCCTGCTGTGGATCTTCTCTTGCTACCTGGGAAAATCCTTCAAAACCGGGAATCTCTTCTTCGCGTCTCTGGTGCTGGTCTTCTGCCTTTCCACCGCCGTGGTGCTGCTGCTCCAGTGGAGCATCCGCAGAGTCACCGCCGGTAAAGGGCTCTTGCTTCCCTCGATCGAGTACGGGATCGCTCTGCGCAGCCTCTCCCGGTCTGGGCACAAACTCACCCTAAGTTTTTTGTCATTGGCCTTAGGGGCAACTCTCATCTCTTTGATCCTCCAGCTGGATAAGAAAATCTTGGGCGAGTTCGTCCTCGATGATAAGAAACCCTCGCTTTTTATTTTTGATATCCAGGAAGAGCAGATCGACGCGTTCTCCGACTACGCCCGGAGCGCCGGCACCCCCTTGACCGGTGTCACACCCATGATCCGTGGACGGCTGGAGAAAGTGAACGGTGAGAAGTTCATGAAGGAAAAAAATTTTAACTTCCGCGACCTGGAAGAGGATGAAGACGCCCGCATGAGAAACAATGGTCTGAATATGACCTACCGGATGGATCTGAGTCCATCGGAGAAACTCGTCGAGGGTACACTTTTCACACCGGGTGCATCCTCCGCAGAGCGCCCGGCCGGAGTCTCTCTTGAGAAACGTTGGGCCCAGCGGATGGGTCTGTCGCTGGGAGATGAGCTCACCTTCGATGTCCAGGGAGTAGAGTTTGAAGGAGTGGTCCAAAATATCCGTGAAGTGAAATGGACCAGCTTTTACCCAAACTTTTTTGTGACCATTGAACCAGGCTTCATAGAGGCAGCGCCCAAAACTTACTTGGCCGTTCTCCCGGCCGGACCGCGTGGTAGGAAACTGTCATTTCAAAAAAACTCCGTTGCGCAATTTCCCAATATTTCTTTCATCGATGTTGAGGAATTAATCACAAAGTTGTCCGACCTGTTCAACAAATCTCAGAAGGCCATTAGCGTTATCTCGTGGTTGAGCCTGGCCGTTGGTTTAGTGATTCTCTACGGCCTTTCTCATGACCAGGTTTTCCGCAGGTACTACGACCTGGCCTTGATGAAAAGCCTTGGGTTTTCTAAAAAACAGCTACGGTTAAATCTTCTGCTGGAGTTCGGAACTCTTTTTTTGTCGGCCATGGGGCTAGGATTTTTCCTAGGATGGTTACTGGCACAGTTCATCGGAAAAGAAATATTCAAACTGCCGTTTAGCGTCGAATGGAGCAGGGTCTTCATCCCGGCGGCAGCCTTAAGTGTCTTGTGTTTGGCCACCATCTTGCTTTCCTCATGGCGCGCATTAAACGCCAAACCGCGAGAGCTTTTATCAGATAATTGATGCCTCTTTTCCCTTTCCTTCTTCCGGGAGAGTCATTAAAATTTCCGCCATGATGGAATTTATGAACGAAGCCAAATTGATGGCGTTCTTTGCAGAATACGCCTATCAGCCGATGTATGTTTATGGCTTCATCGTTGCGTTCATGGTGGCCAGCGGCTTCGGTCTTCCCATACCTGAAGAATTAACTCTCATGAGCGCCGGTTTTGTGGCCTACATGGCACAGCACCCGGAGCTCTATCCTCCGCCGTACCCCGGCGCAAAAGGAGTGGACACCATCATGCTGTGTCTGGTGTGCTTCTTAGCGGTGGTCTTCAGTGATACCCTGGTTTACCTGATCGGGAAGTACTTCGGTGGGCGAATCATCAAGACCCGGTTCCTAAAAAAACAAGTGGAAGGCGAGGGCTTCAAGCGCATCAATGTCTGGTTTCAGAAGTACGGTGGCTGGGCCTGCGGGATCTTCCGCTTCACCCCCGGGCTGCGGTTTCCGGGTCACCTGAGCTGCGGTCTACTGGGGATCCCTCTCTGGAAATTCGTCACCATCGACGCTCTGGTGGCCTTCCTGTCCGTTCCCACTCAGGTTTACATCGTCGCAACCTACGGTGATGTGATCTTCGAAAAGCTCAAAGAATTTAAGCTCGCCGTCCTGGCCGTGCTAGGCGTGGTGCTGGTGGTTTGGTTGGTTCGAAAAGTTTATCTTAAGAACGTTAGAAAAAACGCTTAAAGAAAGATCCCACACACATCTTCGAGTTTCACCGCTAGTTCTTTCCGAAACTGTCCCAAGTCCCGGTAGTCAAATTTAACGGTCTTCACACTCCGGCGGGACGGGTCTGAGTCATCCGGGTGCCCCCAGTTGATGCTAGCGGTGAACTCCAGGGATCCACTGTCCGGATGGAGCTCGCTGACCCTGCAGCTGAGCTGGTAGACGACCTTCGGTCCTTGGGCCCGTTGAACTGACTTTGCCAATTCGATGATGCCCTTACGCGCCAATTCATTTTGTATCCTGAGAGCGTCAACCATCGAGGTTTCGGTGCTGGTGGCCCCCCAGACATGATCACTCATCTGCCGGGTCCGGAGATCCTTATCGCTAGTGGTCTCCAGGTAGCGGTAATAAAAATTATCCATCGTCTCAAAGAGATACTGGTAGAGCCGTGCCTCGTCACCGAAGGAGCTTCGAATTTTATCATGCCAATCCTGGATCTGTTTGTCAGTCACGGTTTATCCTCTGTAAAATAGGTAGGATGAAAGTACTCGAACCCCGCCCGGATTTTGTGATTGTAGAAGATTACTTCGATGCTTCGCAAGCTGCGGAGTGGTTAGCTCTAGTCCTCGACCTAGGAAGGGACCCGCAGAGAGGCTTCCTGCATCCAGACCTCAAATCCAATCGGTTTCACCGGGCACCCAAGTACCCGGTAAAAAAATATATGTGCTTCGGGCTTTTCTGGAATCCGTTTGATTACCGCTACACACCTGTCCTTCCGGGAACGCAACTCGCTCCGTTTCCAGTACCGAAGGCCCTCGCTGAGCTCGGGACGGGCATCCTTAAAAATTATCTTCCCTGGGAAGGATTCCGGGCGGAAAGCGTGTTGGTGAACTTCTACACCGAGGGCTCGAGCATGGGTCTCCACGTTGACCGAGACGAAGAGGAGCGGCGGGCCCCGGTCATCGGGCTGAACTTCGGATCGAGCTGCAGGTTTTTCTTCGAGGATGAACACAAGCAGATCAAAGACGTGAAGCTTCCCGGGAACTCGGTCTACGTCTTCGGCGGGAGGGCCCGGGATATGAAGCACGGCCTGGGCACGATCTACGCGAAGACTCTGTCGCCGGGGTCAGAGAAATTTCTAAAAAATAAGGAAAGATTAAACCTGACCATCCGGCAGGTGAGGATTCACAACAAGGAAGAGTAGTTGGCCTGGATCTTTGCGATCATCAGTTCGAAGACAGGGGTCAGCTCCTCCTGTTTGCGCTGCCGGCAGATCTGGGAGAAGACAGAAACGATCTTATCTCGCTCAAAATTGATCACCTCATGAACGGCGAGGATGGCTTCCTTGTACTGTTCATCGTTCCAGGGGAGCAACTTGGAGCGACCTTCCTTGAGCTCGTACAGGGGCCGGTAGAGTTCCGGATGAAGCTCGATGAGCTTCAGTGTCACGTAGTTGAGTTGTCCGTTAATGATGTCTTGAAACGGCGGTCTCCCGCTCAAGGCCAAGCCGTCGACGATGTCATCTGCCATCTGGAAGATCAGGCCAATCCGTTCTCCCAGAAAGACCATGGATTTCACGTCGTCGTAGCCCGAGAGCTTCGCCGGAGTCGTGCAGCACCAGCGGATGAGGCTTCCGGTTTTTTTAATAGCAATGGCCTCGAGATCTTCCACCACCACATGGGCCTTCTGCTTGAGATCGTACTGGAGCCATTCCCCGTCCGCCAGGTCCTGGATAGACCGGGTCAGGTCGATGAGAATGTCATTGCGGTTCTTCAGGGCGAGCTCTCCCATCACCGAGGCGAGCAGATAATCCCCTGCCAGGATGGCGGTGGTGTTGTCTCTGAGCGAGTTAATCGTCGGGTGGTTGCGGCGTTTATCAGAAGCGTCGATGACATCGTCGTGGACCAGGGAAGCGAGGTGGGTGAGTTCAACGGCCCGGGCGTAGGTGGTGAGTTCGTCGTGCTTGAGATTAAAGAGTTTGCCGAACAAGAACAACAGACCCGGACGAAACTTCTTTCCTCCTGCCTCGATCAATTCGTTGACTTCTTTGGTTAGCAGACTGGAGGTCTTTCCAGTCAATGACAACTGAAGCTCATCCAGATTCTGCTTAAGCTCTTGGACTTTCATTAACGGGGGTTTCCTTAGAGTTGGATAGTATGTGAACTTCCTGCGTTAGGCAAGGTACAGGTCTAAGTTTTGTTAATTTCCTCACAGCTCAGGCAGCTTTCATATCACAAAAAAAAGAACCATAATTACTCACACTTAATAAGGGGAAACTATGCGCTTTTTACTGGCCCTGATCGTTCTCACCACAACTGCTTTTGCTCAGGAAATCTATCAGATTAAGGATAAGAGTATCGACGGCAAGGAATTCCCAATGTCACAGCTCAAGGGCAAGACAGTCTTGATCGTGAACATCGCATCACAATGCGGGTTCACTTCTCAGCTTGAAAAACTCGAGACCCTTTATAAGAAGTATAAAAGTAAAAACTTCGTTGTCCTGGGAGTTCCGACCAATGACTTCGGAGGTCAGACTCCTCAAGACGACAAGGCCTTAGCGGAATTCTGCCAAAAAAACTATAGCGCATCATTCCCCATCCTCTCAAAAAAATCCATCAAGGGTGAGGGAAAAAGAGATCTCTACAAGTACCTGACGAAAAAGACTCCGCAGGACATCAAGGGTGAGGTGGCCTGGAACTTCGAGAAGTTCCTGGTGAACAAAAAAGGCGAAGTGATTGGGAAATTCGGCTCGTCGGCGGACCCGATGGATAAAGCGGTGACTGAAAAAATCGAATCCATTCTCTAGATGCTCTCTAAGAAATAACTCTCACGTCGAGACTCTTGTCTAGCTTCAGGTGCATGTCTCTCTGCGGGAAGGCCATCTGGATATTGTGCTCCTTGAACTTCCTCTCAATGGCAAACCGGACCTTGCTCTTCATCTCTCCCAGCGAGCTCACCTCGTCAAGGTGGCAGAAGAAAACCAGTTGGAAGTCCAGGTTACTGTCGCTGAAGTTCTCGAACAGGACTAGCGGGAGGGGAGTCTGCCGGATGCCCTCGGTGTTCAGCAGGATGTCCATGCAGACGTTTTCCACTAGTCTGACGTCCGAGCCGAAGGCCACGCCGAAGTTCAGCGTCGATCGCATCAGCGAAGTTTCATAGGTCCAGTTGAGAACACTCTTCTCGAGGAAAAAGCTATTGGGGACCACAAAAATTTTATTGTCCGCGTTTTTTATCTTGGTGCTGCGAGTGCCGATGGACTGGATGATCCCCGAGATCCCGTCGAGCTCGACGATGTCTCCGATTTTTATCGGCTGCTCCACCAAGATGATCACACCGGAGATGAAGTTATTGACGATGTTCTGAGACCCGAACCCGACCCCGATGGCAAGGGCGCCGCCGACGACGGTGAAGACCGAGAGCGGGATCCCAGCGATGGTCAGGGAGAGAGTCACGAATCCCGCCAGGCACGCGTAGAACGCGAAAGTCTGGTAGGTAGTCTGAGTCCCCTTATCAGGAACGAACGGCTGGATCAGCCTGCGGTCGATGAAGCGTGAGACCATCCTGGAGAGCCGGGTTGCAAACAGCAGCAGCACCAGGGCCACTAAAAGATTACCGAAGCTAATTTTTATTCCGGCGATTGTGAGGAGCTTATGATTCCACATTAATAGGGCCGGTCCGGCCAACTCCGACAGTCGATAGGACATGAATACTCCAGAGGATTTTAGTAGATTACGATGCCTGCTAATTTGACATGGGCCCTAGACTTCGTCCAGTGTTTGGTATATAAAACACTTTATGACAAATCGTTTTTTGACTCATCTCGGTGCAGTTCTCCTGACCCATTTGCTCATCCTGGCGGGTGGGTGGCAAATGTCACAGTCTCAATACGTTCAGAGTAAGATTTCAGGCCTTGGTTCGGTGGCCATCAAGCTCCAGCTAGTATCACAAGTGCTGGTAAGTGCCCCGCCTAAGCCTCGCATGACAAGCCGGAAAGGTAAATCTTCTGCGGCTGCCACTCTAGCTGTGGAGAAGTTAACACCGCAGGATGTGGGCCAGTTAAATCAACCCAGCAGCGAATTCGCACCTGAGGGCGGCCCGGAAGAGAACCGGATGGCGACAGCGATGGAAATTTATAAATCCGAACTGAGCGCCCGCATCTATGAGAATAAGTACTATCCGGGAATCAGCCGACGGTTGGGGCAGCAAGGAAAGGTCATCGTCGCATTTACCTTGCTTCAAGATGGGAGTATCATCGACCTGCGGATCGTTACCCCGTCTTCGTCGGAATGGCTCAATAAGTCCGCCATGGACGCCGTGAGAAAGGTCGAGCGCTTCAAGCCAATCCCGGTTGAAATTGGAAAAGCAAAGATAGACATGATGGTTCCGGTGGAATTTAATCTTATATAAGTTTTCATTTTAAAGGACTCATATGCGCATCATTGATTTCATCAACGCCGGCGGATCGATCACCTGGATCCTAGTTGCCATGAACATCATCGGTCTCTCCCTCATCCTGTGGCGGATGTTCGTCATGCGTGACTTCAAAAAGAGGATCAGTGACGAGGCGAAGGTCGTGGCCAAGGAGATGGCTCAGATGTTCCAGACCACCAGCCTCCTTTCTCACTTGGAACTGGTCAAGGACGCAACCTCCCGCAGAGTCCACGAGCTGGAAACGGGGCTGAACACCATTAAAGTCATCGCCACCACCTCTCCGCTGCTCGGACTCCTCGGGACCGTCATCGGGATCTATGAAGCTTTCCAGGTGATCTCCTCTAAGGGGCTCTCAGACCCGGGCCAGTTTGCCGGTGGGATTTCCTACGCACTGATCACCACCATCGTCGGTCTCATCGTGGCAATCCCGCACTTCATCGCTCATAACTACCTCTCGGGCGAACTCGACTCTCTGGAGATCCAACTAGAAAAGAGCATCGGACCAATGCTCCTCAAAAGAGACTAACCCATGGCCCGCAGAACCCGTCGAGAGAGCCTTGCCATGGATCTCACGCCGCTGATCGACATGGTGTTCTTGCTGCTGGTTTTCTTTTTGGTGACCTCCACATTCAAGAAAGACGAATACGCATTACTGCTCAAACTCCCGAAAACTGAGCAGGGCGCCGGAACTGAGAAGAAGACTAACCAGTTGAACATCGAGCTCTCCAACGAAGACATCGCCGTGAACGGCAAGAAGACCACCATCGACGATCTCGCGCCCATCTTCAAGGATACGGACAAGGCTTCTCTCATCAACCTGCGGGTCGACGGTGAGGTGAAGTACCAGCGACTGGTCAAGGTGCTCGACCTCTTGCAACTCAATAAGCTGGAGAACATATCGTTGATCACGGATAAGAAAGAGTAACCTCACTAGGGGGACGAACGTACACTCGACACTCTATAAAATTTCCAGTCCCTGGCCTGGACTCAAGAATTCGTTCTATAATCCTCGGGCATGCAAAACTTCATCATCTTCGTTCTCCTCATGGTTTCTACCCCCGTTCTGGCGGACAGGCCGGAATTTATCTGTACCGCTAGGAACGCGGAAGAGGTCATCTCCATTGCCCGCCGCTTCTCCAGTAACGACAAGAACAATCACTGCTCTGTGAGCTGTCTGCTGGCGCTCCGGTGTTCGAAGGCAGAATCCTTTGCGAGCGGTATCTTAAAAGAGATCAGAGACTTCTTCGGTAGCGGGAACCCCGAAATGGCAGACATCCGGGCCAACCGGATCGGCATTGGACTCGTCCGGAACCAGCGAGCGAGGTTTGAGAACGAATGCCTCGAACAGTGCAGCCTCTACTATCCTTAGAGTTCTTCCACCAGGTGCCAGTAATCCTTCAGATTGATTTTGACCTCGAGCTTCTTGATGAAAAAGAACATTCCCGCGAGTTTCCTGTGAAGGAATAGCAGGTCCTTGGGTGGCGGGGAGTGTTTGCATTTTCTCGTCAGCTCCCAGGCCAGCACCCGGGACCGGTCGAGGAATGAGCGGTCGGCGAAGTCGAAGTCCGCGTCTTCACGGAACGGTTCGGAGAGAAACTCCATCATATTAAGGTAGAGCTCCTGGACCTCCGGAGATTCCCGGGCGTCGATGAACTTAAGTTTTAAACTCTCTTCCAGCAGTGAACGGCGCTCCTTCCGGTGGGCCGCGAGTAAGACCTTGCGGTATCCGTCGACGAAGTCTCTGGAGTAAACTTTCGCGGCTCCGAAATCAAGCAGTGCGATCCGGTCATCCTGGGTGATGAGGAAGTTCCCCGGATTTGGATCGGTCTGGACGATCCCGTGATGAAACAGTTCCTCCAGGTAGAGTCGCATGAAGAGCTGTGCTAACCGGTTGCGGGTGTCCTGAGAAGGACGGGTCTCGAGCCACTTTACGAAAGAAACGCCGGCGATGAACTCACTGGTCAGTACTTTCCCGGTGCTGTGCTCGGGATAGACTTCCGGGATGACGTACGGTGAGCCCTCGAACTTCTTCCGGTAGATCTGGTGCATCTGAATTTCGTGGCAGTAGTCGGCTTCTTTAAACAGCACCTCTTCGACCTCATCAAAGAAGGGTGCGAAGTCGATGTCCTTTCCTTGGAAGAATGTCAGCTGGCGGACGATGACCCGCAGGAGCTTGAGGTCTGAGGGGATGGACTCGGCCACTCCTGGGTACTGAACTTTTATCACCACCGTCTTGCCTGCTAGCACCGCCCGGTGAACCTGTCCGATGCTTGCGGCGGCGATGGGGATTTCTTCGATCGACTCGAAGTCGGTGAACTTATCTTTGAGCTCGGCCTTCAGCGTGGCTTCAATCTGCTCGAAAGGTAGGAATGTCGACTGATGGTGCAGCTCCTCCAGCACCCGGATGACCTCGGGTGGCAGGTACTCACCGAGGTCCAGGCTCAGCAGCTGCCCCAGTTTCATGCTGGCGCCTTTGAGCTGGGAGAGGGTCCTCACCACGTCCTGCGCGAGCAGCAGCTTTGCTTTTAATTTTTCCGCGTCAGATTCCCAAGTCTTGACCCGGGAGGAGAGTTCCTTAACGGCGAGTTTCGAGGCCAGGCCCACCAGCTTCGAACCTCTCGAAAAAAAAGAGGTGGGAATTTTAGTCATTTGATTACCGTATTTTGGATCTTAGATCGGTTGAAGAGATCTTCTCAAAATTGTGATGGCCGAGGAACTGGATATTCAGGTCTGCCGAGACTTTGTTCACCTTGGTAAGCATCTCCATCCGCTCTTCGTCGGTCTCCATGCGGGAGACGACGTAGAGAGTATTGAGTGTGCTGAGCAGGGCCTCGCTGCGGGTCCAGCTGAGGATCTTAGTGAAGCTATCGAACCCGATCAGCAGTGCGAGCTTCTCCTGCGGGTACTTCCGGCGCATGAGCTCGATCCACTCGACAGTCGGATTCCGATTATTCTCTACCAGAAACGTCGGGACGAGGTACTGCTCTTTTCCAAACCGGATGCGAGCACTCAGCTCTAGCACTGTGGTGACCAGGTTGAGCTCCTGGATGTCTTTAAATGGGTTCCGGTCAGGTATCACCAGGCACGTTTTTTCTCTGGGAATCAGGTTCAAACAGGCCTGGTGTCCGGCGTGCCAGGGATTGAAAGTTCCGCCGAAGAAAATCCATTCATCCGAGTTGTTACAGAAAACCACTTCCGGACACAGGACCTTGAGCTGATCGAAGTGCGGAGAAAACGGGTACCTCGCTGCCACTAGTTCGACCAACGCTTTCGCGTTCACCGGCTCGAGATCCGGTAGTAAAGAGGTCCAGATCATCATGTAATCTGCTGTCGGACTGATTTCGAATTCGACGGAGTCGTTCCAGCGCTTCGGATGCTCGAAGACTTCACCGGGTCCTGCCAGACGGACTCGGAGGAAACAATCTTTGATGAAAATCGAAAGTCTTAACAAGCATTGGCCCGGGGTGAATAGTATTTTTTGCCAAACTTCGGTTCGGCTACGTTCATTTTACACTGATAAACAGGAATTTCTACCCCGGAAGAACGGGCCTGGCCTAAGAGTTGGTGCACTCAACGTATAGCAGCACCAGCGGCATCTATTCTCCAGGAGAGAAATAGAAACTTAGTTGGGTGTCGCGTTTTTGTAAATGATCTTTGAGTTCCGGGACAGTGATTTTTTTGAGCTTGTGGAGTTCGATATGGATCTTATGAGCGTATGATTTTTTGGCCGACCTTGCGTAGGTACAACTTTCGATGTCTTCTACGACCCCCAAAAGAGCGCCGTGGTAGGGAACTCTTACCACGGTCAGGCACAGGGATTTCCGCTGAAAGTGATCTTCTACTCCAAACTCCACAGAGATGACGTCAACTTCAGTTTTTAGTGCAAACGCCTCGGTGGTAAAAATTAGAGTTAGCATGACAAAAAGTGATTTCATTGCAACGATTATCAACAATGCCAATGTATCTGGATAATAGAGTGAAGATATGGTTTTAATCTAATTATTGTATGTATAGTTAGTGCTTACGCGTCGTAATCCTTCTCGAAGCGCGTCACCTCTTAACAGCCTTAGACAGATTGAACTCAATTAGTTAGATTACTTGAACTATTTTTTATCTGTGGAACTTGAAGTCTTTATATTTATATCTAAGGAGTTTCCAATGTCTGAAAAGGCAAAATTAATCTTGGGTGACAAGACCTTTGAACTGCCTGTGTTCGTCGGAACAGAAGGTGAGAAGGCCATTGATATAACTAAACTGCGAGCAGAGACCGGCTACGTGACTTTGGATTCTGGATACATGAACACCGGTGCTTGCACCTCTGCCGTCACCTTCCTCGACGGTGAACAGGGAATCCTTAAATACCGAGGATACAGCATCGAAGAGATCGCAGAAAAATCTTCCTTCACCGAAGCCTCTTACCTAGTGATTTACGGGAAGCTGCCGACGGTGAGTGAACTGAAAAGTTTTGAAGAAAAAATCGCCTCCTTCGATGACATCCCGGAAGGTCTGAAGACCATCATCAAGGCTTTCCCCAAGGACGCCCATCCTATGGGTGTGCTTTCGTCCAATCTCGCAGCTCTGTCAGCGTTCTATCCGGACCTGCTAGTCCAGGACCTATCCGCGTCGCAGAAAGAGACCGTCATGGCGCAGATGATGGGGCAGCTAAAAGTCATGAGCGCGTACGCCTACCGGCATTCGCAGGGCAAGGAATTCATTAAATCCAACAAGACCCTAGATTACTGCTCGGACTTCATCCAGATGATGACCGGCAACGAGAAGATCGACAAGGAAGTGGCCAAGGCCCTCGACATCCTCCTGATCCTCCACGTGGACCACGAACAGAACTGTTCGACCTCTACCGTGAGAATGGTCGGCTCATCGAAAGCTAACATCTTCGCAACCATCTCCGCGGGAGTGGATGCGCTCTGGGGCCCCCTCCATGGAGGTGCCAACCAGGCGGTGCTCGAGATGCTCGAGGAGATTAACACGGAAGGGATCGGTTACCAGGAATTCTTAACCAGAGTCAAAGATAAGAACTCTTCTTCCCGTTTGATGGGCTTCGGTCACCGGGTGTATAAGAACTTCGATCCCCGGGCCAAGATCATCAAAGTGGCCTGTGATTCGGTCCTGCAGAAACTCGGCGTGAAAGACCCGCTGCTAAACATCGCCAAGGGTCTGGAAGAAGTCGCTCTGAAAGACCCGTACTTCGTTGAAAGAAAACTTTATCCGAACGTGGATTTCTACTCGGGGATCATTTACCGCGCACTTGGCATCCCAACGAACATGTTCACCGTCATGTTCGCCTTAGGAAGACTTCCGGGGTGGATGGCCCAGTGGAAAGAAATGGTCGAGCAACCGGGATTCAAGATCTGCAGACCTCGGCAGATCTACACTGGAGACACGAAAAACTCCTACAAAGATATCAAATCAAGGTAAGAAAAAAAGCCCCGCCCACGGGGCTTTTTTTTTGTCATCCCTACCTGTCTACCATCTGGATAGTTGAGTCCCCAGCACCCCAGTGAGAATTTTTTGCCGGCTTCTGTCACTTTCCGGAAATTAACTGTTCCACTCTCCCGTCATCTCCGATGAGTCCGCATCGGAGCCGACATGAAGTTAATCTTTTTTAGTCTTACCATGGTCCTGACCTTCGCCGCACAGGCACTCGAGGTGCGCATCTCAGGCTTGAATACCGAAGTAAGTATGGAACGAAGTTTCGTGCTGACGACGTCTCTTCCGCAGAAAGTGGTACTCGATTGCCAGAGCTTTATCCAGGGCCTTACGGTGGGAAGCGGGACAGAGGAATTTTTATTCTTGTTAGAACCCGACGAGTGCGAGAACCTTTTTTTCAGGATCGAAGATTCTCTGCAAGATTCTAAGCAACACTGCTTAGAGCTCAGTGAAGGGATCGCAGCAGACTACCAGTGTATGGGTCACAGCTAGCTTTATTCTTCCTTAAGTCTCAACAGCTAAATTAACATATATTATCTTGTTCATAGAGGAGCAAAAATCTAAACTGAGGAAGTCAAAAAATAAATGGTGCCTCACATGAATACGTACTTTCACAAATTATCCAACGAGCAACTGGCCACTTTAAAAGACTCGGAGAATCTTGAAAACCTCTCCGGAGATTTCGAAATCATTGGTAAAGACAATAAGACCTCGGGCACCGTTCCCATCCTGGTGGAGGGGGAAATTCTCATCATGAAAAATGATGAAGCCTTCCTGGTTGTGACTCCGGGTTACATCATCGGATTAAACCCCCTTTTGAAAGGAAAGCGCTTTAAACTAAAATGCCGGGCAAAAAATGCTAAAGCTTTCTTTGCAAAAATAGACGACTTACTTCATCCAAAGGATGGAAATATTCTCTCTAGCATCCTAGAAGGTTCCTACTAAGATCTCATTCGACAATCCCTGGTAAGACCGATAGATTAGCTCCATGTTGCTCAAAGATTGCATGCCCTTTTTATTACATGAGTTTTCCAGTGAGTCGGATCTCGTAAAGGCCATCGAAGAAGTCTCAGAAAAATTCACCTCCCAACGTGAAAATATAAGTCATTACCTCAGTGATAAGCGACTCACATCGGCGTACACGGCATTCTACCTCACCACCAATTTTCCCAAACTGCGAGAAGTCTTTCGCTGGTTACCACCGGAGTGGACCGCAGCACTTAAGCACTGCAACTTCATCGACGTGGGTGCAGGGCCCGGGACCTTTAGTCTTGCCTGGAAAATGTTCGGGGGTGAAGGAAAGATCTATCAGGTCGAAACCTCAGAGGTGATGACTCTTCAGGCAAAGAGGCTGTGGGAAGGACTTATGCCAAACTCACCGGTTGAGTACCTAAAAACGATTAAAAAAATGCCCAACAGTTTTTTATTTTTCGGTCACTCGGCCAATGAGATGGGTGCGGCCAAGGTCATCCGCTACGTCGAGGACACGACTCCGGAACACATCCTGTTCATCGAACCCGGAACTAAATCTTTCTTCCCTGAGATGCTCAAGATCCGGGACTACCTCCTGAGCAGGAACTTCAATGTGCTCTTCCCTTGTCCCACGGCCCTCGAATGTCCCATGAAAAACAGCAGCGAGGACTGGTGCCACCAGATCATCCACGTCCGGCAAGAAGACGATGTGGAGCGACTCACTCAGCTGGTGAAGAAGGACCGCCGCACGTTGCCTCTCACGGTGCATGCCTATTCTCGCCAAGGCAGCTTCAAGACTCCGCAGGAAAGATTAGTGCGGGTCTTACCAGATACAAAATTCAGCTTCGAGTGGGAGGTCTGTCACAACAACAACCTCGAGCACTACCAGGTGATGAAGCGAAACCTGGAGAAGTCTCGTCTCAAAGAACTCGCTCTTCTCGTCGCGGGATCGAGTGTGGAAACCATACTAGATAAGAATATCGAGCAGACTAAAAGGGTTGAGATCATAAAGTTCCACAAATAATCCACCACTGACACTTGACGTCGTTCAATTCCTTACCATCTTATTGAATAATGAAGTAGGTAAGTAAGGAGTGAACATGAACAAGTTTGACCAGATTGTTTTAGGATCTTTGGACATCGCTCAGTCCGATGCACTGAAAAGAAAAAACACCGAGTTATTCCCTGAACATCTCCTGCTGGGGCTGGTGCTTAACAAGTCTTCCTACGCCGCCAAGGCCCTCAAAGACAATGTCAAAGAAATCGAAGCTCTTCTGGCGAAGCTCCCCAAGACTTCGGGTAACCTGAACATTGAAAACATCCGCACCTCTTCGAAACTGCAGGAGTGGATCACGCTGGCCTCGGGTGACTCCGTTCAACAAGGGAAGCAGGAAGTCGCAGAGAAGCACTTGCTGAAATTCCTTCCTCAGTTCTTCCCGCAGTTAAAGGTGGACTACGCGAAATTCTCTGACCCCACCGAGGAAGTAGAAATCCCGGGGTTCCTGATAAACCTCAACGAGTCCGCAGCACTTGGGAAACTCGACCCGGTGATCGGCAGGACTAAAGAGATCCGGTCCGTGGTGGAAATTCTGGGGAGAAGATCGAAGAATAACCCGGTTCTGGTGGGGCCTGCCGGGGTGGGGAAGACCGCCATCGTCGAAGGCCTCGCCGAACAGATCGTCAAAGGCCAGGTGCCGGACGTGCTCAAGGGCAAGACGGTTTATTCCCTGGAGATGGGCTCGCTGATGGCGGGAACCAAGTACCGTGGGGACTTCGAGGAACGGATCCAGAACCTGCTGAAGTTTGTGAAGTCCAGGGCCGGGGAAGTGATCCTCTTCATCGATGAGATCCACCAACTGGTGGGCGCCGGAAGAACCGACGGCGCCATGGATGCGGCGAACTTGCTAAAACCTGCCCTCGCTCGCGGTGAACTCCACTGCATCGGAGCAACGACTTCTGATGAATATCAGAAGTACATCTTAAATGATGCTGCCCTAGAGCGACGTTTTAGGAGTGTGCCGGTGAACGAACCGACCAAAGAAGATTCTGTGGAGATCCTGATGGGAGTGCGCTCGAAGATGGAGGCCCACCACGGGATCAAAATCTCTGACGACGCCATCTATAACGCAGTTTTCCTCTCCGACCAGTACATCACCGATAAGAATCTCCCGGACAAGGCCATCGACCTGCTGGACGAATCTTCGAGTGCGTTGAAGCTCTCGGCAGAAGCGATGCCGGCCAAACTGGTGGAGTTAGAAGCCGAGCTGCGGTCCAAGAAAATCTACGCGCAGATGGAAAAAGACAACCAGGACCTGAAGAAGGAAATCGATGTCCTTCAGAAGCTCTTCGACGAAGGCAAGACCACCTGGGAGAAAGAGATCGGCTCGTTAAAAAAAGTCTCCGAGATCAAGAACCGGATCGACCGGCTCACCTTCGAACTGGAAACCGCGGAGCGGCTACAGAACTATGAGGAAGCTTCCAAGATTAAGTACATGCTCATCCCAGAGACTGAAAAAGAACTCACGGCCTTTCAGCACGACTGGGTCCTGGGGAAGAAGCACATCGCTCAGGTCATCTCCCGGCAAACGGGCATCCCTCTGGAGAAGATCCTTAAGTCCAAGCAGGACTCCATCCTGAATCTCGAGGACTTCCTTAACAAGCGGGTGTTCGGTCAGAAAGAAGCGTTACACGAAATCAGTGAGACCCTTCTCGCCAGCTACGCCGGGCTCTCTGATGAATCTAGACCGCTGGGGTCCTTCCTGCTGCTGGGTCCGACCGGCGTCGGAAAGACGGAGACGGCGAAGGCATTGACTCAGTACCTGTTCGATAACGAAGAGAACATCGTCCGCTTCGACCTCTCCGAGTACTCTGAGAAGCACTCGGTGGCCAAGCTCATCGGTTCTCCAGCTGGCTATGTCGGGTACGAAGAGGGTGGGGTGCTCACCGAGGCCGTGAGAAGAAAACCCTACTGTGTGGTGCTGTTCGATGAGATCGAGAAGGCCCACCCGGACTTCGCGGACATCCTTCTCCAGATCCTGGACGACGGTCGCCTTACCGATAACAAGGGGAGGACCATCAACTTCAAAAATACTATCATCATGATGACCTCTAACTCTAAGGACCCGAAGTCAGATTTTAAGCCGGAAGTCCTCGGGCGCCTGGATGCCGTGCTGAACTTCCAGGGCCTCGACAAGAGCATCATGAAGCAGTTGATCGATAAGCAGGTGAAGCTCCTCAACGAGAGGCTTAAGTCTAAAAAAGTCGTGCTGAAGCTGGACGCAAAGGCGTATGAAACTCTTGCGGAACAGGGATTCGACTACCAGTACGGGGCCCGGCCGCTCAATGGTGTTTTTCAGAAGCTGGTCACCCGACCGTTGTCAAAAAAAATCCTGGGAGGAAACCTTCAAGAAGGCATAATCACCATGAATTGGAACGGTAGTGAAATGGTACTCCAGTAAGTGAGGGCCCTGTGGATCATGACCTTCATCGCCGCAGGCCTTAGCATGAATGTCAGTGCGCGGCCCTACCCTAAGTCAGACCACTTCGACGGCGAGAAGTTCCATAACCCCGGCGTCAATGACCTGAAGTCTTTCTGGGAATTCCTGAAGTGGAAATTCGCGTTCGATGCGGCCGACTGGCCTTCAACAGTGAAAAATCAGAACTACCCGCTCAGACCCTTGGCCGCCAACGAGAAGGCCAGTGTCACCTTCATCAACCACGCGACCTTCTTCGTCCAGGTGCCCGGGCTCAACATCATGACTGACCCGGTCTACTCCGAACGCGTCAGTCCCGTAACTTTCGCCGGTCCCAAGCGCGTGCGAAGACCGGGAATTGCCTTGGGTCAGCTCCCGCCGATCGACGTTGTCTTTATTTCTCATAATCACTATGACCACCTTGACCTCCCGACTCTCAAGGAAATAGATAGCAGGTCCCATCCTCTTTTCATCGTGCCTCTGGGGCTTGAGGGCTTCCTTAAAAGCGAGGGCCTGCAGAATGTGAAAGAGCTCGACTGGTGGGAGGAGTTAAAAGTAAAGGACGTGAATTTCATCTTCACTCCGGCCCAACACTGGTCTGGCCGGACCCCCTTTGATAAGAACCTCTCCCTGTGGGGAAGCCTGCTGCTGGACACGGGAAAAACAAAAATTTATTTTGCCGGTGACACTGGCTACTCCGATCATTTCAAACAGATAAACAACAAGCTGGGGGCCCCCGACCTCGCCCTGCTACCGATCGGTGCCTACCTGCCGAGGTGGTTTATGAAAACTCATCACTTGAATCCCGAAGAAGCGGTCAAGGCCCACCGGGACCTTTCGGCGGTCAAATCGATCGCGATGCATTTCGGCACTTTCCAGCTCACGGACGAAGGGATCAACGACCCAGTCAAGGACCTCGAACTGGCCCGCAAAAAAGAAGGGATCCCGGAAAAGAATTTCATGATCCTGGATCAGGGGCAGGCGATGGCCTACTAGTATAAGTAAAGTTGAATCATTCAGAATCAAAAAAAATATTTTTGGAAACGTTTCAGTGTCCACCTTTTACCATTTAATTCAACGCGTCATTGACCCCTTCGTCCTCTCTGTGATTTGAAGTAACTCTTTTAACCACAGGAGTTTTTATGAAATTTATCTTAGCATTCGCTGTCCTCTCAGTATTCAGCCTCTCTGCCCTCGCTCAGGTCCCTGAACCTCGCGGCCCAAGAATCGAGCCGGGTCCGGTCCGTGCACTTTCAGCCGACGCCCGCGTGGTCAGTGCTATCCTCTTGAACTCTCAGAACAAAGACTGCGTGACGAAATGGCAGAAGGCCCCCTTCGACATGTCCATCCTCTCCGTCGCTGCTCGCAACATCTCTCCTAGAAAAACTGAGTACCGGATCGCTGCCATGGCGATCGTCCAAGGTGACATCGCCGTCGGCGAAGCCTACCTGAACATCTCTGAAGAAAGGGCCGACGGCGTCTTCGGGAATTCAGTAATGGTCTACAAGTGTAACGTCGTACTTCCACGAAACTAATCCGAGGTCACGATGAAGCACCTACTTGTCGCACTCATGCTCATGAGCTCGAACATTGACTCGGCGGACACCGAAGCCTTTCAGGTTTTGATGAATGCAGTTACCGTTTGCCCCAAAGGTGTGAATCCCCTGGAACTCCTGCGGGAGATGGGCGGCAACTCATTTACAGATGTTAACTTGGAAGCCGGCACTACTGGCGTCACAGCTCTGGTTGTCCATGACCCACAGCTATTGAATCCTTTGATCATGCGTCCGATGAGACTTCTAGGGAAAATCCGGGTTGAGATGAATTACCCGGCCCTGGGTTACGGTCTGGTTTGTTCAATGTCTAAGCTTCCGATGTAATCTTCAAGGGTGCGGCACTTAGTCGTCCGCACCCTTTATAACCACAAGTGAAATTGTCGCTGGATCCTTTCTTTCTCGTCTTCGCTGAAACAATTACCATCAATCGAAAGGTGAGTCAGAGATGGCATGGTTTTAACCATGTCCGGAAACTTGGAAAACTTATTCCGATCAAGATTCAGGCGCCGCAGATTTTTCAGTGTGGGAAATGACTGCGGCAGTCGGCTGAGCTCATTGCCGGAGAGGTTGAGTTCAGTCAGACCCGTGATCATCGAGATTTCCTCTGGGAGATTGAGCATCCCCCCGTCTTTAACCGTTAAGGAACTCAGGGTGGAGGAGGTGAATCCGAGGGGAAGGAAAAATCTTTTCAAAGGAGTTTCGATGATCTTTACGTTCTCAACTGCAGGGAGAGTGAAGATCGACGACAGGTCACCCGTGAAGGCAGGCCATTTAATAGAGAGGACCTTCAGCTCCCGCCAGGAGTTTTTAATCTCCGGGAATTCTTCACAGTTACCTTCCAGGTATAGTTCAGTCAGTTTTGGAAAATCCAGCATCTCCGGTGGAAACTTCGCGCCCTTGAGGTTGAGCTTCAGGGCCTCGACACTTTCCCGTTCCTTGAGGGCCGCTGGTAGGGACTTGTAGATCATCATGCGAAGTGGTCCCCGGGGATCCCAAGGAAGTAGAGGATGGTGGACATGGGTCCATGGCTCAGCTGATGGCGGGCTTCGTTTTTAACTTTCTCTTTGGCATGGAAGGCGATGCCGAGACCGGCCTTGGCGAGCATGGGCAGGTCATTGGCCCCGTCACCGATGGCCACGACCTGTTGCAGGTAGATGTTTTCTTTCTGCGCCAGTGTTTCCAGGATGACGGCTTTCTGTTCTGCGTTCACCACAGGGCCCTTCACCTTGCCGCTGAGGACGTCGCCGTCCCAGTCTAGGTCGTTGGCGAAGAGGTAATCGATCCCCAGCTGCTTGCGGAGAGGTTCCGCGAAATAGTGAAAGCCACCTGAAACGATGGCAGTTTTAAACCCGAGCTTGCGCACCGTCTGGATGAGCTTCTCGGCTCCGGGTGAGAGCTTGAGCTTGTGGTGGATCTCGTCCATTTTGCTTCTGGGAAATCCTTTCAGCAAAGCGACCCGCTGGTGGAGGGCCTGGTCGAAGCCGAGTTCGCCGTTCATCGCCCGCACGGTGATGGCCCGGACTTGATCACCGATTCCGTGCGCCTTAGCAAGTTCGTCGATGACTTCTCCCTGGATAAGGGTCGAGTCCATATCAAAAACAATGAGTTTTTTATTGTACCGGAAGAGGTCGTCTTCCATGAAAGCAGCGTCGATCTTATGGACATTGGACAAGTCCATCAGACCGGTCTTGATTCTCATCAGGTTCACATCCACCGCTGAGGAGCAGATCAGATCCAAGGCCTTGAGTGTGGCGTCCGACTTGCTATCAATACGGTCGATCTTAATCCCGTGATCACAGAGTAGACCGGTGACGGCCGCCAGGTACTGGGTGGTGATGAGTAGCGGACTGGCGCAGCTGAGGACATACCGATGGACTTTGGGCAACTGCCGGGCAGCGACCTTCAGTGGAACCCCAGACCAAGTCAAACCGTGTTTGCTGGCTTCATCTTTTAGAACTTCAATCACCTGTCCGTTCTGCGGGTCCAGAAGGATGCTTAGAAAAATCTGGCCATGGACCGTCGAGAGACCGAGATCGAGGACCTGGACCTGACACCGGCTCAGGTCTTTTAAGAAGGCTGAAGTGATGCCGGGACGCTCGGGCCCACTGAGAGTGATGAGCAGGGATTCTTTCATACCGGTTCCCGAGACAGCTTACTTTCTCTTTTTAACCTGCGTTTTTCTTGTCTTTTTTCCTGGAGTTTTTTGATCATGGATAGGGAATACTTCAGGGCCGACCACAGGGACAGGAACGCCGACACGTACATCAGGATGGTACCGATGAGCGCCAGGTCCATCCACAGGAACTCTTCGTAGATCATCAGCATGGGTGTCGCCACCATTTGGGTACTGGTCTTCCATTTACCCATGGAACTCACCGGCACACTGATTCCCTCGGAGAGTGCCAGCAGGCGCAGCGAGGTCATGTACATCTCACGCAGGACGAGGATGATCACCACGATGGGATGCAGCCGATCGATTCCCATCAGCATGATGATCGACGAAACGACCAAGAACTTATCGGCGATCGGGTCAAGGAACGAACCAAACACAGTCACGATGTTGCGCTTGCGGGCTATGTACCCGTCCAGAAAATCGGTGATGGAGGCAACCGCAAAGGTCCAGCATGCAACATGCCCGAGATACTGGTGATATGGTTCGAGCCAAGCCGGGGTATCAACGATGAAATACAATGTGAGGACCACGAAGGGCACCATGAGCATTCTGAAGAAAGTAAGCCGGTTTGGCAGATTATCTATCTCAAGGTCATTTTTTTCCATGTTAGTCCAGTTTAGCAAAGTGGTTTGGCCAGGTAGAAAAGAAAGGTTTACCTAGCTTGGGGAATGTTACAGGAACGCCTACAATAAGAGAACAATGAGGTGCTAATGGAACGTAGATTCAATTTGATAAAGTCTGACTTTGAAAA
Organism: Bacteriovoracaceae bacterium; assembly: GCA_035576105.1. Lineage (GTDB taxonomy): Bacteria > Bdellovibrionota > Bacteriovoracia > Bacteriovoracales > Bacteriovoracaceae > Peredibacter. The sequence goes on from DATLXA010000035.1 coordinate 157,461, forward strand.
ACATGAAAAGAGAGTGCTCCCACGCTTTCCATTTTGTTACCTGACCTTTAAAGCCGACGATACCTCTCGGATATACGAGATCAAAGACATTTCGCACTCTGGCATGCAGATTTCAGTTAAAGAAGGTGACCATGCCTTCAAAAATGATTCTTCTCTCAAAGGCAGTATCCATTGGCTCGGTCAGAAGCTGGACATAGCCGGCACGGTCAAGTGGCATACACCCCATCGGCTGGGAGTTGAGTTCATTAAGAGAAGGGAAATTTTAGAGAATGTGCATAGTTTTCTGCAGATGGACAAAATGGTTAAAAGATTAAAACCGCTGCACAAAGTGAGCGAGGGGCTTGAGATACCATCGCGTCTCAAGTACTGGCTCCGTTCTGACGGCCCAGTTGAACTGTTCATCTGGCAGCACGGTGACGGAGAAATGTCGAAGTTTCAGATCTTGTTCATGGAAACGTTTGTGGAATGGGAAGACGGAAACGGGCTGAAAACCGGTCGCATCCTGTCCAAGCGGGTGGTGGATTCGCCATTGATCAATGAAGACGAGTGGATGTTCCAGCTAGATCAGAATATTGATTCTGAGAAGCTTGTGCGCATTAAAGAACTCCTGAACCTTATCACTCCCGACCTCTTACCAAGTGACGTCAAAACATTCCTTATGCGTCAATTGAACTAATCGCGGATAGACCCTGTTAAAAAAATAAGTATATAATCTGTGCGATTAACTTTTTAACAGGGGCTTCATTCATGAACCGTAACCTTGCTATGGAATTCGTCCGAGTGACTGAAACAGCGGCGATCGCATCGGCCCGGATGATGGGTAGAGGCGATGAGAAGGCCGCCGATCAAGCTGCCGTGGATGCCATGAGAGCGATGCTCGACTCGGTCGAGTGCGAAGCCACCGTGGTGATCGGGGAAGGGGAACGAGACGAAGCTCCGATGTTGTACATCGGTGAAAAAGTAGGAACGGGTCGAGGCCCTAAGCTCGAGATCGCCCTTGACCCTCTGGAAGGGACAACCATCTGCGCCTACGGCGGTCCGAACTCCATTTCTGTGATGGCCATCGGCGAACCTGGCTGCTTACTCCACGCTCCCGACACCTACATGCTGAAGATGGCCGCGGGCCCAGAAGCCAAAGGTGTGCTCGACATCCGGCAGACACCAACTGAAAATTTAAAACGACTGGCGGATATAAAGAAGTGCCGGGTCTCAGACCTAACGGCCATCGTCCTCGACAGGCCAAGACACAAAGAACTCTTGGAAGAGATCCGCGCGGCGGGAGCACGAATCTCCCTCATCGGAGACGGTGACGTTTCCGCGGCCATCGCTACGGCGACTCCCAATTCGGGGATCGACGTGCTGTTCGGCATCGGCGGAGCACCTGAAGGAGTGATCGCGGCGGCGGCCCTTCGCTGTATGGGCGGGGAGTTCCAGGGAATCCTAAAGCCACGCAACCAAGGTGAGATCGACCGGGCGCTGGCGATGGGTGTGGACGACATCAACCGGGTCTTCAAGATCGACGAGCTCGCTAAGGGGAACGTCATGTTCTGTGCCACCGGTGTGACCACCGGAAATTTCCTCGACGGTGTGATCTTCAAATCCTGGGGTGCCTTCACGCACTCACTGGTGATGAGAAGCGAGTCCGGCACCATCCGGCACATCCGCGCGGAACACCACTTCGATAAAAAGCCGAGGTACTAGCATGGCCATCGCAGAACGGACCGAGGTCTACAATGTGCCGGTGCAGAAGATGTACCAGGTGATCACCGACTACGCTTCGTATCCTTCCTTCGTCGACGGCATGCGGTCAGTGGACGTGCAGAAGAAATCCGACAATGGAGCGACGGTGAAGTTCAACCTGAGTCTCATCAAGGACATCTCCTATATCCTAGACCTCACTCACAAACCCCATGAAGAGGTCGCCTGGTCCCTGGTCTCCGGAGACATGATGAAAAAGAACAACGGGAAGTGGACCCTTAAGGCACTCGGGGATAAGACCGAGGTGACCTACTGGCTCGAAGTGGAGCTCAAGGGTTTCCTACCGGGACTCGGGATGATCGAGAAAACCCTGGTCAATACCAACCTTCCCCTCACCATGAGGGCCTTCGCCAAGAAAGCAGAGAGTTTATAATATGGACGAACATAGCAAAGACGGAAAACTAGGGGACCTGTTCAAGAAAGTCCTCACCACCGGCGTCACCGCCGCCTTCATGACCGAAGAGAGTGTGCGGCTCCTGCTCAAAGACCTGCCGCTGCCCAAAGACATCGTCGGTGGCCTGTTGGAAAACGCCAAGAACACCAAGACGGAGTTCGTCTCCTCTGTGAAGAACGAACTCAAGACCTATTTGGACAAGATCGACCTCTCAAAAGAGATCGACAAGTTGGTCGAGAAATACGACTTCGAAATCAACGCCAAGATCAGTCTCAAGCGGAAGAAAAAACCCAAAGCTGACGAGGAGTAGGTTGGACAAGAAAGAACTCTTTCGGGAAAAAATTTCTGAAATCCATTCTGAGCTACCTCCCGGAGCGAACCTGCTGATAGTTTCCAAGACTCAGTCAGAGAGTGATATCCGGCTCTACTACGATCTGGGTCAGCGAGACTTTGGTGAGAACCGGGTCCAGGAGCTGCAGGAAAAAGCCCAGGCCCTGCAGGTGACATGTCCCGAGATCCGCTGGCACATGATAGGCCATCTCCAGTCCAATAAGATAAATCAGCTTTTAAAAATTCCGGGCCTCGCAGCTATCCATTCTGTCCACGACCGGCAGCTGGTAGATCTTCTGGTCAGCTCACAGGTGCGGCTCCCGCGGCCGGTCGACGTCTTTCTTCAGTTCAACACTTCGAAAGAAAATGAAAAGTCCGGTTTCGTTACCTACACAGATCTGCGGATGGCCGCGGACTCTCTGGTCAAATGTACCAGGTTGAAACTGGTGGGCCTGATGACCATGGGGACCTTGCGGACGGAAAACTTCGAAGCAGAGGCGGCGAGGTGTTTCCAAGAGCTGACGGTTGAGAAAGAAAAACTCCAGAGCGAGTTCAACATCCAACTGCTGACCTCCATGGGGATGAGCCAGGACTACAAGATTGCGCTGCGAGAGCGGTCGAACTGGATCCGGCTGGGAAGCATGATGTTTAATTAGGGAAAGTTTTCCATGAAATTGGATGCTTAACTGAGGACTCGCTCCAGGACCTCCCCACTAATACTTCCCATAAGTTATTCTCATATTTTATCGCTAGACTTCATCTAATTATTAGCTTAGACAACCATTGTCATTAGGGTTTAATTAGATGCATCTACGATTATAGGGGGCCAATATGGACGCTATTAGAAAAGTACCTGAACTAAGTCTGATGAGTTTTGTTAACGGAACAAACAATGACAAGACCGCATTCGTTAACAACCTTTTCACCGGTCTTAAAGACTACGGCTTCATCGTCCTGGTCGACCATCCCATCGACAGCAAACTCACCGGTAAAGCTTACGATCTGATCCACCAATTCTTCCAACTGCCGCTTGAGACCAAGCGCTCCTACGTCTGTAAGGAAGGCGGCGGCCAGCGGGGGTACACAGCGTTCGGTGTCGAGCACGCCAAAAACTCGAACCTTCCGGACCTGAAAGAATTCTGGCACGTCGGTCGTGAGACTCTAGTGGACCAGAAGTTCAAATCCTTTTTCCCGGATAACATCTGGCCCTCCGAGATTCCGGAGTTCAAGGATACGTTCCTCAAGCTCTACAGCGGCCTCGACACCACCGCTACCGTGCTGCTCGATGCGATCGGCATGGCGCTAGATGTTCCGCAGTCTTATTTCCGCAGCATGCTCCAGGACGGCAATTCGATCCTCAGACCCATCCACTATCCTCCCATGAGTGCTGATACTCCGAAGAACGCGGTCCGTTCCGCGGCCCACGAAGACATAAACCTGATCACTGTGATGGTCGGCGCCACCACCTCGGGCCTCGAGCTCCTGGACCGGGACGGTAAATGGCTTCCGATTCACACCAATGAAAAGCAACTGGTGGTCGATTCTGGAGACATGCTCTCCCGGCTCACCAACGACATCATTCCCGCCACCACTCACCGAGTGGTCAACCCGGACGATGCCACCACCAACCGCTACTCGATGCCGTTCTTCGTGCACCCGAACCCGGACACCATGCTCTCGTGCATCCCTTCCTGCAGGGGAACCGGGGAAAAGTACCCGGCGATTAATTCCCATGAGTGGCTGATGATCAGACTTAAAGAAATAGGTTTGTTGAAGAAAAACTAATAAATGATTAGAAGAACCGGCGCAGGCCAAAGCCCACTTTAAAGTTCGTTTGAGTGGTGCCTTGTTCTGAGCCGTCTTGTAATTCCTCAGTGGTGTTCATACTCTCGAACGCCCCGTCTAAAAGAAATTCATAGGTCTCGTCAAAAGGTAAGCTAATCCCGGCCTTCACCCCCGGAAGGAGGCGCACCGTTCCGCTCTGAGAGAGACCGATGGTCGAGGTGTTGGAGAGTCCATAGCCCATGCCTGCGGAGAGGTAGAGCCGCCCACCGGAGAGCAGGTCCCGCAAAGAATTGAAATAGTAGATTACGTCGACGATGGCCATGTTGCGGAGAGTGCGCAGGGTTCCGCCCTCGTAATTGATCACTTCACGCTCGTAGCGCAGACCTGCGTCGAAGGCGAAGTTCTGGTAGAAGTCTTTCTCGTAGTACACTTCTCCCGCGAAGCCGCCGCGCTGGGGGTAGGAAACCGGAGCGTCCGATACTGATTCCGTGAGCCCTCGCGAAAGAGCGCCTTTGAAGACCCAGGACCTTCTCGGAACGAGGATCTGCCTCTTGATGTACTTCTGCCGGATCTCTTCCGGAGCGAGGGCCCAGATGTACTCCGTCGCCGGGTAGTAGGTGACAAGAGTGCCTTTCTCAAAAGGAATGTGGGCGGCGGGGTTGATCACCTGCCACTGCGTGAAGTTGCCGGTAACGGTGAGCGCCTTGGCGAGGATCGAGATGTCTTCCGCGGTGAAGGTCCCGGTCATCCCCGGGGAGATCCCCTGGCGCTTCCCGTGCCGGGTGACGAAGGTGCGTTTCCCATCGGCTACGGCCTGGATGGTGATGAGCTCGTAGGCGCGGGCCTCGAGGCCCACAACCAGGATGAAGAAAACAATGATATGACGTAGGTCCATGCCCACATCATACCACGTTCAAAATAATTTCAAATTAATCCTTCACGAAGGGTGACATCCACAGTCCACCGGTCACCACCGGAATGCCGGTAAGGGGGTCGATGGTAGTGGACTGGATCGGTTCAGCCTTGACGTTGATGTACCCGAGCTGTGGCTTGAAGTTTGCGCCGATCTGCGAACTGAAGATGGCGAAGACCACGTCGCGAACGTTCTCCGTGGCCACGGCCCCGGCGTCTCCCAGAGTGATGTTGGCCGCGACCAGGGAGATCCCGATGTTCGCGCCGGTTTGGTTCACGTTGGGAGATAACGGATCACAAGTACCGCAGGTGATGGAGTTGTCACTCTTCCAGCGGGCCAGGCGGGGGAACACGTCGGTCCCGGAGGTGCCCACGGACTTGAAGAAAATTCTTGCCTCGGGGTACGAGGGGATGGAAATAATTTCCGGTGCGATTAACTTCGCGTCGTCGTCGAGGATGTCGTCGGTCAAGTCGATGATGCCGGGAGAGACCACCGAGACGAGTTCATTGAGGAGCAGGTCTTCGGCCGGCGAAGCATCGTCCCGGAGCTTGTGGCTGTAGCGGCCGATGTGGAAGGCGCCGCCGTCGACGGTCCGTTCCTTGGCCAGCACGTACAGGTAATCGTTTGAAGCCTTATTGGTTGCTAGCTTCACCGACTCGAAAGCGAAAGTGCCGAAGATCTGCAGCTTGTTTTGTTCGTTCGGGCCGAGGGTCGCCGGTTCGAAGTTCCCGGCGGACAGGCCGTAACGGAAGATGGAGAGGGATCCTGCGTCTGAGAGCTCACCAGAGATCCGGGCGATCACCAGCTCGTCGCCCGCAGCGTTCATGGCGGCGTCGAACAACGCCGTTCGCTTCATCTCCGTGAGCACGTCATTGGTGTTCGGAGGTGCTGAGTTCAGGTGCGCGTCCGCTACCCCGGATAGGATAGTGATGTTATTGTAACTCGAGCCGGCCAGAGACGAGTTGATGATCGGCAGGTACCAGTTGCTTCCGACCACCATGATCTTTCCGATCCCGTTGGTGGCGACGTTGAGGGCGGGGAAGTTCAGGTAGTCCAGGTGGAACTGACCAAAGAGGTCGACGTTCGGGCCAGAAGGTACGGCCCTGATTCCCTGAAGGTCCGAGGCGGTGCTAGCGTTGATCTTTGCGGCGAGGTTGGCGGCGGTGGAGTTGATGTCCACACATGCTCCCGAGTCGCAGATCTCATCCGGAAGGGTCGGACTGGCGTCGGCGGTGAAGACATGGCCGTTTACGATGACAGTGTTCCCGGACGCCAGTTTCGTGGTGAAGGTGATCCGGGCCGCGGAACCGACGCCGTTGCCGAGGGTGTAGCCGCAGACTGGAGTCGGCGCCGGCGCGGTGGTACAGGTGCCGCCGGCCAGAGTGTAGTGGTCATAGTTGAAGCCGAAGGGCGCTGGGTGAGCTAGTCCGGATTTGTTCTCCGTCACAGTGTAGCTCTTGTCGATCCTTCGGATCTGCGGGCTCATCTGCAGCGGCGAAGCCGAAGAGCTCGCGATGTAGGAAACGAAGAGCGTGTTAGCACTTCCACTGAGGGAGAGGTCACTGACCACTCCGGCCGGCATGGCCGCAATGGGAAGAGCGTCGAAGCTGATGGTCTGATGGGTGATGGCCCCAAGCGCTGTCTTGATGGTTTTTTCTACGTAGATTTTCTGGTTGTCTCCGTAGTAGGCGGAGTAGATGACGTGGGTATTAGGGACCGTGTTGGTGGCATCGAACCAGGTCGCCACCACTTTATCAACGTTTCCAAGTCCCGTTGCCGTCAGGTTATTCAGATAAGGCTTAGGAGCGATCAACCAGTCACCGGAACAGTTGCCGGCCGCAATGGTTGCGGGATTGGCCAGGGGCCTGTCACCCACACAGAGCTTGAGCTTGATGTTGGTTGCCACATTTCCGGGAGTCCAGCGTAGGATCCGTTCAGTGGCCCCGGTGATGGCGGTGTAGGCTCCGGCCCCGGTTTGGGCGAACCACTGGTAGGTGATGATTTCCTCACCGCTGCCAGGGGAGGACGGGTCGGTCACGCTCCCGGGGTCGATGGTGATCATCTGCCCGGAGAACACCTTCAACGGAACGACGTTGCTCACGGGTGGATTCGCGGTCCCGGTGCTCAACTGCGGCGGAGGGTTGAAGTTCCGGACGTAGAGCTGGAAGATTTCGAAGTCTTGATCCGCGGCCGGTGGAGCGTAGGGCACACTCGGGACGTCTTCGACGTCCACTCTGAAGTACACTAGTCTCGCGGCACCGACGGTGGTGTCGACGTCCTGGATCGGGGTTTGCTGCAGGAGAACGTTCTCCGGCAGAGTATAGAGGAGCGTCGGGTAGACTACTGGGAGAGTTGGATCCACCACCGGAACCTGCAGCGCTCGTATCAGGTCGACGAAGATCGGTGTGGTGATCGGAGTTGAGTTGAAACAAGGTGTGGGGACGTTCACAGTGCACCTGGAGATCTTGTACTTGAAGTCATCGAACTCCAGGTCGGTGATCTTGAGGTTAAAGCTGATGGTCTTAAGTTCTTCGATGGGCGCCGCCGCACTGGCCGGGTTTATGGTGGTCACTCCCTGCTTGATATGCGACTCCGTGATGGAGAACATCTGTGGACCGAGGTCGATCCCGGAGACGTTGGTCTGGGTGATCTTTAGCTTCCAGGTTAGGTCAGTCGCTGTCGCCGGAGCCGCTGGAGAGACCGGGGACCCGTTGTCGGCGAGAGTGGCGACGACGGTGTAGTTGCCGATGTTGGGATTGAGTGGCCCGGTGGTGATGGCATGTGGGAGTGTCAGCGGACAGGTGAACTGATTGCCCACGTAACCAGGATTGGTCACGTTGGTACATGTTGTCGCTGGGCCGACAATGTCCGTGCCGTTGAATTTGAGTTTCACCGACCAGGTGAAGTTCGCCGCTTCCGCGGGGATCAAGGCGTTGTACTCATCGGTCACTTTGAAGGTTACGGTGAAGGAGGTTCCCTGAGTCACGGCACAGTCTTTTTTTCCGAAGGTGCCGTCTGGCAAACAGACCGGGTTGATGGAACCGAAGCTCAGTACCGGTGGGGCATTGGCCGGCTTGACTAGAACTTTCCACTCAACCGGATAGGAGCCGGAGGACTCTTCGATGTTGGCTCGGTCGAATTCGATCCCGGAAGCTTCGTCGTAGATCCGGGCCGTGATACTCCGGAGTTGTTGTATTTCTGGGGCGACATTCTGGAAGACAAGTAAGTTCTCGTCAAAACCTGTCCCGGGGGTCGAGAGGCATGGCTCGGTGTTAAGTGCAGCGTCAACCAGGCAGAGGGTATGCACGGCCAGAGCAGTGTTGGATCTTTTGGTACAGATGTCTCCGGCGACGCCGTCTTTATAAAACTTCACCAGGACACCGGCCGTATCAACTGGAGCCGGGTAGGCACCGGTTGGGTTATTGAGAGTCACGCAGAACTTCGGCTGCTCCACCGGTGAATTAAAAATCCAACTGCGGGTTGGAAAATCCGGATATTTTATCAAGTGATGTGCGGTGACCGAGACTCCCGGTGCCGGAGAGGAAATGATGCTCACGTCCCCGAAGTCCGGATGCTTAACCGTGACGCTCCATTGCTGTTCGGCGACGGTTTCTTCCAACGGGAAGACTCCTCTGGTTATCCGCGCTCTCACCACGTAATTCCCCACACCCAGGCCCACGACCGAAGGATCGAACCGCTTGACGGGGAAGTTTCCATAGTAAGCAGTGTTCGTGCCGTTGAGTGAAAAATCGGAGAAGGCGTCGGATTCCTGGAACGCGATCAGCGGCGCACCGTTTTTAATGATGTACCAGATGGTCTTGTAGGCCAGTCCTAGAGTCTCCGCTCCGTTATTCTTGATGTTGAATGAAAACTCTAGCGCGTCCGAAGCCTGCGGAGTCAGGAGGTTATACGACAGCGGCTGCACGGTGAGCGAATCGATGACCGGCAGAGGATCATTACTGATATTGATCTGAAACGTATGGGTGTCGTAGGTCAGAGTCCCGTCGAGATTGGTGACGACCGCAGTGAAGAGATGTGTGCCTATCTGAAAGAGCGCCCCGTAGGTCGAGGGAATGAAGGTGATGACCTCTGGGTCAGCTCCCATGGTAGGAAAGTCCACAACCGCTCCGAAGGTTCTTCTCCACTCGATGCGGTAGCCCAGCTGGTACGGGTCCTTGACGTCAACCCGGAGTTCGACCGCAGTGGTATCTGATCTGTACTTGGTGAGAGCGTAGATGGGGTTGAAGCTGTCGACGTAGACCTTGGAGTTCTCACTCACGGTCACGCAGTCCCGGGCCGTCGCACTGAATGCCTCGTTGGCACCGCACTTGGTCTGCTTCGTCTGTGGCACGCACGCTGACAACGCCACGATAGCAATTGTCAGAATCCAGAATGTTTTTAAACCAACCATGGTCTATCCCTTTGTATCCTACTCATTGATATATCGGGACATTTCGTAAAATTCCTTAGACTTAGGAATTTTTAAAAGAGCTTTATTTTCTATTCTCAGCAGATGTCTTAAGATTCGCTGGTTTACAAACAGGCGGGAGGGGGGCAAAATTTAAGAAGGTGTTGATTTGACTATTTTCGTTGGCGATTCACCAGGGAGTTTCAGACATGTTTTCTTTTTTTAAACCGAGCGAATCCTCCACAACTGCCAAAGGTAAGCTCATCGCACTGATGAACCAAAAAGGAGGGGTTGGGAAAACCACCATGGCATTTAACCTAGCCCACGCCTTCGCGCACCAAGGGAAAAAAGTTTTGTGCATCGACATGGACCCGCAGGCGAACTTTTCATCTCTCTTCGAAAGCGACCCCTCGCCCGATAGAAGGAACGTCTTTCATTTGCTGATAAACACCATCAAAGAACTCAAGGCACTCCACACTTCGACGTTCCTAAGCGACGTGTTGATCAAAAGTGAAGAGGGGATAGACCTCTTGCCCTCGGGCCCGGAGCTCTCCGGATTCGAGCTAACCGTCAGCGGGATAAACGCTCCCCGGCAGTTGATTTTTAAAAAATTCATAGAGAAGTACGACCTCCGGTCACAGTACGAAGTCATCATCATCGACGGGCCACCCACCATGGGACTGCTGGTGGTGAATATCCTCTGTGCCTGCGATGGAGTGCTCTACCCTTTCGTCCCAGACCGATTCTCAGAGCAGGGGCTGAAGAAGATTCTCCAGGTGGTGGAAGACATCGCGGAGATGGAGATCACTTCCACGCCGAAGAACCTGGGCTACATCCCGAACCTCTTCGACACCCGCCGCAAGCAAGCCGCGGAAGACCTCGAGGAGATCAAGAAAAACCTCGGTGCGGCGACGGTTCACGAAGCCTTTACCAATAAGGTCCAGTTCGGGAAGTCTCTCGCGCAGAGAAAATCAGTGTTCCAGTATAAGTCAGGTGAATATAAAGATTTACAACGTCAGTTCATCCAGATGACTGACACGGTTAACCGGGAGCTCTCACATGAAAATTAAAAACCCACTGTATGTCGTTAAAGGCAAAGACGTTCTGGAAGCCAGCTCTGTGATGGACCTGGTGGTGAAGAAATTTAACTTAGAGCCGATGCTGAAGATTCTGGGAAACATCCTGCAGTTCCTATTCAATCAGATAAAAGACTACCCGACGTTCAAGGCCGTTAAATCACTCTTCGATCAACTTGTGGTTCAGTACCTGGCCCTGGTCAAGAAATTCGGACTGGCGTAACTACTGGCCTCTGCGCTTGGGAGCGGCCGTTCTCGTCCGGACTGCGTCTTCGGACTCTGCCTCGTCACCGAAGTAGGTGTCCTCGAGGCTCTCTCCAGTTGAAGATCTAAGTCTCTGGATGGGCGAGCTCGGGAGGATGGATTCTGTGATGATCCCAGTGGCCCGGGTAGAATCCTCCAGGAACTGGAGCTCTTGGTTGAGGATGAGAGCTTCTTCAGCGGCGCTTGTTTGAGCGTACGCAGGAAAGCAACTGAGAGTGATCGCCAGGGATAGGATTTTTAAATTCAATGGTTTCTCCGATGGCCAAGGGCCTAGGTTAAAGTTTACAAAGTTTACCGCAGAGTACAAGAGCAAATGAAAAAATGACTGATTTAGAGCTTGAGAGCTATGACTTCCACCTCCCTCCCCATCTCATCGCCGAAAGACCAGTGCCAGACCGGCACTCGTCTCGGCTGCTGGTTTTTGATGAGGAAAGTGGTGAGGTCACCCATTCAACTTTCTCTGAGCTCCCACAGTTTCTTCCCGAAGGCTCGACTTTGGTTTTTAACCGGTCGAAAGTTTTTCCCTGCAGGCTCTTGGGCCATAAGAGCTCCGGTGGTGAAGCGGAGATCTTTCTTCTTTCATTGACCCCGCGGGAAGGAATCTACCCAGCGCTGATAAAAGCTTCCGGAAAACGGAGAGTAGGCGACGAGTTCTCAGTGGGGGACCTGAAGGTTTCCTTATCATCCGTCGGTGGCGACGGCACCTTCGGAGTGAGAGTAAACAAAACTCCCGAGGAGCTGGCCCAGAGCCTGGAGTCTTTTGGGCGGATACCCATTCCTCCCTACATCCGAGGTGGCCAATCTGACGAACACGATAAAGTGGCGTATCAAACCGTCTACGCAAAAGAGGCGGGGTCGGTCGCCGCCCCGACCGCAGGGCTGCACTTCTCACAGGAGCTCTTGGATAAATTAGCAGCTTTCGGTCATCCACTGGCCACCGTGACTCTTCACGTGGGTGCGGGCACCTTCGCGCCGATAAAAGTTTCAGACATCTCCCAGCACCGGATGCATGAAGAACTCTTTTCCATCGACGAACAAAACTTAAAGATGATCAGGGCCTCAAACTACACCGTAGCAGTCGGGACCACCACCCTGAGAACGCTCGAGAGTTCCTGGGCACAAGATGGCCTCGACTTCGACCCACCCGGCTCGGTGAAGTCGACTTCCATCTTCCTCCACCCGGGCAAGTCCGTTCGGTCCATCGACGCCCTGGTCACAAACTTCCACCTGCCGAAGTCCTCTTTGCTGATCTTGGTTTCGGCGTTGATCGGGAGAGAAAAAACCCTCGAACTTTACCGCGAGGCCATGAACCGGAACTATAGATTTTTTTCCTACGGTGATGGTATGTTGATCAAACGAAAATTAAAAAGGATCCCATGAAGACTTTCCTCTCCTTTGCCTTCGCTCTCATCTCTCTCTCTACACAGGCAGCGCCGGAAGCGAGGATCGTTTCACTAGAAGGTATCGTGACCTTCCAGGGCAAACCGGTGCAGCTGGACACGCGGATCACCGGAGACGGCGAGTTCAAAGTCGGTGAGAAGTCTGTGGTGAAAATCTTCTTGTCCGAGAGTCGCAGTACCGTTGTCCTGGGGGCCAACACAACATCCCTGGTCCTGCTCGCTCACACTCCCGGTCATCCCAATGTGAACCTCGCTCACGGGAGCGCACGCTGGATCTCGGGAGACGTCAAAAGCAATAAGATCGGAGGAGGCATCCGCACCAAGAATGCGATGCTCACTCTCAAGGGAACGGACTTCCTGGCTTCCTACCATCCCCTGCTGGGAGAGACAGAAACAGTCTGCTTCGACGGCACTGTGCAGTTACGCAGCACCGGTAAAGCCGACGATGAGAAACTCGTGAGTAAGAACCAATGGAGCGGAATCGGAGGACGCTTCGGTTCAGTGACCGCGGGTGTCCTGTCACTTTCTCCGGAAGTCATCACCTACTACCAAAAACAATTGCCGAGATAAACTGGACGAGTTCTCATGGCCCATGTTAGTTAAGGGCCATGTCATTTTTCCAATTAGAAGCTACTTCGGGTAAGGCGCGCGCGGGCCGGATCTTTACTTCTCACGGAGTCATCGAAACTCCGATTTTCATGCCCGTCGGAACCCGGGCGTCGGTCAAAACACTCTGGCAGGAAGACCTGGAGCGATTGAACGCTCAGGTCATTCTCGGCAACACCTACCATTTATTTTTGCGCCCGGGGCATGAGCTGATCGAAAAGATGGGCGGCCTTCATGAGTTTATGAGCTGGCACAGACCCATCCTTACTGATTCGGGCGGCTACCAGGTATTTTCACTCTCTGAGATCAGTAAGCTGACCGAAGAAGGAGTGACCTTCCAGTCTCACATCGACGGCTCGAAGCACCTCATCACACCCGAAAAATCCATGCAGATCCAACGGGCCCTGGGCTCAGACATCGTGATGGCATTCGACGAATGCCCGAAACTTCCCGCTGATAAAGAAACTCTTCACACCAGTATGCTGCTGACGACCCGCTGGGCCCAAAGGTGCAAAAGTGTCGAACTCAAACCCCATCAATACCTCTTCGGGATCATCCAGGGAGGTTTACATTCCGACCTGAGAACTGAAAGCATGGAAGGCTTGAAAGAACTTGGATTCGATGGCTACGCACTGGGTGGTCTATCAGTGGGTGAGAAAAATGAAGAGATGGTAGAGTTTTGCGCCAACTTTGTTCCCTCAATGCCCGTTGAAAAGCCGCGTTACCTGATGGGAGTCGGAAAGCCCATCGACATCTTAAATGGGATAAGATCCGGACTTGATATGTTTGACTGTGTGCTTCCGACACGGAATGCCAGGAACGGGCAGTTTTTAACCACCCATGGACCTCTGAATATCAAGAAAGCTCGATTCCTCGAAGACTCACTACCCCCGGATAGTGAATGCAATTGTCAGGTATGTACCCGCTACACCCGCAGTTATATCCGGCATTTGTTTAACGTCGGTGAATACCTCGGTGGTCAGCTGATCAGTTACCACAACATTCATTTTTATTTGCAAATGGTAAGAGCGGCCCGCGAATCTATTTTTAGAGGAGTGTTTGACGAATATTACCAGACATTTTATAACAACTACACTTCCAACCGTTGGGAATAAAAAAGGATTATTATGCTTGATTTCATCATTTCATCTGCTCACGCTCAAGGTGCGGGCGGTGCTGCCCAATCTCCCTTCGTGTCTTTCATCCCCTTCATCCTTATCTTTTTTGTAATGTATTTCCTGATGATCCGTCCTCAGAAGAAGCGCATGCAGGACGAGATGAATTTTATAAATAAACTCACTCATGGTGATGAAGTTTATACGAAATCTGGTATCCTAGGAAAAGTGACCGGCATCGCAGAGAAAGTTGTGACCCTCGAACTCGACGGTGGTGCGCGGTTGAAAGTTTTAAAATCTCATATAGGTGGATCCACTGCACAGTTGTTTGCAGAACCTAAAAAGTAAATCTATGTTCGGACTTGGCTTTGGTGAACTCATTCTTATCTTTTTGATAGCTTTGATCTTTATCGGGCCAAAAAAACTCCCTGAGCTCGCCAAGGGCCTAGGCGTAGGTATCCGCGAATTCCAGAAGGCAGCGAAGGGTCTAACTGACCAATTGCAAGATGCCGGTAATGAAGCAAAAAAGCCAGACCTGCATATGGAGACTCCCACAGTTGCAGATAGAGCAGCGCATCCTCCCATCGAAGTTGTATCTGCTGAGCATGTAAAGACTGAAAATTTTGGAATAGCTCCTGTTCTAGAAAACACGGTGCATCCGAAGGATGAATCTGTTCCTTCTGAGCCGATTAAAAAAGATGAAGCTGGTTCATAAAAACTAAAGAGGGTAAGCCCCTTAGTTTACATTGCTCAAAGTTCCTAAATTGTTTAAAATTATAAAAAAGTTTCTAAAAAATCCTTCACAGACACGGAGTGTACATGGCCAAGGGATGGTTGTTTCGGTTTAGTTTTTTAATGGTTTTGGTGATCGGCGCGCTGATGGTTGTCACCCCGACCTTTCTAAACCTGTCAGAAAAAAGTTTTTTTCCCGTCAAACGAAAGATCAACCTTGGACTCGATCTCCAGGGAGGCCTCTACATGGTCCTCGGGATTGACTTCAACAAAGTCTACCGGGACGAGATGTTAGCGTATGCCAAGAAGGCCCAGGGCACGTTGAAAGAAGCCGGCATCGAATCAACGGTCGGGGAGTTGAATGTCACTGACCTCAAAGACCCCAAGCATTCACTGATCATTTCAAAAGAATCAGACGTCGATGCTGCCAGGTCAAAACTAAAAGAATTCTATAGCTATCCACTGAGGCTCACTAACGAAGAAGGGACTAAGTTTGAATACGGTCTGGGTAGAGATTTCCTCCGGGAGATAGAAGAGACCGCCTTGTCGAAATCGATCGAAGTCATCCGGAACAGGATCGATGAGTTCGGAGTCACGGAGCCAGAGATCGTCTCTCAGGGAGCGGACCGCATCGTGGTGCAACTCCCGGGTGTGAAAGACATCAACAGGGCCAAGGATCTCATTGGGAAGACGGCGAAGCTCGAGTTTAAGTTCGTCAATGATGAGATCGCGCCGTCCGTGCTCAACGAATGGATCGAGAAGGCCAAGAAGGGCGGGATCGAGTTTAAGAAAGGGGAGAGGTTCTCCGACTACGTGAAAGAAATCAACGATTCGCTGAAGGCGGAGCTGCCGAAAGGTTATGAGTTAAATTTTTCTAAAACGACTAATAAAGTCACCAATGAGATCACCAATCTCGAGCCATACCTGGTGGACTCCTCTTCGAGCTTGACCGGCGAGGAACTGCAGGAAGCCATCGTCAGGATCGACACTGAACAAAACCGTCCCTATGTAGGTTTGGAATTCAAACCCAATGGAGCAAAAATCTTCGGTGACATCACCGGTGCCAATATTGGAAAAAGACTTGCGATCGTTCTCGATGGCAACGTCTATTCCGCCCCTGTCGTACAAGCGAAGATCGCCGGTGGATCCGCTCAAATTACTCTGGGTGCCGGTGACTATAACACGTCAATGTCTGAGGCCCGGGACCTGGCCCTCATCCTCCGCGCCGGTGCACTTCCGGTGGAACTTGTCTTCGAGGAACAACGGGTGGTGGGACCGTCTCTGGGCGCTGACGCCATCGAGAAAGCGCAGATGGCAAGCATCATCGGTTCTCTTTTAGTTTTTGCTTTCGTCATTCTTTATTACAAATTCTCCGGGGTGATCGCGTCAGTGACCATCATGATCAACGTCCTATTTACCCTGGCTTGCCTCATCGGGCTAGAGGCTACACTGTCACTTCCAGGGATCGCCGGTATCGCTCTCACCGTGGGAATGGCCGTCGACGGGAACATCATTATATACGAGAGAATCCGGGAAGAGCTGAGGACCGGGATCACGCCGTATGAGGCGGTGAGAACTGGTTTCGACAAGGCCTTCTGGACCATCCTGGATGCGAACCTTACCACCGCACTCGCAGGGTTATGCCTCCTGAACTTCGGGACCGGTCCTGTCCGAGGATTCGCCGTGACACTCCTCATTGGTATCGCCACCACCATCTACACATCTTATTTTGTGAATAAGGTGCTGTTCGAGATCTACGTTGGCAGCGGAACAAGAAAGACACTAAGTATTTAATTTAAAGGATTAATAATGAATACGACTCAGACAAAGAAGAAAAACGTCAACTACGTCGGAATGTTTACGGTCGCTGGTCTCTTCTCGCTGGCGCTGATCATCGGCACAGTGGTTATGTTCTTCACCAAAGGTTTAAACTACGGCGTGGACTTCCGCGGCGGCGTGGAGATCCAGGTGAAGTTCCAGGAACCGGTCACTCTGGGAACCGTCCGGGACCTGATGAATGAGAAGAACGTTGCTCTTTCGCAGATCCAGACCATCGGTGACGAATCTCAAAACGAGTTTCTCCTTAAGCTTGAGACAGACAAGAACGCTGACCTCAACGCCATCTCCAATAAAGTCGGGAACGTCCTCTCTGAGAAATTCGGAGCAAACAAGTTCGAAATTCTCAAAAACGACATCGTCGGCCCGAAGGCCGGAGCGGAACTGCGAGTGTCTGCTTTCAAGGCCCTCTTCTGGGCCATCCTCGCCATCATGATCTACCTCGCCCTGCGGTTTGATTACAAATTCGCTCCCGGTGCCATCGCCGCTTTGATCCACGACGTGACCATCATCCTGGGGGCGTTCATCCTCACTCAGAAAGAGTTCTCCCTGCAGATCGTCGCTGCTCTGCTTGCCATCATCGGTTACTCCGTGAACGACACGGTGGTGATCTACGACCGGGTGAGAGAGATTGAGACGGCCAATCCGGGTCTGTCGACTTTCGAAGTCATCAACCGCGCTCTGAACCAGACCATGTCCCGGACCATCATCACTTCTCTAACGGTTCTTGGCGTCTCTCTGGTCATGCTCTTCTGGGGTGGCCCAGTGATCCACGACTTCTTCTTCGCCATGACCATCGGAGTTCTGCTGGGAGTTTACTCGACCATCTTCATCGCCGTTCCTATGACTGCTTTTCTGGAAAAGTACATCATCAAGAAGGCATGAGGTTTGTCACTCTCTTCATTCTGCTCATCTTTTCGCTTCCTGGCCTGTGCCAGGAGGCGGAGCCTTACAACGCCAATTATGAACTGAAAAAGATCGGGTACCGTGCCCTGGACGTCTCTGCTCTGCTGGATCCGAAGGTGATCCGGATCCTCATCCGTGCCATGGAAGAAACTTCGTTGCACGAAGTACCGAAAGCGGAGATGCGCAAGCTCATCCTGAGTAAGACCAAAGATGACACCTTCAAGGCCTTCCTCGCAAAGTATCCCAAGATCCTGGACATCATGGTCGACCTCTTGAGAGACCGGAGGGCCATGCCGAATTTCCTCAGCATCCTCCTGCGGAAAAAAGACCTGGAGCTTTTCCTGCTCGCCTGCCTGGGTGTGCTGATTCTAGGGATCCTGGTTGAGAAGTTTCTGTTCCCGAAGAGCTGGACTAGTTTTCAAAAGTTCGTCATGGACACGACCCTGAGCTTCGCCATGGGTGCCGTCACCACCACGCTCTTCTATAAAATGTTCCAGGCCGAGCTCTCGCCCACCTTGGAAATCATTAAATTTCATTTGTAGTTTAGAGCTTCGGCACGCAGCCGATCTTCCGGTCGTGCGGCGGGTAGTTGGTGGTGCCACCGGTCTCGCTTGCCGTGTTCCCGGAGACACCCGTAGACCCGTTATTCCCCAGCTCACTGGCGGCCCGGACCCGGAACGTCGCCTGGGTTGAGGTCTTGATGTGAGGGGTGTTCTTGTTGAGTGGGTAGTAGAAATACACGGCGACGTTGGAGACGTTGGTGTCGGTCGGGAAGGTCGGGACGTTGTTCTTCAGGTGGAACCACACGGCCTTGAGGTCACTCTCTGTGATGAGGATGTAGTCACTCTGGCCTGAGCTCACCGTGCCGTCAGGGTTGACCACCGTTTCCGGAGACTTCTCACCGATGTACAGGCCCTCGGTGTCCACTCCGATGATGTCCCTCATCGCCTTGAAGAGAGCGTTGTTACTATTGTAATGGGCAGAGGTCAGGCAGTAGGACTTGAAAGTCTGCGAATCCACCCAGGGCGCCATGTAGTAGCCGATCGGTTGCGTCTGCGCACTGTTGTTACCGGTGTCAGAGCTCAGGGCCGGAGACCCGGGCCAGCGGAACTGCGAGAAGAAATTTGTTCCCACGGGGATGTTCCCACCGAAGTTCCTAGTTTTCTGCGCGATGATCTCGTTGATGTCCAAGATGTTCTGCGGATCACCGTTGTTATTATAGAAGCGCGGGTCAGTGGTGTCCCACAGACTGAACACGCCCGGAAGAGTCTCTAGCCGCGGGTAGAGCACGTCGTCGGTGCGCCCGTAGCGGGAGTCCTGCATGTCGTGGCAGACGATGTTCGAAGTCCCCGGTGGGATCGGCGCCGGCGGTAGCTTCGGTAAGTAGTAGAAGTGGATGCGGTACGCGGAGTTGTAGAAGATGTCCCCGGTGACGTCGTCTTCGGAAGATTCCCGGATCACACAGGTGTACTGAGAGATGGGTGCGACCTTGATCGGACCGAGGTTGGTCAGGTTGATGTCGGTCGAGAACTTTATCATCTGGATCGAATTCGAGCGGGCCTTGGAGAACCGCTCCACCAGAGTCAGCACATAGGTCTTATCAAAAGAAATCGCATCCTGGATGTTGGCCGTGATGGAGTTGGACCCACGGATATTGTTCACGATGATCTCAGAGACATTTCCTTGTTCGTCTTTCGCTTCCAGGTAGCAGATCGGGTTCTGGGTGTCTTCGGGGAGTAGAGTGTTGCACCAGGCATCTACGTTTCCCAAACCACTGAGGGAAATTGCTTCTGTGACGTTGAAGCTCGCGTACAAGGTTTCGGCCCCGCCGGTGCTCCTGGAAGCGCAGAACGAGGAACAGTTGCCGTAGCTGATGGGTTTGCGGTCTTTACAGGCGCAGAAATCATTTTTGAAGATGACGGCGTTCGACGGACGAGAAATTTTTTCCGGTTCTTCCGGGACTTCATCATCGACGATTTTATTCTGATCGATGTGTGCACGGTAGGGGAGTTTATCGTTACAAGAAATAACGGTCAGGCCCACTATAAGTAGTAACATTAACCTAATATAAAAGTGTAATCGCGAGTTCATATCCTATTTCCTCAACGACTTATCGAGTCGGTAGCCTTTATTCTTAAATCATTCTAACGCCAGACAAGAATACTTAGCGTTATTCGAGCTGAATTCCATAATTTCGAAAGGTTAGGTTAGTATTTAGTTTGATTTTCTCAAAATATTGCCTAGACTTCTGGGCAGGTACTAAATTATTTTTTAATACAGCCGATAAGCTCTGAAAATCATACAACATACGTTGTTAGAACCAGAGCGCAGGAGTGGGAACATGACAAAAGCTGATTTGATCGCCGTTATTGAAAAACAAGCAAACCTTCCACATCATCAAGCGGAGAAGATTGTGAACATCTGCTTTGATAGCATGATCCAAGCTCTCTTCGATGATGAACGTATTGAAATCCGTGGATTCGGCTCGTTCGCCAATAGAAACTACAAGGCCTACGAAGGAAGAAATCCCAAGACCGGTAAAGTGGTGAAGGTCAGTCCGAAGAAGGTTCCGTTCTTCAAGGTTGGCAAAGAACTCAAAGAAATGGTTGATGAAGGAAAAGATAAATACGTCATCCGCGAAGCCTAATGCGATAGCCGGCCCACCTCCTCACGGATGTGGGCCGGCGATAAAACCTATCTGACTGTGATCCAGGTATTATTCACCCCGTACTGTCTAACCAATGTATTAAAAATCTTCGCATTATCCGGATGAGACCTGATGCATCCGTGCGACGCCGGCTGCCCGAGCTTGGGCCAGTTCTTCACTGGTGTGCCGTGGATGGCGAAGCCGCCGGAGATGAAAACAGCGTAGGGCATGTTCCCCAGGCCCTGATAATCTCCGCCGGGAAATTTGGAAGATGAGTACTTGTCGTAGACCCGGCCGTTAGGATTTCGATCGAAGTTCGGAGTCTTGTGAGCGCTGTCACCCGTGGAGACCTTCCACTCGGCGCAGAGGACACCGTCGACGAACAGTTGAGCCATCTGGAGGGCCTTATCGATGTCGATGAAGACCGGGCATGTCCGCTGGTAACAGGCGTTGAGGATACCCTTGATCCCGGAATCCGCCACCGCTGAGGTCTCAAACTCACCGTAGTACCCGTCGAGTTCTTTGAGCTGTTGCTTGATGTTTGGAGCGAAGGGATCTAACTCCTCCTTATGGCCCTCGCCGCCCGCGGCGAAAGCTGTGTTGACGAGCAATAGGACGAGAAAAAAAAACTTCATTGAGATCCTCCTGAGTTTGGAAGATCACTACCATAGGTGGATTGGGATCGGGCCAATTAAAATTCTTACATCACAGTTACTGAAGCCGTTTTTTGCTGTAGATGACATCAAATTCAAAACTTACACTGGCCGTTTTGGTAAGAGCGCTATGGATGCTCTCGAAGGAGATGTCAGAGGGGACCTGGTAGATGGCAAAGGGTTGGTGCCCTTCTGATACCTTGCTTAAGTTAAACCTTTCCTGCACCTGGGTCAGCACCGTCTCGGATCCTCTCAGGACGATCTCCCGAGACCAGACTCCGTAGCGCTTGGTTTCTTTGTTAAAGATCAGGTTGAAGTCTCCGGGACTGTTGGATTCCTGGATCTCGTAGCCGCGGATGAAGTGGCGGGTGCCGGTGGTATCCTTCGACGGGTAAGCAACGTGATTCCTCACGATGCTCAGGGGATAGCTCCCGAGCTCAATGTACTCAAAATCATTCGCCAGTGTACGGTCAGCTTTCTTCGTTGCCGGGTAGCTCCGGGCCAGGGCCCTAGAAGCTTTCTGCTTGAGCATCAAAGGTTCGGGTCGCGGGACGGACAGACCGGGTGTGGTGCTCGACTCTACTTGCGGCGCCGCTTTCATCTGCACCGGTTCCATCGGCTGAGTCGGGCCATTGTCTTCGTTGAAGAGGAATACGATGGCAAACCCGATGATGCAAATGGCGGTTAGGATGAATACATGTCTTCTTCTCATGGAGTTCTCCAGCTGTGCTCTACCATTGTAGATTCATTTTCTGAAGAATCAATGGCACGGATCTTAAAAACGTAATCAGTGCCTGCGGCCAGTAACTCGTTGCTGAAGGAAGAATAATTATTGACCGACTTAGTTGTTACGGTACCCAGGTTGATCCAGTCTTTGTCTTCGCAGCTCGCCGTCACACCCGGAAGGACACAGGCTTCATAGCGCAGCAGGTCCGTGGCAGCACTCGCTGTCCAGGATAGGGTGTTCCCCGTGTTCCCCAGGCCGGAGACCGCGGACGGTGGTGTCAGATCCAGGGAAGTGCCTTTGTTACCAATGATCTTCAGGCTCCACTTCACCAGAGCGCCAGTGTCTGCGGCGGATCGATCTGTAACCTGCAGGGTCCAGTTCCCGCGGCTTTTTTCGCCGTAGAAAGCATTCGCACCGAGAGTCAAGTCCACCAGGCTCGCATCCACCGTCCCATTGTTTGCGATCAGCAGGATCGTCTTGGTGCCGGAGGGTGAGGTGAGATAGAGGCCTACGTCCTGGGCTTTGGTGTGGGTGACCGAGACCTTTAGCTGCACGTGCTCGATCCACAGGTTGTGTTTATCAACATTGATGACGGAGGTGATCCCGGGTTCGTTGTTGTCCGGGATCGCAGTGTTCAGCACACCAGAAGCATAGGTTGGCAGACCGCTATAGTCATCCACCGCTTGCTTCAGAGCAAACAGTTCGAAGGTCCGGGCCTTGGCCAGGGTCACGGCGGCACTCACGTCGAGCAAACCGAAACCCACGAAGTTATGAAAATTGAAACCCGCCGCGTTTACGATCCACCCGTTGAGATCTGGCTCGATGAACTTTGCGGTCTTGGCAAGAATGTACTTGATCTCTCTCCAACTGAAGTCGTCGATGCTCTTGAGGACGGCGACGGCTCCCGAGACAACGGGTGAAGAGAAGGAAGTGCCGATGGTGCTGGAGATGCCGTAGCTACAATTGGAGTTGAGGCCATTGGTATTATTGTCGAAGTCATTGCCGGTGGATACCTGGGCATACCCCTTGGCGCAGCCTTCCAGATCCGGTGCCAGGACCCCGGCCGACGGCAGGTCTCCACCGGGGGCGCTGATCCAGGTGTTGGCACTTTGGGCGGAGTAGCTCGACGACAGCCCCTGAGCACTGGTTGCGGCAACGACGATGAAGTACGGGTAACTCTTACTCTGGTCCAGGTTTCCGTTTCCGAAGTAGGATCCAGTTCCTGCACAGTCTGCGCTGTCTCCGGAGTAGTCGTTTCCGACGCTAGTGATGTAGCTTCTGTTATTGACGATGGTCTCAAAGACGATGCTCTCGAGGAAGGTTGCCGGCGCGGGTACCACCATGCAGGAAGGAGATCCGTAACTGTAGTTGAACACCTGGGCCGGGGCCCTGGTCTGATCGACGTACTTGCTCACCGACTGGTCACTGATGACGAAGTTCAGGCCGATCAGCTTGGAAGCCGGGGCCAGCCCGAACCCACCTTTGCCGTTACCCTTGACCGCAGCGATGATCCCCGAGACAGCGGTCCCGTGTCCGTCCTCGTCGTCTGTTGAAGTGGGGGCTCCGATATAGGGAGAGTTCTGAAGATAGTCTTTAGAGTTCGCTAAGTCCGCGTTGGCTTCCAGGTCTTCATGATCGAGGTCAATGCGGCCATCTGAAACCGCGACGGTGATTCCTTGACCGGTGAATTCGTCGTGCACGTTCGATAAGTTTATGTCGGCACCAACCTCGCCGGCTTCGGTGCCGAAGTTCAACTGGCCCGTGTTGAGGATGTGCCACTGGTACTTTGCAAGCGGATCAAGATTCGGATCCAGGGGGATTGTTGCTGGGCCTGGATCTCCTCCGCCCATGAAGTTACAGGAGGCCAAAAAACATAAGACTAGTGATTTACGCATTTCAACCCCGTGAACATCGTCCATATGTTTAATCGGGAAAAATGCATCAAAGCTTAAATGTCAGATATCTGAGGCGGAAAAGCTTTCCCGAGAGAGTATTGTACGAGGTTTTTGATGAGGGTTGTGCTAGGCAAAAACAACCTTGCGGCCCTAAGGTACCGCAAGGAGCTGGGAGGGAACTATATTTACAGAGAGATCTCTACCTGGAGCGGGTAATGGTCTGAGAAGCCTGCACGGTCGATGGTGTAGGCATTATGCCAGTAGCCCCATGGAACCAGAGCTTTCTGACCGAAGCCGGGTCTCTCAGGATTCTTCTGCTCAAAGAGCCGGTTCATGAATGCCGGGGCATAGACGTTGTAGCTCTTCGGATTCACAGACGGCGTTCCGGTCAGGAAGTTGGCGTTGACGATCACCTTATCGAGCCGGTTCCAGCTGAAGTCCCATGAGTAGAAGTATGTGCCCGGTGGGAGATTCTTCGCCGCAAGGTCTTGTCTGGTGAGCAGAGTGAAGACGTCAACCAGGCCGGTCTTATTGGTCAAGAAATCATAGATTGGATTTGGCCTTTCGGCGTCGGTCACGTTGAAGTCTCCGATCATCATCATCCTGGTGTTCGGATCGTTGATCTTATCTTTGACTACCGAGAATAATTGTTCTGCGGCGGAGGACCGAGAGCCCGGGCCACTCTGCTGAGACGGCCAGTGGTTGAGGTATAACTGGAAAAGCTTATCTTTTATTTTGAAGTTCATCTCGAGGATGTTCCGGGTAGCGGAAGTAATACCAAACCGGGACGTCTGGAGCTTGATTTCTTTGCTGCCGAGGAACGCCAGGTCTGCACTTGGGTTAAAGAGGATGGCCACGTCTATGCCCCGCTCGTCATCACTGGTGGTCATGACGACTTTCCGGTAGCCAAGTCTTCTCTGGACTCTTTGGATCACTCGAGCGTTCTCGACTTCCATCAGAGCAAGGATGTCCGGAACAGAGCCGGTGCTCTTGACGACTTTCTCGATTTGCGTGAGCTTCAACTCCAACTTATCATCGGTCCAGTCAGTTTCAAGGCAGGTCTTCTTATAATGGTCTACCTTGATCGTTTCGCAGCCTTTGATTTTCTCAGGATGGTTCATGGGAAGGAAGGTGTAATCCTCTTTCCCAGAGTCGTGTTGGGTATCAAAAAGATTCTCAACGTTGTAGGACATGATTTTTATAGATCTTGCAAAGGATGCATGAGGGCTAAGCAGTAGGGCCAAGACACTGAAAGACAAAATTTTAGTTAACATGATTAATCCTTTAAGGGTTGGCGTCAGCAGGCTTTTATCCTTAGTGTTCATTAGTGTCAACGCATCCCGTAGAGATTACCTACGGGATTCAGAGAGCTTACCTTTTAGGGAAAAGCAGCTAGAGCGCGCGGGACATGGGAAAGCACCTGATGGCCTGTCCTGAGATGGTAACAGTCGTCATCGGGGCGTCGTCGCTGAATCCTGCTTTTAGATAAAATCCATGTGCCGTTAGAGTAGAGTGGAGCCGGAGCGTGGGTACGGCACCCTTCCTGGCTTCCTCAACCATGAGGTCAAGCAGGGCAGCTCCCACTTTTTTTCCAAGACATTTCGATGTGAGGTAGAGGCCCTCGATGTAACCTTCGAGTTCAGACAGGCCTTTTGAGACTTGAAGATGGGCGTAGCCTTCGATGGCACCATCCAGCTCGACCACCCACACGGAGTGGAGCTCGATGGCTTCTTTCCACCGAAGGTGGTTGAAGCTTCTTCCGCCCCAGGCACTGATCTCCTCGGGAGAGTGATCTTTCGAACAGACAGTCTTGATCGAATCCATATGGGCAGCGTGGATGGCGCTGGCGTCTTCAATTCTTGCTTTACGGATTTTAATCTTGGCCATAAGAAATCTTGGAAGAATTGTTTAATTGAGAAAATTCCGAATGAGGATATCAGTTTCTCCTTTCGTAAACAATGGCATTACGCATTTGCTCCCATCATCAAGGTAAAGTTGAGTTTATTTTCTTTTCCAGCGAGGAAACTTGCAAGAGAATACAGCAAGAAAAATAAGAGGTTTATATGAAACCTGTTAAGGATCCTGCGTGAAATTCCTTGTCCTACTCATCTTTCTTTATTCCCAAGTACAGATCCTCTGGGCCTGCGGGCCCGGTAAAAAAGAATTGGGTGGATTACGATTCAGCGGCGCTGTTAGAATTGATGAGAAAGTTCTCAGCAATGAGTTTGAGCTTAGGATCGGAGACTGTGTTGACTCAGAGATGCTGGCCTTAGCTGTTCAAAGGATCCGAAACACCAACCTCTTTGCCCGGGCGGATATGGAAGTGAACGACGGTTCGCAGGGTCTGGACGTGTTTGTGTCCATCGTCGAGCGATGGACCATCCTTCCCATCATGAAGTTCGGTGGCGGCGGCGGTGTTTCGTTCTACACTCTTGGGCTCTACAATCCCCATGTCTTTGGGAAGAACTTCGAACTCGGGGCCCAGTATGAAAACCTGGGAGGGGTTCCTTCGGGGGTCTTGTGGTTCCGCAAGCCCCGGCTCTTCGGGAAACGGCTGCGGATCGGCGGAGACCTTTGGTACGTGACGCGCAACCGGCTCCTTTATGATGATCAACGAAACGAGTCCGGTGGATTCACTTTAAACCGCAAGAGGCTCCATCTGTTCGCGGACTATGAGATCATCGAGTACGTCAAACCTTACCTGGCACTGGACTACCAGATGGACGATACGAGTGATTCGAACATCTCCGCGAACTCAAAACGAAACAACGTAAATTCTGGCTTCGATCCGCGGTCACAGGGATCCTACCTAATTACCAGGCTCGGGTTATTCCTCGGAAGGCTCGACATTTTCGAAGAACTCCTTGAGGGTCTCTCCTTAGATCTCCAGGTCGAGCCGGTCCATGACTTCGAAGGGCAACGGACATTTTTGCGCTCGAAGCTTGAGGCCCAGTACGCCACCAGGCTGTCTTCTCGTTCGAACTGGGCACAGAGACTTGTCGCGGCTTCTCAGTCCACTGAAAGTCTTTCACAGCTCTATTACTTGGGGTCTATCTCAGACTTTCGAGGCGTGCTTGATTCCCAGTTCCAGACTAAGGAGTTCGTGGCCCTGAACTCCGAGTACCGGATTCCTTCGATCGTGAGAAATTACGTTCTCCAGCACGCTTTCTTCGTGGACGCGGTGGCCTTCGAGCAGTCGGGGAAGACCAGGCATGCCGCTTCAATCGGTACTGGAGTTCGTCTCATCATCCCTAAAGTCTACCGGTTAAACCTCCGGCTCGACTGGGCTAAGAGCCTTGGGTTCGGGGCCGGGTCAGCCGTCTCCTTCGGCCTGCAACAATTTTTTTGAGGTTTTCATGATCAGAAAACTAACCTTAAACTTTTCTAAATTTCTTTGAGAAAAAGACTCATGGAACGCACGAACTTGGCAATTTGACATCTGAATGATCTAACTAAAGAAGGTTGTTTGATCAAAATAAGGAGTTTTAAAATGAAGTATCCATTAATCATCAGTTCGCTGTTGCTTTTCTCAGTCGGTTGCAGCACACCACAAGAAAAGTACAAAGAGAGTCAGGCAGATGCCAAGCAAGAGTATGATGAATCCTTGAAGGAAGCCCAAGAAGAATATCGGGACGACCAGAAGGACGAAGCCGTAGACATGATCGAAGACAGCGAAGGTGTTGAAGTTAATAAAGATGAGGACAATATTCAACTCACCAATTAATCAATTCCAAGAGATCCCACTTGTAGTGGGATCTCTGCTTAGTCTTTATCTGGTTACTCGCTTTTGATGTAACAGAGAAACAAGAAGCCGATCGCCAATGTAACGAGAGCGGGTTCATAGTAGATTCCTAGTACACCATCACATAAACTCACTATTATAAAGACGAGAGTGAAGATATTAGTTGCATACCAACCTTTGCTATTAGCTGGGATCCTGCCTAAGCCAGGGAACTTTTTGAACCAGAACTTATTTTTATCCATCTACAAAATGTATCTTCTTAAAAAAGGTAAGCAAACAGGGTTTCTAAAATCAAGAGATGGAGGATTCTTTAGGAACCCTATTAATTCATCTAATTGCAACGCTCGTAAGTCAAAAGATAGACAGCCTACGAACGCTTCTGAAAGGTAAAACGGCTTTGGACAAAAATACTAATAGAAGAAAAAAACTTAAGATATTGAAGCCGTGAATGTCCGGCTCCAATAAAAAACTAGAAATACGAAGGAACTTTAGGGATTCTTAAAGATTTTAGACAATGGACTCTGCAACAAATAGATTTAAAACATTGTCACCAAATTTTAGATCTTCTGGGGCAAAAGTCAGACAATCTGTTGCACCTTTCACATCAATCCCCGCCAATCGAAGGTAAATATCCATGGTAGAAGTTTTCTTCCAGCCACCAATTTTCATCACAACAGGTGCAGATACTCCATTGGCCAACATTTGAGTGGCAAAACATGCTCTTAAAGCATGGAATTTTATTGATCGAATATTCAAGGACTTCAAAAAATTTCGAAGAGCTACTGCTTGATCTCCATTTTCCCAATCTTTTATCCTAGGCAGAACATACATGCTATTTGGAATAGCTGAATTTTTCAGATCAAGGATTAATGCCTTAAGACTTTCATTTATAGGAATTGTTCTCCAGTAACGTCCTTTAGTTGGGCCAGTTTCTTTAGAGTTGGAATCGTAAGATCGGTCAACCATTATTAAACCCTTCGCTAAATCAATTTGATCCCAGGTAAGAGCAAATAGTTCACCACTTCTCATTCCAGTTAAAATTGCAACA
>DATLXA010000036.1:0-46607 GCA_035576105.1 Bacteriovoracaceae bacterium
TAGTACCTGGGGTAATGAATTTTTCAGTTCAGCAGACTTAAGGTTCCGGGCAGCCGACACTTCTTGACGAACTTGGCTTTCCCAGAGATTCAAAATATCAGGTATCTTTTTCCGTAACTGCTTGGCGAGATTACACACTGCTGGCTGCTGGCTGCTGGCTGCTGGCTGCTGGCTAGGGTTTTGGGCTTTAGAAAATCCATGTGTCCAGTTCCATTTTTATTTTCTCTTAGAGGACTACAATAATTTAATTGTGTCCAGTTATTGAAAAATATTTAGTATTAAAATTCCATTCGTTTTAATCCGAAGTTTTCGTCGTCCTGATGGGAAGCTGTATCCCTGCCTAATAGCATCTAATATAGCCATGCTAACGGTATTTCCTTGAGATTAGTCGTGTACGCCTGGCTTTTGTAATTGAAGATGGTCTTCCAGATTGGATTCAGTCCACACGACATACTCTTTACTGTATGAGAACCAAACCTTTTATTAATCAAGTCGATCACATTATCAAGGCTCCTATTATGGTCTATGGACTCAGAGAAGAGGTCTAGCTGATTCCCAGATGCTGGTACGATATGACTTAACAATACTCCACCTTCTTATAACCAAAGCCGGGCCTTCTTGTCGTGAAGGCTAAGTCTACCTATAAATATATCTCAAGATTTAATGTTCTCTTGATGTTCCGATGCTGCTGGCGTGTAGGCAGCTAAAGGCAAGACTACTTTAAAGGTAGTTCCAAATTCAGCAGTGCTCTCTACCTCAACATGACCACCATGAGCTTCAGTCAGACCTTTAACCACTGTAAGTCCAAGGCCCCAACCTTTCTTGCTTTCTGCAGTTCTCAATCTTCGATATTGTTGAAAAAGAATAGGCTGCTCTTCTGGGGAAATAGGCTTACCTATGTTATGGACAGACACTTCTACTGTTTTGTCATCTTTTTTCAAATCTATATCTATTGGAGTTCCAGGCTCAGAGTATTTCAGGGCATTCGTTACCAAATTATCCACGACTCTTCGTAAAGCGTTTTCATTCCAATGACCTAAAACAGGGCCAATCGACTTCCATTTAAGACGATTCTCATGGAGAAGATTGGCCTCTTCGGCCACCTGACCTAAAATGGTATCAAGATCACAATCTAAAAAATCCAAATTCAACTGCTGGCCTGCTCTGAGTTGACCTGCGTCTAACAAGTCATTAATCATAATATCCACTCTATCCATTGATGATGAAATCCTACGTGCTAAACTTACATTAGGATCTTCTCGATCTGTTTTTTTTATCATGATTTGAGCACTCATTTTTGCTGAAGAAATTGGCCCTCTTAGATCATGGGTCAGTGTATGCGTGAACTTTTCCTGAATGTCACGCAGAGTATCACTGTATTGTGTGGCCGCATCGTTAACAGCTTGCTCAACAGCACAGGTGATTACTTCACGCTCTATATCAGAAAGCGTCGCCTCTTCCTCCATAACATCACAAATCACTTGTCTTAATATATGGTACTCGAAAATGAGCTGATCCATTGTATAATTCTTGCATCCGGCCCTGTCATCACCATGCTTTTTACCAATTCGTGTACTCTCTTTTAAATCCCATCTAATTCGAGCTTGAGTCCGGTCAATAGTCGTCGAGAGTGCATCGGAAATTTGGTTGAGGAACTCGGGTAGTGAATCTTGGAGTGCAAGTGATTTTTGGTGAGCGGCTGCATCTATTTCTTCAAGTACCCTTACTTCCCAAGCACTCATGATTTTGACGTTTAGTTTCTTAAGTCGCTCCGAAGCTTTATTAGGCATTGATAACTCCTATTTCATACATGACCTAATGAGATTCTATCACTCACATTAGGGTAAGGAATTATGCAGAGGTTTCTAGTCAGATTCAGACTTTACCTATAAGAAAGTTGTCCCAAGCTGGATTTTAAAAGGCATCAGGTAATGCTTACCAAGGTGAATCACGTACTTTCCATAAACGAACTGCCCATCCACCATCGCCATCACGTGGCTATCATGTTTAAGGGCCAGTTTACGGTCTACAATGATGAGATCTCCGCTTTTGATGTTGAGGTATCTGCTTTGGCCAACGGCCCTGAAAATGAACGTGAAAGGGCCTTTGATGTTGTATCCCAGATCCAGAGAGATGAAGAGCTGAGCAAACTCACCAAAGTTTACATGGCTCCTCTTAGATCTCATTTTCGAGTAGTCTACTAACCATCTGTGGATGCCAGGTAAGGGACTTATTTTTTGATTTAATCCCTTTAGGCTTCAGACAGATCGCTATTTGCCTCAGGGCCAACCCATCATCTCTCATTCGACAACCACTGAATCACTTCACGATCACACAATTTAGTCTCAATCAATAGGTACAGTCTTATTACTCACTATCACATTCATCGGCTTGTGGCTTCCTGACGGAATGGTAGACGTAGAGGATTCAAAATCCTCCGCTCGCAAGGGTATCCGAGTTCGAGTCTCGGGTGGGCCACCACTTAATAAATTTTCTAACAAATTAATTAAAATCGAAAGTCCTTCTCCAGGCCAACCGCGCTCGAAGGGTAAGCGAGTATTAGGCATACGGATTAAACATCCTGGAATCTAATCATTAATCTTCCGCCTGACTCAGGGTCTGAGCCCCATGTGTTCCTAGCACATCCGCTCCCTCATTTTTAGAAGTTTACTTTTATCTTGATGAACTCATGATTTTACTTAACCAGGTCCGTACTCTAGAAACTCTAGAGTGCATGTTGTAAAACGAGATGCCACTTAACGAATACCCTTCTTTGTTAAAGTCATTGAACGTGTAGTTCGTGTTGATCCCAACCAGATTACCTTTAAAAAGAACCGGCCCTCCAGAATCCCCTATACAGAGGCTTGCTGCATTCTTATCTTTTGACTTCCCAGGAGTCAGGATATTGTTTTTGTAGATCTCCTTCGAATAGGCCTCAACAAGATCGCTCATGAGCCCCTGGGGCTCCCCAAACTCCTCTCGGCTTTTAGTCACTGTCGTTGCTCTTTTTCGAACCGGGATATAGTCGCCGGTCCCCCTCACACTATAGACAACCATATGAGCCTTGAACAGTTGTCTCAACTCACATCCAACGTGCGACCCTCTCCAGGACTTCGTCCGGGAAGATGAGCCATCGCTTGTGGAGTTAGTGTCCTGGGAGCTGCTTTCGCGAAACTGGTTCGGACTGGATGACTCTGAGCCAGACATCAGAGCACTCCTCGGTAGAGACATAAAAAATCCTTCACAGAGGTGAACTCAATTAAGATTACCTCCAGAAGTGAATCCGGAAGAAGTGAGGAGAGGATTGCCCGATCAATATCGCTGAAATTTCAAACAGAGAAAATTTTTACTCGGTTCTGCACAAGGCATCGGAGAAGCTCATTCGCAGACCAGCACCGGAGAGCTGAATGTGACTGTGAGCATAGCCGTTGTTCGGATCTTTTTTAGAGTGTCCCCCACTTCCGCCCGGCCCGGCGAGGTAACCGATCGAGGTTGATCCAAAGTTGTTTTTAATCCTCGGGACTTGTCTGCCCTGAATAGAAATGTGGGAGACCATGATGTTCACATTACGGAAACGACCGAGTTTTGAGCAATTGCTCGGAAAGCTTTCTTTGTACTCTTGGCATTCGCCATCTTCGAAAGTCCGGCATCGTGTCCCCGTTCCCGATCCTCCCGTTGAGCAGGTGGACGGTAGATAAAAAAGTTCTTCAGATTCAGAGGACTCGAGGTTTTTGTAAACATGCATGTTCGAAAACATGTGGAAGCGACGACTGGGGTACGGGGTCTCAGAGTCGAGGTAGGATTTAAGTGTCTTTATTTTATATACATGGCGCCGGTCCCAGCCGCTAGCGACAGCCGCGGAAGCACCCGGGTTTCCGAAAATTTTTGTAAGCTTGGCCTCGCAAGACAAGACGAACTCGTAGCTTTTCTCTCCCAGGGCAGACATTCGATGTGGACTCTGTACTGTCTTAGAGAGACTCACGAGCTCATGAGCGACAGCGACGGCCATATCCTCTTTATCAGCTGTACTGGCAGATGATACTCCGGAGTAGCCGTTCTTAATATTACGTTGGGAAAAGCTATCGAGGGAGAGCTGCATGAGGGCGTTTCGAAGGTCGAGTCCCAACGCTTCCACGCCGGACTTATCCTTGGCCGGAAGGTAATGGAACTTCGAACTCAAATGCAAATCGTGGTCCCCGGGTCGAATGCCCGAGGTCATGTCCGCGACGTAGCCTAAAGCATGGATCAGTGTCGGAGTTTCGATCAGATCGAAGAGATGGTTTTTTATAATCGTTAAAATAACGTAATCGTCCCACGTGGCAGCGGCCTGTGACACCAGGTCAGATCTAATTTGGGACTCGATGTCCGCACAGTCCGTGTTCCCAAGTTTCGCTAGTTCAAAAGCTTTTAGAAGAATGCCACTGGCGGCACTCCGTTTGGCCATTCCCTCAATCCCCCAGACCCGAGGCTGGACGATCTGCAGATCCTTCAACGACTGGAAGTCGCAGGATAAAGTTGTTCTAGTAGTAAAAAATTTCTCGGCATTGGCCGGGGCCGGGCCATGGATATGCGAGCAAGAAGAAAAAGTGAGCTGTAGGCCTAGAAGGTAAAGGATGTTTTTCATAGCTAAGCTTATCGGTGATACGTTTTTAAAAATTAAATCGTTTCAAATAGGCTATTTGCTGCTCATTGAGGTTTATTGTTTGCTTAGGTAGTCCCGATATAAGTCGCCGACTTTGCTACGAGCCCGGGGAGTTTGGCGTAAGAATTGTAAACTGAATATTACTAGATTGTTTATCTTAAATTTACTGGGCTTTTTGAATATATGGCTTTGATCCAATGTTTCAAAAAGTCTGTGGGTATTAAAATGTCGGTAGCTAAAGAGTATAGAAAATTTGAACAATTACATCTCGAAATGAATCATCACACTTCCCCGGGCCTTCCACTGTTCTAGAAAAAAATCTTTATCGAGAATATTGTCTCTTCTTTCAAATGCGGTCAAAGGGTCCATGAGAATGACGGAACATTCATCGATCCCTTTCAACAGACTGTAATGTCTAGCGTCCTCATCCCACCAGGTGACGAAGATCACTGCTGCTGAGTTCACTGCGGACAACAGGTCTCCCCACCCGGCACTCTCGCTTATGCGACAGGTAAAACCAAGCGACACGCCCAGGAGGTAGACGTTTACCGGTGGTGTGTATCCCAGAGACATCGTCCCAAGCTCAGATGCCCAATGCAGCTCCCCGGGGGAGGCTCCTCTGAGAAACTGGTACATGCTTTCAAAGCAGGCCGCTGCGCAGGTAAACGGAAGTGTTTGCCCAACATACGGAAGGTCCATTGGCTTATGCATGTGGCTGCCGCTTCTCCCACAGAAGAATGAGGTAAACAGCGATGATAAAACACAAGGAAAGCGTTAGATGAGAAACCTTTAAATCTTCTTTAAGAAACAAGGCCTCTAAGGGCTGGATGACAATGGAGGAGGCCAGTGTCGGAAACTCGGCCGATGCCAGGTCCGTGAGGGCGTAGAGTTTCATCGTTGCGTAGTAGGCGCCGAACATGCTCGCTCCAGACAAGAAGCTCCAGACGTAGGTGCTCGCAGTCCAGGAAGGAGAGACCTCTCCAGAACCAAAATTTTGAATGATTCCATACAAAATGATGGCCAGGGAAGGAACTAAAATCGTGACCGCTTCATTCTCATCTTTCATGCTCTTCTTGATGAAGAGATACCCCAGGCACAGCAGAAAGGAGCCAGTGCCCAACATGAGAAGGCCATAGTGCAAATCCGGGTGGGGGTCCATGACGTAGACGTAAACGATGAGAAATGAGATAGAAACGAGGGCCATTAACCTCGTCGTTTTTTTGGCAGGAATTCCGATGAACGGTCCCAGGGCCAGCAGAAGTGGAACATCGATGTTGGAAAGAACGGCCACCGACGATGCCGTTAGCCAATCATAGCTCATGGTAAACGCACTGAGTGCCAGTCCCGCCAGCAGGCCTCGAAAGAATTGGGTCTTCAAAGACCTGGGCTTCAGGGTTAAATTCCTAACTAGCGCGAAGATGACCACAAGAAAGAGACAGAAAACCCCTCGGGTACTCAGGCTATCATAATAAGGAACACCTTCCAGGGACAGTGACCTTAGGCACAGGCCACTGACAACCAGGCAGGTAACTAGACAGAAGGCCCAAATTAAAAAGTTTGTTCTCATGATTCAGAAGGTAGACCTGATTGGACGAAATAAAAATTGACGTTTTTTCAAGCTTATTGATGAAAATAACTGAACGTTTACTTTTGCCTTAGAGATTGGAGGATGGTCTCTTTGAATCTTTCTACCACCAGATCAAGGGCAGTGGTCCGGAGCCGGTATTTTGGCCAGATTGCCACTAACTGGTAGGTTGCTTCCCACCCCCGGGGCGTGTAGGTCTGAATAAAATCTTTATTCTGTTGGGCTATGAAATCCGGGAGCAGGGTCCAGACGTTATTAAGTCTCAGGGACTCGACCGCCACCTGGTAGCTATCGAAAAAATTCACCACTCTTTGCGTAACCCGTAATTTTTGGAATGATGGGTGGTTCTCACAGTTGTCAATCCCTTGGGCCCCGAGGGCAGCGATCGATGGGTGAGAAGCGAGATCTTCGATCTTCGGGTTCTTTAGAAATGGATGCTTGCTCCCCATCGCGATCAAAAGATTCCCTTGGTGGATCAACTCTCTTTCAATGTTGGGACCCGAGTACGGTGAGAGGCAGAAGCCAAGATCAACTTCTCCGGCCGTGACCTGGGAGAGGACGTCCCCGGACTTCAAAGACAGTAAAGTGGCCCGCAGATTAGGATGATCGGACTGGATCTTCATCCAAACCGGAGTGAGGATTTCCGAGCTAAGAAAATGAGTCGCCGCGATCCGGAAGTGACCAGAGAGTTCGATTTTATCACTGGAAAGTTCCTGACCCATGCGCGCGACCTCGGCAAGGAGAAACTCGGCCCGGTCCAGCAGCAGCTTCCCGTGATGAGTCAGCTTGATCTGCCGACCTTGTTTTTCGAACAATTTTTGGCCGA
This sequence comes from Bacteriovoracaceae bacterium, assembly GCA_035576105.1. Lineage (GTDB taxonomy): Bacteria > Bdellovibrionota > Bacteriovoracia > Bacteriovoracales > Bacteriovoracaceae > Peredibacter. The sequence continues at coordinate 7,054 of DATLXA010000036.1, forward strand.
ACTCTTCTTCAAGGGCCGAGATACTATGACTGATGGCACTCGGTGAGATGTTGAGGAACTTGGCCGCAAGGCCTATGTGTTGGCGACGGGCGGTTTCTACAAAATACTGGAGTTGGTCTAGTTTCATAGACCTATTATCGTAATTATTCTTTTTTTTTCAACAATAATCCTGCAAAACTATCAATTTTACTCATGAATATTTGGGTTTATAAATGGTCCCGAAGCCGTTCAAAGGAAAAAGATGAATGTTCAAAATATAGCTGTGGCAGATTTCACTCAAGCGTATGGGATTCTCTGTGCTCCCTTACCTTCGGGCAATTTCAGGCAGGCCCTGCAACCGACGTTCTGTAGGATCACTATGGGTCTTAAGACGACGGTGCATTCTCATTTCGAGACTGAGCTTTTTTATATCATCGCCGGCAACGGCATGATGAGCATCGATGGATCGTCGTTCCTGGTGGCCAAGGGTGACCTGGTTAGAATCCCTCCTTTCACCAGTCATGAGTTAGAAAATACAGGTCTAGGAGACCTCGACTTCCTTTCTATCTACAGTGAAGATTTTGAGGTGCCGGCACTTCCATTTAAAGTCATCATCACAGCGGCCCCACCTACTCCCAATGGGCCTTTGCATCTGGGGCACATCAGCGGTCCGTATCTGGCTAGTGACGTCGTGGCCCGGTACCTTAGACAGAAAAACTCAACGGTTATTTCTCACACTGGTACTGACGACCATCAAAATTATGTCGCCGCAAGAGCAGGCGCACTTGGGCTTGAGACGGAAGACTTCAGAGAGGCGATGAGAAAAAGAATTTTCACGGGTCTTAAGAACTTTCGGATTGAATTCGACGAAACCATCGAACCAAAAAAAGATCCTGCCTATCAGGAACGGATTCATCAGTTTTTTCAGCGGGCCGTGGATTCGAATTTTATCAGACTGCAATCTGTTGCTTTCCCACACTGTGAAAGCTGCGATCATTTTCTTGTAGATGCGTTGGTAGAGGGCTGCTGCCCGGAGTGCCTTGGTGATAGCCGCGGGGGCTGTGAAGCTTGCGGTCTGGTTGTTCCTCCCTACGAGCTGATCGATCCAGCGTGCTCCCGTTGTAAGCGAAAGGCCGGCCTAAGAGAGCTATCCATCTACACTTTTGACCTGGGGAAACATCTTCCGTTGATTGAGAAGGACTTGGAAGAGCTGGCACTTAAACCACGGATCCGGGAAATGATTGCTCGGGTTTCTAGAAGAAAAGAACTAACCGTCATGCTCACTCATCCCGACCCCGCGGGGAACGGCATCCCCCATGAACAGATTGGTCAATCTTACCATGTGTGGTTTGAGATGGCGGCCCATTACGAGAAATTCGCATTGGGAGATGACTTCTGGATTCACAACTTCGGCTTCGATAATTCGTTCTATTACCTTCTCTTCATCCCCGCCCTCCTCCGGGCGATGGACGCAAAAGCGAAGCTGCCAGACGCCGTGGTCACTAACGAGTTCCTTGAGCTGGAGGGCCTGAAATTTTCCACTTCCAGGAACCACGCCATCTGGGCCGATGAATTTACGGGGAACAACGACCATCTACGGTTATACCTTCTGATCAACAGGCCAGACTCAATGAGCGATAATTTTTCAGCAAAAGATTTCACGACCTTCTCTGAGGACTTGGACAGGAGACTTAAAAAGCTAAGTGATTTCTCCCTTCAAGCAAACAAGGGAACCTCCCTGACAACCCATCGGATGAACCGTGAGATGGATGCACTACTCCACCCTACTCAACTTGATTTAAGAAGAGCTGCCCGCTTACTGCACCATTACCTCCAGGCCGATGCTCGGGATGATTTTTCTAAAGTCGCCCTGGCCGGATTGATGAGTCCCTTCATGCCTGGCGAAGCAACTAAGCTCATGGAGAATATTGGAGGTACCGTATGAACTACGACTTCGACACCATCATTCTGGGCGGAGGTAGCGTCGGAAGCAGTATTCTGTTCGAACTTAGCCAATGTAGTAAACAACGGGTGGCCTTGGTCGACCAGGGCAGATACTCCGCCGGGGCGACCGTGCACTCAGGTGGAATGATCAGAGCTTTCCATGAATCGAGTGACCACGTGGAGCTCGCCCTGAATTCTCAAAAGCTTTTATGTGAGTACCAGGCCCGGGGAGTGCTCACGGAGAAAAGCATCTCCTGCGGAAACCTCTACTTCTTTCATAAGTTTCGTTTCTCGGGTTACCAGCAGTCACTCAAGATGATGGAAGATGCTGCTCATCCTTTCGAGGTCCTCAGTCCCATTCAGGGCAAGCGCCGCTTCCCGGAATTTAACTGGAAGGAGGACGAATGGGCCATCTATGAACCGACGGCCACCCATTTGAATCCAATGGGCTTCTGCCAGGACCTCATCACCCAGAGCATGCAGAATGGGGCCAAAATCTTTGACCACACGGAGGTCACGCGCTTAAGTCGCTTCCGGGATCAGTACAAACTCTTTGCCGGGGAGAAAACATTCACCTGCCGGATCCTCATTCTTGCGGGTGGGGCACGGATGCTTCCAAGGCTTGAAGACTTTGGGCTGAGCTTTCCCCTGGAGGCCAGGACGATCACAAGCTACACCATGTTTAAAAAACCTGAGTTGAACCTTCCGCATTTCTTTGACAGGGAAAAACTTGAGTTCGGGAGAATGGGCCTTGACCCGTTGATGGTCATGTCGGACCCGGAAACAGACCGGCTCGTATCCAGGGGATGGACAAAGATGATTGGAAAAAGACAGGCCCAGGACTGCTACGCCCCGAACAGAGTTGGACTCTTAGGAGAGGTCTCCGGACATTCCAGACTCATCCTTGCCACCGGGTGGGGCGGAACGGCGTTTAAGTTCTCGCTGGGGATCGGAAAAAAAATAGCGGAACTGATTGAAGAAACTTTGAGCGAAAGGAAAAGACTTTATGTCTGATACAAGTAGGAAGACCTTGGTGGTCATCGGAGCGGGGCCTAAGGGAATCGCTGTGGCCGTTAAGGCGAAAGTAATGGAAGAATTCGACGTCCCAGTCGACCGGGTAGTGCTTATCGAACGCCATAGCGTGGGAGCACATTGGTCCGGAGAAGTTGGCTACACCAACGGAGACATGAAACTCGGTACCTCGCCTGAGAAGGACGTCGTTTTCCCGATTGAGACGGATGTGGGAAACGAGGAACTCAATCAGAAAATCCGCCAGCGGTTAGTTGACTTCTCCTGGATCTCATACCTGGTTCAAGGCCAGAAGTACGCTGACTGGGTCGACCGCGGCAGGCCCTCTCCGACCCACCAGCTGTGGTCACGGTATTTAAAATGGGTATCGAAGAAACTTCTTCCTCAGGTAGAGATCATCTCGGCAGAGGTCAAGAGCATCGAAATTTGCAATGAGCAGTGGGTCCTTCACCTAAGTGGTCCTAGGGAATGTGCCATGGTTGCCGACGGCCTGATGTTGACGGGGCCTGGGAAAACCCGGAAAGAATTCGACCACCAGGACGTGGCCTGTGTGTACGATCTGGAATCATTTTGGTGTGCTCTCAAGAATGATAAGTTTAAACTCTCAGGAAGGCTTGCCATCGTCGGCGCCGGCGAGAATGCTGCCTCAGTCTTACTGGCCCTGAGTAAAATGGCCCCGGGGCTTGAGATTGATGTCATCTCCCCAAAAGGTTTCATTTCTACCCGCGCGGAGAACTACTATGAAAATCGGTTCTACAGCCATCCCCGAGAAAACGGATGGGATGCTCTGGAACTGACAGATCGGACTGATTTCATCCGGAGAACCGACCTCGGAGTCTTTTCCGTGGAGGCCATGAAGACCCTCAACCAGGAAGATCATCATACCATCGTTCCAGGCCGGCTTGTGTCCTTGGTCAAACATCTTGAAGAGATACGACTGGACGTTGGGTACGCGGGTAAGGTCACGTCGAGGCAGTATGACCAGGTCATCCTGGCCACGGGTTTTGACCAGGCCCAGAGTCTCATCTCATTTTTCTCGGAGGAATTAATCAATGGCCTAGAAGCTCAGATCAGTGCCCCTCTGACTCAAGAGGAACTCGGCAAGAGGATTGAACAAGATCTTTCGGTGGACGGCATCCGACCGAAGCTGCATCTTCCCATGCTCGCAGGTATTAACCAGGGACCTGGATTTGCGAACCTGAGCTGCCTCGGTAACCTCTCCGATAGAATTCTCATTAAAGGAACACGTTTATGACCGAAGAAATAATATTTGCCGATGAATCTCTTCAGGATCAGGTTAATCATTTGAGGATGGAGGAGTACGCCCGAGCAAGTGGGTTCGAGTTGGACCTCACGACCCTCAGATGGAAATCCTCCGATACCGAAAGTTACGTCCTGGTCGCTATGAAAGGCGACGCGGTCATTGCCACCATGAGAGGCGAGATTATTGATGACCTTGAACTGCTGGAGAAAAAACTCGAGTGCCCGTGGGACTTTCCTCTCACGTTAAATTTTCCTATTCTTCTACTGAGCCGGGCCGCGACCTCTTCCACCCACCGGTCGGAGGGACTTAACATGGTTCTCAGATACTGGTTTTTAAAACTTGCGCAATTTCACTCGATTCCCTTTGTCCTCGGAACCTTCGTCTCCGGCTCTCCGAGAGAAAATAGCTTAAAGGAGATGGGTTATGCATTTTATGAAAACACCCGTGGCTGGCAACAATCTAGTTACAAGTCTCACAGAACGGTCCAGGTTGTGGCCTTGGACATGGAACGGCAGGGCCTAAAGGCCATCTCCCATTGTTTATCAAAAGTCGCTGCGAGCATTGAAAAATATGCCTATCATTCAGCATTACCAAAATTAAAATTTGTGAGGAGCTTATGAGAGGATCGTATCAGTTTGAATGTTTAGATGGCAGAATGGTTGAGGCAAGCTTCCTCGCGCAGCGTGCACTAATGAGGATTGATGGCTTCCCTACGCTACTTAAGGCCCACGGTTTTAAGGACGAGAGTAACATTTTAGAAGTTGGCTGCGGCCAAGGAATCAGGTCAAAAATTATTTCTCACACCTTCCCGAAAAGTCAGGTCACCGGCATCGACAGGAGTCCGGAGTTACTGTCTTTTGCCTTAAAAAATAAAACTGATCGGCTTGATTTCCTTGATGGCGATCTCTATGACTTGCCGTTCCCTGATGAATGTTTTGATTTCATCTATGCCCGATTGGTTTTCATGCACCTCAGTGATCCGCTCAAGGCCTTAAGAAGTTTACTAAGAGTGCTAAAAAAAGGTGGACGAATCCTGATCGAAGATGCAGACCGGGACTGCATGTTCTTTGAACCTGCACCGGCCAGCTTTAAGGGCTTCTGGGAGAAGGTTCAGGAGGGCCAACGCAGACTGGGTGGAGACCCTAACGTGGGAAGAAAAATCGCTTCCTTGATGAAGAGTGTGGGAATGGAAAACATTAATGCGGATACGTTACCGATAACGGGCACTGGTGAGGACATCGACTTCCTTGTCAGAACTTTGCTCCCAAGTCTCAACCTTTATCTGGCACCTGAAGACAGAGTGGCAGGTCTAATGGCGATGGATGATCTGAAGGCCCTGGCAACAACACCGGAGGCTTCCTTCTATCATTTCTGGTTCAGAGTAAGTGGACAAAAGTCATGATAAATCTCGACATGATCCATCTCAATGATTTTTCCTTTGGCGGTAAAGATGAACCAGACCAGCGCCTTAGCATCACCTCGACTTCCGACTGCGGTAGCATCCAGCAAGGGATTTGGGAATCAGGCCCGGGAGAGATTGAGCTCAAGTTCAGCTGGTACGAGTCGATCTTTGTGCTTGAGGGAAGCGCTCATCTTGAAAACCTAAAGACCAATCAGTCTTTTGTCCTTAACCAGGGCGATCTGGTGGACTTTCAGGTCGGTTCTCATTGGCGGTGGACCATTCCGTTTCATTTCAAGAAGATCTTTAACATCGTCGAACTAAAGGAAACCAGGGCATGAAAATACGAGTCGCAGTTCCTGATGACCTAGAGCAATTGCTGGTTCTCTTTAAGGGATACCTAGAGTTCTACCAGATGGATTTCAAGGAAAGGGACTGTGCTGATTTCCTAAAGGAGAGACTTGCAAAGTCAGACTCCGTCATTATCGTAGCAGAAAATCTTACGCCCACAGGACTGACGGGGTTTGCTCAACTCTACCCAAGCTTCTCATCGCTGCGGCAGAAAAAATCCTGGATACTAAATGATCTCTTCGTCGCTCCGACCTGGCGGGGCCAGGGCATAGGCCAGGTATTAGTAAAATTTATTCAGCAATATTCCCTTGAGAGTCAGGCCAAGGGAATAAGTTTACAGACAGGTAAGGAAAACAAAGAGGCCCAAAGGCTTTATGAAATGAACGGTTGGAAACGAGATGAGAACTACTTCACCTATCACTTCACTCACTAGCCGGGGCTTTTTTATTAATACGTTCCACTGACAGATTCTAAAGCTGTTTTAATATTAGCATTATTGTTCACGGGTTCGAGAGCATCGAGAAGGATATCTATGTCTAGTGTTAGTGTCTCGGCAGATGTGACTTCATAAACACCATCAAACTTTATAGTAATGTGTTCAAGCGATGCATAGCTGAGAGAAGTATTAGCGTTGGTATATGAGACACTCGGCAGACCTGAAGTTCCTTGGCATTCTTTATCAAGATCAAATTCAATCCGTGTGTAAATTCCTCTTGGAACACTAACAGTTAAAAGATTTGTACCTCCTGGAACAATTTCAACTTCCCCTAATGCCAGATCAAAATTACTTCCGGTGGTTGAAGAGTCAGGCTTAAACCGCAGTCTCTTGAAACAAAATTTTACATTACTAAGTCCTGCATGAGCGGGTGGAATAAGTATATCCAAGGTCCGCTTCAACCAGGCCAGTGGCTGCTTGTCTTCCATTCTTACAGTTATTGGAGAAACCGGATTTCCAGTACTAGTTCCCGGTCCACAACTTGCGGCCGCAAGAAATAAAAAAAGTACTGTGAGTAACATCGTCATAGTTTATCCTTGTTCAATGTAAGCGGGAATCCCAGTAAAGAAAAGTGGTAAACATCAGTAGGTTGAAGTTCACTTTCTCCTAGTTTTACAATCTGTTCGAGAGCTTCTTGCAAGATAACCTTGGCTTTGCCAAAGTTATTACCATTTATAGCAAGGGTTTGACCCAGGATATAACGGTCCTCAGACTTAACCTTATAGATGGATTCTACGGCCCTGCTTAGCATCTGATCATGAAAAGTCGAAAGTGACAGTTTATAAACATCACTCTGACAATTGAGGCGGCGGAACTCTCCATACTTCGCTAGAATCTTATGCTTATTGAGGAACTTAAGCGCCTTTCTTATCTCGACGATTGAGACGCTGAAGAGCAATCGTTCCTGGATCCAGTTTGCGTCTTCGGAAAATCCGGGAAGCTCACTCATTTCGCGGATCGCAACATTCCACCATTTTTTGAGATACTTGAATGTCAGCACCTCTTCTGGTGAGTCTTCATTGTATGTTTTAAAGCGGCTAAGGCTCTCAAGTGCTTCGGCTTTCTTCTTAACATCTGAATGTTCGAGTAGGATGAGCTGTTTTAACCAGGAAACTTCCTGGGGGTTCCATTTAAACACAGACCCCCAGATATCTATGTTCTCTTCTGTGAGGGGTCGTTTGCCTTTAGCTATCAACGAAACAAGGGTAGGCGAGACATTCAGGCGTTTGGCCAGATTTCTCATAGAAAGGCCTTGTGATTTGTGCCAGAGTAAAAGGTCGGCCAGGTAAACGTGTGACTGCCTATATCTATACACATCTGGTTTACCTGACCGCATAACATACCTACCTTTAGTAGTTTCCTGACACTGCTTGTAGAGCGGCGCGAATTGTTCCGGTTCCCTTGTAAGCATTCGCTGCATTCAGGATATCCTGAACTCCGAGTTGGAGGGTCTCAGTACCATCAACCAGGAATACACCTTCAAATTTGATCTTCATGCTTTCGGTGGAGGTGAACGTCCCAAAGGTATTTGAAAGCGAAACACTCTTACCGGCACAAGTAGGCTCCAGATCAAATTCTATACGATAATAGGTATCCGCGGGAATATTCACGATAGATAAATCTGTTCCCGCAGAAGATATCGTGACGTTGCCTAGTTGTAGGTCAACGTTTTCATCAACCAGTGGATCATCAATATCAGTAATGCTTTTCTTAAAGCGGAGGCGTTTAAAGCAGAGCTGGAGATCTGAAACAGCGGCGTGGGCAGTAGGAATGAGATATTGAAAATACCCAGCAGTAGTGAAGGCACCCATTTTTACAACTACGGGATATTTACCAGTACTACTGAGAGGACTGTTGCCATCGGATCCGCCGCATGCATAGAGAGTTAAACAAGCCAAGATGAGTGTGAATTGACGTACCATTTTGAACTCCTGAGTTGTCAAACTTCGATAGTGAAGCTTGATAATCTTGATTGCATTATCTCGCGCTGAAGCATTTTAATCAACTAGTATAGACTATGGTGTAAACGTTTTGTAGTAAATATTGTTTAATATCAATTATTTGAAAAATATCATGCAATCAACATCACTTAATTTGTAAACGTTTAATAGCATGTATTACGGGCTTTTATGTTCTGACTTCCTGATTGTAAAACCATAAACTATGAAAATGAAGATGTTTATATTCTGTCTCCTTTTTCTGTCTCCGGCTTGGGCAGGAAATGAAAAGCTTCCGTTATGGGAGCTTGGTATAGGTGTGCTACCTTTTCGTACCGATAATTACCGGGGTTCTCCACAAAACAAGTGGTTTCTTTTTCCTTTGCTCGCCTACATCTACCGGGGAAAAAGTATCGAAGCAGAGAATGGATACATTCGGGGACATATAGCAAAGATGGGCAACCTCACCCTTGATCTTAGCTTCTCGCTTGGACTCAATGTAAACAGTGGTAGCGACAGGCTCAGGCAGGGAATGGAAGACCTTGATCCAACTTTTGAACTTGGTCCTATCGCACGCTTTTACTTATGGGCTTCTGAAGACAAGAACCATTTTGTAAATCTCGAAATGCCATATCGGGCCGTGTACACCTCAGATCTCAGTTACATCGATCATGTTGGATACTATTCTATTCCCTATATAAACTATCTGTCCCGAGGTAGCGAAAAAACCTTTGGATGGACCACAGAAATTTCTCTGGGTATCCAATATGGATCGAGGGGTTATCATAATCACTTCTACGCTGTTGATTCAGATGATATTTCTCCCAGAAGACCCTTCTATCATTCTACATCAGGTTACAGCGGTTCACAGCTGGCGTTGATCTTTTCAAGGCGGTTCGGGAATATTCAGACTGTACCTTTTATCCGCTATGACTATCTGGACGGTGCTGTCTACAATGAGAGTCCACTATATAAGAATCCACATTTTACGATGTTCGGATTAAACATCATCTGGTTTTTTGCAAGTTCCTCTAAAGACCAGCAGGCACCGACAATGGTAAAATAGCGAGGGCCCATGACCGTAATCTCAACATTCATGATCTTTTTGTTGATCTTCAACCCAACTGTCGCTCAAAGCTTTTCTAAAAAAGCTGAGCAACCACCATTGATAGAACTAACTCCAGAACAGTTCCAAAGAGTCATTCAAGATCAGAAACGATTCGAAGACGTCAAGATAAAATCTTTTCTCCTTGCGGAAGTTAAACAAAAAACTAAGGCAAAAGCTAAATCCGAGGAAGAAGCAACCGTAGACGCAAAAGCACTGGAAGAAGAGGAGCACCGGAGACTCCGCGCCGAGGCCCTCGAACGGGATAACCACGCACCGTTGTTCCATCCGTCCCATGGACTGGATAACCTCATCACTAACTTCTCAGTCTCCGACAGCAAGGAGGTGGCCCTGGTGGTCTTCGCCATCGTTGGAACCGTCGTCATGGTCGCCTGGCTCGTCTACGTACCGGTCCTGCTCTACGACATGATCACTCAAAAGAAAGACGTCAACTTCTACCAGCTCCTCTCTCTCCAGTACTCTCACATCTTCCTGGAACGGCAGATCTCAAAGAGTAGGCTCGAAGGGAACATGCCCGGCCTGGTCTATTCCCTATTCTTCGAGGACGTCCAGACCTACGGGTTGGCTGCCGAGTTTGGGTACTTCGACCTGACGGAGCGAGACCGGGGTGCGTTCTGGGCGGTCGGTCCTTCGCTCATGCTAGGCAAGGACGGCGGCGAGCTCTATGACTTCTACGCGAAGTTCGATCTCCTCGCAGGATCTTCCTTCAACGGCGACCTAGGGCTCATCTCGAAGATTAATATCACTGGTAACCTCAGCGTCTTTCATCCCAACTTCTACTTAGGCCTGGGAGCGGGCGCGATCTACATTGATGTAAAAGAGGATCAAGGTCTCGCGAGTAAGATCGACGAGCTGGGCCTGAGTATTCTCGGGTCGGCCACCTGGGCCTTCTAATCTCTAGCGGGCCACGTTCCACCAGAAGGCCCCGTCGCTGGCGAAGTCCCGAAGGAACACGAAGGCCTTCGAATCATAGTAAAGATTCGACGGCACCGGCGGTAGCTCCCGGCAGGGTTCATGGAACTTTTGCGAACTCTTGTGATAACTTATCTCCGGATTCTCCCGGATCCTGCTGATCCGGACATCGGTCTCCGGGAGAACGTTCACGTTCACGCCGATGATCCTGACATTTTTGCCAACGATCTTTTTGAAAACTCCCAAGAGAGTTCCGCTACCGATCGGCAGCCAGAGCTCTCGGATTTCAAAACCCTTTTCCAGCTTCGACCAGTGCCGGGAGATCTCCACCTCAAGGCAATCGGTGAAATCCGGTGTGTTGAACCCCAGGGGAATGAGCTTTAGACCGCCGTCGGAGAAAACGAGTTCGACCGAGGCGCGGTGGGCCCCTTCAAGTGTACTGGTGAGGTAAATCTCGGCACCGAAGCTTTCCGCCAGGGCGGTGAACTCGTGCTTTTTATTTTCGTTATCTGATTCACAGAACAAGATGCACTTCGCTCCGAGCTCCTGGCAAGCGTAGGCCAGAGCAACCTGGGCGAACCCGGAGAACGGGCTGGCGTACACAAAGTGGCGGAACCCCTGAGCCATTAGCTTCCTTAGGTAAGGGATCGCCGCTCTCTGCTTGGTTCCGGCGATCAGCAGATCGTCCCGGACAGCGAAGATAGTTTTCTCCTCGATCCTGAACTTACTGATGACCGGCGCGGGTGAATAATCCTTACTCAGACAGTGGACTTCCGCCAGACTCTGCATAGCTACCTCTTGTGTAAAATTATTCGCGGATCTCTACCAGGTGCCAGATTCCACCCACGCCGTCACCTTTGACGTCGCCGGGCTTTTTGTCCGGAGCGTAGAAGTAGAGGGGCCGGTTTTCCAAACTGATCTGCTTCTGGCCGTTAGCGCGCAGGTGGATGCTGAACGGCGCCGGCAGGGAATTCTTCACGGTGGCGATCACGGGCCAGACCGCCAGGCAACCTCCGAAGCATGTGGAAGCTCCGGTGGTATCATTGTCAAAGGTGTAAAGTGTCATCCCGCTTTTAGCGGCGAGAACTTTCCTTCCATCCCGCAAGGTCTGGACTTTGAGTTCGTTGCTCTCTGCGATGGCCCTGATGATGTCGTTTGCAGCGGCGATCTGGGTGAAGAGGAGGGTGAGGCTGATTAGTAATGTTTTCATTTTAACTCCGGGTTGTAGGTCGTGGTCTCACAACCTTTAATAGCATAATTAGACATTCTTGAAATTGTATTATAGTAATCTTAGTTATTCCCAGGAGGAATATCAGATGACCCCTTTCAAACGTGAATATGAGTATTTTTTGCTCCTGTGTAAGAATCTCAACGTCTCTGTCGCTGCCAGCGAAGCCGGGATCCAGCAGGCCGGACTGTCCAAGGCGCTAAAGGCCCTTGAAGAACAGTTAAAAAAACCTCTCTTCCACCGCACCAACCGAGGCTTGTTACTTACCACCTACGGGGAAATATTTCGTGACGTCTTACTTAGCACTTCAGTGCAATGGGAAAACTCTCTTGAGGAAGAATTGGCCAAACTAAGTGAAGTGACCGGGACCTACAAAATCGGTGCGCATCCAGTTGTGGCGGTGAACCTCTTGTCAAAATTTTTCCCGGGGTTGAATGAAGAGAACGAAGGTCTCAAGCTAAAGCTTGAGCTCAAAAGATCCGCCGAGGTGACCAGGGACGTGATCGACTTCAAGCTTGATTTCGGTCTTGTCGCGAACCCCGTGAGGCACCCGGACCTCATCATCGTCCGGCTCCAGAAAGAATACATCGCCTGCTGGGGCTCAACTAGCAAAGCTCCCCGCAAGGTCTTGTACTATAATCCTGAGATGATCGAGATGGTCCGGACACTCAAGAGGTTTGACAAGTATAAGCTCATCGAGGTCCAGGACTACGAGGTGATCGCGTCTTTGACTCAGAAGTCCGAAGGCGTCTGCATCCTCCCCAGCCCGGTAGCGGAGAGGTACCGCAACCTCAAGCAATTCGGCAAGACTCTGCTCGAGGTCGACGTTTGCCTGATCTACCGTCACGACAGTCTCAAGACAAAAGCCTTTTCAGAAATCATCAAAAAAATTAAACTGGGTTTTGAACTTTAAAACGTAAGGCACCGATTGCTTCTATCCCGAGCTCTGCTATTAAGGACTGGGGGAAGCGGATTTCCCGCAGTACTGGGAAGCGACCTTCAAGATGGCGTCGATGTTCACCGGCTTCTTCAGGAAACCGACGGCGCCCTCCGTTTCTCTGATCGAAGCGTGAGCAGACACGATCACCACCGGAAGTGGCGTGAGGCTTCCACTGGCGATGACGACGTCCAGGAACTCCCTGCCGTTCATCACCGGCATCATCATGTCCAGCAGGACCAAGCAGGGCTTAGTGTTGTTTGCAATGATCTCTAGAGCTTCCTTCCCGTTCGCAGCCTGGATCGTGTGGTGTCCCTCCATCTCCAAGACATCGGACATCGCGTTCCGGATGTCCTCGTCATCGTCGACGATCAAGATAGAGTGACAGGTAGGATATTGTTCGGTCATAAAAATCTCCTGTAAAAAAGCTTACCAATTCCAAGAGCTGATGAGATGGACCACGGCTCCAATCCTAATGGCCAATACCTTACTAGACAAGCGTACTCCGGCATCTGTACTGGGGTCCCTCCGATTGACATAGAATTGGCCCGTTGGTGTAATCATCAGATAAATTTCTTGTTCAAAAGGACGACCCATGAAGCTCTTGATTCTTCCGCTCCTGCTTTCTATGTTTAGCTGCTCCGGAGTCTCGCAGAAACCCACCCATCACTCCATCACTCTCCCCGCTGAACCGAAGGTGGCCTTCACCGTGACAGATGGAATCCTCCACCCGGAATCCGCCATCTACTCCGTGAAGCACGACGCGATCTTTGTCTCCAACATAGCCTCTGGAAATCCTCTGGAAAAAAATAAAGTTTCGTACCTCAGTCGGCTCACCGCAGACGGGAAAATCATCCAGTCTCAGTGGGTCAAAGACCTGAAGGCTCCCAAAGGTCTGGCCATCGTTGGGGACCACCTCTACGTGGCAGACATGGACCGGATCCTCAAGATCGACATCAATCACGGCAAGATCCTCAAGGAGACTCCGGTTCCCGGTGCTAAGTTCCTCAATGACGTCGTCGCCGATGCCCAAGGGAACATCTACGTCTCGGACATGTTCGATAACACCATCTACCTCCTGAATGACAAAGGCCTCAAGCCCTGGAAGATCGGAAAAGAGTTAAACTCACCGAATGGTCTGTACACTGACGGCAAGGAGCATCTCATTGTTTCTTCCTGGGGAAGCGACGTCGACCCCAAGACATTCCTCGCCAAAATCCCCGGGACCGTCGTCTCCTACTCCTTGAATGCTTCCGGCAAGACCGCCACCGTTCCAGCGATGAATGGCCACTTCGACGGCATCTCTGCCGACCAGAAGGGTAATCTCTGGGTCTCGGATTGGATCTCCGGTGATATCTACGAAGTTTCGAAGAGTGGAAAAGCTCAGAAGCGATACAATCTCGGGCAAGGCACCGCAGACATCACCGTTGCGAAAGAACTGGGCCTTCTCCTGATCCCACAGATGAACCAAAACAAAGTGATCGCCATCTACCTCGAGTAGCTAGGGGCTGGGTTTCTCCTCCACCGTAGACCTCGGGTGGAGGGACCTCAGGACGGGCCACTTGGTGTCTGAGTAGTCGATCTTATCGAGCAGCAGGACACGGTTCACTTCTTTTTCCTTTTCGTTCACCCTGATGTGGAACTTCTCTGCCGGGATGGCATGGTACAGGATCCACTCAGAACCCTTCCCGTCTTCGATGACTGAGTTATGGCCAGGGCCCTTCCAGCGGTGGTTCCCTTTGAGGATCACGCCATTTTTTTCATAGGGACCGAGAGGATGCCGGGCCCTGGCAACGCTGACCGCATAGTGTGCATCTTCACTGCAGCAGTCGTCTCCGGAATAGTAGAGGTAGTAGTAACCGTGCTTGTGAGTTACCCAGGCCCCTTCCACAAGATTCTCGTACCCGCTCCTCCGGAAGGCCAAGGTCAGATGGTCCATGGAAACTTTTCCGCCGGAAAGCTTCGAAGAGAAACCAAGGCCCTGCGGATCTAGCTCTCGGTAAACGAGCTTCTTCGCCGTCGGGTGTTCCCACACCAGAACCTCCTGGCCCCGGAGTTCTTTCAGGTACGGATTCACTAACTTGAATTCCTTTGAGCACTCTAGTTTCCTGACGACCGCGTAAGGGCCCTCGGGTTTCCTGGCCCTGGCGACGGAGAGACAAAATTTCTTATCTACCGTTTCCACCGCAAGGTACATGAGATAGTTCTTCCCTTTCTTCACAACCTGCGGAGCCCAGTGGTCCGGCTTGCCGCTGGCCCAGAGTGGCCGCAGTGGCATCGCATCCGGGAGCTTCTCCCAGCGAATCTTGTCCTTGGATCTCATGGCCTGGACAGTCGAGGGCTTATCTTCGTGGCCCATCTGGGTCCCAAAGGCGTAGGTCCACCCCTTCTCCTCGAGGGTGCCCCGGGGCTCCCGGAGGTTTTCAAGAACCGTAATTTTAGAACTGTTCTCCGCGAAGGCCATCCCATCAGCTGTCATTTCCTGAGCGATCAACGGAAAGTGACCGGAACCCCAGAAGAGATAAACTCTGTGAGTTTGAGGATCGACGAAACTCATGGGATCTATGTTCTTGAACGAGGGACCACACACCAGCCGCTTGAAGTTCTCGAAGGGCCCTGCGGGATTCTGTGCGACCCCGACCCCGATGCAGTAGCCGAGTTCATTCTGCTCAGCCGAGATATACATCAGGTACTTCCCCCCAATGTACGCCACGTGCGGGGCCCAGAAGTTCTGTCTCTTGTCTGCCCAAAGCGGCTTGCGTGGCAAGGCATCGGGGAGCTTCTCCCAGCTCACCAGGTCCCGCGAGCTGAGAACCTGTACGTTCTCAATATGACCCTTGTTCCTCGACTGGGTTGCGTAAGCGTAGTACAGGCCATCCTGGGCGCGGATGATGGCCGGATCCGCAAACGGAGCAGCACCCTGGAAGACCGGATTCTTGAAAGTCTCGGAACTCGAAACGCCGCGGAATACCGGGCCTTGGGAGTGGGAACAAGCCGCCAAAAAAATGACTAAAACAATCGGGTAAAGTTTCATGAATCTGTCTCCTAAACACGCTCACATAACGGCTAAAGCTCTCCTCGATCTGAGCGACTTTTTCACTCAAGTACCTGAGTCAAATTATCCACCTAAAAACTCTAAAATATTTTTCTGATTCTCCGATCAAGAGACTGATGAAAACAATGAAGGGAAAAATATGAAAGGCTTCCATTACAACAAACTGAAATCCGAAAGTAGCTCGAACGATTCCTGGGGATCCTACTCGGATCTCTTCATGGTGTTGTGCTTCGTGTTCCTGATGATGTACGTGGTCTCCTCACTGAGGTCGGGCACGAACTCGATCCAGAAACACCTGGAGCAGCAGAAGATGAACCGGGAGAACGACGATCTCCGGGCGCAGATCAAGGCGTACGACACGCTCAAGGACGCGGCCCTTCAGGACGAGTCTCAGGACGAGCAGAAGGTATATAAAGAACTGATGGATAAGCTCTCTCTTCTGCAGGACGAAGCCAAGGAAGAGAAGAATAAGCTGCGCCGGCAAGCCCAGGATAACGAACAGAAAGAGAAGGCGCTCAATAAGTACCAGCAGGTCATCCGCAACATCATCGACGCCAACGTGCTGGCCAAGTCGAAGCTTAAAGTGCGGGAAGAGATCATCGACAAGAAGAACGTGGTCATCGTCGATCTGAACGAAGAGATCGAAGAGAAGAAGCAGGAGATCGCGGAGAACAATACGCAGATCAACAAGATCAACAAAGAACTCTCGAAGAACATCACCAATCTGATGAAGGCGCAGAAGAGTTCGAAGATCTCCAAGCAGAAGGCCACCGCCCAGATCAACGCGCTCAAGCAGCAGAGCATGAAGAAGATCACCCAGCTCAATCAGGAAAACCGCCAGGTGCAGGACCAGATGGCGAAGATCAACCAGGAACTCTCGCAGACCAGTCAGCAGCTCGCGCAGACAGAGACGAAGCTGGTGGAAGAAGTCCAGGAGAACGAGCAACTCGCGCAGAAGCTGGACCAGACCGTCGGCGAGTACCAGAGCCAGATCAAAGGAATGCAGGAAGCCCATCAGCAGAAGATGGCGCAAGATAAGGCCCAGTTCGAAAACAAGCTACAATCAGCGAACATGACGGCCCAGGAAAAGGCCCGGCAGCTCGCAGAGTTCAACAAGGCAGCTCAGGCCAAGAACGAAGCCATGGGTAGCCAGATCAACTCTCTCAAGCAGGACCTCGCCGGTGCCGCCTCACGGGAGCAGGCCAAGGCGCTTGAGAACATGAAACTCGCCAAAGAAGTCGGGGACCAGAAAGGTCAGATCCAGGGTATGGAAGCAGCCCACACGGCCAAGCTCGCCGGCGAACGTGCAACCTTCGAAGGGAAGCTCGCTGCGGCGAACCTCTCAGGTCAAGAGAAGGCCAAGCAACTGGCGGACTTCAACGCCAAAGCAAAAGCCCAGACAGAAGCCCTCGGACAGGAGATCGCTGGTCTCAAAGGAAGCCTGGCGGAAGCGCAGGAACGCGCCAACGCAAGAGCTAAGCTCTCCAAAGAGATCGGAGCTGCTCTCAAGAGCGTCGGCGTGGACGCGGACGTGAACCCTAACACCGGTGACGTGACGATTTCTTTCGGGAAAGACTACTTCGACAACGATTCCTCCAAACTCAAGAACTCGATGGCCGGGGTGCTGAAGAAGTTCATCCCGAAGTACTCGGAGAGCTTGTTCAAGGATCCGAAGATCGCCAGCAAGATCACCTCGGTGGACATCGTGGGCTTCGCCTCGCCGACCTACCAGGGCAAGTACATCGATCCGCTGAGCTTGAACCCCGGAGACCAGAAAGCTGCCAAGTATAACCTCGACCTGAGTTACCAACGGGCACGGGCCATCTTCGATTACATGTTTGACACCGGCAAGATCACGTACGGAAACCAGAAGCAGTTGCTTTCGATGGTGAAGGTCACCGGGCGAAGCTTCTTCACCGAGGGCCGCGCACCGGCCGGGGTGGTACCGGGAATGACCCAGAAAGAGTTCTGCGCGAAGTTCGACTGTAAGCAGGCACAGAAAGTAATTATTAAGTTCAATATGGATGATAAAAAATAAGGTTCTAAAGGGAGCAGATTGTGAATGATTTAATCAACAGTATCGTCAACGGGATTATCAACTTTGCCAATGACATCCTCATGCCAACGATGGTGATGATGTTCTTCGTGGGGATCGTCATTAGAGTGCTGATTTACATGACGGTCAAGCGCGAAGAGTGGTTCGCTAAGGCGTTCCAGAAGCGGACCTACGACTACCTGGCCAAGAACCACAAGACCATGAAGCACACGTCGTTCTACGTCACTACCAAGCTTCTGCTCGAGAAGACGTACTACGAGCTGTTCATCATGCGCTCGATCCTCAAGCGCCGGAACCCGGACGTGATCATGGATAAGGCTGACCGGATCTTCTTGGTGCAGCAGGGCTGTGCCCGCTTGGTGAAGGACACCCTCAAGCACATCAAGTACTTCCGCTACGACATGCACCGGCCGAACACCGTGCAGATCACTTCACAGATCTTCGAGAAGAACCCGCAGTTCAACAAGGCCCTCGGCTATATCCCGATCGGGACCTTCAACGAAGTGCTCAATCTCCTTCCGTCAATCTTCATCGTCGGCGGTATCTTCGGTACCTTCCTCGGGATCATGAAGGCCCTCCCGGAGCTGGGAGCGATGGACCTGGCGGACATCGACAAGACCAAAGAGGTCATGGACCACTTCCTGGTGAAGATGTCCTACTCCATGATCACCTCGATTCTCGGGATCGTGCTGAACGTGATCATGACCTTCATCAACGCTTTCCTCAATCCGAACAAGATCTTCGTCGACATCGTCGAGCGCTACGAGAATTCTCTAGACACGCTCTGGAACAGTTGCTCCGACAACAAGCTTCCGGAAGAAATCCCGGAGTTCGACGAGCACCGGGACCCGATCGAAGCCCTGGCGGAAGAAGCCGTGAACAAAGAAGTCCTGAAGTGCAAAGACTACGTGAAAGAGAACATGGACGACAAAGAAGACAAACAGATCGAAACCATCATCAACGCGAATAAGCCAGATGATAAGAATAAGGCAGCATGATTTTTAAAAAGGTCCTCTAGAACTTAAATTTATGACAAACCCTCATCAGTTTAAGGTCTTTATTCATGAAAAAGGAAATGTACGGTCCACGTACGTTGACAAGAACTCGTTTACGATCGGGAGGTCCGACGGTGCGGACCTCATCCTAAACGACAAGAGCGTCAGCCGCGTGCACATCAAGATTTCCTTTGAGGACGAGCGGATCTGGCTCGAGGACCTGGCGTCCGGCAACGGCTCCTGGCTCGACGGAGAACAGCTCGTCTCGCATAAGAGAGTTGCCTACAAGAACGGCCAGGTGATCGCTCTCGCCGGGACCAACGGCATCACCGTCAACGTGGAGTTCGTGGGCGCGCAGTCCCGGATCACTAGCATCAACAAGATCCTCGAGATGAGTCAGCGGGCCGCGAACGCCGAGTACGAAATCCCGCTGGGGAAAGTTGCCAATGGACCGGAGTACGATAGCTTCATCATCCCGAGACCCAATAAAAAGCTCTCCAACCCCACTTCCTCCAAGGCGAAGATTACACTGATCGATAGTTCCGAGGCCCTGATCGAAAATCTTGGGAACCTCGACCACCGGATGAAGGATAAGCTCGGACAGGTAAAGTCCTATGCCGAGAAGAATCTCTTTGATCAGATCAAGCTACTGGTCGGAACGGAAGCGGACGAGATCAAACACGCCGCCGTCGAAGAGGCGAAGAGCCTGATTCAGAAAGCCGCGCAAGAAGCGGGCCAGAGCATCGAAGAAACCGAAAACCTCATCACCAGAAGACTCGCCGAGCTCCAGCACTCGGAGACCGAAGCCGAAGCGAAGATGCTGAAGCTCAAGATCGCCTACCAGGCCATCGAGAAAAAGGTCCATGACCTCCGCCAGACCGAGAACCAGTGTAAACAGCAGATCACCCAGATCACTGAAAACATCAAAGCCGAAGAGGTCCGCATCCAGATCGAGGGCGAACGACTCGAGAAGATCCGCGGCGAGGTCAGCGAAGGGAAGAAGAAGTTCGAAGCAGACTTCGAGGAGTTCCAGTTCGAAGAACGCCGGGTCAAGGCCAAGATCGAAACCGAACTGCTAGAGGCCAAGCTCAAGGTCAACCAGATCCTCGCCGAGTCCCACAGCGCTCAGGTCCTCAAGGACACTCTCGAGCCGGCCGTCAACAACCTAAAAGTAGAGAAGAGCCGCCTGGAAACGGAGCTCAGCGAGCTCCACCTCAAGCGCCGGACCGAAGAGTACGAACTCGAGCGTATCACCAAAGAATTTCACAACGTCAGTGACCAGCTCCACGGTGCCAAGATCTCCCTGAGCAAGCTCATCGAGGACATGGACAACGAACGACACCAGCTGCTGAACTACAAGAAAGAACTTGAAGCTCGCAACGATGAGATCGGCCGCTTCCAGGCCAAAACCGCCAAGGACGCCGAAGAGACCATCGCATTCGCTAAGGCCGACTCCGGGAAGATCATGGCCGAGGCCCACGCGGACTCGAACCGGGTCATCTCCGAAGCCCACTCCGAAGCCCGGCACATCGTCGCCAAGGCCAACGAAGACCTGATCGCCCTCAACAAGAAGCTCGCGCACGTCGAGGTCGAGATCGAACAGGAACGAGAAAAGCAACGGCACCTCCTCGAGGAGGAGATGCGTGGCCTCAAGGTCGAGCAGCTCCAGGAACTCGCGGACCTCAAAGAGAAACGCTCCAACCTACTCAAGGAAATCGCCAAAAGAGAGATCAAGGCCCGTGAGGCCCACGACCTGATCGTGGCCAAGGCCCAGGGAGAGATCAGCGAGTATAAGAAGATCGCCGACGAAGAATGCCAGAAGATCAAAGACCAGGCCTTCCAGTACTCCGAGGAAACTCGGCTAAAATCAGATTCGATGCTCGAAAACCTCAAGCTCGAGATCCAGAAGAAGAAAAAAGAGACCACCGTCCAGCTGGCGGCGCTGGAAGACCAGAAGTTCGTCATCCGGCAGGAGATCGATGACCTGGAACGGGTCAAAGAACAGCGCCTGGTGGAGGTCGACTCCGAGATCCAGGCCTACAAGAATAAGAAACAGAAGCTCATCGAAGAAGCCCTGAGTGCCAAGAACTCCGAAGTGCTCTCCATCATCTCCACCAGTGAGACCAAGGCCCGCCAGATCATCGCCCGAGCCGAAGCAGACGCCCAGGAGATCAAGACCCAGCAACAGGCCATCCTCACAGAGTTAAAACACAGCGAAATGCATCACATAAAAGAGATGAAGGAAAAAGCTGAAGTCGAGATCCTGAATAAGAAATCAGAGAGGGCCAAGGCCGTGGCGACCAACGTCTACGCTCTCCTTGCCAGTGAGATGTACAAGAACAGGAACAAGACCATGGACGAGACGTTCGTGGAAAAATTCAGCACCGACGTGAAGAAGATGATCTACGATACCATGCTCGACCGCATAGGCGCGGACAACGGGAAGCTGCAGAAGATCCTGAAGACCAAGGAGAACGCGAAGAACAAGGAACTCCGGTTCTGGAACAAGGTGAAGTTAGTGGGTGGCGTCGGCGCTTCTCTGCTCTTTGTCCTGTATGTCTTCCCGCAGATCATCAGCGGACCGAAGCGGGCCATCATCGCGGCGTTCAGCGATCAAGGACAGAACAAGTCCGACGTCTTCCTGGATAAGATCAAGCAGCAGAGGATCGACGCCATCTACAATCCTCCCACCTCCGTCGACTTCAAGGAGAGCTACGTGGACAACGTCCTCTTCACCACAGATTTCATGAGCCGCAAGCAGAGCAAGGCCTACCACGATAAGTGGATCCTAGAGCTCAACGACTACTTCATCCAGAACCTCGACGTGAAGGACACCACCATCATCAAGTTCGTTTCCCTCGAGACCACTCTGCTCAAGGAACTGATGAAGCTGAAGGAACAGGTTGATGCGAAGAACCCGGAGCCGAAGATCAAGGAAATGCGACTTCGGGAGATCGAGTTCCAGCAGAAGCTCGCCGGAATCTTCGCAGACCAGAACAAGGTCTCTAGGTACTACGACTACTCGGAGAAGTTCTGGAACGATTTCTACAAGACTAAGAACCCTTAGGCTATTCCTCTTTAAGCGACGAAAGAATCCTGGGCCTATGCCCCTTAGACGGCGAGAGCCGGGGCATGAGAAAATCATAGACGCAGTTCGGGAGCAGCCGGTTGAGCTTACTTAAAAGACTCATCTGCCAGGGGTAACCGGTCTGGCTTTTCCCCGAAGCGATCGCCCGGAGGATGATGTTCGTCGACTCTCGCACACTAACCTTAAACGGCATCTCAAACTCATCGTGTTCCGTCATCGGAGTCGTGACGAACCCCGGGTGAATACAGCTCACGCGGACGCCGGACTTCTTCAAATCTAGCCGAAAACTTTCAAGCAGGGTCATCTGCGCAGCTTTGGACGCGCTGTAGGACCCGGCCTGGGGCAAGCCCCGGAAAGCCGCCAGAGAACAGATCCCCACCAGGTGGCCGCTGGAATTTTTACTCAGGTGCTCGATGAAAGGCGCGAAGGTGTTGACGGTACCGAAGTAATTGATCGACATAATTTTTTTATCAATCGCCAGTGAGAAGTACGGCGCCGGATTGATTCCCCCGACGCCCGCGGCGGCGACCACGATGTCCACTCTCCCCCAGCTATCGATGAGGGCCCTGCAGGCCCGGTCCATGCCCTCCGCATCGGTGACGTCGACCAGGAAATTATCTTTGTTCTCAAGCGGGATCCGCTGGATATCAAAAAGGGCAACCTTGACCCCCCAGGAGATCAGCACCACGGCCAGGTCCTGGCCAATGCCGGAAGCGGCACCGGTGATGACGACATTCTTTCCCTGGAAGAACCGCTTCACGCAATCGCCCGGTAGGCCCGCAGGAACCGCTCCCACATCTGCTCGGCGGAACCGATGTAACCAATGCTGAATCTCAAAAGGCCTGGGTTGAGGCCGATGAGTTTTTGTTCCTCTTCCGGGATCTCGCTCGAGGTGCTCTTAGCGGGGCAGCTCATGAGAGTCCTGGAGAAACCAAGGGAGACTGCGTACAATCCGAACTTTTCATCCTGAAGCCGGGTGGCGAGCTGCAGGGCCTTCTCGACGTTGTCGCACTCAAGGGTCAAGATGCCGCCGTAACCAAACTCTGGGTTCATGATCGATTTCAAAAGATTATGCTGGGGGTGCGCTTCCAACCCGGGGTAGATGACCCGCATGCCCTCTTTTTCCATCCGGGTGGCGAGGAAAGATGCCATCCGGGAATGTGCTTGCATCCGTACCGGCAGGTGATCGAGTCTCAGGTAGAGTTCGTGGGCCACTCTCGGGTCCATGACCGGACCGGTGAGCATGACCGAGCCGTGGTTGACGTCGATGAGAGAGGCGATGAAGTCTGCACTTCCGGCGATGGCCCCGGCTATGAAATCACTCGAGCCGGAGATGAACTTGGTACAGGAGTGAACCACCACATCGGCTCCGTGGAGGAGTGGCTGGACCATGAGCGGGGCGAAGGTATTATCAATGACGAGTTTGATCCCTCGTTTCTTACAGAGGGTTGACAGCGACCGCAGGTCACTCACTGAGAGCAAGGGATTACTGAGAGTCTCGGCGTAGATGATTTTTGTGCTCGGAGTGATGGCGGCTTCCACCGCCTTGAGGTCAGTGATCTCCACGAACGTGAGGGTAATCCCTCTCGGGGGCAGGATGTTCTTGAAAAGGGCGTAGGTCCCTCCGTAGACCGTCCGGGAGGCGATGATGTGTCCAGGCTTCTCCCCTTCGTTACGCAGGATCTGGTCAATGGTACAGGCGATGGCCGCCATCCCACTGGCGACCCCCAGTGCCGCCTCCGCGCCTTCCATCGCCGCGATCTTCTTGCCGAAGATATTGACCGTCGGGTTCGAATGGCGGCTGTAGAGGTAGCAGCCTTGCAGCTCACCCTGGAACGTTCTTTCCATGTCTTTAGGATCTAAAAAGGTTGAGGTCGAGGCGACGTCGATCACAGGGACCACTCCCCCTTCCTCGCCGAAATGCTGGATATCTCGAATGGATTGTTCGGGAGAAGGCTTATGAGAACTCATGTGGGACCCCTTATGATTTTTTAAATGATACCCAATGTGAATCTTTTTAAAAGGTCTTTATTACATGATGCACATCTCAGGTTTGCCTTTTATTTAGTTTCCGAGTAGAAGCACCCGTACTCAAAACTTAACCGTTCAGGATAAATATGAAGATCAAATTCTTATTCGCGACTCTCATGTCTTCGATCGTACTTTCAGCTCTGGCACAGGATTTTAAACCTGACTTTACCTGTTCCAGTCGGGTCACTGGAACGACCTATTTGATCTATTACAAGAAGTTCACTGAAGTTCGCTACGTCCATGCCAACGGCGCTGAAGAGACCTTCAACTCCATGATCGGCTTCGACATCGAGGAGCTCGACACCCGTCCTAAGACTGAAACTTTCCGGTTCTACGACGAAGCCAACAGAACCGTTGCTGCTATTCGTAAGCAGGGCTTCGCTACCATCTTCACTGGCAACAATGACCAGGCCCGGTGCGAAGCTTCCAGGTAACCAGTCACAGCTTCCTAATCGAAAGATCTCTTGGTATCGTTTCTCATCTTTTCCAAGGAAATTCATGAGAGATTTTTACCCGGAGATCGAGCCGTATCATTCAAGCTTTTTAAAAGTCAGTGACCTCCACTCCATCTACTATGAAGAAGTCGGTAACCCCCAGGGCAGACCCATCGTCTTCGTCCACGGTGGCCCCGGCGGTGGAGTAGACCCGACCGCCAGAAGATTCTTTGACCCCAAGGTGTGGAGGATTATCCTCTTCGACCAACGGGGCTGTGGAAAATCCACCCCATTCTCGGAATTGAAAGACAACACCACCTGGGACCTGGTGAGTGACATGGAGAAGCTGCGGTCACTGCTCTCCATCGAACGATGGACCGTCTTCGGAGGATCCTGGGGCTCGACCCTCGCTCTGGCGTATGCCATCTCCCACCCGCAGACTGTGACGGGCCTTATCCTGAGAGGCATTTTTCTTCTCCGGGAGAAGGAAATAAGATGGTTCTACCAGGAAGGGGCGAGCTTCATCTACCCCGATGCCTGGGATCGCTACCTCGAACCCATCCCCCTTAGTGAACGCGGGGACCTGGTCTCTGCGTTCTACCGCCGGCTCACTTCCCCGGACCAGAAAATAAAATCCGCGGCTTCGAAGGCATGGTCTATCTGGGAAGGATCTACCTCGAAGCTCAGGGCCGACCCAACCTTCATCGAACGCTTCGCCGGAGACGCCTTCGCGGATGCGTTCGCGAGGATCGAATGTCATTATTTTGTGAACAAAGGTTTCTTCCAAGAAGATGGCTGGATCCTAAAGAACGCTGAGAAGATCAGACACATCCCGACCTGGATCGTGCAAGGTCGCTACGACGTCGTCTGTCCTGCGGTCTCTGCCTATGACCTGCACAAGCTTCTTCCGGAGTCGAAACTCTTCATCATCGAAGACGCCGGTCACTCCGCCTCTGAGCCCGGGATTAGGTCGAAGCTGATCGAAGCCACTGATGCTTTTGGAACCGGACTCGTGGAATAGTGTACGGCTTTCAGCGGGAACTCGAGGGACATAAAAATTAAGAAGTGCCTTGTTGCAAATTATGCACGTTCACTTATCATTGAATTCTCAATATAACTTAGGAGTTTTTCAATGAGCCGTATTCTTGGAGTAGCAGTCTTGTTCGCCCTCGTCAGCTGTGCCACAGGTCCGTACAAGCCGTACGCGCGTGAAGTAAAAAAGAAGCCAGGAGTAGAAGGTACCATCTCTCTTAAGCCTGATCACGTCCCTGAAGACAGAGCTTACGCTGACACACTCATGGCACGGAACTGCGGCAACGGAAGCGTGAACGTCACTGAAGAAAGTGAAGTTGCTGTCGGCTCGACGACGACCAGCAATGCTCAGGCCCACAATGAAAAAGAAACAACCGGATACAACTTCAAAGGTTTTAAGTTCGTAAACCCGAATGAAAAAGACGTGGCTCACCAGTCAGTTTCTTCTACTAGCACCGCGATCAAAGAATGGCACATCAACTACGTGTGTAAATCTGAAGTCGCCAAACCAGCTGCTGCGACCTCAAGCAAGAGACCTGCTTCCGTAAGAAAAAAGTAATTAGTCAGGGCCCTCTAGTAGGGCCCTTTTTTGTCCCATTCCCACTACATATATCCAATCCAAAAATCAGACTGCTAAAGCCGCCCTGCTTCATATAAATTTTACGTGTTTTACTGAAGTTTATGAGACTCATCCTAATTCTGGCCTATTTTAAGTCTATCCCCGTCTTAGGAGCCACTTTATATTGGTCATAAACGGTCAAGTTTTATAGTATTTTTAAACTTTTAAATGAGTTTCAACGGAGTGAAGTCATGCCTCAACTTAGAATCAGTACCCTTCTTACCTTTATCTTTTTAAATCAATCTTGTTTTGCCAGAGTCTGCTCGGAACAGTCTCCCTGTACCCTGGATAGGGGTGACCAATCAAATATCATGAGGGAGTTGAAAAAGTTCGACCCTTCAGGAGAGAAAATTAGGATGGTCTCAGACCAAGACGTTCCCGATCCTACGCGTCCCGAGCTGATTGAATTTCCTGATGGAAGTAAAAAACATGTCATTGGTTTTTCAGGTCAGAATATTATGATCATCGACAATCTTTCCGCGTTTGTCCGCGGTGGCCTCAATAAGGTCCACAAGGTCGATCTCAAAAATGAGTTCGGCTTTCCTTTCGGCGGAGAAATTAATCCCGACAACAAGCAGCCCTGGGGATATTCTTTCGACTCTTCAACCTGGGACGTCTCCCTCTTTAAGTACAAAAAAGAAAATGGCCAGACTGGCCTACGGGTCCTGGCCGGGGCGATGGGTACTGGAAGCGATGCTAAGCCGTACATGATAAAGGACGGCTGGAACAACACCCGACAGAGAATTTTCTTCGACGCTGAATTTGTCAGCTCTCCCGGAGGCTATAAGCTTATCGCGGAGAATCCCAAGGCCGTCCTGAACAAGGGCAAGCCCGAAGACGGAAACTGGATACAGAAAGACAGAAACGGCAAAATCATCTTCAGCCACGGCTACGGTGGAGAACCGGTCACGTTGGCAAACGGAGATCTCATGATCGATCACCGGGGTTGGGTACCGTTTGTCCATGAAACCATCGTCGAACAGAGAGAAACCCTCAACGCTGACGGGACCATCACCAAGATACCGTACAGAACCGCCATCGTGGTCACCTACCTTGATAAGACCCTCAACAAAATTATGCAGCCCTCGAAAATCATTTTCGATGTTTTCAAGAGCCGACAGCAAGTCTGGTCTGCAGCCAGACGTGGCCCGACAGAAGGTCCCCTAGTCGAAGGTCCACACATCGAGATCCAGCACCAAGGTAAGCCAGTGCAAAGCATGGCACAGATGAGGCGCCTGCAGAGTGCGGGCGCGCAGATCGACTACCAGATGCTCTTCAGTGCTGGAGAATTCTTCGGCCATTACGGCAGCTACATGGCCTTCTCGAAAGGTAATCTGGAGAGCTTCAGGCCTGTCCTGAATTCCGCAGGTGAGCTCGAAGACTTCACCGCACCCTTGAGAGTTCTGTTCACCTGGATCGGCAGGCCCGTTTCTTTTCACGTGGACGGGAAGGAATACCTCCTCATGCACGGAGTAGATAGGTCCTCATTGCCACCCGGCATTTCACTGGACGTCAGGCCGAAGGGCCACCAGTGGCAGTATTTTAAGAGAAATGAAATCGTCGTTCCGGTTGAACGGTACCTGGAGAACGGGATCCGAAAAATCAGGATCAAGGACAACGGGGGCCTGATCGAACTCTTGAAGAAGTACAGACCCCGCAAGGTTTCGATGCAATCAGTGCCTTCAGAACTCGTGGCGTAACAGAAACTGTACTCCGTCATCCTGCTTAGTATTTCCATCTTCGCCGGTTTCCTCGGCGCACTCCTGGGCCTGGGCGGTGGGATCATCATCGTCCCTACTCTGACGTTGTTCTTCAACATTGATATCCGATACGCCATCGCCGCCAGCCTCATTTCCATCATCGCTACTTCCTCCGGTGCCGCTGCGAGTTTCCTGAAAGATCATCTGACCAATCTGCGGCTCGCCGTCTTGCTAGAACTGGGGACAGTGGGCGGGGCGATGTGCGGCTTTTTCATCTCGTCTAAGATTAACGCCTCCGGGCTATACATTCTCTTCGGAAGCTTCTTACTTTTCTCCGGGGTCATGATGCTCCGGCGAAAAGGAGACACTCACAGTACGGTCGACCATCCCTGGTCTCAGCGCCTCAAGCTCGCCGGTGAGTTCCTGAATGAGAAGGGTGTGATCGTCCCCTACAAGGTCGCCAACGTTCCGCTGGGACTGATCTGCATGTTCTTCGCCGGGATCCTCTCGGCCTTGCTCGGAATCGGGAGCGGGATTTTTAAAGTGCTCGCCATGGACGGAGCGATGAAGATCCCGATGAAGATCTCATCGGCGACGTCGAACTTCATGATCGGAGTCACCGCGACCGCCAGCGCGGGGGCCTTCCTCCTCCGAGGTGACATCAGGCCAGAGATTGCATGTCCTGTTTCAGTGGGGATCATCATCGGCTCCTGGACCGGTGCCCGGCTCATGCCGAAGCTCCCGGCGACGACCATCAGAAAAGTCTTTGTGGTGGTCCTTATGATCGCTTCCGTCCAGATGTTGCTAAAAGGATTCTCAACGTGAAAGACCTGGAACAGCTGGAGCTTCGAATATCACAGTTTCTTCGGATCGGAGTGGTCGCTGCCGGGGCCATGATGCTGATGGGGATCGTCGCCACCTTTAAATTATCCGGGGACCCGTTTTTTAACTTCCAGGTCTACGACCAGATCTCGCTCAAGGAGCTCCTTGAGCTGCACGTGAAGAATGGCCAGTACGGAGTTTTGATTTCTTATCTTGGACTCATCACCCTGATAAGCCTTCCGTTCATCAGGGTTCTGCTAACGGCAGTGCTGTTCCTAAAACAGAGAGAGTACCTGCTGGCCCTCATCAGCAGCGTGGTGCTGCTGGGACTCGTGGTGAGTTTCACTCTAGGGCTGGAGCACTAGAAGCTGAACTTCACCATCGCCTGGACGACCTTCTCGTCTTTATCTTTCTGCTGGTAGCGGTTGAGGAAATAGGCGTACTCGAATCCGGCTTCGATCTTATCCTTCTTTCCAGTGAGCCCGTTGCCCACGTCCCACAGAAGCTGCGGCTGGGTGGTAAGAAATCTTCCCCGGTTTGAAAATCCCGCTTCGCCCGGATCCACGTCTCCGTCCCACGGTGAGGTCGCAAAGAAGCCGGTGAACTTGAATCTCCTCCAGGGACCATACTCCCAGGACATCTGCCAGTACCCACCGATCTGAACCCCGACGCCGTCGGAGAGCGGGCTGTCGCGCAGGACGGTGTTGAGCGAGAGGAAATCAAACCCCGGGACAACGAACTCATACTGGAGACCGTAGAAGTAATTTCTGAAGTTAAACTGACCGTTGCCGGAACCGTTCTCCACTTCGACCCGGAGAGAGACGTCTCGCAGATAGCCGTAGGCCAAGTCCTTGCCAGAAAGTTTACTCAAACTGAAGGTCGGAGCGATCCCTCCGAAGAACTGGCTGGAGTCCCCGTTATTGGTTGAAAAGGGTTCGGTGATATCGTAGTAAAAGAATACCGTTCCGTATTCCCAGACCGAAAAATTCTCAATGGTCATGGTCAGCTTTTCTTTCTCGTAGCCCAAGTCTTCACGAAAATTATTACCCCAAAGAAATGAAACGCTGGTGGCAAATACATTCAAGCTACTTAGAAGCAGCATGAGAGGTAAGATTAGTTTAAAGGCCATTTTAGAACTCCTAAAAAAAGTTTTACTCTCCGTACCAAAAAAAATTTATTATGTAGAGCACCAAATTGGGTAATTCCTGTGCAATTCCCCACAACCATTTCATCCGTGCTAGAATTTTATAGACGTTCCAAGGAGGGAATATGAAATATCTAACTGCTTTTTGTTTACTGGGTCTTATCGGTTGCGCTCAACACAGAGGTCCCGCTTCGGTAGAAGGCCAAAAAGTTGCTTATAATTCCATGGCCCTCGGAAATGTAAAAGCATCCGCCACCAAAAGCATTCAGGACAATGATGTCTGCTTTGATGTGGACCTGGTGCTGAAGGGAGTGGAATCTCAAGACGCTTCAGCTGCTAACTGGACCCTCGCCTGGGTGGATCAGAATTCCCAGTACCATCTCCTCAGCACCAATCAAAGGGATCCGGCGTCTGAGCCGAAAGGTGGAAACGTGATCGCACCGTACGGAGCTTACCAGGAGTGGAGCAACAACTTCAAAACCTGCGTTTCCAAGATCAATCCTGATGACGTGAAATCCCTAGTGCTGACTCCGAAGAATCTTCCTTTCAATAATGAGAAGAGTCTTCATCTGAATTGGAACTAATGGCCGCAACACATTCGGCTGGTATGGGGTATCTGCTTTGGGTCTTCGGGTTCACCGGGGCCCACCGCTTCTACTACGGTAAACCGGTCACCGGTGTGATCTGGTTCCTGACCCTTGGTCTATTGGGAATTGGTTGGATCGTGGATTTTTTTCTTATTCCTTCAATGGAAAGAAACTCTAACCGCAGGTTCACACCTGGGAAGTACGACTTCAACGTCACCTGGGTTCTTCTCACCTTTTTCGGCATTTTGGGCATTCACCGCTTTTACCTTGGGAAATGGGTCACGGGTGTCATCTGGCTCCTGACCGGCGGCGGCTTTCTAGTCGGCTACCTCTACGACTTCCTGACCATGAACGAGACGATTTCGGAGAGGAATATCCTGCACTGACGTGCTATCCCAGAAGCTTATTTTTTTTATTGTTATTACTGATGATCGACGCCAGGACTGAGACCAGCAGCACCAGGAAGATCACCATCATGGTGACGAGCACCGGCACGTGGTAGTAGTGCGAGATGAGCATCTTCACCCCGATGAACATGAGGATGATACTCAGCCCGTACTTCAGGTAGTGGAACATGTCGGCGAATCCCTTCAGAGCAAAATACAAAGACCGAAGTCCCAGGATGGCAAAGACGTTGGACGTGAACACCAGGAAGGGATCGTTGGTTATCCCGATGATGGCCGGGATGGAGTCGATGGCGAAGACGAGGTCGGAGAACTCCACGAACACCAGGGTGATGAAGAGTGGCGTGATCGTCCAGACGCCGCCCAGGCGGACGAAGAACTTATCGCCGTGGAAATGGGGTGAGCAGGGAAAGAGCTTCTTGGTCCAGACGATGACCCAGCTCTTCTCGAGGTCGTGATCGTCACCGTGGGGCATGAGCATCTTGATCCCGGAGACGATGAGGAATCCTCCGAAGATGTAGATGACCCAGGCGAACCTCTCGAGGATGGCGATGCCGGCCCAGATGAAGAACGCGCGCATGATCAACGCGCCCAGGATGCCGTAGAAAAGAACTTTGTGCTGGTACTGATTGGGAATTTTGAAGTACCCGAAGATTAATAAGAACACGAAGAGGTTGTCTACCGACAGCGATTTTTCAATCACGTAGCCGGTGAGGAAGAGCATGAAGTCGTCTTGTCCCCGCCAGTAGAGGATCACGACGTTGAAGGCCATGGACAACGCAATCCACACACCAGACCAGATGATAGATTCTTTAAAACCGACGGCGTGAGATTTTTTATGAAAGATTCCAAGATCGAGCGCCAGGATAACTAAGATGAAAACGATGAATGAGACCCATATGACGAGAGAAGTTTCCTGGTGCATAAAAGGTTTCCTCAATATTTGTTGTCTGTTATTGTAGTACCCAGAAAGAAAACATGTCACAAAAATGTGTCGCAGCATATTCACTAAAAATGACGTTTTCATTAAGTAAGGATTAAGGAAGCATGAGTGTTCGTCTCATCACTGCTTTAGAAGAAGTCCGCCGATTGCCTCGGATCACTCTGGGGAACATCGTCCAGCACGTCGAAGGCGAAGCCATCATCGTTCTTTGTCTGGTGACCATCCTCCCGTTCATGCAACCCATCCCGATCCCCGGGCTCTCGAGCCTTCTGGGTCTGATCGTCTTACTTCAGGGAATCGGGCTGATGCTCTGGAGCAAGCCTTTGCTGACGAAGAGGATGAAGGAGATCAACATCACCCATGAGAGATTCGAGTTCATCTTCCGGGCGGCCAAGAAGTTCAGTGCCGTCACATCAAAGATCTCAACTTTCAAACACCCTCTCACCAACTCAAGAGTTAGCCACGTGGTCTGCGGGATCGCCATCATCATCTCCGCGGCGGTCCTCGCCCTGCCCTTGCCGATTCCGTTTTCGAACTTGATTCCGGCGATGAGTATTTTTTTGATTTGTATCGGACTATTGGAAGAAGATCTCATATTGATCATACTAGGCCACGGTATTACCGTGACCATCGTATGGATGTCGCTCTTTTCAGTTCACTTACTTCAGGAAAAATTTCAGCACTGGTTCTAGTAACGGGTCAGCTGGACGTCAGTGACGACGGTCCCCGGGACTCGTTCTTTGGTCTTCACTTTGATCTTCAACAGGAAGTTCCCGAACCGCGAGGCACAGTGGTATTTCACGGTGTACCGGCAGGCCTTCGGGGATCCAAGACAGAGCGAGTAGTTCCTTTCAACCTGGGTACACTCAGCAGCGTTCTCTTGCTCAGCGGCTTCGACTGCATCCCTCAATTCATCAGCGGCGAAGACCGAAAAGCTCATCAGCAAGGTTGCCGCGATAATCATCGATTTCATAGGATCTCCTTAAAATAAAAAAAGCATGGTTCAGGGGTATTGAGCCATGCTTCCGGATCCCGATCAATGCCGAGGGTAGTTTTTACAGGCCTACGGGTGAGCTTCGTCTAGGGAACAGCCAGTGGTTCCGCTCAGAGAGATCGACTCAGCAGTGATATCAACAGGCTTCTTGGCCTTGTCATCACAGTCCTCCGGCTTCTTATCGAGGGTGTTCGGTTCGTTCTTGGCCTGGTTGCGGTCCTTGGTGATGCTCTCTTTTGTTTTGGTGGTGGATTCCATCGGCTTCGGGGTGATCGACTGGACAGCCCCGACGGCGAGGAGAAGACTGAGCGCGAGTAGAGATTTCATTAGGACTCCTTACTATAATTTATTGATTTGATCGACATGAGTGTCCGGTACCAAGTTCTCGGGAGGATTCCTAGGAACCGGACCAGGGTAGAGAAGAAGAATGGAAACGAGTAGATCATTTTCTTCCGGTGGATGGCCCGGGAGATCAACATCGCAGCTTTCGGGGCAGTGACGATGAAGGGCATCGGATGCTGGTTGCTCTGGGTAAGAGGGGTTTCAACGAAGCCCGGGCAGATGGTGGTGACGTCGATGTTAAACTGTTTCATGTCCAGATGGAGAGACTCGCAGTATTTTAGCACTGCTGCCTTAGACGCACTATAGGCAGAGACACCAGGAAGGCCATTAAAACCCGCGATGGAGGAAATGGCCACCAGCTGGCCCTTGTTCCTCGGGATCATCACGTTGAGTGCGGCTTCGAAGGAATACATCACGCCCAGGAGGTTCACGTGAATCATCTTGTAGCTGTACTCGAAGTCTGGAACTTTGGTTTTATACTTGTACCCGATTCCGGCGTTAGCGATCAGGAGATCCAGACCGATAGGTTTAGAAAAATCTACTATGGCATTCTGGATCTCTTCTCGAACGGCGACATCGGCTAGGTAAAAGGTAATGGTCTCCCGGTGGGTCTGGAAGTTTTCTTCAAACTTCGAACGGTCTCTGCCGCAGATTCCTACTTTCCAACCCTGAGAGGCGTAGAGTTTTGCCAGTTCCATCCCGATGCCTGTGGTTCCACCTGTAATAAAGACGGCCTTCATCTTGTGTCCTTTTAAGAATAAAATAATAGCACATAAGGATTAGCCGGCCACCTATTGCCGCATGACAACATCTGATTTTTTGACTATTTAACCTTGACGGGGAAACCTTGGGTCTTTATATTTGTTGAACTTACATTCCGGGGGAGTAGTTAAGTTGGTTATAACGTCTGCCTGTCACGCAGAAGGCCGCGGGTTCGAGTCCCGTCTCTCCCGCCATTTTCTATCTCATTTTACATTCGATCAATGGTGCGAGACTTCTGGGCTTTGATGTCGCCGCTGGCGACAATGGTCTTCGCCACTTTTTTTCGCCTATTTCAATTAAAAAAATATACAATAAATTTTGCGAGATGCTAGCCTTATAATTTAACCGGACGAGCAATTGTGACTGCGTTACCAATTCAAATTTCAATGGATCAAGTTGAAGCATTTTGCAAAAAATGGAAAGTTAAAGAGCTAGCACTCTTTGGCTCAGTTCTACGCAAGGATTTTAATCCTCTAACGAGCGATATCGATGTTCTTATTACTTTTCTTCCAGATGAAAATTGGGGTTGGGAAATCGTAACTATGAAGGAAGAGTTAGAAAAGATCTTCTGCAAGAAAGTAGACCTCGTCGAAAAAGCGGCCATAGAAAAAAGCCGGAATCCTATACGCAAGAATGAAATACTTAACTCATACGAGGTCCTGTATGAGCAAGCTGCATGATGACTCTTACTTGTTGGACATTTTAGATTCGGCCGAGCAAATCAAACTATTCACAGAAAACTTGAGCATTAACGAATTTGAGCAAGACCTCAAGAGCAATTTAGCCGTCCAAAGACTCTTTGAAATCATCGGAGAGGCCACAAAGAACTTATCTTCTGATCTTAGAGACAAAAACCCTCAAATTGATTGGAAAGCAATGGCAGGCATGAGAGACATACTTATTCATCAATACCATAATGCCAGTAGTGAACGAATCTTTAAGGTTGCTCGAAACAATATACCCGATCTGATCCTGAAAATTAAAAAACTGATTCAGAAATGAAACTCTAATAATACTTTTTACCCAATAAAAAATATCCATGGCATCAATTTTCGAAAAAATCGCAAAATCCACCCTCAAAGCACTAATCAAAGAAGGTCTTGATAAAGTTTTTCAAAAATCAAAAATTGAAAAGAAAGAAACTAAGAAACCACTTCCCGAATCAAAAAAATCGACCACTTACTTTTTAAAAAATCACCCCTGGAGACTATGTCCCGTGGGTGAGCATTGGGTAAGAACACATCCCCTCACAGTACCCGCCAGTGGGAAAGGTCCGGCACGGGAAACCGTACGACAGGGTCATTGTCACTCAAATCCCAAAGGAAAATCTGAATTCTATACTTCAGATGAACTAAGAGAAATTGCTGAAATTCATTTTAAAACTCTTATTAGCGATCCTGAAGCGATGCCTATCCCTGATTCCTTGGATTATCCTAATGGAAATAAATATGATCTTTTAATCGCTGGCTGGACGAAATTTTGGAATGAGATTTTAAAACCAGATGATCCTCCAACGCCTGACTTCATCAAAGCTTTGATTGCAACAGAATCGAGTTTTGAACTTGTAAAAGATCAAAAGAGCAATGATGGTTTAGCTCGTGGATTGATTCAAGTGACGGATTCTACCCGGAAAATTCTGCAGGACCTAAAGGGTGAGCTTCGCAATCATCATATAGAATTAAATATCGACGAAAGTCGTGACCCCGTAACCAATATTGCAGCGGGTATTCGATGGCTTCATCATAAAAAGTTTCTTGCAGAAAACAGACTTAAAAGAAAAATTACCTGGGAAGAAGCGGCTGCTGAGTACAAAGGAATCTTTAATGATATTGGCAAAGATAAAAAGACAGATGATATCATGAAGAAATTAAAAGAAATCCATCAAAGACTTAAAGACATAAGGAGAAAGCAATGAAAAGAATGCTATTATTCATATTGATCTCCACATCTGCATTCGCTTCAGTAACGATTCATAAAAGCACAAAGAACTTTGTTGATTTAGAGGTAAATAAAAAAGACTTTTGGATTTCTTGCACTGATCACCCCGAGAATGGAACTTCTTACTTGGGATTTTATGTCCTTAATGGTGATAGAAATTACTTTTTCTTTTATCGACGTCCTCGAAATATTAAGCAATGCCATGAAGAGGAAAAAGAATACCACCAAATGATGGCCAACGAGGGAACAGTTCGCATAGTGGGTACAAGCCCTAGCGACCAGACTCCAGATCCAAAGTATAAGCACATCAAGGGCATACCAGAACGTTTCACAAATACCAAAAAGGAGACGTCGTCTTACTTCGCTCGTTTACAAGTCAAAAATAAATGCAAGGCGTATTTCCCGAATGATTGCGAGTTACCAAAAAACTATTGGGCTGGAATGAACCCTGAATAAACTCTGATTAGCTTTAAGCCGCAGGATTCTCATAAACGAAAATACTATAAATCAATATCCTCTCGATACTAAGGCCCTTCTCCTCGTATTCTTGAAGTAGTGAACTGATCTCAATTGGAGATTTTATGACGGGAAGTGCAATAATATCTATTAGATACAGAGACGGAGTGAAAAGTTCGGATGGTGACCATTTGACCCGCCATTTTTTATCTCATTTTACATTCGATCAATGGTACGAGACTTCTGGTTGCTGATGTCGCCTTTGGCGACAATGGTCTCCGCTACTTTTTTTCTATCGAACTTCATTCAAGCATACTATAAGATATCAATATGAAATCCCAAATCCGTCCCTAAGCACTTCAAACCAATTCTTGTGACAACTCAGTCACCAATATTTCCAAACCCGTTTCCATTCACAGGCCCGTTATTTTAAAAAGCATCCCAACTATCCTTCCTAAGACCTAATTTTTTTCCAGCGGCACGGACATTGTCCGCTGTGAAGGCCACCAGTGCGTAGATGCAGAGCCGGATAATCAGACATTGAGGTGAGATTAGGAAATTGTTGCCGTCAGAGCGGAAATTATCGTGACATCGACTACTGGATTTCTTCAGGCTTTCTCCGCCGCAGATACGTCTCAGGTCAAGAAGACTCATCTGTCGAAATTAGTTACGAAGTCACTCCTTTCAGATGCACATAGCGCGAACGAAAAGCTTGAAAACTCGGACCAGGGCAAAAGCTTCAACGGCTTCATGAACTTCTTACGTTCCGACGAAACTAGAGTAACCGCGGATGAACATCTCAGGAAAGTTATTGAGGTGCCATTGGTAGAAGCCGAGCTAAAAACCTCATATGGCTACACCAAGGCAAACATTCTCAAAATATGGTCAAGTCTTTATTCCCCTGCTCAGAGAGTTATTGAATCCAAAACTGAGTTCGGAGAGCAGATCAGAAGAATTGTCAGCTCTAACAACGACAACTTGGAAAGAGGTATAGTGGGCTTAATGAGTGACATAAAAGCCGCATTCCTTCAGAACAAAAACAGAGGCAAATTCAACGAGGTTTTCTTCACTGTCTACAAAGGGTTAGAGATCTTTCTACCTGTGGAACGTCCACTCTGGTCAGAGAAGAAGCCCGAAAATTTCACTAACCAACCAGGCGCAAGAGGGAGCGGCCCATCCTCTGAGCAGTTAAGCAAGATATTTTCAAAACCTTCAGTCGATTTGGGTAAGTTGAAACAAAATATCCAAACTAGCCTTGATCTTTCATATATCTCGATATCTCTTCGACCATCAACAAGCCACAACTCGACTTCATTCTACTGGCAAACTTCCCAGATTTCTTAATTTACCCTACCGTAGCGTCCCATCCTAGGAACACTTACAAACACGATGAAAAAAAACTCAAGCTCAAGAGGATACTTAAGAAGTATGTAGCTTAAAGAATTAAGCGAGCTTATTCATAGAAAATTTTCCATCCTTCAATTTTTTATCCGAATGGTAGGAAGAGACTGACCGTGAATGCAACAACTATGAGACCAAAGCCAACCTTACTCCAATTTGTTACTGAGCGGCCGTTAGGGCCAATATTGAAAACCCAAGGACAGTTAACACTCCACTAAAATCTGGAGAATGATCAAAGGCTTCTGGGATCATTGTTTCCGTAACCATTGCAAAAAGAAGTCCACCGGCGATGGCTTCGATCAGTCCTTTGTATGTTTCAGGTAAAATGGGAAAAAGAAAAACTCCAAGCTGAGAAGTGATTATTGTCATCAGGATTGCTCCCAACCAGATAGCGTTGATGTACTTTTTTGATCGTTTTGCTTTAATCATACCTGTGGAGGCAGATAAACTTTCGGGGAAATTAGAAACAAAAAATCCCAGGATGGTCGCAATTCCCGGTTTACCGTTTTGAGCAATGTCGATTCCCAAAATAAGGCCCTCCGGGATGGCATCAAGCATCGTTCCACAGGCTATGGCGAGTCCACTGCCTGAACTATCTTTTTCTGTTTTTTGCTCGACACACTCACCACATCTTTTTCGCTCTTTTGCACCCTTCTTGGAAAGAAGCCAATTAGCAAGGCAAAACACCGACGCACCTAATAGAAGACCAATGACAGTATTAATTGTACCTGTCGTTTGCTTGGCCATCAAAGTCATATCAATTGAAATAAGACCTAAAAGGGATCCAGATCCAAACGCCATGATCCGAGCAATCCAGCTGTGAGTAAACTTATCTTTGATTCCGAAGTAAGAGCCAATCAGTAAAGCTGAGCCAGAGATTAAGCACCAAATAATGGCCCTAAACCAGTTCTCCTGAAACATTTCAGAGCTGAGTAACTGATCCATGGCCCAACTGCTTACGCTTTAATGCATATTTTTGATGCCGTTCTTCGGCCGGTTGAAAAAAAGTAAATGGAATAAGTATAGTTGAAGGAGGTCTGGCAGATGATTTCAAGTCACTAAGCTTAGCCAGCGCCGCAGTTTCCTGCTCCGGGCTGAAATAAATGATCACGGACTGATACTGACTTTTGCCATGATTACCTGTTGAATCGTGAATGGAGAAGAATTTATCTATTAGATCTTTAAAGTGAATCTCTTTGGAATCAAAAGTAACTTCAACAACTTCAGTGTGTCCTGAATTACCGGAACAAACATCTTCGTAACTAGGATTTTGAAGATGGCCTCCTGCATAGCCTGCACGAGTTGATAGAACGCCTTTCATCAATCTGAATGATTCTTCCACGCTCCAAAAACATCCTGCACCAAACAATGCTTTTTCATTCATCTTTTAGCCCCGAATTTTAAGAAGAATGGGCCAGTATTAGTGGCCCATTCATTAACTTATAGGTTGGCTTGAATCTTTTTTGCTTTTTCGAGGTGCATGGTAACATGCTCTCGAGTTTCCATGAGTTGTTTTTTAAGCTCCCCATTCTTGGTAGCCGGAATCAGCTTACCATCAATCATGCTGATGACATCATTATGTCCAATCACCATGGCATCCATGTAAGCTTTTTCAAATTCCTTACCATTCAAAGGAACTAGTTTTGAAAGGTCTTGGGCCCCTTTCACCCGAAGATCATCCACCGCTTTGGTGTCTGTCGGAGTTGATTTGATCTTTTGACCAAGCCCCATAACAGTTTTTTGATTTTTACCATGCTCCATGTGAAGCATTTTGGCATAATCCATAACCTCTTTACTGATGTCTTTTTTCTGAGCTTCGGCAGCGGCAAGAACTTCATTGTCATCGGCTGCAATAACGAATGCTAAGACTTCAGCATCCCCCATGGCCTTAGTTTCCCCTGCTTCACTTCGGATAGGGGAACCTGGAATAATCGGCTTATCTGGGAAGGCGGCCTTGGCCATTGTTTGTGGTTCGAAAGTCAATTTTTCAACATAAATTGGGTGCTTACCAAGAACATCATCAACGACATTTGTTCCAAAATCTTTTCTGGCCTGGGCGACACTCTTCTTACCTGAAATGATATCTTTAGCAAGGTTCAGAGTGAGAATGTTATGGCCTTCAAGATCGCAACGGGCCGACATTTCACCT
>DATLXA010000037.1:0-2920 GCA_035576105.1 Bacteriovoracaceae bacterium
ACGAAAGTCGGCAACACCCGAAGCCGGTGGCCCAACCCTTGTGGAGGGAGCCGTCGAAGGTGGGGCTGGCGATTGGGACGAAGTCGTAACAAGGTAGCCGTACCGGAAGGTGCGGCTGGATCACCTCCTTTCTAAGGAGCACACACCCCGCACGCTCACCGAATGTGTGAGTGGCACTGGTGGTGTTCACTAGTGGAATCGTCGATGATGCTTGACCTCTTGTGGTCGGGCTTGGCTAGTACTACTTGTGTCCAGGGCTTGCTCTGGGTGGGGGTGTGGAACGTTGGGTCTGGTTGTGGGGGGGATGGTTGGCACACTGTTGGGTCCTGAAGCATCAGGGCCGCGTACCTGCATCTGCAGTCCCTGTTGGTTGGGGGTTGTTGGGTGGGGGGTGTGGTGTTGGTTGTTTCTGGTTGTCCCTCTTTTGTCTTGATCAGGCTTGTGCCCGGTCAAGGGGTTGGTGGGGTTGTTGTTTGAGATCTGCATAGTGGACGCGAGCATTAATTAATGCTTTGTAGTGTATTTTTTGTGCGCGCATGCTCCTTGATTGTGGGGTGTGTGTGTTTGTTTCTTTTGTAGTGATTTGTTTTGACGTTGTTGAGACAAGCTATGAAGGGCACATGGTGGATGCCTTGGCATCAAGAGCCGATGAAGGACGTAGGAGCCTGCGATAAGCCCTGGGGAGTTGGCAACCGAGCTGTGATCCGGGGGTGTCCGAATGGGGAAACCCAGCTGGAGTCATGTCCAGTTACCCGCATCTGAACACATAGGGTGCGTGGAGGGAACGTCGGGAAGTGAAACATCTCAGTACCGACAGGAAGAGAAAACAAAAGTGATTCCGAGAGTAGTGGCGAGCGAAATCGGAAGAGGCCAAACCATGTCTGTGTGATACCCGGCAGGGGTTGCAGGTGTGGGGTTGTGGGGTTGTTCTACACGGTCTGCCGGCCGTGTGCAGAGTAAGAAACTTGTGGTTGAAGTCGAAGTCCATTGGAAAGTGGCGCCGTAGCGGGTGATAGCCCCGTAGACGTATGACGCAAGCTCTGGAGCAGTACCCCAAGTAACACGGAACCCCTGAAATTCCGTGTGAATCTGGCGGGACCACCCGTTAAGCCTAAATACTCCTTGATGACCGATAGCGGACAAGTACCGTGAGGGAAAGGTGAAAAGTACCCCTGGCGGGGAGTGAAATAGTACCTGAAACCGTGTGCCTACAATCCGTCGGAGCGAGTCCTTGTGGCTTGTGACGGCGTGCCTTTTGAAGAATGAGCCTGCGAGTTTGCGGTGTGTTGCGAGGTTAACCCGTGTGGGGAAGCCGTAGCGAAAGCGAGTCCTAATAGGGCGATTCAGTAGCGCGCTCAAGACCCGAAGCGAAGTGATCTATCCATGGGCAGGTTGAAGCGTCGGTAAGACGACGTGGAGGACCGAACCCACTTAGGTTGAAAACTGAGGGGATGACCTGTGGATAGGGGTGAAAGGCCAATCAAACTTCGTGATAGCTGGTTCTCCCCGAAATGCATTTAGGTGCAGCGTTGCGTGTTTCTTGCCGGAGGTAGAGCACTGGATAGCTAATGGGCCCGACCAGGTTACTGACGTTAGCCAAACTCCGAATGCCGGTAAGTGAGAGCGCAGCAGTGAGACAGTGGGGGATAAGCTCCATTGTCGAGAGGGAAACAGCCCAGACCATCAGCTAAGGCCCCTAAGCGGTGACTAAGTGGAAAAGGATGTGGAGTCGCAGTGACAACCAGGAGGTTGGCTTGGAAGCAGCCACCCTTGAAAGAGTGCGTAATAGCTCACTGGTCAAGTGATTCCGCGCCGACAATGTAGCGGGGCTCAAGTCATCCGCCGAAGCTATGGCATTCACACAATAACCCAGCATCGACTTGATCGGTGTTCAGGTGTGTGGATGGGTAGGGGAGCGTCGTGTGGGCAGTGAAGCGCCGGAGTGATCCAGGTGTGGAGGCCACACGAGTGAGAATGCAGGCATGAGTAGCGAATGACATGTGAGAAACATGTCCGCCGAATGATCAAGGGTTCCAGGGTCAAGCTAATCTGCCCTGGGTAAGTCGGGACCTAAGGCGAGGCCGACAGGCGTAGTCGATGGACAACGGGTTGATATTCCCGTACCGGCAAAGTAGCGCCCATGACGAACCTGGTGATGCTAACCACCCGAAACTTTTCTGACCGGACCCTTCGGGGCGAGGCGGGGAAGCGGAGCGTGGGACCCGAACTGGTAGTAGTCAAGCGATGGGGTGACGCAGGAAGGTAGCCCAGCCGTGGCGATGGTAGTCCACGGGTAAGCAGGTAGGACGGGATCTAGGCAAATCCGGATTCCATATGTCTGAGATGTGACACGGAGCCGTTAGGCGAAGTGGGTGATCCTATGCTGTCGAGAAAAACCTCTAGCGAGCTATGCGCCGCCCGTACCCCAAACCGACTCAGGTGATCAGGTAGAGAATACTAAGGCGATCGAGAGAACCATGGTTAAGGAACTCGGCAAAATGCCCCCGTAACTTCGGGAGAAGGGGGGCCCGGAGCGTGAACCCACTTGCTGGGGGAAGCGTGAAGGGCCGCAGAGACCAGGCCCAAGCGACTGTTTACTAAAAACACAGGTCCGTGCGAAGTTGTAAGACGATGTATACGGACTGACTCCTGCCCGGTGCTGGAAGGTTAAGAGGACCTGTTAGACGCAAGTCGAAGCGGAGAATTTAAGCCCCAGTAAACGGCGGTGGTAACTATAACCATCCTAAGGTAGCGAAATTCCTTGTCGGGTAAGTTCCGACCTGCACGAATGGAGTAACGACTTGGGCGCTGTCTCAACCATGGACTCGGCGAAATTGCACTACGAGTAAAGATGCTCGTTACGCGCGGCAGGACGGAAAGACCCCGGGACCTTTACTATAGTTTGGTATTGGTGTTTGGT
>DATLXA010000038.1:0-129630 GCA_035576105.1 Bacteriovoracaceae bacterium
TTCAAGGTCAGCAATTCGCTTTTTCCAGATAATTCGCTCTTGCTTTAGTTTTTCTTGATGGTCCACAGAATCCTCCTTTGGAAGGGAGGATGATAAAATATCTTAACAATAATAATAGATGTGAATCATGGATCGTTTACGCTTACCCTTTAAAGGCTGACCATTTACTAAAGCTAAAACGGCCCATGACTTTACCCATGC
Organism: Bacteriovoracaceae bacterium; assembly: GCA_035576105.1. Classification (GTDB taxonomy): domain Bacteria; phylum Bdellovibrionota; class Bacteriovoracia; order Bacteriovoracales; family Bacteriovoracaceae; genus Peredibacter. Next base: position 202 of record DATLXA010000038.1, read on the forward strand.
TAGGCAAAAAAGAACGAAGTATTTCATTCAACAATTGTAGCAAAATATACTAAGTTTACAATCACTTAGGATCTTTCATTGCTGTGGTGAAGAATAAGCCATGCTCATGATTGTCTCCACTAACGAATTCCACCCCATCTTTAAATTCAGTCATAATCTTCGCAAGAAGTGAAGATACTCAAGCCCAGTTTAACCCAACTTGGCTTTAGTATTTCTCCTAACCTACTCTCAAATTTAATTTAAAAATATCAGTCGAATGAAGGACTTCGCTTTCCCATACATTGAGCGACTGAATAATCGTTTTTGTCGTTTGTGATAAAGGCTATGCGAAGTGAGAATTAGGCCAGCTTTATCGATCGCAATAAAATCGTTCCTCTCGGACTCAGTAAGATCGCAATGAGCCAGTATTGCGACTGGATTTTCCAGAAAAGATTTACGGAAAGAAGGATCCGTATAGAGTCTGGCTAAAGTTACTTCAAAAGACTGAGCACTCAAGCAAACCTCTCTGTGATAGAATGCGACGACTTCTTCCCTCTTTCAAAATATCTTTTGCCTTTCGTATCTGCTTTAACAATAAATCGAACTCCGGGAACTCACCATCACGCTCAATGATCACTGTCAGTGGTTGAGGTACTGTTTCCGCCAGAACTCTAAGTAAGTCGTAAACAGAATCTGGAACATCATGGATGTGATCATCGAGCAAACGTCGCCCATCGATCCGCGATTCAAAACCTTTTGGTTCCGGAATCCACTTACCACCGCTAAGATGGACCAAACGCACCTGATGCAAAGGGAAGGATTTGAGGTAGCGAACTGGATCATGTCCAAAATTGACGGCGTTGGTATAAAGATTATTTAGATCGAGAAGCAAATTGCAGTTGGAACCTTCAAGAATCTCTCTCACCCATTGAGACTCAGGCATCTTAGACCCTGGTGGATCAATCAGTGTAGCGATATTTTCAAGAACAGGACAGGAGCCAACGGTCTTTTTGATTCTTGCCAAATTCTCCAACGCTCCTTCGATAGTATGAACTGTTCTCGGAGGTGCAGCTAAATGACCTATCTCTACTCCGCCAGCTCTCACGAAAGCTAAGTGCTCCGACCAAACTTCAGGAGCTAGATAATCTACAACTTTTGCAAGTCGATCGAGTCTCTTTTGATCAACTCTCAACGAAGTTGCCAAACCCAAACCGACTCCGTGGTAAATAACCTGCACTTGACTGTTGAGAGTTCTCAGTGCGCGCAATTTGTGTAGAGATGCTTTAAAATAGTCATCGATGATGACTTCAACGACATCGATCTGATCGAGATTAGAGAGAATGGATGGTGCTAGTTCTGTACGCCATCCCAAGCCTACGAGATCATATTGACCTAATCGCCGCCGCATCCGCCACACCCTCCGCCGCCGCAACTACCACCACATGAGGATCCACAAGATGTACCGCAGGCAGTGGCGCTAGAATTCGAGGCTTTTGGAAAAATCTTTTCGATAAATGGAAAATTTATAGTTGATAGGGAGGACACTCCAAATACAGCTGCCAAAAGAGCGGCTTCATTTGTTTCGCCTCCTGGCTTAATCGATGATCCTCTATCATTTAGACCTTTGAATAAATTCCGTAGGTCGGTAAGAGCGAGATCGCCGAGCCAAGTTCGTTCTTTATTGTAAAATTTAAAAAGAAAAGACAAAGCAAGGCCTGCCAAAATGATAAGAAAAATCACGTTTTGGCGACCCCTTTGTAAGGCGATGAAAAGTTTTGCACCCGCTAATCCTCCGAGAATGATAAGACCGAACCAGAACATTGGTTTCCGAGCTTCATAAACTGAGTCAGTAGCAATTAATCGATGTTGACCTAGAGAGGTACGGTACTCAGTGCAAGTTCCCTTAAGAATTTCGTCGTTATATATTTCATGAGCCTTAGCAGCTGATGCAAATTTTATGAGAATTGCTTTTTCGATCGCACGACGAGCATGATCAATGGCCAAGTTGTTTTTCGTTTTAATGGTATCTGTGGACACCTCTAACAGGCCTCGATCAATCAAGGACAAAACGGCTATTCGAAGAGCTTCATTCTCTCCGCCACGAAGTAAGGCAATTTCGTATGGATCGGTAAAATTCAGCTGAGGCATAGGCCACTGAGACTCTAGTTGTTTCAATCGAAAGCGCACGAAGAGTAGAGTCAACCCACCCATAACAAAGTAGAACATGAGAAACTGAGGCCCAGGCAAATCGAGAGGGTTCATTATCATAGAAATATCATTTCAAACCCTGAACACGGTCGTGCATGGCCTTCAGCAGATCAAGCAGTCCAAGAATAGTTGCTGTAGCTTCACCAGTTTTAAGTTCTTGTTCTTCGCGAGCAATCGACATATTTTTTAGAATCTCGGTCCAATTACTTCCAGGAAGCTGTTGCACAAAAGTTTGTAGGGCCTCTTTTGGATGAAACTCACCTTTGCTCTCCAGCTCTAGGATTGTCGCAGCACTTGCGCGAATTGGACCTGTGAAATCGGCGATAATAGGAACTAACTGTTCCTCACGAAGACTTACAAGCGCGTAACGTTCACGCAATCTGAGCATCAGATTGACGATCACCTGCCGAAGACGTTGTACCGTCGCAGTTCTGGACACTTTTAAATCCTTAAAAGGATCAGTCCCAAATAAAACTCGATGTCGGTGCAAAATGTCGGTGAACTTGACTGCAAATGCATCTGACGCTGCAGAAATCTCGGATTCAAGAATAAACATTACATTTAAAAGAATGGCTGCGTGGGAAACGCGCAACTTTTCTCGTAGCTGATTGATTTGAGAAACTTCAAATTCTTTGAGCACCAAAATTAAATTAACATCAGATGTAGGACGTAAGCGACCTTCAGCTGCCGAACCGAACAGCACAATAGATTCCAGATTGCTACTGCAGGCCTCTTTGACCGCATTTACAAAGTCAGTAAGACTTCTTCTGACGTTGTCAGGTAGATCGCTTAACTGATGTTCCACGTTCTCTCTCTTTTTTGATATTTTCAATTTTGTGGCCTTTCCCTCTACTGGATTTCAGTGACATCCGCACCCCCCTTGGAATTCAGGCTTTCGTGAGTTCTGAACAAGCTCGTACCCTTCTCTGAAGATAAGGAAACCTAACACGAGTGCGACCGAACTATCAACCCACCATAGAATTGGCCAGAGCCAATAAACCAAGCTTCCCACGAATAGAATGACCGAGAGCTTGATGCAAGCAAGAGAGCATTTAGCATCCGCCATCACTGTCGAACTATTCATCTTAATCCCAATCTCTGCCTTACTCCGCCATAGAAAAAACATGAAGCTCAACGACAGGACAGAAATAACGATCCCCGCCTTGGTCGTCTCAGGATGGCTTCCTGTATACAACGCATAACCAGCGGTTCCAACGACACTAAAACCAAGGAGGATGAACAATAATCCGATGAGAAATGTTGCCCTCCGCTCATGTGAAAGGTTCAGGTCAGGATTTTGATTCTTCAATTTCATGAGTACAATCACGGCTGAAGCAACCTCAACAAAGCTATCCAGTCCAAAGCCTAAAAGGGAGATTGATTCATCTTCAATGCCGAAGTAAATCGAAGCAAATCCTTCGATGAGGTTATAAAAGATGGTGAAGATACTCAGAAACCTGGCTCTACTTACCAGATTCGAAGGAACACTGTTATTTATTGTCGAACATGTAGCCATGACTTAGCCTTTTCAAATATGCCCATCTTCGTCGAGCCTGCTCAAGTACTCCTTATTGGCCAAACTTCTGCTCAACCAGTTGTGCGAGCTTGATGAGGGACTCTTGCCATCCGAGGCAGCACATCTCTGTTGGGATCATCTCCGGAATACCCTCTTGTTTAATGCTTAACTCCGTCCCGCAGGAGACTTCCTTGAATGAGATGGTTACTGTCATTTCACCTGGGAGATTCGGGTCATCGAACTTATCTTTATAAACGAGGAGTTCATGAGGTTTAATCGCAGTGAATGTTCCACTCCACGAGTGCCTCTGCTCATTTGTAAAATTCATGAAAGACATCTTGTAACTTCCCCCAATTTTAAAATCAAAAGAGTGAACTCGACAGATGAACCCGAAAGGTGGAAGCCACACGGCTTTAGCTTCTGAGTCGGAAAAAGCTCGGAATACGCGTGCAACGGGAGCTCTGAGGACACGATGAAGGTTCACTGTTTTTGACATAGTAATCTCCCGGGAAGCCCACTTCTTAAAAGTAGGTTGATAGAGTTCTTTAAATGATCAAAGCTCTCTACAAGTCTTAGAGCGTTGTGACGAAAATTTCTGGACCGTAAAAACGGACAGAACCGAGGAACATTGAAATAATATACCAACCCGTCGGTTTAATTTCAACTAAGTTTCCTCCTGTCTGCCAGTGGAATGAAATATGTATAGCTCTACTCCGATCCTTGTCAAGAATCTATGTGGACAGGCCCAAACATAAAAGCCAAAATACTGAGCAAATGCTAGATGAGTTAATTTCTAATAGATAGGAGTCCGCCTTGATTAAAACCACAACCCTTCTTCTTACACTTTTCACACTGAGCAATTCCCTTGCGAGAGAAGATCTAACGGATGAACTTAAAAAATTGTATATTTTTGCACTAACTCTCTAGATGAACTTGCCGATTACCAAAAGCAGTGTGAGCAGCATCAGGTGAGTATCCCCAAAGATTCCTACCTGGGCGGATACCAATCAGGCCTTAAACAATACTGCACCTACAAAAGCGGATTCGACCATGGTCTAAGAGGCAAGGAGATGTTTAAAGAATGTGCAGCGGCCAGTCCACTCTTCGCCAGAGGCTACCATAAAGGCTTCGAGGAGTTCGAGCGGCAGGAAGAAGACAAACGACTCAAGGAGAAGAAGGAAAATGAAAGAGCTGAAGTCCTGAGCAATGCTATCCGGCGCTACGGTTCGAAAGAATGCACCTCGAACTTCCAGTGCGTAAAAGACGGTACCTGCCGCTTCAATAAGTGCGAGCATAACGGCGCAGCCTGTTCTTCGGATTACGACTGCCGGATCGAGGGTCGTTGCAAGAGCGAATCAGAGTACGTCTCATCGGTCGGTGAGTGGATCCAAGTTCGAGTCTGCGAATACTAACTTTTCCCCTTGGTAGGAGATCGTAGATTGTGATATCAGAGAGTAAACCTCAATAACAAGAAATCTCAAGAACCACCTATGATCAATAACGACGTCATCAGAAGTATAAGATTCATGCTCAACATCTCAGAGTTCAAACTGGTGGACATCGTCAAGCTCGGCGCCGGCGATGTGACACAGGCCCGGATGAACGCATACTTAAAAAAAGAGGACGAGGCCGGCTTCGAGGAGTGCCCACAGAATATCATGGCACGGTTTCTTAACGGTCTCATCTACTTCAAGCGTGGGAAGGACGAATCGAAGCCCCCACTCGCTCTGGAACTACCTACCAACAACGTGGTTCTTAAAAAGCTAAGGGTCGCCTTCGTACTCAAAGATGAGGACATTCTCTCCATGCTGGAGCACGCCGGGTTTAAGATCTCGAAGTCAGAACTAAGTGCTTTGTTCCGGAAGGAGGGCCATGCTAATTTCCGGGTCTGTGGAGATCAGTTCCTCAGGTGTTTCCTCAAGGGCCTCACCGCACGGGTCAAGGCGGCTCCACATGAACCATGAAATCCGTGATGTGAATAAATCCGACGCCAGTGAACTTCTCTTCATCGCCGACATCGACTCTAAGATCCCGCTCGATTATGATCCACATTATCTTTGGGACGAGTCCCGGGTGAAAACCAGGTTAGAGTATTATGGTCGGCTCGCACCTGAGTCTTTCTTCGAAGTCGTCGAGCTCGATAGGAAGGTCATCGCTTTCCACATACTGGATAAAACTCCGGATGAGAGCTGTGGCAAAGTCGGCAACATCGTTACCCTTTGGGTAGACCCGGCGTACAGGGAAAGGGGCTTCGCGCAGATTCTTAAAACGAGGGCTGAGGCGTGGGCCACGGCCAAAGGCTTCGTCGCTATTCAAACCACCGTGCATAAGAGCAATACCAAGATGATGAGCTTCAACCAGAAACTCGGATACCTTGAAACCTACGTTAGCATGAAAAAACTCATCTAAAAAAGGACTCTAGTCTTTGGTCGAGGTGATCGATCCCAGTGAGATTGATCTGGAAAATTTCTGTCAAGACCTCTCTAACCTCGCCGACGGAAGCCATGTCCTTCCTCACTAATCGACCATCCAGATGGTAGGTGGTGAACTGCCTATTACTCAGCGCATGCCGGCCCCCCTTGAAAGGCCTCGCAGCGATCAATGCATTTGTGAAGATCGAGGTCCTGTGGGTGGAAAGGAAGTAGTTCATCACCTCGTAGTCCGCAAGGTACTGCTCCTGCAGGTCAAACCGGTAGAGGGTCTTCCACTCATTGTTTACCTTGGCCCGGAGCTCATATTCCCCACCGGTGTCTTCGATCTTGAAGGTCTCATGAGTCGTTGATTGTTCCACACCGATTAAGAATTCCAGCGGCCTGGTGAGGGTCAAGCCGCCGAATCCAACGTCCACGACGAAAAATTTCCTCTCGAGTTCGATGAGCAAAAGCATATGGGACCGACGACTCCTGGTACCTTCCGGTTGGTTCCAGAGAACCCGCGCGCCCAGACCTTTCGCCTTGAATCCGAGCTGGGTTAGAACTTCTAGGAATAGGATATTCTGCTCAAAGCAATAGCCACCCCGGCCACGGGTAAGAAACTTTTCTCCTAAGGTTTCGATTGCGAGGGAGACTTCTTCCCCTGTGAAGGGAGTGAGATTCTCGAATGGGATCGCCAGAGTGTGTAACTCCTGGAGTTCGGTCAACGTCGCCAGGTCAGGGCCCGGCGGCTTGTTGTAGGAGATGCGATTGAAATAGTCACTTAGGAGTAAATTCATCTGATGCATTTTATACTCTACTGCATACCTGTCAAGGCAGGTTTTGTTAAACACTGTGGTCATCCCCACCCCCGTCTGAGACAATCGAAAGACTATGAGTATCTGGAATTTCATTCAGAGCTTCGGAGAGATCTTCGAGCATCCTATTTCGGTTGTGGATACCGATGCTCCTGATCAGCCTCTTATCTATATTAACTCTGCTTTTGAGAGGTTCAGCTTCTACACTTCCGCCGAAGTGCTCGGTAGGAACTGCAGGTTTCTTCAGGGTCCTCAGACGGACAAAGATAGTGTAACCAAGGTGCGGGAACACATCCGCTCTCGCACGGCCATCTGCCAGGATCTGCTCAACTACACCAAGACGGGAGAGATATTCTTCAACCGACTCGTGCTACTGCCGTTCAGCGAAGGCAACAGCCACTACTTCATTGGTTTCCAACACGAAATTCCAAAAGATCTGTTTCAGGGAAGTCATCAGACGAGTCACCTCGAACTCATGGATCGGATCTTCAATCCCCTCACCATCCTGATCTCTACGGCCGAGATCCACAAGCTGCACGAAAAGAAGGATTCGACCGTCACGGAGCTACGGCAGAATCTCCGGCCAACCATTCTCCGGATACGGAATTACATCCTCGAACTCAAGCCCACCCCGAATCTTCAGCTAGACGACTTTTGACATTTAGCATACTGTGATGCTCCTCAGGAGTACTCTCATGGATATCCAGCTGGTCGATTGGTTTTTTATCGTCCTCTACATCGTCGTGGTCTTCGGCATCGCCGTTAAGTCCCGGGAGGACATGCACGAATCCGAACCTAAGTCTCCGGACGCGATAGCTCAAGAAAAGTACTTGGCCAACAAATCATTGAACTTCCTCGAGTCTCTTTGTTCAATCATCGCCACAGAAGTTTCAGCTCTCACCTTCATCGGAATCCCGGCCTTTGCTTTCAAGAATAACTTCTCGTTCATCCAGATCTACATGGGTGCGATCGCGGCCCGCTTTGTCATCGCCGTGGTCTTCCTCCCTCGGGTCTATGACAAGGGTCTGACGATCTACGAAGTTATGGCCAAGGAGACCGGCTTACCCTCCGGCCAGAGAGCAGTGGCGATCTTCTACTCATTGAGTAAGGTCGTCTCTGTCGGTGTGCGGCTCTTCTCGGGTTCGATCATGGTCGCAAGCTTCATGGGCGTGGATATCTACACGGGCCTGGCGGGGGTAACTGTCTTGACTCTGATCTATATCCAGATCGGCGGACTCAAGGCCGTGGTCCGAACTGACATGCTCCAGATGTCCCTCTTCATCATCGGGGGCCTGCTGGCCCACTACCTAATTCCGAAGACAGCGAATCAAAGCTGGTCTGAGATGATGTCCCTGGCCCAGGCTGCCGGGAAAACTTCTTTTTTCGACTTTTCGAATCCCTACCCATTCATCTTCGGGATCATGGGGGGATTTCTCTTCGACATGTCTACTCATGGAGTTGACCAGGATTTCGCACAAAGACTCACGGCAAATAAGAAACTTCGGTACGGACAGTACGCCATCTTCTTTTCATCATTCATCTCCATCGCGGTCGGTCTGCTCTTCCTAAGCGTAGGTGCTCTCCTATGGTCCTTCTACCAGAGTCACCCGATGCCCGCGTCCGTGCCCAGCGCGGATTACCTGTTTCCGCATTTCATCATCACTTACTTCCCCCCAGGCCTGCGTGGAGTGATGGTCGCTGGAGTTTTGGCCGCGACCATGAGTGTCCTGGATTCCACCATCAACGCACTCTGTGCGACGGCGTACAATGACATCTTCCCGAACCGAGACCGGAAGAAACTAGAATTCTATGGCTTGATCGATTCCATCGTCATTGGCTTGTTGATCTTGAGCATCGCAATCATGGCCTCGAAATACGACGGTCTCCTTCTCCTAGGTCTGAAGGCTCAGTCTTGGACCGGCGGGACCCTCCTTGCCCTCTTCTGCAGTAAGGTTATCTTTAAACGTTGGTTCCCGTACCGGCTCACTCCTGCGAGTGTAATTGGAGCGTATGCGGTTGGAATGTCCGGTGTCTACCTCAACACCCAGGTTCTTGTCTGGGACTGGAATCTGAACGTCTACTGGGGCTTTATACTGAGCATGCTGTTCCTCAAAGCCTACAGTTCGCTGTATCCGATCCGGCGGTTCCCAGCTATTTGAATATTCCAGGATTCTGGAAGAAAGATTAACGTAATCCACCATCGTTTGATCTCGAAGTTCCCATCACATGATATTTATTTCCCTCACTGTCTTTTTCGGCCTTGAATAGGGAGATGCCGTTCACCGTAAAACTTATCGAGGGGAAGGTTCTGGAGTTGATCCCTTCGACCAAGTGGTCGTGTTCGTACCTCTGCCATCTCTTGACTGTCACATGCGGAGTAAACGGCTTCGACCGGGGATTGATCCATTCTGAGAAGCGAGTGTCGACCTCAGTCTTCAGGACCGTGAGTTCCCTCGAGGACTGAAAGCCTAGGTACATGATCCGTCTGTTAAAAAATCTGAAGCCCGAGGTCTGGAGCTCGAACGGAGTGATCTGGATGGCCCGGAGCCGCTCCTGGACCACCGTAAGACTCTCCGATTCTACCTCTCCGATGAAAAGCAAGGTTTGATGATAATCATGGAGTCTCTCCCAGCCCTTAGGAGAAGTCTGCATCGGCACAAGAAAATCATGCACCGCCTGCCGGACCTCGAGTGGGATTTCTATTCCGATGAAAAGTCTCACGCTTTCATTCTTAGTCAGTCAGGCACTCGGAGCCGACGGTGTAGACCCCGGTCAGCCAGTCTGAAATTTCTTTCGCAGCCAGGTCCTTCAGAATTCCTACCTCTCCCCTTAACCGAAGCTTATCCGTCTCAGGGATCAAATCCAGGTTCGAAGCCAGGAGTCCGCGGTTTCTCCTGAAGAACTCGGTGAAGGCCTGCGAGGTCAGGACATCGAGCGCTCGTTGGAAGGCTTCCTCCGGATCACCGGCGCCCTCCAGCGTGTACATCGACGCGAGGAAGACGATCTTAGAAAGTTGCGGCTGATTCATCATATTGAAAGAAAAAGCTTCAGACTCCCGCTGCGCTTGCTGGTCTCTACCCGAGAACGGTTTGAGTTTTAAAAATTTGCAGTTGCGGGGACCGTCGTTGGCGAAGAGGTTTTCCCAAATAAAAGGCTTCCGTTTGAGTAAGGTCGTGACTTCGATGAGATGAGCGCCGGTGAGCTCCGGAGAGATCACCTTTGGACCGGTCCAGGCAATTGAAACATCTAGTGGGAGAGCGCTGGCCAGATCCTCTAGGTAACCCTGTGGCATCCTCCCAAAGACCTTTTCAAGAATTGGATCATAGGTGTAGTAGCTCGGACAGAATATTATTTTTTTTGTGAAGCTCTGCTGGATTAGCCGAAGAGCTTCTACCTGGGTGCGGGCCAGATTCTCATTGGTCGGCATGTCATCAAAAAACAATCCCAGCATATCTATCTCGAGGTCAGTGATGAGCTCGAGCTTGGCCTTTAAGTGACTGGCGTCAGCTTCGCTGATGTTCGTGCCAAGACCGAACGGACTGAACCCCAGGCCAAACCTAATCCCATGGGCTGCGAAGTGAGATTTAAGTTCCCGAACCTTTTTAATGAAATCCTCGTCCCACTCTTCTCGCCAGGCCTTTCGCAGGTGAGAGTCCTCTTTGGGAGCGTAGATGTAGAACTCCGCACCGACCGATGACAAGAACTCCGCGTAGCTCTTCCGATCTTCCGAGGGCCAAGCTGGGCCAAAGAAGCCTTCAACAACACCAATATTTTTCATCTCTCAAGGCTAACCTTTACGGTGAAGATAATCATCCATTTGTTTTGAGGGATGGGAAGATTTCAGCTTGCATTAAGGACGGTAGACGCACCGGAAGCCGAGAGTCGTGTAGAACTCGCTGGGAATGAAAGTGAGATCAAGATTAAATAGTCCTGCGACGGAGTTACTTCCCGAATGTCCGCCTCTGGAGGCGGCGCCGCCGGAACCGAGGATAACGTTGACTGAACCCAGGTTGTAGGTGTTGTCGTAATCAGCAGTTACGATGCCGGCTGGATTTGCGGGCGCGTAGTTCGCCGTAGCCAAAGCACCGCAGACGAGTAATGGAATCTCGTACTCCCCGGTGGCACACGAAGTAGGCCCTGAGTCTAAAACTCCACCCAAACTCCAGTCCACCCACTCGGAGACGTTTCCTGATAGATCCCAGATTACTTCACCCAGCGCCAGGTTTAAGGTTCGTCTTTGCTCGAACCCTGAAGGCGTATCACTGGCGGCGTTACCCGTGCCGTCGTATGGTAGGGTCTCATCGAACACTTCCAAGCCGGAAGAAGAGCTGTCCGAGTGGCCGCGGTACAAGGCCCCGGTCCCAATCACACCGCTGGTCCAATTGGTGGCCACCTTTTCTATCTCATGGGCCATAGTCATCCATTCTGGGTTGGAAATAAGATCGAAGTCCCCTGAGGTGTAAGCCGCGTAACCGGGATCCGTGTCGAGGATATCACACGCAGCTTTAGCCGTGGACTGAGTGATCTCATCCCAGGGCAATCCGCTTGCCTGAGATACCGGGACGCCTGCGACATTCTTGGCTTCGAACTTCATTACGCAGAATGGGGAACTGATCCCGAAAGTCGAGTTGTCGAGCACCTGGACATAACCGGTCGGGCAGTCGATGAATTTATACACTAAGTTAGCCGTCGAACAAGCGGAGATGTCTCCATCCGGATTGGTGGCAGTAGCGTGAAAAGTGTAGGTTCCTGGTAGTGTGATTGTATTACTATTCAGATCTATAGTGGGACCAGCGGCGACCGCCAGAGTTACGAAAGAGGAACATCCTGGACCAGTGTATAGCCTAACGGTGTCTCCAGTTTTTACCCCGCTGATCCGGATTTTAGGTGTTGCCTTCGCACCAGGTAGAACCAGCGAAAACGCTGAGGGGGGTACCGGGGCCAGGAGGGTCACGACAGTGATATTTTTGATGTTTGTGTCTTCATTGCCGTTAATATCTACGGCGCGAACTCTGTAAGTGTAAGAGGTGTTTTTGGCCAGAGGAGCGGGCGGAGTTCCGAGCTGGTAGCTGGTCTGAGTTGAAGGGATCGGTGTCGAGTTCACGAGCGTCGGTGTGCCAGAGATAATCCGATAGATTCGAAAGCTCACCGCCTGGGTGTCCGCGGTCCAGTTTACGGACAGGGTACTATCTGTGACGTTGGTAATACTATCGACCCCGTCGAAGAGATCGGAGACGTACGCGAGGTTCGAAGAGGTGCACAGCGACGGGAATCCGGAAGGATTGGTGGAGTTTGCGTAAAGCAGATGCGCCCCTTCCGGTAGTGGATTGGTGGCAATGTCGATGGTCGCTCCAGTGGCGACGCCGACACCGACCACGGCCGTGCAAAGGCTATTGGTGAATAGTCTAACCGTATCTCCATTCTTCACGCCTGCGACTCTGATGGAAGGTGACTCGCGGGTCACCACCGGAGTGTTCAGGGTGAGCGTCGTCGGCATGTCCGGCTCATGGTTCATGGTCACAGTTACGTCCTGAGTATTACTGTCCTCGAGGTTGGTCGAATCCTTCGCTTTGACCCGGTACGTGTACACCGCATCCGGCGTCAGGCCCGTCAGCGTAACGGTCGCCGCCGGAGCGACGACGTTCCGGTCAAAGACCGGAGACCCGGCGACGATCCGGTAGACGACGTAGGTCACCGCAAGCGTGTCCGCGGTCCAGTTGAGCCTGAGAGTCGAATCGGTCTTGACCGTCGAACTGATCCCGGCGAACGGAACCGCTGAGTACGGCAGGTTCACGGAAGAGCAAGCAGAAACACCGATCAAGTCATTGGTGGAGTTAGAATAGAAAACATAGTTCCCGGGAGCGAGTGTGCTAGTGGTGAGGTCCACCGTCGATCCGGTTGCGATACCGACGGCCACTTCCGTGGTGCAGGAACTGTCAGTAAAGAGCCTCACGGTATCTCCACTCTCCACTCCGCTGATTCGCACAGTTGGAGTCTCGCGCGCGGGGACCGGAACCACGATCTCGAGGCCGTTCGGCGCAGACGTGAACGGTGGGGGGGTGATGAGTATCGCGACGCCATTACACCCGGCCAGAACTAGCAAAGTAGAAAAGATTAAAACCCGAGACCCGAATGTGGCTTTCAAGCAAATGTTCATCTGAGAGTTTTATCGACATTCTGGACAAAGATCTTAAGTGGATTAAGCTAAAGAATCCAATGAGTTGGAAAGCTAGATAGTCTCCAAAAATGCTATGGCTTTATTTCTAAGGATATCAAAGTCTTGCAGCCCTTTTCTAAGATGGATCACACTCAGGCTGTGAGATTCCCTATGACTGTAGACGATACTGTAGAAGCTCTGGGAAAAATCCGGATCTTCTTCGAATCCGGAAAGGTCCCGGGCGCGGATGAAAAGCTCCCGGCAGTAGCCCGACCAACTTCTCCCGAAGAGGGTTTCGATGTCCCGTTCTTCTTCATGGGTGGAAGCGACGACGGTCCACTCGTCTTCGATGCACTTGAAGTGCGTGAAGAAGCGGGTCTTCGGAGGGTCCTTGAGTTCTTGTTTTTCTATCGTGCTCTCATTGGTCGAGGTAACCTGAACCTTGCTCAGGATGTAGCGGTCAAGCTTATTCTTAAGCTCCGGAGCGGAAGACTTGCTTAGAGTGGTGACCTTCTTGAGACTCATTCGGGAGATTTCATCCGAGGTCAGGACCCCCGAGTCATCCAGGAAGTAGGTCCGGAAGTTTTTCTGTGTGATGTTCTTGAGATTTTTTTCAACCCACACGTTGAGGGTGGCCAGGTCATTGATTAGCACCGTGGTGATCGTTGACTGCTTGAGGATCTGCTCGAGCTCTTCGGAGTTCCGGGTATGGAACAGTTTCACGACTGGAGTGGAAGAATACTTTTTCTTGAGGTAATCTTCCTGGAGAAAATCGGCGCCGTAGAAGATGATGGATTTAAATTCTTTACCGATCATGGTGACTGTTTTGCATCCACGTCGACGATCTTTTTATGGAGGTCATCCAGCACCCATGGCTTGACGATGTAGCTGTTCACGCCGGCCTTGATGCTCTCCAGGACGTAGTTCACCTCCGACTTCGAGGTGACCATCAGGATCGGCAGGTGTTTGGTGGTCGGGTTCCCCCGGATCTTCTTCGCAAGGTCGATCCCCGTTCCGTCGTCCATCAGCAGGTCCGTCACCACGAACTCGACGGGGGTTCCGGCGGCGATCTTTTCGATGATGAGCTTGAAGCCTTCGTTGCCGGATTTCGCGCTGGTGATCTTTGAGATCCCCAGATTCTTCAGGCTGTCGCTGATCATCACCCGCATGGATTCGTAATCATCGCAGATCAGAAAATGTTTACCTTTTATCTTCGCAGGGAGTTCCACTAGTCGTCCTTTGGCATTATGAATTGTATGTCATCGAGGTTGAAGTCATCACTCTTGCTCTCCGAGAAGTACGAATCAATGCTTCCTGTGAGTTTATCTGATTCATTTAAAGAGAACGGAACTATTTTATTGTTTTCAAGAATCTTAAGGGATTCCGGCGAGAACTTCCCATTCTTATTCAAGTACACGAAGGCCCGGTATTCGAGGCCGGTGAGGTCCTTCGAGTTCCCCTGGAGGAACGTCACGGCTTCCTTCGCCTCCGAGAAGAGGATGACGAACTTCCCTGACTGGTGGTACGACTGGTTGAACTCATCCGGGGTCCGGCTCTGGAAACAAGTGTACCTCTTCGAGAGCTCCCCTCGCAGCCGGTCTACGTGCTCCGGTACCGTCGCGTCTGCGAAGAAAATGACCATGTACTTACTCATAAAACAAACCTGTCTGTGAAGTGGTATAGTCTCACCAGTATACTATAAACTCGTTAACTTTAAAGCTCCGGAATGTCTTGCTCGAGTATTTTTATGCGGCGATTTTGAAAGCTTTCTTTTTTGATCGGGCGAACGGGAGCCGCAGGACGATGGACATCCCAACTCCCCAGGTTGAGGTGAACTTCGACGTCCCGCCGAACTCGTCCACGGCGCTGAACAGAGACGAAACACCCACGCCCCGGCCCGAGGTTTCGGAGACTTCGTCTTTGGAAGAAATTCCTCCGGTCTTGATCCTCTCTAACGCGTCCTCGAGACATGTCACCGAAGGGTCCTTAGCGGCAATCCGTTCCCAGTCCACGCCCTTCCCATCATCCTTGAGAGTAACGATCAGTGATTCTTCTCCATGTGACTCGTGATGTTCAAACGCGAAGGTGATCTCGCCCACCGGAAACTTCCCGGCGGCGATCCTTTCCTCGGACTTCTCGATCCCGTGATCCACGGAGTTCCGGATGAAGTGGATGAACTGCTGGAAAATTTCTTCCCACGGCCCGTCCGGTACTTCCACGTTCTCGCCGACGATCTTGAAGACCACGTCTTTGCCGAGCTTCTCCCCCAGTTCCTCGACCACCGACGGGTACATCTGGAAGTAGGGCCCGACCTTCGTCTTGAAGAACCTCTGGCTGAACAGTTCCTGGAGCTCCGGGTCTCTCTCCTTCAGGAGGTTAGAGAAGGAAACGAGGGAGCTGTTCGGAACAGACTTGTTGGTCGCCGAGTCCTTGTACTGGATGATGCTGTCATAGTGCTCGACGTAGCACTCCAGAGAAACTTCGATCGCCATGATCCGCTCAGCGATCGTCGCGGCCAAGCCCGTGGGGACGTGCTTCTCGTCGTAGTAGGTCCCGAGGAATGTCTCCAGGTCATGGCACAACTGGGTGATCTCCTGAATATAGAAATAGGAGAAGCTTCCCTTGATGGTGTGGACCAGCCGCTGGATGACGCGGATCGAGTACTCCTCATCGGTGTGGAGGCAATCCACGCACTTGGCCAGCATGTTAAGGGACTCGGAGATGATCTTGTTGAGGGCGAAGCGGTTACTAGCAATTTTTTGTATCATCTGTGAGAAGTTCCACTCTTTCTTGAATTTTTCCATGTTCTCCATCTCCGCCGTCTTATCCGTACCGACGATCAGCACGTACTCGGCGTCCTTGGACTCGGCGCCGTTGATCGGAGCGTAGGAGAGCTGGATCTTCTGGTTCTTCGAGTTGGTCCGGAGCTCGGGAGCGAGCTTGGCCATGTCGTCGAAGGAGATGACGTTGTTGAACACCAGCTCGAAGAATTCCTTGAAGGCCTGCCCTTCCGTTTCTCCCACGCCCATGATCGCCGCCGGGTCTACCTTGTTCGGGATGACTTCGAACATGCTTTCCGCGGCTTTAGAGTACACCGGCAGGATCTTGTGTTCTTTATCGATGATCACGAACCCCTGTCCCAGGGCGTTCAGCATACCGTCTTGGATGTCGGTGAGGCTCTGGAGTTCTCTGGTCCGGAGTTTAACCTTCTCCTCGAGTTCCAGGTTATAGATCCGCAGTTCTTCCAGAAGATTTCTGATCCGTCCGCTCATGTTGTTGAAGGAGGTCCCGAGAGTCGCGAACTCATCCTTCCCGTTCACTTCTATCTGCACATCGAAGTTTTCCTTCTCGAGTTCCTGGGCCGCATGGGTGAGCTCGTCGAGGTGCCAGGTCAGCCACCGGGCCGAAAATGTACCGATCAGCAGAGAGATGGAGACCATCAGAATGAGGAAAGCGATGATCTGCCGGTAGAAAACTTCCTGCACCAGCAGGACCTTCTTGGTTTGAATGAGGTTCACCAGCACCAGGTTCTCGGAGCCGAGCCTCGAGTAGGTTGCGAAGTATGGGATCCCCTCGAGGGTCATCTCGAAGAGCCCGAAGTTGCCCGGTGATTCCTTGATCCTCTCCGAGAGATCGTTGACGGTGGTGAAGTCCAGCGGGACCCGTCCCTTCGAGAGAACCTTCCGGCGGGCGAGGATGAAGTTATAACGGCCCGCCGATGAGCTCAGCAGGTTCCACAGATCGATCTGCTTGAAGACGATGGCCGCGAACGAGGCGTCGCTGCCGATCTCCTTCTTCATCATGAACAGGCCGCTCTCCTTGTCGATGATGGACAGCCCGGACGGCGCCGACCGCAGCTCAACCCAGCTCCACTTCTTCTTGAGGTCCGGAGCTTCGAACCATACAGATTCACTAAGAGAAGGATCCGAGGGAATGTGGTAGTACAGACCGAGGATTCGTTTCTGATCGCCCTCTAAAAAATTCGTGACCGAATCTCCGGAATTTTTTGTATTTAAATCAATTCTGGAGATAATAGAGTTTAAGAATAGTTCGTAGTCTTCGCTGGCCATGGTGAAAAGCTTCGAGCTCGCCTGCGTCTCATTGGTGAGGTAGTCGTAGACGAACGCCAGCTTATCCTTCTTGTACGTCTGGAAGGAAAGATAGCCGAACACGCCCAACCCAGCGACTGAGAGTGAGATGATGGTTGTTAGTATTTTAGCCTTCACGGAAAAGTTCATTACTTACTTTTCGTACTTATTCAAAAGATCTTTATGAGTCAGATTTTTAAAAAACTCGACAAGTCTTCTAAGGTACTGTTCCTGATCGCCGTGGTCGGGATCGTCGCCAGTCTCTACAGCCTCTATCACGTGACTTCCCAGACCGAAGACGCCCGCGAAGCTAAAGACAAGATCGCCACCGTGACCATCTACAACAACGATACCCGTCTAAAACGATCCGGATCAATCCACTGGTTCCCGGTGAACCAACCTCTGGACTGCTACCCGAGCGACCTCGTGTTCACCGGCAAAGATTCCTTCGCGACCATCCAGTTCCTTGACGGCGGCAAGATCAAGCTCCACCCGATGAGTCTCATCTCCCTCTCCGCGGGCCACATCTCCCTCAGCAGCGGAACCATCGAAGTCGACCTTAAGAAGGGTCCGTTGAGTGTGGAGAGCTTCGGCGAGACCTTCAAGCTCGATCAGAACACCAAGCTCCGGCTAGAGAACACGGACACCGTCAAACGGATCGTCCCGCTCGACGGATCGGCCGGGGCGCTGGAGAATGATAGCCGCTACAAGGAGTTCCTGAAGTCCCAGACCATCACCCTCACTAACCCGACCAGCGGCCAACAGGTCCCGAAGTTCGACGGGAAAAGCGTAGTCTTCAACTGGAAGTCATCCCAGGCGATCAAAAACGATTTCTACCGGCTGGAGTTTTCTCAGTCGAAGTCCTTTGCCCCAGTGCTCCACTCCGCCGAGACCACCACCACCACCACCAAGGTCCCCTCCGTCCGGTTACCCGCTGGCATCATCCACTGGCGCGTGAGCACCGTGAAGGGCAAGGTCCTGAGCGAGTCGTCGTTCTATCATTCAGATAAGTTCAAAATCGAGCGGCTCCACCCGATCAACCTCGCAGCGTACCCGTTCAAGGAAGTGGCAACCAAGGGCCTGCTCTTCGAGTGGTCAAATCCCCTCAAGGGCCCGCAGCGGATCCAGATCTCAAAGAACAAGGAGTTCACCGAGATCCTCCAACAGGGCGAGGTGTCCGGTGTCCAGAAAGTTTTCAACATCGACAGCGAGGGAAGCTACTTCTGGCGCGTGGGCTACGTCCTCGAAAGTGACAGCATCCACTGGTCAGACCCCGGCAGCTTCACCGTGGACCCGGACGTGATCGTCGCACCCCTGGAACTGGTTGACCTGCCGGCCGAGATGGACTTCGCCACCAAGGATTCCTACCTGGTCAAGGTCCGGGACCTCAACAACTGCGACCAATTCGAGTTCACCCTCACCAAAGGTGACAAGGTCGTCTTCAAGACCCTCACGGCGTCGTCGGAGCTGAAGGTGAACCGGCTCAAGGACGGGAACTACCGGCTGAGTGTGACCGGCAAGCTCAAGCAGAAGTACCTGACGGAGCCTGCCATCCAGCCGTTCGAAGTTAAGACCTCGCCGCCGCTGCAGGCGCCAAAGATCAAGAACAAGAAAAACGTAAAACTGTTCGTACGGCTCCTGCGGAAAGCTGCGGGCTGGCTCCTCTCGAGCGCGCACGCTGCGGAACAGTTCTACCGGCTGGAGTGGGAAGGTGAAGCGGACGCGACCTACGAAGTCGAAGTCTCAACTTCAAATAAAAAAGTGATCTCGAAAGAAGAGACCAAGGAACCGAACTATAAGTTCTTCGTCCCCGGTCTGAACACCTACTTCTGGCGTGTGCGGATGAAGAAGAAGACCCGCTGGAGTCCCTGGTCCGAGTACTCGGTGGTGGAGACGGATGACAAGATAAAGACCGTCACCCCTGCTCTCATGGTGAGCCCGGAGGACGGGGAGACCGTCGAGACGCCGGAGAAAGAGCCGAGCCTGGTTTTCAAATGGAACGAACCGGACCCGAACTTCACCTACTACCTCGAGCTTTCTAACAAGGCCGGCGGGACTCCCATAAAAGTCATCTCGGTTAAAGGCGGTGAGTACGACCTGCGACTCGCCAAGCTCCCCAAGGAACTCTACTGGAGGGTCTACGCCAAGAGTAAGTACGAGAACACCTCCATCAGCAGTGTTCGGTACCTGCTCAAGATCGATAAGATCAAAGAGATCATCATTCCCCCGGCGAAGTTCATCTTGAGAGCAGCCGCTTTCCAAAGCCAGTCCAGCTTCGTACTGGATAAGAAAATCGCCGGACTCATCGCAGTCAAAGACACTACTTCCCTGGCCGGGCAGATCGTCGAAGTCAATCTCGAGTACCTCCCGGGCCGGTGGTTTCACGCTAAAGGTCTCAATTTCATTCTCCGCAAGTCCCTCCTTGCCGAGGGTGACAGTTCACTGGATGAAACCAAGCTAGGAGCTGAAATCCTCCTAGGCCAAGACCCCGAGAAGGCCATCACGCATAATTTCTACCTCGGGTACTACTTCAATCTCTATAAGCTCGACTTCGGTGGTGGGACAGGAGCTGACTTCAGCCTTGGTTACCTCACCGGCAGGTACCTCTACCGGAAAAATATCTCCGAGAGGTTTTCTTACCAGCTCGGCCTGGGCACGCAGGTGACGCTAAACTTCCTACCGTCATTCACTTTCAGGCCCGGGGTGAGTTTCAAAATCTCTCCCAGCTTCTTAGTTGATGTGTACGGTTTGTACGAGCGCTACTCTGCGAAACCCAAGTTCGAAGGTAAGGACATCTCGGAGACTGGAACTTTTCTGATCCAGAATACTGCCGCGGGTGCAGGAATCACTTACATCTTTTAATCCCTTTACATCCCGGACTCCCGGAAGAAAAATTATACTATTTTTCAAAGGAGTCTCCGTGAAGTTGCTCGTGTTCCTACTAGTTCTCACCTCAAGCTATTCGGCCCTCTCCCAGGACAAGACTGAGTTCAAGTTTGATTTCAACGAATTCAAGATCGCAACCGCCGAGTACCCCAAGGGTCCAACGGGGATGACCCTATTGTTCTTTCCAAAGGGTGCGCACGCCGCCGTCGACATCCGCGGAGGCTCAGCCACCGTCCTCGCCTCGTCCGCGGTCGACGACATGAACAGCTGGGGCTACGTAGACGGTATCGTCCTGTCCGGAGGGTCAGCACTGGGTCTGGAGTCCGCCACCGGCGTCATGTCCGCCATCCTTAAGCAGAGAAAGAACAATGTCCACTTCGATTCGATCCCACTGGTTCCGGCCGCGATCGTATATGACTTTCCGAACCGGAAGAATGCGATCTATCCGGATAAGGATCTTGGGATCAAAGCCTTTAACAGTCTCAAGGAAAACTCAGTTGCCGTCGGCAGGGCCGGCGCGGGCACGAATGTTTCCGTAGGTAAATACATGGGCATCGAGAAAGCTGAAAGCGCGGGACAGGGAGCCGCGTATAAGGAAGTGAGCGGAATCAAGTTATTTGTTCTGACCGTAAACAATGCCCTCGGGGCCATCCACGACCGCGACGGTAAGGTCATCCGGGGAAACCTGGATCTGAAGACCGGCATCAGGAGCCCGGTCTACGAATCGATCCTCGCTAGTCAGGAGAAAGCTCCGGAAGCCACTCAGAACACCACCATCAGTGTGATCGTCACTAACGCCGACATCTCCCGCATCGACATGAAACGGATTGCGGTGATGGCCCACACTTCTATGGCCTCTACCATTAGACCGTTCCAGACCCCATGGGACGGAGACACTCTTTTCGTCGTCTCCACGCAGTCAAAAAAACTACCAAAGAACCTTGGGGTCGCCAGTCTTGGAGTTATTAGCAGCGAACTATTAACGCAAGCTCTTCTTAGGTCGGTCAATGCTGAGAAGTATTAATTAAAAATGTGGGCAATATGTCCCATTGATAATCCTTTCTTTTTATTTAGGCCCATAAGTCATCAGAGTTAGTATTGGGAAAGTTGGTAAGGCTTTTGCAACTTCAAGATCAGTTGTATTGGTTTTGTTTTAGCTATACGCAACGTTTTACAAACAAAGGAGTCAGACATGCTTTGGACATTATTAATCGGTCTTTTCATCGGTATTGTTGCTAAATTCATGATGCCAGGTAAAGATCCAGGTGGATTCATCATTACGGCTCTCCTCGGTGTAGCCGGATCTATGCTAGCGCACTTCATCGGTGCACAAGCTGGTTGGTACCGCGAAGGCGAACCTGCTGGATTCATCGCAGGTGTCGTTGGAGCTGTGATTCTTCTTGTGATCTACCGTGCAATGGCCGGCAAAGGAAACCGCGTTACGCATAACACGCGTGGTGGTTTCTAAATATCTTCTGATAAATTTTTACAAAATAGCTCGGTTTATCCGGGCTATTTTTTTGGATCTACCAGCAACTTTAGTTTTTTCAAACTCGACTTAGAAATCTGCTTCAGGCCAATTTGGTAAGAAGCGTTCATCCAACCAAAGCCTTCCGTCGTGATGTATGAAAACTCCGTCCCAACATTCCCATACTCAGCAAACACTTTGTGGGTGCGGTTTACCACATCGTATTTCTCCGGGATCGTTCCATTGTACTCCATCGCGTTCTTGGTGATCATGTAGAGCCACTTATAGATCAGTCGATCGGAATCTTCCACTAGCCCGTAGTTCTGCAGCCCTTCCCAGGCGAGGATCTGGTGCGGGGCCCACCCGTTGGGGTATTCCCACTGCCGCTGGAGAGATTTGTCCCCAAATTTTTTTAACGATTCATCGCTAGTCGCGGCGATCCCCCCGGCCTGCTCAAGAACCTGCAGGACGTTACTGGCCAGTGCTTTCGCCTCGGCCGGATCTAACAGTTGTGTCCCAGGAGCATTTTTCTCAACGGCCCAGAGTGGGTACAGGGCGGTGGCACTCACGTATTCTGAGGGTTTGCCGAGAACCCAGTTGTAGTCGAAGAACATCTTCTTCTCCGGATCCCATAGATACTTCCGGATCAGGTCTCGCCGCTTCCTTGCCGCCGCCGAAAAATTCTCACTTCGGTACCCCGGCAGCTTATCTTGTAACTGATTCCCGATGAGGTACGCGAGGTCGATCTCGTACTTGTACAACAGAGAGTTCAGGTCCACCGTCACGAAATCCGCACAGGCGTCTTTCCCGTTCACTCTCCACCGATAAGTGGTGTCATGCCCCGACTCTCTCACCGCCCGGTCATGCAGGAAGAACTCCGTGAGCTCCGGCTCCAGTAGCAATCCCTTCGTGAATAGAGCAGTGTACTTCTCCACTGTCATTTTTTTCCTGGCCGCGAAGGTTCTGATGGTTTCGTCGAAGTGCCCGGGCTCGACCTCCGGCGGAATTCCTGGTGCGAAGCCCGCGTAGCGACTAAGTCCAAGTGGAGTGAGCCGGTCCTTTCCCATCCACACAGTTTCGTATTCACGGATCGCCGCCAGGACGGAGATCTTGAGCCACTGCTTATTGGCCGGATCTGCGGGCAACTTCTCATAGACTGCCTTTATCATGGAAGTGAGAAACGGAGGCTGGGACCTGGTGAGGTAGTAGGTCCGGTTGGCGTTAAGGATTTTCCCGTAGTGTGTGATCTCGTAGACAAAATTATCCACCATGCTCTTCGCCAGCTCGACTCTGCCGTCTTCGAGAAGGCCCAGAGCGTGGAAGTAGCTGTCCCAGCCATACATCTCATTGAACCTCCCTCCCGGGACTACGTACGGCACACCCTGTATTTTTCCTTCTCGACTTTTCTCTAACCCCAGGGCCAGTAGCCCGTGCCGGGCACCAAGGGCCTGGATGCTTTCGGAATCAACACCTGGTAGTTTCAAGACTTCTACCCTCGAGCCTTTCTTCTGCGCTCGCTTGAAGTACTCGTAGGCCTGCGGATCGCTCGCCGGGACGTAGAGGTACTTTTTTGCTGAAGCCATCACCTTACTGTCGGCCAGTACCTGCTCGAGATGCTCCGCATCGATTCTGCGGGTGAGTCCGTCCCAGAATCTTTCTCTGATGGAGCGGGAGATCCGGTCCACCGGATTCTCCGAGATCCTTGATGTCTCGAGCAGGCCGGTCTTCTCGGCGAGCTTGAGCTCTTGAACCAAGTTCGAGAGTTGGTAGGTCCCTTCGACGGTAAGGGTTCCGCTATTTTTAGTGGTCAGTTGGTAGGACTTAGCTCCGCAGTTGCCATCGTCGACGGTTATTTTCTTATCCTTGTCGCAGTCATGGGCCTGCAGGATTTTTGTCAGGTGGTGGGAGGGGTCCACCTGCACCTTCTGAGCGAATGTGTGCAGACTCACTAGCAACATGATGATGGTGATGCGCATCTAAGACTCCAGCTTAAGTCGATGACTCGGGAAGGGTTTCGGACTAAGATGATATAAAGGTTCACTCCCATAAGACCATTGGAATTAAGGATAATCTCTATGGAAATAGAAAAATTTTTTCGGTGCCCGAAGTGTCTGGAGAAGATCTCCATGCTACTGGACATCTCCGAGAGCGGAACGCAGACCTACGTCGAAGACTGCGAAGTCTGCTGTAACCCCATTCAGATCACTTACACCGCCCAAGGGGGTAGGCTGGTGGATTTTCACTACCAAGCGGCTCAGGGGTAACCGGCGATCCCTCGACGAACAATACTTAAACAGTCCTTCAGCTGGCCCTAAGGTTCGTTCGCTAAGCGACCAGGGCTCCACAGTTCTGCGTCCCAATGTCATGAAATTGGTCACTGATTGTAACTTTTTCAAAATAAGCTCACCCCCCTTCAAACAGGACTACTGTTAATAAAAACAAGGAAGCACCTATGAAAACTTTAATATTTCCTCTCCTGCTGGCACTGACCGCGAGCTGCACCAAACCAACAGATTTCTATGGGAAGAATCAGTCGTTTGATTCCTCCGCGGGCTCGCCGAATGGCCTTCCCACTGCTACCGGTAAAGATGATAAGAAACCCGGCAGGCTCGTCGGTGGCCGTCCCGGGACACAGAAACAAGTGGCGGTGACTGAAGACTTCAACCAGCCTGACCAGGCGGTCAAAGACCTCGATATCCTCTGGGTGGTCGACAACTCCGGATCGATGACCGACGAACAGATCGACCTCGGTAAACACTTTGACCTGTTCATCAAAAACTTCATGAATAAGAACATCAATTTCAAAATGGCCATCACCACCACCGACGCCACACCAGAGTTCAATGGATTGATGGTCGAAGGTTCGGACACCAAGTTAACGTCTGCTGCGGCGAAGGCAGATCCTGCGCAGTTTTTGAGTCACTTCAACGAACTGGTTAAAGTCGGCGTCAAGGGCTCCGGCGAGGAAAAAGGTCTTCAGACCGCTGATGCCTTTGTGAAAAAGTACGGCCCGACTTTCCTCAGAAGCAACGCCTACCTTGCCGTTGTCATCATCTCTGACGAGGAAGACCAGTCCGCGCTGTCTCCTGCTGAGTACGCCACTGAACTTAAAAAAGTTAAATCGAACCCCGGCCTGGTGAAAGTCTACTCGATCGTAGATAAAACTCTATCCAATCCTGAACCCGCGGTGACCGTTGGTTTCAAGAGGTACGCACAAGCTTCGGAAGCCACGGCCGGAACGGTGCTGGACATCCGAGAGTCCTTTAGTAACACCCTCACAGAGATGAGTGAAAAACTGATCAACCTGATGGATAGTTTCGCACTGGCGAACCAACCGGTCGACGGCAGTCTGAAGGTTTTCGTTAACGGAATATTGACCACGGACTATGCGTACGACCTCGAATCCCAGTCCATCCTCTTTCACCATAACTCCATCCCCGGAGCGAAGGCGAAGATCAAAGTCACGTACTTGAAGAATATCTAAATTAACCTTACAGACCCACGACTTCGATTTCATTGCCTGGTACCATCCAAGGTTCCAGGGAATGAAATCCATGCTAAAATCTCTTGTCCTTTTATTACTGCTTCCGACGATCGCTGCCGCTGCACCCTACCTCGAGTGGTTTAACTCCTCAGCACAACAAACTGCCGGGCAGTCTCTGCTCATCCATGGCCTGAACACTAAACCCGAGAAACTCGCAGACCTCATCCGTGAAGTGAACCTGCGGGGTCACGACGTGCTCCTCCTTCGGCTGAAGGGCCACAACGATGACCTGCTTGAAATGAAAAAAATCACCCAACAAGCTTGGCTTGAGCAATTGGCAGAAGCTTTCTTCCTCCTGCGGGCCAGGAACGAAGCACGCAAAGGTTCCCTGACTCTCCTCGCCCACTCTCTCGGTGGCGTCCTGGCCACGACTTATCTCGCCGCACACCCTGAGTATCGAATGGATCAGCTCCTGCTGTTCGCTCCGGCACTGGAAGTGAACTTCACCAGTCAATTCATCCGGGCCCTGTACGTTCTACCCGATGGGTACCTCGTCCCGAGCATGGCCCCGGAGAGCTACCAGGCCCAGCGAGGCACATCCATCGCTGCCTACAGGGCCCTCTTCCAGACGATCAGCGATTTCCGGGCCCTGGAACCGGAGAAGCTAAACTTCAAGACCACTGTTTTGATGGATCCGAAGGACGAACTGGTGTCTTTCTCTGGACTGGAAACTTTGATGAAGAAGCTCAATCGGTGGAAACTGGTAGCTGTCTCTACGGCCGGGTCCACACTCCCCAGGCCCTACCATCACCTGATCATTTCAAGAGAGTCGCTGGGAAGCGAAGACTGGGAACAGAAGGTCCTCACCAGCCTGGATGAGATGCTCGGGAAACCAAAGAGTTTATGAAAGAAAAAACTTAGACAAAGTTAACCACTTAAGTTTCGTCTTCCAAATCTTCTTCAGTCAGACCATTACCTTCTGCTACAGAACCGTCGAGTTTATCTTCGTCGGAACCTTTTTCTTCCGGGATACTGGCGCCGTCGTAAGAGTCATTGCCTAGGTGATGAGTCACGTTAGCACCGTCATTATAATCGTTCAGGCCCTTCCGGAAGTTAGCGTGTGCGTCGATAGGTTTTTGAGTGTTTTGCTTTTCGTTAGTCTTTTCCATTTGTCCTCCTGTTTCTTTTTCTCTTTAAGCAGCAGGAATGGTGCCAAAACTCTCCGTCGCTAATTACAATGATCTATGCAAAACTTTATCGCATGGAAGGAAAGTATGCCTCAATATCATAGCCAGCAACAGTTCACAGTCATGCCTTGGAAGAACGGTGGAGGGTCGACGGTCGAACTGCTGAGACTACCTGCAACGGCGGCGGATTACGACCTCCGGCTCTCGGTTGCTGCGATTAAAAAAAATGGACCTTTTTCTGAATTTCCTTTTATGGATAGGACCTTACTCATTCTTGAGGGAAACGGTGTCGAACTGAGCTTCGACGATAGACTCGAATTCCTGGGAACAGCGAGTGCTCCGTTCGATTTCGGCGGGGAAGAACGGATCCATTGTGACCTTGTGAGCGGCGAGGTCCAGGATTTCAATGTAATGATCAAGAGATCCTGGGGCGTGGCCCGGACCAGTGTCCGGGACCTTAAGTTGAATGAAGATTTTCTCGTGACCTGCGACGCTGACCACTCCTTCGCATATGTCCACCAGCAGGCCTCCGGCCCAGGGCTCTGGTCCCTGGTGAGAGACGAAACCATGATCCTTCGCCCCGATCAAGACTCAAGAGTGATACTGGTGAAGATCTTCCGGACTATCTAATCTGGTAATAGACGTAGGGCTTGTTGACTTTGATTTTCTCACTCTCGTGTTTCTTCAGTTCGTCGAAGACTTTCCCGGTGATTCCGAGGATTCCGAACTTCACCTCATCGACCCTCACCGAGAGTCTTCCACGGGCCTGGTCGTAGCTCACAAAGCCTTTGCTCTTGATCTTTCCGTTGATCTGCATCTTCACCGTGGCGACGGCAGTGAATTTTCCTGCGTCCACTCTGAGGTCCACTCCTTTCACGTCCGTCTGTCCGTCGATGCCCTTCCCGAAATCAACAGCGGAGACTATGGATTTGATGATGAGTTCGGAGACCCCGTCTTCGCGAGATTCTGACAAAAACTTCGAGGTCTGAAGAGACATGCGCTGGATACAACCCGAGATGAGCTGATCCATCAGTACCGGAGCAACGGAGGCCTTGTTACAGTCCAGACTCAGTCCCTCGATGAGAAGGGAGTTCTTTGCTGACTTGAAAGTCCCGTTCTGTAGCGAAAGCTTCACCGTCTGATCCAGCAGACCGTTAAAACTTCGCACAGACATGGTGCTGGCTTCGGTCATGAACTTCGGCGCATTAATTAACTCAAAAGTTTCCGGTCGGGCGCCCGCGACCACAAGTCGAAAATTTTCTCCGACCCGGTCAACAGAAACAGTCGCACCGGCGGTCGTGCTCTTTTCACTCCGGGTAAAAACGGCGGCCTTCCCCTCTCCCTTGGGATCATTGTAATCAAAATTGAATGACTTCACTTCTATGCGTGAAATCCCGGCGTGAGACGCTAGGGATGTTATAAGAATGCAAGAGTAAAAAAGTATTTTCATGATTTCCTTTGGATGGAGAAACTTGCCTGAAGTTTAGATCGCCAAAAGAATTAAAGCCAGCAACAGGTCAAATTAGCCATGACTAAGCGTGTCTTGAGTCTTGAATATTCTTAGCCTTTTTTCCAAAATTCAGCAACATCGTTGAGGATACTTTTAGAAATGAGTTCGCGGGGAGATTCACTGAACCAGTCGCTCGGCATGGTCTGAGCAAAACTTTTTTCCAAAAACCGATCGTCCATTAAGATGATCAGACCCCGGTCAGTCTCAGAGCGAATGACACGTCCAGCTGCTTGGATGGCCTTCGCCATGGCAGGAAAGGTGTACGCGTACTCGAATCCGGACTTATGATAGGTCTGGTAGTACTTCTTCATTCCCTCCCTCTGATAATCGAAGACTGGTAACGGAGGGCCGATGATGAACGCACCGATCACCATCTCCCCGGCGTAATCCACCCCCTCGGAGAATATCCCGCCCTGGACGCCGAAGAGCAGGGTCGGCTGCTCCTGAAGCTTCAAACCCATGAGGATGTCTTCCACATCCGTGCTCCGCATGTTCCGTGATTGCTTAATCAGTCGGAATCCTTCCGGGAGTTCGAAGACCCCCAGTGTCCGTTCCATGAAATCAAAACTCGGGAAAAACGCCAGATAGTTTCCGGGTCGAACCTGCACCACCCGGTGGATGGTGTCAGCTATCTTTGGGTAGTTCGCGGCCCTGACTGAATACTTCGTCGACACCTGCGGGATCACTATGATCTTCCGGTGGCAGGTGTTAAACGGAGACTCGAACTCCTTCTTGAAGAGGTCTTTCCCTTCTAAACCTGAAAGTTGGGAGTAGTACTCGAAGGGCTTTAGCGTCGCGGAGAAAGCAACCACGTGTTCGAAGTTATCATAGCGTGGCTGGATTAACTTCGAAGCGTCACAGCAGGTGATGTGGATGGTCGACTCACCTTGGTCATGACTGCTCGAGATAAAAAACTCCGGTCTCTCTTCTTCCATGATCGTCGAAAGGATTTCAGTGAACTCCCCCCAGTAGAACGAGAACCTCAGGACCACGTCCCGGGGCCTGATCTCCACATCCGACTCAAGGTACTTTGACATGTAAGCCTTGATCCTTTCGTTCACCTCCAAGAAGGCGCCGCTCTCCAGGTTGAGTCTCTTCCCTTGATTTTTGTTGTCTACACCCTTGAATCCTTCGATGAGCTGGACGCATTCCTGGACGAGTTCGACCCCATCTTCACTGAACCTTTTCTGGAGTGACTTCAGCTCTTCTTCCATTCCCTTCAGCTGACGGGTTGAAATCGAGGGAGAATAGTAGCTCATGGTCCGCGAGGGGATATTGTGTGCCTCATCGATGACCAAGTTGGGTTTTCCTTCCTGGCTAAAGCCCACTTGAGAAAGTCGACCGAGTGCTGAGTCGTGGCCGAGGACGTAGTTGTAATCGCAGATGATCGTGTCCGGTTCCTCCACCGCTTCAAACTGAAGCTCGAAGGGACAGACTTCATACTTCTGAGCTAGGTTCTTAAAAACCTTACTAGTAAGTTTTTTCTTTTTGCCGAGGATCTCCTTGAGTCCGTGCAGCTCGAGCTTATCGTAGTAGTCCCGGGCGAACTCACAGTACTCCGGATTGCAGAGCGCCTCGGCTTTCATGCACAATTTGCTCTTGGCCGTGATGGTGAGTGACCTGGTGGGACAGCCCTTGGCCTGGATCCTCTCGATCGCCTCTTCCGCCGCGAGCTGCTGACTATTTTTTGGAGTGATGTAGATCACCCGCTGGCCCCGGGAGAGACTTTCCTTGAGCGTCGGGTAGAGGACCCCCACCGTTTTCCCGAGTCCCGTCGGCGCCTGGACCATCACTCTCTGCTGCTGGGTGAGAGATGCGTCGATGTACTCAATGAGCTCCCGCTGCCCGGTCCGCGCCACCGGAAAAGGAAACGGCAGCTCGCTGGATAACCTGCTTCTTCTTTTCGAGCGTTTCTGTGCCTGGGTCGCCTCTAGCACCAGAGCGCTTAACCTCCGATCAAGCCACTGCTGGTATTCTTTGAGGTCCAACTGTACCTGAAGGTCCAGCTCTTCGCTCCGACGGGACGAGACAAGGAGGAAAGTGAGCTGCGGGATCACCCCGTGCTCAAGGTAATAGAAATACCCGTAGCTCAGGAGCTGGAGGTAGTACGGGTGACTGTACGTCCGCTCGCGCAGCTTGCGGCTAAGGTCATAGATGTTGAAGCTTGATTTGATCTCTTCGATCACGGGCCTCTCGTCCCGGAAGATCCCGTCCATGCGCCCTTCGACCTCGAAGGTAAAACCGTCCCGCACGAACGTCCGCTGGATCCGGACCTCCGCTTGATAGGTGTCGAAGTCCTTGAGCCTCTGGGCCTGGATCAGCTGATGGAGCTCGATGCCCTTCTGCATCCCGAAAGAAAATCCGGAGGAGCCTTCGATGCTTCCCGTGCGCGGCGAGGGTTGGGCGAAGTCCTGCAGTGAGAGCCGGATGCTTTTCATAGAAGCCTCAGGACCGTGCCCCCGAGGGAAGTGTAGTTATCCGCTTTGAGCTGTTCCACCGCGTGTGCGTCGATGCCGTCTTTCCGGAGGTGCTTGATGAGCTCGCCGTCCCGGTGCTGGACGAAGACCCGATGCGCCCCGCTTTGCCGGATGGTCAGGTTCAAGTCTTCCCAGTCCGCGTGGTCAGACATCACAAAGCCTTTATCGTACCTTCCGAAGCCGCCGGAGTTCATCCAGCCGGAGGCGAACGCTGTCCGGTACTCCCCGAGCTTGGAGGCCCAGTCTGCTCGCATGATCGAAGGCGGGGCCAGGATCAGTTCCCCGCTCAAGCATTCGTCGTCGAAGAGGTAGTACAAAACATCACTCAGAACATTGGTCTCCGCGAGGAGCCTTCCCTGCTTCCGGTAGCAGTCGGTGAGTTCGGAAATCGTCGAATGGATGAGGATGGGCTTCTTGGCATAGGGACTTAGTTCGGCGAGGATCCGCTGGGCCTTGCCGAGCGAGTAACCGAAGAGGATGCTGTTGCGACCGTCTGCTGCGTTCTCCTCCCACCAATCACTAATGAGACGGCCGTGCTCAAGATTTTTTGGCCAGACGAATTCCTTGGCGCCGAAGGTCGCCTCGGTGATAAAGGTGTCGCAGGGTACGATCTCGAACGGGTCACAGCTCGGGTCCCGGTCTCTTTTATAATCTCCTGAGGCCACCCACACTTCACTACCCCGTTGCACCCGGACCTGCGCTGACCCGAGGATGTGTCCCGCGGAGTGCAGGCTCACCGTTGTGTCACCTAGGACGAACTGCTCTCCGTAGGCAAAGCAGTCGACGTTAATTCTTTTTCCGATTCTTGTCCGTAAGAGCTCCAGGCCATCTTTTACACAGAGGTATTTCCCGTGCCCGCGGCGGGCGTGATCACTATGGGCGTGAGTGATGACGGCGAGGTCCACCGCCCGGTGCGGGTCGATGTAGAAACCGCCGGCTTCACAATATAGACCTTTTTCCGTCCAGCTAATGAGAGGGGAAGAATAAAAAGACATCCATACATTTTCCCACACTCGGGGCGAGTCTGACAATCACGAGCGGACCGCGGATGCTATAGTTTTTCACTCTTGATTTTCTTGTCTCGACAGTCCTTGATCAGGGCCCTCTGCCTGAGCGGAGTGAGAGCAGCGAGCTTATTCTCCAGGTGGAGTTTCAAGGCGAAAGAAAATCTCATTTGTTATGATGTTCCCAGGGCCGGTGAAGATGTTCTTTAATGGCACAGCTGTAAAAGTAGATGGTGTCCTCTTTGAACTTCAGAGTCATCCTCGGGATCCGGTTCTCTCTGGGTTGATTGATAAACTCACCTACACTTTCCGGAGCGAAATTTTCCACCGCAACGAATAAAGAAGGTCCTTCCATGTGCCTCTCCTTGAACAAAAACCATATTTTAACTTAAATTCTTTTTATCATTAATTTTTGAGTGCTTTTTTAAACCTTGCGTGTTACATAATAATTCTCGTGTCGAGTGTCCCCGGGTAATTCTGCTCTAGGTCCTCTTTACGCTATCCTAGCACCTTAAGGAGGTATTTATGGGTAAGAAAATTTATGTTGGAAATCTTCCATTCACAGCAACGAACGAATCTCTTTCTGAAATGTTTTCACGTTTCGGAAGTGTTGATTCTTCTAAAATCGTAACAGACAGAGACACTGGTCGTTCAAAAGGCTTCGGCTTTGTTGAAATGTCATCTTCTGACGAAGCTGATTCAGCTATCGAAAAGTTAAACGGTTCTGACCTTGGCGGTCGTGCGCTAACTGTTAACGAAGCTCGTCCAATGGAGCCAAGAACTGGCGGATTTGGCGGCGGCGGCGGCGGCGGTGGACGTGGTGGTGACCGTGGCGGATTCGGCGGCGGCGGCGGCGGACGCGGTGGAGACCGTGGTGGAAACGATCGCGGCGGAAGTCGTTGGTAGTATCCAACTCTTAAAATTTTTAAGATATAGAGGGCCCTCGCAAGAGGGCCTTTTTTATTGCCGACGGCGCCAGGAGCCATGAGTAGGCGCCTTGTTATCAGGCAACCTTTTAACACATTGCACTCAAAAAGATTTCTTAAATTCCAAATTTTCCTAACTTTCTTTCAAAAATCTCTCTCAATCGATTTTAAAAGTTTTTTAGAATGTGCTATCCTAAATTAAAGAGTTAGTGATATTTAACTCACAAATATTTGTCGCAGTAGAGTTCTTCGAGCAGTTGCTCATGATATCTCTGATAGACGTCCCTAGGCCTTAAGGAGGTTTTCATGGGTAGTAAGATTTACGTAGGAAATTTACCGTTCTCAGCAACTAGCGAATCATTGAATGAAATGTTCGCTAAGTTCGGAGCCGTCGATTCAGCTAAGATCGTTATGGATCGTGACACTGGTCGTTCTAAAGGCTTCGGATTTGTCGAAATGTCTTCAGCTGACGAAGCTGCAGCGGCAATCGACAAACTGAATGGTCAAGACATTGGTGGACGTTCACTGGTTGTGAATGAAGCTCGTCCTATGGAACCTAGAACTGGCGGATTCGGCGGCGGCGGCGGTGGACGTGGTGGAGACCGTGGCGGCGGAGGCGGACGCGGTGGAGACCGTGGCGGATTCGGCGGCGGCGGCGGCGGTGGGCGTGGTGGAGACCGTGGCGGCGGCGACCGCGGTGGAAACCGTTGGTAATCCCAGAATTTAATTTTAATATGATTCCGAAGCCCTTCTTTATGAAGGGCTTCTTTTTTTAAGATGAAATGTCCTCCTCATTTCCAAGTTCCTCTCCCCTGCAAAATTTTCCTCGAATTCTTGCCTTCTCAATGTTAAACCCGCTACATGATTACCGAGTTCCCACTACCAGGTAGAGACTTCAAATGGTTCGACGTTGAAGAGCCTCACTCCCTCGACCTAGAACGTCTCAACAGTGAGTTCGGCCTTCCCTACCTTCTGGTGCAAGACTGCTTGAGGCCCGAGCATCTCCCTAAATACGAGCAGACCGATGAAGGCCACTTCCTCATGATGCGAATGTACGATTCAGAGGCTGACCTCGACGCAACCTCTGTCCAGGACCTGACCCGGAAGATCGCTCTCTTCATCACCAACAGCCGCGTGGTGAGCATCCACAGAGTCAAGCTAGAGCAGCTCAACAAACTTTCCGAGCGGATCCAGAAGAGCGAACATCCAAAAACTTTTGAAGCCCTCATCCATCAGATCGTCCTCTCCATCATCCGTTCCTACGAGAAGCCCATCGAAAATCTCCAGGATCTCTACGATGACTTTGAATCCGATGTCCTCTCGAAGAAGTGTGAGACCCTCGACACCACCCGGATCTACCGCTTCCGCAGACAAATCTTCGTCATCAAACGCATGCTCAAGCAGACCAATGATTCCCTCTACCGATTCCGGGACTTCTGGCAGGAGTCATCTTCCATGAACCAGGACATGCGGGAAAACATCGACCAGCTCTATTTCCGACTGGACGAGGTATCGGATAACTTCGAGCACCTGTTCGAACTCCACATCGCGCTGAACGCTCAGCGTGCCAACGAAGTCATGAAAGTTCTGACGGTCTTCTCGTCGATCCTCCTTCCCTTGAATTTTTTAGCGTCATTCTACGGGATGAACTTCGAGCACCTGCCAGGCCTCAACTCCTACAATGCCCTCTACCTTCTCACCTTCATCATGGTCCTGCTTAGTTGCTCGGCCATCTGGTACTTCCGGAAGAAGGGTTGGTTTTCCACACCAAAAGAATAACATGCAAAGACTCCAGACCCTCATTCCCTTGGTTAAGCCTTACTACCAGGGATCTGACCCCGCCCATGACTGGCCTCACATTGGCCGAGTCGCAGCGACGGCAAAAAAAATTGCCCTGAGCCTTAAGGCGAATCTTCCGTGTGTGCTCGCGGCCGTGTACTGCCATGACCTTATCAATCTGCCCAAAGATCACCCAGAGAGAAAAAACGCCTCTACCCTTTCGGCGAACGAAGCGCTCCCGTATCTAGTCGAGGCGGGATTCGATCAACAGGAGATTTCTCTCATTCAAAAAGGCATCATTGAACATAGTTTCTCCAAGGGCCTGCGGCCCACTTGCATCGAAGCCGCCATCGTCCAGGATGCGGATAGGCTTGATGCCCTCGGGGCCATCGGGGTCCTCAGGTGTGCCGCGGTGAATGCGCAGATGAAAAGCAGTTTCTACGATCCTCAAGATCCGGAAGCCTCTGCCCGGCCACTGGATGATAAGGCATTCATGCTCGATCACTACTTTGTTAAACTCTTCAAGCTCCCGGAGCTGATGAACACCGACGAAGCGCGGCTCATTGCCGAAGGCCGCATCGTCTTCATGAAACAATTCATTAGCAACCTCCTCTCAGAAGTTCGGTGAGGCACCATGTACCAGATAAAGTCTAATTTCGACGGCTCCCAGGACTTCTACACGCAGCTGGAGAAAGAACTTGTCTCTTTGGTGACGGGCGAGAAGAACCTCGTGGCAAACCTCGCCAACCTCAGCTCCTGGGTCTACCACGCGTACCCGGACCTGAACTGGTGCGGCTTCTATCTCTGGAGTGAGCAAGACCATGAACTGGTGCTAGGTCCCTTTCAGGGAAGGCCCGCCTGTATCCGGATTAAAGCCGGAAGGGGCGTGTGCGGAACAGCGTTCAACGAAAATAAAACCATTAGGGTTGAGAACGTGGATGATTACCCGGGCCACATTGCCTGCGACTCGGCGTCGAAGTCGGAGCTGGTGGTGCCGCTGATCAAAGAGGGGAAAACCTACGGAGTCCTAGACCTGGATTCGCCGTTTATCGGAAGGTTCGACCACCTAGCGGAAACTGAATTCACACGGATCTTCTCAGACCTGAGTACGAGGATCTTCTAGGCAGCGGTGGCCAGTGCTTCTTCTTTGTGCTGCCGCTTAGCTCGGTCTTCCTGATTGAAAAAATAGTAGAACAGCACCACCGCAAAAGTGTAGCTCGCGCCTGCCACGTAGAAGGTCGGACCGAAGGAATAGGTCTCTATCAGGTACCCACCGAGCCGGGTGCTGGAGGTGTAGACCAGGTGGTAGAAGAAGAGGATGATCGCGGAAGCAAACACGCACTCTTTCTCTCTCACGTGCTCCATCTCGAACATCGAGGTGATGGGACTGGACATGTTCATCAGAGTGCCGCGCATGAAGAAGCAGCACAGGACCAGCGGCACACTTCCCACGGCCCCCATGGCGACCATGAACGGAACCGACAGCAGCGAGGTCAGCATGATGAACCGCAAGTGGGTCATCCGCTGGACGATCATCGGGGTGATGAAGATCCCAGCGAAGATACAGAGCTGAAGAGCGGCGTACGATACCCCAATCATTTCGGTCGAGAGCTTGAACTTCTCTTTAAGGTAGAGGTTTAGGAACGGTACGATCAATCCGCCGCCGAAAGCGAAGCACAGCTTAGGCAGGATTAGCTTCGAGAGGACCCTCCACTCTTTTTCCCGGAGCCCCTCGAACATTCTTTTCTTACTCTTAGGGATTGCTACTCGTTTGATCTTCATGAACATGAGGTTTGACATGCAGACAACTAGTAGAGCGCCCATGATCGCGGTTCGGTAAACCTCGATTCTCGTCAGGTCCGGACTGACCCACCGGATGAAATCTGGAAGGAATCCTCCCAGGAGGTAGCCCACCAGATGGGCCATCATGTTGAGGCCTGAGTTCAGAGTAAACAGATGCACCCGTGCCTCGGAAGTGGAGTTCCGGAGATAGAACGGTGAGACTGAGATATTGAAGAGGGCCTGAAACATGCTGGCCATCAGACCGAAGGCGAAGAGAGATCCCTGCTCAACATTCAGGATCTGCAGGAAGTAGAACGTCGAGGATAGAGTCATCCCGGTGATCACCAGGTGCTTGACGTGGAACTTATCAATGATGAACGCCGCCGGAATCGCCATGAGTGAGATCCCCAGCGAAGTGGTGGAGATGAGACTTCCGATGATCGACTCGCCGAACCCGAGTTCCTTGAGATAGAGGTTAAACAGCAGACTATAAATTGAGAGACCCATCCCCTGGATGGCGTTCCCGATCAGGAAGATTTTAACGTTGGAGGAAAGTTTTTTAAATTGTGAAAAGTAGCTGCGAACCATTCATTGATTCTATAGGTAATTTAAATTTTTCGATATTCGGGAAATTAAGTTTCTTGTTAAAAATTAAAAGCGTCGGATATGCTCCGACACTCTCTTTTATTTAGTTCAGGTCTCAGGCTCCGGACTTCCCGTAGTTAGGAAGGACCCGAGCGGACGGGTCCTGCACGTTGCAGTTACTCCAGTCCCGGTTCGGCATCCAGAAGTCCTTGATGGTCGCCGCGTGGCCCGCGAAGTGCTTTTCAAAAATTTCTCGGTAGAGCAGCGACTCTTTAGTGAAGGGAGTTCCGTGGGCGAACTTCTCCCGGTTGGTTTCGAACTCCGCCTGCGTGTACTTGGTCTCCGCGAATTCTTTCAGGTAGTCGACCATGGAGTGCCCGACAGCGTCCGAGAAGGCCGCTTTCTCTCTCCACAGGATCTCATCCGGAATGAGCCCGCTCCCCTCGAAAGCCTTGCGCAGGATCCACTTCCCCATCCCGGTGGTGTTCATCTTAAACTCCGGATGGATCTCCATCACCGTTCTCACGAAATCCAGATCGCCGAACGGGACCCGCGCCTCGAGAGAATTGCTCGCGATCGACCGGTCGGCCCGCAGGACATCGTACATGTGGAGTTCGTCCACTCTCTTCTTAGCTTCTTTCTGAAACGCTTCAGGCGACGGAGCAAAGTCGGTGTACTTGTAGCCGAAGAGCTCGTCGGATATCTCGCCGGTCAGGACCACTCGGACATCGGTCTTCTCGCGGATGTGCTTGCACACCAGGTACATCCCGATGGAGGCCCGGACGGTGGTGATGTCCCAGGTTTCGAGCAGCCAGATGAGTTTGTCCAGGACTCCCAGAGTATCTTGCTTGTTGAAATAGACCTCAGAGTGCTTCGACCGCAAGTGCTCCGCCACGATCCGGGCGTAGCCGATGTCAATCGGATTATGATCCAGGCCCACCGAGAAAGTGGTGATGCGTTTTTTCGTGAGGTCCGTGGCGATGCCGCAGATGAGGCTCGAGTCGAGTCCACCGGAGAGCAGAAAACCAATCGGCGTGTCGGCGATCAGTCGTTTTCTGACCCCTTCGACCAGCTTCTCACGGATATCCTTGAGGTGAGTCTCGAGGCTCTTCGGGTGGTAGTGAATCACCGTGGTCAGGTCCCGGTACTGGTGGAACTTTTCTCCGTCGAAGTAGTGCCCGGGTGGGAAGGCTTCGACCTTCAGGCAAAAGGGCGTGAGGCCCTTGATCTCGGAGGCGAACATGATTTTATTTTCTTCAGTGTAGCCGTAGTACAGGGGCCTGATCCCGATGGGGTCCCGTCCCGCCACCAGCTTCCTCTTCTTCGCGTCCCAGATCACCAGGGCAAACTCCGCGTCGAGGTGTTGGCACATGCCTTCGATCCCGAGATTGTCATACATGGGGACCAGAACCTCACAGTCAGAGTGGGAAACGAAGGGGTAGATGGAGCTGTAATCTTTCTTGAGGGTCAGGTGATTGTAGATCTCTCCGTTACACATGACCACATTACCGTTGCTCTGATTCACGAAAGGCTGATGGCCCTTGATGGTGGGATCCATGATGGCCAGCCGGTGGAAGCACATGGTAGCGAGGTTCTCCGGGAGCTTGAGGATCTCCGAGTCGTCGGGACCCCGGTGCCGGAGTGTAGTGAAGACACTTTTGAAGTCTGGCAGTTGATCAACGTCACCGGCGTAAGCGAGTAGTCCACACATAGTCTCATCCTGAAGACCTCGGAATTGATTTTCCAGGCTTGGGATAGTTTATCTCAGAAGCAAAATAATCAGATATGGGTCTTTTTTGCCGACGCTCCGTCGTTGACTTCGTGCCTTGACTCCGGTGGCATGAGGTTTGAGCCCTTTGCATTCCTGGGTACTTACCCTGCCTACTCAATAGACAGGGATGTAGATACGGCTAGGGTCCGTGGCCCTGAGGTTGAGAGATGGTACCATCCGGAGAAGCTTTTTTAAGGATACGGTATGAAGCCACTTCAATTTCTTCTGATGGTACTCACGCTGGCGAACCTGTCCCCGGCAGCGGCCAACGTCCGAGAACACACGGCGAAGATCCTTAACTTCCGGGTCAGCGAGATCCTCTATCACCGGGGCGAAGGTCTGAGGGCCTGTGCCCGTACCAGTAAACAGAGTGCGGCTTCGGAGAACCAGAAGTTCCACGCAAGGTTCGATGACCTCAATAAGACCTACTTCAACTCCTACCAGGAAAGGCTCGAGACCTTCCTCGAGCTACTGGGGACCACCCAACATCATCCGGTCTGCCAGGCGGAGATTGCCCACGCCGATCAGAAGCTCCGGAACATCCAAAGAAAAACCTTCGTGGTCCCTTCTGCCATCGCGCAATCGGCGTGCCTGGCCAGCCCGGTTCTGACCATCCTGAAGTGCCACCAGCAGGTGAAGGCCCTCATCACCGAACTCGACCCTTTCTGCGCCACTCAGAACAGCGAAAATTATTTCGGCGTGAAAGATCCGAACCCGTGCATGGCCGGGGACAGTATCCTCGCAAAAACCCTGCGCCGACCCCAGGATCCGACCCAGGAAAACCTGACTCGGTTTTTAAACAGCCTCGAAGCCGCCGTGCGAGCAGCCTCTCCAGGCTCTCAGCTGGACCTGTGGCACGTCTTCCGTGAGACCCACAGAGACGACGTCGAGAACAGAAAACTTTTCCTTGGATTTTTAAACTTCTTTTACTACGCCATGGGGAGCGCCGGCGGGTACGTCGATGGCATCTCCGACGTCTACTGGATCTCGGCTGTGAATGATGGAAACTCGGCCCGCGATATCTTTCCGGAGTTTTTCTCTCTGAGACAGAAGGTTGACCGGTACGGCTTCATCATTAAAAAACTCGCCAAGGATAAGGGGATGAGTTTCACCATGAACGGACGATCGGTCACAGACCTGAACCGGCATGACTTCATGTCGATGTTCCTGGCCTGCCACTTCAAGCCCTACGGCAACCTGGCTTCCCGGATCATCCCTAAACTTCTAGGAACTGGTTACGAGTCCCTCGACTTCGTGTCTCACATCCGAAGCAACGTAGGCGTCCGAACCAGCGTTGAAAATTTTCGAGTGGATACGGCTCGTTACGCTCAAGGCAGTAACTGGGGCAACGCCTTTTGTTCATTCAAAATCTGATTAAGTATAAGAATCATAATTTTTTTTAATTAAGGTTGTATTAAATTCCCACTACCCCGCATGTAACAAAATTTTAAAGTATAGTGCATAGCATAAACCTCTCATGTGTCTCTATGTTACTTAGGGACAACAACTAAGGAATTCTTATGAAACTGGTATTTTCAGCTTTATTACTTTCGCTCGCATCTTTTGGTGCGTTCGCCAACAGCGTGCTTGAAGACAGCGCTCGTTTAAGTGACTGTAACGGTAACGTTGAGCTTCGAAGCTATGTTGATCAAGGCAAGACTCGTTTTTCATTGAAGTTCACCGGGGTGAAACAGTGTTCAGACGTCAGCCTCGAAACTGGTGACAAGTATGAGCTGACTGATAAGAACGGAAGATTCGAAAACATCAAAACCTTCACACTGTCTGATAAAGCAGTTGCGACTGCTCGTCGTGGAAATGGCCTTCAGATCAATGTCCAGTCTAACTCTCGTGCTCACAAAGACCAGGTTACTGTAAGGATCAAAGGAAGCATCGCTGCTCCAACAAATCAGAGACCAGCTCCGCAGAGATACGAAGCTCCACGGAACGCTCCGACTACCACTTATTACCCAGCTCCGTCTACTTCTGGAAGTGACCTCGAGGACAGCGCTCGTTTAGACAGATGTAACGGAATGGTTGAACTTCGCAGCTACGTTGACCAAGGTAAGGCACGGTTCTCGTTGAAGTTCATCGGTGTGAACCAGTGTT
The DNA here is from genome assembly GCA_035576105.1 of Bacteriovoracaceae bacterium. Classification (GTDB taxonomy): domain Bacteria; phylum Bdellovibrionota; class Bacteriovoracia; order Bacteriovoracales; family Bacteriovoracaceae; genus Peredibacter. The sequence goes on from DATLXA010000038.1 coordinate 40,344, forward strand.
CGAATGTGGTTCTCGAGTCTGGTGAGAAGTACGAACTGACAGATAAGAACGGAAGATTCGAACAGATCAAGACTTTCACTCTTTCTGACAATGCGGTCGCCACTGCTCGTCGTGGAAACGGACTCCAGATCAATGTGAAATCTAACAGCGGTGCTCACATCGAGCATGTTACTGTTAGAATCAAAGGAACTTATACAGCTCCAACGACTCAACCTACTGAGTACGCTCCACAAGAGTGGAACTAGTCTAGCCTCGCTACCCGAACGCCTCCGCTCCCTCTCCTCACTGGAGGGGGAGCTTTTTTAAGATCTCGCTCACTCCCGGATACCCATCCAGGTACCACCAAGACCAAGATAAGATCATCACTGAATGCCCCACGAAGATGAAGAAATGGTTCCACATCTCCACCCTGTCCGAGTGTCCTTCAAGGTAGCGCTTCCAGTGCAGGGCCTCGTCAATGACACTATAGAAAATGGAAAGACCAACCATCACCATCGCCGGCACCTTCAGGGCCACAGGCAAAGTGTAGGCCAGGCATAGAAGTAGGCAGCTGGTGATGCCCGCGAAGATAGTGATGTGGTGGACCAGAGCTTCGCCCTTCTGAAGCTCTGCTTTGTAAATGGTCCGGTGCCCGATGGTATCAATGGCGATAGCCACGACGAAGACGGCGGTGCCTACAGGCATCGCAGTGACGGCACCAGTGGGACTTTCTAACACTGCGCACTCGAGTCTATTTTTTCCTCAGTGGAACTGTTAGATTAGCTTAAACCCACTCCCTGGAGCAAAAATGCATTCTTTTGAGTCTCATATCCGCAGCGTACCTGATTTCCCTAAGGCCGGAGTGATCTTCAAGGACATCACCCCACTCCTCCAGGAACGGTTCAGCGAAGTGATCAGTTCGATGTCTCAAGGGATCAACTGGGATGAGATCGATTTCGTCGTCGGCATCGAGTCCCGTGGCTTTATTCTTGGTGCGGCCATGGCCCAGCTAAAAGGTAAGGGGTTCATCCCGATGAGGAAAAAAGGGAAGCTCCCTCCTCCGGTCATCGGCGAATCCTATTCCCTTGAGTACGGGACCGACACTCTGGAAATGATTGTCAATGAGAAGGCCGGCAGAGTGGTCCTCGTCGACGATGTCCTGGCCACCGGAGGGACCCTGAGAGCAGCGATGAACCTGTGCCGGAAGAACAAACTCGAAGTGCGGTCCATGGCCCTGCTGATTAACCTGACTTTTTTGAATAAGTTTACGCAAGAGGGCCTGCCGGTCATTTCTGTCCTAAACTACTAGTCTCTTTAAAAGTTCCCAAAATCGATTACACTTTGGAGATGTGGATCATCCTGGGAATGTTTTTCTCTTACTCTGCCTTCGCCCTCGAGCCCTTCGAGAAACTCGGCGGCGTGAAGATCCTCCGGGCCCTTCCGGGGAACATCGTCCTCCTCAACCGAGGCCTGGAAGATGGCCTTCAGAGAAATGATCACATCAAAATCTCCAGTGAGACTCAGGGCTTCAGCTCCCGGGGGATCTGCCTTAAAACTTCCAACGAGTCCTCATACTGGAAACTCTACCGGGTTCCGTATTCGGAGGCCTTCTCCCAGGACATGACCTACACCATTTCCGGGCTGGCCGACCGGGAGATCCCTCTTCCCCAGGCGAACCTTCGTGACATCGAACATGATATCCCTGGACCGAAGAAAAAAGTAGCAGCGGGTCCGGATCCGTTTGCAGTGAAGCGTGACCTTCCAGAGAAACTCACCGAACGGGATCTGCTGGAAGCCACTGGACCGGAGAGACGGCAGCTTTTCATTGAGCAAACCCTTAACCGTGACCAACTCCGACGGGACCTTGAAGATTACCGGATCTCACTGTATGCCTCACCCTTTGTCCGGCAATCCATCAATCAGGGCGAGAGCTTAAGGTACGGCTTCAGGGGTGGCAACATCGCCTCCAAGTACCGGCTCCTTACCCAGTTTGAACAGCAGCAGTCTAAGCTGCGAGACCCGGTGACCAAAGACACCGTTTCAACCAGAAGCACCAGTGGCCAGGTTCAGTTCGTTGTTCATCGGTTAAGTCCAAGCCTCTCGTCCCTGACCTTGGCCAACTACAACTCTTACCGCTTCAGCAAGTTTGCGACGCCGAAGTCTCATTGGCAGTTCGGACCAATCGGTTTCACCTGGCACTTATTCGAAAACAGGACCTGGGAATACTTCGACCTGAGCTACGTCCCTCTCTACGACATCAGAGAAACCGAAGTCCCGAGGCTGAACAGAGACCCGGACATCGACCGGCAGACGGGCTTTCGGCACGGTTTCCGATTGGCCACTAAGACCCGCATCAATGAGCGGGTGGCCTTCGAGAACCTGCTCTGGGTGAGGCCTCACCAGAACCTCGCCACCTGGGAAGTGGACACGCGCGACCTGAACCTGGTGAATGACCTCAAACTCATCTTCAATCTAACGGAGAAACTCTTCTTTGATTACAACCTCGTTTATCAGAAAGACAAACTCTGGAAAACTCTGAGTGGGTTACCAGAAAGTAACGTGATCAATTCTTTGAACGTCCGGTACGACATCGACCTCTAGCCATTTGTGAAGTAACAAAGGAACTCTCGATTCCCGGCTTTCCCTTCGATGGGAGAATCGATGGTTCCGTGATGGAGCCATCCGTGAGTCTTCGCACTAGCGATGACTTCCTCAAGTGCTTGTACCTGATCCTTCCGGTCCTTCACCACTCCGTCTTTGGGAAGCTTTTCTCTTCCCACCTCAAACTGTGGCTTGATCAATACGATCAAGAATCCCTTATCCTTGATGAGGGCCCGGACAGTCCCCAGGACTTTGGTGACCGAAATAAATGATAGATCCATGACCCCGCCATCGGCGAGGTCCGGCAGGCCACTCAGGTCGCGGATGTTGGTTTTCTCAAGATTCACCACTCGTGGGTCGTCGAGCAGTTTTTTAGCTAGCTGACCATGGCCCACGTCGATGGCGTAGACCTTCTGGGCTCCCTCAAGCAGCAGGACTTCGGTGAAGCCGCCGGTGCTGGCACCGATGTCGAGGAGGATCTTATTTACCACATCCGGGCTGAACTCTGCCAGGGCACGTTCTAGCTTCAGCGCCCCTCGTCCCACGAACTGCGTCGCCGTGACTTCGATCTCGGCGACAAGGTCAATGAGTTCGCCGGCCTTGAGCAACACCCGGCCGTTGACCCGCACGTCACCGTTCTGGATCATGCTCTTCGCCTGAGACCGAGTGGTCACCAGCTTCCGGTCTGTGAGGATTTTATCTAACCGATCTTTCAAAAATGGTACTCACCGCTGAAGCAAAACTTAACCTCACCGGAGTACAGGATCTTATCACCGATCTCCACTGTCTGGACTCCGCCGAGGTTTTTAAGCCGGACCTTACCACTCCAACCATACCAGAAATTCAGCGCCATGGCCGTCGCGGTGAGACCAGTGCCACAGGAGTAGGTCTCGTCCTCCACTCCCCGTTCGAAGGTCCTCACGTACGCGGTCTGCGGCTCGGTGGAATCGATCTGAACGAAGTTCACGTTAGTACCATTAGGGAAAAAACTATGGCGGCGGTACTTGGGGGCCACTGTTTTGAGGTCGAGTGCTTTTACATCCGTTGAGAGGAATACCAGATGGGGCACTCCCGTGTTGATGAAGAAAGATCTGTCAAACTCATGGAACGTAGAGAGGTCGTATAAGTTTTTATCTCGCAGCTCGGACATTTCGATGGCGAAGGCTCCGTCGATCTTGGCGACCCGGTAGGTGGAATTCATTGTCTTAATGACGTAGGACTCTTTTCTAATCCCTGCCATCTCATCAAGGTAGGTCACCAGGCAGCGGAGACCGTTGGCACACATCTCTGCCTCCGCGCCGTCAGCATTGAAGATCTTCATCCGCCCGTCGACTCCGTCTTCCTGACTTAGCACTAAAACGCCATCTGCTCCGATGCCGAAATGCCGGTCGCAGATCTCCGTCACCAACTTTGGTTCGAGATGAATCTGCGGATTATTGAGAATGACAAAATCGTTTCCATTGCCTGAGTACTTGGTGAAATTTAAAGTTTGCTTCATCTGATAGATTTACCATAAGTCAGTCAGCCGGGACAAATGATGTACTCTAATGATTGTTCTGCGCAGCAATAGCTCGTTTTCGGGTACTCACCGCTGAAGGAAGCAGAACTTCACTTCCCCAGAGTAGAGGATCTTATCGCCGATATAGTCTTGAAAGTTTGAATAAAAAAATGATAGAAGAGCCCATGAAACTTAGCATTATCTTCAGTGTATTTTCCGCTCTATTGATTTCTCTTTCTGTGAAATCACAGTCTTGCTTTGGTCCTTATGAAGTTAAGCAAATTACTAATCAAAACAATCCAAATATACTAAAAAAAGTTCCATTCATAGGTGATTCTTTTGCAGATAGTGCTCCTCCGAGATTTGAAATAGACGGGTCGGTCTCACTCTATGGTTCAGGATCGGACTATTTAAAATTCCCATTGAAAAATGGTTTGCCTGGAATTCATTCGCTAATTACAGGCGGCCGACCAACTATAGAAAGTTTTAAAATGTCTCATCCAGATGGAACGCTACTTAAGCCGCTTGAACTAGTGGAAGTACCCTGGGATGTAACTTTAGAGACTTGGCCCAAATGGAACCATGTTAAGATTATGTATGGGGGGGTCATGACTCCTCCCAAGGGCCAATTAAATGCTCGTTGGCCAGTAGACAATATTGGGCGTCGTGTCTATGCCTTTAAACTGGTCAATGGGATATGGAGAAGAGAAAAAACTCCATTAACCTATCCTCTGACTGATAACTGGATTGGACATTCTTATGGCCATCATTTCATTAGTGATGAAAATGGAAAAACCTGGATGTTTTACGACCGGGTTTCAGAACAAAAAAACAACCAACCATGGAAAACAGAAATTTTTGCTAAGGAACTCATCAGTCCTACTCGAACTTCATCCAAGGAACATAAAATCATTGGAATTTCCGCTAAACCTTACCCTGCTCAAATCCGTCATTTTGGAGGTAGTCTAGTAGAGGGTCCCAGACCATTTGCAATTTCTGTGGCGGGCAAAAAGGTTTATGTAATCTCTTTTAGCAGTGGTGACTTCGCCACCAACCATTACAGTATCAATCTGGCCTGGAGTAAAAAACTTTTAGGTCCATATCAGCTTGTACTTAATTCGGCAGGGTCTGATCTGGAAGACTTTGGATATCATTTGCGAAAAGGAAATCATTTTGGATGGGGTCCTTCACGGGCAGCTTTCTTTCAATATAAAGATCAGTGGTACACACTTTTTCAGGCCGTGCGCACTCGCTTATGGCCTATGCAGGACTTCGAAACATGGCCCAGTAATTGGGAAGGAGGGATTTACCGTGACATCTTCTTATCACAGGCTAATTTCTTTTGGAGCAATGACTCAGGGGCTGAATCATTAAGTGTATGTTTGGGTGGATCAATCAGATAATGATTTATTCAGGAATGAAGTGTGGTATTTAGCAAACCGAAGGGTGTGTTTCATCCTGAAGATTTCATAGCCTTGGATTCTCAGCCAGATTTTGTGACTGAAAAATGGTTTCTGCGTAGCGATACCCTTGAAAAGAAAACTGATGGTTGGCAACACTTTGTGGATAAAGTAAATTAGAGTCACTTTTTAGTGGGATTATAGCTCAGTTGGTTAGAGCTCCCGGCTCATAACCGGGTGGTCGTAGGTTCAAGTCCTACTGGTCCCACCACTAAAAAAATTTCCTTACTCCTAAATTCAAAACTGCTCCTATCCTCAGGGCCTACCCGAGCTAAAAGGGTTTTGTGTACGCTTGCTGTAGCCACCAATCCAAGATCAAAAGCCTAATCGTATAACTCCTCAACGAACACTTTCGTGTTCAAGATCTTTAATTTAAATGGGTTCCGATTTGCTCAGCTTTATAAAAATTCCTACACTACCCACTTCTAAAAGTTTTCAAAAAAAACCACAAGGAGTTATCATGAAAGCATTATTCTTGGCCGCGGCTCTCCTCACTTCTCTATCCGCCTCAGCCGAAACATGGCGTCGCCACACCTGTACAGTGGAAATGGATCAGACTTCGTTCCGCATGGATATTTATTCTACTTGGGACAGATGCATTGGGATCGATGCAGGGATGAGTCATAAGGCAAAAGCAAGGACAATAGTTAAAGGGATGTGGAGAAAAGTCACCGGTGAAGAAACAGAAAGTCACTTCGACAGCTACTATCAATTCAAGAATATCCACTCTAAGTATCCAGGCAAAGTATTGCTGACTATCCTCGCTGGAGAGAATGAAGACAACACATACGTCGGAGAAGGAACTTACTTTCCTAAAACTGGGAATGCGCTTTCCTTGAGGCTAACCTGTCGGATGGGTAATGAAGCTGGCACTTCTTGCGAAGACTAGACGTTTAGAGGTCATCTCTACGGACCCATCTTGCTTCAATTGGAATAATCAACTTTAGCCCGGAAGCTCTATCACTAAGAGCTTCCGATTTATGCTTCCACTATTGCTCCCTAAGCATGGTTCCAAAACACACATTGCTTAAGCATAAGTGTGTTTGAACCTATCACAGCGCAATTTCCTCGAGTGACCGGAGCTTCTTGATGTTCTATGCTTAAAGATCTGCGCATTCCCAAAATGCTTTATAAGAGGCTTGATCATCCAGATCATAAGGTAAGATTAACGAACCTTTGTTTTCAATAAAGAGCATCATTAAACGACCTATTCTGCGAAACGCTTAGGATTTTTATCCAATTGGAACTTATAGTAAATCCAGAGTATGGAAAATAAGATAAAAACGATTTGGAAAAGCCATGCTATCTTGGGAGCACCTTCAGCGATTGAAACTGCAATTCCAATGTTCGCGCTCAGAGACCATAAGATCTTTAAACGAAGCATGCCTTGAAAACTTTCCATTCCCGCGTTCCTCCCCAGAAAGGACTCTACCCCGATACCTATTAAGGCAGCTCCGACTAAACGGGTGGTCAAAGGATCTATAACTTCCCATCCAAAGTAGGTGAGAATTTGGACAGGAAATAATAGAAGGGGTATGGCAAAGATAACATCCATCATAAAATGAATTACAAACCAGCGTCTTAAATTTGTATGCAAAGAATTCGACATAAAACTTTCACTTGTTAGAATTTATATTTGCCAAGCCTTTAAGTATAATTCTGGCAAGGTAGTAGCATAAAAACATATCCATGCTACTACTTTGGGCCCGACTCGATTTCTTACTCAAGAGCACTTGTCTAAGATGTGAGTGCTATACTAATCAGCAAGCCTCACCATCGGCTTCAGCGAAGAGGTGCAGCCGCCGTAAATGGTAGATTCACCGCCTCCCGCTCCGATGTATTTTGCTTCATAGGGATAGATCGCACCCGACATTCCATCGGAGCCGTTGTTGTTGAGTTTGAGCTCGGCGAGGAGTTTGCCGGCCTTGCTTTTCAGTAAGAAAGTTCCAGCGTACTTTATCTGGAAAGTCACCCCGGTGAGGACTCGATTCTCATTCATGATCGCCTCGCGTTCACTGAGAGTTTCTTTGGAGGTGTCGTAGGTGAAAGACATGAACGGTTCCGAGAACCCGCAGCTGATGATCTCTGCGTTCGCGGTGAGTGAGATTCCCAAGGTGATTGCGGTAAGGATAAATTTCATAAGGCACCTCTGGTGTGTTTGGATCCAAACTGAGTATCACGAGATGAGAATATCGAACGACTTGTATGAATTCTTTACTTAAGGTGCCGCCGGGTTTGACTCAGGCGGCACCAATAGATGACTACTTACAGACTTTCATCTTCTTTTTGAAATCGGCCAGGGCTTCGAACTTCGAGGCGTCTACGCTCGAAATGTCTTTGATGTGCTTCCCTTCAGTGACCTTCACTTTAGTGACACTCTTGTCATGGCCCCGGGTGAAGAGGACGTACGAGCTGAAGCTCTTCCCAGCGGTTCCGAAGCAAGTGTTCATCTGGAACTCTGCTACGTTACTGTCGCTGTAAACAACGACATTGTTATCCCAGGCCTTGAACTCACCGTTGGTTCCAAGAGCTGCGTTCACGATCGTCGTGTTGACGTTGGACGTGACCGTGAACTTCTCCACGTTGTCCATGAGGCGCTTAGTATTTCCCTGAGATGATGGGCAGTTCCCAGCAGCTCTGAACTCTTTGTCTACGTTTAGGAGATAGAGGTGACCACCTTTTTTAAAATAGATCGCGGCGACATCTTTCGGGTGCTGGGAAATTTTAAAATCTTCCACACCTTCGGTTACCGCACAGGTCGCAGAGTTGATCTTCCGGTACAAGGTACCGTTGTGTCCGAGCATGTAGCGAGTCGCCACGTCGCTCTTGCGGGCTTCTTTACATTCTTTGTACTTGCTGCTGTCACACTCAGAAGCTGGTACACGGTCGTACTCAACTTCCGCTGCTCGCTCAAGGTCTCTTTCTGAGTCCACAGAAGTCTCAGTCATCCGTGGATGGTTAGAAGGTTTGTGGTCCGAGGCACAGGCGCCTAATAAGAGCAGGGCAGACAATCCGAGGACGGTCGGATTCAAAAGATTCATTCTTTTCATATTCACTCCTTGAAATAATTATTTCGACCTAGGTATGATAAGGGTAAGAAAAAGATTCATGACAATAAACTATCAGATGTTTGAATTTGTAATGAACCCAGGCCGGATCCATAAGAAATGTTAATAGATCAGATATTAACTGTGAGTGAAGCCGTCATGAATTCTAATCATCCTATTCTAAAGGGAAAGATTCTCCAGTAGCCAAGCCTTGATCGGTGAAAGTCTCAAGTGAAGATTCAGGTCTGTCACACCACTCTCTGACTGTCCGTTTGCTTTCATATCCTTCACGAGATAGGTGACATTGATTCCCACCAGGTCCGGACCTTTGAACACTGGCCCCCCGGAGTCACCCCAGCACACACTTGCTCCCTGCACGTCGAGGCCCTGGCCTGGGGTAAGCATGAAATTCTTCTGTATCAAACCCACGTCACGACGAACGATGTCGGTGAGGATTCCGAAGTTTCTCTTTAGTTGTGCCTGGTCTTGAGTATGGCCCGTGCTGTGTTTCTTAACAGGAATGTAATTAGCCGTGTTGTTAGTAGTGGCCTGGCAACCGAACCCCCAAAACTGGACTTCCGTCTGCGCAGCGACGAAATCGAAATTGATCACTCTGGTGGTTATTTCATCTAGCACGGAACTTTGCTTCAGCAGCACCAGCGCCACGTCGATCTTTTTATAGTTGTAAAGTTTGCTGGACGGATGCGAGATGACCTTTTCCACTTCCACACCCTCATACTCGAACTTGTCGTTGATTATCTTCGTGCTGATCCCAAGGATCTTAGTGTTGGTGCTGCTAAAGCAGTGAGCAGCCGTGAGCAAGACCCTGGCCCCGACCTTGGTAGCCGAGCAGTAGTTTAAGATAGAACCTTTATCATCAACGGTGGCGATCTGTACGACTCCGTCGCCTTCACCGGGACCAGCGACTTTCCCGCCGATGATCACGGCAGCTGCCGGGAACGACAGGGAAACAAGAATGAGAAAAACCAACAGTGAATTCATGTGACCTCGGAGCTTAAGGAGCTCCGACATGTTCTCAGACTTACGGAAATTAATCCGGTTGATGGTAGGTTTTATAACTCAAAAAGAAACTGTAAATTATTGTGACACCCTTGAGGGATTTCACGGAATTAGCCGCTCTAAGACTTAGGAGGATCTCCGGCCTGCAGGTTGTGGAGATCAACTGCCTCCCGTAAATCTTCTCTTCTTAGCCATCTTCTCTCAATAGGAGCGTACGCGGCGATCAACGGGAGGATGGCAATCATGCCAGGTACCCCGGCCACGGTTCCACCGAAAAGAAGGGAGATTAAGACGACGAGGGGAGAAAGCTTCATCTTGCTACCGTAGATGAAAGGGATGAGCACGTAGCTCTCGAGCATGGCGTAGACCCCGAGGATGATAACCATTGTGATCGCAGTGTCCGGTGAGACCACGAGGGAGAGGAATCCGGCCGTGGTCGCGTTCAGGATGAAGCCGATGCCCGGCAGGATATCAAAGACCGCTGCTAGGACCGCAAGTGTTAAGGCACTCGGCACGTCAAGCAGAGTAGCTGCGGTGTAAACAACCACTGCTGCGAGGGTCGAGGTAGTTGCCTGACCCAGGATATAGGCTTGGACGATCGGGCTGATCTCTTCAACCGTTTCATCGATTCGTTTCCTATGCTTAGCCGAGAAAAAGGCGCTCACCCAGGCGTAGGCGCTACTACCGTCGATGAACATGTAGATCGCCGCAACTAGCATGATCGCCACGTTGAAGATGCCGGTGAGGGTTTGATTGGCCATGGATCCGAGCTGGGTTCTGATCGCGGACATCGAATCCGGAGAATTGATGATGAGCTTCCCGGCGCTCTCCTTCACTTCTTTCGGGGCCATCTGGTAGAAGCGCTCTTCGAGCTTCGGGAGGTGTCTTAATACGTCTTTGAGCTGTCCCATCGCCGCAGGCATGACGAAGAAAATGATTAAGCTGATAGTCCCAATCAGTCCCAGGATTAAAAACGCTGTGGCAAACTTCTTGTTCCATCCTTTCTGGACGAGAAACCGCTGCATCGAAGTGAGCGTCATGGCGATGAGCAGAGACAGGAAAAGGAGAAGGATGATTGAAGAGAGCCAGTAAACAAGAAAGACCAGCACCAAAGCGACAATGGTTTTCAGATAGGTCCGGTTAGGGATTTCGATCTCCAGGGTCTCTTTCTCTTTAGCTAGCTTGGATGTTCGCTCAGTGCTCATGCTTAGAAAGTAATATGCCCCTCTCAGAGTGACAACACCTTAGTCTGTGAGGATATCTTTAAAATCATTCCTAAAGACCCGGGCAGAGTCCGGGTCGGTGAACTCGATGGCCTTCTCGATCGCCCGTTTGGCAAGCTGCCTCTCTTTAACCGCCAGCAGGACCACGGCGTAGTTATACCACGCACCGGATGCCTGAGGATGGAGTCGCGTCGCTTCGGCTAAGAAGCCCTTAGCCATTCGCACCTCCCCCAGCTGATAACAGATATTCCCAAGGCCCACCAAAGAACCCAGGCTCCCGGGCCAATGACCGAGAATCTTCTCATAGGATAGCCGTGCCGGTTCAGCATGTCCGGCGAGCTCCAGTCCCGCCGTAGCAGTAACCATGGATGCTTCCGGGGCTGTCGACACCAGCGTACCAGGCTTGACGATGACGAGGGCCCAGTTGCCGGCTTTCTTCCAGGTCCTTTCGAAACTGGATATCTTCTGCCTCAGGTTCTCCACTTTCCCCGAGTGGAGTATCAACTCATCTCTCTTCAGGTCGTAGCCGACAACCAGAGCATAATGCCACTTCGGGTACCAGCTCAGGCCGAGGTTCTGAAAAACTAGCACCGGGTTTCCACGAGAGAGTTCCACCAAAAGATCTTCGCTGGTACTCACCGGTACGGCGACGAATCCAAGGCGTCTCGCCGCCGAGAGGAGGTGGTTTTGAAAAGTCCCTTTGGATGAGGGTGAGTAAAGTAGCTTTGAAACCTCGCTTGCCTCGATCTTCTTCCCCAGATGTCCAGAGACCATCGCAAGAGCAGCCGGGCCACAGTGGTAAGCCTCCTGTGCCATGAAGGGTACGGGAATCTGCCTTTGCACAGGGGAAATCTTTTGCTCTTTCTGTAGCTCAAAACCGCGGGTAGCGCAGGATCCACACAAGAGGAAAGTTAACAGGATCAGACTGAGTTTCATTACCTAATTGAGCGCGTAAACGGAAAGATTTTGGTGTATCCAAGGATATCTGTGATGAGCAGAACCAAGAACACGAAGACGGCAGCTCCGACGATGCTCCCGACACCCAGGTCACCTCCGGCCGTTCCCTTTTCCATCTGCTGGGACAAACCCTGGATCTCGGATGGTGAGAGCGCAGCTACCCTTCGAAGAGCTTCCTGAGGGTCCACACCCATCCTGGTCATCTGCTGCTGCACTTTTTCCTGATGCAGAAAATCGATGATTTTTTCTTTTTGCTCGGTGGTGGTCACGGCCTCTACGACGTTCATTGTGCTCAACATCCGCGGCATGGCCTGGACAGAGTTGCTTGATAATGTAAGAACCGCGGCTACGAGAATCATCGATAGGTAAGCTCTCATTAGGATCTCCAGTTTTTGTATGTAAGTTCTGAACGTGAATAGAATAGAGAACATCACAGCAAAAGGATAAGCTTAAATCTTGCTGTCATACCAAGTAACGCATCCAACTGACTGAAATATTACAGAGCTTAACTCCATGGTCTCTTAATCATAATGCCAAAAGCTATAATCTTTAGATGATTTGGAGTTCCGGGGCACGCCGGGTCACTGTTTGAATAGAAGGAATTATCACTGGCTACTTGCCAGTAATTTTAGACTTAAACAGGAGGTCTTTTATGAAACGTTTATTATGCAGCACTCTTACGGCAATCTTACTGGCCACGCCGGTATTTGCGCAAACGAGCAGCTCCAACGTAGGCACAGGCTCTAGCTCAACTGACACCAGCACTCTTGGTTCAGGGACAGCAACAAATAACTCTGAAACCATTGGGACAGGAACCAGCTCACCGTCGACTCTCGGTACGTCGGGAAGGACATCCACCACTACATCTGATGACATCCAGATGCAGGAAGAAGACAGTACCTTAGGCTCAGGAACTTCCATCAACTCTGACTCCACAGATATTCAGGAGCAGGAAGACTCGAGTACTTTTAGTACCGGCTCTGGTTCTTCAACAGATGCGAGCACTATGGATTCTGGTTCGGCGACGGATTCGAGCACGACGACCACTGACGAAGTTCAGGACTAATACAACCATTCGAGCCGGGGTACCCACCCCGGCTTTTTTTTACTCATGAGTTTGGATCATGAAGTCCGGAGACTTCACGGGAAAGGTCGAAATTTTCTGATACTCGATCGGATCCGCCGACCCGAGATGCTGAAAGAACCTAGAAATAAACAGGTCCTGAAATTTCCTCGCCGCTAATGCGTTGGTTGAATGATTTAAGATTGAAAATGGTATCTTCTCATCGATAAAAAGCAGTCCCGCAATGGATGAGGTGTGCTTCAATGTCCCGGTCTTCGCGACCACTGATTCATTTGTCTGTGGGTCTTCATGGAACCGGTCCCTAAACGTACCAAGGTCTTTCCTGCCACTCACCGCCGCAACATCGCTGATCCTTAAACCATGTTTTGAGAGACTTTCGGTTAACCGTTTCACGGTCACAAGCACAGTCCGGCAGGTCGCCTGGTTATCAAGCCTGCCACTCCGGTTGATGATTGGAAGGCCAGACCCGTTGTAGATCCTAAAGGTGTTTGCAGGAAGTTGAAGCTGAGAAGCCAGCTGCGTGAATGATTTTATTTTTGCAGCGTCATCGTAAACGTTCTGGGAAACAGTGTTCTTCGACATCACGTTCATGGCCTTGAGGATCTGATGCAATGGCCTGGAAGTGTGGACGTAGACCTGAGGATTTTCACTCAGCAGCGGATTAACTTCACTCAGCACAACAGCATCGGCCTGCAGTGCCGGCAGAGTTGGATCAAGGGTAACATTCTCCTCCGTCGAAAACTTCAGAATACCCTTCCAGATGTTTCGGATGAAAGTCTTGCTGCCGGGACTGAGGTAGTACTGGAGCCTTGACCTGGTTTCGTTCGGAGTGATTAGCAGGAAACTTTCCAGTGCAACGTCGTAGAACTTGAAATCTTTGTTGAAACTCACCTGCTTGAACCGCCGGTGCCCGAGTTTATTCAAAGACTGGATGAGCAACAGCATCTTCTCTTCTTCGAAGTACGGGTCCCTGCTCCCTTCGATGTGTAACCGGTCTTTCCCGACGTAGACGCGGGTGGTGAAAGTTTTCCGGAGGTCAGTGGTTTCGGAGACCATGAGAGTTGTGAAGAGCTTAGTCACCGAAGCGATTCTCTGGAGTTTATCCACCTGGTACCCCAGGGTGGCACCATCATTTTCATAGCAAAAAGCCTGATCTTTGATCAATCCTACTTTATGCCTGTTTGAAAGTTCGATGAAATCCGAGGTCAAAGATCCCGGGTCGATGGCCCAGGAATTTATTGAAACAAGGAATGCAAGCGATAGAACTTTAAGTGTCATGAGGGCTCCTGAAGAAGAAAGAATCTTATCAAAATGGACAAGACTAAAGGCCTATATAGAAATATTTTCAATCAAGTTTGGTAATAGCACTCAAGCTACTGAATTACTTAAGGATGCTAAAGAACTCCGGGTACGACTTCGAGACTGCCTCACTGGGCTCCACGCTCCCCCCGTTGTGCTGTAGGAGGAATAATGTCCCGGTCATGACCATGCGGTGGTCATTGGGCAGTTCCAGATTCATTTTTCCCATTTGAGTTTTACCAGGACCTAGGATCACCAGACGGTCGTTCTCGAGGTAGGCAGTTTTAGAAAATTTCTTAAAGAGCTTGAGGCACTCCTGGAGTCTGTTGCTTTCCTTATGTTCCAGATTTGCGATGCCGCGGAGGATGTGTTGCCCACTCAGGTGAGATAATAAGAAGCCTAGCGCCGGGACCAGGTCTAGGCAATCAACCACGTCCAATTCAACGTCTCTCGTTGATTTCAATGGCTTGACTCGAATGCCGTCAGCTCCATCTTCAATTGCACCTAGGCTTTTCAAAAGTTGATAGAACTTAGAGTCGGCTTGGTACTGATCATACTGCAGACCCGGAAAAAATATCTCCTGATTAAGAGCCCCGAACGCTAGTGGATAACTCGCACTGCTCCAGTCCAAGGGAACAGAATAGCTCGTACCCTGTAGGATCTCGCCGATGAGCTTTTCGGTCATCCGCCAATAGCTTTGTGATGAGGTCATGTGCGTAGGAATGATTTTTATTTTTTGGTCCGCATACGCCAGCTGGAGGCCAGAGGCAAATTGCGTCGTCCGACCACAGTCGACCTCGAGCTCTCCCTGGAGCAGGAGCGGACCCTGCAGGTGAAGCTCATTATCTTTCAGGACAGCTCTAGCTCCTAGGCCTGCGACCAGCTCGAGGAATTCAGACCAGGGCCTGGTCTTTAGCTTTTCCCCGAGGATTAAAGTGTAGGGCTTTTGACCGCGCAGTAAAAGCGCTGCCAAGAAACGGGCGGTGGTGCCGCCCTCCCCGACCTCGAGAGTGGCGCCGGACCCTTCGCAGTCGGGAAAGGAATTATGAATGGTGCAGGAACTGACCTTTCTTTCTAGCTTAAGTCCGATCTTAGGAAAAGCTTGCAACAAGAGTGTCACGTCGGTGGACTCTGGTAAGTTATGAATTGTGAAAGTTGAATTTTTAATGGCGGCGACGATCAGGGCGCGGTTGGCGTAGGACTTCGACGCCGGTACTTCGACGGTGCTCTTCAGAACACCTTTAGCGATCTTTAAAATCGTCATGACTTGAAATCTTCTCTTTAAAATCTTTCATGGATACTTCCTCAACATAACAAGATCCGATTCCCTTGACGAGGACTAACCTTAGAGCACTCTGGGATTTCTTTTTATCGTGATCCAGCAGTTCAAGGAATGTGTTCAGAGAGAAACCGGAGAAGCTCTTCACCTCAAAACTCTTCTGCTCCACAGAGAGTGCTTCGGCCATTTGCAACAGGGTGGCGAGTTGCTCTCCCATGCCCAAGACGCTGAAGAGGTACTTCATTCCCAGCAAAACGCCGTGGCCGTGCGGGATCTTGAGCTGATGCTCGAAGGCGTGCCCGAGCGTGTGCCCGAGGTTCAACAGAATCCTGTCGCCCTTCTCGAGGAAATCTTTTTCGACAACCTGTTCTTTAAACCTCGCACACTCTAATGCAATCTCTTGCAGCGGGGCCTTCTGCATGATCAGGGCATGGACCCGCTGCGAGAGGAAGCCGTACTTCAAGACCTCGCCCTTTCCGGAGAGCCATTCTCGCGGTGGGAGGGTCGACAGGAATTCGTAACAGATGAAGATTTCTCGGGGAAGGTGGAAAGCTCCCACGAGATTTTTTCCCAATTTCAGGTTCAGGGCCACTTTTCCACCGATCGACCCGTCAACCATGGCCAGCAGCGTGGTCGGCACGGCCACCCAGTCGACACCTCTTAAGATGGTCGAGGCCACGAAGCCGCACAAGTCTGTGGTCGCGCCTCCTCCGATCCCAAACAAAACGGAGGTCCGGAGCAGACCGCGTGCGAGAAAAAATTCCAGCGCTTCCTGATAGGCCCCGATGGACTTCTGCCCCTCCGGATCACTCAACCAGAAAACATTTTCTGAAGCCGTTACCCATTCCGGGAGATGGACTTTGACCTTGAGATCAATCATGGCAAAAAACTGAGCACCCTTATAGCTGTCCAGCTGCTTGTATAATTCGGGCTTTTTCAGGTAAGTTAAGTTGGATTTCATGTCCCCCTAGTATCCGCAAAACGGAAGGAAATTGAAATGAGTGTTGAATGGTTTATGAAATTAAAAGAAGTGGATTCTCTCACTAAAATGAGAAACACCCACCTGCGGGACCTCGCTGAGCAAGAAAGTAGGCTCTCGACACTGCAAATGCGTAAAGACGATGAACTTTTAAAACTCTCAGACCTCCTGAAGTCTCATCATTCGTTGCAACAAGAAATCTTTGAAATGGAGCAGAAACTCAAGACGGCCTCACTCCAAATGCAGAGGCACATCGACGTCGGTGCCAGTGATGATAAGGTCGAGAGCTTCGCCAAGGAGATCGCTTCACTGGAGGAGAAAGGGTTCCTGCTCCTCGAGCGAGTTGAAGAAAATGAACTGCAGTCAAAAGACATCAGAAGCTTCCTCTCTGGCCTAGAGATCACTATCATAGACATAGAGGGCGAGGCCCTCGCGGAGATCGAAAAGCTTAAGCATGAAGTAAAAAACATCGAACTGAGGGTTTCAGCTCTGATGGAGGAACTGCCACCTGCTTTTAAGAATACCTTGCTGAGGACCACCGCTAAGAAACTTGCGCATGGCCCTTTCACCAGGGTTGATTCGGGAAGTTGTTTTTTCTGCCGACACAAGATTTCCAAACTGGATGAATCTGAAATCGACATGCAACAGATTCTCAAGACTTGTACTCAATGCGACCGGATCTTCCTTCCCTACGGGTCATGACTCAAAACAGGTGACACCCCTTAAGAATTCCGTTATAACACCCTACACCGAGATCAGGGGACTATCGCCGGCGAGGTAAAACTCACGGGAGGAAAGTCCGGACACCATAGGGCATCGTAGCGGGTAACGCCCGTCCGCCGTGAGGCGAGGACAAGTGCAACAGAAAGTATGTACAGGCCCTTAGCAATAAGAGTGCTGTAGTGAAACCAGGTAAACTCTACGAGGTGCAAGCCCATGTAGGTGAGCGTTGAGTCTGCCCGAGGAGCTCACGGGTAGGGTGCTGGAGCCCAAGGGTAACTTTGGGCCTAGAGGAATGATAGTTTGATACAGAATCCGGCTTATTCCTGATCTCGGTTTTTTTCCTCACAGCGCCAGGCATGGACCCTGGTAACCCATCGGATTGAATTCCTGCTGCCTGATGATCTTCAAGAAAAAGTCTGTGGCCATTTCCCTGACCTGGTCTCCCCCGTATTCTTTTGGTTCGTTATCAAGTTCATGCCTGGCGAGTGGACACTGGACCCCGGTGATCGAGGAACCAAATTTCTTGTTCATGCTCTGGATCCATAGCTTCACCCCGGGGGTCTTGACGTAAAAATCTTCTGTGTCTGAAGCAACGAAAGTTAGGAATGGTAAATCACCTTTTACGGGCCGGTGCCAGGCCAGTTGACTATTGGCCAGTAGCTTCGAAGCGAACACTGGTCTTGAAAAAGGCGATTTGGGTTTGATGGACCGGTTCTGCAGCTCCGGAGCATGAGTCAGGGTTCCATTGGTGATCTGACAGAAAGTGTTCCCCACGCAAGTCTGCGGGGCCACTGCGGGAGCAAAAGTTATCACCCCGCTGATTTCTGGAAGGGCCTTTCTCATTTTCTCCGATTGTACCATTCGAGTCACCAGCAGGCCTCCGGTAGACCAGCCAGCAAGGAACAACGGTCTGTTGCTGCCTGTTGAAGTGGCCCTCCACACCTCTCCAGCAAGAGTCGCAAGCTCTTCGAAGCCGTAGAAATTTAAATCATTCCGGAGTCCACCGGCACTCTTCCCATGAGACGGCAGGTCGAAGGCCACCACCCGCAGCCCCTTTCCAGTCCAGGCGCTGAAGAGTGGAAGATGATTCTCGAAGGTATCACCGTAGCCGTGTATGTAAAGCACATCGCCCAGGGGGGTCGAGGCAGGATCGAAGACACCGTAGTGGATGTTGTGAACGAAGCCACGGGTATGGGCTAGAACCGCACTTGTCATCAAGCTCAGTAGAACAACAAAAAAGAATTGCATACGACTCCTAGGATGACTCATTTGAGTGAAGTAAAAAGGTCTGTGAAGAAGACTCTCAGCTCCGGCAGGAGGAACTGCTCTTTGGCATACATGCCGTAGGCCGGTTGAAATTTTCTGGCATCGGTGACGTAGAACCTTGTCTGTCCAAGCTCCTCTCTGATGTCCATTGCCCCGACCCGTTTCATCCACTCTGCATGTGGCAGGGGTTTCTCGAAAAGATTATCTATCACTGTCCAGGACTTATCAGCTCCTCTCACCATCGTGGCCATGTGAAACTTCCAGTACAACTGGCGGTAGGTTAGTTTCCCGAGAGCAAAGATCTTGGCGATGTTCTCCTGTTTAATCCCCTTCTTCAGCAACAGGGAGTGCACCATGAGTGCCCTCCCAAAGCAAAAGCCGACGTTGTGACCGGTCTCGTACTTCAGGACATTCTTCACCGTCGTCACTTTATTGGAACTGAGTTCTTGGTGAATGCTTAGAGTAAGCTCATTGAGTTTAGAGAGAGTTGTGTTGGCCGAACTGATGTCCAGCTCCTTTCGAAGCAGTTCATTTCTTTTCTTAACCTCAGTGGCCACGGCCTTGAGCCTGAGCTGCTTGTCGAGATTAGCACCTAGACCTTTGTAGGCTTCATCGATCTCGAAGAAATACTTCTTGGTCAGGTCCACCTCGATCTCAGCCGTGTGAGTTGCACTCACCGAGGTCTGTTTTGGAGCGACGTTCAAGGTCTCCAAAAAGGAATCGATGATGTCTATTGCTTTTGCATAGTTAGGGATCATGAATAAAGAAAGGAAGACTAGTTTGAGCATCCGAGAAGTCTACCCTCTAAGAGAACTTAAATTAAGTAGCTGGATAAAATATTCAACATTGAAACACTCTGTTCACAGCGCGCGAAAGTTCTGCCATAACCCCTCCAAAACCGGCCAATCCGCCAAACTCTCAACAACAGGAGCTTTATGAAAAAGTCTATCGCCTCAATCGCACTTCTCGTCTCTTCCATGTCTGTTCACGCCCTCATGGTGCCAGAAGACATGAGCCGCCCAACCCCGAAGCCTAAGACTATGTGCTTAGACACATTCGAGGCTCGTGACGGCAGTTCTTTCCTCGGTGGCTGTGACCTCTCGGCCATGAACAAGAGAGCTGGTATCCCAACTCTTCAGAATGGCTGTCCACGTGACCAGATTGCCTTTGTTTCTGTAGAAGTTAAGTTCAAGGCTTGTCTACCGTACGCACAACTCTAGTTTCAACGTATGCCCGAGACGCCGCTATTTCACCGAAGTAGCGGCGTCTTTTAATTTGAGGTCACTCCCATGACGAACTTTACCTACTGGCCCTATGATGAAGTCACTCTCTCGTTGGGAGCCTCGGACATTGAAGTGATCGTGGATGCCCCGTGGCTGTCAACGGGCCTGAAGTTTGATCCGGCCCACCGGGAGAGGATCATCTCCCTGGTAGAAAAGTTTAAGCTCCAGTCCCTTGAGGCTTCTGACCTTCAAGAAGTGAACTGGTTTTTCAGCTCCCTGAGTACCTACCCTCTCTGTTACATCCTCCCTGGCACGTCTCCTGCGGGAGTGGACGCGCACGCGGTCCAAGATTCCACATTAGGGACCCTAGACCAGAAATCATTCCTCAACACCGCGCTGGAGGAGACCGGGCATGAACCTGAGGCGGCGACGGTCCTGAAGCATTCTTTGTTCCAGGGTGACTGGAAATGGGACGCGCAAGGGGCCATCGATTTCTCCAGGACTCCCTCAGGAATAGATCCCAGGGCCCTTTTCAGCGTTGCTCGCAGGTACCATCTGCTCAGTTCACTGGAAAACGATCTGACCGGTGACCTGTATTTGCAGGTGCGGGCGACGAAAGACAATGACGAACTCTTCAAACGAGCCTCTGCTCTCATGGTTCGGCAGAACCACTACGTCACTCAAAGATGCAACTCCTCACTGGAACCGGCGCTCGCCAGGGCCATGAGCTCCAGGCCGATGGTCGAACACTTCATGCTCGAGGAGAAGGGTCACGACCGGATCCTTAACGCTGCTTTAAAATCGATCGTAGACGATCCGGGGGCAGTCCCGGTGGTGAGCGAATCGGTGGTCCTTATGGACATGCTCAAGTTCGCTGCCGAGAGGAATTTTCTCTCCTTTGCTATCGTGGTGGACGCGTTCGAGCGCAGCTCGTATCAGGAATCGGATCCACTGGCAGAGGTTCTGCAAGAGGGTGGACTCACCAAGGCCGCAAGCCAGATCAACAATCACAAGGACATCAACGACTCTGGGGAACACGAGAACCTGGCACTTGGTTTTATCCTGAACATGGCCCCCGTCGATGAAGCTTACGCGGTCGAAGCCCTTCGGATCGCGGAAACGACGTCGAACCTGATGAACCTGCTTTCAACTGGAGTGCGGACACAGTTAACCTCCCTTATACCGTAGGATAAAATTTTCTTTCTCCTTGGAAGATGACTTCAAGGATTGTACATACCGACATGAATTTTCAACCCTAAACAACGGAATCCACATGAAATTTTTACTGGTCTCAACTCTCCTTCTGAGTTCTCTTTCTAGCTTTGCTCTCGAGCTCACTCTCCCCAAAGAAGGAAGCTATTTGATCACTCTCGCGAGCCCCGAAGGCTGCTCACCTTCCTTGTACTCACTTTCTCCGAAAATGTTCCGTAAGGACTTCACGGAACTGGAAGTAGAGATTTCTCCGGTTTCCAATGACCGTATCACAACTGCTGTTTGCAGAAGTGGATTGAACGCGGTGAGAGGCATGGTTGACGTAAGCCGGAAAACAAAGGTCTTCATCCCAAGTTTCGGTAACAGCTCAGAGGTGATGGTCAAAGTCGAAGAGATCACTAAAACAAAACTCGTTAAATAATCACAACTCGTCCAGGTCAGGAAGCTTGCTTCCCGACCTGGCGAGAAGTGTTCAGAAGTTAGACATCCCAGAAAAATATACAGAACAGACCCTCGGCGACGCTCCTCTTGATACCTTTACCAGATGAAACACTTATCCCTTATAATTCTCACCCTTTTCCTCTATAGCTGCGAGGACTCAAAGGATTCTAGCACTCGGTCATCCTCTAGCATCATTAGCTGTACCGTGAATGGTGTGCCGGTGGATTGCCAGTCTGGCGCCGGCAGCACCGCGGGTCTCACCGCGAAGCTGGCGGTGAGAGTATCCAGCGAAGGTCGGACCATTGAAGCTTTGGAGAACGTAGAAGATCTTCAGGAGGAAAACGGAAAGCGCTGTGAAGTCCGGGTCCACGCGGGCCAAGTCTTTAAACTAAGTCAGGACGAGAACACCATCGAAACCACTCTTGATGAAAAGAAGAGAGTCTTCTTCAAACAAAACAATCCCAAGGAAACGAAGTGGATTCATTTTAATAAGGATCTAGATACCGGAACCATCTACCTCTCTACAGTGGTGCGGAAGCCGAACCAGCTGATCCTTTCTCTCGACTGCATCTACGACGGCAACCTCTAACTCATTTTTCAAAAACTTCTAGGCCTTGCTCGGTCAGCACGATGGCCCTCTCGCCTTTAGCGAGTCGGATGTCCATGCCACCGGTGAGATGAGAAAACGCCGGGAGGTAACAGAATTTCTCCCCCAGGACAAACGCAGGCAACCGCAGCTCGTCGTTACCAGACCGGAGCCGCAGCGTCGGGTGCAGGTGCCCCGAGAACTGGAACTCCTTCTTTTTTTTAACGTGTTCGTGAGTGAAGTAAAAACCATCCAGGTGAAAATCCGGCTCTTCCAAGATTCCCCAGGAGTCTGGAAACTTAGCGTACCGGTCGTGGTTCCCCTTCACCAGAATGAGTTCACAGGGATTGTGCTCCCGGAAGTGCGCCACCTTCTCGGTCAGTCCTTTGTTGATACTATCTTCGTGGTGGATGAGGTCCCCCAGAACGATCAATGAGTCAGTCTGGTAGTCGTCCATCACTTTGGAGAGGCGCCGCAGGTCTTCATCAAAGACCCTATCGGAAATCGCGATCCCGTGGTTGCGTAAAAATTGCGTTTTTCCCCAATGCAGATCCGCCGTCAACAGAACCTTCCGCCGGGGCCAATAAAGGGCCCTTCGGCAGTCGAAAATGAATTCTTCCTCTTGAAGGGAAAGCTTTATGCTTTTGTCCACTTTGCTTTCATCCTTTGCAGCCGGTCCTGAAGAGTCTCGGTGGAGACCAAAGAGCCGATCCTTTCGACTATTAATGGGAACGCCAGCGGCGATGGCCTAGAGGTCTTGTAGACTTCGAAGGGCATCTGTTGCAGTTTCCGCAGCACACTCACCAGCCGGCCCTCCTGGAACTGGAAGAACCGGACCTCGTCGAAGGACTGGTTATACAGCGGCTGCTCCGGTTCGTAGGTCTGGAAGACATCGAACAGGAGTGAGGAACTCATCTGCAGGTTCTTCATAGTCCGTCTCTGGCCCATATTATTCTGCTGGATCAACCCCGACACCTGGGCGATCTCCCGGAACTGCTTCTTCGCGAGCTGGGTCATATTCAGGCTCTTCTGGATATCCACCGTCAAGTTATCCAGGGAAAGACACTCTTTCATCTCCTCGAGCTTAAAGTCGTAGTCCGGAGGTGCCAGGATCTCGAGGCCATACTCCGAAACAGAAAAGGAGAAGGTCACTTTGGTCTTGAGTGCCAGTCTCACGCTCAGCAGGGCCGCCAGGGCCTCGTGGACCAGCCGACCCTCGAACGGAAAGATGAACAAGTGCTTCCCTTCGCGGCTCATGGTTTCCTCGAGCAGGAGGTAGTTTCTCCCGGGGAGCCGGGATAGTGCCTTCTGCACTTCGATGATGGGAGAGAGGTACTCCACCAGCGGGTGATCGTACCTTCCTTCTTCGATGAGCTCGAAGATTTCTTTCAGGTGGCCAGTGAGTAAGGATGAGAGCGGCAGGCGGCTTCCCCACCAGATGGGGATGATCGCCGAATTCGGCGGGGCCAGCCGCACCAAGAGCGAGAGGTCCTTGACCATGATGTACTCGAGGACCTTTCCGGCGAAGACGAAGCGGTCTCCTTTTCTGAGTTTGCTCACAAAAGATTCTTCGACCGATCCCAGGCTCCCCCCACGCATGAACTTGATACGAATGGAAGGATCGGAAGTGATGGTACCGACATTCATCAGGTGCTGACTGATCATCTTCTTGTCGTGGACCAGGTACCTCCCGTCATGTTCCTTCAGGCGATGGTATGACGGATACGCAGAGAGACTACGGCCCCCTTGAGTGAGGAAGAGCAGCAGGTTATCGAAATGAAATTGTTCGAGACTCCGAAAGGCGTAGGTGCTCTTTACTTCCCGGAAGGCCACTTCCGGAACCAGGCCTTCGTTAGCCGCCAGGGTCACCATGTGCTGGGCGAGGACGTCGAAGCTCATCTCCGGCGGAGTGATCTCTTCTTTCAAACCTCGCTCAATAGCGAGCTCGGTGGCCAGGTACTCGAAGAGCTCCAGGGCGTGCGTCGGGACGAAATAGATCCGAGGGACTCCGGTGGGGGTGTGGCCCGACCTTCCGGCCCGCTGGATGAACCTGGAGATGCTCTTAGGTGAGCCGATCTGGTAGACCCGCTCTACCATAGGGAAGTCCACACCCAGGTCGAGGCTCGAGGTGCACACCACCAGCTTGAGTTCTCCGGTTTTTATCTTGTCCTCTACGTCTTCGCGCTTCTCCCGGTCAACCGAGGAGTGGTGGATGGCCATGAGGTTTTCCCATTCGGGTTTGAGCAAGCGGATCTCGTTGAACCATCTCTCTGTCTGAGACCGCACATTCGTGAAGAGCAGGCAGGAGTGACTCAGGTCAATGTGGGCGATGACTTTTTCCACCATCGCGAGCCCCAGGTGCCCGGACCAGGGGAAGGAGTCGATCTCATCGGGCAAGAGGCACTGGATGTCAATTTCTTTGGAGACCTTCTCCGTGACGAAAGCAAAGTTTTTAAGATTGCCGTTCAGGACCTCCCCTGCCAAATCCGGATTACCAACGGTCGCCGAGAGGCCCCAGATGCGGAGCTTGGGTGCCATGACTTTCAGGTGAGACAAGCAGAGCTGCACCTGGACCCCGCGCTTACTCCCCATCAATTCGTGCCACTCGTCCACCACCACCAGGCGGCAGTTCTTGAGGGCCTGGCGGTACTCTTCGGTCGCAAGGAGCAGGTTGAATGACTCTGGGGTGGTGACCAGTATCGACGGAGGATTCCTTTTCTGCTTGGCCCGTTGAGCGGAAGTGGTGTCGCCCGTCCGACCTTCCACCGTGAACGGAAGGTTCATATCTTCCAGGGGCTGCTTAAGTGATTTTATGATATCGCCGCTCAGTGCTCGCAGCGGCGATATGTAGAGAATGTGGATCCCACTCGCGGGCCGTTGCTCTAAAGTCATCTCGGCAAGGGCTGCCATGCAGCCGGCGTAGGTCTTTCCGAAGCCCGTGGATACGTGGATCAAACCGTCCTGCCCTCGCAGGTAGGCCTTCCAGGCATCTCTTTGGAAGTCCCGTGGCACCCAGCCCTTCTTCTGGAACCAGCCTTCGATCCAGTCGAGTTCTTTCACGACAATAACTTTTTCACATCATCGAGTGAGTCGGCGTCTTCCGGTTTTTTATCTTTTCTCCAGCACAGAATTCTCGGGAACCGCAGCGCGACTCCGGCTTTGTGTCGGGTCGACACGTTGATCCCTTCGAAGGCGATCTCGAACACCTGCAGCGGTTTCACGGACCGGACAGGCCCAAACTTTTCCACCGTATTTTTTTTGATCCAGTTATCCATTGAGGTGAGCTCCTCGTCGGTGAGGCCGGAGTAGGCCTTGGTAACGGGGATCAGCTCCTTGTCTTTCCAGACGGCGAGCGTGTAGTCAGTGTAGAGACTCGACCTGCGGCCGGTACCGGACTGAGCATAGAGAAGGACGCAGTCGATGGTCAGGGGCTCGATCTTCCACTTCCACCACTGGCCACGTTTCCTTCCCGTTTGATAGGGAGATTCCCATTGCTTGAGCATGAAGCCCTCGACCCCTCTCTCACGACTACTCACCCGCAGAGATTTTGCTTCCTCGATTCCTGCGACTTCCACGAGTTCCGAAAGAGGAAAGACCCCGATCTGCTGCAACAGATCTCTCCTCTGCCTCAAGGGTTTCGTTCTAATGTCTTCGCCCTCCCACTCCAGCAGATCGTAGGCCATGATTGAGACAGGGGTTGAGTCGAGGTCTTTCTTGCTCACCTTCTTGCGGTTGAGCCTGGTCTGGAGTTCGTTGAAAGAAAGAACTTTCCCGTTCTTGAACGGAAGCAGCTCCCCGTCGATGACGGTGCCGTCCGGCAGGCTCATGGCTTGAGCGAGGACCTCGGGAAAACTCTCGTTGATCAACTCTTCTCCCCGGGACCAGAGGAAGACTTCACCGTCCCGCTTAATCACTTGTGCTCGGATCCCGTCCCACTTCCACTCCACACACCACTCCTGCCAGACCTGGAATTCCTTCTCCGGGTTTTCCACCGGCGACGCTAGGAAGTAAGGGTAAGGCTTGGACTTCCGCTCGATGGTGATGTCCTGGACGAGAAGATTTTCGAAGGACGCTGGAGTTGGTTTGTAGTCGCCCATCAGCCGGAAACTCATGGTCTCCTTGTCGATCTTGGCCACCTGAGCGAGGGCCTGGATCAGGAGGTTCTTCGAGACACCCATGCGCAGGTTCCCGGAGAAACATTTATGGATGAGGAACAGGACGGCCTCATCGTAGACTCTCCACCAGTGATGGAGTTTCGATTTTATTTCTTCCGGTGGTAGTTTCTTCAGTGTGAGGAGGTGGTCTTCGACGAACGACCCAAGAGCCGGTGGCCGTTCGCTCTGTAGGATCGGCCCGCGGAGCAGTGCCATCGTCTCCGACGAGTCTCCGACGTTATAAGACGATTCTTTGAAGAGCCACATGGGCATCTTCAGGAACTCGCAGAATGAATCTTGCAGGAAGGTCCGGTTCACTTTGGTGGGAATCTTCTGACCAGAGATGATGAAGAGGCCCCAGCACGCGTCTTCGGAGGGAACTTCCTCGAAATAATTTTTAAGGAACTCCACTTTTTTTAGCGTGGAGGTGGTCTGATCCAGGCCCCGGAGGAGTTCGACCAATCTTTCCATCAGGACTCTCCGTCGGTGTCATAGGGAAGCTTCAGGTCGTAGGCCTTGATCCCTTCTTCCCGGAGGTACCTGACGATGGCATCCGTGTGACCGTGGGTAAAGTAAACTTTTTTACAGTTGGTCTCTTTCACCGTCCGGATGAGGGACGGCCAGTCTGCGTGGTCCGAGACCACGAAGCCCCGTTCGTAACCTTTCCGTCGTCGGTTCCCTCGCAGCCGCATCCATCCAGAGGCGAAGGCGACTTTCTTAGGACTCAGCCTTTTCCCCCAGCTCGAGCCCAAGGCCGATGGTGGGCAGAGGATCAGAACCCCCTTGAATTTTTCCTTAGAGTCGAGCGCCACCTTGTGCACGTGCGGCCAGGACATCCCAGTCTTCTCATAGCACTGGTTGAGCTCGTCGATGGTGCCGTGGACCCAGATGGGATCATCGGTGAGCTCGCGGATCCCGGCGATGAGCCGCTGGGCCTTCCCTAGAGCGTAACAGCAGAGAACGGAGTTAAAGCCTTCTTCGCGGTTTTTCATCCACCAGTCATGGACTTCCTTCATTTCATTTTGAAAATCCGGCCAGCGGTAGATCGGTAAGGAGAAAGTTGCTTCGGAGATGAAGACGTCACACTGGACAACTTCGAAGGGCCGGCAGGTGAGGTCCCGGTCCCTCTTGAAATCCCCAGTGAACACCCAGACCTCACCCTGATATTCAATCCGTACCTGCGAAGACCCCAGAATGTGTCCGGCGGGATGGAAGCTGACTTCCACCTCTCCCATCTTGAAGACCTCACCATAGCTATAGGTTGTGACTGCGGCATCGGTGATCCGCTTGCGGAGGATGTGTTCACACTCGGCCACTGTGATGTAATTCTGCATCCCGTAGCGGGCGTGGTCCCCGTGGGCATGGGTGATGACTGCATTCTCCACCTTCCCCCAGGGGTCGATGTAGAAATCTCCGAGTTTACAAAACAGCCCTTTATCTGACAGTTCGAGCAATTCCATCACTCCATCTTATCAAAGCGAAATGACCAGTGATAGAAACGAGTGTTAGACATGCTGTGACTCAGGGGATTGAAAGGAGATTTAAAAAATCGAGTACTTATGACTTAGCTAGCTTCGCCAGTCCCTTGAGTGTCGCCGTCGTCAAATTAGCTGACTCCTCGCTGATATGACGCCACTCGAGTTGACGAGGAAATTCAAATCTCTTCAACGCTTTCTCATCCATCACCAGCAACGAGTTCATGATGGTGTACTTGGTGATGCCTGTTTTTAGGATGTGAAGCGGTTTGACTTCAACTGCTTTTTTTAGCTGCGGGTACTGAGTGAGTTTGAGGTCCGTCGATGAAAGCGTGAAGGTCGGGACCTCGTACTGGCCAGTGAGCCATTCGTGTTTTTCTTTCTTATACACCAGCAGCTTATCTTCCTTGATCACGTAGATCCGAAGCAGACTCAACTCATGACTCTTGCCCGCTCCGATCGCCGGAGCCCCCGCCACAGGGTAGGCCAACGGCAGGCCTTCACCGAAAGCCTTGCAATCTTTTTTCAAGGGACAGAGTTCACACACGGCTCTCCTCGCCTGACAAAAAGTGCGCCCAAGGTCCATCAGCGACTCGTTCAATTCCCGGTAGGTCTCCACACCGGAGAAGATGATTTCTCTCTCAAAAAGCTTATAAATTTCTTTCTGCAACTGTAGACCTTTGACTGCTTTTATCCCATAGAGCCGGGAGATGACTCGCTCTAGGTTCGCATCCACTGCGACCGCACGCTTGTCCATACCGATCGCAACCAATGCACTTGCGGTGTAGGGGCCAATCCCAGAAATTTTCTGAAGCACGGACATATCCGAAGGGAATTCTCCGCCGTACTCGGTGACGATGCACTCTGCGATCTTCTTGAGACTGCGGGCCCGGCGGTAATACCCGAGACCTTTCCAAGCGACCAGCAGATCTTCCTCGGAAGCTTCGGCGAGACTCGCGAGGTCCGGGAACCGGGCCAAGAACCGGTGGTAGTGATTCTTCACCGTAGCAACTGTTGTTTGCTGGAGCATGATCTCGGACACCAGGGTCCGGTAGAGAGTACGGTTTTTCCTCCAGGGCAGTTCTGTGAATTCTTTCTTAGACCAGCTCAGGAGAGGCTTGAGGTTCATGGGAGGGATTGTCGGATTACTTGCAGCTTTTGGCAAGCTGATCCGCGAGTTCGATCATCTGCGAGGCCCGGAAAGGTTCCTTGTCTCCGCGGATTTTCCCGTGCTTACTCTCGACGTAATCGGTGAACTCTTTATGGTACTCATTGATGTCCGTGATGATGATCAGTGACTTCGCGTCGGAGCGCTCGATCCAGTCCATGAGCTTCTTGTAATCATTGAGTCCCTGGTTATTGCACACCGAGGAGATTTCACCCGCCTGCTTGATCGAGGTGTCGAACATCATGACGTTGAGTTTCTGGTTGAAGCCACAGCTCTGGTCGAGCTTGGTGATGAGGCTCTTCCGGTGGCAGCTACCATCTGGCGTGGTGTGATCGTACTCCCGCATGGAAGAACTGGTATCGACCCACACGTCGATGACCGACTTCGAAGGCTTAGCCTCAAGCTTCGCCTTTCCACAGAAGACGTCGAAGTAGTTACTACTGTCACAGCTGATGAGGTCGCGATCCACCGATTTGCCAGAGGGGATGCTTGGTCCGGTGTCGTCGCTCACTTTCACATTAAAATTAAGGTCATCCTGCTTGTAGAGCCCAAACTGTGGGTCAAAACAGTAGTCCCCCATGGCCTGGCACTCGAGCTTCACGGTCAGAGCTTGTTTTTTAAAGTCGGGCCGGTTCAGGAGCTCCAACAGCTGAGTGACTTTGGGATTAGACAAGAGCCACACCTCGAGGTTCTGAGGAGCGGCGAGGACGTTCGTTGATAAGAGTAGGAGAACAATAAACTTCTTCACTAAAATTCAACGTTCCTTTGGCGAAAGTACCGGAAGATCGCATCGCCGAGATCCACGATCAAGTCCCGGTCGTTCACGTCGAGGCTCAGGAAGTCATTCAAGTATGCTTTCTGTCTCGGCGAAAGCGTCTCGAGCTTCTCGCGAATAGTTACATCAGTCCGGGTTGGATTCAACGGAGTCTCACCAAAGGGCATCTGATGTTTTTTTCCAGCAATGTTTATCGTTGCTGTAGTCCTCATCCTCGTCGGCGGTTCTCGCGCCTCTTCGGGTTCAGGCATCTTTTGATCGGATGGTTTCTGCTCTTTATAAAATTGAACTAAGCGCTTGAGGGTCTCAGTGGAATCTTCTTCCACCCCATCAATGATTTCGTGAAGGGGTATACCTAGAGTTGCAATCAGGTTTGCAACCAATTGCTCATCCACGTTACTTGTTTTCAAGTTGAGAAAACGGCTCATAGTGGAAATGCCCACGTTCATCATTTCTGACAGGTCTTTTTGAGTCAATGCTCCCCGTAATTGCATATACTTACGGACGACTGCGAGAAAGTTTTCTAAAAAGTCTGGATTAAAACGGATCATATCCACCCCCTTGAATTTCTTATCGGATTGCAAAAAAAAAGCTTTATGCAATTATAAATCTTGACGCAATTAGTTAAATACTATACTATTGCAGTATGGAATGTAGATCACGCATCGGAGGGACTATGAACACACAAACAATTGAAATGACTCAATTTGTATCATCAGCTAGCTACCAGCTTATCCAGGATGAAAAGCTTGCTGGCCTGGTCATTACCTCGCAAACCCTCTCCAGCTCATTCATTGAAATGAGCTCCTACCAGCAAGTAGTTTTCTCCGATTGCGTATTCCATGCCTGTGAATTTAAAGGTGTAACTTTCAACAACTGCGTCTTTGAAAATTGCAACTTCGAGTTCTCGCACATGCGTCATTGTAAATTTATAAACTGCAATTTCACTAATTGCAACTGGATAGCTTCTACCTCAATAAATTCTACTTATGAAGACTGTGATTTAGATAAACAACTTCAGGACATTACACACACAGGCCATAACTTGATCCATTTTAAACAGCAGAAACCTGACTACTCAACAGATATTTATTTCGACTTCGCTAGAGCTTGCTAACCCATACACCGGAGAGATCATGAATTTAACATTCTACTCACTGACACTCATGCTTAATGTCTTTGGATTAACAGTTCTGATCAAGGCCTACGGGATTTAATTAGTTGAGACCTTCGTCTTCGCAGGAACGGTGAAGTTAAAGTGCCCGGCCGGGAAATTCACTCCTTCTTTGAGGTCGATGAATTTCAGGTTCACCTTTCTCCCGTCCGTGTAAACCAGAGTCAGCTTCTCGAACTCACTCAGCTTCTGGACAGATTTAGCATCCTTGGTCGCATGTAGGTGCACTTCCTTCAGAGTCATCTCTTTCTGCAGGCTTTTCTCAAACGCCAGGATCAGGTCATGGCCCTTATAGGTCGGCTTGAAGATCTTCGAGTCTTCCAGCCCGGTCATGAGCGAGTCTAGGAACTTGGTGATCGGGAGCTTGTTGGATTTCTGGACAGTGACTTGACCCTCTTCACCGCTCACGAACGGGGGGACGTAGTACCAGCTCTTCTCCGGATTACTGATGAAAGTCGATGGATCCGGAGACGTTTTCTCGTAGCGGATGTTCCCCGGGTACTTGTAGTCGATCTTCCCGGAGGTCTTCTTCTCTTTCCCAGTAGCGACGGAGACAAAGCTCTCCTCGAAGTTGGCGGAAAAAGAGGTGGGGACGAAGCCCTTCGCCAGTCCCAGCGAGGAAGTGAAGAAGCACACGGTTAGAATTAGCAGTCTCATGATGGTCTCTCGTTAGTGAAGTTGGACAGAAACGGCTTTGGAAACGCCCGGCTCCTGCATGGTGACTCCATAGAGTGTATCATTTAATTCCATCGTTTTCTTATTATGCGTGATCAAAATAAACTGGGACTCGGAGCTCATCTCCCGCAGCAGTTCGTTGAACCGGCCCACGTTGGCGTCGTCGAGAGGAGCATCAACCTCATCAAGTAAACAAAACGGTGACGGCTTCACCAGGAAGATGGAGAAGATCAGGGAGACGGCGGTCATCGCCTTCTCGCCTCCGGACATGAGAGTAATAGACTGCATCTTCTTTCCCGGAGGTTGAGCGATGATGTCCACTCCGCATTCGATTGAGTCGAGGTCACCGCTGACTTCCAGCTTGGCAGACCCACCGCCGAAAATGATCGGGAATACTTTCGAGAACCGTTCGTTGACTTCGGTGAAGGCTTCCTTGAACCGCAGCTTGGACTTCTCGTCGATATGGAGGATCGCCGTCTGGAGGTCGGTCATAGACTTCTTGAGTTCTTCTTCCTGAGACTTCAGGAAGTCGTAGCGGAGCTTCTGCCGGTCGTAGTCTTCGATGGCCTGCCAGTTGATCTCGCCCAAGCGGTTGAACTCGGTTTTGTATTCCTTGAACTTCTCCCGTGCTTCTTTGACCTGACCCGGAAACCTCTTTTCGAATTCAAACTCCTGGTGCTCGATCCTCCGGGGGCCTTCCTCGGTTTCCATCAGGTACATGCTTGAGACGTCCCTGAGATCGGCGACCTTCTCCGAGGTCAGCTCGAAGTGCTTCATGATCACATCTCTCAGGTCGATCCGGTAGCGCTCGAACATGTCTTTGACCAGAAGTTCTTCCTCTTGGATGATCTGACTGGCCTTGAGCTCTAGCTCGACGTTATCTTTTTCGATCTTATTAATCCGGGTGACGATGCCCTTGAGCTCAGATTCTTTTTCCTGCATGGAGAACAGGACCTGGGCGATCTGGTCTTTGAGCAGATTGAGGTAGTTCTCTTTCTCGGCCAGCACTTCGGCCAGGTCGCGGTTGGAGGCTTCTACCGACTCCGCTTCCGTCTGCGCGGCTTCACTTTCCGTTCGGTATGTTTCCAGGTGCTCGAGGTTCGCTCGCTGCTTTTCTTTATACCTGTCGATCTGAGCGGTCACGTCCAGGACCTGGGACTTAAGGGAAGTCAGGTGCTGCTGGTAGCTCTGGGACTTGACCTTGAGCTCCATCATCTCGTCGCGTTCGTTCTCGTAACTGATCCGCAGTTCGTGGTACCTGGATTCGAGGTCTTCCACGTCACTCGAAAGGTCTCTAACCTTGGCCTCGATTTCTTCCTTGGCGTCGACGAGCTTCTCATCGGACTCCATGAGAGTGAATCTGGACTTGGAAGTTTCCTGCTTCCGGTTATGGAGGATCTGCAGCCGGGAAGAGCTGGAAGACTGATTGGCTTCTTTGGATTCCAAGGAAGCCTTCGTCCCCAAGTAGACGGTGTTCACTTCATGAAACTCTTTTGTCTTACTCTCCAGGGA
This sequence comes from Bacteriovoracaceae bacterium, assembly GCA_035576105.1. Lineage (GTDB taxonomy): Bacteria > Bdellovibrionota > Bacteriovoracia > Bacteriovoracales > Bacteriovoracaceae > Peredibacter. The sequence continues at coordinate 73,154 of DATLXA010000038.1, forward strand.
TGATTTCTTGCCGGAGAGAGTAGCTTCTACGCTCTTGATACTCTCCTCCAGGGCCTGGAGGTCCGTCTGCTTCTTCTCCAGAGCTGTTCCCATTTCCTGGATTAGGTTATTTCTTTGAACCATCCCCTGGGCTTCGGATGCCGAGTTATTTCTAACTCCGTAGAGGACCGAGTTGCCGATTTTTTTAATCAGCACCTTCCCGTCCTTCGATACCAGTCCTTTGAACTGGATGTCCGGATTTATCTTCGCTGCGAGCTCTGGAGTCAGGTTGTCCACCACGAAGAACCCGTTGAGGATCTTCGAGAGCCTCTGAGAGTACTCCGGGTTATTTATGCGAATGATCTCACTGAGCGCCATCAGGTTCTGACACCCTTGGGTCTCGAGTCTACCGATGGACTCCGAGGAGATGACAGAGTCTAGAGGCCACAGGACATCGACGGTAGTTTCGAACTCACTCACCATGTTCCGGAAAGTCTCTCGGCCGGTGGTTGAGAGCACGGCGTCCATGGATTCGCCGATGAGCTGTTCCACCGCCACAGCGTACTCCGGGTCACACTCGATGAGTTTCCCCAGGACTTCTACGGTTCCGGGCTCGGCGGTCTTCACCAGCACAAGGGCCCCGGCGCGTTTGCCCTCGGAAGAATTGTTTACCTCGATGAGTGAGCTCCTCTTGGAATCAAGCTGGATCACCTCCCGGGAGAGGTCCCGGTAGGCGGCGTCCTTGGTTCTGAGCTCCAGGTGAAGCGCGTCCACCTCCGTACTGAGCTTCGCCAGCTGGGCCTTGAGGTCTTCAACCCGCGCCGAGGAGGTCTTGACCTTGCTGCGGTCTTTGAGCAGATCCTCGGAGAAGTTCGAGGTGCTCTTCTCAAGAGTCTCGATCTCCAGGGTAAAGTCCTGCAGGAGCCTCGAGTATTCTTCCAATTTTGATGAATTCTTAAAGGCTTCGGTGTCCAGGGAATTGAACCGGTCTTTCGACGCCGTGAGAGCTTTTTTCTTATCGGTCAGATCTTCCTCAAGGTCGAACATCTGGTTCTTGAGCAAGTCAACTTTCTCCTCCATGGAAGAAAAATCCATCTGTTCGTAGTTGGTGGACTCGAGTTCTTCCAGCTGAGAGGTCAAGGCGTCGAGCCGTTCAGTTCTCTTCACCACGTCCAGGGAGAGCTCGTCGAGTTCTCTGGTGGCGCGCTCGATGTGCCGCTCCTTATCCAAGTGTGACTTCTTCAGGTGCTTAACTTTTTCTTCGGCGGCGGCCAACTCTCTCGAGTGCTCGTTGTAGTCATCCTGGGCCACGTCGATCCGCTCCACCATGTCCGTCTTCTGGATCTTCTCATCTTCCAGCATCAGGTCGATCTGGGATCGCCTGAGGGTGAAGTTCTCCAGCTCAATTTTCCTGCTCTCCAGAGTCGTGTTGGCGTTGACAAAATCCTGAACGTAGTCGAATTCCTTGTGGGATTCAACGATCAGTTCGTATTTTTTAATCCGGTCGCGCAGGGTGCGGGCCTTCTCAGCTTTCTCTGCCTGCCGCTCGAGGTTCTTGAGGTTCTTATGGATCTCGGCCTGGAGGTCTTCCAGCCGAACAAGGTTGGACTGGGTCTGCTCGATCTTCTTGAGTGACTCTCTCTTCCGCAGTTTGAACTTGGTGATCCCCGCCACTTCTTCAATCATCACCCGTCGTTCTTCTGGTTTGGCCTGGACCAGCTTATTGATCTCACCCTGGGCGATGATCGAATAGGACTTCGCTCCCGCTCCGGTGTCCATGAAGACTTCATGGATGTCCTTCAGGCGCGCCTGCTCGTTGTTGATCCGGTACTCGGTCTCGCCGTTCCGGTAGAGCTTTCGGGTGAGCTGGATCTCCGAAGGTTTTGCCACAGAACCGTTGATGTGGATGTGCTTGCCGTTGATGTTATCGAGCACCAGTGTCACTTCGGCGAAAGACGCTGGAGAATATTTCGAAGAGCCTGAGAAGATCAGGTCCTTCATGTTGGTTCCACGGAGGTGCTTCGCTGACTGTTCGCCCATGACCCAGAACAGAGCGTCCACGATGTTCGATTTCCCACAACCGTTTGGTCCGACGATCCCTGTGATCCCTTGATCAAAATGAATGACTGTCTTATCTTTGAAAGATTTGAAACCTTGGATGATGAGCCTGTTAAGTCTCATGTGAGTGACCTCTCGGGAAAGTATTTCTGGCCCTTAAAAAACTGAATGTAATCTCCACATCTTGTGTCTGTTTCAGTCAGATAAATAGCTGATGACTCATCATCCCCAATGAGAGATGGCCTGTCTATTGATTTTGGACTTACATCAGCATACAAACCTGTTAATGACTCAACGCCGGACACTCTCATAAATCCCCAGTTGGTCATAGAATTTGTAGCCAAAAGCCCCAGACTTCCATTCATATAGCACTTTTGTGTTGGCATGAATCCTGCTCCTAAAACTTCAAAATACTGATTGATAAAACAAGGAGAATTTATGAGTCCAAAATTTTTCTTTCATAAAATGAGAGAAGTCGCTTCATTCCTACAGATCATGAAAGGCAAACTCACTGGCAGTGATGCTGAGAGAGTAAGGGGTGTTGATAATGCCTTAGATGCTATGAAAGATGAGAAAAAGGTTTACCTGGACGAAAAAGCTGATGCCTTAAAGAAAGGTTCTTCAAGCTCTAAACGTAAACCTAAATCTTCTAATGACAAGGTCATCAGAGAATCTGGTCAGGACATATCAGCTATTTAACTCTCCTAAAACTGGGTATACTTAAAGTGTGTACCCAGCTTTGACAGACAACTCCGCATATAGTTAATTCAGTGCATGAAAACACTTTTTCTTATCCTATTTAGTATCTCCACCAGCTTTGCAGACACCAGCCTGCTCCTCATCGGAGGTGGAAAACGCCCGGCGGAAGCCATGGCAAAATTCGCAGAACTCTCGACCCAAGGTCAGACCAGAATCCTGATCATCCCTTGGGCTTCTGAGTCCATCGAGGGCGCTCAGAATATTAAAACCGAACTGGCGGCTTTCACATCAGCTCCCATTGAGATCGCCCCCTACGCTCCGGACTCGGTGTCGCTTTCGGTCCTCATCGCTTCGATCAATAAATCCAGCGGAATCTTTTTCACCGGAGGGGACCAGAATAAGCTCATGGACGTACTGCTTTCATTGAATCTAACTGAAATTTTCCGGAATAAGTATGTGAAGGGTACTGCTTTCGGTGGCACCAGTGCCGGAACCGCATTCATGACGGAGACCATGATCACGGGTCAAGGCGACCTCACGGTGCTTAACGGCTCTCAGATCCAGAGAACCCGGGGCCTCGGGCTCCTTCCTCCGCACATCATCGTCGATCAGCACTTCATCGTCAGGAGCCGCTTCAACCGACTGGCGGGGGTAGTGCTCACGACCGGATTGTTAGGAATCGGGATCGATGAAGGTACTTCCCTTCTCATCCATAATAATAAAACCGCTAAGGTCATCGGGCCCACTCAGGTCCTTTTATTCCGACCTTTAAACTCTAAAAAACTCTCACTCGAGGTCATGGAGAATAACGAAGGATTTGATATCTCTAGCAGGTAGAATTTACCGCCTCACCGCTTCATGTATTGACCTGAGCGAGCAAAATCATTATCTCCTTCTAACACCAATCCCTAGGAGATACTCGTGAGAAATTTCATTTTTACCGGCCTAGCCGCACTCTTTTCCTTCTCAGTTTTTGCAGCAGACATCACCACATTTAGCTGCGAGATGACCAAGTACCCGAAGCAGAAATTCTCCTTCAAGATGAAAAATCTTGGAAAGCCTTCCATGGGGTTCTTGAACTCTAACCCACGGGATGGCTACAGCGATGTCTTCACCACAACCTCGAAGAATGAAACGGTCCTTAGAACCGTCGGAACCTTGAATGGTCAGGGTGGGGACCTCCGGGTCTTGGCCGACCGGATCCAGTTTTTCGGTGACAGCGCCGGTGTGGATTTCGTCTACCTGGAACTCTTCAAAAACTCCGGGTTCAAGGCCGGGTTCGCCAGACTTGATTTCAACTTCAGCGAAGATAAAAAATTCAGCCCGGTGTTCTGCCTCCAGTCTAAATAAAACTTTCTCCGGGGAAGGTGCATCTTGTCCTTCCCCGGTCTCCTGAAATCCTGAGTTAAACAATTAACCTCCAAAAATTTCCAAAGTTTTTACCTAAGATTTCTAAAACCCCATAGAATATGAGTGGAACCATCAAAGGACGCTCATGGATCAGAAACCACTCCTGCTCTCAGATAAATACTGGCCAATCTTCTGGACCCAGTTCTGGGGAGCGATGAATGACAACGTCTTCAAAAACGCCATGGTCATCCTGATAACCTTCCGTGCCTACTCCATGCTTGGTCTCAGTGTGGACCAAATGGTCGCCGTCTGCGGAGGCATCTTCATCCTTCCCTTTTTCGTCTTCTCCTCGATCTCGGGCCAGTTGTCCGACAAGATTTCCAAATCGAAGCTGGTGGTCTACACCAAGATGATGGAAGTGGTGGTTATGGGGCTGGGAACGCTGGGCTTTCTCTACGAATCTTTATCCCTGCTGTTCATTTCACTCTTCCTGATGGGACTGCAGTCGACGATCTTCGGGCCGGTGAAGTACAGCATCCTTCCGGAACTGGTGGAGGAGAATGACATCGTGAAGGGTAACGCTTACGTCGAGATGGGAACCTTCCTCGCCATCCTGATCGGTACCATCACCGGCGGTGTCCTGATCGGTAGTGAGAACGGTGGGCTCTACGTTTCCGGATCAATCCTGTTCATCTCCCTGCTTGGTCTTGCCTGTAGCTTTAAGATCCCATCTTTGGCAGCCGTCGATCCGAGTGTGAAGATCGACATCAACCTCGTCCGGTCTACCTGGGAAGTGCTTAAGATCGGAAAACAGACGAAGAGTATCTACATCTCCATCCTCGGCATCTCCTGGTTCTGGTTCTTCGGTGCGACTCTGCTGTCGATCTTCCCCGTCTACGTGAAAGACACCCTCCATTCCAATGAAGCCGTAGTGACCTTGTTCCTGGCGATCTTCAGCATCGGAGTAGCTATCGGTTCAGTCTTCTGTGAAAAATTTTCTCACCAGCGGGTCGAGCTGGGCCTGGTGCCGTTCGGATCGATCGGCCTCTCCGCGTTCGTGCTCCACCTCTACTCCGTAAGCGAACCCATCGCCCTGACCGGGAACCTGCTGAACGTCTCCGAGTTCCTTTCCGTACCAGGGACCTACTGGATCTTGTTCGACCTCGCGGGCCTTTCCATCATGAGTGGGTTTTTCATCGTCCCGCTTTATACTTTTATCCAGATGCGGTCTCCCCGGGAGATCCGTTCCAGGGTCATCGCCGCCAACAACATCGTCAACGCCTTATTCATGGTCGCCGCGGCGGTCATGCTGACAGTTTTGTTCTCACTCGGACTAAAGGTCACCGACATCCTTCTGGTACTCTTCGTACTCAACACCCTTGTCTCAGTCTACATCTACACGGTCATCCCGGAGTTCTTATGGAGATTCCTCTGTGTCCTCATGGGCAACATGATCTACCGGCTGAAGGTCCGGGGGCTGGAGCACATCCCGCATGAGGGCCCGGCCGTTCTCATCTGTAACCACGTGAGCTTTGTGGACTGGTTGATCATCAGCGCCTGCGTGAAGAGACCGGTCCGCTTCGTGATGCACTATTCGTTCATGAAGATCCCACTGCTTTCAATTTTCCTCCGGGGTGCCAAGGTGATCCCGATCGCCGGGTCGAAGGAAGACCCGGACATGATGGAGAAAGCGTTTGATAAAATTTCCGAGACGCTCAAAGATGATGAGATCGTCTGCATCTTCCCGGAGGGCAAGGTCACCTACGACGGTGAACTCAACTCCTTCAGACTCGGGATCGAAAAGATCATCCAGCGGAACCCGGTACCAGTGATCCCCATGGCCCTGCGAGGTCTCTGGGGCAGCTTCTTCAGCCGAAAATATGGCGGCGCCGCCAGCAAACTCTCAGTGATCCCCAAGCGGTTCCTGTCTCGGGTGGAGCTGCTGATTCATCCCTCGTGGGCCGCTCAGGAAGTCGAAGCGAGTAAGCTCCAGAGTAAGGTGAAGAGCATGCTGGATGAGTGAGCGGATCCTTTGGGAAGGTCACCGGAGAGACTTTAGGTTTTGAGATGAACAAAATTCATGGCCGGAGTGAAGAATTTTCTATGATGGATGGGAAAAGTATTTTGTAGAGAGACTTGAAAAGTGGTCGGGGTGATTGGATTCGAACCAACGACCACCTGCTCCCAAAGCAGATACGCTACCAGGCTGCGCTACACCCCGCACTTTGCAAGAGAAATATTTTTAAGGCTTCTTCTGTGTTTTGTCTATGCTTTCTTTAAAGAACTGCAATGCTGCTTGCACGGCCCTAGCTCGATGCGAAAACTCATTCTTCCATTCAGGTAGCTCTGCTAAAGTTTTGCCATCGTTTTCTTTTCTCTCAGGTATGAAAATAGGATCGTATCCAAACCCCCCCGACCCACTTGCTTCGCCTCCTATGACTCCAGAAAGTCTTCCTTCGAAGAAATAGATCTCATCAGGGGAATTATAAAAACAAAGCACACAAACGAAGTACGCCCCCCTGTTGCTCTTGGTACTCATCATCTCCAGGAGCCTACTGCATTTTTCCTTATAATCTTTTAGGTCCGGGGCGAACCTGGCACTTTGAACACCTAGTAGATCGGGCAGAGCTTCGATGATCAGGCCCGAATCATCTGCCAGCGCAGGAACTTTGTAGGTATCATAATAAGCTTTGGCTTTCAGCAGTGCGTTTTCCGTGAAGGTCAAACCAGTCTCATCCACTTCGAGAGTCTTGACCGCGGCTTCGATGCTCAGGACGTTGCCAAATAAAGCCCGGAACTCCTCGGCTTTGTGTGCATTACCGGATGCCAGTAGGTACGTTTTCACTTCATCTTATCCAGGACCGCCTGTTGCTCTTTTAGCACCACGCCGATGGCCTTCCCGGCGCAGGACAAAAGAGCCTGCATGTGGTCCATGGAAAAGGGTTCGCCTTCTGCGGTACCCTGAACCTCGACGAATTTCCCACTTGAGGTCATGACGATGTTCATGTCAGTCCCACAGCTGGAATCTTCTTCGTAGTTCAGGTCTGCAATCACTTCGTCATTTTTATTGATTCCGATGGAAATCGCCGCGAGCCTTTCTTTGATCGGATTCTCTTTAAGCAACCCGTCTTTCATCAGTTTTTTCACCGCTAGTTCCAGGGCAAGGTAAGCGCCGGAGATGGAGGTGGTGCGGGTTCCACCGTCGGCGACGATTACGTCACAATCGATCATGATGGTCCGCTCGCCGAGCTTGTTCATGTCGATCACTGAACGGAGGGCACGGCCGATGAGTCTCTGGATCTCCTGGGTTCTGCCGGAAGCTCCTTTTCTTTCTCTATCACAACGGGTATGTGTAGCAGACGGGAGCATAGCGTACTCCGCCGTCAGCCAACCCTGCCCCTTTCCTTTGAGGAACGGCGGCACCGACTCCTGGACCGCGGCCGTGATATGCACTTTGGTGTTTCCAAACTCGGCCAACACGGAACCATGGGCATAGGGGTTGATGTTCGGAGTGAACTTAATGGGCCTCGGTGTATCACGCTTGATCAAAGACATAGGAACCTCATGATTGAACATATTCATTTACAAGATTGCCATTCTACACAAGATATCCTCAAAGAACAATTACAAGACCCGCTTACCGTGCGGCACGTTCTGGTCAGCTGTGAGAAACAAACCAGCGGCAGAGGTCGTGGAGACAGCACCTGGACTTCGATGCCCGGCACTCTTTGCTTTTCCTTGGGACTGGCACCAAACCCGGAACTAAGTTTCACGGCATTAGAGATCTCGGTCTTGATCGCCCGGTTCTTCGAAGCTAAGAGTAAAAATCTAAAGCTCAAATGGCCCAATGACCTCTGGAACGATGAGAATAAAAAGTGCTGCGGAATCCTGGTGCAGATCCAGTCTTCGTACGCCCTAGTGGGTGTGGGCCTAAACTTATTTTCTGAGTCACCGGAGTTCGGAGGCGTCTACCCGGGTGGTTTCGAGTTCGATAAGAAACTCTGGGCACGGGACCTTGGCAACTTCATCCTGACTCACCGGTACTTCGGGAAAATGGATCTCAAGCGAGACTGGGAAGAGCGGTGCCTGCATCTTAACCACAAGGTGAGGATCACCGAAGGTACGGAGGTCAGCGAAGGGTTGTTTCAGGGGCTGGGGACCCACGGTGAGGCCCTGCTAGCAAACGGTGAGAAGGTCACTCGCCTCTACAATGGTAGTTTGGTTCCGCTCGGCTAGGCCTGATCGTCCATGATCTTGTGGGAGATCTTCGAGAGCTCCTGACGGATGAGGTTCTCCGCGAGGTCGGGGATGACCTCCCAGGTAACTTTTTCGACGTTCGTCTTGAACATCTGCTCCAAGTACTCCTGCACGTATTTCTTCACAAGTTCTTCCATCATCGGTTTCAGGTCTTCCATTGATACGGGCGCCGGAGTCTCCGCGGTAGCCTTGAAGGTCTCGCTGACGAAATTAAAATTCTTGTCCCATTCTTCGATCTCTTGATCGTTGGGGGCTTTAAACTCCGGCTCCTCCGTCTCAGTTTTCTGGGAAGTCAGGAAATTGCTCCGTGCTTCTTCCATCTTCTGAGAAACTTCTTTTTTGAGTTCCTCGAACTCATCGACCTGCCAGAGATTATCTTCGACCTCATCTTTGATCTGGTCCTCGATCACGCGCACGTCCGATTCATTGGGGAAGTAGGAATCGAACTGGAGCTCAGAGCTGATCGATCCGAGTTGGTTGTCGGAGAGGTCGGTAGCGTCGGCGGCGGGCCGGGGCAAGTCGTCGAAGCTCGGGTAGTCCAGGTCATCGGTTTTCGGAAACTTGGTGCTGTAGTCGCCGGTTTCGATCTTCGGGGCCAGCTTGGCAGTGACCGGAGCGTCGCCTTCGATCACCGGTGGCAGGTCAATCCAGTTATCATGGCTTCCTTGCTCGTTGATGATCCCTGGAACACTCATACCCCAGTCGCTCATTTCTTTCAGTAGAAGATTCTCAACTTCCGGGAAAGAATCGTCCAGTGGAACGTCCTCGAATTTTTGCTCAGTCGAATGGCTCACCGTCCAGTTGTCTTCAGCACTGGCGGAGACAGCTGCGGGTGTCTCTGGCTTGGCTTCCGGGTAGCTCAGCTCCTCATTGGCAAAGGTCTCAACCAGTTGCTTGCAGACGGCGATGAACTTATTCGAATCGAAAGGTTTTACGATCTTCTCCGAAGCTCCGGATTTCTCCATGGCGGCGGCGTCGATGGTGTCGAAGGTTCCGAGCAGTAGCAGTACCTTTGAGGCCGGTGACAAGGATTTAATCTTCGCCGTGAGGTCGTAGCCGGTGTATTTCTCTGAGAGATTGAAGTCTAAAAAAACTAGCTTCGGTTGGAGTGTGGCGAGCTGCTGAAAGAGCTGCTCCTCGCTGGAACAATCAGTGATATCGTAGGGTTGATTAGCCAGAGTGATCTTGATGACTTTTTGTATGGTAAGACTGTCATCCGCCAAAAGTACTTTATGGTTCATTCCTGATAACTCCTAAAAGGGACATAAATAATTATAGGGCGCGCTAGCTGTTTCTGGGAATGAAAAAAAGTTTAAAACTCGAGAATCATTGCGGTTTGGTTATCCAGATTGCCTCTAGCGTTGGATAGTTTTAGTAGGCTATTGATGCGTTCGTTGGCGTCGGGAGATGATTTATTTAAAGCGTAAAGGAGTTCGTCTTCATTGACCTGAGAGTAGATGCCGTCGGTTAAAAGGATCACCTTGTCACCTTCCGCTAACCGGATCTCCCGCATCTGATGGCCGATCTCGGGGTACATCCCGAGGGCGTTCATAGGTGCCGTCCGGAAGCGCATGTCGTGGTTGTCCTTGCACAGGTTCCCGAAGGTATCCTCTACAATGACCTTACTGAGCTTCCCTTGCCTGAAGTGATACGCGCTACAGCTGCCGACGCCGATCAGGATGAGAAGACTATCTGCCTTCACTGCCACCACCACACTCGCTCCAGCTCTCTGTCCGAGAGGAACCTGCGCGTTGTGCTTGAGGAGATTCTGATGCGCGTTTATGATCGAGTTCAAGATGGCATTACCCTCTAGGAGATTGCGAGGATTGTAGTACAAGGGCATGGTCGCGTTGGGGTCATCGGAGATCTGGGTGTAGAAGTTTTTTATCTCAGCCTTGAGTTTCTCCACAGCCCGGTCCCCCGTTCCGGATCCACCGAAACCGTCGATCACCATGAAGAGGTCATTCTCGAAGTCGAACTCGTAGCTGTCTTCGTTGACCTGAAGGTAGGGGCCTTGGTGTGTTTGGGCGGCGTAGGCTTTTAGGCGCATGTTACTCCAGGTAGTCTTTTAACTTATCCGTCGCTTTCTTGTAGTATTCACTGTCCGTCGGAGAGATCTGCTGAACCTCCTGGAACTTTTCCTTAGCGTCACTGAACAGACTCAGGGACTCGGAGATTATGGCTTCCCGGTAGATCCTCTTAGATCTTCCCTCAAGTTGAGACCGAATGTCATCGACTTCGTTCAGCGCCTCGGCGTTCGTCGGTTCAACCTTCAGGATCTCGAGATAAGCTTCGTAGGCGCTCTTCAGGTCCTGGCCTTCTTTGAAAGACCGAGCCTTTCCGAGCAGGGGTCCGAGCTCCGAGGCCAGTTGATTTTTTGCGTCGCTGAGCATGTCGCTGGCTTCGCGGACCAAGTCTTCATCCGACCCCTTCCGCCGGAGGAACTCCTCCAGTTTCAGGATGCTCCGGTACCATTCTTTCTTCAGGTAGAAAGTTTTCCCTGGAGAGAGTGCGTCGACCATCGCCTTGCGAGAGGCTTCCTTGGTGGCCCGTTCCAGAGCGATCTTGGCCTGCTCCTGCTGCCAGGCTTCGAGCTCCATTTTAAGCTGCGGCACTTCGATGTTCTCGGGGTCTTTCTCGATGATCTGTGCGAAGTACGTCTCGGCGACCTGTGCGTGTCTTTCCTTCACAGCTTCCCGTGCTTTCACCAGCAGCTCCTCGACTTGTTTCTTAATCTTGATCCGGTCTTCCTCTGCCCGCTTCTGTGTCTCGAGTTCTTCGAGGCGCTTGAGTCCGACCTTCGTCTGCTCGAGGTAGGTCTGGGCCTTCTTGTAGTTCGGATCGATCTCCACCACAATTTGAAACTCCCGCAGGGCTTCGTAGTACTTATTCTGTTCGAAGAAACTTACCCCGAGTTCGTAGGCGACGTTGCGTCTATTCTCAAGTTCCCGCGAGAGCTGAAGCACGGGTTTGGCATTCTTGTTCTTTTCCGCTTCGGCCTTGAGGTCCTTTTCTGTTTTCTTACTCTCCGGAACCGTGGGTTCATCGGGGGTCAGGAGAACCCACATCAGGGCAGCTGCGGTCACTGCGTAGATGAGTTTCTTCCTCTGTGCCGGGTTCTTCCAGATGCGCTTGAGGACACTCTTTTCAGGAGGTCCCTCTGCCTCGAAGTCCTCTCCGGCGTCTTCCATCGAGACTTCTTCTTCTTCGATCTCTTCTCTTTCGATGGTCTGCCCTCGCGCCACCGGCATCAGCCTTTCCGATTCGGCGTCGAGCAGGTCGGACTGGACTTCAAGGGTAAAGGTGGTGGAACCGATGACGAACTCATCTCCGCGGCTGATCTCCGAGCGGTTTATCCTTTCCCCGTTAAGGATAGTGCCGTTCGAGGAGTTCTGGTCCTCCAGGACGATGCTGGCGTTTTTCTTTTTAAGAACAGCGTGGACCGATGAGACCTCGGGGTCGTTGAGGATGATCTGGCACTTGTTAATGTCCCGGCCGATGTAGATGACTTCCTGGTCGATCTTAAACCGGTCATAGGGCGCATGTACCCCGAAGATGACGAGATGGTAATTGACGAACTCTTTGAGAAACCGGGTCGGAGTGCCGTCGTCAGTGTCACGTTCTTCGAAGTCCGAACTGACGAGGTTCCCCTCGTCGCTTGAGAAGTTACTATCCTGGTTCTCGGTTTCGATCACCGGATAGTCGCCTGTCTCAAGATCGACCGAAGAGTCTTTCTCTGAGTTAAAATCTTCCATCTCCGGGACCGGCTGGTAGGAAGAACCGGTCTCCGGCCCCGGTGCATCGAACTCACTCTGCTGCGACCCTTCGGACCCGAGATCTATGGACTCGTCATCAAGCTCGAGGGACAGGTCAGCCTCGGCTTCCGGTTTTTTCTCTTCTTTTTCTGCAACGACTGGTTGCTTCTGCTTCACTGGCTGCGGAACTGTAATGGATTTCTTCACCGGAACTTCCACCGGTTCTGGCCCTGGATCCGGTATGGTAGCTTTGCTAGGAGATTCCTCTTTGAACTTCCAGGCATGGAGCTCGCTGACGATCAGAGAGTAGGGTCCGCATTTTATCTCGTCTCCGGAGACGATCTTGTTCCGGTCCGAGACGTTACCGTTCACCTGCACGATCCCCAGGTTGGTGAGCTTCTCGCAAAACCAGTTCTGGTTCTCGTACTTCAGGACAAAGTGGTGCCGTGAGATCAAGGGATCATCAATCTTCAGGTGGCAGTCGTCAGAGCGACCCACAAAAATTTCGTACCGATCGAAGGGATCAGAAGTATCTAGGGATACTTCATTGATTGGTACGTTGTTTTTTAAGACAACCAGTTTCACCGCTATCCATTCCTAATTTAGCCTCGAGATCCTTGATCTGCGTCTCGGCATTCTTGTGTCTCGGATCGTCCGGGACACTATATAAAAGTCTAATAATCGAACAATATGAAATGATCGCACTTTTGTACTTCAGAGACTCTTCGTCCCGCTGTGCTTTCGAGGTGAAGCCTTCGATCGACCGGTCCAGGTCCTCCCGGGTCTTGCGGAGGTAGTAGTCCGCCTGCGCGTCGTCCGGGGAAATGATCAGGGCCAGGTTGAACTCGTGGATGGCCCGGAAAAAGTTTCCTTCGCGGTACTCCCGCAGGCCCCGTTGGTAGATGACGTTAAGTTGTTCTTTGATCTTCTTGTTCTCATTGGCTTGCCGCTTTTTTACAGCGGTCATGTATTCGTTGTTCACGTCTTGGTAGGTGTTAGTGGCTTTCTGCCCTTGGCGCTTCTGCGCGGGCTTCGAGCTGTCGTCGAAGAGGAACATGACGGCCAGGATGAGAACGAGGATCAGGATCGGCATCATGGATCGCTTGCTCTCCTCCACTTCCTTGGCCTGGATGTTTATCCGGGTCTTGACGACTTCGACCTTGGCGAACTTAAAGACGGTCTGACCGATGATGAGCTTATCTCCTTCCGTCAGTTCTTTCTGCGTGAGCTTATGCTCGTTGATCATGATGCCGTTCTGGGATCCCAGGTCGGTGGCGACCCACACCCCGTTGACGTAGGTGATCTCCGCGTGCTCCCGGCTGGCCTTGGTGTCCGAGAGGCGGATGTCCGCCTTCTCCGATCGGCCGAGGACGATGCGGGTGCCTTTCAGGATGTACGACTCGCCCTTATTAGCGCCCGTCAAACACACCAGCCGGAAGTAGCTTCCGGATTCCTTCGGGGACTCGAAATGTTTTAGCACTAAAACATTTTTTGACATTAAGTGTTTCTCACAAATGTGATGTAGAAGCCCTTGGCGAACTTATCTTTCCCCATGAGTGCCACCACGTTGATCTCAACTTCCTTACCGCCGATCTCGTAGGTCTCCTTCTGACTGGAGCCTTCGTTGTTGGCCGACTGATCACACAGGTCGATGATCGTCGCCGCGAGTCCCTGGTCCCTCGCCGTGTCGAGGATACTCTGGCCCGCGGAGGCATTCTCTCTGATCCCGACCAGATCCTCCGCTTCGAGGTTCAGGTTCTGGATGATCTTCTCGGAGTTCAGGACCATCACCGGGGCCCCAGCTCCGTTCATGAATTCTTTCAGAGTCCGGATGTAGGGCCCGTCCTCTTCCAGCTCTTCAACCTGGCCCGAATCGTTGTTCTGGAGTTCTTTGATCCTCGTCAGGATGCTGTTGATGGTGTTGCGCAGAGGGTGGAGCTCTTTGAACAGGCTGCGGGACTCGAGTTCTTTTTGTCGCCCTCGCAGCACCCGTTCGATCTGCACCCGCATCTCGTTGATTGGCCGGATGGTCATGTAGTAGAGGATCCCGAAGAAGATGATGGCCACCATGGCCGAGGTGATCAATGATTCCAAGTAAGCTTTAGAATTGTTCGAGGCTTCCCGCGCCAGCGAGGTCGGCGAGAAGTAGATGGCGACGATGGCCACGACCACGTCTCGGCCTAGGTTCTTGTCATGGGCCTTGATCGCCCGAGCGATCCCGATGGTGTTGTTCCCAAGGTCCTGGATGACCTCCTGGTCCTGGTTCCGTTCGATCCGATAGAACTTTAGAGCATCGACGGAGAAGGGGTCGTTGACGATGGTGTTGAGCTCCGAGACGGGCCTGTAGACCCGGCCCTCGACGTCGAAGAGTTTATAACTCTTGACCCCCTCGGCGACTTCTCTTTCCAGGAACCCGGTGTAAACCTGGTCCAGGTTCTTGTCCCGCAGGTACACGTTGTTAAAGCGGTCGACTTCGGCGGCGTACTGTTTCCCGCGGAGAGCGATCTCCTTGAAGAGGAGGATCTTGCTGTCCCGGAGCACCGGTAGGATGGTGAGGGAGATGTTAATGGCGATAAAAACGAAGAGAAGGATCCCTACCAGCGCCGCCCATTCGTACTGTTCGTTGAAGCTGTAGACGATCGGCATGACCTTGTTCTTGAAAAACCAGATCGGCTTCGCGGCGAGGCTCTCCGGAACCGGTTCCGTCTGATCGAGGTCGTCGTAGGAGTCGTCCTCCGGCTCACCGTTCTTCAGGACTCGTTTTTTTACGACGACGATCTTTTCTTTGACGTAGACAAGTTGAAAAATGACATTCGGCAGAGCGATCTTATCGTCGTTCTGGAGGGTGGCGACTTTGATGATTTTTCCATTCACCAAAGTCCCGTTCGAACTCCCCAGGTCTTCCAGGTACACACTCTCTTCATTGGTTGTGATCTTACAGTGTTTCTTCGAGATCCCGTCCAGGTGCAGGACGTGATCGGCGGTGGAGGAGCTGCCGATGATGTTCTCACCGTCGTTGAGCGTAAATTCTTTCCCGCGGAGTTTCCCTCCGACGGCTACCAGCTTAAACATTCCTGACCTCCAGCACGTCGCCCACCTTAAGCTCTCCGGACAGGTTCCCCGCCGGAAGTTCGAGCGTCTGGCGCGCGCGGAAGTAGATCCAGGTCATTCGCCACGGTTTGAGGCCACGGATGATCTTGACCACCGTATGACTTCCATCCAAGAAGACCACGTCCAGTGAGTAGCACATGAAGAAGGTGTGGATCGAATTGCACGGTGAGATCAGGAGCCCCGCTGCGCCTGTCAGCTTGCGCTTGAACATCAATCCGATCAGGCGGGTCACCAGCGTATCCGCGATGAGCACGTCCCTGCAGATGACTTGGCCTTCTTTTAGGATCTCGACCTTCATAGCTTACCTGACATCATTTTGAGGAACATGGGCGCGAAAATGGCGACGAGGACCGCCGGTAAGATAAA
This sequence comes from Bacteriovoracaceae bacterium, assembly GCA_035576105.1. Classification (GTDB taxonomy): domain Bacteria; phylum Bdellovibrionota; class Bacteriovoracia; order Bacteriovoracales; family Bacteriovoracaceae; genus Peredibacter. Next base: position 88,729 of record DATLXA010000038.1, read on the forward strand.
AAAGATCATGGGGATGAGGATCTTGGTCGCCGCGGTTGCCCCCGCCTGCTCCGCCCGGGACGATCGTTTAACCCGGAGTTCATTCGAAAGCTGTTTCAGAATGGGACCGATGGACGCACCCACGGAATCCGCCGCGATCAGCGTGGCGCAGAAGGAATTGATCTCGATGATGTTCACTCTCCAGCTCATCTGCCGGAGACCCTCTGCTCTGGAGGAGCCGATCTTTGTTTCTTTGATGAGCGTTTCGAATTCTTCTACCAGCGGGCTCGGGGGCGCCTTCTCGATCACTCTCTGGATGGCCGCCATGAAATCGAGGCCTGCTTCGACGGACAGGGCGAGCATGTCGACGATGAAGGGCATGGCCCTCAGGATTTCCGTGCTCCGGTTCTTGATAAGTCCGGCCAGCCAGATGTTGGGGTAGAAGTAACCGACCACCGCCATGACCGGAGTGATGGTGAGGGGCCAGGTCTCGGACATGATCCACCGGACCGCCAGGAACGCGAACGGGCCACCTAGGATCATGAAGATCTTCAGGGCCGCGAATTCTTCCGAGGTCATGTCTTTCGAAAGTCCCGCGTTTGCGAGCTTCTGCCGGTACTTCGTCCTGAGCCCGGACTTATTCTTCGAGCCCTGCACCAGAGGAACGAAGTACCGTTTGTAGAACGGCTTGGTGATCTTGATGAAATAGTTCTGATCCTTACCCTTGGTACTGTTCTCGGCTTCGTCCAGAGCTTCCTGGGTCTTGAACTTATCCTGCTCGTCCATGAAGACCCGGACTATCAGGAAGATGGCGATGAAGATCAGGATCAGGGGCGCGGTGAATAGCAGAAGATTTTCTTCGCGGGCCTTCAGCTCGGTCTTCCGGAGGAAGGCCAGCTCCACGCCTTTGGTCATGGTCAACTTACAAGTCTTCTCTTCCTTCATGAGTTCGATGGCCGAACGTCCGTCGCGGTCAAGGAAGACCCGATCTTTCAGCCAGTGGTTTTTTTCCACACCGATGGAGATGGAAGAGTTGGGAATGTAGACCTTATCGCCACCGAAGGTGACGGCTTCCAGGAACAGCGTACACTCCAGAGGTTTTTTCCAAGCACTCAAAGGTTTCTTACTATCACCCTTGTCGACTTCTGTTTGAATCACCGTGGAGACAACTCGCAGCTTACCGACGCTTCCGTCGGGAGTCGTGTAGAGATAGATGTTACCGATTAGGTCTTTGGTCAGGATGATTGACTTATCTGAGTAGGTCTTCTTGGTCGCAGCGATGCAGCTCGCAGAGATCTGAGAAAATTCTTTCGGGCACGCGTCCTGTGCCCAAGCGCTACAGCTAAGGATAACTAGAAATATAATTGTAAAAAAACTTTTTACCATCGTGTCACTTCTCTATGGACCTCTTGCGAGAGATATCATTAAGAGTAACAATAAAAGGGTTAAGCATTGATAATTTCAGGAAAAGGGAAAAAATGTCCCTCTACCCAACTTTATTTGTCAGAAAACTTTGATACTGGGCCATTAACTTCTTGGCCTCGGGGGAATTGAAAACTTCGGAGATCTTCGGAATGTAGATAGGCTGGTAGTTCGAGAGGAACTCCTTCTTACAGCGCTCAACCCTGCCTAACTTATCGGTGAGAGCTTCTTTACTGATGTTGCGTTTCTTCGTCGCTTCTCTGATCGCTTTGAGGGCCCGAGCGGCGTCGTCCATGAACCGGAACAGTAACATGTCCGTGCCAGCGTTGAGGGCCAGGACCGCCGACTCTTCTATAGTAAACTTGTCAGCTATCGCCTTCATCTCCAGGTCATCGGTGATGACGACCTTCGAGAACTTGGTTTCATTTCTTAGAAACTCGTAGGCCCTTGGGCTCAGGCTCGTCGGCAGCTTATCATCGAGTGCGTCGACCATTAAGTGTGCCATCATCATAAACTCTACCCTGGACTTCGAAGCCTTGATGAAAGGAATCATCTCCCGCTTTCTCATCTCACTCAAACTCGTTTTCACCAGAGGCAGGTCGAAGTGTGAGTCTTTGGTGGTGTCTCCGTGACCCGGGAAGTGCTTGGCACAGGAAAGGAGTCCACTGGTCTGGAGACCGCGGATGGCGGCGCTGATGTATTTTTCCACGGTGACGGCGTCGGTGCCGAAGGCCCGGTCCCCGATGACTTTATTCTCCGGGTTGGTGAGCACGTCACAGCACGGAGAGAAACTCAGGTTTATCCCGCAGGTTGCGAGTTCTTTGGCGATCACCTGGTGGATCTCAAAAATGAGTTTCGGTGAATCCATGCGCGTGAGGTCCAGCATAGACGGGAACTGGGTGAAGTGCTTCTTAAAACGCATGACCCGACCGCCCTCTTGGTCGACGCCGATGAAGAGAGGGTATTCGTCCCGGAGTTTCTGGATGCCGTTCACCAGCTCCGCAAGCTGCGCGGGGTCTTCGAAGTTGTGGGAGAAGAGAATGATGCCGCCGAGCTTTTCATTCTTGATGAACTCCACTTCCTCCGGCAGCAGGGAGGTCCCCTTGATGCCTGAAATAATCAGCTGGCCATAGTTATCCAAGTTCAACCTCACTCTTCATCATTTGCGACTTCTTCACCCGGAGGTACTATCGAGATGCCCTGGGCGATCCAGGCAGCCTTGATCAACTCGAAGGACGGGGTGAAATGGTAAAGGATGATCTGTCCTTCCACTTCTACAATATATCGGAATAAGTTTTTAAATTCTCCATCAAATTTCACTGACGCCGGCGCAAATAGATTTTTTCCTACGTTGGTCATCTGCTCCTGTATGAACGGGTAAGGATCCCAGATGATAATGAAGGGAATACTCTGGTTTGGTGCCGTTTTGGCCTTGCGGAGGAGATTATTTAGATAAAGGCACTCTGGTATTTGAGTATAGAAACAGAAGTACTGTCCCTTCGGGAACGGAATCTCTTGCAGGCCGTTCCACTTTTCCTCGGGACTCTCGAGCTGTACGGTCATAGATTTTTTCTTCACGTTGAGCTTCATCTTCGAGAGGTACTTCTTCCCTTCAAGCCACACGGTGAACTCGGAGGCGAACGGTCTCAGGGTCTTCAGCTTCTTTCCGGAGTCCAGCAGCACGCCGGCCTGGGAGACGGTGATACTTTTTTCCAGGATCTTCGTACTCCCTTCGTTGCTCGAGAGCTGGCTGCGGGTGACGATCTTACTTCCAGCGGACTTGTGCTCTCGGGTGAGACTGTAGGTTCCAGTCACGTCGCTGTAGGAGAACTTTTTCTTGGACGGGTTTAGCCCGCCCTCCGGATGACTCGCGCAGGAGAGGAATAAAAGGAAGGAAGCAAGCAAGAGGGTCCTCACTTAATCAGGTTCTCGAAGTCTTTATTGAAGTCGATCTGCCGGAGAAGGTCGTTGATCTTCTTCCCGAGCCGGTCGTCCAGGATGATCGGGATATCCTCGAAATGGAGACCCACCTTATAAGTTTTAAGGTTCACGTCACTGGAGATATAGTTCACCACGTACACCACCTTGGTCTTCGGGATCTGGATCACCTCGTCCGGGAACCGCAGGTCGACATTCTCGAAGAACTCGTCTTTGACGAAGTATCTGCTCTCGACTTCGCCGATATGCAAAGACATTCCGCTAGTGGAGAGGTCCTGGATCCGGATCTTCAGCTTCGGAGGCTCGCCGGTCTTCTGATCGTCGACGAGTTTCAGGAAATCCTTGAACATGCCGGTTTGATTCTGCTTGGTCTTCAGGTTGACGACCTTGCCCCCGTCGTAAACCTCGTTTAAAAAAAATTCCGCCCACACTTTATAGATGGGGAACATGAGGAGCCGGAAGCTCGCCCGCCGCTCAGACTTATAGAGTTCGCCGGAGAATTGAAAGAGAAAAGTTTCGGAAGAGGACACCTCGAAGGTAACCTCTGCGAAGAAAGACATTCCTCTGAATTCAAAGGTGCAGAGAATTTTTTGCTTCGGGAGATACGGAGGCTTCGGTCCTTCAACGGAAAGCTCACAACGGTCCTTCAGGAAAGAGACCGCCTGGAATTCGAGTTTTTCTTTTTTACCTTTGATCCACGTCGTTACCTTAACTCTAGTTGTGGCAACCTGCGACAACCGACTTTTTTTTTCCTCAGAATCGAGTTTACTGAAAAAAGTTTGGGTCATACTAACTCAGAGTGGTCACCTGACGGAGGAGATTGATATTCTCGAGGGCCATCCCACAGCCGCGCACCACACAGGTGAGCGGATCTTCCGCGAGAGACACCGGAAGGCCGGTTTTCTCTTTGATGAGGATATCAAGGTTCGCTAGCAGTGATCCACCGCCGGCGAGGATGATGCCGTTGTCGACGATGTCCGCAGCTAGTTCCGGTGGAGTCTTCTCCAGAGAAATCTTGATCGCTTCAACCACCTCAGAGATCGGATCCGCCAGTGCTTCCCGGATCTCATCGGAGGTGACTTCGATGGTCTTCGGTGCGCCCGCGATCAGGTCTCGGCCCTTCACTTCGTAGGTCTTCACTATATCGTCAAACGGATACGCGTTGCCGATGGAGATCTTGATCATCTCCGCGGTTCTCTCTCCGATCAGCAGAGAATATTTTTTCTTGATGTAGGAAACGATGGCTTCATCGAACTTGTCTCCGGCGACCCGGACCGACTTCGAGTAGACAATACCGCCAAGGGAGATGACCGCGACTTCCGTGGTCCCGCCCCCAATGTCAACGATCATGTTCCCGGAGGGGTCCGTGATCGGAAGGCCCGCGCCGATCGCCGCCGCCATCGGCTCTTCGATCAGGTACACTTCCCGCGCCCCGGCCTGCTCCGCAGATTCTTTCACGGCCCTCTTCTCCACCTGGGTGATCCCGAAAGGAATGCAGATGACGATCCGGGGCTTGATCAGCTTCGAACCGTTCAATGATTTCTGAATAAAATATTTAAGCATCGCCTGAGTGACTTCGAAGTCAGCGATCACTCCGTCTTTCATCGGACGGATGGCCTTGATTGATCCGGGTGTCCGGCCGAGCATCTCCTTGGCTTCTTTTCCGACCGCCAGAACTTTCTGCTCCCCTCTGAACCCCTGGTGAACCGCAACCACCGATGGTTCGTTCACGATGATCCCACGGTCTTTGGCGTACACGAGAGTGTTGGCCGTACCTAAGTCGATGGCCAAATCATTCGAAAACCAATCAAGCATTTTTTTAAACATAGAAGTATCCTTTAACTCACGACTTTGTGTATTTTTCTTAGATCATTGATCAGAGGAGCACCTGGGAAATTTACCACTTAGCTTCACTCATGGACAAGAAGTTATCTGAGCAGTTGCTGTTTATCCCGAGCAAATTTATCTGCTATAGATTGCTGTTTCCAGCTCCGTCACTCAATTGTAGAATTATTTTTTTTAATTAAAAGAGGATTCTCATGAGCACTGAAAAATATAAATTCCCGTCAAGCTTCGTGTCTTCGCAGTTCGTGAAATACATCGACTCCAAGGAGATCAAGGGGATTGTGGAAGCGTTGGGCAATACCTTATCGCAGAAGTACCAGGGACAAGACCTGGTCCTGATCGGAGTGCTCAAAGGCAGCATGGTCTTCATGGCAGACCTCATCCGGGAGATCAAAGGTGTGAAGGTGTATGTTGATTTCGTAAAATTACGCGCCGTTGGGAGGAGTAAGGAGAACCATGGTACGCTTACCATCAGTAAGGACTACACCACTAATCTGATGGATCGGAACGTTATAATCGTCGAAGAGATCGTCGACACCGGTAGAGCGTTGAGCTTCCTGAAAAAGCGCATCCAGTTGAGCTCACCTCGCTCCCTTGAGGTGATCACCCTTTTCGATAAGCCGTACAAACGGACAGTGAATGTCCAACCGGACCTCACAGGCAAGAAGATCGAAGATCAGTTCATCGTCGGCTACGGCCTTGATCTGGAAGACTATGGCCGTAACTTTGAACAAGTCTATTACTTAAAATATCCAAACTAACTAATTGGGCGCAGCTTCATTAGTGAAAAGCTTCACTATCTCTCCATGAGTGATGGTCATGGCGTTCATGTGCTTCAACCAAATCCCGTCTTTGAACTCCCATTCGGTTGAGAGACCGCGGACCTTACTTTTTGTTTTCAACTTGGAATCGAAGTCGTCTCGGTTGGAGACCTCACCGGTGGCGATGAGAGCTTCTGCACCGACTTTCATGGCATCGAGGGCGATGATTTCAATCAGTCCAGCCGGCTTCCCGTAGATCTCCTGAAACTTGTTGAGCATGGTTTGGTTAATGTCTTTGGGATCGTCTCCTACGAAGTAGAGCGTGCCTAGGTTCTTCTGCTCCTTGACCATGGACTTCGAAACCCAACTCGGGCCTCCGATGATCTTAATCCGGTTGGCATCGTAGTACCCAAGCGTCGGGATCAGTCCCGTCGCCTCGTGGGGGTAGGTCGCAAGGAAGACCCAGTCGAAGTCGATGACCGGTGGGAGGGTCTGGACCCGTCGGATGGTACTCTTCTCATTCTCATAGACGTCTTCGAGGATGCGAAGCTCCTCCGATCTTTCTCGGGGGTACTTTAAGCCCAGGAAGAGCTGGGCCGGGTCGCGGTAGTCGTGTGTGTTCTTCGGGAAGCTCGCGATGCTGGTGATCTTCAAGCCCTTCTGGTTTGCCCTCCTCCACAGCTCATCGACGTAGGCCTTGCCACCTTCGTTCTCCGGATAGATCACCCCGATCCGTGGTCCGAACTTTCCGATCATCTGGTCCGAGAGCAGGGTCTCGATCTGCGATTCGATGGAGCCCTGGACTTCGATCAGGTGATGGTTCTTATCTTCCTTCGGAAGGTTGATCTGCGAAAGAGAAATGTAGAGCACTCCGTACTTCCGGGCCTCGAGATACTCGGCCTTTGCACTCTCGGGAAAGAGCCCGCCGATGATGAAGGCAACCTTGTTTTCCCGGATGAGTTCAAGCACGGCTTGGGCAGCGGTCGCCGCCGAATCCACCGTGTCTTTGGTGTGCACTTTCACGTTCTCGTTCATCCCCAGGACTTTGAGCCCCGTCTCCACTCCACTTAACGCCTTCTGCCCGAAACTCGCTTTTTCTCCGGTCAGCGGAAGGACCAGGCCAATGTCCGAGATGCTGATGCGAGACGAGTTCTCCAGCCGGAGTTCGAAGTCTTTTATGAACTTATCGACCTCCGGATGGTCGTACTCGGAGCGCAGCCACGAGACCACGTCTTTGGCCCCACTCTTATCACCGGCGATGTATCTCTCGTCGGCTTCGATCTGGGCCAAGAAAGCGATGGCGAGATTTTTAGAATCATTGAACTCCTCCAGCAGCTGGATCTTCTGCTTCTGATCGAGCTTGCCGAACGATTCTTTTAGCGAGTCATACAAGTTCGAGCTTTGGATCTCCGCGAAGGACTTAGTGTGGCCGAGCAGAGTCACCGTCGAACTGGTGACCATGTAGGTGTTCTGGACTTTGTTCCCGTAGGCCAGTGAGAGCTGCGCGTACTTTCGCTTCTCTCCATCTGTGAGTGCAGTCTTGTCGATCCGTCCCAGACGGTCCTTGAGTTCGTTGAAGTGATTAAGTTTGAAATGCGCACTCGCCATGTTTAACATGACCTGGCTGTAAAGCTGGGTATCCTGCGGTGAGTACTTCTCCGCGACCTCAAAGTTCAGAAGAGATTTTTCAATCTCTCCCATGTTGAAGAGGACCACACCCTTGAGGTTGTACTTGAGAGCTTTTTCGACCGACGAGAGGTCGTTGTCACTAAGTTCGGAGAGCTTCGCCACCGCCTGCTTATACTTCGTGGTCCGCACCAGTTCCCTCGCTTCCGTGAGCACGGTCCTGGCCTTCTCTGAGATCTGCGACTCGTCAATTTTTTTAGAAGTCTTCACCTGCGAGCACGACATCAGGATAACCATGAGAAGAAATAAGATACGCATAAAATCCTTTGATCTAATTACCAAAGAAGTCTAACCCCCACAGAAATAAATGTCATGTAAGCAAAAACAATAAGGGCCCAAAAAAGCCCCTGAGAATCTTACTGAAAAAGTTCTTTGACTCTATCAAAGAAGCCCTTGGTCATCGGGTTGGAACTGGTCTGTTCTAGCTCAGAGAGTCGAACAAAAAGTTCGCGTTGTTCTTTAGTGACCTTGGTAGGTGTTTCAACGTGGATGGTGATGATCTGGTCTCCGAAACCATACCCGCCTAATTTTGTAATACCTTTATTCCGGAGCTTCATTTTCTGCCCTGACTGCGTTCCCTCCGGGATCTTCATGGAAACTCTCCCCCCTAAGGTAGGAACTTCAATGTCGGTGCCGAGTGTAGCCTGGGAGAAGCTGATCGGGACCTCGCAGACGACGTCGTACTCATCGCGCTTGAAGAACTCATGAGCTTCCAGATGGATCAGCACGAAAAGATCTCCCGCGGGTCCACCGTTCAGACCTGAATCCCCTTGCCCGGATAGTTTCAGCCGTTGTCCTTCATCGATCCCCGCGGGAACTTTGACACTTAACTTTTCTCTTTTCTTATTGCGTCCACGGCCATGGCATGTTTCACAGACGTCTTTGATGGTTTGCCCTGACCCCTGACACTTCGGACACGGCTGAGCGATGGTGAAGAATCCTTGCTGCCGCCGGACTTCGCCGTGACCCTGACACATGTCACAGGTCACTGGTCCAGAGCCTTTCTTCGCTCCGGACCCATGGCAGTCTCCACAGGCGACGGATCTATTGATATGGATTTCTTTTTCTACGCCGAAAGCCGCTTCCTCGAAAGTGGTGAAGAGTTCGGTCTGGAGGTCATCACCGGCCTGGGCGCGGGCCCTGCCACCTCTGCGGCCTCCACCACCAGCTCTTCCGCCTCTCTGGCCACCGAGGATATCACCGAAGATGTCCCCGAAGATATCTCCCAGATCGCCGAAGTCACCGCTGAAGCCACCACTGAATCCTCCCGGACCTCCGCCCTGGGCGCCGTCGTGACCGAACTGATCGTACATCTTCCGTTTCTGTTCATCGAGCAAGACGTCCGCGGCGTGAGAGGCTTCTTTGAAGAGAGCTTCGGAATCTTTATTGCCTGCGTTCTTATCCGGATGGTGCTGCATCGCCAGTTTTCTATAGGCTTTCTTGATTTCTTCTTTTGAGGCAGTCTTTGCGATTCCGAGGACTGCGTACAAATCTTTTTTACTCATGTTCCCATCCGTATTATTGAAAAAGCCCCTTATGATTCTACATAAGGGGCTTCTTTTAGAAAACTATTTCCGCTGACTAATTAGACTTCTTTATAATCCGCATCGACTACGTCATCTCCGTCGTCTTTTTTGTTGGCCCCGGCCTCCGGACCGGCACCCGGATCGGTACCAGCCTGTGCTCCGGCGTCAGCAGTTCCGCCAGATCCTTGATACATGAACTGGGCAAGGCTGTGAGCGACGTTCTGAAGTCTCTCAGTCGCTGCTTTAATTTCATCCAACGATTCCGAAGAAAGCTTTGTCTTAGCTTCACTGATGGCTCCTTCGAGCTCAGTCTTCTTGTCTGCGGGCATCTTATCCCCGGCGTCTTTCATGGCCTTCTCAGAAGAGAATACTAAACCGTCTAAGTTGTTTCTTGCGTCGACCACTTCTCTGCGCTTCTTATCTGACTCACGGTTCTTGTCCGCCTCAGATACCATGCGCTTGATCTCTTCCTCGGTCAATCCGGAGTTGGAAGTGATTACGATGTTCTGGGTTTTCCCGGTCGCCTTATCCTGGGCGGAAACGTGCACGATCCCGTTGGCGTCGATGTCGAACACCACTTCAATCTGCGGCACGCCTCTTGGAGCTGGGGTGATCCCGGTGAGGTCAAATTTTCCGAGGGTCTTGTTATCCGTCGCAAACTCTCTCTCCCCCTGAAGCACGTGGATGGAAACCGCCGGCTGGTTATCAACCGCGGTCGAGAACACCTGAGACTTCTTGGTCGGGATAGTGGTGTTTTTTTCGATGATCTTGGTGAAGACACTTCCCAGGGTCTCGATCCCTAGAGAGAGGGGAGTCACGTCAAGGAGAAGCACGTCTTTAACGTCTCCCGCAAGCACCCCGCCCTGGATGGCTGCACCGGCGGCGACCACTTCATCCGGGTTCACACCTTTCGAAGGATCTTTCCCGAAGATCTCTTTAACTTTTTGTTGAACGATCGGCATCCGGGTCGCTCCACCTACCAGGATCACTTCGTGGATCTCTGCGAGTGAAAGACCAGAGTCTTTGATCGCCATCTTCGTCGGGGCCACAAGTTTTTCGATCAAATCATCGATCAACGACTCGAACTTAGCTCTAGAGAGGTTGAGGTTTAAGTGTTTCGGACCTGAGGCGTCCATGGTGATGAACGGGAGGTTGATGTCAGTCTGAGAGACTGACGAGAGCTCGTGCTTGGCCTTCTCTGCGGCTTCCTTCAATCTCTGAAGCGCCATCTTATCATTCTTCAGGTCGATGCCCGACTCTTTCTTAAATTCTTCTGCCAGCCAGTTGATGATCCGGTAATCGAAGTCCTCTCCACCGAGGAAGGTGTCTCCGTTGGTCGACTTCACTTCAAACACCCCGTCGGAGGTGATCTCGAGAACGGAGACGTCGAAGGTTCCGCCACCGAGATCGAAGACTGCGATGTTTTGATCTTTCTTCGAATCCAGTCCGTATGCGAGTGCCGCAGCGGTCGGCTCGTTGATGATTCGTTTCACGTCAAGACCTGCGATCCGACCTGCATCTTTGGTAGCTTGTCTCTGAGCATCACTGAAATACGCAGGGACGGTGATCACGGCTTCTGTCACCGGCTGACCTAAGTAATCTTCGGCAGCTTTTTTCATTTTCTCTAAAATTTTTGCTGAAACTTCCTGCGGCGAGAACTCTTTGCCGTCTACTTTGACCCAGGCGTCGCCGTTTTTATTCGCAAAGATATCAAACGGTGCAACTTCGTGGAACTTGTTTACTTCCTTATCCCCGTGCTTTCTGCCGATCAGACGCTTGATCCCGAAAAGAGTCTTCGTTGGATTCGTCACGGCCTGGCGTTTCGCAACCTGACCCACAAGGTTCTCACCGTTATTGGCAAAACCAACGATGGATGGTGTTGTGTTATGGCCCTCAGCGTTTGGTACGATTTTATACTTACCATTCTCCATCACTGCTACACATGAGTTTGTTGTCCCGAGGTCTATTCCGATGATCTTTCCCATATAGTTCTCCTTATTCTCGATTACTGGTTATTGTTAGATACTACGACCTTCGCGGCCCGGACGAGCCGGCCATTGAGGGTGTATCCTTTTTGAAATTCTTTAACGATCTCGTTGGGCTTTTTCCCCTCGACGTATTCCTGAGCGAGGGCTTCGTGGAAATTCGGATCGAACTCCTTACCTACGGCTTCAATTGAAGCGAGGCCATGCTTGGAAAGTGTATCCAAGAACTGCTTTTTTACCATGTCGATGCCAGTCACGATGTTTTTGATCTTCTGATCCTCATCGGTCTTTAGCATGTCCGTGGTCCGCTCGAGGTTATCCACCACCTGGATCAGGTCGGAGAGGACTCTTTCGTTTCCGAACCTAAGTAAGTTCTCTTTCTCCCGCTCCATCCGCTTCCGGTAGTTATCCATTTCAGCGGCTATGTAAAAATACTTAGCTTTGAAATCGATTTCTTCTTTTTTGGGAAGGGCCTCCACCTTGGGAGCGGCGGCTTGTGTACCTGCTTCTGTTTCCGGAGTAGCCTCAACTTTTTCGTCAGCGTTTTTTTGATTCATGTTTTCGTTTTGTTCCATGTTTTGATCTCTCATCTTTTGGTTATGCCCTAAAGATGGTTTTGAATATAATAGTGTCAATGTTAGCAGGGTAAAATAAGTGAGAAATTTTAAGATTTCGTAATTGGTTAAGTAACTGAAATCTTGTTTATTTTTGCAGGGTATAAGTTTCCCATTTAAAGAGATCGTCCATCAACGAGTCCAGCATCAAAAAACCTAATGCAGTTAGCTTAACTTTTTCTTCTGTTAATTGAACATATTCCTGTGCCTCCCAAGTTGCGTAGAGTTTTCTCTTGTCCTCTTCCACCACTACACCTTGTGAGGTTCTTAAGCTCAGATATGTTCTTTCCAGGCTCAACTCACGTTCTCCAAGGTGTTCGATCTCGGCCTCTGGAGAACTCACTTTCCACTTATAGCGAACCGCTTGATTTTTGTTCATTGAAACGAAGCCCGTACCGGTCGGACCTAGGGCCGCCACGGATTCCCCTCGCCAGTATCTTTGATTGTGCAGAGACTCGAATCCTGGAAGTGCAAAATTTGATACTTCATAATGGTGAAAGCCCTTGCTCCTCAGGTAGTTGCTTACAAGTAAGTACTCTTCTCGAATGAAGTCGTCGTCCGGCAAGCTCTGGACGTGTGGGTACTTCGACCGTGCGTTCAGGATATAGAGACTGATGTGGGTCGGAGAATACTGCAGAAGCTGATCCAGCTCCTTTTTAATGTCTCGAAGCTTCTCTTTAGAGAATGGCAGACCGAGGAGAAAATCCAGTGAAAAATTCCACTGGTTTTTTTGCAGGTATTCTAGGAGCTGCAGGCTTTCCTCTATGGAATGGGCCCGGTCCATGATCTGCAGGAATTCTGGGTTGAGCGTCTGAGTGCCGATGGAGATTCGATTTAAGCCGATTTCCTTCCATGCATCAATCAACTCTTCAGACCAGGTGCCGGGGTCCACTTCCATGGTGAACTCGCAGGTGGGCTCCTTTCCGATGGGATGGATGAGGTTTTTAAAAAATCTGGCTCCTTTAGGTCCCCAGAGTGAGGGTGTCCCACCTCCCAGGTAGATGGTCTCCAGGGGCTTCCACTCCCCACCCCAGCCCTTGAGGAGCTCTTCATGACGGGAAAAACTCTTTAGCAAAAACTGATGAAAACTCTCAATCTGTGGCCCGGGATCATCGAATTTTCTCTTATAAAAATCACAGTAGTTACATAAGTGCATGCAGAACGGTACGTGTAAATATAAGCTGGACACCTGAGTCATTATAGAAAAATCCCTTCTAAAACAAAAAGTCTAAAGTGATAATAGAACGAAACTCGTGATGTCTCAAATAAGGATGCTAATGAAAATCGAACAAGTTAAATTAGATAACGAATTAAACGCTCTGTTCATCCACTCTCCCGGATGCAGCGCCGGAACGGTCCAGATGTGGTTCCGCGCGGGGAGCGCTCTAGAAAAAAAAGATAACGAGGGCATCGCTCACTTCCTGGAACACATGTTCTTCAAGGGCACTCCTAAGAGACCTGGCCCACAGCTCGCTCACGACATCGAGTCTTACGGTGGTGAGGTCAACGCCTTCACGTCATTTGATTACACCTGCTACTACATCAACACTCCGAGCCTTTTCCTGGATAAGTCGGTGGACATCTTGCTCGACATGGTGGCGAACCCGTTGTTCGGTGAAGAAGAAATCCCGGCCGAGCGACAAGTGGTGTTCGAAGAATACCGAAGAGCGATGGACAATCCCTCTCAGTATAACTTCATCCAGCTGCAGAAAGCTTCCTTCGACGCCGGGTACGCTCATCCGATCCTGGGCAGAGAAGACACTATACAAAACTTCTCTCAGGCCCAGATAAAAAACTTCAGAGAGAGTTACTATAACCTGGAGAACGCCCTGTTGGTGGTCGCGGGAGATCTCAAAGAACGCCCGGCCCTGGAGAAGATGATCAGCTCTTTCCGCCTCCCGCACGGCAAGAAGTCCTCCTTCGCTCCGTTCAAAGTCAAGACTACGGAATCCGTCAACGTCCATGAAAAAGACATCCGACAAGCGACCCTGACCTTGTGCCTGCAGTCTCCCACTTACCTCGACGAAAAAGCTGCGGCTCAGGACCTGGCGATAAACTGCCTGGCCCACGGAGAAACCTCGCGGTTCTACCAAGCGCTGGTGGCAAAGACTTCTCTGTGCAACGGCATCGCCGGCTCGACCATGTACTTCGCCGACGGGGGTGTTCACATGCTCAAGATGAGCTTCCCGGTTGAAAACATCGGAAAGATCTCGTCACTGTTCCTGGGGACATTGATGGACGCCGTCAAAGGGGGCTTCCGGCCAGACGAACTCTCCAAGATAAAAAACCAATACATCTCCTCCAAGGTCTACGAACGGGAGTCCATCGAATCCTACGCGTTCAGTCTGGGCCACGGCTTCGCTCAGTCCGGAAACATCTACTGCGAAGACGAGTTCATCGAAAAGATCCGGGCCGCGACGCCGCTGGAAGTCTGGGACGGTCTCATCGATATCGTCAAGAAGACCTCGCACTTCACTCTCCAGGTTCCCAAAGGAACGAAGACACTTCCGCTCGAGCGCGAGCTCAAAAAATGGCAGGCGTCTTTGAAGAAATCCGCCGATAAACTCAAGCCTCGGAAGGCAGAGGTAACGGTCAAGACTTCGGACTTTGATCCGGCGATCAGGGAGTACCAACTCAAGCCCGGGATCAAGCTCCTCTACCGACAGAATAAGATGACCCCGACCTTCGTCCTTCACACCTACATGAAAGGGGGCCAGACGCAGGAGACATTAAAGAACGCCGGGATCCACCATCTGATGGGCCGCCTGCTGACCTATGGCTACAAAGGCATGGGCTACGAGAAATTAAAGAACGAACTCGAGTCCCTGTCATCTTCGCTCAACGGCTTCTCCGGGAAGAATGCCTATGGCTTGACTCTCCACGGGCAGAGCAAGGACTTCAACCGCCTGACAGAACACTTCTTCGGAACCTTGAAATCTCCCGAGATCCCTAAGAAGTTTTTTGAGCACGAACGTAAGGTCATTCTCCGGGCGCTGGATAACCAGAAAGAAGATCCCACCAAACAGGCCTTCAAAGCTTTCTATAAACTGGTCTTTAACCAGCATCCGTACTCTCTGGATCTCGCCGGAACTCCGCAGACCCTTAAGGCCTTCAACACAGCGGCGCTGCTGAAGCTCCACAAGTCGCATTTGAAAAACTCCGAAATGGTCATTACTTATTGCGGCGATCTGGACTTCTCCGTCGTCTCCAGTTCCCTCCTAGACCAGCTCCAAGACGTGGACCTGCGCAAACCTGTGAAGAAGAAAGCAACCAAGCCGAAGGCCCTGAGTGGCAAGAAAGAGAATCTTACGTTCGACCGGGAGCAAACCCAGATTGTCATCGGCGGGCCCGCGTTCCCGATCGGTAACAAAGAAGACCTCTACCTCAAGATGATCACCGCCCATCTCTCCGGACAAAGCTCCGATCTCTTCGTCGAGGTCCGGGACCGGCAGGGCCTGTGCTACTCCGTCTCCCCCGTCCATGTCTCAGCCCTCGAAGCCGGCTGCTGGGGAATCTACATCGGCTCGGGCCACGATAAAACGGAGAGCGCCATCGCGGCTATCATGAACATCCTCGAGGGCCTCAAAACAAAAGGGATTCAGAAATCTGAGTTCGAGCGTATCAAGACCATGATCGATGGCCAGAACCTCCTCGGGATCCAGACCAACGAGGACTATGCCCAGTTCTATTCGATCCCGGTCCTGCACGGCCTGGGACTGGACTTTCCGCACATAACTAATAAGCTCATCCGGGAAGCAAACTACCCAGACTTCCAGGCCTTCCTGAAAAAATTCTTCTCGAGTAAATGGAACATTGTTCAGGCCGGAAGAAGCGCTTAGGCAGCCCCGCTTAGGCAGCCCCGCTTAGGCAGCCCCGCTTAGGAGACTTTATTGGTGAGAGACGGCAACACTCCGCTCATCAACAGTTCTCTCTCGGAGACGGCTTCGTCTTTCATGATCTTATCGAAGACGAGGTTATTCTCGTTCCCAGCTCGGTTTTTGGCCGCCAGGATCATCATCAGTGAGGTCATGGACTCGAAGCACGTCGCTAGCATGTGGTAGAAACTCGGGATATCCAGAAAACTCGGGCTAACTTGGTTGAGGTGACTGTAGGCCATTTTCCCCAGCTGCGCATAGTAGTGAGTGTCGATGATCTTCTTGTTCACGGATTCGGAGAAGTACCCACAGACAATCAGGGACATGTCGGCCACTTCTTTGTACGTCCGCCGCTGCTCTTCGCGGCCCAACTGCGTCGCCTCCAGGAGTTTCATTCCGAGGATCTTTTCCCGAACTTTGCCTTCAGACATTTCGAAGAAATCTTCCGAAAGGGCGAACTTATCAAGGACGTCGCTGGAGTAGAAGATGATGGATTCGGGGACCGGGCACAAGGATTTTCGATTCAGGTCGGTGAGCCCTTCAAAGAAAAAGGCCTTTAGGTTTGACGACAAGATAATCTTCTTTCCACTTTGGTCTGGCATTAGATATCTCCTCCCTACTATTTTATCATAACTTAATTAAGTTGAGTCAATAGGCCCCGGAATTATTTGCCCCCGGAGTTAAATCACAGAGATGAGCAGAAGACCTTAGAATAGACCTATGCACCGTCTGAAGCTGTTCTTTGTAGTCCTTCTTTTAATCCTCGCACTTCCAGTGTGGCGGTTCATCGACCTGACGGTCATCATCTGGCCACACCCGGTTCTGCTGTCCATCTTCCAGACACTTTGGGCTTCCATCTTCCTAGCTCTCCCCGTGAAACTCCTCAAACCGTCGTTGCCTCCTCTCCGCTTATTAATTACGCTTGGAGTTCTGTCCTTGGGCTTCTGGTACGCGGGTCCGCTCTCGGACATGGCCACCATCCGGCCCGAGTTTAGCCATTGTGGAAGGCTGACCTACACCGGCTTCATCTACCCGGCCCGGAGCCTACTCTCAGACACACATCAGGATGACCTTGAAGCCCGCAACCAGCTCTGCTGGGTTCGGAAGATGGTCCTGCGGCTACCGATGAAGTTCGACTCTACTCAGGAATTCGAAGACTTCGAAAAACTCATTCAACAGAAGCTCCTGAAGCCCGAGATCAAGTACCGGGTCTCACTTCCTCTCATCGCAGTCCTCTACGGGAGCATCGGCATGACCCTCGGTGAGATCAAGGGCGGCCACACCTTTGTGAAATCCCTCCATTTCTGGAGAGAGCAGTATACCGTGGAGATAAGTGGGAGAGACTACTCCGTCTGGAACTGGCCCCATTCGAGCTACATGAAATTCGAGTACGGACTGGTGGAGAGGAACTGGGAAAACCTTATAGAGTCTATGGTGATCGAAATCAATTAAGCTCACCGAGTACAGGAAATCACAGGTCTCCATCATTCTCTTGAAAATTTTGATCCAGAAGTCTCTAGACTAGTCAAAACTGCCATCAATTTTTGGCGGGGGAAAACTTAATAAAAAACTTACCTTTAGCTGATCCTCCGTATATCTGCCCCAATTTACTCAACTATTTTGAAATTAAACCGAAACGACCCTTAGAGGAAAAAACTCAGTGAGTTTCTTCATTACAATTTGAACTAACCATACTTCACATATTTGAACCGAGGGATCACCTTGAAAACCTTAGTACTCTTCTCGCTCCTGCTCCTCTGCGCCTGCGAGAGCGTCACGGAAAGCCTGACCCAGGGCAGTCAATCAGACGGCTTCGTCATGCTCCCGGATACGACCAAACCGAAGACCTCAATCGAGACGCCCGAAGACGGCATCAATCTCTTCGGAAGCACCAGTAGTCTGATCACCGTGAACGCCACTGACGATAGAGAGGTCACCAAGGTCGAGATCTATAAAGATAAAGACCTACTCACTACCCTGACCGAAGCTCCGTACAGTTACAGCTGGGACACGACCGGAGTTAAAGACGGATCCTATAAGTTACAAAGCTTCGCCTACGACAGCGCCGGGAACGTCGGAAAATCGGTGAGTATCACTGTTCAATTTCTACCACCGGATATCACAGCTCCAGTTACCGTCATCATCGCACCGGTCACCGCAAGCACTGTTAGCGGAAAAGCCGTGAGCATCTCTGCGACCGCGATAGATGACCGGGGCGTCGCAAACGTCGACCTCTTCATCAACGGGAAGAAGACTTCTCTGTCCTCATCCGTCGCCGGAGTGTATTCCTACAGCTGGGATTCGACCGCCGTTGACAACGGATCTTATTCACTGCAGACCAAGGCTTACGACGCCGCTGGGAACGAGGGAGTTTCTCCGATCGTTACCGTTAAAGTTGACAATGATAAAGTCGCCCCGGTCACCGCCGTCACTGATCCGGACAATGGGAACACGGTTTCGGGCAAGGTCGTCATCGTGAACGCCACCGCCACCGACAACGTGAAAGTGGAATCTGTAGACCTGTACATTAATGACGTGAAGATTCCATTAGCCGAGTCCTCGGCTGGGAAATACTCATACAGCTGGGACAGCACTAAACTTGCTAACGGTGCCCATAAACTTCAGACGAAAGCCTACGATGCTAAAGGTAACGAAGGCGTCTCGTCAGTTGTGACAGTGACGGTTTATAACGATAACGTCCCACCGGTGACCATCATCACTGCTCCAGCGACGGCGAGCACCGTCTCGGGGAAAACAGTTAGTATCACCGCCACCGCTACTGATAATAAGTCGGTCACAGACGTCCAGCTCTACGTCAACGGAACTCTTTCCACGCTGGTCTCCGCGACCGGTTCTTCACCGTACTTGTACACCTGGGACACCACAGTGCTCACGAACGGAAACTACACTCTCCAGACAAAGGCCTACGACGCCGTCGGGAACGTCGGCCAGTCAACAATCGTCACCGTCAAGGTCGAGAATGATAAGATCGCTCCGGTGACCGCTGTCACGGCCCCGGTGACAGGAAGCTCGGTCTTAGGTAAAACCGTCAGCGTCTCACTCACAGCGACGGATAACGTTGGGATTAAAACTTTTGAGTTCTACCTCAATGAAACCCTTACTCCGGTGATCACGACGGCGGCAGGTAATTACTCATACACCTGGGACACCACCGTGATCGACAACGGTTCGTACACGCTCCAGTCTAAAGCCTATGACGAAGCCGGGAACGTTGGAGTCTCAGCCGTTGTCACCGTCACCGTGAACAACGACAAACAAGCACCGGTCACGGCAATCACCGCTCCCGCCAACGCGAGCACCGTCTCCGGAACTGCTGTCATCGTCACCGCCACCGCCACCGATAACGTCGGAGTGAAGACCATCGAATTCCTGCTCGACGGTGTGAAGACTCCACTCGTCGCCGGCGCGGCCGGCCAGTACTCTTACACCTGGGACACTTCGAAGATATCTAATGGTACCTACACGCTCCAGACGAAAGCAACCGATGAAGCCGGCAACGTCGGTGTCTCGGCAGTCGTCTCCGTCGCCGTCTACAATGACAATATCCCACCGGTCACCGCGATCACTTCTCCCACCACCGGCGCGAGTGTCTCCGGAACAGTCACCATCACAGCGACTGCAACCGATAACGTCGGAGTCGCAAGAGTTGAGCTCTACCGAGACGGGGTGCTCCTCACCACAGACACGACTCTAGAGTACGCCTTCACCTGGAACACCACCCAGGTCGCAAACGGTGCTCACACTTTATACACCAAGGCCTACGACGCCGCCGGTAATGTAGGCGTCTCGACCACTATCTCAGTCTCCGTCTACAACCAGGAATACGTTGGCCCGGCTGTTGCGATCACCGCTCCTGTTAACGGAAGCAACGTGACCGGAACGAATACGCACATTGAGGTCACCGCCACGGATGCCAGTGGTGTCACCACCGTCGAACTCTACCTGGACGGAGTGCTCCTCAAGCAGAACATGTCCACCACCACCAATACTCTCTACACATACCTCTGGAACACCACCCTGGTGTCAAACGGAAGTCATACGCTCTTGGCAAAGGCCTACGACGTCTACGGGAACGTCGGGACCTCCAACCCGGTTGTGGTAAATGTCTACAATGAGGTAACCGATAACTTCACGCAGACGGTGGCAAAGAAAGAGCTCGAGATCCTGTGGGTGGTAGATAACTCCGTGTCCATGGACGATGAGCAGGAGGCCCTGTCTTCGAACTTCGAATCGTTCATCAACCAGTTCATCACATCGAGGGACGTGCCGTTCCGGATGGGGATCACCAAGACCACACCCGGCTGCTATTCTCCGATCAATGGACTCCTGATCCCTGAGTCAGACACCAAGTTAAACTCAACCGCATTGGAACAAAATCAAACGCAGTTCATCGACGACTTCAAGTCAATGATCAAGGTCGGTACCACTTACGATGACTGCGCCGGGATCGAGAGTGGTCTCCACGCCGTCGAGGGCTTCTTGCAGAGATACAGTGCCACGCACGTGAAGAGAGACACGTACCTGGCGATCGTTATCCTGACTGATGAATCCGACAAGTCTTCGAAGACAGCTGAGGAATACGTGAATCTCTTTCGCACTTATAAAGACAGCCAAGGCTTGATCAAGGTCTACACGATCTGTGATGTGAATAAGACTAACTTCGGCCCCGGGATCTCGTTAAACGATAGGAACTGCGACAAGGATACACTGGCCTCTCAGTTAACTTCCGGTGTGGTCTCGAACATCTACGGCGACTTCGCTTCCGATCTTTCGACACTCGGAAAGAACCTCACCACACTCGTGGACAGCCACGCACTCTCGCGAGTGCCGACTCCAGGATCTCTTAAAGTCTTTGTGAACGACGAAGAGGAAACAGACTATAGCTACGACGCCGCAACCAACTCGATCAAGTTCAACGCGGGGTCGATCCCGACGACCGGTGCTGCGATCCGTGTCGTGTACACACCAATGTAACCACACTTCCAGGGTGATCTCCGGGTTCAGGCCTGCGGATCACCCTCCTACTTATTTCTCGTCTTGGATTTCCATCATCAGGAATCCGGCTTCGACCGCCTGCCCTTCTTTGACACTCACGTTCCGCAGAACACCATCGGCTCCCGCCTTGATCTCATTTTCCATCTTCATGGCCTCAAGGATGAGTACTGTCTCACCTTTGGCGACGGTGTCACCTTCCTTTTTGAAGAGCTTCACCACCTTCCCCGGCATCTGCGTAATCAGAGCACCCGCGCCGCCTTTGTGGAGCCCGGATGGCTTGTACCCTCTGTAGACCTTAAAGGTCTCCGAGTTCGACACCAGCACTTCGTTCACCCCTAGTGCCGCGAGCTTCTTCCAGGCGATGCCGTCGAAGGAATAGTACTTCTTCCCCGCGAGCACTTTCACCTGAAGCTGGGTCTTCTTCCCCTCTGAGGTAAACTCCAACACTTTCCCAGGCCGCAGCTCGACGTCCAAGAAAAATTCATCCATCTCCTGGTTCATGAAATAGTATCTCACGCCTCACCTCCGAGATTGTTCATCTCTATGGAAGCCACCTTAACCATGAACGCCTTAATGTCTTCCTTGGGCGGTACCCTATCCTGCGGTCTAACTTTTTCGATGTAAGCCGTTGAGTAGTGACCTTTCCTGAAGCTCTCCTCGTCCAGGATGACCTTATGGAGAGGAATGTTAGTCTTGATCCCGTCGATCAATAACCCTTCCAAGGCGTTCCGCACCTTTCGCAGGGCCACTTCGCGGTTCAGGCCCTTGGCGATGAGTTTCCCGATCATCGGGTCGAAATCTGGAGTGATGGTAAAGCCGGGGTAAATGCAGTGATCGAACCGGATCCCCTGTGGGAAGGTGGTCTCAAAGCCCACGATCTTCCCGGGCGCCGGCAGCATGGTCACCGGATCCTCAGCGCAGATCCGTAGTTCGATGGCATGTCCTTGGATCCGGATGTCTTCTTGGGCCTTAAAGTCCAACGGCTCGCCGAAGGCGGCTTTGATCATGTTGGCCACGAGGTCCACCCCGGTGACCTCTTCCGTGATCGGATGCTCCACCTGGATCCTGGTGTTCATCTCAAGGAAATAAAATTTCTTATCTTCACCCATGATGAACTCCACGGTCCCCGCGGAGTCGTAACCCACCGCCCGGGCACACCGGACGGCCGTTTCACAGATATCCTTCCTCAAGGCTTCATCAGTCCCGATGAAGGGTGAAGGAGCCTCTTCGATGATCTTCTGATGCCGCCGCTGGATGGAGCATTCCCGTTCGAACACATGAAATATATTTCCATTCTTATCGGCAAGGATCTGCACTTCGATGTGATGGGGGTTGAGGATATACTTTTCAACCAAAAGTGCGGCGTAACCGAAGCTCGACAGGGCTTCTCGTTGCACGGCCGCGAAATTATCTTTTACTTCACTCTCATTGGCACAGGGCCGCATTCCCTTGCCGCCACCGCCCGCAACGGCTTTTAGCAGGATCGGGTATCCGATCTCGTTGCCAATCTTGACCGCCTCTTCCACGGAACCGACTTCGCCGGTCGATCCCGGAACTACCGGAACACCGGCTTCCTTTGCCACCTGTTTGGAAATGGCCTTGTCACCCATCTTGTAAACCGCCGTCGGATTAGGTCCGATGAAAGTGATCCCTTTATCTGCCAGGGCCTGGGAGAATTCTCTGTTTTCGGACAAGAATCCATACCCCGGATGTACTCCGTCTATTTTATGGGTCTCGATGAGTTTCATGATCTTCGGGATATCCAGGTAAGTATCCCTGTTACTGGCACCCTCCAGGTGAACCCACTCTTGGCAGAACTCGAGGTGCGGAGGCTCGGTCTCATTGTCCGTCCAGACACCGATTGATACTAAGCCAAGTTCGTTCAGCGCCTTGGCGACTCTGATGGCGATCTCACCACGATTTATGATTAATACGCGTTTACCTTTCATAGTGGAATATTCCCGTGTTTCCGATCCGGCGTCGGGATCTTTTTGTACTTAAGGACCTTCAGGAACTGGTATAGCCGGTGCCGGGTGATCTCCGGGTTGATGATCTCATCCACGTACCCAAGCTCCGCGGCCCGATACGGATTGGCGAAATTATTCTCATAGCTCTCCACCAGATCTGCTTTCTTCTTATTGAATTCCTCTCCTTTAAGGCCAGCGAGGTCATTGCGGAAGATGATGTTCACTGCCCCCTCCGCACCCATCACCGCGATCTCCGCGGTCGGGTAGGCAAGGTTGATATCGGCCCGGATGTGCTTCGAGGCCATCACGTCATAGGCTCCGCCGTAGGCCTTCCGGGTGATGAGTGTGATCAAGGGTACGGTCGCTTCAGAGTACGCGTATAGGAGCTTAGCCCCGTGCCGGATGATTCCTCCGTACTCCTGAACCGTCCCCGGCAAGAACCCTGGGACATCCACCAGTGTGATGATCGGAATGTTAAAAGCATCACAGAACCTGACAAACCTCGCGGCCTTCACCGAAGAGTCGATGTCCAGGCATCCTGCCAAGAAACTCGGCTGGTTCGCGACGATCCCGACCTTGATGCCTCCGATGGACGCAAAGCCAGTTAAGATATTTTTTGCGAAGTCACGGTGGACTTCTAGAAAGTGCTGATCATCTATCACATCCAGGATCAGTTCGTGCATGTCATAGGGTTTCTTCGAGTTATCCGGGATGAAATTCTTAAGCTTGTTATTGGACCTGTTAACAGAATCTGAGGTGAGCTTCAGGCTATGTTTCTGTTTATTACAGGAAGGAATGAAAGCAAATAGTTCTCTGACTCTCTCGAAGCAGTCGTCTTCGTCTTCGCATTTAAAGTGCGCCACACCGGATTTTTCGTTGTGTGAACCAGCTCCACCGAGAGCTTCCTTCGTCACCTCTTCATGGGTCACTGTCTTGATCACTTCCGGGCCTGTCACAAACATGTATGAAGTCTTATCGACCATGAAGATAAAATCGGTCATCGCCGGCGAATAGACAGCACCTCCGGCACAGGGGCCCATGATTAAAGAAATCTGTGGGATCACACCAGAAGCCTGAACGTTGCGATAGAAAATTTCTGCGTACCCGGCGAGCGCATCGACCCCTTCTTGGATCCGGGCCCCACCGGAATCATTGACTCCGATTACCGGAATTTTATTCTCAACAGCAAAGTCCATGATCTTGCAGATCTTCCTTGCGTACGCAGCTCCGAGGGCTCCACCCCAGCAGGTAAAGTCCTGAGAGAAGATTGCGACCTGTTGGCCATTGATCATCCCAATCCCGGTGACAACACCGTCTCCGAGGTAGTGGGTCTTATCCATGCCGAAAGATTCACAGCGGTGGACGACGAATTTATCAAATTCTATAAAAGACTCGGAATCCAAAAGTTTGTTGATTCTTTCTCGAGCGGTGTACTTCCCTTGCTCGTGTTGCTTTTGAATCCTCTGAGCTCCGCCCCCAAGCTCCGCCTCTTTGTTAAGAGTGGCAAGTTGTTCACGCCGCTTTTCATTGGTAAGCATCAAATCCTCCTGAATTATGTGCAAAGGTTATACCTTGGAACTCTTTCAGGGTAAAGAATGGATGCCGGGAGTCATTTCGCACCAAAATAAAAAACCCCCGCAAAGTGCGAGGGTCTCAGAGATACATTTAAATTTTTTAATCTATTCGCCGGATGCTCTCTTCTGAGCTCTCTTATCTAGCTGGTACTTTTCTACTTTCATGATCAGTCCAGCTCTGGAGATCCCGAGCTCTTTGGAGAGCTTTGACTTGTTAAAGCCGCAACGCTTTAATCCTTCGCGGATCATGAGAATCTCGAGCTCCTCAAGCGCGTCCTTGAGAGATCCATTGGTGTTCACACCCTTCAGGAAGCTTCCTCCTGAATGAGAATGATTCCCGCCGTTGTCTCCACCTTCCAGGATCCTGGCGGAGAGCATGTCCGGAGTGATCGTTCTATCATCTCCGGCGAGGACCACAAGTCGCTCGACTTCGTTCTGGAGCTCCCGGACGTTCCCGGGCCAGGAGTGATCGAGCATCTTCTCAAGACACTTCTTGGAGAAGGTCTTCAGCGGAAGGCCGGCTTCCTCACAGCGTTTCTGGATGAAGAAATCCATCAGGATCGGGATATCTTCTGTGCGCTCTTTGAGCGATGGGATCGCAACGTTGATCACGTTAATTCTATAGTAAAGATCTTCTCTAAACTCACCCTTGGCGATCATCTCTTTCAAAGGCTTGTTGGTCGCAGCGATAACTCTCACGTTTACTTTCTTCGGAGTGGTCGCTCCCACGGGCATGTACGTCCCTTCTTGCAAGATCCGGAGGAGTTTCACCTGCATGCTAGGAGAAGTGTCACCGATCTCATCCAGGAACAGAGTCCCGCCGTTGGCGACTTCGAACACACCCTTCTTATCTTTGATCGCACCGGTGAAGGAACCCTTCACGTGTCCAAAGAGTTCTGAGTCGAGGAGGTTATCGTTGAACGCCGAGCAGTTCACGGCCATGAAGAGAGCATCTTTTCTTGTCGAATTGTAATGGATCGCCTTGGCAACCATTTCCTTACCAGTTCCGTTATCTCCCTGGATCAAGATCGTTGACTCGGAGTTAGAAACCTTCGAGAGGAGGTGGTAGACCTGCTGCATCTTCTTGGATTTACCAATGAGGTTATGGTAGCGGTACTTATTCCCTAGCTCCGAGTTCAGGTCCATGATCCGGGCTTCACGCTTAGAAATCTCGGAGTGGAAGGTCGATACTTCATCGGCGACGATCCCAACCAGCTCTCGCATTTTGCTGAAGTCTTTTTCAGAAAACTTCTTGGCCTTGGTCACCGACGAGCGAGCATCTTCTTCGGAGACCCCGCACTCGACCATCTTATTTACGATCCGGTTCAGGTCATCCGAGGTGCAGTTCTCTTTCAGGAAAGGATACGCGAAGATCGCTCCGTGTACTTCCCCGTCCACCACGACTTTATGCGAATAACCAAAAACCTGAGGGAAGAATGATTCGAACTCAACCCAGTGGTCGTCTGAACTCGCGAAGCGCTCGAAGCATTTCTCCACATCCGACTCCAGCCAGTCATGACCGAAGGATTGTGACATCTGGAGTTTAAAGAATGCCGACTTATAAGGATAGTCCTGCTGCTGAGTGAGAAACTGAATGCGACCTTGCTCGTCCGCGTAGAAGATATCCAGGCCATACCAGCCTCCGATAATCTGCTCGAGTTTCTTATTCACATGCAATTCTTTAATGGATTTCCAATCAATCATAGACTTTTCTCCCTGTGCAAATGTCCAATCCATGGGCATTCTTTTATTAATCGTCTAACTTATCGGCAGTTTGTTAGATTTCTTGACATAGGAATTGGTTGGATGTGGATTATCTACAATCGGCGGGTGGAAATTTGAATTAGTTCGTCAAAAGTTTGGAAAAACATGGGCTTATTCCATTCCTGGGGCCCCACAAATTTCTTTAAGTTCGTTTTATCCGACGAAAACACATAGGTCTCAGGCACCCTGGTCGTCCCGTACTGATCCCGGTGAATGTTCTTGTTATCTATGAGCCAGCTGATGGAAGCCCCTGCAGGAATAGTCAGAGTTTTTAAATGCTTTTTCACCTTGATAACTTCATCGTTCACCGCCACCAGTAAGAACTTCACCTCTGGTTGCCTTTCATAGCGTTTAATTAAGCTTAGCAGGTCTGGGAGTTCAGCTTCGCAGGGCCCACACCAAGTACCCCAGTAATGAACCACTAGCAGCCCTACCTTCTCTTTGCTGTAAAGCTCGTCCAAATCAAACGGTTTCCCATCAAGAGTTTCAAATGAACCCTTAGGGAGTTTAGCTAATACCGCATCCTCTTTTCCATTTGTGGCCAACTGAGATTTCAAGGTATTTTTTTGAAGTACGGAGTATCCGATGGTCGCTAAGATGATGAGTACAATTACCAGTATTCTATAGTGCATAGTTAAAATAAAAAAACCTTCTCAGCTTGTGACTGAGAAGGTTTAGTATGTGAAATTGAAAAATATTTAGTCGACGAATGCGATGAATGATTCTCTAGCACCATCACCGAGTCTACCTTCGGCTATCTTAACAAGACGAGTGTATCCGCCTGGTCGCTGCTTGAATTTTGGAGCTACGGTATTAAAAAGGTAGTTGACCGCGATCTTGTTATTTAGCTTTGTAAAAGCCAATCGCCGATTCGCAAGAGTGTCATTTCTTGCAATTGTAATGAGCTTTTCAATGAAGGGCTTGATCGCTTTTGCTTTAGTTTCTGTCGTTCGAATCTTTCCGTGAGTGATCAACGAGATACAAAGATTCTGAACCAGAGCTTTTCTATGCTGAGGTTTAACACCGAGTTTATATTTGTGGCAACTATGTCTCATAAAAAATCTCCTGCTACGCTATTACTCAGCGTGCTGCTGCTTCATAATGTTATCTACTTTCATTCCAAGACCAAGTCCCATGGTATTTAATATTTCTTTGATTTCATTCAAAGACTTACGCCCAAAGTTCTTAGTTCTAAGCATTTCGCCTTCGGTCTTAGAAACTAACTCATAGATATATTTAATATTTGCGTTCTGTAAACAGTTAGCAGAACGAACAGACAATTCCAACTCCGACACAGGCTTGAGCAAGGCTTCGTTAGCAACACCAGCAGAACCAGCCGTTGCAGTTGGCTTAACTTCAGCTGGAGCATCTTTGTCTTCAAAGTTTAGGAATACAGAGAGTTGATCACGGAGAATCTTAGCTGAAATTGCTACTGCATCCACCGGGTCAATTCCTGCGTTTGTCCAAACTTCCAAAGTTAGTTTATCGTAGTCCGTTCTTTTACCAACTCGGCTATTTGTAACAGTGTAGTTAACTCTGTGTACAGGCGAGAAGAGTGTATCGATATAGATCCATCCGACCGGAAGGTCGAAAGAATCTTTATTGTCTAAAGCAGTAACATAACCTTTCCCACGAGCAACTTTGAGTTCCATGCGGATAGATCCGCCGGATGAAACGTTGCAAATAGTATGATCAGGGTTCAATACTTTAACATTTCCACTCTCGGTGATGTCTGAAGCTTTTACAGCTCCTTCAGTATTCTTTTCAAGTATCAGTGTTACTTCTTCTTTGTCCGTAATTTTAAATCTGATTTCTTTTAAGTTAAGAATGATCTCTGAAACTTCTTCTTTAATGTTATTGATTGTACCAAATTCATGATCAACACCATCAACCTTAACCGCAACAATTCCAGCTCCCTGCAAAGAAGAAAGAAGAACTCTTCTCAGAGAGTTCCCGAGAGTAAGACCGTAGCCTCTCTCGAGTGGCTTAGCAGTGAATTTTCCGTAATTAGTCTTAAGTCCTTCAGTATCAACTTCAAGCGCTGCTGGACGAATCATACCAGCCCAATTTTTACTCATAAATGAATTCATCAATAACTCCTAATTAATAGCAATGGAAACCTTAGACTCTTCTTCTCTTCGGAGCACGACAGCCGTTGTGTGGCATCGGGCTCATGTCAGCTACAGAGGTAATCCTAAGGCCGGCAGCAAGAAGAGCACGGATGGCGTTTTCTCGACCAGCGCCAGGTCCTTTCACTTTCACATCTACCGAGTTAAGGCCATGTTCAGCAGCTTTTTTAGCAGCTTCTTGTGAAGCTACCTGAGCAGCGAACGGAGTTGATTTTTTAGACCCACGGAATCCTAGTCCACCAGCACTGGCCCAAACTACAGCATTTCCGTCAGCATCGCTGATGGTAACGATTGTGTTATTGAACGAAGCATGGATATGACAAACACCATGATTTAAATTTTTTCTAACTTTTTTCTTAGCAGACTTAGCACCG
Source organism: Bacteriovoracaceae bacterium (assembly GCA_035576105.1). GTDB lineage: Bacteria > Bdellovibrionota > Bacteriovoracia > Bacteriovoracales > Bacteriovoracaceae > Peredibacter. The sequence continues at coordinate 117,184 of DATLXA010000038.1, forward strand.
CCAGTAGATTTTGATTGTGCTGCTTGCGCATTAGTTTGAGCCATATAATCCTACCTTATTTCATTGCTTTGATTGATTTTTTACCTGCAATTGCAACAGCAGGACCCTTTCTCGTACGAGCATTGGTATGCGTACGTTGTCCACGGACAGGTAATCCTCTGCGGTGACGGATACCACGGTAGCAACCAAGGTCCTTGAGGCGCTTGATATTTAAAGTAACTTCACGACGAAGATCACCTTCTACGGTGTATTCATCAAGTGCTGTTCTGATCTGAAGAATCTCTTCCTCAGTAATTTCATTTGAGCTCTTGTTTGGATCAATTCCAACTTTAGCTAAAACATCATTCGCAACTTTTGGACCTACGCCATAGATTGCTCTCATTGCGATTCTCATTGACTTGTTTCGAGGTAAGTCTACACCTAATAATCGTGCCATATGTTTCCCCTACTAGCCTTGTTTTTGCTTATGTTTTGGATTCACTTTACAGATCACACGTAAAACACCTTGGCGCTTTACTACTTTGCAATCTTTACAAATTGGTTTTACTGACGATCGTACTTTCATATTTAACCCTTACTTCTAAAAATGATGCGACCCTTATCAAGGTCATATTTACTAATTTCTATGACGACCTTATCGCCAGGTAGAATTTTGATAAAGTTCATTCTCATCTTCCCACTGATATGTGCTAAGACCACATGTCCATTAGGTAGTTTCACTCTAAAACGCGTGTTTGGTAAAAGTTCAAGAACTTCCCCTTCCACTTCAATTGTGTCAGTTGACTCAGCCATGCCCTTCCTAAAAAGTAAGTGACCTTATATAAAAATAAAAACTAGAAGACAATATTTTAATTATGAAACGTCACACTTTTGACGAGATCTGTTCATAGATCAAATCAACAGACTTTTCAGCATCTACCTTCATCAAACGTCCAAGGTCTTGGTAATATTTTAGAACAGGATTTATGGCATCTTCGAAGACCTTTAGTCTATTCGTGATGACATCTTCCTTATCGTCTGCACGATGCAAAAGATTCTTACCACCGCACTTGTCGCACACGCCCATTATCTTAGGCATTTTGGAGATGAGATTATATATAGCACCACAATCACTGCATGTCCTACGATTTGTTAATCTCTCTACTAATCTACCCTTATCAATCTCAAAATAAACACCCATGGATTTGGTATCTTTCAGAACTTTTTCATCCAAAGTCTGTGCCTGCGAAAGATTCCTTGGGTAGCCATCAAAAATATATTGTGAACTCTGCAGGTCAACATTTGCCTGTAAAAGCCGGATAACCAACTCATCTGACACCAAGTGACCATCATCCATTACTTTTTTAACTTCTAAGCCTAGTGGGGATTTTTTAGCAATCTCTGCCCTTAAAAGGTCGCCCGTAGAGATATGTTTAAAATTCCTTTCATTTACAAATCTGCTGGCCTGTGTTCCCTTGCCGGATCCGGGAGCACCAATAAAGATAAGATGGGATTTCATTTTGATTAAAACCTCTTCACACCTGAAAACTTACCTTTAACTTTATAAGCAGTATCTAGTCGTTGAGAAATCATAAAGCCTTCAGCTTGCGCCATAGTATCTATGGCCACACCAACCAAGATCAGTAGAGAGGTACCACCAAAGAAAAAGGGAACTTTTGCGTAATTGAAAAGCACAGTAGGCATTAAACAAATAGCCGCAACGTAGATTGCACCAATAAGTGTCAGCCTGCTAACAACCTGGTTAAGGAAGTCCGCTGTTTGTTCCCCAGGTCTAATCCCTGGTATGAACCCACCATTCTTCTTCAAAGACTCAGAAACATCATCCGTTTTAAATTGAATAGTAGAATAGAAATAGGCAAAGAAAACAATTAGTCCGATGAAGACTATGTTGTATAACATTTTTCCAGGATTAAATAATTGCTCAACATCGTTGAAATAAGTCTTCGCAGGGCTATCCTGAGATACAAATTGTGAAATAGTAGTTGGGAATCCTAAAAGAGCACTCGCAAAAATTGGAGGCATTACTCCTGCGATATTTACCTTAATCGGTAAATGAGAAGTCTGACCACCAAAGACTCGATTGTTTACAACTCGCTTGGCGTATTGAACGGGTACTTTCCTGAAAGCTCTTTCCACAAATATGATGAACCAAAAGGATGCTAGCATGATAACTAAAACTATAATTAAGTTCACAAGACTCATTTCACCATTCTGTAAAAGATTAAATGTATCTCTAATGCCTCCCGGAATACCCGCTGCAATACCTGCAAAGATGATCAAAGATATACCGTTTCCAATCCCTCTTTCAGTTATCTGCTCTCCAAGCCACATCACAAACATAGTACCAGCTGTTAAACTGATCACTGTTAAAAGTCTAAAGCTCATTCCTGGATCTATGACGACAGGCAAACCGTTAGGACTCTTAATATTCTCCAGGCCAACCGCAAGTCCATAGCCTTGGAAGAAGCATAGTAGGACTGTAGCGTAACGAGTATACTGGCTGATCTTTTTGTGCCCATCAGGTTCTTTCTGCAATTCACCCAATGCTGGGATTGAGTAAGAAAGAAGACTGAAGATAATAGAAGAAGTTATGTACGGCATAATCCCTAATGCCAAAACAGAAAACCTCTCGAGTGCTCCACCTGAAAACGTATTGAAAACGCTAAAAAGAGAACCCTTCATTCCATCGAAGAATGAAGAAAGGGCAGCACCGTCGACACCTGGAGTTGGTACCTGGGTAGCAACTCTGTAAACACCAAGCATCAATATCGTAAAAAAAACTCGTTTTTTAAGCTCTTCGAGCTTTGAAACATTTGATGACATCCATGTATCCTTATTTAATTAAGCGTTCTCAACTTTTCCGCCAGCTTTTTTAACTAGCTCTAAAGCTTTAGCAGAAAACTTTTCAATACCTTTGAAAGTTAATGCTTTATTGAACTCGCCTTTTGCCAACAACTTGATCGGGAGGGACTTATTGATACCGCTAAGGAAACCTTTATCAATTAGGGTTTCTCTAGTAACAATTTCGCTTCCGAACTTTTCTGCAATTTTTTCAAGGTTTAGAACTGCATAAATTGTTTTAAATGGAGCATTTGAGAAACCAACTTTTGGAAGACGACGGTACAAAGGCATTTGACCACCTTCGAATCCAATCCGTGCTCCACCGCCATTACGAGCTTTTTGCCCTTTATGACCTTTACCAGCCTGCGTACCTTGACCAGATCCCTGACCACGGCCTATGCGCTTTGTGTTTTTATTTGTGCCCCTAGGGCTTTTTAGAGTTCTTAAAGTTAACATAAACTACCTCAATAATTATTTAACAATCTCGAGCCATTGGATCATAGCTTTAACCATCCCACGAACTTCCGGAGTATTCTCTAGGGTCTTTGAGTGATTAATTCTTCTTAGTCCAAGGCCTTTGACTGTGGCTTTTTGCTTATCAGTACAACCGATGACACTTCTCTTTAATTTGACTGTAATTTGCTTATTCATATTTTACCTTAAGCCTTCGCAGCTTTAGCCTTCAAGCGAAGACCCTTAGAGTTTACACCACGAACAGTCGCTATTTCATCGAGAGAGCGAAGATTCTTAAGCGCTTTAAATGTAGCTTTAACAATGTTATGTGGGTTCGACCCGCGAACTGATTTTGTTAATACGTTTTTTACTCCGGCAAGTTCAAGAATTGATCGACAAGCTCCAGCTGCTTTAATCCCCGTACCTTCCCCTGCTGGTTTCAAAAGTACTTCTCCGGCGCCGAATAATCCAAGAACTTCGTGTGGAATTGTACCATTTTCAATTGATACTTTAATCAATCGCTTTTGAGCCTTCATCCCTGCTTTTCTAATTGCATCAGGAACTTCTTTAGCTTTTCCAAGTCCATAGCCGACTTTACCGTTCTTATCACCGACAACGATTAAGGCTGCAAAAGAAAATCGTCGTCCACCTTTAACCACTTTTGCTACTCTGTTAACCGCAACAACTCTCTCTTCGAAGTCAGGGTTCATCCCTTCCTGAACAGGCTTTTTATCTTGTCTTGGTGCACGATGTGGTCTTTTCCCAGCTTTCGGTCCAGCTTTATTCTCAGTATCGTTTTCTGAATTCGAATTGTTATTTTCTTCGCTCATAATATCCCCTAATTAAATTTGAATGCCGTTTTCACGGATAGAGTCAGCAAGTGCTTTGATCACACCTGTATACTGCTTACCGCTTCTGTCAAAAACGGCTCTATTTAAGTTTTTCTGCTTAAGCGTCGCTGCTACAGCTGCGCCAACTTTTTTAGCGCCTTCTGCATTTGCCTGATCTGTAGCCTTGGTTTTTCCGTACGTTTGAACAGAAAAGAGTGTAATAGATTTAACATCATCGATAGCTTGAACGCGAAGATGCTTGTTAGTCTTTGTGACACTTAAACGAGGAGACTCAGCAGAACCTATAACTTTCTTTCTAATTGAAAGTCTGCGACGGTACTCTTTAGATTTCGTTTCATTTTTTATTTTTGCAGTATTTTTTCTCATAACTCACCTATTATTTTTTAGCGCCCGTTTTACCAGCTTTCCTAATGATCTTTTCATCAGTGTACTTCAAGCCTTTACCTTTATAAGGTTCAGGTTCCCTGAAAGATCTAACTTGAGCAGCAACAAATCCTACTAACTCTTTATCTGAGCCGGAGAATTCGATGACGTTTTTAGTTACTTTCGCCTCTACACCTTTTGGCAGCTTATACTCTATTGGATGCGAGTAGCCAAGATTTAGAGTCAACGTGGTCCCAGAAACTGCTGCTTTATAACCTACGCCTGTGAACTCTAGAGATTTTACAAAGCCAGTAGTTACTCCGGTCACCATATTGCTCAGAAGCGTTCTCGACATACCCCATATAGCTCTTGCAGTCGTAGATTCGTTAGCAGGAGCTACACTGATTGATTTATCAGCTTTCTCAATCTTAACTTCATTATGAAAAGTATAAGATAACTGTCCCTTGGGACCCTTTACATCAACAGTTAATCCGTTTACTTTCACTTCAACTTTATCGGGAATGCCTACTGGCTGTTTTCCTATACGTGACATACTTACTCCATTACCAAATGTTACAAATGATTTCGCCACCGAGTTTCATTGAGGCTGCTTTGCGGGAAGATATAATTCCTGCAGAAGTGGAAACAATTGAAACACCTAGTCCACTTAAGACTCGTGGCATTTCAGTATAGCCTTTATAAACTCGAAGTCCTGGCGAAGAAATTCTCTTAATACCAACTATGGCGCCTTCTTTGAGACCAATACGTATATTGATTTCAGAAGCAGATTTTGCAGAAATCTTGAAAGATTTTATATATCCCTCTTCCTTCAGAATTCTACAAATATTAGCCTTCATCTTACTTGCTGGAACATCGCACTTATCAAGTCCCGCTTTATTAGCGTTACGAATGCGAGTCAACATATCTGCAATAGGATCTGTCATCATAAAAATTATCCCCTTTCCTTACCAGCTGGCCTTGGTCACACCTGGGATGAGACCATTGTTAGCAAGCTCACGGAACTTGTTACGGCTAAGTTTAAAATCACGGTAAACAGCTCGTGGCCTTCCAGTTAGCTCGCAACGATTACGAACTCTTTCAGGTCGAGCATTATTCGGTATCTTCTGCAGTTTTGCTCTTGCAGCATCTCTTTCATCATCAGAAAGCTTTGGATCGACAGCTTTATTTCTAAGCTCCACTATCTTTGGCCCATATCTTTTTGCTAACTTTTCTCTTTTCTTATTTTTAATGACTGAGCTTAAACGTGCCATAAAACCTCTTATCTTTCTTTGAAGGGCATCCCGAAATGCTTTAGCAAATCGCGCCCTTCTTCATTTGTTGTAGCTGTTGTAACAAAACTTATCCCCATGCCTCTGATCTTATCGATTTTATCGTAATCGATTTCTGGAAAAATGATTTGCTCTTTAAGCCCCATAGTATAATTTCCGTTTCCATCGAAGCCTTTAGGCGATAGGCCCCTAAAGTCTTTCACTCGAGGAAGAGAAAGGTTAACTAATCTGTCCAAAAACTCATACATTGTTTCCCCGCGAAGAGTTACAAACGCACCAAGAGCTTGTCCTTGACGAAGCTTAAATGAAGCGATTGATTTCTTAGCTCTTGAAACTACTGGTTTTTGTCCAGTGATAGCTGCCAGGTCAACATTTATACTATCCACAATTTTGCCATTTGATACAGCATCACGTGTTACACAGTTAACAATGATTTTTTCAAGTTTTGGTATTTGATGAACGTTTCCGTACTTAAACTTTTCCATCATCTTTTTCTTAACCTCTGATTCATACAGAGCTTTTAAACGTGCCATATATTTCCCTCAGATTTATTTAAATTCAGACTTGCTCTTGGTGGCAACTCTTGTGTTTTTACCATCTACTTTTGTGATAGAAACCCTAGTTGGTTTACCTGACTTAGGATCCAAAAGAGAAACGTTACTGATATGAACGGCTTTTTCCATATCCACAATTCCACCCTGCTGATTAGCCTGGTTCGGTTTAGTCGCTTTCTTAACGATGTTCACACCTTCAACCAAGACTCTGTTTGTCTTAAAATTGATCGTTTTGATCTTTCCTTGCTTACCTTTGTCTTTCCCGGCAAGTACTTGAACAGTGTCATTCACTTTCAGCTTTTGCATAGTCTCCTCTTTTTACACGCTGATTAGAGCACTTCGTGAGCGAGTGAACAAATCTTTGAAAAGTTTTTGTTTCTTAACTCTCTCGCAACAGGCCCGAAAATACGTGTACCTACTGGTTCATTATTTGCTGCAATAATGACCACGCTGTTTGTATCAAAATTAATATAAGAGCCATCTTCACGTCGAATTGGATAAACAGTTCGAACAATAACAGCTTTTTTTACATCGCCTTTTTTAACTTTACCGCCAGAAATTGCTTGCTGAACGGCCACTACAATCACGTCACCAACGTTGGCGCTCATATGCTTAGAGCCTCCTAACACTTTGATACACTGAACTGTTTTTGCTCCTGAATTGTCTGCGCAATCAAGGATCGATTGTTGTTGAATCATAAATTACTCCACTACTTTACTATCGAAACTAACTGCCATCTCTTCAATTTAGAGAAAGGCCTAGATTCGATGATTGTGACTAAGTTACCTAAAGAAGCTTCTTCTTTTTCATCATGTACATGATACTTCTTAGAATTAGTCACGAATTTGTTATACTTCGGGTGCATTGTTTTACGTTCAACTCTTACAACTATCGTCTTAGTTGCTTTGTCGCTAGTTACTTCACCAGTAAGTGTTCTTTTAAATGTTGTGCTCATTGATTCACCTATTTATTTTTTAGTATTCTTAAACGTTAGGAGACGAGCAATATCTTTCTTAAGTTCTTTAACAACATGAGGCTTATCAGACCCTGTTGTGAACTTAGTGAATCTGTTGTTAAACATATCACTTTTAAGGCTTGCTACCTTCTCGTTCAGTTCTTTTGCGCTTAGCTTTGAAATTTCGCTGGTTTTTAACATAACTACCTCTGATTATCCAGTTTTACTTTTTTGCAGCTGGTTTAGGAGCTGCTGCTGGTTTAGTTGTGGCCGCTGCTGCAGCTGGTTTTGCTGCTGGTTTGGCTGCCGCGACTGGTTCAGCTGCAGGAGCTTCTTTCACTGCTTTGACAGCTTTAGTGTGCTGTAGCGTGTGCGAAGTCGTTCCAGATGCTGCGTCCATATCTGTTTTATTAACAATCTTAGTTCTTACCGGTAGCTTGTACTTTGCGAGTCTTAGAGCTGCATCAGCCGTAGCCTTATCCACCCCACCGATTTCAAACAGAATTCTACCTGGCTTTATAACTGCTACCCACTCTTCCGGCGAGCCCTTACCCTTACCCATTCGAACTTCTGCTGGCTTTTTAGATAAGGATTTATCAGGGAAAATCTTGATCCACATATTTCCTCCACGCTTCGTTTCACGTGAGATTGCAATACGGGCTGCTTCTATCTGACGGTTTGTAATATAACCGCAAGTTAGAGCTTGGAGACCAAATTCTCCAAAAGTAAGTGTATTTCCAGTATGAGCAGCTCCAGTCATTCGACCTTTCTGCATTTTTCTAAATTTTACTCTTTTAGGACTTAACATATAATTACCTCTAAATAATAACTATTTATAGATCTCGCCTTTATAAACCCATACTTTCACACCAATGATACCGTAGGTAGTTTTGGCAGAAGCAGTGCTATAGTCGATATCAGCACGAAGGGTATGAAGAGGAACTTTCTTTTCAGCATATCCTTCAGTACGAGCGATTTCAGCTCCACCTAAACGGCCTGAACATTTAATCTTGATACCTTTTACGCCAGAACGGAAAGCTGAAGTCATTACTTTTTTCATTGCACGACGGAAAGCAACTCGTTTTTCAAGTTGCTGAGCTATATTTTCTGCAATGAGCTTAGCTTCAGCATCTGGTCGTTTAACTTCCGCAATATTGAAGAATAAAGGACAATGGGTAATCTTTTTAAGATCGTTTCGTATTTTTTCAATACCTGTCCCTTTCTTACCAATAGCAATACCTGGCTTCGCAGAATAAACAGTAACCTTTACTTGATCAGCTGTACGAGTAATCTCAGTTTTTGCAATCGCTGCCTGAGAGAGTTCAGTGTCGATATAATTACGGATAGCCAGATCTTGTTGAAATATAACTGCGTAATTATTTTTAACGTACCAATTAGAGTGCCAGGTCTTGATATAACCTAATCTAAAACCGTACGGATTAACTTTTTGTCCCATTTAGTCTTTCCCCTGATTAAGCTTCTTTAAGCGATAGTGTTATGTAACTCGATTTCTTTTCGATCCGGTAAGCTCTTCCTTGTGCTCTAGGCATAATACGCTTAAGAGAAGGACCTTCATCTACTTTAACCATCTCAACAATCAAATTATCGAGATCATATTTCTTTGACTCTGCAGCTATTGCTAGCCCGCTATTTATCAACTTAGTTACGATAATGGCTGTTTCTTTTTTCTCGCAGAAACGAAGAATCCTGATGGCTTCTTCAACTTTTTTTCTACGGATCAAATCACAAACCTGTCTCACCTTGCGAGCTGATGTACCAACATTATTGTTTTTAACGGTGATCATAAATTTTGTTCCTCTTACTTATCAGCTTTCTTGTCAGAACCACCATGGCCAGTGAAGGTACGAGTGATGGAGAATTCTCCAAACTTGTGCCCGACCATGTTATCTGTCACGTAAACTGGAATGAATTTTTTGCCGTTATGAACTGCAAAGGTTAACCCAATAAAATCTGGGACGATCATAGATCGACGTGACCAGGTTTTAATGACTGTATTCCCTTTTGTGTTCTTCTTAGCTTCTTCCGCTTTTTTGAAGAGATAGTTATCAACAAAAGGACCTTTTTTAATTGAGCGTGCCATTATTTACTCCTACTTTCTTCTCTTAACGATGAACTGGTTGGTTCTCTTATTTTTTCTCGTCTTAAATCCACGAGTCTGGAGACCCCATGGAGTAACTGGATGACGTCCACCAGAAGTACGACCCTCACCACCACCATGTGGGTGATCTACTGGGTTCATGACCACACCTCTAACAGTCGGACGGATACCACGATGACGATTTTTACCAGCTTTACCAATGTTTTCTAATTCGTGCTCAATCTTGCCAACTTGACCGATAGTAGCTCTACAATCAGATTTTACTTTTCGTAGCTCACCAGAAGGCAAACGAAGAAGAGCATACTCACCTTCTTTGGCCATGAGTTGAGCGTAAGCCCCAGCGGAACGTGCCATCTGGCCCCCACGCTTAGGATTAAGTTCTACGTTATGGATGAGAGTACCAACAGGGATATCTTTTAGAAGCTTCGAATTTCCAGCTTTGATATCTGCAGTATCAGAAGAGACGATGACATCTCCTACTTTTAATCCAACAGGTGAAATGATGTAGGTCTTTTCACCGTCAGCATAAACAATCAAAGCAATGTTACAGGTTCTGTTAGGATCATGTTCGATTGACTTAACAGTTGCAGGAATTTCAAGTTTGCTCCTCTTGAAATCTATGATCCTGTATTTTTGTTTTGCTCCACCGCCATGGTGACGAACCGTAATTCGCCCGTGAGAGTTACGACCAGCATTTTTCTTTAATGGAGCCAAAAGTGATTTTTCTGGAGCCACGCCTTTTGTTAAATCACCAGTCACAACAACCATTTCGCGTTGTGAAGGTGTAATTGGCCTAAACTTTTTTAAATTTGACATAGTTTTTAACCTTTACCCTTAAATGCCTTTGAAGAACTCAATCTTCTGGCCGTCTTGGAGTTGAACATAAGCTTTTTTCATGGTTGAAGACTTTTTATGGCCTTTACCTGCTCGCTTAGTTTTTCCTGGAAGAACTGAAGTTCGAACGTTTGTAACCTTCACATCGAAGAACTTTTCAACTGCGCTCTTGATTTGATTTTTGTTCGATTTAATATTTACTACGAAAGCGTAGCGATTAAAATCTTCAGTCACCTTTGACGTTTTTTCAGTTAACAATGGTTTAATTAGTACATTTTCTAAGCCCAACATATTATACCAGCCTGCTTGTTAATTTCTCGAAAGCACCTTTCTCGATAATCAGGTTTTCGAACTTAATTGCTTCGTAAACGCTAAAACCATCAACTGGGGCATATTTCGCTTTTTCTAGATTACTTACTGCACGACATACATTTTCGTTAAGCTCAGCAGTGATCACCAGAGCTGGGAGTAGAGCTCTTGATGATAATGTTTTGAACATATCTTTCGTCTTACCAGTAGATTCAATCTTTTCTACGATATGAAGCTTTCCAGCTTGATACTTATCAGCAAGAACAGAAGCGATTGCATTTAGCATCATCTTCTTGTTAACTTTCTGAGTGTAATCACGCGGAGTGGGTCCAAAACAAGTTCCGCCTCCTGGCATGAGAGGTGAGCGGGTTGAACCCTGACGAGCATTACCAGTTCCCTTCTGCTTGAACGGCTTTTTTCCACCGCCAGATACAAAGGCTTTAGACTTGGTAGCTGCAGTTCCTTGTCGACGGCCAGCCAAAGTTGCTTTAACAACCTGGTGAACGACAGTGCCATTGATCGCATCCAATGAAAGATCAAGTTCAGCTTTAACGGAACCGGATTTTTCAAACTTATTATTTAATAGTGTAATTTCAGTCATAATTTATTCCCCCCTAAGCCTTTTTTACGGCTTTCGCTATTTTTACGAAACCGTTCTTAGAGCCCGGGATTGAGCCTTTAATTAACATGTAACCTGCATCTAAATTAACTTCTACCACCTGAGCATTTTGGACGGTCGAAGTTTCAACACCCAAGTGACCAGGCATTTTCTTATTAGCAAAAACACGGGCAGGAGTAGCACGACATCCAATCGAACCTGGACGTCTATGGAAGTGAGAACCGTGAGCAGCAGGTCCGCCCTGGAAGTTATATCGCTTCATAACTCCGGCAAAACCTTTACCCTTGGAAGGCCCAGTGATGTCTACGTATGTAGCAACTGGGAACATATCAAGAGAAGCTGTCTTTCCTAAAGCTTCAGGAGAGACTGTGTCGACTTTGATTTCAGAAAGTTCTGAAAAGATCTGCTCGATGTTCGCCTTTTTCAGGTGACCCTTAGCAGGCTTCATAACAAGGGACTCACGCTTTTCATGGTAAGCAACTTGATATGCCGTGTAGCCATCTTTTTCAGTAGTTTTAACTTGTGAAATGACGTTCGGGATTAGTTTAACAACAGTCACTGGTACGTGATTGCCGTTTTGATCAAAAATTCTGGTCATACCAGCTTTAATTCCGTAAAAAGCAGGCAGACTGATTTTACTGTCTGACATTCAGCCTCCACAGCATCACCCTCTCTCAGGGATGCATTCATGGTTAATAATATTTTAAATAAAACTTACGTTAAGCTTTATACTAGTACTTAATTTCTACGTCAACTCCCGCAGACAAATCCAACTTCATTAAGCTATCAACGGTCTGTTGAGTTGGCTCGATGATGTCAATGAGTCTCTTATGAGTGCGCATTTCGAACTGTTCACGAGATTTTTTATCAATGTGAGGAGATCGAAGTACGGTATAGCGGTTTATCTCTGTTGGAAGAGGGATTGGACCGGCAACACGTGCACCCGTATTTTTAGCAGTTTGCACGATTTCTTGAACCGAGGCGTCAAGAACATTGTAATCGTAAGCGCGCAGCTTGATTCTAAGTTTATTAGTTTTCATAACTTCTCCAACATTTTTTGTGTCAAATTAAAGAAAGATTGAGCTTTTGTAAAGCTCAATCTGCTTATTAATTGACTTTATTATTCGATGATATCTGAAACAGTACCGGCGCCGATAGTACGTCCGCCTTCACGGATCGCGAATCGAAGACCTTTCTCCATCGCAATGGGAGCAATCAGTTCAACTCCAAAAGAGGTGTTATCCCCGGGCATGATCATCT
>DATLXA010000039.1:0-123226 GCA_035576105.1 Bacteriovoracaceae bacterium
AACAGAAAAGAAAAGCTTCAAGCGAAGCAATTTGAAACTCAGTACAGCGAAATTTCCAGTGGTCTAGGTAATCTTCCAAAGAAGATCAATCTAAAGGCATTAGGAGAAAAATAAGGAGGTATTAATGCCAAATTTTGAACTGCTAGGCTCACTAATGAATGATATGCATCAAGAGTTTGTAGGTATGTTCTACTTACTCCTACCTGTTTTCTTTTCTTTAGCAGTAGCCTTGGCCTGGTTTCGATCTCCCTCAGGAAGTCCTGAGTTTTTAGACATCATTAAACGCTCGATTGTGGCAACGATTCTATTAGTTTCTTTTCCTGATTTAAGTCAGGCCATTATGAATATAGCGGATGCTATTGCTTTAAGAGTTGATGAGATGAATGGATTAGAAACTGTTTTAAAAATGGCAGCAGAAAAATCTGAGGCCTACACATCTTCGCCCATGAGTTTGCTACTTCAGTTTGATGACTTACTAATAGCTGGGCTTTCAGTCTTAAGCTACATAGTGCTTTATGTGGCCCGCTACCTAACAATTGCGATGTACCATTTTTTCTGGCTGTTTTTCATGGTGACTTCACCACTTTTAATTCTATTCCATTTGTTTGAAGGGACGGCACAGATAACAAAAAATCTGTTCACAGGAATGATTGAGGTTGCATGCTGGAAAATAGTTTGGGCCATCCTTGGTGCCATGCTGACTTCTCTATCTTTTGGAGATGCTTACCAGGCCGAGGGTAGTTACATCACCTTGGTAGTAATGAACTTTGTGATTGCGGCTGCAATGCTGATGACTCCTATGATGGTCAGGTCAATAACGGCCGGTGGAGTTCATTCAATGTCATCAAAACTGGCAGCAGCGACACTAGTAGCTCCATCGATTATTGGGAAAATGGGTAGCATGAAACAGACTGCTCGGTCAACAATTGGCTTTAAGCCATTTAAAGAAAACGAAGGAAGCAAAAGAAATAACTTTGTAAAAAAATATCCACGTAAAAATTAACACGGAGGAAGAATGACTAAAATCAAACTTCAAGAAGCTAAATTGCCAAAGTTGCTCGGAGATCTTCTCCATTCTAATCAGTTTTTAAAAATGTTCTCTCTGTATGCCTTAACTCTTGTTATGGTCACATTAGTTGGTATTTTAATCCTTGCTACTAAAGATCCAAAGGTCATTACCTTGAGTTCTGAAGGCAAGGTTTTATTACCTACGGTATTACCAAGAGCTGAAGATGAAATAACTGAAGCCGTTCGTGCTTATCTTGAGAAGCGATACAAATGGGGGCCAGCAGATATTGTAAAAAAGCTTAAAGCTTCTGAATCTTTCATTATGCCAAATACATTGAAGGCGTTTCAAGAGGCAGTTTCTAAGATTACAAAATTTTCCACTGAAAAAGCAGTCTCTCAAGTTATTTATCCCGCAGTAGTAAAGGTAAATCTTGCGAAAAAGACGGTCAACATTACAGGTGATCGAATTACTTCCATTCAAGGTATGAAAGCTGCTGGAGATTTAAATCTTGAAATTAGTTTTGAGAGTGGATCTCGTACAAAAGAGAACCCTTGGGGAATTTACATTACAAAAGAAAAGGAGGAGTAGATGGTAAAACCAATCTTATCATTTGTTCTGTTTTTCGTTTTCAATGCAGCATGGGCCAGTCAACGAGTTAGGCATATTGAAGTCAACGGAGACCAAATTGTGACCGTAAGAACGAGTATTGGTATTGCTACTATTATCCAAGTACCAGACAGGCCCAATAGTGGAGTTCTGGGTGATCAAGATTCGTTTAAGGTAGAATATTTAGACAAGGCGATTACAATTAAGCCTCTTTCATCTGGGGCCAGGAGTAATCTTTACATTTATACCGACTGGAAACGATTTAACGTAGAGCTTGTCTCTGGGCCACAAAGTGCAGCTGACTATGTGGTTTATCTTGAATTGCCCAAAACTAAAAGAAAAAGTGAATCCCCCATCGTTTGGTCAGACTTTAAGAACAGTTTAAAAAATGAAAGTTTAAACCTTTCTATAAAACGTCTTGGTGTCGTCAGAAATGAAATGCTCTTGATTGAATTTGCTATTAATTCTTCAAAAAAGGAAACACTTAAACCTGAGTGGATCTGGATGACTCAAGAGGGAAACGTAAAGCCGATTCACAATCTTGTGTTATCAGGACTCAATGTGGGGCCATCACGGCCAGTTACAGGTCTTCTGCAATTGAAACCATCTGATCTATTACTAACTCAGTCCATCAGGCTTGAAATGAGAAGAAAGAAAATGTCTTACCTTACTATATCTAGGGCCAATACATGGAAACGGTAGTGAGAGGAGGTTTAATGAATTGGCAAAGTTACTTATTAAAAGAAGCTCGTCCATTTACTGCGAAGCGAGATGTGAACTGGGCCAGGATTAAAGTGATCGCTGTGATAATGGTTCTAGTGGTCATTGCCGGAGTTTTGTTCTGGCCTTCAGATCGGCCAGAACAAACAGTTTTCCATGAAAAAGGTGATAAAGGAAGTTACTCAAACGTGGAAAGTGGCCAAAGCGACCCATCAGAAGAAGCTGCAAGGCAATTACAGCAAGCAAGAGTAAATACTCTAAATGTTCATTCTTCCCTTGATCATCTTTATCGTCAGGACAGGCCTTCGGGACCTGGGGGTGGAGGGATAATGAATCGTAATGCTGGAATGATTCTTTCTAGAAATGGGTTTGACAGTCGGACTCAGTTATCTGCCGGGACGCGGGTTACAGTTCACCTAACTCAAAAAGTTACTGTCTCCGAACAGGCCATGCCAGTAATTGGAATTGTTTCTAAAGACGTGGATTCCGAAAATGGCGTTGCTATCCCAGAGGGATGCAAAGTTCTGGGAGAAGTATCTTTTGATTCAGCTAATGAACGGACAACTATCTTATGGAAAGCGATTATCCTTCCTGATGGTCGTGAGAGACCATTTTCGGCCTTAGGAATGGGTGGTGATGGGCAAGTTGGTCTGAATGCAAGGGTACAGTCTGAGGGACTTAAAAACGCTCTAGGCCAGACAGTGACTACTTTTATAGGGGCATACGCTGCTGGGTCTATGAACACCGGGGCCTTTGGTGCAAACCCCGGAGGTGGTAGTAATGGGCTTCGAAATGCTATAGCAGAAACAGCTACGGCAAGAGCAACTGCCATGGGTGAATCACTCCAAAAAGAGCGTAAATGGGTTGAGCTTGAAGCTGGAATGCAAATAGTAGCAGTGCTAAATCAGCCTTTCTCTTTTCGAGATCCAGGAGGAATGCATGGGGAGTAAGCCTGATGAAAGTATGGGGTTTGAGAAAATTGTAATAGGCGGGTTAGCTGGATTGATGCTTCTAAAGTTATATGAAAATTTTCTCAGCTGGTATGCGGTCCCTAAAAATAAATTGTTGTTGATTGTCGCGGGGATTGGATTACTTGTCCTCGCCATTCTGTTTTACTGGGAAAAATTGAACCGCAAGTATAAGAAATGGAAACATGAAAGAAAGATTATTGGAAAAGATGATGATTCGGTATTTTGTGGAGTTACTGACAAGAATGAGGATGTCTGGATCAAGCCAGCTCAAAGAAGTATGCATACCCAAGTCATAGGTACAACAAATGCTGGTAAGACTGAAAGTGTCATTCTTCCTTGGGCAATACATGACATTCACAATAAAAGAGGATTACTTCTCATTGATGGTAAAGCCGACAATTCACTTCTTGATAAACTTTGGTCTTATGTAGTAGCGGCGGGCAGGGAAAAGGATTTTAGGTTGTTCAGTCTTGGGCGTAGGGATGAATCTTTTCAGTTCAATCCGTTACTTGGTGGAACGGCTGAAGAAATCACTGAAAGAGTTTTTAATTCTTTTGAATTTGAAAACCCTTATTACCGAAGCATCCAGTATGAAGTTATGAATCAAGTCATGAGAGTTTTTGAGGCAACAAAGACTCATGTGACATTTCAAAGACTTTATCAGGCAATCAGTAATCCTGTAGTTCTTGAAGACATGTCCTCTAAGCTTAGTGATCCAAGTCTGGCGCAATGGATTCAGTGGTATTGCCAGCTTGCACATAAAGACAGAGAAACCCGAACGAGTGGATTACTTACAGCTATTGGTCACTTTGCTTTTGGTGCAAACGCTAACTTGTTCAACACGGTGGAAGGTGCAATTACACTCGATGAGGCCCTGATGAAAAATCAGATTGTTTACTTTCAGCTTCCGGTACTGCTCTCCCCTTTCCTGGGGAAAGCTACCGGTAAACTGGTACTTCAATCTTTGCAAGCTGCCGTGGCAAACCGTCATAGATTGGATCAAAAAGGAAAGAAGGAGTTTTTCAGTGTATTCCTGGATGATTTCTCTGAATATCTCTACCCTGGCTTTGTGTCTATCTTGAACAAATCGAGATCCGCCAATGTGGGAATTGTTTTTGCTCACCAGGCCCTGGGGGATATTCAGACTTTAGGCGATCCAGTTGCAAATTCAATTTTAACGAACTCGAATCTTAAAGTTTTTATGCGAGGTAACACACCTGACTCTGCTGAATACTTTTCCAAGGTGATAGGTACAACGAGTTCAACGAAGTTCACCGAAAGGCAGAAAAAAGGCCGACTTGGAACTGCAAAGAGCGGAGATGTCTCAGCAAGGGAGGTTGAAGAATTCGTCATTCATCCCAACGTCTTTAAAAGAGATCTGGGTGTTGGCGAGGCGATCATGCTGATTCCTCATGAGCGTGGAGCGAAAACAGTTAGGATAAAGTTCAATAAGATTGATGATCTTCCACCTGTTGAGTTGCCAAAAATTGGAAAAATAAACTTAGACCTGATTAAAATCGAACAGAAAGAAATTGCTACGACAACACCAACAACTGCGAATCCATTTGATCAAGCTTCTTAAAACGGAGATTCAATGGAATTAAAAGAAACTAATCGTAAATTGACACAGCTTTTCGGATTCATCGTGATAGCAGCCTTAATAGGAGGCTGTTCATCAAGAGGAAAAAGCATTGGCTTTGGCGGTGCTCTTGGCGCTGGTATGGGAGCGGCACTTGGGGGAATTGTTGACCCTGGTAAAAATGGGCAGTACCGCACCCGCAATGTCATCGTTGGGGCGACAGTAGGTGCTATTGCAGGCGGATTTACTGGAATGAGTCTTCATGAACAAAAAGATCAGGAAAAAGAATTGGCCCGTCTCAAGGAGAAGGCAAAGTCTGATTCAAGAGCACCTACCCCACCATCTCTTGAGCAACCAAAAGTTGAAGCCCATTGGGTAGAAAGTAAGGCCGTTGGTAATAGATGGGTGGAAGGCCATTACGAGTATGTCATCACTGAGCCAACAAGATGGACTAACCCATGATGGAGATAAATTACAAAGGTGGCCAGCCCATGCCCCCGTATGTAATTGAAGCTCTGAGATACTTAGGCAAGGTCGGGGTTATGTCCCGACCTACCTGGTATCAACATTTTGGAACAGGAACATCTCAATGGAAAAGGGAGCAACTACTGAATTTAGTAAATCGAGGAGTTCTGATTAGGCATTCTTGTAATCAACTTAAAGGTGCCTGGGTGCTTTCAGATTGGAGTATTGATTTATTGAGAGATCGAGGGCTTTCGTGTGTCAGACCAGTTCCCCCTCATTTGCTAGAGCACGATGAGGTAGTGGGAACGACTCTCTTGGCACTTAAGAAGCATGGCGTCTGCAAAGACTGGCTCAGTGAGCGTGAACTAAAGATGATGGAGTCAAAGGATTTCATTGTTGAAAAAAAAGAAAATGAAATTAAGTATCCTGATGCTGTCTTTAAATTGATCCATGAGAAAAACTTTTGGATGGTGGCAATTGAATATGAAAGAACTGGTAAGTCTACTACCCGCTACCGATCCATATTGCGGCAATACGGTAAATTACAAAACCTTAATCAAATTCTCTATGTAACAGAGGACAGTTCCATTAGAAAGAGAATCCAAGGTGCATTAAAGTTTATTGGTAATCAAGAATTGATGGGCCGAATTGGCCTTATATCTGCTTGTGATTGGAAAAGAGACCCTATGGCAGCACCAATTTACAAGGTAGGAAAGACAACCAGTTTCAACCAGATTTTCAGAATGACATAGCAAATAAAGCAACCTCTCAAGGTACCTCGCACAGAGGTACCTTGAGTTTTTTTGAATTATAGAAAACAACTGATAACACCTTTTAAACAAAGACTTTTCCTCCGCCGCCCAAAACATTTTCTCTCTGATCGATTCCTGACCCCTCCCCCCCAACGAGTTGGTAGGAAGGGGTCAGGAATCTGAGATAAAATAAGGGCAGCGGAGGAAAAGGAGGAGTAGGAATGGATATAAATACAAAATTAAATAATAAAACGGGAACGGGAACGGGAACGGGAACGGGAACAGAGACAAGCAAAGAAAGCGATAAAATTTCAAGATCGGGAGCTAGCACAGGAACAGGAAACGAAGAAATACAAAGAATAACTGTTTCAAAAGAGGCACAAGGGGCACTAGGAACGATTGTTGATACTGTAAATGAGGGTTTCTTCGGTGGTAAAGTGAATAGGACGCAAATGGCAAATTGGATTCTATCAAAATTTAGCAATGAACTTGATGATGTGACGATAAAACAGATTCGAGCTGATCATTTTGATGAGATTGCTATGTTTGAAACAATTCTAAGACAAGCCAAAGAGACTGGAAAGGTACCAAGTGAATTCAAGATATTACTGCACAAACATCAGAATTATGAAGAACCAAGTAAGAAAAAGAGTACGAAGGCCTTGACTAAAAACATCATCAATGATGATATATATAAATAAATGCTTTACCGAGAGGATTTAATGGATGGCGAAGAAGTAAGAAGTATTAGGGAAAAACTTGGATTAACCCGGGATGAATTTTCAGAGTTCCTATGCATTGCCGGTTACCAAAGTATGATGAATATTGAAACAGGATTTCGCAAACCTGGAAAATTTACTGCCAAAGTTCTTCGTCATCTTGAAAGTCTCTCTCGGCTTAAAGCGGTAGCATTAATCAAAGAAATGAACGCACATGACATTAAATAAGTTAGTCATTGATTGGAGATCAATTATGGGCAGAAAAAGAAAGTCCGTTGAAAACATAGGTCAGAAAAAAACTTTATCAATTAATTATATTCAAGTTTTGGAAGCTGAGGATCTTTTCCTCGAGCGTAAAGAAGCTGTCCAAGAGTTGATAGTAAAGATGGTATTACTTTCGAGTAAACGTGGACGACCTTCTAAGAATGAAGACAAAGAGGTTCCCTATGCAGCTTAAGATAGGAATTTACGTTCGAGTCAGTACAGAAGAGCAAGCGCAGGTTGCTGATGGTTCAATTGAAAGCCAACAATATAGAGTTAAGAGCTTTGTTGATATTAAAAAGATCCATGATAAAAACTGGGGAAAGATCATTGATACATATATTGATGACGGGTATTCAGCTAAAAATACAAAAAGACCTGCATACCAAAGGATGATGAAAGACGTAAGGGGCGGAAAAATCAATCTTATCCTTGTGGCAGACATTTCAAGACTTTCAAGAAACATCGCAGACTTTTGTTTGTTGTTGAAAGAACTTGAAATATCAAAAGCAAAATTTCTTTCAATCAAAGAGCAATTTGATACTAGTACACCTGCAGGTGAGATGATGATCTTTAACATGATCAATCTTGCACAATTTGAAAGAAAGCAAACATCCGAAAGGATTTCAATGAATTTCCATTCGAGAGCAATGAGAGGTTTATCAAATGGTGGTGGTCATGTTCTTGGCTATGATAAAGATCCGACAAATCCAGGAAAGTTAATTATCAACGAAAGCGAAGCGAATTTGGTTAAAAAAATATTTTCTCTATACAACGAAGGCAACAGCCTATCTGTGACAGCCGATAGGCTTAACAAAGAGAGTGAAAAAAGAAAGGAATGTTCCACAGTATATTTTCGTCATTTGAAGGATGGTCTTTGGACAATTCGCGCAGTGCAAACTATTTTGAACAATTATGCTTACATTGGTATCAGAGAAGTTAATAAGCAGTACAAAAATGAAGAACAATCACAATTGAAAGCATGGCAGCTGTACCAACTTGTTCCTGCCTCATGGGCCGCGATAATTTCTAAGTCATTATTTGAACGAACACAGAAAAGTCTAAAAATAGCTAATAAAATTCAGCGGCATCGTTTCGACAATTCTGAAAAAAGAATTTTCCTGGTTTCCGGTGTTACAAAGTGTGGTCATTGTGGCAGAGCATTGATAGGACAGACTGCGCATGGAAAGGATAAAACTCATCGTTACTATGGCCATAAGTATTTGATTGGTGAAACCATTAAATGTCCCATAAAAAGGTTTTCTGCAGAAGAAATAGAATCTTCGATTTTGAATCATCTTGGAAGTATTTTAAAGGATGCCGGCTATTTGGATAAAATTGAAGAAAATATTCTGAAATCTATGGGAACATCTAAACAATCAATTACCGCAAAAAAAGTAGTTTTGGAAAAAGCAGTTGCAAAAATCAAAAATGAAATTGAATCTGTCTTTAACGTCCTAACATCTTTTGGAAATGGTTCTGCTGGCTCTAATTTGATCCAGGAGAAGTTACAAACTTTGGCCGAAAGAAAGCTGGAGTTAGAAAAGGAACGTGAAGCTCTTGTTCTAGAAGAAATGAATATAGAGGCTGGTAACGATTCCAGAAAAACCATTTCATCTAATCTTAGTGAATTCAAAAATGGTTTCCGAAAAGCCAGTCCAACAATGAAAAAGCGGTTAATAACAAATATCTTTAATCAGTTAATTCTCACTGATGAAGGCATTAATGTCTATTATGCTTTTGCAGATGATTCTAACAATTATTCCCAGATTCAAAACAAAAAAGGGTCACTGGATAAATCCGGTGACCCTTCCAAATCTTTTAGACAACCATTGGGCTTTTTTCCGTCCCAAAATTTGTCCATCGTTCAACTTGGTGGAGGTGGCGGGAATCGAACCCGCGTCCGAAGAACCTTCTAGTAGAGAGTACTACGTGCGTAGTCTATGAGTTAGCAAAGACACTATTTTTGATTTTTATAGAATCAACAAACATCCGGTGATTTTAAAGAGTCCCCCGACTTATCTCTTTACGGTTTATATTACGGACGTTCCGCCAACGTCTTTACCAGCTTTTTGTTATCGGTGCTGGCCCCTCAGGTACCAATTAGTCTAAGACTAATTAAGCAGCCATTGCATAATCGTTGCCGATTAAATTGTGATCGACTTTTGAAGAGGCCTGTCGATCAACCTCTGCACGCACTCAATCCGTCTAGTTCCCCGTCGAAACCTGGGCACCCCCGAAAGTGAATGAGGAATCTTAGCACGCGGCTGTCTACGGGCGCAACAAATTGGTAAGACCTGCTGCAGTGTCAGACCATTTTAGAAAGTTAACCGTTACTTGAGAGAGCACTACCAAGTATGCTTTAGCCTCCAAGGAATGGAGAAACTATGAAGCTCAAATGCACTTATATACTGTTGGCCTGCACCTTCATAGCTACTCATCCAGCTAAAGCAGCTGTGCAAAAACTCCCAGACTGCCAAACTTTGAATGCCCTGTGGATGAGAACTTACTACTCGAAGCTTAAACCGAGCTGGACCAAAACTCCGCTAAACTGCTCGAAGAGTCCCGCAGACTACTCTTCCTTCGAAAAGATCAACGCGCTGACTGCCCGCGCGGCGTACGTGTTGGACAAAACGTCTTTCACCTATAGGACTCAAGACCTACCTAGGACTCCCATCGTCTACTACGGAAGAGTCCAGGCCCCTCCTGCCTCCATGTTAGACTGGGTTGCCCAGAGGATAGGAAGATTGATTTACGATGAACGAGCAACCTCAGCCTACGCAACTCGAAGCTTCTACGGCGTTGGCGAAGTTCACCTCACTCCAGGAGACTATAATTTAGGCGCACCGATGGAACTCGGGATTGGCCTCGCAGCGCAAATCATCCACGAGGCACGGCATTTGGGTTTTCCGGACTACAGCCACATCCGTTGTGATAATTCCGGGGACTATAACTGCGATGCTACTATCAGCGAAGAATTTGACCAGGGAGGATCTCATGGTGTGGCGGCACTCTGGTTGGCCTGGATTTACAAGTTTTCAAGCTGGCCTCAGAGTGAAAAGTTGAAGGCAGCGGAAACGGTGAAGTGGGTTCTCTCAAATCGGATTAACGATAGCTATGCGGTCAGGAATGCTTTCTCACTTCGGTACCTAGGTTCTTCACTGAAGTAGAGATCTAAATAGGAGGGGGACCTGGTTGGGCCCCCCTCGTTGTTTACTGTTACTGCATCTTCATGACGACTTTGATGTACTCGTCTTTCTTATCATTAAAATTCTTATACGCCTGTGGTCCCTCGGCGATGTTGATCCGGTGGGTGATCACAAACGACGGGTCGATCTCTCCTTTGAGGATCCGGTCCAGAAGAGGCTTCATGTACTTCTGGGTATGGGTCTGGCCCATCTTTAGCGTGAGGCCCTTTCCGAAGGAAGCTCCGAGCGGGAACTTATCCAAGAGCCCGGCGTAGACGCCCGGAACCGAAACGGTTCCTTCCTTCCTACAAGACTGTATGGCCCTTCTCAAAGCGTCGGGACGGTCAAGGGCAAGCTTGGTCTTTTGCTTGAACTGATCGACGGCGTTGAGGATGGAGTGGCCGTGGGCCTCCATCCCAACCGCATCGATGCACGAATCCGGGCCCTGGCCGCCGGTGAGGAACCTGAGCTCGTCGACGATGGCATCCACATCATCGAAGTTGATGGTCTCGGCTCCACCGTCTCTCGCCATCTGCAGCCGCGCTTCGTAGTGGTCGATGGCGATAACTCGCTCAGCTCCCAAAAGGAATGCGCTCCGGATGGCCATCTGACCGACTGGACCTGCTCCCCACACCGCGACCGTATCGCCACGCTTAATATTACAGTTTTCCGCGGCCATGTAGCCGGTGGGAAAGATATCACTCAGAAATAGGACTTTCTCGTCGTCAATCCCTGGAGGAATGACGATGGAATTGGTGTCCACGAACGGCACGCGGATGAACTCAGCTTGCCCGCCGGCGTAGCCTCCGTACATGTGCGAGAATCCAAACAGGCCAGCACCTGAGTAACCGTTGAGCTTCTGGGGCATCATGAAGTTCGGATTGGTGTTATCGCAGGCCGAGTACTCCTGCTCTTCGCAGTGGTGGCAAGAGCCGCAGCCGATGTCGAAGGGAATGACGATCCGGTCGCCGACCTTGATATTCTTAACGAGAGGACCGACCTCCATCACCTCACCCATGGTCTCGTGGCCCATGATATCGCCTTTCATCATGCTCGGAACCACACCGTTAAAAAGGTGGAGATCGGAGCCGCAGATGGCAGCGGTGGTCACGCGGATGATGGCGTCGTGAGGGTTGATGATCTTAGGATCGTGGACGTGCTTGAGTTCGATTTCTTTCTTTCCTTCCCAGCAGAGTGCTTTCATATCAGCTCCTAATGTAGATTTTTTTTGTCTGATGCTTTCAGTTCATCCCGGCCGCTCGGTTGACCTTTGGTCGAGGCGAGCTCGCCGGTCTCGATGAGGGCCTTGAACCGTTTGAGAAAAACGTACATCAGGTCTGAGGACTCTTCTTTTTTTAGAGCAAAGTTACTGAGGACAGCGGATGAAGTGATGATGGTGCCTCGTCCTGCGGGTCTGCTGGCAAAGTCCATAATGAGAGTGCCTTTGACTTTGCTTTTAGGTTTATTTTCCCATCTGAGCTGGTCGTCACTGGTGCTGACGAGTGTCAGGTCAAAGAAGTTTTCTATACCCTCGGGGAGGTCACTGAGGACTTTTTCCACGTTTGTGGGGTCTTTGCAGATACTGATAACTTCATCCAGGGGTCGGGTAACAGTGATGCTGTTATATAGACCCTTCTCTTTCCCCCTGTGGGGAACGCTGGTCCTGGACGCGACTGACGTAACTTGGCCTTCGGTATTGTTCATACTCTCTCCTTTTGAAACCTATTCTTGTGACATCTTTTGCAAGATGCCTGCCCAAGAATGCGGACATGCTGCTTCAGTAGTTTCTCAAGGAATTTTTTGATAAGGACGAAAGCACTTGATTAGTTAGCGACCAAGGCCCTGCCATCTGCGAAATCACGGTAGAACATCCGTCGGACCGTATCGTGCATGAGATCGGAGAACATGGTGAACTCATCCTCCGGATTCCCGCTCTTCATGGACTCACTCGGAGAAAAGTCTCCTTCGACATCTGTATCCTGCGAGATCATCGCCGTCTGCCCGGGGAAGGCTTCGAACTTTGAAACCATGCTGGCCCGGCGGTAGTAGTTTTCCTTCTCCGTCAGTTCCAGCAGAAGATTCATACTGTGGTAATCAAAGTCACCGGTGTCGCTCAAAAGACTCACCACCTCGTTGAGCTTGCTGATGTTTTCCGAATGCGAAGATTCATCCTTCGATTCACGAAGATCCCAGAAAACACTCCTCACCTCCGCGTAGCGACTCCAGAACTTCAGGTAGCGGCGTTTGCTTTTGGACAGTCCACTCAAGAGACCCGGTTCTGCCGTCTCCAGGTAGACGCAGTCATCTTCGTCCCAGTCGTAGCGGTGGATCCGAGCGTAGACGGTGCAGAGAGTGAACTTATCATTGGACTCGCTGAAGATCTGTGACAGTCCCTTCTCCGGTATGATGGTTTCTATCTTCAAGTTCAGCGTCCCGAAGTTTTCCAACACCGAGTCCGGGTCGAACTGGATGAAGTTCTCCGGAAGGACCGGGGTGTACCTTTTTAAGATTTTTTTAAATTTCCCTCTGTTAACACCCTCAAAAACTCCGTCTAGCTTGACGCTGGCAAATATTTCGTTGTTCGAAGCGAGGCTCGCCTGGATGCGGTAACTCGACTTATGGAATCCGAGCCTTCTGGTCACGTGGTAGCGGTTGATCTCTTTGACGTAGGTCGAGTTTGATGCCACGTAGCCGGTGACTAAATCCTCATAGTCCACGCTGAT
This sequence comes from Bacteriovoracaceae bacterium, assembly GCA_035576105.1. GTDB lineage: Bacteria > Bdellovibrionota > Bacteriovoracia > Bacteriovoracales > Bacteriovoracaceae > Peredibacter. The sequence continues at coordinate 12,994 of DATLXA010000039.1, forward strand.
GGTCCGGCGCCGGGAGTTCTTCCCAAGGAGCTTGAAGATGCCCATGGTATAGCTCCGCTCGGCGATGTTAGAATCCTTGCGCGAGAGCGCGTATTTCTCCGGTATCTCCGAAGGGAGGATCTTATTCACGTTAGATAACAGCACCTGCTGATCCTCTTCGCTACTGCGGTCAAACTCGAAGCTCCGTTGGATGGTGCTGAGTTTCTTGACCTCGGCTTTGAGAACCGGGATTTTAAGGATGTAATCAATCAGGTTTAACTGTGCACTTCCGGCGACCTGTTTCATCTTGTCCCAGCCGACCAGCAGCTTGGAGTCATCTTTGGCGAAATAGGTCACTCTGTTGGCGGTGAAGAGGTCACCCCGGAATAAGATTGAAGGGGCCACCGGAAGTGCCAGTCCCGTGAGTGGGCTGATCTTCGCCTTGGCCTTCAGACCGAAGTAATGGCTCTGGATCAGGTATTCGTTGGCCTTGAGTTCACGGATCACCGTCGCTCGGGCCGTTTTGAAGTTGAGCTTGGCCATCGTCAGCAGCTCTCCTTTCTCGTTAAAAAGATTATCGATGTTATCGACCGGCGTGACCTTGATGAACTCGGAGATCTGATAGTGGTTGGCCCCCAGGCCGAGTGTTGCCTCTGCAGGAATCCCCACACCAAAGGAGGACTGGACACCGGTTCCAACGAAAAATCCTAAGCGGAAGACGTCCACTACCAGGAACGGCTGCTTGGATTCGAGGTCCGGGTTCTCCACGATGAATCTCCAAGGAATGAAGCCCTCGGTTCCGTAGTTGATGCCCTGGAAGAAGCAGTTCCCCGTGCAACCAGCGACCGCATCGGCCTTGGGCATGAGGATCTCCTGGAACCGAAGCCCCTCGCTGGAATATCCAGTGCGGCTCACCAGTGAACCGTAGGCGAGGTCGCCGGCGGTGGTCAGGAGACGTAGCTTAATGAGTTTTAAGAAGTATTCCTGAGGCTCTCCCTTCGACGTATTAACACCCGCGCCCCAGTTTGGAGCATAAGGAGCTTTAGTCCGGTCCCACAGCTTGTTGTCCGGATCGGTCAGGACCCCGTTGTGAAAAAATTCTTCGTAGCCCTCCACTGAGCCAGAGAACTCATTGCTTTTTTTAAACTCAGTCCCAAGAAGGTTCAGAGCGTCCAGCAGTTCGTTTCTTTTCTTGAGTAGAAGTCCAGTGTAATACTTGGCGATCACCTCCGGGTAACCGGCCCCGCGGAAGGCGCTGTAGATCTGCTTCTCACTGAGCCGTGCCATCAGCCGGGCCATCCATTTCGCGTCGTCGAAGGACACGGCCGCCAGCAGGTCGTCGGTGTAGATCTTCAGGTAGTTAAATTTCAAAAGCAGCGGATTCCCCTCTGCGTCCTTCTTCACTTCTTTGACCAGTTTAAAGTTGAAGATGTTCGGACGGCTCGACGCCAGGGTCAGTCCCAAGTCAGAGTTCGACATAGCAACTTTGTAGCGGAGCTTTCCATCTTGAGTGTACGGCACCAGCTTCAGGCCAGTGTTGTAGTCTTTGGCGTCCATGTCCCAGACCCAGGCCAGGAACACACTGAACGCCCGGTGCTCACGTTTCAGCGACTTGCCCAGACCCTTGCGGATGAACGAGCCGATGCTTATGTCCGTCGAGGGGTCAGACTTGCGCTCGAGCTGGACGTGCCGCAGTTCGAAGTACTTTTTCCCACTCTGCGGATCGGTCTTGACCAGCGTGAACGCGGAGACCGTGTTGTTGTGAGCGTTCCAGCGGGTTCCCAGGAGCTTGAGCATTTTCTGGTGCTCGGCTTCGAACTGTCCTTTTTCGTACACTTCGTCTGGGAAAAAGACCTTGATGGAGTTTTTGAAATACGTGCCGTCGACGGTGAACCCAAGTGCCGCGGCGAGGTTATTAACCGCGGTTTCGGTGTAGACCTCTCCTCCCCGCATGACTTTATCAAAGGCGTTTATCAGTGATGGGCCCTCGCGAACCGCTTCCCGGTCAGTCGTGAACTTGATCTTAAACGTCGCGGACCCTAACTTCACGGTGATCTTGGGTGTTTCGCCAGTGCCCTTCGGCGGGACGACTTTATATTCAACAGAAATCGTCGTCTCTGGATCTAGCAGAGCGTCGACCTGCTCAGGGCTTAATTCTTTTTTAAGAGAAGCAATCTCCTCTCCGTCGTAGCGAGAAGTGTCATAACTATTGATCGAAGCTCTGGGGTTTCTCCAGAAGCCAGAGTCCGGTGGGTCCAGCAGTGAGATGTCAGAGCCTTGGTCTTTGAGCTGGGCCAGCTCTTCAGGTGAGAAGAACAAGTTTTGGTCGGTAGCGCTGGCAGCGGGACGCAGAAGGTTCGCGGCTTCCGTCCTATCCGCAGTGATAGAAACGGGTCTCACGAATTCTTGTGCCGTCTTCAGTGCCATTCCAATGCTTCCGTACCTCGCGACTTGTGAAGACTCCTGCACCACACCCTGGTAGATCTCGAAGGCGTCGAAGAAAGCCTCTAAGAAAGGCTGAGCTGTTTTAGAATTTATGTTTTCCGGTGACACGGCCGGGGAGAGATCAATGGCCTCCCGGAAGAGTTTCTGAGCGTATTGGTAAGCGACGTTGATCGATTCCTGTTCCCATTTTGATTGCAGCAATTCCGAGGGAAAGCCTCGGTCGCAGTCCTGCTGGGTTTGCTGATCTTCGCCTTGCTCGGATTGGCAGAAGGCGACCCGGGCGTTTTCCTGGAGGACTCCAATCTCTTCAACCAGTCCTTCGATCTTGGCAGCGTCAATCTTCCCGTTCACGAAGAAAGTTGCCAGCAGCTGCGACGGGGTGGCCGTGATCACTCCATCAGCATAGGACTTGGTTCTGGTAGTGGTTCCAGTGTAGGAAATGCTGCTAGGGCTAAGGTCTATGTATCCGGGGACGTTGTGGACCTGTGAGAAGTCTCCCACCAGCCCGGCGTGAGACTGGAGACTGATGAGGATCAGCGTTGGAAGTAATAAATATTTCATGGGGGCATAGTAGCCGCCACTGATTTTCAAATGTGGGAATCCTGTAAATTCTTCGTGTGAATTCTAGCCGCTATTTTGGTAACCTTTGGATTGGGCCAAAACAAGCTTGATTTAGAGAAGGGTCTAAGCTTTAGAGATTGTTAAAGATTGTACTTTGATGCCCGAACTCTTAGGATTGAATCTATGGAAGAGGACCGCATCACCGATCTCGAAATCAGATTTTCCCATCAACAAGACTTCATCCAGAAGCTCAACGATGTCATCGTCTCCCAGCAGACGAGCATCGAGAGGATGGAAAAAGAAATACTGGACCTGAAACGGAGTGTGAACTCCGAAGCCGGAGTGCCGGGGAAGAGAAATCTCGAGGACGACAGGCCACCGCATTTCTAACATAAGGCGCCCCCATGATCACGGTCCACCACTTGAACAACTCCAGATCCCAGAGGATCCTGTGGCTTCTCGAGGAGCTAGGACTCCCCTACGAGGTTAAGAAATACCAGCGCAACAAAGAAACTTTGCTCGCACCGGAAGAGCTGAAAAAAGTCCATCCCCTGGGGAAGTCTCCCGTCATCACCGACGATTCGGTCACGGTCGCCGAGTCGGGAGCCATTGTCGAGTACCTCCTCGGCAAGTACGGAAATGGTCGGCTTCGTCCCAAGGCGGGCACACCCGAGGATCTGCGGTACACCTTCTGGATCCACTACGCAGAGGGCTCGGCGATGCTCCCGCCGCTGCTGACTCTCATCTTCAATAAGATCGAAACGGGCCCGATGCCGTTTTTCATCAAGCCCATCGCCAAAGAAATCTCCGCACAGGTCAAGAAGGTCTTCATCAACCCGCAGTTCAAGCTCCACTACGATTACATCAAAGATGAGCTGAAGAAATCGAAGTGGTTCGCAGGAGAAGAGTTCACCGCAGCCGACATCATCATGAGTTACCCGGTCGAGACGGCGTCCCTGCGAGGAGAGGTCGATCCTCGGCTCAAAGAATTTCTTGCCAGTATCCATGCCCGGTCTGCGTATCAGCGGGCGCTGGAACGTGGTGGTGAGTACCAGGTCGTTCTTTGATGAAAAGAAAAATCGCATTGCTAAGCTCCCGGCGGGCCCCCAAGAACCATGACGACGAACTCGCAGCAGTGGCGCTCTCGGCTTCCGCCAGGTACACGGTGGACTTCGTCCCATGGAACTCTGAGGTCAAGTGGGAGACTTACCACGCGGCCATCATCCGCTCGACCTGGGACTACACCCAGCACATCGACGATTACCTGCGCACCCTGCGAGGGATCGAAGCCGCTGGTGTGAGGCTCTTCAACAGCAGTTCCACGGTTCAATGGAATCATCATAAGGGATACCTAAAAGAACTGGCAGAAGAAGGAGTTTTCGTTGTCCCCACCCTGTTCTTCAAAGACGGCGAAGACATCACTCCACCGACGGACTGGGCGTGCGAGAGATTCATCCTTAAGCCCTGCATCTCTGCCAGTGCCATGAACACCACCATTATCACCAGAGAGCAACTCAGAGATAAGAGTTACCAAAGCAGGATGTTCACAGCTGACTGGATGCTCCAGCCTTTCCTGGAGAACATCGTCGACGGAGAGATTTCCTTGCACTACTTCGGTGGTGAGTTTTCTCACGGCGTGATCAAGGTACCGAAGGCCGGTGACTTCCGCGTGCAGGAAGAGCACGGTGGTGTCTTTGCCCCGTACCAGCCCACCACTGAACTTCAAAAGCTCGCACAGGGTATATTGGCCAAGGTTCAGCAGCCGCCGCTCTACGCGCGGGTGGATCTCATCCCCTATAAAAATTCCTTCGCGCTGATGGAGCTTGAACTGATCGAGCCCTTTTTAAATTTCTGCCATCATCCAAAGGCCCCGGGGAATTTCCTGGCGGCCGTGGACCGGCGGATGAAAGAGAGCTAACATGAACGGTCCAGGTCCGGCCTTCCTCTACGCCGTCCTCGAAAACATCCAAGAGGCGATCGTCGCCTGCGACGATCAAAGTGTGCCCTGCTACCTCAACGCCCGGGCCCGGACTTTATTTGGAGTGGAACGTGTCCAGGACCTCAGTTCCTTCGAGTTCCAGACGGCACTCGGGAATCCCTTCCAGCTCTCTCTGGACAGGTCAATCGCCAATCTCAAAGTGGTGGTTAAAAAAAGTGCTGACCAACTGATGACCTTTACCGTGAGTGCTAAACCTCTCACAGGTGCCAGTGATGAAACCCTCGGTGGGCTTGTGACTTTCATACCCCTCCAGGAGACGGCCGAGAATACCTATTGGAACCTGCGCTTCCGCACCATCTTCGAGCAGGCCCCGTTTAGCATCCAGATCTTCTCAAAGACCGGCCAGATGATCCTGGTCAACCCCGCCTGGCAGAAGCTGTGGGGACTCAGCGATGACGTGGTGGAAAACCACGTGCTCAAGGACTACAACCTCTTCGAAGACGAGGAGCTGGAGCAGAAAGGTGTCCTCTCTTACATTCGCAAAGGCTTTAAGGGCGAGGTGGTGGAGATTCCGGAAACGGTTTACGACCTGGACCGGATCGCCGGCGGCGAGCGCACCCACTGGATCGAATCAGTGATCTACCCTCTTAAAGATGCTACCGGTGAGGTGCACGAACTGGTCCTCATCCAGCACGACGTTTCGGAGAAACACAAGACGAGTGCGGAGCGCGAACGGCTGATGAAGCAACTGAGTTTCGAAAGAACTCGCCTCGAAGCTGTGCTGCGGGAAATGCCGGCCGGGGTTTTAGTCGCCGAAGCTTCCTCGGGACGGATCAGTCTGCAGAACTCCAAGATCGAGGCCATCCTGGGGCAGTTTCACTTGCACAGACGCCTGCGTCCCGATGGCAGCGAGTACACCCCGCAAGAGTGGCCGCTGGCGCGCTCGCTCACCAGCGGCGAAGTCATTATCGGTGAAGAGGTCGAACTCAACCGGCCCGACGGGAACACTAAGTACGTCAGCATCAGCTCGGGCCCCATCAGAAACGCCCAGGGCAAAGTGGCGGCGGCGGTGGTGGTCTGCACCGACATCACAGAAAAAAAACGAAGCGAAAAGGCCCAGCTCTTTCTCTCCGAGCTCTCCTCCCACCTCCAGACCACACTCGAATTTGAAAAAGTCATCGAAGAGCTCACCACCTCAGTCATCCCGTTCCTCGCCGACGGTTGCATCATCGACCTGCTGGAAGCTGGAGAAGTTAAACGCGTGACCTCCAGTCACCGCTTCCCCAAGACCGAGGCCCTGCTGGGAGATCTGATGCTGAACTTCCCTCCCACATTAGATTCTCCGCAGCCGTCTGCCCGTGTGATGAAGTCCCGAGAAGCGGAGCTCTTGAAGCATGTGGACCAACAGGTCATACTCGCGCACACCATCAACCAGCAGCACGCGGACCTGATCGAACAGATCGGAATCCGCTCACACATGGCGATTCCCCTTTCTATCCGTGGAGAGATCATCGGTGCCGTCAGTTACCTCATCACCACCGAGCGCCGGTACTTCGACGAGCTCGACCTCGGAATAGGCATCGAGCTCGGGCGCATCGGCGCCGTGGCCCTGGACAATGCCCGGCTCTATCAGGGCTCGCAGAAGGCCATCAAGCAACGGGATGAATTCATCTCCATCGCGTCCCACGAACTGAAAACACCCATTACCTCTTTGATGATCCAGATGCAGCTCGCCTCCCGGACCATCCTCAAGGCCTCTTCGGACTCAATTGCTGTTGAATATGTGAAGAAGCTCACCGACTCATCGAACCGGCAAATCAGTAGGCTCAGCCGGTTGGTCGATGACATGCTCGACATCTCCCGCATCGCCACGGGAAAGCTCGCTCTTGACCTGTCCGACGTCGACCTGCGGGCGATGATCTCCGAAGTGCTAGAGCGGTTCCATGACCAACTCCAGAGTTTATCCATCGAGCTCTCGGTAGAGCTCGAACCCATCACCTATTCCTGCGACCACACTCGGATGGAACAAGTGATCACTAATCTCCTGACGAATGCCGTGAAGTACGGACAAAGAAGTCCCATCAGGGTCACGGCCCACCAGAAAAACTCGAAGATCTACATCACGGTGGCGGACCAGGGTCCTGGGATTGCAAAGCTCGATCAGGAACGGATCTTCAACCGCTTCGAACGCGCTATCTCCGCTTACGACGTCAGCGGATTGGGCCTAGGCCTCTACATCACGAGACAAATCGTTGAAGAGCACGGCGGACTGGTCTACCTTGAGAGCGATCTCGGTGCCGGAGCGAAGTTCACCGTCGAACTTCCAACCTAGTCGGGGACGCCTAGTCGGGGACGCCTAGTCCTCCAACCTCGCCGAGGTCACGCAGAAGGACTGGTTCTCACCGGTGAAGCGAGTGTAAGTGTAGCGCCCTTCCTGGCCGGTGATTTCGAAAACCGGGTGGGTGATCTGAAAAGAGATCATTTTATTTCCAACCACTCCAATGCGCACTTGAGTGATCGCTTCGCCAGGTGCATCTGGGTACACCACGGACCAACGGGTCCAGTATGTGGTGACTCCCTCGTACTCGTCCTTTCCGCCGTCAAGCCGGGTCTCACCGGCGTAGGAATTAGAAAAACCAATGACGTCGGGTTTCCCTTCGATCCCGAGCTTCATCCCGCCGTAGCTCGAGAGAGATCCGTTGTTGACGATCTCGAAGACCAGCATGGCGAGGGTGTCTTTGCTTGGGTTATAAGTCCCGGCGCGGAGGAACTTCGGGGCCTGGTCCGTTTTCAAATCTGTGAAGTAGCGGGTCTCCAGTAGCGAGCCGTCGAATGGGATGCTCTTTTTTAAGCGGCACTGGGAAGCTTGGGCTGCTCCGATGCATAAGATAAAGAGTGCCAGGACAGTGGTGATCATTCTCATAAATCCTCCTTGAAGCTGATAATTTAATACTACTAAAGTCAGAGATTCTTCACAGGCGTGCAGTCCTTTCCTTAGAACGGCGTGCCTTTATCAATTCACGAACTGAGGTATCTCTTATCTCTTGGCCGAGAGCTTGAGCGTGCACTGACTCTGCAGGCAGGTGAAGATGTAGTGGAAGATGTTGGTGAACTTTCCTTCATACGTCGTTCCCCTGTCCCGCTCAAATGAGTTGAACTGTTTGCGGTTGCTGGAGTACGGGATCGCGGACCGAAGGGCCTGGACTGTCTCCGAGTCACTGAAGACAAACTTGTGCTGGTCATACTTCGAGTTGAGGTCACGGTGATTGAGGTCAATGTAGACTTCGCACTTGGTGTAGGAGGGGTACTGGGCCCCGCCGAAATAGGAACTGCGGCAGGTCATCTTGAACGGGGCATCGGATTTCGGAAAAACTGATTTTATCATGAAGCCCACTCGGGGGCCGGTGAGAGAAGTTTTCGTCTTAAAGCGCACGGTCTCCGGCAAATTCCCTAGGAGCTCACCGAGCTTAAACTGATCGAAGTCTTCAAGCTTCATCACGTGGGCCCCGGCCACTCCGGAAACGAGAAGGGAGAGGAGCAAGAGAGTTGATTTTAAATTCATGGTGCTTCCTTGACGACGAAGGCGGCGTTGCCCTTAGTTTGAAACCAACCGTAGTTGCGGACTTCGATCTTCATCCCGAAGGAATCGCGGACGTAGAAGGCCCCCACCTCATTGGGACAATCACTGGGCTTGGAATCGTAGCAGACCCCCGGAAGGTTATCGTCGTAGCCCACGATGGTGAGCACGTGCCAGAAGCCATTGTCATTGTAGTTGATGAGAATGGGGGCCTGGTGCTTGAACATGGCCTCTTTAACTTTTTTCACGTGGGTGCTGTTGAGAACTCGGGTAGACCAGCGGTCCCCGCGAACGAAGAGCGGGATGGTCTGGATCTTGGGGAGTGAGACCTTGCGCATCCCGTTCCAGTTGCGGTAGTTCCAGACTCCGTTGTTTTCGTATGTGTCGTTCCAGGCCTCGTAGGACCAGTCACTGATGTGGATGCCGAAGCCGCGGTTGAACTTCAGCACGGCTTTTTCCCAGAAGTATTTTCCTGCAGACTGGTACGACGGCGCGTGCATGATGTAGGACTCGGCCAGGTCAAAGGTTCCGTAAGGCCGTGGGTTGGTGATGTTGTTGACCTTGTTGGCGATCAGCTCCACCGCTCCGGTAGCACCGACGAAGAGGCAGGAGCCGGTCTGACCCTGGTCCGGTCCCTGCTGAACGTACTGTAAAAGTTCGGTGTATTTTGAGGGGATGTTCTGGGCTTTGACTTCGAGAAAGGGAAAGGAAATAATCAACATCAAGAAATATTTTTTTATCATTATTAATTAAAGTTTCTTCAGCATAACAATTGCAACTCAAGATAGACCAAAGTTGCTAACGCACATCAGGATCACCGTGAGTAAACTCAAAAGACTCCAGCACAAATTCATCCGCATTCAACAAGGCATCTTTCATAAAAAAGAACGGGTGATCATCGCCGTTGAAGGACTGGACGCCTCCGGGAAAGGTGGTGCCATCAAGAAGCTCACTGAGGACATTGATCCCAGAGGAGTGAGGGTCTATCCCATTGGCCCACCCACTCAAAAAGAGCAGGGCAAACACTGGCTCTACCGGTTCTGGGTCAAGCTGCCGGCGCCGGGGCTGGTCGCCATCTTCGACCGGACCTGGTACGGGCGGGTGCTAGTGGAACGGGTGGATAAGCTCATCCAAACAGAGGCCTGGACCCGCGGCTACGACGAGATCAATCACTTCGAGAAGATGCTCACCGACGACGGGGTCCACCTCATCAAGATCTTCCTGGTGATCACCAAGGACGAACAGCACGCAAGATTCAAGGCGCGCCTGAGTGACCCCTACAAGCAGTGGAAGATCACTAAAGAAGACATCAGCGCTCGGAAAAAATGGGACGAGTACGTCACTGCTCGGGTCGAGCTCATCCAGAAAACCGACTCGCAGAACGCGCCCTGGTACGTCATCGAAACCGATGACAAGGAAGAAGCTAGAGAACAGGTCCTGAAGATCGTGACCGAACGGCTGAAGTTTGCGGAGAAGTGGATGGAAGACAAGGCGAACGACTACGCCAAGAAGACTCTCAAAAAAGCGCTGCTCGAACTCAAGTGATCACGCCCGTCAGGGCCTCGATGGATTTCTCAAAAGGTTTACAGTTATCGAACTTCACCCGCAGGTGGGAGATGATGTCGAAGCGTTTTTCGTAATCGTAGTTCGCCTCGTGGAGCATCTCCGCGAACTGCTGGCAGGTGATGAAGATCGCCGAGAGTTGGTTGAACCGGTGGCCCTGGATCCCGTAGGGAAAGCCGGTGCCGTTGGGGAGCTCGTGGTGCTGCTCGATGATGGTGATGGTCTCGAGTGGAACCAGGTTGCGATTTTTTTTGAGCCCTTCGGCGATGGTGGCGGGATGTTTTTTAATATGATCCGGCAACGCGCCCTCTCCCTGGTGCCAGAGTCGGATGATCCGGAAATCATCCTTGGTCAGGGAGATATCACACAACATCGAGGCAAGCGCCCCTTTCTCTTTGACCTGGTCTGACTTCCAGGGAAACTTATCGATCACCAGCGACATGATGTAGTTCGTGAGGATGGAGAGGAGAAACTCTTCGGAACAGTTTTTCTTGAAGCGCTTCACGAAAGCGAAGATGGTCGGTGACTCTGCCAGGAGCGACATCGCCCGGGTGTTGATGGTCTTGAGCAGTTGGACCGTTTCTTTGTTAACGCCCATCTGGTTGATCACTGACTTCACCACTCCCATGGCAGCGTTCACCGACTCGACCCGTTGTTCTTCAGTGGTCTTTGGGTCGTAGAAGGTCTTAGAGGACATGGCCGTCTGGGCGTGGGCGACGATCTTCTCGCAGTCGTCGTAGTGGACGTAGACATCCTCCACGTCTTTCTGCTGCAACTTGCGCAAGATTTCGATGAACTGGTCGGAGGCGTAGTTGAGCTTCACGTAGCGGCCGTTCACCGGGAGGTGGACCTCGATCCCCGCGAACTTATCCGCAAAGACGATGAGCTTGGAGATGGGCATCTTGACCAGCAGATCTTTATTGCTTTCTTCTTCCATGTTTCCTTATCGACACTTACTTAAGTAAAACATAATTATAACTTAGGACGAGCAGGAAACCTCGTAGTTTTTATGCTCCGACGGGGTGGGGTAAGAATATTTATGAAACGAAGGATGCTCCTCAAAGGGTGAGTAAAAAACTTCGAGCCACTCTCGTAACCTCTGGTCATTTCCACTTTCCACGTCGTCGATGACCTCCTGGGCGATGTAGTTCTTCAGCACGAACTTGGGGTTGGATTTTTTCATCCTGGCCTCTCGGTCCTCCAAAGATGCTTCCCGCAAGAGACGCTGGTCGTAGCGCTCGAGCCACGAAACAAACTCTTCTCGGTTGCCGTAGTAGTCCCAGATTTCTTTGAGACTTTCTTTTTTCCCAGGCAAGTAAGAAGCGAGCTGCCGGAAGGTGAAGGTGTAATCGAAGGACAGCTTGGACATGGTCTGCAGCAAGTCCACCAGGAGTTGGTAGTCGCCGTCCTCGGTGGTGAGTAGGCCCAGCTTCTGCCGCGATAGCCGGAGGTACTCCTGCTCGAAGACCTTAGGGTAATCACTTAGCAGTTCCTGCAGCGTCTCCTTCGGGATTTTGTTGATGAAACACACCAGCAGCCGCTCGAGGTTCCACATGCCGATGGAGGGCTGCTGGTTGTAGGCGTACCGGCCCTGATGGTCCGAATGGTTGCACACGTACCCGAGTTGGGTGTCTTCCAGGAACCCGAAGGGACCATAGTCGATGGTGAGACCCAGCACTGACATGTTGTCCGTGTTCATCACCCCGTGGCAGAAACCCACGTTCTGCCACTGGGCCATCAGGCGCGCTGTCCGGTGGATGATCTCCCGGAGCATCTCGGTGACTTCCCTTCCCTGGAAGAAATTCACTCGCGTGTACTCGATCAAGGCCTCGAGCTCCGGTTTCATCTCCTGGTGATAACAAATTTCGAAATGCCCGAAGCGCAGGTTAGAAGGAAAGACCCGCGCCACCAGGCCCGAGCGCTCCATCGTCTCTCGCCGGACCCGGTCGTCGCCGGTCAACAAGGCCAGCACCCGGGTGGTGGGAATGCCGAGCCCGTGCATCGCCTCGGAGCAGAGGTACTCTCTGACCGATGAGCGGATGACGGCCTTCCCGTCTCCCATGCGCGAAAATGGTGTCAGTCCCGAGCCCTTGGTCTGGATTTCGTAGCGACCACTTTTATTTTTAACTTCACCGATGGAGATGGCCCTGCCGTCACCGAGCTGCCCCGCCCACACCCCAAACTGGTGGCCCGCATAGCGGGAGGAGATCCGTTCTTCGCCCGGCAGCTTCAGCTCACCGTTGAGCCACAGCTTTAGCTTCTCTCTGCCCAGTTCACCCAGGCCCAGTTCCGCTTCGAGCTCAGTGACGTGGACCAGTTTCGGATTTTTTATTGGCGTCGGGCTGACTTCTTCATAGAAAAATTCCGGCAGTGTCTTGAAGCTGTTTTCGAAGATGATCATAGCGCCCAGTATACAAATCCGAACTCTTTCTTACACTTGGAAAATACCATACCTTTTTTGTTTCCTACGGGACAGTTTGCCTACTCGTTAACTCATTTTTCCCTGACAAGAATCTGTAAATCAAAATGCTGGTGCCAGGCACTGGCCCTGAGCTTGCTTGATAATCGCTATCCGTAAAATGATCCAGGAGGATAAATGAAAAATAAAATCTTAGTTCCCGTACTGTCCGCAGGTTTCTTACTTCTGACGGGCTGTAGTTCGTACCGGTCAAGTATACCCGTCGAATCGGTCAAAGCTCCCATGATGAAGGAACCGGCCATCGGTGGAGCCGCGACGTCCGCGGTTAACCACATCGAATCGTGGCCAGAGGCTTCAAGAGCAGCGGCCAATAACCTGATCAGCAAGTACGGCGAACCTCAGGAGATGAACGCGTCGACGCTGGTGTGGTACAACACCGCACCCTTCAAACGCTCCATCGTCTACAAAGAGGAAGTCACTCACCTTTTCCCGGTGAGACACACGGACGTGCTAGAGCAAGTCGTCGACTACCGGGTTCCCGGCAATAAGGTCGATGATCTATGGAGGTTCGACGGTTCGGTTCTCTATGACCGCACCAAAGGGGAACTCTCCGCTCGCTGTGATAAGGAAGAAATGAACGTGCTGGCACTTAACCTGGCCGACAAGATCTCCCGCGGTGAGATGTCTGCCTATGATGCCCGGAGACAGTACAGTGACTCGGCGGCGCTCTTCGCAAGCGGAACCACCAACGTCTACACCTCGGGGATAAACTTCCGCATGGGTGGCAACACCGCTGACGCCGACATGATGGTTCCGTCGGCTTCGACCTCGAACCTTGGCACTGGCATCCAGGCGCAGGAATCGAGACAGATTGAAGAGGATACTGACGACTTAGAATAGTAGGAGCATGCCCGGACTGCGGTCCGGGCCTTTTATTTGAACTTGAGTCCTGTCACCGGACAGGTAAACTCTTCCAGACTCTTCTTGAAGCCTGCCTCGAATTCTTCTTTAGATTTTTGTGCGATGGCGGTGAAAGGTGATTTTTTTATCTCGGCCATAACGTCGAAGGCGATGTCGGCTTCCAGCGTCTCTAGCCCATTAGGCAGGGTCTGGATTAAGCCCCGGAACGCACGGGCGTAGCCGAAAGCTAGATTCTGTCTCTTGTAGCCTTCGAAGAACGCAATCACGATCTCTCCTTTATCGGCCAGGTCGAGCTTCTGCGATTTCCCTAACGTCTCTCCCCACTTATCCATGAACGGGCCGACCGGAACAAGAAATTCGTACGACCGCCGCAGGCAGCGTGCCTGTCGCATGGACATGTGCCGGTGATTTTCCACCGAAAGAAAATTCTTATTCACCTGCCCGGCGTAGGCCAGGATGGGAGAGTAGTTCGGATTCGGAACGTGTCCGAGCTTATAGATCCGTTGCCGGAAGGGGTCTTCCTCGGGCATCCCCCATTGGTCCATCACCCGGTCAAGGTCTCCAAAGTTGTGGGCCATGAGAGCAGAGGCCCGCAGGAAGTTGATGTGATCACCGCTGCTGCGGAGTTCCTCCAACAGTTTTTCTTCCTTCTCGATCTCGGCCAGGATGACGTCGGCGACTTCCGCAGCGAGCTCCGTCTTGCGGTACCTCACCACCGCGCAGTAGGCGCCGATGGCCACTGAGAGCCAGGTCCCCTCATGGGTGCTCATCACTTGACCGGTGGCGATGTTATAAGTTTTCCTGTTTGTGACCTGTTCGTAGTCCCAAAGCCAAGAGTCGATGGTGATCCTCGCCATCTTCTCCAGGTGCTTCTGGATGTCTTTGTGTTTCCACAGCCCTTCCCGGATCTGGTTGTCTACGTTGGTCGGGACAAAGGTTCCGGCCGTCGCCCAGTGCGCGGACATGCACAGGTAGAAGTACTCGGTGAGGTTCAGGTGCTTGAGAGCGTTGAGATTTTTTTTATAGAACACTAGCTTCTGCAAGTACTCGAGGTAGCGGCCCTCGGTGTTGAGTTCGCCTTTGAACAAGAAAGGCGCGGTATTCTCCACATCCTTCAAGAGCAGGTTGGGAGCGATACCGCTGAGTTCGAGTTCGGACCGGAGTACTTTTTTTGCCATCGCCTCTCTTCATATCATTTTTTAGAAAGTTCCTCCACCACAGTCTTCGCAAAAAGTTCAGCGGATTCCGGGTCTCTACCGGTGATGAGGTTTCTGTCGACCACGACGAACGGCTGTCCCTTCTTCCCCGGGTGATACCGGACCTTCCCTAGCACCCTTAAGAGTCCTTCGACCTTGTAGTATCCGGTCACGTTCCTGCCCGCGGCGATGGGAGTCCCCTGCCCGTCTAAATTATTGGCGACACCCAGCAGTCCGGTGGAGGCACAGACCAGCGCCACGATCTTCCCGGAGGCCATGAACTGGGTCAGGACTCTGTGGACGTCTTCATTAGGAAAGTAGTCTTCCCAGGATCCGTTCCCTCCGGCGAAGACGATGGCGTCGAAGTCTTGGAAATTGATCTGCTTGAAGGTGAGGTCTCCTCTGACTCCGGGAAAATCCTTGAGCTGCCGGTGGTCCGGGAGGGTGACACTGGCCTCGAGGGTGGCAGTGGTCACCCGGTGGCCCGCTTTTTTGAACACTTCCAGTGGCACGTAGAACTCGTGGGCATTGAAGCCCCGGTTCACCATGAAGAGGATTCTCTGGGATTGGGCCTGGGCCTTTGCCGAGAGGGTTGAAAAGAACAGGATCAGAGTGAGAAGTGATAAAAGTTTCATAGGAACTCCTTGTTTGGTGTCGGAGTTATAACCCAAGTCTTGATATTTACATAATTTGAATTTAGTATAGTAGCCATAAGGAATATAAATACATGGATCTCTCTAAAATACTGTCTTTCAAGGCCGTCGCCGACGCCGGGTCCATCTCCCGGGCCACCGGAGTGGTTCACCTCTCTCAGCCCGCACTGAGCCTGCAGATCCAGGCCCTGGAGTTTGAATTGGGAGTGAAACTCTTCGAGCGGCATAACCGGGGGCTGATCCTGACCGAAGAAGGAAAACTCCTAAGAGAGCGGGCGATCCTGCTCAGTGACTGGGTCAGTGAGACAAACTCTCTCATGTCTGGACTGCGCTCCCTTGCCGGCGGCATCCGCATCGGCACCTACACCACGGCCTCGAGCTACCTTCTGGCCCCGCGGTTAAAAAACTTCTTCAAGGAGTTTCCGAAGATCGAACTCAAGTACCAGTATCTTCCGACCCTACAGATCCTGGCGGGCCTGCGGTCCCTGGATCTGGACTGCGCCATCATCTCCGAGGTGCCCGAAGTCAACGGCATCAGGGCCATCCCCTTCTTCCGGAGCGAGCTCATCTTGGTGTGTTCCGCAAAAAATAAATCGATCCCAACGGCGCTGACACCGGTAGACCTCAAAGACTTTCCCTTCCTTTCCTATCCTTTGCGGCTCGACCACTGTTACCGGGAGGTAGAAAGAAAATTCGGAAAGTACCTCACAACAGCTCCGGTCCCGATCGAATCTGAGAGCTTCGATACCCTCAAGCAGTCACTCCTCAGTGACCTGGGCATCACCTTCATGCCCGAGTACCTGGTCACAAGCGAACTTAAGGAAAAAAAAATCCGGCGGATAAGCTTGAGTAGTGTGCGCCTCCCTATCACCTTTTCCTTGGTGCTTAAGAAAGATAAGAAACTGTCGCCGAGGCTCGAGGCCTTCAAGGATTACCTGATGAAAACATTTGAGGATCCCCATGTCTGAGATTCACTACACCCGAAGCGGGAGCGGCAAGCCGCTGCTGCTCATCCATGGACTGGGAGGGAGTTCGAAGTCCTGGCAGCCGGTGGTGAGTCTTCTCGAGCGGCACCGGGAGGTCATTGCTGTGGACCTGCCGGGTTTTGGAACTAGCCCAGGCTGTAGTCAAAGTACTCTGAGAAGCCTTACCCAGGCCCTCACAGAATTCCTTATCAGTAATGATCTTCAAGGGATTGATGTCGTGGGACATTCCATGGGAGGCAGGATTGCGATCGAACTTGCCCGAGGAAACCACATCGGCGCCATGGTCCTCATAGGCCCGGCAGGATTTTTCAAAGGTTGGGAAAGGCACCTGACCTACACCACCCTCCTCCTGGTTCGCTTGCTCGCGAAGTGGTTCATGCCCCTTCTCACTTCCTTGAACCGATCGCACACTCTGAGAAAGATTGCATTCTTCCAGCTCTCACCGAACATCAGCGTGGTCTCACCGGCAGTGGTATCCCAGAAGATTCGGGACCTCAGCAAATCACGGTCCTTCGAACCTCTACTCACCGAACTCTGCTACAGGAGTCAGCTGCTAGAAGGAGGAACTCCTTTAACCCAACCACTCACGTTCATCTGGGGTAAGAAAGACAGGATCTGCTTCCCGAGGCAGGCACCCAGAGCGGCAAGGCAGTTTCCACAAGCGAAGCTTCACCTGCTTGAAAACTGCGGTCATTTCCCGCACTGGGACTCGCCGGAAAAGATTTCGAGGTTGATCTTAGAAGCTCTGTAGTTGGACTCAAGTCTTCTTAGTGAACTCCGCCTCAATGGCGTCGTCTTTCTTGATCGAATGCTCCGGTCGGGCAACTTCCGGACTCTGGTGCTGGTACCCAGGTCCGGTCCGCATAGTACGAATAAAAAACTTATTCTTCCCAGAGAGCCCCTTCTTTTCCATCGTCTCTCCCCCAACCGCCACCACCCAAGCGATGGCAACCAGGACCGGATTGGTGTCGAAGTACTTCACCGTCGCAAGTGACGCCACCAGCACCCTGGGACAAAAGACCAGCCCGAGCCACCAGAAGAGACCACCGGAGGCCACCGATGAGAATAGCAGCGTCAGCCGGGGAAAAAACGAAATAAAGATGAGAAATAAAAGGCCATGCTGTTGGAAGAAATCCACCGACCCAGAAGGATTTTGCAGGACTTCAAAAGCAACCGACACCGAAACAAGAATGATTAAGAAAGCTTTCATAGGAATTTAAATATTCCGTGAAAGCTTTCTTGTCCAGAGATTAGTTCCGGCATCGAAGATTTGTCGGCACCACGCTCAAGTTCTTACAGCTGTTACGAGAAATTCTTCCCAGCTGCCACTCCCCGCTCATCACTTTCGCTGACAGTGCCATGAAGAGTGGAGTCAATTCTTTCTGGATCGCAGCTGTGACCATGTACGGCTTGTGAGGATTGCCGTCGCTGTAACCACGACCGCACATCTCACCGGCGAAGACCGCTTCTCGCGAAAGTCTCTCGGTTAGCATCCGGTAAAGCCCCGACAGCATCCCGGTCCGGTCCTCACCGGCCGTGCAGTGGAAGAAGACTTTTCCGTTGATCCGCTTGACCTGGTGGAGGATGTTGAGGGCGTCCACCGTCTGGACACAGGCCTCTTCCATCGACGGGTATTCTTTCCAGCGGAACGGCAAGTGGTGGGCGCGGATCCCAAGGCGAGCGAGGTTAGCCTTCTCTTCCTGAACTTCAGTCTTCACTTCGTTCTTAAAAAGAATCACGTCCGTGATCCCGATGTGGGCCAGCTCATCGACCAATTTTTTTGGCTCGCGGCCGCGGAAGATGTTACCTTCCTTGTCCACCTGGTGTGAATTGGGGATGGTGAGTCCGTCCACGGCGAAAGAGTTAAAGCTAAGAACTAGGAGTGTAAAAAATAATGTTGTTTTCATTCACCCAATTTCGTAGAAACTGGGTGATCTGTAAAAGACATAGAAGAAATGATGTCTATCTAAAAATTAGCTCATTCAAAAATCTGTTTATCTCTCTTGCGAGCAAGCCTGCAGACGGAATTTATCAGTCCGACGTGGCTATAGGTCTGAGGAAAGTTCCCCCACTGCCCACCGTCTTCGGAGCTCAGGTCCTCACTCAAAAGACCCACGTGATTGGCGTGGATGATGATATTTTGAAGAGTTTTTTCAGCGTCATCTAAGTACCCGAGACAAACCAGGGCCTCGATGTACCAGTAAGTACAAATGAGGAACGTGGCGTGGGTGTCACCGAAGTCATCCGGCGCCTTGTACCTGTACATCATGCCCTCCGGAGAAAGGAGCTCTTTCTCCAGTCGCTTGAAGTGCTTGAGAGTTTTCGGGTCTTGCGGACTCAGGTAGTTGAGGAGGATCAGCAGGTACGCACTGGCATCGTAGTACGCCAGTGTCTGATCACTCATGTAGCACTCGACCTTAGGATCCCAGCACTTTTCAATATTAAGTGTCGCCAGTTCCAGCACTCTGGTCGCCAGGTCTTCAAGATCCGTGTCCTGGTAATGCCGGGCGATTTTTATCCCGGCCTTGGCCCCGGCCCAGTGGAAGATGTAGGTCTCTAAGTGCTTCTGCCGTTTACCTCTGAACTCCCAGATCCCGGCGTCCGGTTCGTCCATGCGTTTCTCAATCTCATTGAGGAGACTGGTGATGGTGTCGAGGGAGAGCATCTGCTCGCGGTGGATGATCCGCTCATCCATGTACAGCGGAAGAAGGCTCAGGATCACCTGTCCGTAGGAATCATATTGCTTCTGGTAGTAAGCGGCGTTCCCCACTCGGACCGGGCCACTGCCCATGTACCCTGCTAGAGGAACTTCCCGCTCGGGCATCTCGGCTTCGCCGTTGATCTTGTAGACCGGCTGCAGGTGGGAGATGTCGTAGAGAATGTTGTGAATGAAATGCAGATACTTCTCAGCTTCCTCGAAGTGGCCCAGGCTGTTGAGTGCCGCCAGGCTGAAGTACGAGTCCCGCAACCAGCAGTAGCGGTAGTCCCAGTTCCTTCCACTCCCAGGGTACTCCGGAAGTGAAGTCGTTCCGGAGGCGATGATGGCACCGGTGTCTTCGAACTGATGGAGCTTGATGGTGATCGCTGACCGGATGATCTCTTTCTGGAAGAGATTCGGAATATACGTGTCTTTCACCCAGCTGCGCCAGTAACGGATCGTCTTGTAGAAAAATTCTTCGAACGTTTCTTTGAGGGATGCTTCGAAGGGGTCACCACCGGAGAGGACCATGTAGATGTCTTCGGTGAGAGTGAAGTCCCGTTTCTCGATCAAGTACGACTTGGCCGCATTGGTGGTAAGCCGGAGTGGATAGTGGAGATTCTTATAGCTGATGTGATTGGACCCGACGGAGACCTCCGGGACGAGTTCGCCGTAGTCCCCTCTTGGGTCGCAGATCACAGTGATCCGTGGCTGGCCCTTGATCCGTTTGATCTTTCTCATGAACTGAAGCGGTTTATGAGAGCGGTCGTGGATGTGAAAGCGGGGAGCGAAATCGATCACTTCGAAGTCACCGTCCTCGCAGAAGAAAGTGGTCACGATGACCGCTGTGTTCTCGATGTATTTTTGCTTGGTCTTAAACGGAGATTGAGGGATGACTTTAAAAGTCCCTCCCTTATCCTTATCGAGGATCGACCCAAAGATAAAACTTGAGTCCATGTAAGGCCAGCACATCCAGTCGACTGAGCTGTCGTCATTAACATAAGCAAGGTAATGACAGTTTCCGGTAATTGCTAAATTATAGCGATGTGACTTCTTCATCTGAATATTTTAATTTATAATCCATAGGCTTTCAATGTCGGAGGACACTAATGTCAAGATGCCTATTAATTAGCAATCGATTACCATTTGCATATAATCCCAAGCTTTCTTCGTTTACACCTAGTGCCGGAGGATTGGCCTCCGCAATAAAAGGATTGGACCCTAAAAAAGTAGGATTCGAATTCGAATGGATGGGAATTTTGACGGATGACGTCGATCCGGAGAAGCTTGATCAACTGAAAAATGACTCGAGTAAATCCATCCCCTGTCATCCCATCATCGTCCGCAAAGAAGACTACGATAATTACTATAACTCTTATTGTAACAACGTCATCTGGCCGCTGTTTCATTATGAAAGGTCAGTGGTCCGTCACAGCCAGACTGGCTGGGAAGCCTACATCACCGTCAATAAACTCGTCGCCGAGGCCATCATCGCCGAGGCCACTGATGAAGACGTGGTGTGGGTGCACGACTTTCAGCTGATGCTAGTTCCGGGCTTTGTCAAAGAGCAGAGACCGAAGTTAAAAGTTGGATTCTTCCTGCACATCCCTTTCCCGAGTTCGGAAATCTTCCGGGAACTTCCCCAGAGAAAAGAAATCCTCCAGTCAGTGATGCAGTGTGATCTGGTGGGCTTCCATGACCTGTCTTACTTGAATCATTTTAGAAGCTCGATTCAACGGGTTCTGGGGGAAGTTCCCTCGAACGACCGCATGTGGGGAGTCTATCCCATTTCTGTGGATTCAAAACACTTTATGGATTTGGCCGATGCGCCCGAGACCATCGAGTGCATGAACCGCTACAACGACACTAAAAAAGAGATGAAGTGGGTCTTGGGTGTGGACCGGCTGGATTACATCAAAGGGATCCTGCTCAAGCTGCGCTCTTTCCGATCATTCTTGAAGAAGTTCCCGGAAGAGGTCGGGAAGGTGCAGATGGTTCAGATCGTCATCCCCTCCCGCACTGAAGTTCCGGAATACCAGCAGCTCAAACGGCAGATCGAGCAGCTGGTCTCGAGCATCAACGGCGAATTCGGCTCACCGACCTACATGCCGATCCATTACATCTACCACTCGGTCTCGGACCATGAGCTCTCCGCCCTCTATCAACTAAGCGAAGTCCTCCACGTCGGAAGCAGAAGAGACGGGATGAACCTGGTGAGCCTCGAGTACGTGATGTCTCAGAAAAAAGACAATCCGGGGATCATCCTCTTGAGCGAATTCACCGGTGCGCATTCCACACTGAGCTACGCCATGTCGATCAATCCCTGGAACATCCATGACACCGCCGCTCGGATCAAGGAAGCCTTCAATCACCCTGAGTCCCAGCGCCGCCAGGAAATGCACTCGATGAAAGAATTCTTAATGAACTACACCTCTTCGGACTGGGCGAAGGTCTTCCTGCGGGACCTGATCAAAGAACCGATCGAACAGGAGCGCTCCTTCAACCTTCCACTGAATGGGAAGTTCCCGTGGATGGACAAGCTCCCGGGCAAACGCATCCTCTTTTTCTGCGACCTCGACGGTACCCTCGCCCCGATTACGGCGTACCCCAAGGACGTGCGGCTCAACGAAAGGACCATCGAACTCCTCAAGATGATCTCACAGAAAAAAGACTGTGAGTTTGTGGTCGTCAGTGGGCGGGATAAAGAATTCCTGGAAGAACAGTTCCTGCACCATGAGTTTAATTTCCCTCTGGCGGCTTGCCACGGCGCCTACTCCTACCTGCCGGAAGAGCGCATCTGGAAAAACCTCATCCCGCACGATTCCACCAAGTGGAAAGAAACCGTGCTAGAAATTCTCCAGCTCTACACCAAAAGAACCCCTGGCAGCTTCATCGAAGACAAGGGCCACGCCATCACCTGGCACTACCGGAACTCTCCCATCGAATTTGCGGATTTTCTCGCCAACAAACTCTTCTTCGAACTGGAAGAAGTACTGACCCAGCAGCCAGTGCAGGTCAACCGAGGGAAGAAAGTCATAGAGGTTAAATCCATCCACGCCAACAAAGGTTTCTTCGTCCAGCAGTGGCTGCTGCAACAGCAGCAGATCCCGGACGTTGTGGTCGCCATCGGCGACGACACCACCGACGAGGACATGTTCGGAGTGCTCCAGGAGAGAAATGACCTGCTTCCGTACTGTATCAAGGTGGGCCGCGAGCACACCCAGGCCAACTACTTCATCGGTGAGCAAAGAAGTGTGAACCTCTTCTTGCAAAATTTCCTCTCCAGCATGGAGCAGTGATGCGGGATCTCCTTCCCAATCCTTTCCTGCTGGCCCTGGGTGTAGCGATCCTCTCTTATCTCATCGTCTTCGGGATAAAAAAATTGTTTTCCACCAAGATTGGCCGCTTCATTAAGCGCCCGCGCAACCGCTGGGACGAGATCGTGGTCTTCTCTGCTGAGAAAACTAACCACCTCTTCCTCATCGTCACCTCTCTCTACGTAGGAACGAAGTTTCTCCCACACATGCGGCTCATTTCTTACTATTCCAATAGGATCTTCTTCATCGCCGTCATGTGGCAGGTGGCAATCTGGTCCCATCATCTGCTTGAGAAATGGATCTCCAGCACCATCACCCGCAGGACCAGAAGAAACCCAGCTGCCGCCAGCTCCATCAGCCTGATCCAGCTCACTTCTCGCATGCTTTTGTTCTCGGTGATCTTCTTGTTCACCCTCTCGAACCTGGGCATCAAGATCACCACTATCATCGCCGGTCTGGGGGTCGGAGGCATCGCCGTCGCCCTGGCCCTGCAGAAGATCCTCGGGGACCTGTTCTCCTCCCTCTCCATCGTGCTCGATAAGCCGTTCATGGTGGGCGACTTCATCGTGGTGGACCAGTACCTGGGAGAAGTAGAAAAAATTGGACTCAAAACCACCCGGATCCGCAGCCTCACCGGCGAGCAGATCATCATCTCAAACTCCGACATCCTCGCCACCCGCATCCGCAATTACCAGCGGCTCAAGGAAAGACGAGTTTCCTTTGTCATTAACCTACGTCACCAGAGTAAAACAGATGACATTAAAAAAGCCGTCAGCGGAATCTCGGCCATCATCCGCACCAAAGAGAAGATCCGGCTCGAGCGCTGCCATCTCACCAAGATCTCCCCGAGCTCGCTGGACATCGAAACAGTCTACTGGGTGCTGAGCGACGACTTCGAGCTGCACATCGAGCTTCAGCACCACGTGCTGCTCGATATCTGCAAGTTCTTCGAACTCGAGAAGCTCGCCTTCGCATACCCGACTCAGACCCTGCACATGGAGCCTGTTGATGTTTTGATGAGAGGTGATCTTAAAGACCAGCAGCTGGCCCAAGAAAAACAAACTTCCTTATCCTGAGTACCCCGGCTAGAATCAAAGCATGAAATGCATTCTCTCCTTCATCTTCACCTTGGTCAGTGCAAGCGCGCTCGCGGAGAAGAGTTTCGTGCGGACCAACCCCCGAGACAACGCCATCTGCTACGTCAATGGGAAGCGCCTGGAGATCTTCATCCGGGGTGCGAGTGATACCACTGAGCCCGCCGAGAACGGGACGGGCGAGGCCCTCTTCTATAAAGTGGGAGAGACTCCCCCGGATCCCTTGCAGGCCCCGGGGTTTGACAGTTATAAATTTTTTGCCTTCAAAGATTCTGCCTGTTCCAAGACCGCAGGGTTCTTACTTGAAAAAGACCTATTCGTAGTCCTGCTGCTCAAGGAAAACACTCCACATAAAGAAAAACTCTCCATCCAACCTTTTGAGCTCCCGGGCTTCAAACCACAGAAAATGATAGAGACCGCTTATCTCATTGAACAGGCCTACCAGAAGCACAACGCTGTCTATTTCTTGACCGAAGTCGACAACGAAAATTCTCACCTGGGCAAAGTGAAAATCAAAGACCTGGTCTACACTTACCAGGACCGCGACTTCCCGATCTGGATGAGTTACTCCCGGTCAGGGTTCGAGATCCTTCCGGGTCTTAGCTATACGAATCTTCCCTGGAAAAGATTCTTCAAAAATGAGCGTGAGTTCCTGGATATATCCGGGTGGGACCCAGAGCTAAAGAAATTCAAAAACTCGGTGGTGTACCTGGGGAATCATCCAGCGAAGAATAGGAAATGTATCTTGCTGGTACCCAAGAAAATTAAGATCACGGGGAAGGAAAAGTGGCGTTGTCAGTGATCCGCGCGCTTACTGCTCGGTGGTAGACTTTTTCTCCGGTTCGGTTCAAAATCACACCATGCTTTTAAGAACACTCCTGACCCTCTTCCTCATCACCAGCTCGGTTTACGCCGAGACTCTTCAGGTGACCTACGGGCTTAAGAGTTACACCCTCACCTATGAAGAATCCCTCGTGGTCTTCGAGGGAGAGCTGATGAAGCTATCCTTACAAAAAAAGTCCTGTAACCAAGGAATTCTCAAAAAGTTTCTCGTCCTGCTTCGGGCCAATAAGGCCAAGATCGTCCGGCTCGCCGTCAAACCAGAGGACTCGGTGAGGGTCACCTCTGCCGGCGAGAGCTTCTACACGACAGCTTCAACTCCCGGTGGAAGGTTCCTCCAGCTCATACCCGGAGAGATAAAACGCATGAAGATTGAAGAAAAACTTCGATGCAAGGTGGATGAATGAGAGTAAGCGCCCTGCTCTTGACCCTGATTTTGAGCTCCCCATGCTGGGGCCTCGAGCTGACGCCGGCCCTCGAGACGCTCCGGTTCCTAAACCAAAGACCCCAGGCCCTGCCTCCGAACCAGTGCCTCGAAACCGGTGAACCTCCATCGATCCCAGACTCTTTACTCGAAAATTGTGCCCGTACACTCTGCGGCCCTCCCATCTCAGTCCCCTCAGGAAGACTTGATGATCGGAACTTCAACACCTACGTGCAACCAGGGGTGATGCTTAGGTTCAAGGAGGTTGAGAAGGAACTCAGCGATCTCATAAAAAACCACATCGCGGGAACCAACGCCTTCATTAAAAAAGTACGGGAGGGCCTGGTCAACGGCAAGCTTGACCTTCACTTTGAAAACTGGTCCAACTACGACTTCAGCGAAGCCGCGGGAAACCTCTTCGACGCGCATTTTTCAATCCATATTGATACCTCGAAGCCCTTACTAACCCGACTAACTCTCACGGCTTCTCCGCCGGAAGGGTCGACGGAGGCGTTCAAGTCGGCACTGAATAGTTATCTTCTTGAGCAGAAGACCCTGCTCCAGACGTCTGCGCTTCAGGGGTTACAATTCGGCCTCTACACCCAGGAAGAAGGAGCACAGATTTTACAGGAATCGTACGCAGCTTTCTCAAAAGTCTTCACAGAAGCAAAGACCACTACCCCGGACGCTCTCAGCGGTAATGAAAAAACCTTAGCAAAGCTCGCTCGAGTTGCCGCGGCTCCCAAACCATCACTTTCCGAAATCAAGGACTCCCTGACGAGCATCGAAGGCCTGAGTGGCATCCTCAACCCGAATGGCTCCATGACCTCGAACATGAGGTGTCTCCAAGAGGTCTGCCGGTCAGGGGTCCAGGCGCAGCTCCGGAACCTTGATGTGAAGAAGCTCCTGCTGGAACTAGAAGCGGCGAACTCCGCACCGGACCTTCTCAAAAATCAACTCACCTACTGTCGGTCGAGCTTCGCAAAGCGAGGAATAAAAGCTTCGGACACTGCAACCTTGATGAAACATTGGCCAGACCTTAAACGCCGGATCCTCTCGAACGTGGCAAAGAGTTATAGCCCGCACTCGAAGAAGAATCTGAACTCCTACCTGGAGGAAAGTCTCCACTTAACTTTCAGCAACGACCTGGAGTCGACCCTGGATGAACACATCGCTGAGATCCGCTCCTCGCACGGTTCCCGGACCACCCCTGCGGAAGTTGTCACGCAAGAAATGGCGCTGATCCGCAAGCTCAAGGAGTACGACCCGTATGGCATTGGACCAGATCCGTTTGAGAGCTTCGGGCCCTGCGACTCGGGCCTGGCGGATGTCACGGACGACTCCTTCGCGACCAAGGCAGACCTCGCCGGCGAAGAAGCCGAAGGGATCGACCTGACCAAAGACAACATTAAAGTCTCTCCTTTCAGCTGCGTCCATCATACGTACGGAAAAAAAATTCTTGCCCACGAGCTAGGCCACGCCATCAGCGCCGCCTTTAAAGACGGCAGACTAAGCAGAACCAGTGCCTTGGAGTTCCAGAAGCTCCGGGACTGCAGCAAAGAAAATCACCTGTCCGCAGTAATGATTCAAGGGGAGGTCACTCACCTCGGTGACGGTCAGTGGACTGAAGAGGACACGGCCGATCTGGTAGCTCACCTGACGTATCCAGAAAAGAAAGATTCTCTCTTCAGCTGCGTCTTGCTTCACACCTCTGATGATAATAGGAATTACCTGAATCTGGGATTCGACATTGGGCCAGATTCCCACTCATCACCCCTGCAGCGGGTCCTGGTCGAAGCCGTAAATAAAGGGCGGGTGCTTTCCAAAAGCTGCGCCCAGCTCATCAAGAAGGCCCCGACAGGAAAATTAAAAAAATGCATCTAACTCAGTGATAGGCCCGGTAGATCCGAACATCGTCTAACTTCCCCTGATAGCTCACGCCCAACCAGGGATGCTTCTCCTCGATGATCTCCTTGGTGAATCTCCCTCTCGTCACCACTTGGATCGGTCTCTGCTCCGAGATCGCCCGCAGCTCCGACAAAGTATGGTCGATGTGCTCCACCTGTCCGAAGTCGTAAATGAAATAAAGATCGGCTTCCGGGATCCTGAACTCCTTTGCAAACAGGTCCTGCTGCACCAGCCGACAGTTCTGGAGGTCAAGACAAGTGTAGACCCGGTTACCCTCATCCACTCTCGCCTTCACGTACTCAAAACCCGTGAACGAGCTCTTGATGAAGAGCCCACCCAGAACCACACCCATCCGACCGTAGGCCGCTCCCAGGTCCACCACCTGCTGGTATGGCTTGAGCCGCAGCAGTTTCAGGATGCGCAGGCACTCCGAGTACGGAGTCTGCAGTGTGCTTAGGTCAAGTCCCACCCAGGTCTGGATCCCGTCGTGCAGAGCGGGCCCGAGCGTTTCGTGGTTGCCTTCCGGATCGAAATCCAGCGCCTCCGCCACCAGCATCTGCTCGACGTACTGGGGCCTGAACCCAAGGATCCGGTCGACGAGACTCGAGTGTTCATTTCTAATGAGTTGGTTGGTCTTGGGAGATTGGAAAAATTCTTCCTGGCCGATCAGACCTTTGAGCTCAGCAATGGCCGGACTTGCGTTCACCAGCCCTTGGAAGTCCGCTAACGAATTTAGTTCTTTCCGTGGAAAGAAATCTAACTGAAACAAACCGTATCCTTGGTTTGATTATCTAACTTTCTCCGGGGTGTACCCTATCTCTTTGAGCAGAAACATCACCCGATCGTCCGGGAGGTTTTCAACTTTCAAAATTCTATCTTTGATGTCTACGTTCACTCGCACCTCTGGGTCACCTTTGGCGAGTTCAAGCCTGATGGCTTTTTCGCAGTGCCCACACGTCATATCCAAAATTTTAAATACACCCATTGTTAGTATTCTCCTTAATGAATGATATCCGGTTTCTCAGTTTTCTGGGTCGAATTTTCCAGACGCTCCAAAAATTGCCGCAGTCTCTGGACTCCGGTTATGAGCGCTTCTTCGGCGCTTTGCTGGTTATAGACAATCTCTACGTGCTTGAATATTTTGTGCGATTCTCGGTGGATGATGTCGACTTCGGCGTGGAAAGCGTCTTTGACTTGGTTAACTGATATCCGACCTATTAGGTACGGATTGTTCTCCAGGTCGATGTATTTTTCTTGAGGAAAGCTACTCATATACTATTTAATGTGCTTTGCTAGTAGGTAAAAAGTCAACTAATTGACCTAAAAACAGGAGAGTTTATGAAATTCGTTACAGTCATTGCATTGGTTATTGCTTCGAGTGCTTTCGCGATGTCCCCGACGACAAAGAAGAGCACCACGACAACAACGACAACGCCAACGACTGAGGCAACCACAAACACTGCTACTGAAACTACCACAACTGCTGAAGGCCACATGAAAGACCACTCGCACACCACCGATGCAGCCGCCAAGGACCACGATCACCACGCCCACGAAACCACAAAAAACACCAAGACCAAGACTAAAACCGTAGAATAGTCTCAAAGGCAAGGCCCATGAACGCATTAGAAAAAATGTTTCCAAGCCTTGCCCTTTTCTCCGATCTCAACTGGAGTTCTGTCACCGAAGAATACGAATCCTCCTACATCGACTACACTTTCCCCGAGTACCTTCAGATCAAGGCGCTCGACGACGACTGCCCGCCCTACCTCTTCGAGCTGGCCTTCTACGAGCAGGCGCTCAACGACGCCAAGACTTCGGTGGTACCCTTCCCGCATCAACCGGGAGTTTATCTCAACCCGACGGCACTCTTCCTAAGCCTCGAGTTTGATGTGGTTCAGATGCTCCACGACGCCACCGTGGGGAAGATCGAAGTTCATGAACGTGAGCACGTCCTGTGCGTCTTCCGCGACACTGCCGACAACGTTCACCCCATCCAACTCAGTGAAGATTGCCTGCAGCTTCTGGGGAACCTGGAAGATGGACCGCAAAACGATTACGATTTTATAAAACCCACTGACTCGGAGAACTTCCAGACACTCGTCTCAAAGGGCCTGGTGCTGGACCTCCTGCAAAAGTAGCCGTATGTCGCACCTGTGCTGGATAAGAAGAGACCTGAGGCTCCACGACCACGCCGCCCTCAGTGGTTCCTTGGAGAAAGAAACCACCGTGGTGTTCGTCTTCGACAAACACATCCTGGAAAAGTTAACCGACCCAGCCGACCGCCGGATCACTTTCATCTACCAATCCCTGCAAGAGCTGGAGGCCCGGCTGCAGAAGAGAGGTTCATCGCTTATCATCCGCTACGGCAACCCGGAAGAAGAGATCCCAAAATTAGCAAAGGAACTCAAAGTCACCAAGGTTTTCTGGAACCGGGACTACGAACCTTACGCAAAACGCAGAGACAAAGAAGTCACCAAGCGGCTCCAGGCCCAGGGGATTGCCTCAGAGACCTTCAAGGACACCGTGTTCTTTGAAGCCCAGGAAGTTACAAAAAACGACGGCGGGATCTACAAGGTCTTTACCCCCTACAAAAATAAATGGCTGGAGGTCTTAGGCAAACAGGAAAACCAAGTCCCGGAGTACAAGTGTGATGAGAAAAAATTAAAAAGATTCAACAACCCTAAAAACATCCTGGCCCATGACTGGTACCAGGTCATCGGCTTCACGCCGGTGACCAACCTCCTAAGCGGAGGAACAAAAGAAGCCCTCAAGAGGCTCAAGGACTTCCAGCATCACCTAGGGGACTATCAAACCGCCAGGAATTTTCCAGCACTGCCCGGGACCTCCTACCTCTCTGCCTACATCCGCCACGGATGCATTTCTGTACGAGACATGCTGCGAGCGGGCCTTGAGGATTCATCTACGGGATCAAAAGTTTGGGTCTCCGAAATCATCTGGCGTGATTTTTACCAGATGATCCTGGGTACCCATCCCTACGTTGAAAAAGGGGCCTTCAAACCAGAGTATGACAAGATCAAGTATCCGGGCACCCCTGCTCTGTTCAAAGCATGGTGCCGAGGCCAAACCGGTTACCCTGTGGTGGACGCTGCCATGAGATGCCTTAATGAAACGGGAATGATGCATAACCGTCTTCGCATGATCACTGCTTCTTTCCTTTGCAAAATTCTTCTGGTGGACTGGAAGAAAGGTGAACAATACTTCAAAGAAAAGCTGCTGGACTTTGACCTCGCGGCAAACAATGGAGGCTGGCAATGGTCATCAAGTTCCGGCTGTGACGCTCAACCTTATTTCAGGATTTTCAATCCCTATACACAAAGTGAGAAGTTCGATTCCAAGGGAGAATTCATCAAAACTTGGATCCCAGAACTCAATAATGTAAATTCCAAAGAAATCCACAAACCAGACCCGGCCAAAATAAAAAACTACCCTCCCCCCATCGTGAATTACACCCTCAATCGCATTCGGTGCTTAGAAATGTATGCGGTCATCAAAAAAAGCTAACGCAAACTGACATATATGGTTTTTCTGTCTAAGATTAAATCTGTCATTTCTTGCCTGACAAAGTGTGCAAATCTGATAATCTAGAGCAGTTATTTCTAAGACATAAATCCTTATTTTTTGATTTCAAAAGGGAGATCTTTTGTATGATGACATCTGCTGTTAATCATTACTTCTGTTCTTCCATTGGTAGAAAGCAGTTAGTGGCCATCACCGGTCTAGCTCTCTGTGGTTTTCTGGTAGGTCACCTCTCAGGGAACTTTTTACTTTTGGTAGGCCCAGATACATTCAACCTCTATGGCCACAAGCTCGTCTCCCTCGGGGCAGGCCTGTATGTGATCGAGGCAGGGCTCGCGTTAACTTTCCTCGTCCACTTAGGGCTGGCCTTCAAGATCACCTTGGAAAACTACCGGGCCCGGGGCAAGTACACCGTGAAGAAAAGAACCGGCAGGGGTACCACCATCATGTCGGCCACCATGCCCTACACCGGTCTCATCCTGCTGGTGTTCCTGATCCTCCACTTACTGAACCTGAAATTCGGAGCTGACTATAAAACAACAGTCGGCGGCGAGGAGATGCGGGACCTCTACCGCTTGACCATGGAATACTTCCAGAGCCCACTCAATGTTTTCTGGTACGTCTTCGCCATGCTCGCAGCGGCCATGCACACCGCCCACGGCTTCGCCTCCGCCTTCCAGTCCTTGGGTCTGAACCACGGGAAGTACTACCCGAAGATCAAGGCCATCAGTTATCTATACGCTTTTTTCATCGGCGGAGGCTTCGCCTTCCTCGCTGTCTGGGCCTACCTGAAGGGAGTGTAACATGAGCATCAAGCTGGATTCGAAGATCCCCGCCGGGCCTTTGTCGGAGAAATGGGAGAAACATAAGTTCGACTCGAAGTTGATCAACCCCGCCAACAAAAGAAAGTTCACGGTCATCGTGGTCGGAACCGGTCTGGCCGGAGGATCCGCAGCGGCGACGCTGGCGGAACTCGGCTACAACGTTCTCACCTTCTGCATCCACGATTCCCCCCGACGGGCCCACTCCATCGCCGCTCAGGGTGGGATCAACGCCGCAAAAAATTATCCAAACGACGGCGATTCGGTGAAGAGACTCTTCTACGACACCGTCAAAGGTGGGGACTACCGTGCCCGGGAAGCGAACGTCTACCGGCTGGCGGAAGTCTCTAACAACATCATCGACCAGATGGTCGCCCAGGGTGTTCCTTTCGCCCGCGAGTACGGTGGTTACCTGGATAACCGCTCCTTCGGCGGCTCACAGGTGAGCCGGACCTTCTACGCCCGAGGGCAGACGGGCCAGCAGCTCCTGCTGGGAGCGTACTCCGGCATGATGAAGATGGTCTCCAAGGGTAAGATTAAGATGTACAACCGCCGGGAGATGATGGACCTGGTGACCATAAACGGGAAGGCCCGCGGGATCATCGTGCGAAACCTCATCACCGGAGAACTCGAGAGGTACGCTGCCGACGCCGTCCTCCTGTGCACCGGTGGATACGGAAACGTCTTCTACCTCTCCACCAACGCCAAGGCCTCAAACGCCTCAGCTGCCTGGAGGTGCTACAAGCGCGGGGCCGGGTTCGCCAACCCGTGCTTCACGCAGATCCATCCGACCTGCATCCCGGTCCACGGCGACTACCAGTCCAAGCTTACTCTGATGTCCGAGTCTCTCCGCAACGACGGCCGGGTGTGGGTCCCCAAGAAAAAAAATGACGAAAGAAAACCCGCAGACATCCCGGACGAAGAGCGGGACTACTACCTGGAACGGATCTACCCGTCTTTCGGCAACCTCGCTCCCCGGGACGTCTCTTCTCGACAAGCGAAGTTCCGCTGCGACGATGGCTTAGGCGTCGGACCGACCAAACAGGCGGTCTACCTGGACTTCCGGGACGCCCTCAAACGCGACGGCAAATCACTCATCGCCGGCAAGTACGGTAACCTCTTCGAGATGTACGAACGGATCACCGGGGATAATCCCTACACCACCCCGATGATGATTTACCCGGCCGTGCACTACACCATGGGTGGTCTGTGGGTTGATTACAATCTCATGTCCACCGTTCCGGGACTCCACGTCCTGGGTGAAGCAAACTTTTCCGACCACGGTGCCAATCGTCTCGGGGCCTCCGCTCTGATGCAGGGCCTGGCCGATGGCTACTTTGTCATCCCGTACACTCTCGGGCACTACCTCGCCTCAACTCCACTGGAGAAAGTGACCACCGAGGCCAACGAGTTCAAAGACGCGGAACAGGCAGTGCTGCTCCAGACCTCTAAACTCCTGGGCATCCGCGGGAAGAGAACCGTCGACGACTTCCATAAATCCCTGGGCCACTACATGTGGGACTACGTCGGCATGAGCCGCAACGAAGCCGGTCTAAAGAAGGCCATCGACGGCATCCGCAAACTCAAAGAAGAATTCTGGAAAGACGTCAACGTTCCGGGGGACACCACCAACTTCAACCTCGAGCTGCATAAAGCAACCCGCACCGCGGACTTCCTGGAACTGGGAGAACTGATGGCGCTGGACGCTCTCGAGAGAAAGGAATCCTGCGGTGGCCACTTCCGGGACGAGTACCAAACTCCCGATAACGAAGCCCGCCGGGACGACGAGAACTTCGCTCACGCGGCGGTGTGGGAATTCACTGGGACCAACTCGAGTCCCATCCGGCACACCGAAGAGCTCAAGTTCGAGAACGTCCAACTCGCCACAAGGTCTTACAAATAAGGAGAAGTGCTATGTCTTCTGAAAATATGAGTTTGAATTTAAAAATCTGGCGCCAAAAGATCGGCGAAGCCGAAGGACGTCTAGTCGACTACAAGGTAGACCAGGTGTCTCCGGACATGTCTTTCCTTGAGATGGTTGACGTGCTCAACGAAGAACTGGTGAAGAAAGGTGAAGACACCATCGCCTTCGACCACGACTGCCGCGAGGGCATCTGCGGATCCTGCGCGATGATGATCGACGGCAAGGCCCACGGCGGATTCAAGAACACCACCACCTGCCAGGTCCACATGCGCCACTATAAGAACGGTGACACCATCGTCATCGAACCCTTCCGCGCCGCTGCCTTCCCGATCATCAAAGACCTGATCACCGACCGCACGGCCTTCGATAAGATCATCATGGCCGGAGGCTACGTCTCCGCCAACACCGGAAATGCTCAGGACGGGAACGCGGTGCTTATCCCGAAGCCCGTCGCCGATGAGGCGATGGACGCCGCTGCCTGCATCAGCTGCGGGGCCTGCGTGGCTTCCTGTCCAAACGGTTCGGCGATGCTCTTCATGGGTGCCAAGGTTTCTCAGCTAGCTCTTCTTCCACAAGGAAAACCGGAATCCGCCAAGCGCTCTCTGCACATGGTCCACACCCATGACCAGCTAGGTTTCGGGAACTGTACAACCCACGCGGAATGTGAGGCGACCTGTCCCAAAGGGATCTCCATCGAGCACATCGCACGGATGAACCGGGAGTATCTGAAAGCGGCGTTCACGTATTATGAAAAAGATAGGTCGGACGGTGGGGCGTAGAAGCACTACCTACTTCTTAGCCGAGACTCCGGGAATATTGATATCAACGGACAGGATCCTCTCTTTATGAAACTCATCACTGAGTTTTACCTTTACTCGTGGCCTGTGAATATTGTGCCAGGAAACTGTCCGGACTGGGAGAGTGAACCCACGGCTTTCACCGGGTTTTAGGGTTAGCTGTTCGAACGGCAGCTCTGCTTCAGCTCCGTTCTGCAGATTCTGGGACAGGTTAAATACCGTTGCTGGACAAGAGAGATTGTCGTTATTTGTAACCTCCACATGCGTGTCTGTAAAAGTGTTTTTCGGAGCAGTGACGACCAGGGGCATGACATTAAATGTAGCAGGAAACCTGAGACATTCTCTCTGAATCTGAATCTTGGCCCGGTCTACGTTCATCTCCAGCACACTGATACTTAAGCCCGTTTCCTTCCCGAGTGAATAAGTTCCGCCAGGGGAGAGAACTTCAAGTAACTGCGAGCGGGGGTACGAAACCACCTCATCTTGACCGAAGCTATGAAGCGCAACCCGTGAGTGGAAAATTGTCGGAAGACTAGCATCGTACCCAGCAGATTTTCTAAAGGAGAGATAGACCGGATTCACCATCTCACTAGTCTGAATCTTCACAGACTGTGGCAGCTTCGCATTCTTGCCAGGGTACCGCAGCGAGGTCAGTTCAATCGTCTGCGGAGTACCCGTGTTAAGAATCATCTCTCCCGGCTGGCCCCAGCCGAGTTTATCTTTGTTGGCAATGTTAAACCCACGAAGCTGAGTCATGGATCCCATGATGTCCGAGTCATCACCGTATTCTACCCCGGGCCTGGTGGCATGATGGAGGCCGAGGTTGTGGCCAAACTGGTGAGCGAGAAATGCGGGGTTCCTGCAGGCAAGACCATTCACCATAGAATACTTAGTCTGGAGTGTCGCCACGGCGTCCCAGCCACAGGGAAGCTCCGGTGTCAGGAACATCAAATGGGAGAAGCTTCCGGGACCAAGACCCTTCTTCCGCAGGAGGGGTAGCGCCAGGTTCACCCAGCTTTCGAAAGCGCAGCTCTTCGCGTCCACCTCAAGGTCGATCGTTTCCTGCAGGACACTTCCGTTCACAGCAAGTAACTGCTTTGACGTCTCCTGGTAGAAGGATTTAAGTGACTGAGGGTTATCTTTTTTAAAGAGTGTGTCCCCGAGTTCCTTCACCGAACAGGCGGACTCAGCGGTCCCGGAGAACTTCAGCCGGACGGCGAGGATGGTGACCAGGTCATTGCTTGCGTGTAACGAATCTAGTTCGCTAGTCGGTTCGGAGATCAGTGTGAACTTTTTCACGGCCATGGCACCGGCGGCGTCTGTCTCACCCTCGACGGTGATCTTACTCCCGGCTTTCGGAATCTTCCCTTCTAAGCGGTAGACTCCGTTTTCAGTCTCCAGAGATAGATGGCTTTTGGACGTGTGATCTTTGTGGTCGACGACCACCTCGATCACCATTCCGGTCAAGGACTCGGCGGAGGTGGCACCCACGGGCAGAGCAAGCGAAAGCAGCAAACACAAATTCTTCATGGTTCATCCCGGATAGGTGTTTAGTCAATCCTACGGGATATTTTAGAAAAAACCTACAACCATCAACGAGCTTCGTTACAGTACACGTCCGCCGCTACCGAATTCACCGAATCGATCAAAACCCCTTCCAGCACCGACTCGGTGGTGCAGGACTTCAGGATTACCTGGTACCCCAGGGCCGCTCCGTCGAGTCGGGTCTGACGCCCGAAGTGGCCGCACTTGACCTGCGACTTCTCGAGCGGAATCTCCATCTCTTTGTTGATGATCAGACTCTCATCAGAAATCAAAATCGATCTCACGCCGGTGACTCTTGTATTTTTAAAATTGCACTTCAGCGTCGCCGCGAAGACTTCGGTCTGAAGGAAAGCTAGGATAACGAGTAGTAGAGAGGCAGTTAAAATCTTTTGCATATGGTCCTCCTAAGTGGCCCTGATGAATCATTTTTATCACTTCACCACTGGCGCGGTAACGAGTGCATTTTGGCACCCTGAAGATTTTTTTAGGTTCCTGTTTTTTCAAAGATTTACGCCTTCGATGGACCTACCACAGTGAAAAGTTTATACTTCGCCTATGCTGGTCTACGATTCTACAACAATTGCTTTCATCCAGAAGGCGGAAGCCATTCTCAAAGAAATTCTGACGAAAGTTGGAATCTCCGTCTGTCGGAGCCGGTTCGAATTGAACAACCGGCTCTACCCGATCAACGTCGTGGCCTTCGAGGGACAGGACTGGGGTCATTTCGTCCCTGCGTATTACCAGATCGGCCTTAACAGGAAACTCACCTACTCCGCTAAAGACAGTGTGGTCCGGGACATCCTCAAGCACGAACTCGCCCACTACCTCACCTTCATCCTTCACGGAACCGTTTCGGCCCACGGCCGAGAGTTTAAACAGCTGTGCGAAGACTTCGGTTTCCCACCGGACGTTGCCTCGGCGACCATGAACCTGGACCTTAGTAACCTGGCAAAGGAAGGAGACCTCGCTTCCGAACGGATCCTCTCGAAGGTAAAAAAATTATTCGAACTGGCCAGTAGTTCCAACACCCATGAGGCGGAGCTTGCGACCTTGAAGGCCAACCAACTCCTGCTGCGGCACAACCTCGACTACCTGAAGGATCCTCAGGCACCGGTCTACCTCAACCGCATCCTTATCCAACCGAGAAAAGACGCCAAGATCGTGGCCATCTACGACATCCTTAAGCACTTCATCGTTAAAACAGTCCTGAGCCATGGCAAGGACACCTGCTCCCTCGAGGTCTCCGGCACCCACACCAACGTAACCCTTGCGAGCTACGTGGCGGAGTTTCTAAACAGAGAGCTCGACCAGCTGTGGGCCACGACGAAAGTGGAACACAACCTCTCCGGTCTACGGGCAAAGAATTCTTTTTTTCACGGAGTCGCCATGGGCTTTGATGAAAAGATGTCTAGGAGCCTTGAGACCTTAAATCCAGAAGATAAGAGGGCCCTAGTGGTGGTGCAGAAACAACTCACCTTTGACACCCAGGTCATCTACAAGAGGCTGCGCAGTTCCCGCTCGTCTCGGCTGAGCGACGCCGAAGCCACCGCCCATGGTTTTGTGAAAGGACACAGTCTCACCATCAGAAATGCCGTGGAAGGAAAGGGAAAAAACCTATACCTCACAAAATCTTAGGCGTACCATACTACCCATGAAGCAGTTCATCGAACTTTTTAAAACCATCAATAAGTACGACCTGGAAAACGGGCTGGACTTCGAGATCCTCTCTCCGGGTTCCATCACCTATAAGATGACCATCCAAGAGAAGCACCTGAGTTCCCCCGAAACTGCCCACGGGGCCGCCATCGCTGGGTTCATGGACTGTGTCTTAGGCCTCTCCGCACTCTCGGACGCGGTCACCCGGACGAACCTCACTTCAACCGTAGAGTTTAAAATTAATTACATCCGCCCGGTGAAGCTGGGTGAAACAATCATCGGTACCGGAACAGTGGTTCACCGAGGCAAGAGCCTGCTCATCAGCTCAGGGGAGATCCGGCTGGAGTCAACCGGAGACCTGGTGGCCCTGGGCCAAGGCACCTTCAACACCTATCCGTTCGCCAAGAAGGACTTTCTGCATGACTTTACATCCGTGGGCTAGAAGAGCTCTTGTTCTGGGTTCGATCTTCCTTGCCTTGGCCGTTCTCATCGGTGCCTTCGGCGCCCACGGGCTTAAATCAATGGTGACCGCCGAGAAGCTCGTGACCTTTGAAACCGGCGTTCGCTATCACTTCTACCATGGGTTCGGGATCGTCTTCCTTGCTCTGCTCAAGCAGCAGTTCCCAGAGCTGAGAGTGGGTGTGTCGTTCTATGGTTTTCTGACCGGAATTCTGCTTTTTTCCTTCAACTGCTATCTCTACGTTCTCACCGGCGAAAAAATCTTCGCGATACTCGTTCCGGTCGGTGGTGTCATGTTCTTGCTGGGCTGGGTGATGCTGGCGGTGAGCGCGCTACGACTTCGGTAGGCCAAATCCACAATGGGTCCGGAGGTACTGATCGAAGCCGGCGTCTGTCGGAAACTTGAATTCTATCGGGCTGACGTCGATCGGTTCCCAGAAATCAGCTTTTGGTCTCCTGCACCTCTGGCCGGTGGAACCATTCATGATCAAGACCTCTGCCGAACCCCGGACCCCGTGCTCCAAGTCGATCTTATCAGTCTCGTACTCTCCGAGCTGCGGTGACTGCCCTCGGGAGTTTACCCGCAAAACCACCCCATGGCCCAGGTACTTCAGATCGGCGTAGCTGCGCAGGAAGCGATCTTTTTTCACGTCAACGGGTCCTTCGCTGAACACGCCGTCGAGTATCTCCTTGGTGTCTTTTTGAAACACCATCTTCTCTCCGTTCGGAAGTGTCACCCGCAGGGTCTGTTCCAACTGCTCGACTAGCGGGAGAGTCTTTCTAGGAAAAAACATAAAAACCGAATGCATCGTTTGAGAGATGGTCTCACTGGGTGCATCGTCGATCTGCATCGCCAGGTTCTGTCTTACCTGCCCGGTGTATTCAAAACTAAAGGCCCTCTGAGAATGCTTGTACTTCTTGGAATCGACGATCCGGTTATCTCCTAGGTTTTCGAACTCGAAGCCCTCGGTCAGGGTAGGCCTGGTGGCACTCCCTCTAGTGGTCGTGATCTCGCCGTTGACTTTGGTCTCGAAGAACTCGTGGTGCAGCGGAACCAACTCGTCTTTCAATGGTGCAATTGTGGTGCGCAGGACGATCTCATCGCTGTAAACTTTCTCCTGCCAGTCGATCCGCATCAGGACGCTCTTGCTCTTTAACCTCGGCATCAGTTCAGCCTTGTAGAGGCCCTGCTTAATCACAAACGGCTTGGCCTCCAGGTCTTCGCTGGTCGAAATAGTTAGGTCCGTCGGATCCACGTCGGTGATGAGATTGTTCTCTTCGTCGTAGAGTTTGACGATCAGAGAGGTCGAATCCATCCCGCTAGCGAAAAGAGGATCCGTCTTGAAACTTCCTTCGATCCGGTCAACCCTGATGTCTCCTCTGGTCAAGCTCGCGAGATAGCGGTTCCCGGAAGTATGTTTATACTTCAGAGAATGAGAACAGCTCATGAGCAGGGCCAGTATGATTAGACGCATGACCTCTCATCGGAGTCCCAGGATAAAAACTAAATGGTTGAGGAGAGCGATCGACGAAAATTAATCCACGCTAACTAGCTTAAATTACAAGGTGTGCAGTTATACGGATTTTGCGTCCGGACCGTAGACCCATTTGTGTTGCTGGCCTATGACCCTGAACGGGAGACCAAAACTTTCATTGAGCTGGACCACCTGTTGGAACCTGTTCATGGGAAACTCTTCACCCGGCTCGAAGCAGGGAGTAAGAACCCAGGGGACAACCGGTGCGGCTTCGGACCGGATGAAATGAAAAGCATCGAAGGTCGCTTCGAAGTCTTTTTTGTCAGAGACCACGGCCTTGACCTGGGCCTTGGTCCCGTAGTCGCGCAGAAACTCGAGCAAGGTTTTCTTCGAAGTCTTAACAGTGGTGGAAGGAGTCTTATAGTCGTAGGAGATGAAGTCGCAGAGGTCGAAGACATCTTTGACGATCCGAGTTCCTGCGGCTTCGATGTTCACAAAATAGTTGCGTGCCTTTAACTGCCGGATCAGTTCCAGCAGTCCCGGCACGTGGGATGGATGGAGCGGGTCACCACCGGTGATCGAGACCCGCTTGATGAGATCCTGAGAGAGGACTTCGACTTTCTCCATGACCTCATCCAGAGACTTAGCGTAGGCCAGGTCGAAGTCCCAGGTCTCTTTAGTGTCACAGTTCACACAACCGATGTTACAACCTTGGAAACGCACGAAGATCTGTGGGGTTCCGATATGGATCCCCTCACCCTCTGTGGCCCGGTAGATTGAATTAACTAAGAGTGTCGTCATAGGCGGGCAAGGATAGCACAAGGCTAAAGATGTGGAAACCACGAGATGAAGGAGCTTTAGTCTTCAGTAATTTTTACAACTTAACTCACATTATCTATGATTAACTAGGTTATCTCGTTAAAGGGAAGTCATGAAAATACTAGCACTCAGCTTACTAAGCATTTTAATCAGTTGTGGCGACGACGTGGGTTCCAACCGTAGGTTGCCGACGCTCGAAAATAACCGGCCAGACATCACGGCCAATTCTCCGAGTGTTCTGCGCTCCTCGATTCACCGGGAAAATGGAAGCGCAGTTCTTACCTACGCCGACGAGATCAGCAGAACCTTGGCCCAGAACCTTCCGCCCGTTGCGTACCGGGCGATCCCCGATAAAGAAAAAGACGACGAAGGCACCGATGGGCGGAATGTCTTCTACCGTACATCCGTTAGCAAGAAGCTGGTGGCCTGCG
Organism: Bacteriovoracaceae bacterium; assembly: GCA_035576105.1. Classification (GTDB taxonomy): domain Bacteria; phylum Bdellovibrionota; class Bacteriovoracia; order Bacteriovoracales; family Bacteriovoracaceae; genus Peredibacter. The sequence goes on from DATLXA010000039.1 coordinate 52,981, forward strand.
GTGCTCTCAAGACCTACACCGGCATCGATGCGCGCCTGAAGGAGTGCGCGAGCATCAACCTGGAGAGCGCTCTGTGGAACGGCCAGGTTTACGGGGCTTCGGGCGAAGGCAACTGGAGCCTGGTGATCTACACTGAGGATAAAAAAGAGATCTGGATGGATAACTCCACCGGGATGGTCTGGACGGACATCGCCCTTAAAGGAAACTGGTGTGAGGCTTCCGGAAATGACCAGGCAGATACCACCACCAGCCGGGTTGACTGCAATAAAATGGGAGAAGGAAAAAGTCTCTGTGACGTGATCCACGGAGACACCACGGGCGCGCAGATCCGCTGGCGCCTACCGACCCGGAACGACCTCCTGCAGGCCGACCTGAACGGAATGAGATTCGTCCTGGAAGCGAAGAACAGCACTGGATTCTGGACCTCCACTATCACCGCAAAGGTCACTGGCCGGACCCAGGCCTGGGTTTACCATCCCGCCGACGGAACACTCAGTGGCCAAGCGCTGAGTTCGGAACAGTCTATCCGGTGCCTGGGAGTTCCACAGCTGAAATGAACTTTGAAGAAACCTACCAGCAGATTATAAGTGAGATCGCTCTGGGCCGCCGGGCCCTAAAGAAATTCACCGCCCAAGAACTCGAAGAAATTACCAATTCGCTTCGGACAGCGCACATGAGCCGTGACTTCGAATACCTGGAGAAAGCACTTTGCCTGGTCCTGCATTCAGCGAGTTTGTCTGAGCAGTTCGAGCGGCCCATCCTGGAGGTCCTTGCCCTGGACGGTCCAGACCAGGTGCTCATCTTCGCTCTGAACTGCTCGAGGAAACACGTCATCCAGGCGAGGTTCCAGAGAGGAAAACGGTTAGAGTATGATTTCCTAGAGACCCTGCGGCGGCTGCTTCACTCGAAGAGTCCGGAAGTGGTTGAGTGGACTCTTCGGACGATCGAAGAATGCGGGAATCAAGGGGTATATTTTCTCCAGGATTTTGATAAGATTAAACCGCACCCTCTGAAATGGTTCAACGCCCACCAGAGGGCCGTGAGCGAACTGATCACCTTACTCAAGAGACGCTGGAGCCCGTTTGAAAAATCAAAATCTTGATCCTCACAAGGCACTCGAAGTCATAAAAAAAATTGAGAATATGGCAGGCCTGCCGGCCTTTGACCTGAGCGATAGACAGGACATCAAGGTTAAAATAAGAGTGAGTGAGCAGGTCGGCCCGGGGAAGTTCAAGCCGGATCCCCTGATTCCCGGAGGATATGTAGCGAACTCTTTAACCGTCAGGGCCATGCGTCCAGATATCTTCGTTCTGGGGAACTCCTTGGAGGACTTCTCCGCCTCTTATTTATGCAGCTGTGGGCAAGAGATTGACGTGCAATTTTGGTATTTCTGCCCGTTCTGCGCAAGAGAGTTTAAACTCTAAGTTTTGACTCTCCCGGAAAAAAAGACCACAATAAAAATATGCTAATCGTACAGAAATTTCATTCGATTCACGAGATTGATCCGGAGTTCATCAGTAACATCGAAGTCCTCCTGCAGGAAGACGTGGCCAGCTTCTCTTCTCTGGTGGAGAAACACGACACGGCTCCCGAAGGTGACGTCTTCACCTACTTCCTCTTCTTCGGACCCACGCAAAATGCTCCCATCGGGTTTGCCCAGCTGTGCCTGAAGAAAGTGCCCTACCGCAAAATCCTTCCCTGGCACCGCCGGCTTGCTTTCTGGAAGCGGGAGCATGAACACTGGAAGCAGATCAACTGGCAGGTGGGAGACGGGAGCACGGGCATGTGTGTCTTTGATCCGCGCTTCGCCAGGAGTGGGAAAGAGCAGGTCCAGAAATTGATCAAAGAATACGAAGGCCGAAGAGACATCGTGGCGCAGAATCTATTTTGTCTCAAAGGCCTGCAGGACTTCCAGGTCTCCTGGGAAATTCCTCCCCTGTCGGTGCACGAGTCGTTTATCCTCGAACCTCTGGCGAAGGCTTCGAAGTCCTACCAGGATTATCTGTTGCATTTAAAACCTGAGACGCAGAAGCAGATCAAGAACAGCTGGAAGGCCCTCAAGAAAAATCACGTGGACCTTGGCGACTACCCCTCCGTGACGGAGGCGCCGGCGAAGCTGCCGATAAAACCGGAGCAGCTCGACGCCTGGAAAAAATCCGGAGTCCAGATCCTGACCTTCGAGAAAGACGGCGACGTGCTCGGTTGCCTACAGGTGCTGAGAGGCAAGAATGGAAATGTTTTCTTCGAGCCCTTCTTGTTTGAGAGCGAAAAAAACTCGGTGATCCCGGACGAGCTCTACACCCAGTACGCGCTGTTGAAGTTCTTCGAACTGCCGGAGTGCCGCAAGTGCCACTTGATGAAATTCGGGAACAAGGTGATCTTCGACGATAAAGAAGAGTTGAAATTTTTCCTCGACCAGGGGTTCCAGTCCAAGACCGTTACCCGTTCGTTCTACTCGCGCCTCCCCGAACTCACTTACTCCCTGTGACCTCCGAAGACTGGGTCTTCCGCGTGGTCAGCTCCTTCTACGATCAGGTCAAAGACGACGTTCTCATCGGGTACCACTTCCGGAACATCAAAGACTTCGACCAGCACATCCCCCGCATCGCTTCCTTCTGGGACCTGCAGCTCTCCGGCAAGACCAATAGAGTTCTGAGTGAACCCTTCGACGTCATCCGTGTCCACGTTCCCCTTGGGATCAAACGAGGAGAGCTCGGCCGCTGGCTGGTGCTCTTCCGCAGGACCTTGCAGGCCCAGGTCCACCTTCATCCAGAGTTCGAGGAGTTGAAAAAAAACTGGGAGGTCAAACTCGGAATCTTCGAGGGCATCTTCTCAAGGTTTTTCGGCTTTTAAGATTTCAGTGGCGAACCTCTCTAGGATCGGCTCTCCGGCGACGTCGTCCAGGAGCCAGTTCCGGGTGTAGTAGCCACGGAACTTTTTCGCACCAGCGATGGCCTGGTCCTGGGTTGCATACTCGACGGCGATGAGGTCGAGCTCCTTGACCTTCACAGTGTGGGCCGAGAGACAGCCGGCGGTGTAGGCGTCACAGCTCACACCCTCCTCCATGCTCCTCGGCAGGATGACGGTCGCGGTGGGGTCCGCGGCTACGGCCTTGGCGAGCAGCTCTTCTTTGCTATACTTGAGCTCTTTCGTGCAAGCCGCACTCAGTATGGACAAAAAGATGAGGAGACTTCTAAATTTAAGATTCATCATGCTTAAGTTTAAACGAAATTCCCCTGAGGACAAGTATGTATCAGCTGCCGGCGCTCTTACCCTTGAGATTCTGTCACTCCACGGGCGGTTACCAGGATCTTTTTTCTCCTAATGACCACACCTATCTGACCAAGGTCCAGTACGCGACGGAAGCGGACCTCGAGCTCCTCCTCTCTAGGTTAAGATCGGCCCGCGCCACGATGAAGGCAATTCCGGTCCGGCAGCGGTCTTCTCTTCTACGGCTCGCTTCGCAGAGGATCCTGGAAAACAAAGACTACCTCGCCTGGCTGATCAGCACCGAAGGGGGAAAGCCGCTCAGGGACTCCCGGGTGGAAGTCGACCGCGCCGCCGTAACCCTAGATCTCTGCGCTGAGGAAGCTCTCCGGTCTGCGGGTGAAACCGTTCCCATGCAAAGAACCGCGGCCGGAGAAAATCACCTGGCCTTCACTCTGCGGGATCCCATCGGTGTGGTGCTTGCGATCTCGGCGTTTAACCATCCCCTCAACCTTATCTGCCACCAAGTCGGGAGTGCCATCGCCAGCGGGTGTCCGGTGGTGCTGAAGCCTGCTCCCGCCACTCCCCTCTGTGCCTCCAAGCTCGACGAGATATTCCGAGAAGTGGGACTCCCGGAAGGAATATTTTTCGTCGTTCACAGTGAGATCCCCGGCGTTGAAAAACTCCTCGCGAGCTCCGAGTTTGATTACGTGAGCTTCATCGGTTCCGCGGCCGTCGGCTGGTCACTGCGGTCGAAGATCGCCCCTGGAACGAGGCTCGCCCTCGAACACGGAGGCCAGGCTCCCGCCATCGTCCGAGCAGACGCTGACCTGGACCTGGCCATCCCGTCTTTGGTGAAAGGCGCCTTCTACCATGCGGGGCAGGTCTGCGTTTCCACTCAGAGAATTTTTGTGGCGGAGCCCGTCTATGAGAAGTTCCTGAGAGGGTTCATAAAGGCGACTAAACTGCTCCAGGTGGGGCCGGCGACCTCTGAGAGAACTGACGTCGGTCCCCTGATCAGGCCAAAGGAAGTCCTCCGGCTGCAGTCCTGGATTCAGGAAGCAGTGAACTCCGGCGCCGCGGTCGAGAGTGGGAACACCGTCTCGGGAACGTTTAAGCAATATTTAGACCCGACGATATTGACGAACGTCTCCCGAGACGACACGCTAATGAAAGAAGAAGCCTTCGGCCCAGTGGTCTGCGTGAACTCCTACCGAGATGAAACTGAACTGTTGGAGTATTTGGATTCCAATGACTACAAGTTCGAGGCCTCCCTCTTCACCCGGGACCTGGCGAGAGCGATGCAGATCGCAGAAAGTATTTCAACCATGACCCTGGTGATAAATAACCACAGCGCCTTCCGGGTGGACAACATGCCCTTCGGAGGCCATAAGCTCTCAGGCCTTGGTATGGGCGGAGTGAAGTACTCCGTCGAGGAAATGACGAGGGTCAAGCAGATAATCATAAGAACTTAAGAGGACGCCTGATGAGTTTAGAAATTGCCTACGAAGAGGACGACGCCGCGGATGAGATCGACCTCGATCACGTCTCGAGTGTGCAGGAGCAGCTGGGCCAGGAGTTCGAACCAGACTACCTGGACTTCCTTGGCCATCGCAACGGCGGAAGGCCCATCCGAAAATACTTCAAGGCCGGGAAACATAAGAAAGCAGTCGGGAAGTTTCTTTGTATCATCGAGGACTGCGAGACCAGCGACCACGGGGACGACGACGTAAGTGTGGTGTGGTCCCAGATCAACGAGCGGTTAAACGAACACCTGATCCCCTTTGCGTCTGTTGAGAACTCCGAAGACTTTCTCTGCTTCAACTACGAAAATAAAAAAGACATTCCGGAGATCGTCCTGTGGCGCGGGCTCGAATCCACCGACGGGAACCCCGAACTCATCCCGATCGCAACCACCTTTAGAAAATTTGTGTCAAATCTAAGTAAGGTCTAGAGGGCAGCGTCCCGCAGTGCCAGCTCTAGCGTCGGGTAGCGGTACCGGAAGTCCGTCTCCTTGAACATCTTGGGGATCACTTTCTGCCCCTCTAACAAGACCGCAGACATCTCCCCGAACACGGCCTTGAGCGCGAAGGCCGGAGCCGGTGCGAAGGTCGGTCGCTTGATGGTTTTTCCTAGTGTCTTAGTGAACTCCAGATTCGTCACTGGGTAGAGAGAGGTCCCGTTGTAAACGCCGGTGATCTTCGGATTCTTCAAGGCTTCAATGTACATCGCGGCCAGGTCCTCGATGTGGATCCAGCTCATGAACTGCTCCCCGCTACCGACCTTCCCGCCGACACCTAACTTGAAGATTGGTAGCATCTTGTGGAGAGCACCTCCGCCCTTGCCGAGGACCACGCCGACCCTGATGACCGCGAGCCGGCATCCGAGTTCCGCCGCACCCTGGGCTGCTTTCTCCCAGTCCTTGCAGACAGTGGCCAAGTAGTCAGAACCGACCGGCGAAGCCTCACTGATTTCCTCGTCACTACGGTTGCCGTAGATTCCCACCGCCGAGGTCGAGACGAAGACGCTGGGCCTTCGTTGTAGGGTCGACAACCCTTTGATTAAGTTTCCAGTGCCGTGGATCCGCGAGCCGTAGATCTTTTTCTTCTGCTCTTCGCTCCACCTCTTCTCTGCGATCCCTTCGCCCATGAGGTTGATCACTCCGTCGACCTCTAGTGCGGGATCGAGTTCGGGCGGGACCTCGGTGCTGTTCCACTGCACGTACCTGCAATCCTTGCCTAGATTCATAATGGCCTTGGCAACATTTCGCGTAAGGACGATGACCTCGTCACCGGACTCCAGTAACTGCCTGACGATCACTCTACCCACGAAACCTGTTCCACCGGTGATTAAAACTTTCATTTTTTGATCCTTCTTTATCCGGTGACTATCTCTTTGTTCTAACCATAATTCTATCTAAACAAAAGTCAGACAGTTTAAAACTTGATGCCCAACCAGCGCTCTTGAGTTACAAATAATACATGTCATCAATAGTGATAATTGGCGCAGGACTCTCGGGGCTGACGGTTGCCAGGTCTCTCAAGGAAAAGGGCCACGAGACCCTCATCTTGGAAAAATCAAAAGGCCTCGGTGGTAGAGTCGCCACTAGACGGATAGAAGATCTGGGCTTCGATCACGGAGCGTCTTTTTTTCACGATTCGCAACAATCAAGAGAACTCATCAAAGGCCAGAAACTCATTTGTGAGAGCTATAAAACTTCAGGGATCTTCCTCAGAGGCGGCATGAACCAATTGCCCAAGTCTTTGGCCACAGGGTTGAAGATTCTAAAAGACCACCGGGTTGAATCACTCCGCAAGCTCGGCGCTGACTGGGAGCTTCGCACTGAGAACAACCAGACGTTCAATGCAGAGAAGGTCATCCTTACCGCCCCGCTCCCCCAGGCCCTGGAACTCCTGGAGAAAAGCCAGATCGGGTATGATAAAAATCTGGGGAAAGTAACGTACCACAAATCTCTTCTAGCACTTGTCATCATGAAGCCCAGCGGGAGTTTTAGTTCCCTGCCTCCGGAACTCACCAGTATCCTTGCGATGCGAGAGCGTGACTTGCATCCCGATGGGTTCGTTGTGCGAGCGAGCTACGATTTTTCGGAGAAGCACTTCGACGCTCCGGAGCCGGATATCTTGAAGATGCTAACCTCTCTGATCGAGCGTGCCTGGACCATTCCTCCGCAGCTAACCCACATCGAACTGAAAAAATGGCGCTACTCTCAACCGGTGTTTTCCCTCCCCGTCCCCTACGTTCAACTCCAGCAGTCTCTGTTCCTCATCGGCGACGCCTTCATCAGCGGTGACTCCACAGGTGCGGTCTCTTCTGCCCTCAGTTTGGCAAAAAAACTGACCTGATCTCTCGGAAGTTAATGCCTGATGCAAGATGATCTTTAACTGGCATAATAGTCAGATGAGCAAGAAAACTGGATTGGTGATGACCGGTGGCGGGGCCAGAGCTGCGTACCAAGTTGGTGTGGTCCGGGCCCTATATGAAATCCTCAAACGAGATTCGAAGCTCTTCGAGGTCATCTCCGGAAACTCCGCCGGTGCCATCAACTCCACCTACCTCGCTGCTAATGCGGAGAACTGGGACATCTCGACCAGCAACCTCTCCGAGCTGTGGATGCGGCTCAAGCCTCAGAATATCTTTGACCTGAGCCCCAGGAAGATCTCCGACCTAGGGGTTCGGTGGCTTTCGGGAACTATGCTTGGGGGCCTCACATCTACCGGAAGTCACATAAACTACCTTCTCGACACCGCTCCACTGAGAAGCCTGGTGAGCCGTGAGGTCGACTTCTCCCACATCTCTAAGAACATCAGCGATGGCCATCTCCATGGTGTGTCGCTCTCGACCACCAATTATAACTCCGGAAGCAGCGTGATCTACTACCAGGGCCATCCCTCCATCTCGGACTGGTCAAGGTCAGACCGGTTTTCCCACCGGGTGGACCTGGGGATTGATCACCTCATGGCCTCGGCCGCCATCCCGTTCTTCTTCCCGCCGGTGAAAATCGAGCAGAGTTACTTCGGTGACGGCTGCATCCGCCAGACGACCCCACTCTCACCGGCCATACACCTGGGTGCGGACAAGATCATCGGTATCGGCGTGCGCTACCCGCACAATGAAAACAGGATGCAGGACCTTGCCTTCTCTCCGTTCGCCAACCCTACCCTGGGCCAGATCGCCGGAGTGATGCTGAACTCGATCTTCCTCGACTCTCTGGAATCTGACATCGAACGGCTCACCCGGCTCAATGAACTGGTGAAAGACGGCGGTCGCAAGGGGATGAAGGAAATACCGATCTTAATGATTCGTCCCTCGCGGGACCTAGGAAAGATGACGGAGAATGTGAACAAGGAACTCCCGGCCATGCTCCGGTACCTGCTCAAAGGGATCGGAGTCTCCCAGACGGAGGGCCTGGATCTCCTGAGCTACCTGGCCTTCGACGAGTCCTACACCCGGCCCCTGACGGAGCTGGGCTACAACGATGCCTTCAAGAGAAAAGAAGACATCCTGCGCTTCAACGACGTTTAATACCTCTGTTTCTCTTCACGGGAGCTTCAACACTCTTCCCCCGGAAGGCCACCGGCTTCTTGACCACCACTTTTTTCACCACTTTCTTTTCGGACTTCATCTTCTCTTCCGGGATGACGTCCAGGTTCAGATGGCTCTGGTTCTTGATGGCGTCGTTGATCTGGGCGATCATCTTCGAGTCGTGGTGGGCCACGAGGTTGTAGACCATCCCGCGCTTGCCACCGCGGGCGATGCGGCCGCAGCGGTGGAGGTAGTAGATCCCGGTCTTCGGAAGTCCGTAGTTCAAAACCCACACCAGATCCTGGATATCGATCCCCCGGGCCGCGACGTCGGTCGCGATCAGCACCTGGGCTTTCTTATCGATGAATGAGGTGATGGCGGCTTCTCGTTCTTTGATCTCCAGGTCTCCATGAAGAAGTCTCGTCCGGAGCTTCGGCATTTTCTCCGTGAGGAATTTAAACAAGTCCTCGGCTTGGTTGCGCTGATTGGTGAAGATAATCCCTCGACCCTGGGCCTGCTTCTCCAGGAACATCTTGACCACGGTGTTCTTTTCTTCCGGTGTGACTTTCACGTTGTAGGTTTCGACCTTCGACTGCGGGGCGTGGGAAGCCTCGGAGGCCACCTTGGTGAAGTCCACGCCGATGAACTTCTCGAGGATGTAATCCTCGACCTCGCTTGGGAGAGTCGCGGTGATGAATCCGAACTGGGTCAGGCTCTGGTCGAAGTATTCGATCATGAAGTCCAGTTCGCGCTTGAAGCCCATGTCGAAGAGCTGATCGGCTTCGTCGAAGATAACGTACTGGAGCTGGCTGAAGTTCAGTTCCTTTTTCCCAATGGCACTCTTGATCCGTGAAGGTGTCGCGATCAGGATCTCATAAGAGCCGCTGGCAACGGATTTCATCTTGGCACTGGTGTCCCCGCCTGTGAGGTCTCTCACCCGAAGCTTCAGGTGATGGGAGATGCCCTTGAAGACACCGTGGATCTGGGACGCGAGCTCCCGGGTCGGAGCGACGATGAGAGCGTACGGCGCACCTTTGAGAGTGTTCTTCTTACCCTGGTCTTCCTTCTGCTTGAGCAGGCTGGCGATCGGAAGCGCGTAGGAAAGGGTCTTCCCCGAGCCCGTCTCAGATAAGACGATGAGCGATTTCCGATTAAGAATCTCGGGAATCACCCTCTTCTGGATCAGGGTTGCGGTCTTGAGGCCACTTTCTTTAAAATAATCTTGCAACTTCGGGTGTAAGTCTGCGGCTAAAAATGCCATGGGCGCCTCTACGTAAAGTTAATTCAACTGTTTGCTGGTGGTACCATGAGGACAAGGTGTTTGTCAGGGGTAAGAGGTAAAATATTCTAAATTACCCCTTTTCCGGAAAGGCCTTATGCTTGAATCACAACTCTTGGCCGCGAAGGAAATCCATGAAAAAGAAGCTGACACTCATCGCATTAACTCTCGGTTTAGGCTTCTACGCCACGGAGTCCTCTGCCAAGCTCTTCACCCTGAGAGTCACCGACTACGGAACCTTGGATGACGGCACACCCGATCCGCTCGAGGCATCGCTGATCAACTACATCAACCAGCAAGTGCAGGAGGTAGAGGATAAGGTCAACGACGATATCCCGCTACCGCCGCAGGATCGGTTCATGGAGGGCATGGCCAATTCCTCTGTCATGGCCGGGAAAGGCATCGGCAAAGACTATGCCTCGAACATGAGTGTCGTACTCATCGGTGCAGGCATCGGTGTGGCCGCGGACCTCGAGAAGGATGAGGTCACGGATAGTCCCTTCTCCGGGATCGGAGTTGCACCGGGCCTGGTGGTGGGTGCGAATCTCGGGTTCCTCCCCACGCCGAAACTCCTCGGGATGGAAACAAAACGCCTTAACATGTACTTCAACTTCATGAAGTACAATCTGGATAGAGACATCAGCACTGAAGCCGGGAAAGAATCGAGTGCTAGCCTCGATCTCTTTTCCATCGGGACTCACTTCCGCTACGACTGGATCAAACCTAGAGGAACTAAGCTGTTGGGCTGGGGCGGGGTCAAGCTTCACTTCGGCTACGAGTACAACAGTATGGACATCTCTTATCTGGGTAAGATTTCTCAAACCCTCGATGAGACGGATACTACCAACAACAGAATCCAGGGCGTAGCCCGGGCAGCACCGACGATGCAGATCGAAAGTGCGACCCACTCTATCCCGCTAGAAATTTCGACGGATGTCCAGTTACTCTACTTCCTTAGTCTCTATACCGGCGTCGGTGCCGATGCTAACTTCGGAGAAGCGTCCTCTAAAGGAAACTTGAACTCCGACGAGATGACCATCACCTGTACCAACTCCACCGCGGCTTCTGCCTGCGGCTCTCTCGGAGGCGGCACACGGACCGTCCGTGCCCAAGCCGACGCCGACATCGAAGGGAAGGGCTCGGTGAACCCGTTCCTCTTCCGCGGCTTCGCGGGGGTTCAGATCAATCTTCCATATGTGAGGATCTTCGGACAAGTGGATAAGTCTTTGGGCGACGACCTGATTGCCGGTACCGCCGGCGTGCGGTTTGTTTACTAGATTTTCTCCACAGCATCGGCTGCCGATAGCCGCCGAAGTTCCACAGCCCTACTCTCTCTCTCCGGGCCTTGCTCAGGGCCCGGAGGAATTCAAATTTCTCCCGCAGACTTGAAAACTCGGTGTACGGATAGATCCCGCTGCAGCCTCTCTGTATCAGCCTGAGGCTCACGTCCTCGAGTTCTCCCAGAAATCTTCCGTAGACGTCCTGCTTGACCAACTTAAGCTGATAGCTCCTTGCTCTACTGATCACAGCTTTGGCACAGTTCTCGGCGACCCTGCCGGCGTCACCGTTTCCGTCTAAAAACGGCTGCCCTTTCTCGGGCGCATCCAGTTTCAGTAGCCGCACTCTCAGCGTGCGTGATCCGGACCGGACATCGACAGTGTCAGCGTCGATCACCCGTAGGACCTTAACCCGCAGAACCAAAGGAAAAAGATCGGTAACATCAACTCTCACGATGAAAAGGCTCAACAAAGGAAATAGCATCTGATAAGGTCGGCGCATTCACATCCCTTTACTGGAAACGCCGGGGCTCTTGCCTCTGGAAAAACACTGCCCAAAAGGATACTTCGGTTATGAACACGTCTTCTAACGTTCGCTCAGACATCAATGAACATTTCAAATTCAAACTCGTCCACCAGGACAAGCACTGCGGCGCTAGAGCGGGGATCATCACCACTCCCCACGGCGAGATCGAAACTCCCGTCTTCATGCCGGTGGGAACCCACGGTGCCATTAAAGCTCTACAGCCCAAGGAACTGGTGGATCTCAACATCCAGATCCTTCTCTCCAACACCTACCACCTGCATCTGACTCCTGGCTCGGAGCTCATTGCGAAGGCCGGAGGTCTGCATAAGTTCATGGCCTGGGACCGACCGATCCTCACTGACTCCGGAGGCTTCCAGGTTTTCTCACTCCAGAAGAACTCCATCACCGAAGAAGGAGCGAACTTCAAGGGTGCCAAAGGAGAGAACGTCCTGCTTACTCCGGAGATCTCCATCCAGGTCCAGCAGAACCTCGGCTCGGACATCATGATGGCCTTCGACGAGTGCATCCCGTACCCGGCCACCGAGAGCTACGTCGCCAACTCCATCGAGCGGACTCACCGCTGGCTCGACCGCTGCATCGAAGCCTGGAACAAACCGAACCAGGCGCTCTTCGGGATCATCCAGGGCGGGGTGTATGATAAGTACCGCAGGATCTGCCTGGAGGAAGTGACCAAGAGAAATCTCCCGGGCTACGCCATCGGCGGGGTCTCCGTGGGCGAGGGAGCGGAGCACATGGAAAAAGTCGTGAGCTTCACCGCACCCCTGATGCCAAAGGACAAGCCCCGCTACGTGATGGGAGTGGGAATGCCGGAGGATCTTCTCATGATCTGGGAGCACGGCGTGGACATGAGTGACTGTATCATCCCAACCAAGTTTGGCCGAGGTGGCACGTTGTTCACCAACCGGGGAAAAATCCGGATCGAGCATAAGAATTACCGCCGGGACTTCTTCCCGATCGAGCCCAACCTCAAAGACTACGTGAACACTAATTTCACCAGGGCCTACATCAAGCACCTCTTCGACTCCAATGAGATCCTGGGCCAGATCCTCGCGACCGCCCATAACATTTCATTCTATAAGTCGCTGGCTTCCAGGGCCCGGCAGGCGATCCTCGAAGACCGCTTCCTCGAATTTAAAACTGAGTTCCTCGGTGGGTACAAAAAAGACTAGGGTTTCAGTGCCAGCTCGGAGCTCCTTAGCCACCGCTGGAATCTTTCTGACTCCTGGATCTTCCAACAGACACTCCCTGAGATGAATGGACCGAAAAGGTCTTTTTTGAGATGGTAGGCCGGGGAAAAATTGATGAGGGCCAAGCTCCGGTTCCGGCAGTCGGACTGCAGCTTCTTCAGATCCACAACTTCTCCCGTCCAGCCGAAGTCCACCTGAAGCCGCTCCCTGAGCTTCCCACTATTAATTCTCATGAACTCCGTCGCCGAGAGCAATTCCGCCGTCTGCTCTCGCCGGTAGATCTCTTTGAGATTTTTTTGCAGGTAAGGAGTTACGATTTTCTCGAAGATGATCCTTTCGTCGTTGGCCTCAACCTTTAACCCTTCCAGACTGAAGCCGTCGATCACCAGGGCCACCGTATCTTTGAACTGCTGGTTGAGACAGCTGTAGATCGAACTGATCAAATAGCCATCAGTGAGGGTGAAATGCTGACCTTTGGGAGGAAGGTCGTCGTTCGGGTTGGTGCCCTTACACCGGCCCCAGAGAGCTTCGGAAGTTTTCTTGATGTCCTCAGATCTGGTGAGGACATAGCTCTGATATGTTGCCCGGGTCTGCGACTGGATCTTGGAAAAATCATTGACCGAAATGTACAGGTCCACCAGATCTTTGATCTCGGCGTGGGATAACTTTAACACCAGCGCTTGCTCCAGTGCCTTCTTCCGGACTTCTTCGTCGAAGCAAGTTTCGGCGGCGATCTCCCCCTGACAGATGAGATACGCGTCTCGGGCCGCTCTTGATTTCACCAGGGCGTCGTAGAAGTTGAAGGTGAGCAGACCAAGAGTATGATTTTTTTTGAACAGAGACACGAGCTTGGGCCTCAGAAGACTATTCCAGGTTAGCTTCCGCGAGCGCTCGAGTGTTGCGACACAGCCCTCCGGCTCTTTGAGCTTCACCATCGAAAGGAGCCTGGCGCCGATCTCTTCTGCGTAGGCGCCGTAGCAGTTCATGAGACCCGGGCCAACGGAAGTCTTAAAATCAGCCGCGGTGAAGAAGTTCGAGGTCCGCGCGTCGGAAGTCTGCCTGCACTCCAGGACTGCCTTCACCACCCACTTGGTGAGGTCAGCGTACCTTTTATTTTGCCAGTCACTAAACTGATCAGAGTACGAGAAGGAAGCGTTATTAAAATACTTCTCAGAGACGAACTCGAAGTGCTTCTCTGAAAGGTTCAGAAGGGCATTTTCAGGACTCATCCGTAAGTAGGCGACGGTCTCCGCGAAATTTTCCTCCGGAGTTACGCTGGCGTATTCCGAGACGAGGTTGTCCTTGTTGAGAATCTTCCAGGTTTGAACCAGCGACTTGGCCTGGTACTCTTCGAGGTACATCCCGGAAACCTCTAGGTAGTCTTTTTGGTGTGAGCGGTAGAAGTGGCCGCTCCCCTTCCCTTCTTCGAAGTCCAGCTGATGCGCGAGCTCGTGCAGGATGCCCTGGTACAGATGTCCCTGGTCTCTGTTCTGGTTGAGCGTCAGGCACCCATCTCCCAGGACAATGTAACCGTCGCTAGACGCGGCTCCGCAGGTGCCCTGGAGCTCCTTCTGCTCGAAGTTCTCTCCTCGGGGGAGACGCTGGATCTCGTCGAGGTAAGCCAGCTCCGTGAACGGACTTTCCAGCATGTGTGATAAGCGCCAGAACCCGTACAGTTCGTCGTCGCTATAGAGGTAGCTCGCCAGAGAAAAATTCTTTCCATTGTAGACTCCGGGGACCTTGGAGTTCTGCCCCGGCACCAGGTTGTCTGCCGAGAGGAGGTGACCGAATTTCAAATACCAGAGGTAGTGAACATATCCGGCGACGTGGTCTGGCCGACCGTAGACCTGGTTGAACACGCACGGGACATCTTTGCATGACGAGTAGTCGGTCCGTCCAGGGTACGCGAGGTCTCCGACCTTGTTTCCATGAGCGTTTAGGAAATTGGCCTGGGGGATCGGCAGCCTAGCCAGATCCAGGTGCTTCCACTGACCCTCGATAGGCCGTGCGGCCTGGTATTTTTTTTCTTCCAGGTGGATCTCTGCCTGAAGTGTCTCAACGGAATAAAGGTCCTTGAGACACTGACCGGTGGGAAGGCTAGCGATTTTCCTTTCCAGAACGGCCTGGGTAGACTCCGGACTGTCCCAGGCGGAAATGAACCTCGCCGGTCGCTGGGGATCCGAGCAGCCGTAGAGTGCGAGGGTCAGGATAGCGAAAAAGAATTCATTCTTTTTCAAATTCTACCACTCTTGAAACAAGGTCACTGCCCTCTGAGAAGATGACCCCGATGCCCTGGTCCGGACACCTTAGCTCGACCGGTAGATTTCGATGAGAAGGTTTCTCTGCCATAACTCGAACCAATTCCGTTTGACACTTTTTAAACTTATGCTTCCAGAACAACACAGTTGTTTCATCCCCTTGAGGATCCCGGTAGCTGTTGGTGACGGTGTTGTTTTGGAGTTGAAATTTCCTATTACCCGGATAAATGAACATACTGCTATTTGTTAAGGGTAGAGGGTCTATACGAATGGGATCACCGTGAGTCTCGATCAAATTATTGCCGTGTGCACCAATTACAGAAGTTGGATTTTTATCACCACAGGATATAACTAGAACCATGGTGATTAAGAGATAAAACTTCATGCAATGCTCCAGAATACTTATCGGCATCCTTTCTTGACACCTTTAGTCATTTAATGTCTGTGTATAATTCTAAACCTTTAGAGAATTACTGCCCTGCAAGCATAAAATTGATCATATTATCTAAATTTGAAATTAAGATTGCGATGCCCCATTTTCAAGCGGTGAGTAAAAAGATAAGTTCGGCGGGTCAATTAATTTAAGGGCCAAGAACCGGAGGGTTTAATGAAGACGCTTATAATGTTGGGATTATTCTCATTCTCAGGGCTTTTAAGCGCTGAAACCATTTCGAGCCGGATCCATTCCGTTGAAGAAGGGTTGGTGAAATTCGAGAACGGACGAGTGGCATTCTTAGAAGATGCGAATCTTGATCTTTCCGCACTTAGTGATGGAACGGTAATCGCGGAACTCGACGCTCAGTCGAATCTGATCGCGGCACGCAAGGTTCACAGTCCCACTGAGAAATCTATCCTGCTCGATCCGATCTACATCCAAGGTCCACCGACGTCACCATTCGTCCCAACTATCGTTCCGAGCATGGCAGAAGCCGTCAATATCTTCAACCGTTCTAATCCTCGCTTCAAGCGCGCCACTGAGTGCAGCGACAGGGCCCACGTCTGGGCCCACGACGAGTTTAAAAAGACTGGTACGAAGTCTGAGAAAGTCTTCGTATTCTTCACCGCCTCGTACATCAACAGAGTAAGATTTAAATGGTGGTTCCACGTGGCTCCGCTCTACACGGTGAACGTGAACGGTTCAACCCAGAAGTTCGTGATGGACTACCTCTTCATGAATGGCCCGGCGACGATTAAAGAGTGGACCGACCTGATGGTCTTCACTAAGAGATCTTGTAAGATGACCACCAGATTCTCCGAGTACGACGTGAACCCACAGACCGAAGAGTGCTACATGATGATCGATAGCATGCACTATCGACTCCCGGGCGAGCTGCAGACCCAGGAACTCCCAGCTAATAAGTACAAGGTCGGGACCACTCCAGCGGAGCTCAAGGGTTGTTATAATAGGACTTTTTAAATTCAAACAAAGAGAAAACATATGAAATCTAACAAAACAGCAGTTCTCCTTGCCCTTTCCATGTCCCTCGCAGGTTCCTGTGGGAAGAGCGGCGGCGGAAGTTCGAAGAGCCCGAATCCCCAGCAAGAAACCGTACAGGACCTTGCCCAGGCCCCAGAGGGATCTTACCGTTCCATCATCCGGCCGTTCAATACCAAGCTCAATGGATGGATACCCGCGGGCATCGCAGACATCAAGATCGTCGGTGACCAGGTCCAGGTTTCTCTTCAGCTTGATGACGATGGCCACGTCAACCATTTCCAGAACATTCATATCGGGACCAAGTGCCCGACCGATAAATCGGATTTCAACGGTGACGGTATGGTTGATATTAACGAAGCCTACCGGGTCGCCGGACCTGCCCTGATCCCTCTAGATAACGACCTGGACTCTCAAGTCGGTGGCGGCGTATTCCCTATGGGAAGTAACCGTGAGCCTGGAAGGTTCTACCGGTCAGTCTACAACGAAACGGGGTCATACAAGAAGCTCATGGCCGACCTCTCCACCGGTACCGCTGGCCCTAGCTTGGCCAAGCTCAGCTCCGGAGACCGGATCAACCTCGCTGGCAAGGTCATTATCATCCACGGGACAGAAGCCAACACAGCGACTCCGATCCCGGCATCAGTAGGCACCATCAATAACATGCCAACTCATCTTTCCATCCCTATCGCTTGTGGGGTCATTACTAAAGATTAATAGTATAAACTAAAGCTGAATTCGAAGCACAAGGGTCCACTTCCGTGGGCCCTTTTTTTTATCCAAACTATCTGAACCCTTGCGACCGTAGAGACGGTTACCTAACCGTGCGCCGGAGTCTGGCTTCCCAGCATAGACAAAAAAAAGCCCATATCTTTCGATATGGGCTTCCATTGCTATCTTCTTGTAAGTATCGAACTATCTTCTGATTGGACGGTAGATCTTGTTAAGAGCCTCGAGCGGCATAGCTGCGTCTCTGAACTTAGAATTCCTCTTGAGGGCCCACAGGAAGTCTGGACGGGTCTCAGTGATCCATTCACCACCGATGATCTTTCCGCTGACGTCGAGTTCGATGAAGTATTCGTAGTTCTTAGTTAAGAACTTCTGGTTCGGAGTCATGGTCACAGGTTTCTTTGATACAAAGTTAAGGTTCCCGGCAGCGGCTAACTCTGGAGTGTAGTACTTAAGTTCTTCCCCGTAAGTCATGACCGTCTTTACGCGAATTTTTCTTTCTACTCCGGTCATTCTCTCTTCTGCTGATACTGATTCATCACCGACGATCGATGAAGTGTATCCGGTGATCGGCTGGTTCCAGACGTCATTGAACCGATCGATGTCCGCGATGAAGCCTCTCGAATGGATCCCAAGCATGTTGGCGATGACCACGTGGAAAGCTCCTGCGTTCATGTCTTTGCATTCGAAGCTGTTAGCGAGTTCGGGGGCCGGTGGGTTCGGGTTGGCATCTCGGTTGTCGCCTTCTCCTGGTACTTTTCCATTTACTCTGCATCTCTTTCCTACCGAGGCGTAGTCTGTATTTAGGTAATTGTAAGCATCATTGAGTGAGAGGAGTGCTTTCACATCAGACGAGCCGAAAGGGACATTGACTCCATCAGGATTTCTGACAGTGACCTGGGCCGGCTCTGGGTAGTTGACAGCGGCAGGTGCCCAACCGTGACAGATTCCTTCCCACCAAAGATCACTTGGCTTATTTTTGCTGAAAACTTTTTTTGTGAGTGAGTAGTTATAATCACCTTTAGAGATGTCGTAGAGCTCAGAAGGAGAAAGCTGCGACAGCTGAGTCGCGCTCATGGCCTTTAATTCTTCTCTGGTGTTGAGGTGGTAAGTAAACGGCTGAGGATTCGGATGGTTCCACCGGTAAGCGACTCCGCCTTTGTTCGAAGGCCAGTAAGTCTCAGACCAACCCAAGCGGTTGTCCATCAGACGTCCTCCAGTGGGTAGCTGGTCATAGGTGAAGATCATTTTTGAACCGATGATCTTATTCAGAAAATTGGGATTATTGTACTGAAGGTCATACCTTTCAGCCAGTGCGGATCCAGAGAGAAGCGCAAGTGTGAGTACCAAATGTCTTTTCATAAGAACTATTCCTTGGTTAAAAACGATTTCTGGCAGAATTTATACTGGTTATTAAATACTTTCTCAAGGCGACAAAATGGCTCCGACACGTAATTCCACAATGCGATTTCAAATACCTGAATTGATGAGATTTGTCTTAAGACTCTTACTTTTATAACGCTGCATGTCTATTGTCGAAAGCAAGATATTACTATAAACCGCGCTCATGACACATGAGGCCATGAGCACAAACAGTATCTATCTTCGAACTGGACGGTAAATCTGGGTCAACCCTTTAAGAGGGATCGGAGCGTTTTGAAAGGTTTTAGAAACGCTCATGGTCCATGCAAAATCAGGTCGAGTTTCAGAAATCCACTGACCACCCACGACCTTACCATCGAGATCGAGTTCAAGAATATATTCGTAATTCTTTGAGAGAAATTTTTGATGTGGTGTCTTCGTCACTGGTAATTTTGAGACAAAGTTCAAGTGCCCCGCAGCTTCTAACTCCGGCGTCCAGAATTTCAATTCTTCACCGTAGGTCATCTTAGTCTTAACTCTCAACCGACGCTCAATCCCATCGACCCGGTGATCCGGTGATACAGGCTCTTCACCCACCACAGAGGATGAGTAAGAAACTATCGGTTGGTTCCAGATATCATTAAACCGGTCAATGTCGGCCAGAAATCCTTTGGCATGGATGCCAAGGAAATTGGCCAGCACAAGGTGGAAAGAACCCGCATTGAGGTCCCGGCAAAACGGTGAGTTCGCGAGCTCTGGAGCAGGTGGATTCGGAAACGAGTCACGGGAATCACTCTCTCCTTCAACCTTGCCATTCACTCCACATTTCATTCCGACATCAGCGTAACCACCACCTTTGTTCCTCGCGGAGTGCATAGAGATGAGGGCCTTCACATCCGAAGCACCGAATGGGACTTGGATCCCTTCTTTATTCTTAATGACCACTTTATCCGGCTCAGGATAATTGATCGCAGAGAGGGCCCAACCGTCACAGATTCCTTCCCACCAGTATTCTCTCGGAGAATACGTCCGCAGGATCTGTTTTGTTAGGGTGTAATTATAATCGCTCTGTGAAACGTCGTAGAGCTCCGCGGGTGAGAGCTGCTCGAGTTGCTTCGCACTCATTTTCTTCAGGTCCGCAAGTGTGTGTAGCTTATACTTAAAAGGCTGAGGATCTGGGTGGTTCCATCTGAAGGCGATGCCGCCCTTGAAACTTGGCCAGTACGTCTCGGACCAACCTAAGCGGTCGTCGATCACTCTACCTCCGGTCGGAAGGGAGTCATACTTGTAGGTAAACGATCCGAGCTTTTTGCCCATGATCTTAGGATCATTGTTATGCAGAGAAGAAAATCGCTCCGCGAAAGCGGTGGTGGTTGCGACCAATAAGATGAAAGCAAACAGACTGTTCATTTTTTAATCCTGAAGGTAAGAATTTGGTGAGCTTATTTACCCATTTTGTCTGACTTAAACAAGTAGGGAAGAAATTATTCTTACGGCCCGTTTCATCAATCGGTATGTGTTTCAAAGGCGCGGCTGATGATCTGGGTGAGTTTCTTCAGGTCAGCAAAAGAAATGTTATGGAAAAGTGATATCCTGAACTGGTTTCGTCCTAGCTTCCGGTAGGATTCAATGTCAAACGCGACACCTTGCTTCCTTAGCACCAGGGCCAGGTCATCAGCATTGAACTGAGGGTCCACATCTATTGTCGCCACAGCGTGTGACCTGAAGCTCGCAGTTTTAACAAAAGGGCTTAGGTAGGACTTCTCTTCTGCCCAGCCGTAGATCAGAGATGCTTTCTCCTTTGCCTGGGCGATGACCTGATCCTCGCCAAGCTTGTTCATGAGCTTCACCTGCTCGTTCATGAAGAAAATGGTGGAGATGGCCGGAGTGTTGTAAGTCTGATTCTGACGAGAGTTCTCGAGGGCATGGGTAAGCTTAAGCGCCTCCGGGATGAAGCGTTTCGTGTCAGCTGAAATTTCCATGGCGCGGGCAATCGCCTTGGGTGACATGATGGCTACGTAGAATCCTCCTTCAGAAGCGAACACTTTCTGAGGAGAAAAATAGTAGACGTCAGTTTTGTTAAAATCTATTTTGATCTGTCCCGCACCTGAAGTCGCGTCCACCGCGATCAAAGTGTCCGGGTTTTTAAGCTTCGGGATCTCCGTAAGCATCACACCGGTGGAAGTCTCGTTAAGCGTGCTACAAATGAAATCAAAGCCCTCTTCTTCTCTCGGGTTTATTCCTTCGCCGAAGTCCACTTTGACTGCTTTGGCTTTGATCCACGGGATGCTACTACTGGAGCGGTACCACTTATCAGAAAACTCACCGCAGACGTAGTGCAAGGATGAGTGTCTGACCAGGCCCAGGCCCATCATGTCCCAGAAAAGTGTCGCTCCTCCATTTCCCAGAACGATTTCATGGCCGGGCGGAAGTTTGAAATAGTCTCGTAATCCATCTTGCAGCTCTTTGACCACATTCCGGACCGCAGTTTTTCTATGACTTGTGCCTAGTAATGTCTTGCCTGTCTTCAGGAGATTCTCAACGGCTTCAACGGGTATCAAAGATGGCCCGACACCAAATCTTGGATCCGACGGAATCAACTCAGAAGGAACTTTGAAATTTTCAAACATTAAATCACTCCAGAAAGAAAACGTGCCTCTATGATAGCGAGACGTAGGGAAATTTGGTAGTTTTTATCCATGAGAAGATTACTAACTTTGTGGGCACTGCTCGGGTGTTACGGTGCACATGCGACAGGGGTGCCAGCGAACCGCCAGCAACAAGCGAAATCCCCCATCGATTCGGTATACTTCAACCTGGGCACCCATACTGAATATTTTAATGCAGTTCAGGAAGACGCCTCGGGCAACACCAGGAAGTTTGATTTTGCCCCAACCATCGGCGTAGGTTTATCCGTTCCCTGGGTACACCAACTCATTTTTTTACCGGAACTAAACTGGGTCCTGCCACAGAAACCCGGAGGTTCACGCATCATTAAAAATATTTTTATGATGAGAGCAGACCTTGGATACAACCTCCTCAGCTATCTGCGGGTCCGCGCTGGCACATCGCTGATGTGGCTCAACCAGCACGGTCAAGGAGGGAGCACCAATATCAACAACGGAAGCTCCACCTCTACTTTCTACTACCCAGAAGAAAACAGGTCTAGCCTCAATAACACTTTTGACCTCGGTCTCGAGGCGTTTTACCAACGGTATTCGGCCCGGCTCCAGACCTACACCTATTCACTTTTTAAAGATCAAAGAAGGCAGCTGTCTTATACCATTTTCTTAACTTACTACTGGGATCAGTGAGGTTGTGATGAAAGCACTCGTACTTTTTTTTCTCCTCACGGCTCAGGCGGAAGCTTACACCTTGAACAACAACTTCGGCGGAGCTTTCAAGGACAGCAATGTCGACGTCCTGGTCGATGAGCAAACCACCTGTCCCAACGTGGGTCTGACCGTCTACGAGCTTCAGGACATCGTTTCCGAAGCCGTGGAAAATTTCTGGAACAAGGTCCCCACTTCGAACCTGCGTCTGAGCGCAGCTGGGTTTTCCGCTCCCGTGGCCAACATCAGTGATGGTAAACTGTGTTCCGCAACCGACGACGCCTGCATCTCAGCCGCAATGAGTGCAGGAAACCTCATACCTCCGGTGAACGAAATCATCATCGCCTGCAACACCTTGAACACCAACTTCGGGGGGGCCAACGTTCTCGCAGTCACCATCCCCAATAAATTTTCTGGCAAAAAAATTGAGGGTGCGATCATCCTGCTCAACGAAGACCCCTCCAGCTCATTCTCGAACTTATCCAGAGATGATAAAGTCTCGGTCATCGCCCATGAGATTGGCCATGCCATTGGCCTGGGCCATGCGGAACCGGACCATGATGAAGCACTGATGTATTACCGGACGGTTAAACTCCGAAGGAATCTCGCTCAGGATGACATGGACGGAGTGAGCTACCTCTATCCGGTGATCGTGGACGGGTGTGGGTTGTTCGGAACTCTGGATTCGACCAAGAGAGATCCACCGTATTGGCAGCTAGGGATCACTCTCGGACTGATGATTTTGCTGAGCGAACTAAGAAGATTATTTAATCGTCCGAAGACTGGTACCCCTGCGTGAGCACTCGGCTTCGTATTCTTCCAAGATAACCTTCTCTTCGCTATTGAGGAGATTCATGTCGATCAAGGCCGGATCGAAACCGATGTACACGAATGGCACGAACCTGAGCATTCCCTTGTACTGAGGGTGCTTCTCCGTATAAACGATGTTCTCGAGCCTGACGCCTCCGAAGCCCGGGATGTAGATCCCCGGTTCGATGGAGACCGCTTGTCCGGCCTTCATCGGAACGTTCGAGACACTCGAGATCCTCACTCCGGGCTCGTGAACATGGATCCCCACTCCGTGCCCTGTTCCATGGTTATAATCGTACCCGTGCTTCCGCATCGGAGCGCGGGCGAGTCCGTCGAGCACGTTTCCTTTCGTGCCTTCAGGGAATACCGCTGTCTGACAGGCGAGGAGCCCTTTCAGCACAAGTGTATACATCTCGATCATCTGCGGATGTGGCTTTTTACTTGAGTCCCCGAAGAAGGTCCTGGTGGTGTCGGTGGCCCAGCCGCCGTCGAAGTACCCGCCGGAATCCAGTAGCACCATATCCGTGTCTTTAATGACCACCTCATCAGAGGGTGTGCCGTAGTGGATAATGGAACCGTTCGGGCCCACACCGGCGATGGTGTTAAAGCTCTGCTCGACCGAGCCCTGCGCCTGGTACTTGGTGGTTGTCTCGTTGTAGAGATCGAGTTCGGTGATCCGTTTCCCGGCCTTGATCGCATCCTTCGCCCACTTGATGGTGTTGAAGATCGCCTTGTCCGCTTTCCTGAAAGAAGCTTCCATCTGCTTTAGCTCGACAGGCTCTTTAATGGACTGGTATTCAAAAAGTCCTCCCGCCTTCTCCTTGAGTAGATCGGTGCTGAAGACCTTCACCAGCACCGAGAAATCTGCCGAGTTGATCATGGAAGGGTCGAACCACACTTCACTCAAGTGCAGAGTATTTTGTAACCGGTCGAGCTCCCGTGGGAGGTCCTTAAACGCGAGGACGATGAACTCGAGACCAGTTTCCTTCTTCGCCTTCGCTGAGACCGGCGTTTCGGGAGTCACGAAGACGTAAACTTTTTCTTTGGTCACCAAGGCTTTGGCGTAGAAGCTGCTCAAAAACGGTAGATGGTAGCCACGGCAGTTGGTGATCCAGGCGATCGAATCAAGCGCAGTCAGGAACATTGCCTGCTTATCAGCGGTGAAGATCGACCGCGTTTTTTCCAGCGTGTCCCGACCTCTCCATTCCCGCGGAACGAGTGTGATCTCTTTGAGGCTTGAAAGTGCCTCGAAGTCTATCACCTTCGCAAGCTCTCCGGTCTCGAGGCCCTGAGTTTCTGCTGCGGAAGCCGCAAGACGCTTGAGATACCCCAGTGCCGTCCGGTCAGCCTCGTAGCCAAGTTTTTTAATCCCGAGCCGCTTCACGTCCTGGACGAGCTCTTCCGTGGTGGAGGCATCTCCTCCGATCTTCATCACTTCAACACTCGCGGCGTCGACCTCTAGGTCCGCTTGCTCATGGTAGCGCCCGTCGACGTAGAGCCGAACCCTACCGTCTTTAGGCACCAGTACTTCGGCCATCGACCCGGTGAATCCTGTGAGGTAAAATCGGTGGTTATCCTGGAGTGGAACATACTCATTGAGGAACGGATCGAAACTAGAGACGTACATGCCGTCAAGGCCACGCTCCGTCATAACTTTTTTAAGTTTCTCAATGTTAGAGTTAATAGTTTGATTTGATAGATTGAAAGATTTATTCATACAATGACCTCGTGACAATAAATTAGCTCTCCCGCTCATACTTGTGAAGGTAATTATGAAGATACCAAGCTCCGTTTATTATGGTGACTACCTGCAACTACCGAAGCTGCTTTCAGCTCAAGTGACTGAAAGTGCGAAGTTCGGTCAGGAAGCTCATGACGAAACTCTTTTCATCATCACTCACCAGACCTACGAACTGTGGTTCAAGCAAGTCCTGCACGAGCTCAACTCCGTTCGGACCATCATGCAGAAACCATACATTCCTGCCACGGACCTATCTGTTATAAATGCTAGGATCGAAAGAGTCGCAGCGATTCAGCAGATCCTAGTGGACCAGATCCAGATCATGGAAACCATGACCTCTCTGGACTTCATGGAGTTCCGTGACTTCCTGGTCCCGGCGTCGGGCTTCCAGAGTCTCCAGTTTCGTCTGGTAGAAGCGACCTTGGGGATAAAAGCGCAGCACCGAATGGAAGTGGAGAAGCAGTTCTTCAATTCCCGATTGAAACCAGAGGACCTTAAAAAACTAGACGAAACAGAGAAGATGGACAGCATCTTCGAACTGGTGGAGTCCTGGCTCGCGCGCATGCCCTTCAGTAAGTTTGAGGACTTCGACTTCTGGGGTACGTACTCGAAAGCCGTCACTCAGATGCTGGACGGTGACGAGAAGATCATCCGAGGAAATTCAAGTCTCGACGACCGCCTGAGGGGCCTCGAACTCAAAAACCTGGAAGCCACCAGGAGTTCGTTCATGTCCCTCTTGGATTCAACCTTGTACCAGGAACAAAAAGCGCAGGGAAAGGTGAAGCTTTCCCAGAATGCCATGCTCTCCGCGATCTTTATTCATCTCTACCGCGACTACCCGGCCCTGCAGATGCCGTTCCGGATCCTCAATTCTTTGGTGGAGGTCGATGAGAAGATCACCACCTGGAGATACCGGCACGCCATCATGGTCCAGCGGATCCTGGGCACCAAGATCGGCACCGGTGGGTCGTCCGGACACGAGTACCTCAAGGCGACTACCGACCGGAACCGGGCCTTCGTCGACTTCTTTAACCTGGCGACGTTCCTCATACCGAAATCCGCGACCCCGAAGCTCCCGGCTAAGCTCGCCGCTCAACTGGACATCGTCTATGATTCGCTCAGATCTTAAAAATTTCTATGGCCGGTTCCTGGAAACCCATCGGGGCAAGCTCCACTTCGCGGCCCACTCTCACCATTTCTGGCCGGACGTCACCAGGCAGGCCCAGCTGCAGTACTGGGATGACTGCGCGAGGCTCAGCGATGATAAGTGGAGACACATCTTCTCAGAGATCATCCCTCGGGCCCAGTCGCACATCGCCGGGATTTTGAGTCTGAAACATCCCAAGCAGATCGTCTTCGCACCCAATACCCATGAGCTCACCTCCCGGTTACTCTCGTTATTCTTAGGCAGGCCCTCCGTCCGAGTCCTCACCACAACCAATGAGTTCCACTCTTGGAACCGTCAGGTCATGCGACTCAAGGAAATCCCGGCCTTCACCGTCGAGACGGTTTCTACCCAGCAGTTCTTAGAGCATCCCCGGTCCACGCTGGAGTCGATCAAAGAAAAGTTAAAGGAAAATTACGATCTCTTCTTCATCAGTCAGGTTTTCTACGACTCGGGTCTGGCACTGACACCGGAGGATTTGCTGGAACTCAGGAAAGCCTGTCCGAAGCACACTCTCATGGTCATAGACGGGTACCATGGCTTCGCCGCCCTTCCCTGCTCCCTCTCGCAGCTCGAGGGCCAGGTCTTCTACCTCGGAGGAGGTTACAAGTACGCCCAGGCCGGCGAGGGGGTAGGATTCATGGTGGTGCCCGAGGGCACCTGGCGACCGGCCTACACTGGATGGTTCGCGGAACATGATACTCTTTCAAATCCGTCGGCTTTCGGTGTGAGCTACGCTCCCGATGCCATGGCCTTCATGGGAGCGACCCAGGATCCGAGTGGCCTCTACCGGTTCAACGCAGCCTGGGATCTCTTCGAAGAGTCAGGGCTGGATGTTTCAGGTATCCACCAACACGTGCGGACCCTCCAGATGGAATTCCTGGCCGTGCTGCCAGCTTCCTTCGTTCAAGACTGGGAACTAAGACCACTCTTCGATCCCGAGCTTCCCTGGCACGGTCACTTCCTGACTTTCGAGTGCGACACACCCGAAGCCGCCATAAGCTTGATAGAAAAGATCAAAAAGATGGGGATCCTCATAGACCGGAGGGGCCGAAGGCTCAGATTCGGATTTGGTATCTACCAAGACCTCACTGATGTCCGTGAACTGTGTGACCGCCTTAGATCTGTGGCAAAAGATTCTCAATAAGAAAAATCTAACTTTCCTAAAGATCTGATTTTTAATACCGATAGCGCCCTTATGTACAATAAGTTTTAGTTGTTTATAAGGAAGTAATATATGGGTTTTAAAATGGGTTCGATCGTGATGATTCTCATGCTGGTCTTCATCGCAAAGATCTCGCTGGAGTCAGCGATTGGAGAGAAAGAACCTGAAAAAATTCACGAAAGAACGACCGCATCCATTGACCAGAGCTACTACGAGCAGATGGGCGCGGACTAGAAAGTTTCTAGTGCCCAGGCCTTAAACTTCTCTCCTCGGTCAACGTAGTTCCTGAACTGATCAAACGACGGAAAGGCCGGAGAAAAAACAAGATTCCCTTTCAGTTGTCGTCCCCGCACTTCCTCCAAGACTTTTTTTAGCTCGAAGCACCTCACCACCTCAAAGTCCCGGTGCAGCTCTTGGTAGAGCCTCTCGGTTACCTCCCCGATGGTGAAAATCTCTCTGATCCGACCACGGTAAGGTAAGAGGTCCGGGAGAAGAGTGTCCGCTTCATTTCTTAGTTTTCCACCGAGGATCAGGTAGAGCGGCTCACGAGAGTCTTTAAAGGCTTTGATCGCCGTGGTGGTGGCCAGGCCATTAGTGGACTTGGCATCGTTGTAGACCGTAAGTCCCTCGTGAGTCAGGACGAATTCGAGCCGATGGGCCACTCCCTTAAAAGAATCGATGAACTTCTGGAAGAGGCTGTCCAACGTCGGGATCTTAAGCTTCTCGAGCACACAGTAAGCCGCGTAGAAATTTGCCTCGTTGTGCTCACCTTTAACCAGGGCCCCGGTGAAGTTGAACTTCTCTCGGAAGGCCTTGGGGAGGTCACCCTTAGTAAAGAAAGTCTTGCTCGCTGGGTGGGCCCGGGGCTCATCCAGAAACTCATTCTCGGTTCCCAGGATCAGGTGATCGTTCTTACCCATATTGAGAAGAATCCGGTTCTTGGCCTTAGCGTAGTCCGAGACGTGATCGTACCTCTCAGAGTGATTGGGAAAGACGTTCAAGATCAGGGCCATTACCGGATGAAATTCTTTGATGGTTTCAAGTTGAAAACTCGAGACTTCGATCACTGCGTAGTCTACTGCTTCCTGCGAGACGGCGAGTTCACAGTAGGGAACACCGATGTTGCCACCGCAGAAGACTCTTTTGCCAGCGAGCCGGAGAGCTTCTTCGATCATGGTCGTCGTCGTCGTCTTACCATTGGTTCCGGTGACGGCGATCACTGGGATGTGTCGGGTGTAGCGATAGGCGAATTCTATTTCGGAGATAACCGGCACTCCCCTAGCAACCGCGGCCCGGAGCGAGGGATGAGTGGTCGGGATCCCCGGTGAGAGAACGATGAGATCCATTTCCGCAAACTGAGCGATGAATTCGTCCTCTGAAAAACACTTCTGGGCGGTGATGATTCCGTTGAGCTTCTCGTCCTGATACCAACTGGCCACCACTCCTTTGTTAACCGCGAAGGCGTCCAGGCCTTTTTTAATGGCCAGGATCAACGCCGCCTTACCCGACTTGCCCATCCCGAACACCGCTACTTTGTTTATCTTATCCATAAAATGTGATATACCCTGCTGCAATGAATCTACGTCAGCACTTCCTAGAAATCTCCGAGTTCATCCGACCATACCAAAAAGTATGGCAAAACGAAATCATGCTGACCTATCCGGAGCATTTTGACGGATACCCGATGGAGTGGGTCGATGAGCTCGCCGCTGTAACGGATAAGGAGACCATCATCCGCATCGAGAGGAAAGAAGACTGGTCTGCTTTTCGGCTCCCTTCGTTGATCGAGTTTCATCGACGGCTGGAAGCTCTCTGTGCGCTGCCGGAGGCAGAGGCCCCGGCCGCACTTCCCTTCGATTCTTTTACTTTCCGGCACATGATCCCCAAGAAGCAGCATGAGATTAAGCTCCTGGCCCCTCGGGTCCAAAATTTTACTCAGCGGAATGGGATCAAGCAGATCGTTGACATCGGCGGAGGCATTGGCCTTCTGGCACAGACGCTCTCCAACCAGTATAGTCTCAGCGTGACGTCTGTAGACATGGACACGGCCCTTCAGGACACGGGAAGGAACAGGAACAGGAAGAACGCTAAGAACCCAGAAAATCTCGTCTCATACCAGAACCTCAAAGTCGACGGGCAGAACAGCGAGTTCCTCTCATTGTTAACTCCGGAGACGATGACCCTGGGTCTGCACACCTGCGGGACCCTCGCGGTTGACCAGATCAAGTCCAGTTCTTATAAAAAAATCCCCGGGATCATCAGCCTCGGGTGCTGTTACCATAAGATGGAACACAATCCCGAAGCCCAGAACATCTCCGAGTTCGCAAAATCCAACGACCCACTATGCTTTAGCCGGTTCGCGCTCACGCTCGCGTCGAGGGCCCACCGCAAGCTCGACGGTAAAGACTATGACCTAAAAACAAAAGTAAAGTCCTACCGGTACTGCATCCACTTTCTACTTCATGATGAATACGGAATGGAGGGCATCGTCCCGCTCGGCAACTCTTCTCCCAAGCTCTACGACGAGAGCTTTGGAGTCTACGCCCTGGAACAGTTGGGTCGGATCGGGATAGCTTCCAGGCATTCAATAGAAGAATTGGAAGCCTACTACTGGGACCGCGACCGGCAAACCCTCCTCTGGAAGATGACCAGTTCCGGTATTCTCCGCAATACCTTCGGACGACTGCTAGAGCTCTATATCCTGCTTGACCGGGCCATCTTCTTGGAGGAACAGGGCTATCTTGTGAAGATCGAAGAATTCTTTGACGAGGCTACCTCACCTAGAAACATTGCAATCTCTGCGTTTCGTCCCTAGCCGTTTCTTCCTCTGCCTTTGGTTTCTTAGTTCAGATGGAACACTTCTCTCATCTCTTTATCCAGCAACCCCATTTTATGATCGATGTCTTTGTGGTTTTTGTCATTCGGGTCCAGTAGATAGTTCTCCGGTCCCGTTGGCTTCACCATGAGCTTTGTCTGCCAGATGTTATCGTGAGCAATGTTGATGTCCTGACGGTAGAGGTACTTCTCGAGGGTTTCCTTCTTGATGAAATCCTGAATGGAGTTGAAGTAGTGATCGTTATAAATTTTCTTTCCGCTCTCAAGCCTGGTGTATCCCCGGACGACGTAGTCGATGTAGACGACGTCACACTCGAAGACTTCGAACATGTAGTTCAGAGCATTCAAGGGAATGATGTCTCCACATGTGGCGACGTCGAGGTCGAGGCGGAAAGTGCAGATCCCTTCCGGGTCCGAAGCGTCCGGGTAGGTGTGCGTGGTGATATGAGACTTGTCTAGGTGCATCTTCACTGAAGCTGATGCGTTCGGCGTGGTGACCTTCTCCTCCCATTTTCCGCCTTTGATGTCAGACATGAGGGTCATGGTGGAAGCCCCGACCGGATCATAGTCCTGGATCGATTCGTTCAAGATATTCGCTTCGATGATCTTGCAGATGTTGCGGGCGATGTCCCGGATGTTCGAAGCGCAGTACTTACTGTGGATGTAATTAATGTATTCCTGCTTCTGCTTTTCGTTCATCGTGATACTAAAGTCGTAGAAGTTGAACGAAAGGATCTTGGTGAGATTATTAAAGCCTGAAAGTTTTATGGTTTCCTGCATGTTACTCATGGAAAAGCCTCTTACTATTGATTATGAATGCCAGAAGTTTGTTATAGGGAATCATCGGGTATTTGACAAGTGAAAAGGGCCCAAAGCGTTACACTCAGGGCCCTGGAGATGGTTAAGATTAGATCAAGCCCAGAGACTTCACAGCATCACGTTCGCCGCGAAGCTCTTCGAGAGTCAATTTGAATTTTTCCTGACCAAATTCATTATGCTTAATGCCGTCGACAACCTTTAGCTTTCCGCCCTCTGTTCGGCACGGGTAGGAGAAGATGAGTCCTTTATCAACTCCGTATTCTCCGTTGGAAGAAAGACACATGGAATATGTCTCGTTGGCCGGAGTGTTGGTGACGAGGTTCCGGATTCCGTCCACCACGGCGTTAGCCGCTGAGGCCGCAGAAGAAGCCCCTCTAGCTTTGATGATGGCAGCACCTCTCTGCTGAACTGTTTTCAGGAAGTCAGCTTTTAGCCACTCGTGATCAGTGATGACATCCGTGGCGGCTTTCCCATTGATCTTCGCGTTGTAGAAATCGGGGTACTGAGTCGCTGAGTGATTTCCCCAGATAGTGAGGTTCTTCACGGCAGTGACGTCGACGCCCGCTTTCTGTGCGAGCTGAGACTTGGCGCGGTTCTCGTCAAGGGAAGTCATGGCGAAGAACCTGTCAGCAGGAATGCCTTTGGCATTGTTCATGGCGATCAGGGCATTGGTGTTACAGGGATTTCCGACGACGAAGACCCGGACATCGGAAGCCGCGCTCTTCTCCACTGCCTTGGCTTGAGCCGTGAAGATCCCGCCGTTGATCTTAAGCAGGTCTGCTCTTTCCATCCCTTCTTTTCTGGGAACAGAGCCAACGCAGATGACCCAGTTGGCATCTTTGAAAGCCGTATTGAGATCTGATGTCAGGAGAATATTCTTCAGCATCGGGAAGGCGCAGTCATCGAGTTCCATGGCCACACCCTTGAGGGCGGGAAGAGCAGCTTCGAGTTCCAGCAGTTGGAGTTCGACCTCCGTTTCAGGTCCGAACATCTGTCCTGAAGCAATCCTGAAAAGCAAGGCATAACCGATCTGTCCGGCCGCACCTGTGACTGCTACTTTTACTCTATTCTTGGCCACGTAAACCTCCACCACGTTCATGTTGAAATTCGACTAGATTATAAGAGAATCGAACGCCTTTCTCACCTTTTATTCGTCCCACCTAGACAAATTCTTCGCGTGAAGCATAGTATTAAGACAAAAGTAATCTAGGAGATACTGTGAGCGAATCGCAGAATAGTTCAAATCAAGGCGGACAAGGTCAGGGCAGCGGCGGAACCAGCCGCAGGCGCCGTTCCAGGAACAGTCGAGGCTCAGGTCAAGGGCAAGGCCAAAACCAATCCCAGGGCCCATCTCAGGGTGGCCAAGGGCAATATCAGGGGCAAGGTCAGGGCCAGGGAAATCAAAGTAATCCAAGCAGACAAAGTCCTCAAGGCAGCGGCAGAAGTCAGCAAGGTTCAAACAGGAATTCTGATCAAAGACGCTCCGGTCCGCCGAACGGTGGCCCGTCGCGCTCTGGGTCGTCTCAGGGAGGTTCGTCACGTGGTGGCCAGAGCAGGTCGAGACGACCTAGTGGAAGAGTCCTGACCTCCAACCAGGTTCTGGTGAAATACGACAATCTGTTGGAACAGCACCTCATCACTCGCCGGAAATACTTCGAATACTTCAACCGTTCGGACGAGCGGCAACTCTACCGCTTGGAGAAGAACTTCTTTGATAGCATAGAACACCTGCGAAGATTCGAAGCAAGTCTTGAAACCTGGCAACGGGAGACTCTGGAGCAACGGAAGACAGAAAGGTACAGGCTAGACCTCACCTACTCCGGGAACCGTGGCATCGACCCGGTGGAAGCTTCGGTGGTGGAGGTGTTACCGGAAGACATCGAGGATCCGCACTACAAAGTAACGCAGAAAGAAGCTTTCGAAGAGTATAGGGAAGACACGGAAGAGTCGGTCGGGTCTTATGAAGATTATCTGAAACTCAAGGGACTTAACTGAGCCTGACCTGAGAAAAAATAAGGTAATTAAATTCCGTCAGAACCTGTCGCCGAAAACTGAGGAGCGATGGTCGCGGTCGCAGAGACATCTTTTTCTTTCTTGGTTGGCTTGATGTTGTAGAGATAATTATTCAGAGTTTCTTCCTGATCTCTCAGGATCGAAGTTTTAAGTTCATCCGCGGTGATGTCGAGAACCTCGGAGACCTTCCGGAGCATTTTTAGAGGTATGTTACAGAGTGCGCGCTCGACGTTTGAGATGAACTGACCATTTTTATAACCAAGAAGATGCGAGAGCTCTGATTGCGAATAGCCTTTAGGATGATTCATTCTTTTGGTACGAATAAGTTGAGCAATGTTCTTAAAGCAACGCATGTGTTCTCCATCGGATTGGGGCGAGATTGAAAATAATATTCATTTTTACTGGAAAGTCATTCACCATTCAAAAAAAAATGATTATTCATCTTACCAGTCTTTCGGATTGAAACTAACTAGGAAAAATTTTATGAAGCTGATTTCGTGGAACGTCAATGGGATACGCTCTGTGTACACAAAAGGATTTCCTGAATGGTTCGCTAAAGAATCACCAGATATCCTATGCCTACAAGAGACGAAAGCGAGTTTCGAACAATACCCGCCGGAACTGAGTGCGAACAGAGACTACACCATTGCTCATAGTTCAGCAGAGAAAAAAGGCTATTCGGGAGTCGCAACTTTTAGTCGGGAGAAACTGCTTGACACAAAATTCATTGAAAAACATTGCTTCGATTCTGAGGGCAGGGTTTTGATCCATGAGCTACGGGACTTTTATCTTCTGAACTGCTACTTCCCCAATGGACAACGGGAACACACCCGCGTGCCGTTCAAGCTGGAGTTCTGCGAGGACATTTTGACGAAGATGAACAAACTCAGGAAAAAAAAGCCAGTGGTCATCACCGGTGACTTCAACACTGCTCACATGGAGATCGATCTCGCGAATCCGAAGACGAACAAAAAGACCACCGGCTTCCTGCCGCAGGAGCGGGCCTGGATGGATAAGTTCATCGGACAGGGCTACGTGGACGTCTACCGGCACTTGAACCCTGGGAAGGCCGGCGCGTACACCTGGTGGAGTAACTTCGCCGGTGCGAGGGCACGGAACGTGGGCTGGCGGATCGATTACTTCTTCATCAGTGAAGAACTCCTTCCACGATTGAAGGACGCGCGGATTCTCCCGGAGATCAAGGGCTCCGATCACTGTCCGGTGGTGCTTGAATTAGAATGAGAGCATTTCTTTGGCGGTATCGACGAGTTTCTGGAACTGCACCGGCTTTGACATCAAGAGGTCATAGCCGAACGTCTTCGCATCCCCCTGCCTCTCGGCGTTTCCGGTGACGAGGATGATCTTCCCCGTGTAGCCGTCTTCCTTTCTGATGATGGAGATGAGATCGTAGCCGCTCCCCGACGGCATCTTCGCGTCGGAGATGATCAGGTCGTAGTGATTTTTCCTGATGAGTTCGAGGGCCTGATGGAAGTCTGAGGTGGTATCGATGGGTAGGTTCTCATCCTCGAAAAATGAAGACGCCAGATCCAGCAGATCCAGTTCGTCGTCTATGTATAGTACCCGGGACGCGCTCATCGCTTACTCCATGACCTTAAGGCGCTCACCTTTGAAATAGGCAGCCTTCACAATCTTCTCGTAGTTCTCACGTTTAGACTTATGCTGTCCCACAAGAAGCTTAAGGACTTCTTCTGGAGTCTGCAAACTTTTTTTGCTTTTAATCTCCACAACGATGAAATTTGCGTGCTTAGACGGGTCGAGGTTCCCGGTGACGTCATCACACCCAAGGATCCGTGCCCCAGCGAGGGTGGACCGGTAGAGCGCTTTGGTAAAATTCGCTCCTTCGACTCCCGCCAGTTTGTTCTGGTCCACGAAACTCCTCATCACGTCGAACATTGAGAGAAAAGGTCCACCGCCGATGTCCGACCCCAGGGCCCAGCGGATGTTCGACCGCTCCATTTGCTTGAAGTCGAAGAGCCCAGACCCGAGCCCGCGCTCCTTGATCGGTGCATTGGAGGTCGGGCAATGGATGACGGCGGTCTTTGATTTCTTAAGGAGCTTGAGTTCCTTCTCCGAGAGGTGGATGCCGTGGCCCATGAGAGACCTTTTCCCGAGCATGCCCGTCTTCTCATAGATCTCGGTGTACGAAGAAATTTCTTCGAAGCCCGGGAGCTTCCGGTAGATCGACAGGACGAACTCGATCTCCTGCAGGTTCTCCGAGAGGTGGGTCTGTTTGAAGCACTTCGCCTTATCTGCCATACGGCTACCTTCCAGCATCACCTTAGGGCTGGTGGTGATGGCAAAGCGCGGGGTGAAGCAATGCCGCCTTCCGAACTTCTTGATCAGCCTCTTGGTCAGCGACAGAGATTCCTCTTCAGTCTGGGTCAATTCCTTGGGTGAGTTCATGTTCATCAGCACGTTTCCGATGACGAACTCTCCCACCGCGTTCTCCATGGCCGCTTCCACGGCGTGCTCGTGGATCGAGCTGTAGCAGGCCCCGCCCATGGTCCCGCTGCCAAGGAGTTTTTTGAAAAACACAACTGCCTTCTCCTGCGCGTACTTTTTCTGACCGTACTTCATCTCCGTTGGAAACGTGTACTTCTCAAGCCACCCAAGCAAGGAGTCTTTCGGCATCTGCCGGACGTCATCCTGCACCCAGTGAAAATGCATGTCAAAGAACCCCGGCATGATCACCGAGTTCCCGAAGTCAGTCGTATTCTCCGTGCGCAGAAACTCTTTATACTTTCTTGAACCTTTCTCCAGCGACAAGACGTCAAGGATCTTGGTTTTTTTACCTTCACCCTTGACCACCAGCATCCCTTTTGGAAAAAAATCACAGGCGTCATCTGACTGAGGATTGAGGATGGAACCGATATAAAATTTCAAATTCTTATTAGACATGGATGACCTCGTACGACTTGCCCGGCTGAATTAATTTCATTAAGCTTATGCAACTTATGACACGCCAAAACTTACTGTATTTTATTGTTTTTGTCTTGGGACTTTTCCCGCAAATTTCTCGGGCTACCCCTTACGAAATTAAACAGTTAAGCATCCTGAGTATCAATTCTGCCATCACACCAGCAACTTATGACTACATCTCGCAGCACTTCCGGAGCATTCCTGTGAGTTCACTGATTGTGATCAAGATCAACACTCCTGGTGGCCTAGTTACCACTACAAAAGACATCATCACCGAAGTCAGCCGCAGTAAAAGACCTTTTGCAGTTTGGATCACCCCGGAAGGCGCCAGTGCCTCAAGCGCGGGAGCGATCGTTGCGTCTGCGGCCCATTTTATTTTCATGTCTCCCGGCACTAACCTGGGTGCTGCGACTCCCGTGGGATTAGGGGAAGACATCAAGGAAAACGATGGCCGGTCCAAGGCGATGAATGACCTCAAGGCGCTGGTCCGTTCTCTCAGCTTCGCCCGGGGAAGACCTGCTGCTCCGTTTGAGGAGATGATTGATAAGGCCAGGTCCTACACCGATCAGGAAGCCCTGAAGGCAAAGATCATCGATGGAGTGGTCAACACTCAAGAAGAACTCATCAAACTCCTTTCTTCCAAAGAGTTCAAACTCGAAGGAACGATGCGAACCTTATCTTTGGCACCGGGACTCGCGGCTACGGAACACCAACCGACCCTCGGCCAGAGGATCCTCGAAGTCCTGGCAAATCCGTCCACCGCCTACATCCTTTTTCTCGTCGGCGTCGCCCTGATTTACTTTGAATTCCAGGCACCTGGTGGATACGTCGCAGGTTCCGTCGGCGTGTGCCTGCTCATCCTCGCTGCCATCGCTTTCCAGGTTCTCCCGCTGGACTGGGGGTCCTTTGGTCTGATCATCATCGGAATCTGCCTCCTCGTGCTCGAGGTCTTCATCACAAGCTACGGACTCCTATCGATCGCCGGTGTCGCGGCCTTCGTGGCCGGATCGTTGTTTCTTTTCCACGGCGACGCCGGATTCATCAGCGTGAAGTACTCCGTCATCTTCTCCACCCTTGCCGGAGTGGTAAGCGCGGGACTGCTCATCGTCTGGCTTCTGTACAAAGAACGAAAAAAAGTCGTTACCCCCTCTCATTTCTTCCTGCCCCAAGACGCCACCGGCCAAATACTCACTAAAAGCTCTAACCAGGTCTATCAAGTGAAGGTGAAAGGAGAAATCTGGAAAGCCATCTCGGAGGAAGACCTGGCCATCGGCGAGCAGGTTTCAGTGGTCGCAGTGAACGCACAGGAACTTTCCATCAAAATAAAAAAGAACTTCTAAAGGAGTCACCTATGTCCCTGACCATTTTGCCATTTATTATCTTCGCCGCTGTCATCCTCTTTAGCACCTTCAAGATTCTGGATGAGTATGAGAGAGGTGTGATCCTGAGGCTGGGTAAGTTTACTGCCGTGCGCGGCCCGGGATTGATTGTGCTCATCCCCGGTCTCGAAAAGATGATCAAGGTGGACCTCCGGCTCGTGACCATGGATGTCCCGTCTCAAGATATCATCTCAAAGGACAACGTGACCTTGAAAGTCAACGGTGTGGTTTACTTCAAAGTGAGCAACCCGGAACATGCCATCATCACCGTTGAGAACTATTACCACGCTACCGCACAGATCGCTCAGACCACTCTCCGTTCAGTGGTCGGACAGTATGAACTCGATGAGATCCTTGCTCACAGAGACCAAATCAATGCAAAACTGCAGGAGATCCTGGATGAGGTTACGGAGCCATGGGGAATCAAGGTGACGAACGTGGAAGTTAAGGCGATCGACCTTCCGATTGAAATGCAGAGGGCGATGGCCAAGCAGGCAGAAGCAGAAAGGGAAAAGAGGGCCAAGATCATCTCCGCTCAGGGTGAGTTCGAAGCCTCTAAAAAGCTCGCCGAGGCTGCTCAGGTTCTAGGTCAGCAGAAAGATGCTATCACTTTGAGGTATCTGGAAACCATGCGGGAAATCGCGGGATCCAATAACAGCTCGACGACTTTCTTTCCAATCCCAGTGGAACTGTTCAGCAAGCTACTTAAATAGAGGGAGCTACCATTTCCGAGGTCCGATCTGACGGAAGTTCTTATCTAGTTTAGATTCATCTTGGATGGCCTGCACACCGAGGGAAGCTGGAGCACGTCCGGGAGAACTGGACTTGTACCTTTCACTGTCCATTTTGTATTCTCTCTGAACATCTGTGATCAGCTCGTGGTTAAACTCTCGAACGTCTTTGGCGAAGGCCACTGACCCTAACAAGAACAAAAAGCTTAGATATTTCATAAGTCCCCCTGACTCCGTTATCGGAGATCAGAGGGAACTTCTTAAATACTGGTGCTATTCGTCTGGTGTAGTACTATTGTCAAGCTTTCGGTCTTCCTGTGCTTGCCGTTCAACTCCTTCATTCCCTGGGGCGAAGGTCCCGTCTTCCGTGGTACCACTAGACAGAGTCGTGCCGTAGGCATCGGATTCAGAAGGCACCGGAGTGTCAGTGGGCGCAGTGTTCATTTCACTCGGGCTCACCCCAGTATTCATTTCATCTGTTTTGGCAGCGTTGATCTCCGAGTCAGAATTTGACCGGTCCATGATGGCGGAAGTGGTTCTAGTCTCTTGCTTGATCCGGGTGGTGGTAGTGGTTGTCTGTGGAGTCACAGAGTTTTTTTCTTCCGCCGCTCTAAAACTTCCTGGAGCCGAATACCCCATGTTAGGTGAGTAATCCGAACTCTCTGTCGTCGACGCCGTTGATAGGGATTGGGCCTGCAGTCCAGTCGTGAGTAAAATTGTTGCGATAGTTAGAAATTTCATGTGTCCTCCAAGTAAAACCCAGAGTGGTCTGAGTAGACCAATTATACGCCCGGCAGCGATCCCAGTGATGGAGCAACAGGTTAACAGTGTGAATATTAATGTAGACTTAAGGTCGGCGATACTTGAGTGATCTGAGAAGAGAGATTGCTCTCTCTTCTCAGTAAAAAATTAACGAACGACTTTTCTAAGATTCTGGTTCAGCTCTTTTTTCCGGACTCGAATATTCTTCGGAGTCACTTCAACCCACTCGTCTTCATCGATCCAATCAAGCGCCCAGTCTAGAGTCCGGTGTGGGATCGGCGGAAGAATGATGTTCTCATCCTTACCAGCAGTTCTCACAGACGTCAGATGCTTCTCCCGACAGACGTTGAGGTTGAGATCATTCGGTCTGGTGTGTTCTCCCACAACCTGTCCCTCGTAAGACGTCTCCCCCGGAAGGACAAACTGCTTACCGGAAGCTAGCAGATTAAAAAGCGCATACGGGGTGATCTTCCCTGCCCTGTCAGAGATGAGTGCACCGTTTTGACGAGCAAGCATCTTTCCGACAAACGGTTCGTATCCAACGAAGTACGACGACATCAGGCCCTGCCCCTTAGTGTCAGTCAGGAACGTCGAACGGTAACCGATGAGTCCCCGAGAGGGAACATGGAACTCCATCCGTGTGCGGCCTTCGCCGAACGGAGACATCGCTTCGAGTTTTCCTTTGCGGATGGCCATCTTTTCTGTGATGGCACCAGTGGATTCATTCGGAACGTCCAAAACTAGACGCTCGAACGGTTCCATCAGGACACCATCGACTTCTTTAGTAATAACCTGCGGTCGGGCGATCATGAGCTCGAAGCCTTCACGGCGAATTTCTTCAAACACCACGGCAACCTGCAGCTCCCCTCGAGCTTTCAAAATGAAAACTTTCGGATCCTCAGTCGGTACATATTTTAATGAAACGTTCTTTCTGATGGCGTCGATGAGGAATTCTTCCAGTCTGCGGGAAGTCAGGTACTCCCCTTCTTTACCGGACATTGGCCCAGTGTTCACTGAGACCTGAACCGAGACCGTAGGTGGTTCGACCTCGATCCGAGTGAGAGCTTCCGGCTTCGAAGGATCACAGAGAGTGTCTCCGATGTCACCGTTTTCAAACCCGGAGATAATGACGATCTCGCCGGCTTCGGCATTTTCGACGTTTGCCATCCCCAGACCTGCGAAGATCTGGAGCGAGGTTACTTTAAAAGTCTTCGGCTTATTCTCACGGCCAATCCACATGATCTGCTTTCCGTTCTGGATGACCCCTCGTTGGATCCTTCCGACCATCAGAGCACCCAGGTAGTTTGAGTAGGAAAGATTGGTAACGAGCAGTTGGGACGGGCCATTCTTGTCTACCTTCGGATCAGGGTAGTAATCACTCACGAGGAAGTCGAGCATCGGCTCGAGGCTTCCCTCCCGTCTGTCCTTATCTGTAGAGGCGTAGCCCGTTCTACCGGAACCGTAGAGGAAAGCGATGTCCATGTTCACTTCCATGCCGGAGTTCGATCCGATCTCCAGCAGCAAGTCTTCCACTTCATTCTTAACTTCGTCGATCCGCTCATCTGCCCGGTCCACCTTGTTGATGTAAACCGCCACGCGGATACCGCGCTCGAGTGCTTTCGAAAGCACGAATCGTGTCTGTGGAAGAGGTCCTTCGGACGCATCGACCAAAAGAAGAATCCCGTCAACCATCATGAGTGACCGTTCAACTTCACCGCCGAAGTCGGCGTGTCCGGGAGTATCCAGAAGATTGATCTTAGTGTCTTTCCAACGGATGGCGCAGTTCTTGGCCTTGATGGTGATCCCACGTTCTTTCTCAAGATCGC
Organism: Bacteriovoracaceae bacterium; assembly: GCA_035576105.1. Taxonomy (GTDB): domain Bacteria; phylum Bdellovibrionota; class Bacteriovoracia; order Bacteriovoracales; family Bacteriovoracaceae; genus Peredibacter. The sequence goes on from DATLXA010000039.1 coordinate 92,823, forward strand.
CGGAGTCCATGACCCTTTCTGTTAGTGCTTCGTGTGCCGAGAAAAGTCCCGACTGTCTGAGAAGTTGGTCCACCAAAGTTGTTTTACCGTGGTCGACGTGCGCTACAATAGCGATGTTCTTTAATTTCATGCTTTAAATACCTTTGTGTCTGGAATGGATTAACCTTAAGCGATCTTGAGCTATTTGACGAGTTAAAGTTGTGTCAAAAGCCCTTCAATGCGAAGAATACTCTCGGCCACTTTAACCCCGTCAACAGCAGCTGATGTAATCCCTCCGGCATACCCGGCCCCTTCACCGCAGGGATATAAACCCCGGTGCGAGTCAGAGACGAGGGTATTTTTGTCCCGCAGTATGGTTAAAGGTGCAGAAGTGCGTGTCTCCGGAGCGATCAAGAGTCCCTCTTCGTAGATGAAGCCCGGAAGATCGTGATCAAATTCTCTGAGACCCTTCTTCAAATGCTCGACGATGAAATCTGGAAAGATCTGTCGGATATCGGCCTTAAAAACTCCAGAAGGTGAAGAGGTTTTTGGAAGTGGACGGTCATTCAACTTCCCGTCCATGAATTCTTTGATCGTCATGGCCGGGAGCTCCCGACCGGTGGCATGTTTCTTAGATAGTTCGAACGCCTTTCGTTCTATCTCGTGTTGAAAGTCTAGGCCCGCCATCAGGCCTGCGCCTTTGACATCTTTGGAAGTTTTCACCGAGACCACCAGAGCCGCATTGGACCAGGGAGAGTTCCTCGCGTAGTTACTCATGCCATTGACTACCAATCCATCTCTCTCAGTTCCAGATGACAGGACGTAGCCTCCCGGACACATGCAAAAACTATAGACTCCACGGTCTACCCATTTGTCATGCCAGCTGAGCCGGTAACGCGCAGAACCCATGTCCGGTGCCGTACTAAATTTTCCGTGCTGGAGAGAATCGATGTACCGCCGCGGGTGTTCAACTCTCACACCGACGGCGAAATCTTTTGGCTTCAGTGCCACGTTTATGTCTTCCAGGTGTCGGTAAAGATCCACCGCCGAATGGCCGGTGGCCAGGACCACGTGCTCCGAATAAATCTTCTCTCCGGTGGTGAGTTCGACTCCGATGGTTTTCATACCTTCGGTGAGTAACTTCGCCACTCGCGTGTTATGCCGGACCTCCGAACCGTTGGCCCGGAGCCAGCTTGAGATCTGGGTGATGATGGTCCGGATCTTGTTGGACCCGAGATGCGGGTTGGATTCGTACGCCGTCTCGGGAGGGGCGCCGAAGTCGACGAATTTTTTCATCACGTAAGACACTAGGTCTGATTTGATGCGAGTGATGAGTTTTCCATCTGAGAACAGACCAGCGCCACCCTCGCCGTAGCAAACGTTCGTTTCAGGATCGAGCTTCCCGTACCTCCAGAACTTTGCAATGTGAAGCATGCGCTTGCTAGCATCGTCACCACGCTCAAGGATCAGACTCGGGATCCCGTACTCGGCTAACCTCACCGCACAGAAGAGCCCCCCGGGTCCGGCGCCGATAATGATGGGTCTTAACTTGAGTGGATGCAACTTTGGGAATTCTTCGCTGCCGCCGAAGGCGTCGCTTCCGCTCACCAGGGCTTCTAAGATGTAGTGACAGGTAGGTTTCTTCCCACGTGGTGCCCCTCTGGCATCAAGGCTTTTGGAAAGCGTTCTGTATTCCCGGATCTCCGGGAAGGTATGCTTCACATGAGCATCTAGCTCCACATCAAAGGGTAAATCGAACTGATATTTCTTAGGCATGAGTCCTGCTTTTACATTACGCACCGGGAAAAATCAAAGATTTTCATTATAATTCACATGGGCACTCAGTTATATTTGTTTTGAGAGAGGTAATAATGAAAATAGGCTTACTGATCATAGCCAGCGAAATCCTGGACGGAAAGATTATAGACCAGAATACTCAAAATCTCGCAAAGTTTTTGAGAAATCATCACCTAGAGCTCGGGCTCACAGTCACGGTGAATGATCTCGAAGCAGACATCCACCGTGGACTGAAAACTCTCTTCGATGGCCATGACCTCATCATCACCTCCGGCGGGCTTGGTCCAACCAAAGACGACATCACCAAACAGACCATTGCTTCATTCCTGGGCAGGACCATCTCTTACGACAAGCAAGCCGAAAAGATTGCTTCGGAAAATTTCCAACGCTATGAAAAAAGTTTTCCCGGTAAAGACCATGGCTACTCTTTCCTTCCGCACGGTTTCCTGCCGCTAAACAATTCCACTGGCCTGGCACCAGGAATGTTCGGTGAGCACCTTGGTACATATATTTTCTCCGCACCTGGAGTGCCCAAGGAGTTCAAGACCATGCTCGAGGACGAGCTCATCCGCCTGATCTACACCAAGCTCGATCACGACGTTTTCATCGACACCGTCGTCGTCCGGACTAAAAAACTCCCGGAGGAAATGCTCTTCGGACAAGTAGACCCCGAACTCTGGAATAACCTTGCCCGGATTGGTGAAGTAAGCTCCCTACCGGTTCTTTATGGGGTGGACATCGGAGTGAAGCTGCGGGCGAAGGATCAGCAAGAACTCAACTCGAAGAAAGCAGAGGTCCTGCGAGTCTTCGACGGATCCCCGGTCAAGCCCAACGTGTGGTACTACGGCACCGAATCTCTCGAAGAGATCATCGTGGAGCTTGCCAACCGGAAGAAGCTAACCTACGGCTTCGCGGAATCTTGTACCGGAGGGCTCTGCTCCCACCGGGTGACGGGTGTCTCTGGCAGTGGGAATTCTTTCACCGGCTCCGTGGTGTGCTATGACGTCTCAGTGAAAGCGCATGTCCTAGGTGTCAGCAAAGAAACTCTGGCGACATACGGAGCAGTGAGTGCGGAGACGGCCCGGGAAATGTCAGTCGGATTAGCTAAAAATCTTAGAGTCGATGTCGCAGTCTCCATCACTGGCTTCGCTGGGCCGTCTGGTGGGACACCTGAGAATCCGGTCGGTACTGTCTTCATCGGCAAGACAGCTCAGGGTGAAACCGAAGCGTTTAAGTTTAAATTCTACGGAGACCGGGAGCAACTGAAGGCCCGCTTCTCCCAACTGGCCTTGATGACCTTATTGGAGGAGCTAGAAAAATTTGCCTAGTTTCAAAGCTGCTGACCCACCGAGTTTCGAGAACTTGGCCAATGAGAGGCGAATCAATTTGCCGGTCAGGATTGCAGTGGGGCGGTGATTTAAAAATCTCCCTAAATAATCCGATAATTAGTGAAAGAGGAACGACAGGATGTTGAACTCGCGCCGATTGAATCTTTTTTCAAAGCTCCATTTACTATTGCTCACGCTGGCATGCGCGACGTTCGTATCCTGCATCGAACAAGGTAAACGCCAGGAACTCGTCTCTGGAAACTCCACTTCTGATACGACCAAACCTACTTACGCTGAACCCGTGTACCCGTTGGAAGGAACGTTCCTTCAAGAAGGTGCGGTAAGAACATCAACCATCCTGACCGTTCCCTTAGACTTTTCTGATTCTTTCATGGTGCGTGGGAAAGACCTCTCCTTGTACCTGAGGAAACTACCGAACACCACCAAGTTCTGTCTGGTCGGCAAGTACAATCATATTCCCGGCAGTGATAAGTTCTTGCTGATGACCGCCAAGCCGAAGTCCTTCACAGACCTGCTGGCAAAGACCACTGAATTTTACCTACAGGTTGAGCCGTCCAACAGCGTCTCGAATAAGAACGACTGCCTTTCGTATAACTTATCCAACGTACTTTACGCTAACGCTACTCTGCCGAGTCTAAACTTCAGCCAGTCAGAAGTTTGCCCGAACTGCAGCACCACGCTTGAGAGTAAAGGCCTGAAGCTCTATTTCTATAACGGAGAGGAAGTCCCGACGATCAATGTGAGTCCCCTGATCCTTTCTTTCTCCGGAACAACTACATCAACAGGTACCGCCTGCACGGAATCGACCTCTTGCGTGGCCAAGGGCTTCGACTGCTGCCTGGCCACACAATGTGTGAAAGACGGTAAACCCAGACCGGGGATCAATTCCTCTATGCCTGGGTACGCTTCAGCTATCGAAGACGTGCTACTGAACCCGAACCGGTTTGTCCTCTACCCGCAGTTTTACTTTGTCTGCGAAAGCCGGCCCGAAGAAACGACCGGTGGGAGCACCGGAGGCGGAACGTCTACTGACCCCGACTACCTCGCGGCCATCCGCTTACTGGAGCTGACCCATCTGTACAACTGCCTCAACCAGGTTGACGGTGAGTTCTCCCACTGCACGGTGAAGTTCACGCAGGCGTCGGCGCTCATGGGCGACGTGTTCTACGCGAAAAAAGACGATGTGAACTTTTCAACTCTCAACACTAACCTGACGACCGGGGACTACGTCAATAACATCGTGAAGATCACTTACGGCGGAAGAACTCTCTACGAACTAAACAGGGACCCGAACGTTGCGAGCACCACACCTCTCACCGTGGGCTCGTTCGAAGCCGATACTCACAATGACAGTCTCACCACAGCCCAGGGAGTAAGACTCAGCACAACTGCCGGCGCCAGTGCCATAGACGATAATCTGTACCTGACCTACAAAGTCGACGGCACCTGTCAGAAAGTGGGAAACACACTCGCCAAGTGTACTAAGACCTACATCCAAGGGTCGACAGCGCCCTATGAAACGACCAGACATAATTCGACCAAGATCTTCAAGCTCCCGGCCTACGCCGATCTCTCAAGTACTGCGAACATCATCATCAAAGTGAGCGGCGTGGTGGTAGCCGAAGAGCCCACCACCTGGGTCAAGAACAATTCGACCAAAGAAATATCCTTCACCGTCTACCCTCTCCTCCCTAATCAGAAGATAGAAATCACCTATTTTACCTCACAGGTCGCGGCCCTCTTCGTATCCCGGGATGCGGCCCAGAGTTCGGTCAATGCCATGTGCGAATGCGTCTCACTCAAGTGTAACCTGAAGCCGGTTAAGGATGAGCAAGGGGCCGTCATAAACTACGACTGCCTCTACCCAGTGGCGTCTTCCACGGAACCACCGATCAACCAAACGGTTGTGGTCTCGAGCAGAAGTGTCCCGCACCGCTACTATGATGAAGGTGGAGTGAACTACGACGAAGCCGATTACCTAACAGCTCCCACGCAGGAACTGAAGGCCTTCGCTTACACCGGGAACAATCTCCTTAAACCCAACAACGTTTCAGACTATATCGGTTTCAACGAGATCAACGGATCGTTCGCCAAGTCCGGAACCTACACGGCCCTCCCCGCCAAATTGGTGAAGGTCAAAAAAGATAAGCTCTACGACATCCTGGTTAACTCCGGTGCATTTTCCAGTTGCACCAGCTGCGGCTCGGACTACTACTCGGCCCTGCAGAAGATCTTCCCTCAGAACTTCACCGGCAATGGTGGAGGCTACCAGCCGGACATGCTCGAATCCAGAAGAGAAAATAACACCGGTCTCTACCGAGCAGACGACCTACACTTCGGGAGGGCCTGCTTCGTTCCCGCCTCCATGATTCCGTGGACCCACTACGCCGGTACTTCACTAGACCCGAATACTCAGCGGCGCTCGAGGCTCGCGTCCCAACACTTCCTTTTTGCTAACGGCTATAACAAAGACTGGTTTGGCTTCGACTACGGCTCCCTCATCGGATCCTTCGACGGCGTCAGCTGGTTCTCCGTTGGGAACCAACGACGGATCAAGGCTTCCGGCGGAAAGCTTTACCTGGCGATCAACTCCTACTTCGGTGACCTGAACGTAAACAACTCCTTCAGCGTCACTGTCTCCGAGTCCTCGGCGTTCTCTTCCCCCATCGCCGACCATGACACTGAAACGGACGGGGCCCAGTGCCAGAAAGCACACTTCTGCGCAAAAGACGATGACTGCTTCAAACAGCTTGGGTTCGATTACAGCTGTCAGAACGTCTCCGGGATCATGACCAACTGGCCAAACTTCGACCCAGCGGGAGCAGAAGTTCCCGGGACCACCGTCCGCACGATCGCCTCTCTCGTCGGCGGCACCAATGGACAGTCGAAACGGTGTGTGTACCGGGGCCGGGGCGCTCCTTGCCTGAGCGACCTCTCGCAGGCGTCAACCGCAGACTCCTTCAATAAATCATTTCTGGTGGGAACACTCGGCTGTTCGGCGAATACCTCTTGTGTGAGCACCACTTCCTCAAAATTCAATGACCGAATCGCGAGGTTCGCAGTTCCACCCGCCGCACAGAACCTCGCGGTCGCAGCGCCGACGCCTTCTGATTTTGTGGGCTTCGGTGCCAGGATTCTCGGTAGGCCTTATGACTATTACGGAACTAAACCACTGCCTCCCGCAGCTTCCCCGGCCCTCGGCTATAATAAAGTGTTGGCGATCTGTGCTCCGGGCAAGGAAGTCAATGCCTCCATGGACACCTACGATCTGAATGCGCTCAACCCGACGAACCGGGTGAACTCAGCAGATAAACTCTTTGGCGTCGGGGCCACACCCGGGACAGCGCAAAGCCCGAACTATCTCAACGCTTGTCCGGCCACGGATGCAGCAGGAGTATCTCTCCATAACTTTGACCTCCCTCTATCTGACCTGACCTTAAACTCTTTCACCATTAGTCAGAACCTGCCTTCGAACCTTCTAGACTTAACACCCTTAAAATCGCTTGGAATCTTCAGTTCCCAGCTAGGTTCACAGGTCCTCACCGTTGGGTACCAGCAGAACACTTGCCTGCGAGCTCCGGGCGCGTCCTGCTTCACGGACATGGAGTGTGCCCCCTCGGCAAACATCGCTTCCAAGGCCCGTCCGGCAAACCTCCTCTCTGTTCTCAATGAAGCTGAGGAGAAGTTCTGGGAAGAGGATCTGGTCTGTGGAAACGTTGAGAACAAGTACCTCTCCGCCGGCGTAGTGAATCCGAATTTTGACATTAAGAAGAACAATTGTTGCCGGGAGATTGGGAAGGTTCTGACCGTGTACACTGAGACCAGTACTTCCACCCATAAATGGTGCGAGCAAACGACGAAAAAGGTGCGGGTCGCAGGAGTGAACATCCCTGTCTCGACCGCCAGCCGCTATTCCCGGGTGCACACGGCCTACGATAAGATCACCTGCGACGTCGCAGACACAAGCAAATCTTTCGCTCTCTCAGTCACCGGAGGAACTGCTCCGGAGCGCATGGCACAGATACTCGGTCAGTACAGGACGTTGGACACCATAAATGAACGGACCTGTTGCACCAAGAACTGGATCAGAAGCTTCGCCACCGAGAACGGCGGGGGCCATAAGTTTAACCCGACCAAGATGCAGAACATCGACAAGAGTATGTTCAAGAATGTCAGCTGGCTCGAAAACAGGCCCATGACCGGAGTGACCGACGGTCCATTCGAGTGCGAGCAGAATAACTACGCCAACACCTCCTGTGAAGTTCGAAGCATCACTCCGTCAGATGAGTTAAAGTATCTGACCTGGGCCGGGTCACTCGAACTGATCGGGATTCCTCAGGTCGCCGTGAAGACCAATGATGAAGTCTACCAACTGGTCGACGAACTTCAGGCGCTACCGCTACTGCCCACGCCACCCCTCATCAAATCCATCGAAGACGTTAACGCCGTCGGCGCTGATTTCCAGGACGGCCTCACAGGACCCCGGTACTACTCTGCCGCGAGCTACTCGAAGTTCAAAATGGGTGCAAATGAAATTAAAAAGGTATTTTCTGAGAGTGAGTTCAACTGCTGCATTCCTTCGAACCAGGAAGTGACAGATACCACCACGGCAGCCCAGTGTTGCACCGGTAACCTTTCTACCGGCGAAGGCGTGAAGAGATGCTGCATGCCGAACTTCACAGACCTGACAGTGTACCTCAATCGCTACGTTTCATCGGAAGGAAGAGGATTGCCGGAGACCGCTTATGATAAGAAGACCGGTTACATAAAAGATGCCGGACAGGTCAAGCTCATCGCTGCTCAGAAGAATCTTTGTTGCTCGGGATCGGTCATGACCGGCGTGGCCATTAGCCAAATGTCGATCCCACTGCTCGGTGGTACGTACCTTCCCGGAGACCTCGCTACCAGCAGGAGATTCAACTACCGGATCGATGAAGTAGACAACAACGGCGAAACCGGTTCCGTCGGATCGATCTTCGACAAGGGTGTGCGCTGGAATAACCACGTCTACTGCGTTCCGGAAGGCTTCGGCCAGTAACCCTCTTAGACACTGGTAGACTGCGGCACTCCGAAGTACTCGAGGTTCTTATTCTCAAAGGCATCAATCAGGTCCCGGAAGTTCTGCAGCAGCTTCGCCTGAGGGGCCCCTTCCGGAGTTTCAGCGTGATCCATGCCTTCGATCACCTTGAGCACTGACCCCAGAGATGTTTTCCAGATACCGATTTCCAAGGCGTCATCCCGGGTCATGATTTCCTGAGATTTTTCAAAGTAGTAGGCGTACAGTGCCTGTGCCTTTTCCGGTGAGATGCTCTGGTTGCTAGTAGTTATTGAAGTGAATAGATCGATGACACCGAAAGGGGTGAGGACTTCAGTCCCAGCGACCTCGTCCGGAAGGATCCAGTCTGCTTTATCAAGATCGTACTTGTAGAATTTATTCGTCACTGCTCCCAACTGCTCTTTCTTATCGAAAGTAACCTTGTAGATCCGACCCTGATCCTTCACCAGAGGAATGATCAGATCAAACGGCTGTTGCTTCAGGAAGCTGACTTTCATGAAGATGACGTTCCCGATCTTGATGAACCCGATCTGATCAAAATCTTTATACTCGATCAAAGCCAAAAACGATGCTTTGAAGTCCAGGAGCCCCCTCAGCAGGAGAGTCTGGGACTGCATGACCTCCAGTGCGTTTTCCGCGTGCAGTCCAAAGGCCATCTTAGTGAACTCGATAAACTCATTGGCGAAGGCGCCCTCGGATTTCTCGTCCTGGGGCTTTTTAAAGGCCGGGTTACTTTCGGTGATGGAATACACGTACTCGTAGATGATGGGAAACTTCTCATATAGGAAGAGATTCCCCTTCATTCCGAAGCCGAGAAGCTTTTTGAGGTCGAACGTTTTATAGATGGCAAAGTCTACCTCCCGCTTTAGGTCCCGTTGGTAGAACTTGACCGCACTCTTGAAGTTAAGCTTGCTTTTCACGCCGCTGAAACGGAAGGACGGGATGATGGTCAGTTCGTTTGAATTGTAAGAAAGATCCATCTTAAAATATCTGCTACTGCCTGATACGAATTTCTCTTCCGAGACCACGCCCTCCACCACAGGTGTTTTTACGCGGATCTTCTGTTCAATCTTATCATTCACCGCCACCGGGACCGGTGGCTCAAGACCGATGACCAGTGGAGAAAGCAGCGCCACCAGAAGTAGGGCCGGCAACAGGATGACTGTGCCGATGAAAGGGACCAGCCGGGAATCATTGTGGAGGCCGGTGAGGGTGATGACCTCCTTGAGAGTTCTCTTGGAGACGATCGCCGGGAGATCGAAGACCAGCAGCGGCCCCGTCACAGCTCCGAGTAAGACTCTCAACACCCCTCCTACCCTCGCCCAGATCCCGTTACCGCTGGCCCGGACTCCTAGCAAGAATTCAGATAAACTCACTCCAAGCATCAGAGTCGAGGCGAGCCTCAGCAGCAGGTACATCAGTAAGAGCTGACCGACCTGAAAGGTCGCTGTGATGAACGTATAAACACCGGAGAGCATCACGGCAACAAAACCGTAATCTTTGGTGAGGCTGCCCCACAAGCTCGTCCAGTCGACCGGGATCATACCTAAGACCGCGTCCGGGACAAACTCGAGGAATCCTCGAAAATCATCAAAGGGCAGAAAGATCACCAGCAGTGAGTACGCGATCAGGAAATCACAAATATTGGCCGCAACTCTCACCAGGCTATTGGTCGCGGCTCCCTGGGCACGTTTTGCTTTCTTTTTTGTTTTAGCTTTTTTGCCGGTCTCTGCTTTCTCGTAGTTATCATCGTCGTCTCTGTGGGACGCTTCGAGAAGTACTTCGATGTCATCGGCGTCCTCCGAGGGAAGCTCCTCCGGGGGACTTTGTAGTTCTTTCGGTAACTGGAACTCGCGAGTGATTTCGATGCTGATCCCCGGGATCGTTTCCTGCGTGGTCTCGACTCGTGTGCGGATCTTTAGCTCCAGGTCCCCGACCTTGATGACGTCCGACTCTTCCAGGATGATGTACTTCCCGGCCTGGAGCTTTGATCCGTTCACAAAAGTTCCCGCGAGACTTCCGTGGTCGATCACGGAAATCACATCCTGCTGAAGGATGAAGGTTGCGTGTCTCGGAGAGATCGATGGATCGGCGATGACGATGTTTCCGATCTCGTTGCCTATCGTCAGTTGGTCCTTCAGTTCGTAGACCGGTGAGTTCTCCATATTGGAAAGCTCGAGCTCGAAGTGCTTCACCGTTCTTATGGGGCCGAAATTCTTATAGACCGGATCGCCACTATTCGTTGGCACCGCTTTCCGTTTGAATAACTTATTAAACAAGGCAACCTTCTTCGACAAACTCATTTAATTACACTAGTTTAGTTTCACTTTTTTTAAAGAAATTGCAAATGATTTACATTTAATCCCTCAATTCATAGGACGGAGTGGGGGTGAAGACTAGAATAGAAGCCGAGGGGATTCGTATGCCATTATGTTTATCTAAGTTTTCTTAGCGAAAATACCGAAAAACAAGAGGATACAGAATTCTCAAAGGTACGGTAAATGAAAGAACGAAAACTAGCTCCTATCATCGCAATCAGTATCAGTTTTCATCTGATTGTCTCACCTGTCATGGTCCATGCACAGGCCCAACAAGCTATCGGTACTGTACTGGGAGTGGCGTCTCAAGTGATGGGAGTGGCGAACCCACAGGGGCAGCAGCAAGGAGTCAATTCTTTCACAGCCGCGAGTGTGCAGGCCCTGAACGCTCAGCTCACTCCGATCCCACAAGACAAACTTTTTAATCCGCAGTTGGGGCAGATCCCGGGACTCGCGGAATTCTTCGCTAAAAATAACAAGAGCTTTACCTGCTCTACCCTTCAGTCAACGCTTTCAGAAGTCCAAAGTGATGCCTGTAAGGAGATCGACACCAGAGGGAACATCGGCGCTCAGATTGAGGAAGCGAAGGCCTTCGAACTCAAGTATAAAGAAATCTCAAAAATGTATGGCAGTAACTTCAAGGTCAAGAGTAACGCCGGCGGACAGCTCTTTGGAGTTGGTTGCATGAACGATGCGAAGAAGACTCTGCATCAGTTCTTTAATCACCGCCTCAACGAACTCACGCTCCTCACCAATGAGATTGATAAACTCAATCAGAACTTCAAGGAAGGTTCCAAGCAGGACCTCGAGCGGGTCGAAGACGCTGTGGCCGTGCTCGACGGGGGAGAACTCGCGAAGAAAGTCGGGGCCCGGAATAAAGAATTGCTAAACTTCGCCAAGAACTTTGAGAACCCGGCATGTAACTCTATGCAGTCCAAAGATAAGTTCGACAACATGGGTCTGGACGGTGGGTTGAATGCGATCAATAAAGATTTAAAAAATAAGTACACCGACGACCGGTCCGGATATTCAGCTGAGTCCTACCGGAATGTCCACGCCGGCGTCGTCGCAGACATCAACAGCATCGCAGACAAAGTATCGACGCAGGTGAAGCTCAACTCTTCATCCCTTGCCGGTGGTGGCTACAGAGGTTTTCTGGATGGCCTCCAGTCCCTCGGGTCTCAGTATGGAGTGAGTAAGTCTCTCACCGCTGACCTGTTTTCGGACGTCCAGCTCGACTTCAATGCCAAGGACGCGAAACTCAGAAAAGACTTCGCTAACCTCAGCGGTGGAGTTCCGATCCTCGCTAACATTGACTTCCGTGCCGACGACGCACAGATCTTTGAAAACCAGGTTACTAACTTTGAAAAGAGAGAGAACAACAGCTGCCTGGGCCGAGACCTGAACATCGATGACTTCAAAAAACGACTCGTCAACTCCAAGGTCAGTACCAATTCTATTGCCAACAACTCCAACAGCCCTGTGATTAAAGACATCGAAGAAGTCGTCCGCGGTGACTACTCTTTCGAAGAGAAGCTCAAGAAGTTAAAAGTCTTAGATAAAGAAAACCGCAACCGATTCTACGTGAGGAAGTCGACTTCCTACAAGACCAGCAACGTCGACGCCAATAACAATGTCAAACAAGAGAAGATCTCGGCCAACCAGCTGGAGACTCCGAGTCTCTACGTTTCTCGCATCATTCAAAACTGTCAGGCGCAGTACAAAGTAAACAAGCTCCCCAACAAGCTCACCCGTGAAGAGACCTTCAAACAAATGCGCAGCTTAAATAAAGACTGGAAGAAACTCGCGGACTCTCAGGCCGCCGGTATGAAAAAGCAGATCGTCGAGAAACTCCTTAACTGCCCGGAGCAGGCCCCGACCGTCGGCAGCTGCGGCCCAGGAAAGTTCGGGATCAAGCCCGGTTTCTGCGCGAAGTCGGCCATGCAGTGTTCCAACAACATGCGCGAGTGTTCGGAGCAGGCCCAGAACTTCGTGAACAAGTTCACACAGTCCCGAACGGTTCACGCAACCAACTATAAAAACCAAATTAAGAAGCACAAGGCTGACCTCACACGAGTCTTCCAGACGGCCCTCAAGAGATTCGAGGCTGACGGGGCGATGCTAGGGAAAGCGTTCGGAGAAGTTTTCTCTTCTCCCGGGGACATCGGGTATGAGCTGCAGGGGGACGGGCTTCTTAAAGGTCTACCTGCAGAGCTGGAACTCCAGGATCCGGAAGCTTACGCGAAGATGTTTAGAGATAATGTTGAGAAACTCAAAGACACGGTGAGGTCTCATTCCGAGAAGGTATTAGAGAACGTGCAACAGCACATCGCCGACACGACGTCGAATTACGAGACGGTCGCAAGTAAAGCTGCGGATTATGGTAAGGAGTGCGAAAGCTCGCACAAGAAGTTTGATGCTCAGATGAAGCAGCAGATGGCCAAAGCTGATGAGGAAAAGAGACTACTGGGAGAGAAGATCAGCTCAGCTTGCCGGATCTTCGGAGCGGCCCAGGAAGGGAATCTTCCTCACTGTGGTGATAAACTATCCTCTCTCATGGATGTTGCAGAGAATGTTGGGGGGGGCTTTGTGAAAAAAGCTCGAGAAGCTCGAGATAATTGTATCCGAACTGATTCAACTCAGTCCGGAGGAAACGCGGAGCAACTTGAGAAGAAAGCATACCGCATCTGCAGTACGCCTAAAGATGAAGTTAAGACTATGTGTGAAGCTTTTAAAGAATGTAACGATAACCGGGATCACACATTTTATGATGAGAAAGAAAAAGTTACAAAATTCGTTAAGGGGAAATGTAAGGACTTAGAGAGAGAAGTTCGTATTGAAGATATTGTCGCCAAGGTTGAGAAACCAAAGAGCATCGCCTCTTCCATGCCCGCAGAGTGCATCAGCCAAAACAACTCGAATCCAAACAACCCTAAGGACAACTCCATCACAGAAATCATGAGGGCCGTCGGCAGCATCATCGCCCCACCGGAGAAAGCAAAAGTACAGTAAAAGACCTCTTTACTCGGTTGAGTCTTACAAACCTCAACCGATAAGGTCCATATGATAGCGGTACGTAAGCTCAACAATCTCCCCAAGAACAGGCCACACCTCGCGGCCCTTCTCCTTCCCTGGACCTTCCTGGCCCTGCTCGCATCGTGCAACCCCACAGAACTCACCAGCAAGAAATCCAGGTCCAACGTCATCCTGAACGACGGCACCTTAGACGGTAAGGCCTACGTCTATAAAGACAGCCCTAGCATCATCGCCGGACCGGCCTATACACCCAATGAACTGTCCATTACCCTCTTCCTGGACAAGACCCCAGAACTCGTCACCATCAATAGCCAGCTCACGGGTAACTGCGAGATGCAGTTCCTGTTCGGATACACGCCGGCGCTCCCGGACTGCATCAGATCCCTCAAAGACAAGCAGTCGATCCAGGCCACTCCCAGGAAGCCAGACCGTACCTACATCTTCGAGGACGGCTCTTCCGAGTTCTACCAGGCAAACACCCTCTACCACTTGCAGAAGATCAAAGACACGTTTTTAGAAAAACTCAGCTTCGCCTACCAGGAAGTTCAGACCCGGGTGACCTCAGATTCAAAATCCATCCCCTACTACCTAAGAGACACCAATCTCTTCTGGTTCAAGGGTGTTGCAAACGCAGATAGCAAGCTCCATCGCAATGACTATCTGACGTCATACTCCCAGTGCGACTTCGCCGGAAACGCTTCTTTCAGTCCCGCGGGGCCGGAACTCTGCTTCGGAACCTTCGCCGAGTTTCCGAAGTTTCTCTTCGTCCAGGATCCAACGATCATCTACCATGAAGTCGGGCACGCCCTGGTGTCCATCATGATGAACCTGCGAAACGGGACCTCCGCGTCCACCTACCACAAGCTCCGATCCAATCTTGGTTCCTTCGGCTACGACGAGGCGGGCGCAATCAACGAAGGCATCTCCGATTACTTCAGCTTCGTGATGACCAAAAGAACCCACATCGGTGAATGGGCCCTTGGTAAAACGGCCAACCAGTCCCGACCGATGAGTGAGAGCGATCCTCTGCACATCGAGGGCCTCGACGTCACAGCTGAGGGGCGTCTCTCCTACCCACAGTACCTCTTGTATGACCCAAATCACCCCGACCAGATCCTGGAAGACGTTCACTACGCAGGCCAGATCGTCGGACACTACCTGGTTGCCCTCACCGAAACATTCAAGACAAGTTGTGATATCGACGCAGAAGCTGACGGTGGCCATGACAAAGCCACTTCCTACGTCACTCTCTTGCTGGCGGAAACCCTCAGTGAACTCGGGGACCTTAACGCTAAGGCAGTTAATAACTCCGGACTTCCCTATTCACCGGGAAACTTTTTTAACAACCTGGATCCTGACAACTCTTATCTCTGGACCCAATACATAAACCAGACGACGTTCCGGAGATTCTTCCAGGTTTTCTCAAAGAACATCTACAAGTACGTGGCTGGAGCTGGCAATCTCTGTGAAGGCTTTGATAAGAACGCCTCGGAAAAGCTTTTGGATGACTACGGCCTGCTGCTCTTCGAGACCTATAACGACAACGGCAACAGCACCAGAAATCGGGTGGTCAACTACGCGTCTCTGCCTCTCACAGCAGTGGCCCCCGAGAACAGGCGCAAGACTGTGCTCGTCTCCAAGCAACTCCTGGAACTCGCCACCAAGACCGTCGAGTCTCCTGAGCGCGTCGGCTTCTACATCATCGACAACCGCTCGGACATGGAAAAACTTCTAAAGGATCTCCTCTTCAAAGGCTTCACCGTACCACTCTCGGAGAACGTCTCAAGCATTGATTACAACAACAACAACATCAAGGTGTCCCCAGGCGAAGTGGTCGCCGTCATCCCCAATCTCCTGAATAAATCAAACAGCACCATGGCAGGAATCCAGCTCCTGGCACATGACTGGGACCACGTAGATATCCAGGACGACCTTACCGGTAACTTCAAGCCCTGCGTCCTGGAAGGATCGATCACCACCGACGAAGGCGGAGAATCGGCAAATACCTGTGATGACCCCACGGAGATGAACTACAAGCGTCTCGTCCGAGATCCGGCGTCTATGAAATTTCCTCTGAGCGCCGCTGCACCAATCTGCTTGGTCCAGCTCGATGACCCTGAAGTTGAGGACAGTTCTAAGTGGGTCTCCCAGAATGAATTCAGAGTTAAACAGGGCCTAGCTTTGCAGGATAAAGACTGCCTTGGCTACTCCACCACCAACCCAGCTCTTCCGGATTACTCTTTCAATCCTCACGAATGCCTGGTGAGATTCCTCCCCGGTGCCAATGATGCGTTCTTCTCTAAAATTGATTCTCAGAAAACTTTCTACGAGTCCGTGGTGAAAGACAGTCCAAAAAAAGAGTTCAACCCGGGAAATTTACTGATCTTGGAAGTAAACAAATGGATCCCACCTGGGACGAAGTTCCGGTGCCGCATGCGCGCCCGGTTTAGCAATTGTTCTGACTGCTATACCGACTTGGCCAATGGTAAGGATGACTACATCGACGGCGAGTTCAACGGGTCGAAGCCCTTTAAAGTCATTAACTTTGATTTTGAAGTAAATGATTAGGAAATACCGGATCCCGATCTTCCTGGCCCTGATCTTCCTTATGGGGATCCTGCACCTACTAAATAAAAATACAACCGGTCCTTCTATACCTTCCTCAACTCCGGCCGGTGTCGATGTGAAGAATCTCATGATCAACGGAAAAAAAGTCGTCGGGTTGACTCCCGGAAACGAAGAAGACGACATCCAGAAGCTAAAAGTTACCAACAACGTCTCTACGGGATGGGAAAATAAATTAAAATCCAGCTTCAAACTACAAGGTGGAAAAGACCTTCAGGATATTTCATTGGAGAAAGTTGATTCTTTCATTTGGGCGCAGGAAGGCATGGCCTTGAATGTAGAGTCAGTCATAGTGAGAGTGAGAAACCTCAAAAATCAGGAAACGTCCTTCAGGGTCCTCGTTGATGCGCAGAGTGGCAAGGTCCTCAAGAACTGGGACCAACCTGTCATCGACCCCGCGAATCCTAGAGAAGCTATCGGTGTGAAGGTTGATACGCGATACCATTCTGAATAACTCTTTCTTGCGGAACAACTAAGTTGATCACTCCCTCATCCTAAATTACCCTGAAAAAAAGGGGTCTCCAATGAATGAAACCAATCTGAAAAATGTTACCGTCGTCATCACTGGTCCTACCAGTGGAATCGGAAAAGCCGCAGCACTCTGTTTTGCGAAGGAAGGAGCGAACGTTGTCCTCGCTTCTCGAAACGAACCAGTCCTCCAGGAACTGGCCAATGAGTGCATCGCCTTCGGTGGGAACGCAGTGGCGCTCCAGACGGACGTCACTGATAAAGAATCAGTTAAAGACCTCATGAAAAATGCGCTATCTTACTTCGGAAAAATAGACGTTTGGATCAACAACGCCGGTGTCGGGGCCGTGGGAGAGTTTACCCAAACACCCCTAGAGGTGCACGAACAGGTCATCCGAACCAACCTCCTGGGACCTCTCTACGGCTCCTACTACGTCCTTCAGTATTTCATCGAACAGCAAAGAGGGACCATCATCAATACCAATTCGACGGGTGCGTATGTCGGTAGCCCATTCTCTGTAGGTTACAGTGCGAGTAAGTTCGGCTTCCGCGGCCTCTCGGAAGCTCTTCGGTACGAAATGAAGAGATACCCGAACATCCACATCTGTGACATCTTCGCAGCCTTCGTCGATAGCCCAGGGATGCACCATGCGGCCAATTACATGGGAAAAGAGCTGAAACCTGCGCCTCCACTGGTCGACCCGGTTACCGTGGCCCAGACGATGGTAGCACTAGCTAAAAAACCTAAAGACATGGTAAGACTCGGCGCCAGTGACATGGCCGCGAGGTTCGCACACACACTTATGCCTAACTTCATGGGACAGATCATGGGCCGGCTGGAAAGTAGTTACTTCAAAAAAGCTAAAAAAGTACCAGTCACAGACGGAAACTTATTTACCCCGACGAAGAAGGACACTCACATCCGTGGTGGCTTCTCCTAAGGAGAAGCCTTCTCTTTTAGTTTCAGATCCAATTCTTCGATGACCTTAGGGTCGATCTTCGGAACTAGCCCCTGGGGATCTACCTGGAGCTTGAACGAGGGTCGGAAGAAGCCTTCCAGCGCCTGAAGATCTCCCAGATAAATCTTCTTCACCACTTCACTCTCAGAACTCAAGCCAAAGTAAGCTAAGATGGACTTCGAAAGCTGTGGCAGGTAGGGCGTAAAGAAACATCCCAGAACCAGCACATAGACCGTGGAGATCGCTATGGTTTCTGCGGCCTTCTCCTGGTCAGTTTTGAACTCCGACCAGGGCGCGCGCTCGGTGATGAACAGGTTCACCTTCGACCCCAGTGCCATCAGATGCTCCTGGCCTTTCTTGATTTGGTAGGAATCGAGCAGCTCATGGTATTCTTTGATGAATTCTGCTACTCCAATTTCGTGACCTTTGAAGAAAGCTCCGAACTTCTCGGCACCCATCCCGTCGGGCCAGTTCTTCGCCGAGAACTTCATCGCCCGGTTGATGAAATTTCCGATGTTATTGGCGAGTTCCGAATTAATCTTTAACTCAAAGCTCTTCCAAGTGAAGCTTGAATCAGCGGTCTCTGGGATGAGCGAGGTGAGGTAGAATCTCAAAGCGTCAGACCCGAACTGGGTGATGGCCTCTTCCGCATCGACGTACCAGCCCTTCGACTTGGAAAACTGCTTCCCCTCGAGGTTCACGTACTGATTGGCGGGCAGGTCCGACACCGGATTCACGAATCCGGTTCCCAGGCACATCACCGGGAAAATAATGGAGTGAAAAATAATGTTATCCTTACCAATGAAGTTCACGATGGTGACATCCTTCGCTCCCCACCAGTCTTTGATGTGGTCTTCTTTCGATCCACTTTCTTTTAGAAACTGCTTGGTATTAGAAACGTATCCGATGGGAGCATCGAACCACACGTAGATCTTCTTTCCTTGAGCTTCCGGGAGCGGGACATCAATCCCCCAGTCGAGATCCCGGGTGATCGCTCGGTCAACGAGGTTATCTTTGGTAAGGGATTCGACGAACGGAACCACGTTCTTTCTCCACAGCGGCTTCCTCGTTTCAAACCATTTCTGGAATGGCTCATGGAACTTCGAAAGCATCAGGTACCACTGGAATGAATCGACCGCTTGCACGTTCTTCGAGCCACAGAATTTACAGACTGGCTTAAGGAGCTTGAGCGGATCGATCCACGTCCCACAGTTCGGACACTCGTCTCCCCGGGCCTCCGGGTACTTGCACACGTAGCACTCACCTTCCACGAACCTGTCAGGTAAAAAATTCTTACAATCCTGGCACTGGAGCTGCTGTTCGGCTTTCTTCTCGATCAGTCCCTTGCCCAGCAGGTCCTTGAACCAGACAACAGTTTCCTCTTTGTGGTACTCCTTAGAAGTTTGCCCGAAGAAATCAAATTTTATGTCGTACTTCTCGAAGAGTTCTTTATGAGTTTTATGCCATTCATTGACGTATTCTTGATAACTCTTCCCTGCTTTCTGAGCGTTCTGCATGATGGCGACACCGTGCTCATCAGACCCACTGATATGTAAAGCTTTAACGCCCTTTAATTTCTTGTGCCGGGTGAAAATGTCGGCCGGAAGATAAACCCCCGCAATGTGGCCAAAATGGATGGGGCCATTTGCATACGGTAGAGCTGATGTGATCAAATACTTCATAGAGCCTCAAATAAAGGTATTTAGCGATGATTTTAGTCTACAAAGTAAGGTGTTTTTTGTCTTTTGATTTTGACACTTGCCCGCCCCTTTTTTATTCTCCAGACACATGATTTCCCTCAATGGTTTGAACCCAGAACAACGCGAAGCTGCCGAGACAGTTGAAGGTCCCGTATTGATCCTTGCCGGTGCTGGCTCGGGGAAGACGAGAACCGTCACCTATCGTATAGCTCACATGCTTGTTAATTTAAAAATCCCCGGCAGCTCAATCCTTGCGGTCAGTTTCACCAACAAAGCTGCCTCCGAAATGAAAGAACGTGTCTCCCATCTAGTGGATGCAAAAAAGAGGAAGGGCGTCACCTTATCCACGTTCCATTCGCTTGGTATCAGAATTTTAAGAGAAGACATCCACCACTTGGGTTACAACAACCTCTTCACTATCTACGATCAAGCAGATCAGATGAGCATTGTACGTGAGGGTCTGAAGAACTACCGCTCAGGAAAAGCTTTCGACCGTGCGACCATCATGTCGAAGATAGGTCTATTGAAAAACCAGGGCATCTCTGCAGAGGAGTTCCCGACGAGCAAGTACTACGACCCGGAGAACAATTACGACGGCGCCGCCGAATACGTCTACCATTTCTATCAGGATAAACTCCAGTTCTACAACGCTCTGGACTTCGACGACATCCTCTTCCTGGTGGTGAAGCTCTTCAAGAATTTCCCCGAAGTCGCCAAAAAATACTCCGAACGGTTCAAGTTCATCATGATCGACGAGTACCAGGACACCAACAGTCTCCAGTTCAGTATGATCCAGGCACTCACCTCTACTCACCAGAACATCTGTGTCGTTGGCGACGACGACCAGGCCATCTACGCTTTCCGGGGCGCGGACATTTCTAACATCCTAAACTTCGAGAAACAGTATCCAAACACTAAGGTGGTGAAGCTCGAAGAGAACTACCGCTCAACGTTCCCGATACTAGATCTCGCGAACCGGGTGATCAAAGAAAACATCCACCGGAAAGAAAAGACCATGCGGACATCTCTCATGGTAGGCATCAAACCCCAACTATGGGCCGCCGGAGACTCGGACCACGAAGCGGCCATCGTCATTGAAGAAATCATCAAGCTCCAGTCCCACGGCGCGGCCCTCTCCGACATCGCTATCCTCTACCGCTCCAGCACGCAGGTCCCCCCCTTCGAAGACCAACTGCGAATTTCTCAGGTTCCGTACAACATCATCGGCGGCCAGAAGTTCTACGAGAAGAAAGAGATCAAAGACATCATCGCCTACCTAACTGTCATTCAAAACTGCAGGGACGAGCTGGCCCTGAGACGGATTTTGAACGTTCCCAACCGGGGCATCGGCTCGGTCACGCTCAACAAATACCTGGCCATCGCCAGTGAAAGGAAGGGTCATCTCTTCCACATCCTGGCGGAGGTGGAGGATCACGAAGGGATCCAGTCCTTTGTCTCCATCATTAAAAAGTATCAACGAGTCTTCAACGAACAATCCCTACTCCCGTCGATCAACGCCCTGGTCGAAGAGGTCCAGTACAATGACTTCATCGATAAGAGCTACGACTCCGTCAAGCTCTCCCAGAGGAAGAAAGATGACGTCAAAAACTTCATCCTCGCTGCGGACCGGTTCCAGGACCGATACCATGAGGATGCGACACTGAAGAACTTCGTCGAAAGACTCTTGTTGGCGGACGCCCACGACACACAAAGTTCCGGCGACGGCTTCAAGAAGAATGAGGTGACTCTCATGACCCTGCATGCTTCAAAGGGCCTCGAGTTTGATAATATCTTCCTGATTGGTATGGAAGAAGAAATCCTTCCGCACAAAAAAACTATCAACGACGGCACTGACATCAACGAAGAACGCCGGCTCTGCTACGTGGGGATCACCCGGGCCCGCAAGAAACTCATCATGACCTTCGCCAAGGAAAGGAAGATGTATAATAAGATGATCCCAAGGTTCAAGTCCCGCTTCGTGATCGAACTCGGCGAGTGCTACAAAGAACTAGACCGGACGAACTTCGGCGACATGTCGGAGGACGAAGTGGTGGACTTTAAGAAGAGTTTCTTCGGGAACTTACTGAGTAGTCTCAAATGAAACTGCTCCAGCTGATCACCACTTTCCATAACTGGCTGGCCGATAAGGATTTTATCTGGTGGCCTTTTTCATTTCTGCGACCCGAGAAAACTGAGTTCATAACTTTCCAACTTAGCTTACTCATGACGTTGTGTTTCGGTGGCCTGGCGTTCGTGATGTTTACGGTCCTGGCGGTGGTTAACAATGCCTTCACGGCGAAGGATGCCGTGATTACTTTCTTAGTTTGTGTGTTTGGATTTCTGGGGTGGTTTAATGGGGTGACGAAGCCGCTGTGGAATAGGAGGGTGCGGGAGTTGAGGGAATGAGTGGGGAAAGATTGTGCTGACTAAGTTTATCGCCAGCTCTCGGCTCCTGCCTTCGCTGGCATACAAAACATCCTGTTTATAAAAGGCCATCCCTGGCCTATGACTTATCCATCCTTGGAAGACCTCTTCCTGACGTCAATTCTGATTTTTCGTTTCCTCGTCAAAGTCATTGGGAATCTTATTACCGGAAGAATATCCAGTGATGGTATACCCACGTGGCATGAAAACCCCGAATGTTAAGAAGGAGATGAGGATGTCTTGCGGACTCTTGTGTTCATAGACGATCAACTTCGAGAGCCCGTCGTGACCGGCTTTCCGGACTTCATCATCGAGGTAAACCACGTGGTGCTCGGGCTTCAGACCCCAGAAATAAAACTTCTCTTCACCCACAATGTTGACTTCTTCTTTGTGGTTGGCGTTTCCTTCGAAGGTCACGGGGATGGAATTTTTAGATCGGAAGTGGATGGTGGTACAACTGGCCAAGATTCCTAGGAGAACAAAAGTAAGTGCGTTTTTCATATACCTCAATTCTTGAGGTCACAGAACGAGTTGTCAAAATTTATTTTTAGTAATGGTCAAAAGTAGTTCTCTTCTTCTCTACCATCCCGTCGAGAGCTTTGAAGTGGTCCGACGATCTCTGCGTGATCCCCTGGTAAGCTGCCATGAGTTCAAGGTGCGAACTCAGGTCATTCTGGTAAGCATGATTCATCGCCTTTTTAGTCATTTGCAGAGCGATGGGTGGTAGTGAGGCCATCTCCTCTACTATACCTTCAGTAACTTTTTGTAAGTCTTCGGGTAGGACCACTTGGTTAACCAGGCCAAGCTTCAATGCTTCATCAGCTAAAATCTTCTTACATGTTAAGAACATTTCCATCGCCTTGCCGAACCCAACTAGACGGATTAAGAAAAACGCTCCCCCGTCGCCGGGCACCAGACCCACCCGGGCGAAGGTCTCTGCAAAGACGGCTGAATCCGAAGCTATCCGCAGATCACACATCGCCGCAAGGTCACAGCCAGCACCTATGGCCGCACCGTTCACCATGGCCAGCAGAGGCGTCTTAAGCTGCGAAATAGTCATCGGGATCTGCTGGATGCCTGAGAGATAGGACTCTCTCAATTCATTCGACTCACCGGCAAACATCCCAGTCTTGCCTTTCATCGCCTTCAGATCCCCTCCGGCACAGAAATTTTTCCCAGCACCTGTGAGGACAATGACCCTTATCTGATTATCATGATCGGCGTGCCGGAGAACTTCAACCAGGGCACGAACCATTCCAGTCGAGTAGGCGTTACTCGCCTCGGGTCGATTGAGCGTCACCCAAAGTGAATGGTTCCTCTTCTCAACGAGAAGGTCTTCGAAGGGCTTAAGATAAAAGTTCATAGCTGCCCCGTCGCGAGATAAGCCCGGAGAAACTTTGATTCTGTCTGCCTTCCGACCTTTCCTAAGATGAACTTCGATGCCTGGGCCAATCTCTCAATATCCACACCGGTTTCCAGACCTTGAGAGTGCATGAGATACCAGACATCTTCGGTCGCGACGTTGCCAGTGGCGCCCTTCGCATACGGACAGCCCCCGAGGCCGCCGGCGGATGAATCAAACGTCGTCACTCCTTCTTCCAGTGAAACGAGGATATTGGTCACCGCCATCCCGCGGGTGTCATGGAAGTGCATGCCCACTTTCTCCACAGGAAACTCGCGCTTCATTTCTTTTAGCGATTCTCGGACTTGCTTCGGAGTCGCGACACCAATGGTGTCACCGATCGAGACTTCGTCTACGCCGAGTTCCATGAATCTTCTGATTACGTTCAGCAGACTCTTCAAGTCCATTTTCCCCTGGTAGGGGCAGCCGAATGCCGTGGACACGTAGCCTCTCATCCGGACGCCATCTTTCTTTGCTTCTGATGCAACCTCCCCCATCCGCGCGAAGCTCTCATCCACCGAAGCATTGATATTCTTCTTGGTGAAGGCATCGGAGGTGGCGCTGAAAAGAGCGATCTCTTTTACGCCAACCTGCTTCGCAGATTGGAATCCCTTTAAGTTCGGCACCAGACACGGGAAGCGAGTGCCTCTCCCCCCTAACTCCCGGTTTACTCTTTCATACAGCTCTGTTGCGTCAGTCATCTGCGGGATGGCCGGAGCCTTCACGAAACTCGTGACCTCGATGACTTTTAACCCCGATTCGTTTAGCAACGAAATGAACCTAAACTTATCGTCAGTGGAAATAATCTCTTTTTCATTCTGGAGACCATCCCGTGGCCCCACTTCGATGAGTTTAATCATGTTGAGCTGACCTCTGCAAGTGCCACTCCTCCCTGCACAAGGTCTCCGACCTTATAAAAAATTTCTTTAACCTTTCCGTCTTTATCCGACCGGATCGAATGCTCCATTTTCATCGCCTCCAGGATCAGAATCGGATCTCCCTTCTTCACTTCACTCCCAGCGACTTTAAGAATCTTGAAGATCTTTCCAGGCATGGGAGAGACTAAACCTCCCGCGTGGGCGGAAGCCTTCTTAGTCTTTCGTGCACCGGCAGCAGAAATGAGGGCTTCTCTCCCGTTTGCCATAACTATGCTTTCCCCATCACCGTTAGGCTTACCCACGGCCGCGCGAATCCTGTCCTCACCGTCGATGATCATCACACCGGAGTCTCTGCTAACCAGAGTATAGGTATAGGTTTTCACCCCGATGGAAAAGCTCACGAGGGTCCCGTCGAGCTTATAATCAAACACTTTTGTTTCCACGCCGTTTATGAGAAATGTTTTATCCATACTAATTCCTAAATCCCGCGAGTTCCATCCAAGGAGTCCTTTTGAGCTGCGCACTCGTTCCGGTGGAGGCTTTCTTCTTATCGTTAAAGCTCAGTGCCGCGATGAAGGCGGCAACCTCGTTTTCCTTAAAGACCGTTGGTCTCAGGGAGTCTTTATTATCTGGTATGAAATGCGTGTGCACTTTTCCACTTACGAACGCCGGGTGCACCAGAATCCTCTTGAGATAGTCCCGGTTGGTCTTCACTCCAAGGAAGAGTACCTCATCAATGCTGAGGATTGTTTTCGAAATGGCCGTGGCCCTGTCTTCTCCCCAGACCACGAGTTTAGCGAGCATCGGATCATAATTAACCCCCACGTCCGTACCATCTAGGAATCCGCAGTCCAATCGAACATCTCTGAGTGATGGCGTTCCAATCCGCTCAATAGTCCCGATTGTCGGCATAAAATTATTATCCGGATCCTCAGCGTAGATCCGGCACTCAATGGCATGTCCCTTTTGTTTGATGTGCTCCTGAGCAAGGGGGAGTTTATCCCCTTGAGCAACCATGATCTGAAACTTAACCAGGTCATGGTCTGTTACCATCTCTGTCACCGGATGTTCAACCTGGAGCCTGGTGTTCATTTCTAGAAAATAGTAGTTCCAATCAGGGGCCAGGATGAACTCAACCGTTCCAGCACCCCTGTAATTAATCCCGGAAGAAATCTGGATAGCTGTTTCACAGATCCGTAAACGAAGCTCTTGGCCCAGGTCCGGTGCCGGGGTCTCTTCGATGACCTTCTGGTATCTCCGTTGGATCGAGCACTCTCGTTCGAAGAAGTGCAGATGATTGCCATGAGTGTCCGACATGAGTTGAACTTCGATGTGCCGAGGGTTCATCACATACTTCTCGATCAAGACCTTATCATTTGAGAAGGCCTTCAACGCTTCCGACTTTGCCCCCTGGATCGACTCCAGGAGTTCAGCTTCGGAATTCACTATCCGCATCCCCTTGCCACCGCCACCGGCGGATGCCTTGATCAGAACTGGAAACCCGATGGACCGGGCCTGCGCCGCGAGGTTAGCCTCTGTTTGATCTTCCCCATGATACCCAGGAATCATAGGTATTTTTATTTTCTCAAGGGCCTGCTTTGACCCTATCTTATCACCCATGAGAATGATCGAGTCAGGCGTGGGCCCGATGAAAACTATCCCTTCGCTTTCCACCATCCGTGCGAACTCCGCATTCTCAGAAAGGAAGCCGTAGCCCGGATGAATGGCGTCTGCGCCACTCTTCTTAGTTAGTTCTAAAATTTTTTTCTTATTGAGATAAGTTTCCGCGAGCGTGCCGCTTCCAAGCGAATAGGCCTCATCGGAGGAAAGCGCATGGGGAAGGTTCTTATCATCATCAGCATAGACCGTGACGATCTTGATCCCCATTTCCCTAGCAGTCTTCAGTACCCGCAGTGCGATCTCACCTCGGTTCGCGACGAGAATTTTTCGTATTTTCATGATTTAGTCCAGGCTGGTTTATCTTTCTCAAGGATTGCCCTCATGCCTTCCTGTCCTTCCTTGCTAACCCGTCTCTCGGAAATCATCTGACAGGTAAAGTCCTCTGCGCCTTGTAGATTCTTCATAACGCCTCTGATGAGTTTCTTTGCTTCCCTGGAGGCTTCAGGGCCAGCCGATAAGAATTTTTTCTTAATCTCCTCAACCCGCGCATCTAGCTCCGAAGCCCTTACGACTTCATGGACAAGTCCTAGGTCCTTCGCCTCCTGAGCTCTAAACCTTTCGCCAGATAACATGTACGCCCGGGCATTCGACTCGCCGAGCTTAGCAATGCAATACGGAGAAATCACTGCGGGGATCAATCCAAGCTTTACCTCTGTGAATCCCAGCACGGCTTCCTCCACCGCTACGACGTAATCACAAACGCTCACGAGACCGACGCCCCCACCGAGAGCATGCCCGTTAATCCTACCGACAACCGGCACGTTACACTCATTGATGGTCGAGAACATCCTGGCCAGTCTCTTGGAGTCCTTAAAATTTTCTTCTTTTGAGTAGGACTTCATGGCCCTCATCCAGTTGAGATCGGCGCCGGAGCAGAAGCTTGCCCCCCTGCCAGAGAGGATGATGAGACGTTCATCAGTGAAGGATGAGAAGATTGAGATCACCTCTTCGATCATTTCCGCATCAAAGGCGTTATGCAGTTCCGGTCTGTTTAACCAGACTTCAGTCACACCATTATCCTTTTTTATAACTTCAATTGAGCTCATTTTTACATCCTAAAAATTCCCCAACGAGGGTCGGGAAATTCTTCATTATGGGTCACACTTAAGCACAGGCCAAGGATGTCTCTGGTCTGCGCAGGATCTATCACTCCGTCATCCCAGAGTCGCGAGGAAGAGTAGTAGGGAGACCCCTCTCTTTCATACTTTTCTAGGATAGGTTTTTTGAACTCATCCAGTTCTTTATCACTCAGTTCTTTTTTCCCCGTCAACCTCAAGCCATCTTGTTTTACAGTCGCGAGCACATTCGCCGCCTGTTCTCCACCCATCACGGAGATCCGGGAATTTGGCCACATGAATAAGAACCTCGGGCTGAAAGCTCTCCCACACATGCCGTAGTTGCCGGCCCCAAAAGAACCACCGATCATGATGGTGAACTTCGGAACTCTGACGGTGGAAACTGCTGTCACGAACTTCGCTCCGTTTTTAGCGATGCCTTCGTTTTCGTACTGCTTTCCAACCATGAAGCCTGTTATGTTCTGCAGGAAGATCAACGGTACTTTCCTCTGACCACACAGCTCTACGAAGTGCGCACCTTTTAGGGAGGACTCAGAAAAAAGTATTCCATTATTCGCCACGATCCCCACTAGGTATCCGTGTATCTTTGCGAAGCCACAGACAAGAGTAGATCCGTACCTTTCTTTGAATTCCTGGAATTCAGACCCATCAACCAGTCTTGCAATGATCTCTCTGACGTCAAAAGGTTTTCTCGTATCCTGAGGAATGATCCCGTAGATTTCCTCCATCTTGTATGCTGGCTGTTTTATCTCATTCTTAATAAACTTCCCAGGATGCTTCGATCTATAATTCAAAGTTGCGACCACATTCCTCGCGAGCTCCAGCCCTTCTTCCTCTGTCTCAGCAAAATGATCTGCCACTCCAGACTTAGAGGTATGAACTTCCGCCCCGCCTAACTCCTCTGCCGTCACCACCTCTCCTGTCGCGGCCTTCACTAGTGGCGGCCCCCCTAAAAATATTGTCCCATTCCCTTTCACGATGATGGTTTCATCGCTCATCGCTGGAACATAAGCTCCGCCGGCCGTGCATGAACCGCAGACTACGGCGATCTGGGGGATACCGAGAGATGACATCGTGGCCTGGTTGAAGAAGATCCTTCCGAAGTGCTCTTTATCTGGGAACACTTCATCCTGCTTCGGCAGGAACGCTCCACCCGAGTCTACAAGGTAAATGCAGGGCAGTTTATTTTCGATGGCTATTTCCTGTGCCCGGAGATGTTTCTTCACCGTCAAAGGAAAATAGGTTCCACCTTTAACTGTTGCATCGTTGGCCACGAATAAGCATTCCACACCATGAACGAGGCCAATTCCGGTCACCATTCCAGCACTCGGAACGTCCTCATCATAAACACCTTCCGCCGCTAGTGTGGAAAGTTCTAGAAACGGAGACCCCTGATCTAGAATTTTTTCAATCCTGTCTCGAGGAGGTAATTTTTTTCGAGCTTTGTGTTTTTTAACTGCGTCCTCTCCACCGCCTAACCGGACCTTCTCAATCTTTTTTTTAAGTTCACTAGCTAGTCCACGGTGGAACTCACTATTGCTTTGAAAATCCTTTGATCCGGTATCTACATGAGAAGCCAGAGGTTGCATGAAAACCGCCATTTTTGTGAATGAAAATAACGATTTAGTCTAACGTGAAGGCGTGAGTTGTGACAATGTTTTGGGCTTAGCGATAAAGAGATAAATCATTCTTAATGAGGCCATTCAAGAAGTACTGAACATAGGCCTTTAAAAGCACATCTTTGCTTACTCCCATGTTTTCAAGATTCCCACTTTCCCACTCATAGTTATAACGCGTTTGTCTTGAACTCTTGTCCATCATCACTAATTTATCTTTTTGAACAATCATATACATAGCACCATCTATAAAATTGATTGCAACACCATCATCCTTAGAAAATATGCTGACACTTGTTGCCGGCAAAGAATCGTTTTCAATTTCTAGAAAATCCAAAATGCTTTTTGGAATATCCGCATGTTGTGTGATTTTTTGAGGTTTACCCTCTAACTTCATTCCGGGAGAGTGTATTATCAGCGGTACTCTGTATCGACCAATTACGTTCTCAAATTTTTTCGTATCCAGCTTTTGAGTATGGTCAGAAGTAATCACGAAAAGTGTATTTTCATACCACTTCTCAGTTTGAGCTTTTTGAAAAAAATTTTTAAGAGCGTCATCAACGTAACCGATGCTTTCGTGGATCTCCAGAGTGCCTTTCCTAAATCTATTCTTGAATTCTGTC
The DNA here is from genome assembly GCA_035576105.1 of Bacteriovoracaceae bacterium. Lineage (GTDB taxonomy): Bacteria > Bdellovibrionota > Bacteriovoracia > Bacteriovoracales > Bacteriovoracaceae > Peredibacter. The sequence continues at coordinate 121,809 of DATLXA010000039.1, forward strand.
GGGATGGTGTAAGGCTGGTGGGAAGTTAGCGTGAACACAGTGGCAAGGAACGGCTCCTTCATCTTGTTAATCTCTTCTTCAAAATATCGAAGGTATGGCCCGTCGAATATTCCCCAGGTCCCATCGTAGTCGCCTCCTCCGGGGTAATTATCTCTTGCAAAATACTCATCATAGCCGTGAGCGAGGGTATAAGCCTCAAATCCCATAGTACCTCTGGATCCTCCGTGGAAAAAATAATTTGAATAACCGTGACCCTTTAGGATCTGTGGAAAGCAGCTATACTTGTTACTTTGGAAGCTAGATTTACTTATCGGTTCGATCAGTAACGAAGGCAATCCACAAAGCAAAGATGGAAGCGCCTCGATTGATCTTCTTCCATTCGCCAAGTGTCTCTCAAAAAATAAAGACCGGTTACTAAGTTCTTTCAAAAAAGGAGTATAACCCTGCTCCATATACTCTAGGGAGACCCCTTCTAGTATGATGAACACCACGTTGGCATTCTTTACCCCTTTGATACCATCTCGGAGGTCCCTATTGTTCAAGATGATATTCTTCGCTTCATCATCATTTTTGAAGAATGATCTTCTCTTGATGGGTTCATTTTTAAGGGTTCTGATGAAATGATAGGGAGTATTTAAAACCAAATGTCCAAGTTCGTTTTTCCCCTGGGAAAATGCTGTTTGAACATCAATTGACTTGTGTTGGATCCCACCTCGGATGCCAATAAAACTCAAAGCGAAGACTCCGATGCTTATAATCGAATGTTTTAATGGCCGATACTTTTCGCTTTGTATTTTGAACAAAGTCTTATCAAAAAAATAAAACCCTACCCCAAACACGATAGCTGTTAGTGGAAGGTACCAGTAATAGATAGCTATTTGAGGTAGCTGAGCGAGAATATCATCTGTGATGACAAAGAAGTCTAAGCTAAGTCGTTTCCCGACAAACGAAAACATTTCATAATCATCAAGTGCAGCTATGAACCCGGCCGTATTGATAACAATGAATAAGAACCTTTCGAACCTAAGAAATTTTGAATTTGTTGTAAGGATTGAAGAAAGAAGAATTATAGGCAGGTTTAGTAGAAAAATAGCGGCAATATCAAAGCGAATACCCAAAAGAAGACTCTGAAAGATTTCTTCCTGTGGAAATTTTTTATAGATGTTAAGATGCCAGAAATAGAACCCTACTCTTAGTAACGAATAAGGAATTAGCAAAAATATTAGCCGATTTAACACACGAATTTTTTGGGAAGGTAAAAACAATTGTCCTCAAATAAAAAAAGCCCCGATTTTATTCGGGGCTTTTTAAAATAGAGGGTGCATCTTGCTATTCTGACACCAAGTTCCCCTGGCACTACCTTCGCCGCAAGTGAGCTTGACTTCCAGGTTCGAGATGTTACTGGGTATTTCCTCACC
>DATLXA010000040.1:0-22531 GCA_035576105.1 Bacteriovoracaceae bacterium
CTTAGGGAAAAAGTAGAGAAATGGAGGATTTATTATAACGCAATAAGACCTCATGGATCTTTGAACTATCAATCACCAGAAGTTTATAATAATTTAGTAAAAAACCTGGAAGTAGCTGTCTGAAAATAAGGGGTCGGGCCCCGAGAGTCAAAGAACTTATTTCAAACCACCTCGTTAAACCTCCCAAGCACCTTGACATATAGCACCAAACCTAGCTCAATGACTTTGCCCAAAACGACATGCAACATTTTATCCCCGGAGCAAGTTTCAAACAAAGTTTTATAAGGCCATACTCATATCTTTCGAGCTTCCCCTCATCTCCTGTTCCAATTTTTCCACAACAAACGAGCAAAATTGTCCCGTTAATCCCTAATAAAGCCCTACGCCTAGCGCTGCGGTTCTTACTATTCCTTACAGTGTTTTATATTTTTATTGACGCTTTTCTAGCAACTTAAGACTTCGCGTCAATTTCTCTGTCATATATGCCCCCTATAGTTTTCATTAGTGGGGCAAATTTACTTCTACATATTTTATTTTGACACAGACGCTTTTATATCATTTTAGATGGTTACCACAATTATAAGAATTGGCATGTAGGTTGCTTTATATAAGATCAAGCAGGGGGAAAGAACTCAAAAAAAGTTCATAAAAAATCCCAGAAAAAGTTAAGCTAACCACTTCTCTTTTTCTCCCAAATTCCCTCCAAAAAATTTCACTGTTCCTTCCCCTGCACGGTTAACAAAAATAAAAAATAGCTCAACTTCGGTTGAGCTTTTTTTTTGCCAAAATGTCCCTTGCCCACCAGTGTCGAATTGAAACTAGAAGACAAATTGGCATCATTGGCTGAGTGGATTAGACAGGATTATAAGTACTTAGAATTGGCACGGAATGTGCTTTATGTATGTTGAGCTGAGGGTGACGAACTCCACAAAAGTTCAAACTTTTCCCAGGACCAGGAAACTAACCATTTCCGAAATCCTCACAAGGCACGTCACCCACTTCACCGTTCCGCCCTCAGCTAGGTTTTTACACTCTTCATCCATTCGAATAAATGATAATGCTCACCCGACATTCCTAGACTTTCATAAACATCCTGAGCTGCTGCATTCGTCTTGTCGACGTAGAGCCTGAGTCCCCTCAGGTCCGTGGACGCCTCAACCATATCTTTCAAATGTTGGTACAGAGCTTTGTAGACTCCATTCTTGCGGGATTCCGGAACCACGTACACAGAATGGATCCACAGCACGGTCCCGTTCCTCCAGTCACTCCATTCTGGAACCGTGAGCAAGCACCCGGCGACCCGCCCATCAACTTCGGCCAGCCAGTATTTCCCTTTGGACGGATCATCGAAGACCGCCGCAACTCCCGCTTCAACCACCGGTATATCGAGCTTAAAATTCTCCGTTTCCCACGCCATCTTGACCTGAAAGTTCGCAATGGTGCTGATGTCAAAGAGAAGGCCCGGTCTGATTTTGATTTCCATTAGGTGAGTACTCCCCTGATTCGTTTCGAAAACTCCCGCAGGGCATCCGGCAGGGTCATGCCCTTGTCCAGGTAGGCCCTCAGCTCCGCGGCCTGGAGATAATCGCTCATCTGGTCCCCAGCATCTTCCTGGGTTTTCACAGGAGCCGAGCCGGAAGCCTCGAAGTCATCGGCAAACTTTGAGAGCTCCTCCACCGTGTATTTCTGTGCCAACTCTTTGACTGATTTAACATCCATCATTCACCTTTCATTTTTTTTATGAAGTCCCGGAAGGCGTCTTCTTTAGTGACATTGGCCAGGTCTAAGGGCTCTCCGTTTTTAAAACACCCGATGGACGGAAGTCCCGGAAGCTCTACCATTTCCTTGATCTTCGGATTCTTCTCCACATCGATCTTAAAGAGCTTTACACCCTCCTCTCCGGCGACCCGGGCGAACATGGGTGCCGCGATTCTACAGGCCCCGCACCAGGACGCGTAGAAGTCGATGAAGACCAGCGGCTCCCGCTCGATGACTTCGAAAATGGTGGAATCTTCCAGTTCGATTAAATTCATATTTCTCCTTAACTCACAACTATGCGGATCGAATCCATGGACAGCTCGGCTCGGTCCATGGCCTTGAGGATGTTATCGCGGTTAAACTTAAGCATCAGGATCTCCGTCTCGGACACGGTCGGGTTCACCTTCCGCAGGGCCACTAGCCGGTCGATCTCACCGTTGAAGAACTTGAGCATGTCTTCCTTGAACTTATCTTTGTACTGCTTGGCCCGGGCCATACACAGCTCCTTGCCTTTTTTTATACACTCTTTGATGAAGTCCCGCGGAAGCTCTTTGATCTGAGCACGCTTCTCATGGTCAAGCGATGCCACGCTCTCGTCGATGAACTTCTTGGGAAGCTTCTGCGTCTGGTCCTGCAGCTGAGAATTCAGCAGCACCCGCAGCGGGGTCGGAGGGAACCATTTCTGGATCTGCAGTTTCTTATCGGCCACGCAGCTCAGTAGGAAGTACCCTTCGAACAAGAAGGGCTCCTTGGTGGGCGTCTTCCAGCTGGTCATGGTGACGTTGCCCATCTCCTTCGAGGAGATGAACTCCATGATCCCCACCACCATCGGATGGTCCCAGGTCAGGAAGGTCATGTCCTCTCTGGAGAGGGCGACCTCGCGCTTGAAAGTGACCGTCATGCCTTCCGGGATGAGTCCCGGAAAATGCGGCAGGTACATGTTATCGCCGGCCTTGATGTAGAAGGTGTAGGGATCGTTCATGTCCTCGGTTTCTACCCCCAGGACACCCCATAATCCGAGCATGAAATCTCTCAGGTCATTGGAGTCGTCCACCGTCTTGAGCTCTTTGACGAAGTCCATCGCTTTCTTGTGATTGAATGAATTGATCTCCACCAACTGGTCCTGGCCCTCTTCGAGTTTCTTCTCGATCTCCTGGTGCAGGCCCTGGGTCGTCTTGAGGAACTCCTGAAACTGCGCTTCCGGGAACTTCCCACCGTCGGCCACTGCGATCAGTTCCGCAAGCTCTCCTCTCACAGTCGCAAAAAGTTCAGTGCCGCCCCGGGGAGAAGACTGGAAGGCGTTGAACCCTTCGTGGTACCAACGCATCAGCAACTCTTCGCTGGATTTTTCTATGAAGGGAACGTGGATCTGGATATCATTTTTCTGCCCGATCCGGTCAAGCCTTCCGATCCTCTGTTCTAAAAGGTCCGGCAGCTTCGGCAGGTCAAACAGCACCAGGTGCCTGGCAAACTCGAAGTTCCTCCCCTCGGAACCGATCTCAGTGCTCAGGAGTATATGGGCACCTTCCGGCTCTGCGAAGTACGCGGCTTGCCGGTCGCGGTTCATGAGATTCATTCCTGAATGGAAGAAGGCGACCTTTGCCGTGGTCTTCTCTTTGAGAACCTTCTCGAGCTCGATGACCATCTCTTTATCGTGGCAGATCAAGAGGATTTTATCGGCTTTGTTCTGCTCGGTGAACTCCGCCAGCCAACCGGACTTGAGCTCGAAGAGCTCCTTCTCGGCGGTTTTGCTTTTCTTCGGCGTCAGGGGATAGGACTGGAACACCCGCTTAGGAAAAAATTCTGAGTAGGTCGCCATGGTCTTGCGGGTGTTGCGGTAATAGATCCTACCCGTGCCGTGCCGGTCCACCAGCATCTGCAGTGCCTTGTCTTTATCGATGTCCTCTGAGTCCACCAGACCGACCTTGGCCTTCAGCAGTTTTTTCTCAGAAGAGTCGAGGGGTTTTCCGGTGATGAGCTTATTGGCCAAGTCTGTGATGGGTTTGTAGCCAGTGGTTTCTTCTACGAAAACATTAAAGTCATGGAATCGGTTGGGATCCAGCAGGTGCAGCCTTGCGTAGTGTCCCGCGAGCCCTAAGATCTCCGGTGTTCCGGAAAGCAGGAGAACTCCAGGTGTGTCCTTGGATAAGCTAGCGACGAAATCGTACTCCATCGAGGAATTATCCGGGGCCCAGCGCAGCTGATGGGCTTCGTCCACGATCAGCAGGTCCCACTTCGATTCCATCACTTGCTCTATGAGCCAGTCTTCCTTCATTAGGTACTTTAAGGAAGCCACGAATAACTGGCCATCCTCGAAGGGCCTGTCTCCCTTCTCGAGTTTGGAATCATGGTTTATGGTAGTAAAAGTCAGCTGAAACTTCCGGAGCATCTCCACGAACCACTGGTACACCAACGAATCGGGCACGAGGATAAGGCAGCGCTCGACCCGGCCACTCAATATCAGGTGGTGAAGGATGAGGCCAGCTTCGATGGTTTTTCCCAAGCCAACTTCATCTGCCAGCAGCACCCGCGGACGGCTTCTTTTAGAAACTTCACTGGCCACGTACATCTGATGTGGAATCAAGCTGAGGCGAGGCCCGGTGAACCCCTTGATCGGTGAGATGAAAAGTTTTCTTTGATTGAGCAAGACATCATAGCGGAGCTTGAAGAGTTCGTTCGAATCCATGTTCCCGGCGAACAGCCGCTCTTCCGGTTTGGAAAATGACAGCGTGTCCGCGAGTCCTGTCTCGCACAACGTTTTTCCATTCCCGAGATAGGTGATGATCCCCTGATCCTCGGAGACCTCAGTAACGATGAAAACCTCTCCGGCCTGCCCTTTGACCTCATCACCCAGGGCAAACTTTATCCTCCGAAGCGGAGCAGATTGCAGCCCATAACGCCTGTCAACTTTGGTAGCAGGAAAAAAGCAATTCACGATTTTCGATTCGACTTCCGTAATGACACCTAAGCCTAATTCAGGTTCAGATTCCGATATCCAGCGTTGGCCAATGATGAACTGCTTCATCGTCCCTCCATCTAAGGTGACAAATTCCCATGTTTGGACCAAGATGTTACCAAATCACTTGAAGGGGTTAAAGCTTATGATGAAAATAAATTGGATGATTTGTAGTCTGTTACTGTTTTTGGTGTGTTTTCCGGCTGAGTCACAGACATTAAACACCGGACCGTGGAGGTTTGAGGTCAAAACAACTCACGCACTCATTCCATTCATCATCAACCTAAACTATAAAAACAATAAACTGACCGGAGAACTTCAAAACGGCAAAGAGACCATTCCGCTGACGGACATCACGGAGACGAAGGAAACCATCTCTATCCCCCTCCAGACCTACGAAATGACTTTGGAACTCAAGAAGATTTCAGAGGTCCTTCTGCGGGGGTACTTGATCCGACACAATAAAAATCCAAAAGTCTCCTATCCGGTGCAGGCGTCCCATGGTCAAAATGTCAGGTTTCCTCAGGAGAAAGTTGCGCCAACCATCGACCTCAATGGAAAGTGGCAAGTCACCATCGTCGACGATGAAGGCAATTCCAGTCCCGGGGTCATCTTGTTCGAACAGAAAGCTGAGAAACTCACTGGATCGATCATCACACCTACTGGAGACCACCGCTACTTCGAAGGCTTCGTCTCCGGAGCTACCTTTGAAGCCGCCAGCTTCGACGGTGTCTACAACTACCTCTTCAGGGGGGAAGTCAAAGATAAGCAGCTCAAGGCATCGATCCTCTCCAACTCGTCCACCAAGGTCGAAGGCTCGGCCAACGCCAACGCAACTCTTCCGGACGCCTACAAGCAGACCGAACTCTCCTCGCTCGAGTTTAGTTTCCCGGACCTGGCCGGAAAGCAAGTTTCACTCAATGATAAGAAGTTCAAGAACAAGCCCGTCATCGTCCAATTCTTCGGCTCCTGGTGCCCCAACTGTATGGACGAGATGAACTTCCTCATCCCCTGGTACAACAAGAACAAGAAGCGTGGGATCGAAGTCGTGGCCCTCGCCTTCGAGAGAAGTGTCGACCCAGCGGAGGCGAAGAAGCAGCTCCACAAGGTCTCCAAGAAAAAGAAGATCCCCTACCCATTGCTAGTCGCGGGCCACACCGCGGAGGATAAGCCTAAGGATAAGATCACCGGACTGAAGAACTTCATCTCCTTTCCTACGACGGTTTTCCTGAATAAAAAACACGAAGTGGTTAAGGTGCACGCCGGGTTCACTGGTCCGAGCACCGGTGAGTTCTTCGAGAAGTGGAAGGTGGAGTTCGATCAAACCGTCACCGACCTACTGAAGTAACTCGTGCTCCGGACAGTACTTTTGTTGATCCTCTCGAACCTGTTCATGACCTACGCTTGGTACGGACACCTTAAAACACTCTCGCACAAGCCGATCTGGATCGCCGTCTTGGTCAGCTGGGGAGTGGCCTTCTTCGAGTATTGTTTCCAGGTGCCGGCCAACCGGATCGGACTTGGGTACTTCACTCTCCCTCAGCTCAAGATCATCCAAGAGGTCATCACCATGGTGGTCTTCTCTGCGTTCGCGGTGTTTTTCATGAAGGAGCAACTCAATCGGAATTTTATCTACGCTTCGGTATGTATGGTGGGAGCTGTGTACTTCATCTTCCGGAAGTAAGACCGGACGGCCCTACTTCCGACGACGTTTGTGATCAGTTCGAACCGCGGCTGACCTGTAGGAGTGCGCTCTTGCAGGCGGACTCGAAGGTGTAGTCTTTGAGCTTCACCCCGAGATGGGTATACATCTGGGACTTATTACAAAACAGACCGTTGTAGATATTTGCATCGTTGAGGGCGTTCTTGCAATCCATCTCCCAGGACATGTGGGCGATCTCCAGGGCACTTGCCACCTGGTAGATCTTACTATTGTCACCGCAGAATAGGCCGGTCCAGCTGTAAGTTAACCGCTTCAGAGCGTCCCAGCACCCCTGGCTCGAGGAGAACTGAAAAACCTCTTCTCCGTCTTCTCTCACCAGAGTGCTGATGTAGCAAAACCTACCCCTATTAGCTCTGGCGTCTTGGAGCGCGTCCTCGCACTCATCGGTGTAGCGGAATTTATAAACGACCGTCCCTTGATTAGAATACAGGTCGGTGCCGTCGCAGTAGGCGGGGGACGCGGCACTAGCGAAGGAGGCTCCGGCCCAGACCACACCCAGCATAAGTAAAACGAGTTTCATTATTATCTCCCTGATTAATCTTCTTGTTTCGAACCTTCGTCTTCCGGCTCAGCGAACTCGTCGGTGCTGCTGCCGTAGTCATTCTCATCCGCTTTCAGGCTATCGCTCTCGTCCACCGGCATCGGTGACTCCGAAGTGTTTAGTCCCGGTGTCGGGAGTAACCCCTGAACCGGTTCACTCTGGGCTTCAGCGTACGCCGCTGCGGCTCCGTGTTTGTAGACGAGTTCTACACCAAGCTTCCCGGTGGAGTATGCAAGGAAAACGGATCCAAGGCTTATCACTCCAACCGCGAGTTTTATATAAAATTGAAATTCTTTCCGGATAAAGAACGCCGCAATCGACACCACCAGCGCCAGCACAGTCGATCCTACGAAGATTTCGCTGGCCTCTTCGTGTTCATGGATGAGCTTCTTCGAGACTAGCTTATCCACCGCGAGCTCTTCGGTCTCTCCGGTTTCGAGTGCGACGTACCCAGTGACCGTGATGACCAGCTGGATCCCGATGATGACCAACCACGCCGCAGGGGCCATTTTATTTTTTTTTATCATCTGCGCGAAGACGATGATGAGAATGGGGATGAGGTAACTAAGGGCCACCGGCAGATGGACGATGTACGGGTGTAAGGGTTCTGGCATGGTTCCGCCTGGTTTAAGTTTCGCTATTATAGTTCGACCGTCTCAATGAGTCCTGCAGTTTCTTCGATCAGCCGCAGGAGCTTGCTCACGTGGGCCTTCTGCGTCTGATGGTTAGGGAAAACCAAACGGAAGAAGATGGTTCCGTCCGAACGCTGGGCGTAGTTCACCAGGGCCTTCCCGCCACTCACCAGAGTGTTCCGGACCCTTAAGGTAAATGCATTAACGTTTTCATCGCCACGCTGTGGAACCACTTGAAAACAGACATTTAGGTAATTGGAGTGGATCAGCCTGAACTTCGGGTTACGGGAGATCTCTTCCGTCGCAAACGACGCCAGTTCAAAGAGATGGTCAGTCCGTTTGATGATCCCATCAGTCCCGTGAGACCGCCAGAGAAACCAGAGCTTCAAAGCGTCAGCTCTGCGGCCGCACTGAAGCGAATAGGTCCCCGTGTCCCATTCCGAGTTATCGTACTCATGGAACAGGTATTCCGAACCGCCGCCTCTGTTAGCGTTCTTCAAGATCCCCGCGTGGCTGGTCAAAAAGAATGAAGCTATCAGCGAGGTGCCGAGTGTTTTGTGAGCATCGAAAGTCACAGAATCTGCGGCTGCGATCCCTTTGGTCTTGCTCTTGTGGTCAGTGGAAAACAAGGCCCCGCCGCCCCAGGCTGCATCCACATGGAGCCAGATCTTATGGGCTTTACAGATAACTGTGATCGCTTCCAGCGGGTCGAAGGCCCCGAGGACCGTTGTCCCGATGGTTGCCCCGACCATGATGGGGGTAAACCCATCCCGCAGGTCCGCGGTGATGATCTTCTCGAGTTCCTCCGGTATCATCTCACCACGCTGGTTACAAGGAACCAGGATCAGGTTCTGGGTGCCGATGCCAGTGATGTTGGCGGCCTTATCAAACGAATAATGAGCTTCGGCAGATACGTAGACGCGGCACCGATTATGAGCGAAACCACTCTGGCGGATGCTGGGATTAAAATGTGTCCGTGCACACAACATGGCCAGAAGATTCGAGTTGCTCCCACCGGTCACCATGATGCCTTCACCCTCGGGGATGTTGATGATCTTGAGCAGCTCTGCCACCAGTCTCTTCTCGATGATGGTCAGGGCCGGCGCGATCTCATAGGTCGCCATGGTCGGGTTGAGCAGAGTACTGGTGATCTCACCGGCCCAGGCCGCCGGGTCCAGTCCTCCGAATAATTGGTTCAGAAATAAGGGATGGGTGGTGTTTACGCTCTGATCGAGGATCTCTGTGAGTTCCTGCACAAGCTGCGCATCACTCACTCCATGCTTTTGGAGTTGCGGAATTTCCTCTCCAAGCTCAGTGGGTTTTTTAACTTTCACCAGAAGCTCAGAATTCACACTCTGGAGGATATAATTTTTGAGTGTCAAAAAAACGTCATTAAAAAAGGATTCTTTAGAGTGCTGCATGAGTCATCCTATGAGTGTGGGCTACAAGTACCAGAACCTTACACTCCCTAGCAACTATGCAAGCAAATGTTAGATAATCCAATAATTTAGCTATCAATAGACCTTGGCAATTAAATCATTTCGCCATTTAATTTATCCTACTGAAACACGACCTTGTACAAGGAGGACTAAGGATGGCAATCAGACTAAACAGTCATTTGTCCGATAAGCAAATTGAATTGCTTAAAGACAAGCTCTTAGGTGAAGCAGAGCGAATCAAGAATAACTTCCAGCTCAAAAAACACGAGTATGAAAACACTTCTCTGACCGGTGCGAAAGATGAAGTGGATTCGGCTAACGACAGCATACTCCTCGCAGCGGACATGAGATTTTCAAACAGAGAAAACCTCTACTTCAAAAAAATTACCAAGACCTTAAGCAAAATAGAATCTGACCAGTACGGCATGTGTGATGAATGCGGTGATCCAATTACTTTCTCAAGACTCATCGCCAGACCAACCTCTGAAATGTGTATCCTCTGTAAAGAAGAATCTGAAAGGGAAGAATCCCAGAACTTCTTCGAACGCCGTTCCAAGTCCCTGGGACAGGTGATGAGTGTCAGCGGTTCGTAAGGTACAACAATCCTCAACCTCAAGCCTCCCGCAACGGAGGCTTTTTTTTTCCCAATCCGCTTAGACCGCTATACTATTGGCCCCTATGATTGCTTATGTGATGGAACATAGCCTAGATGAACGGGTCCTACAAAGGGCCACCTCTATTCTAAAGAATGGCGGCCTGGTGTGCTTTCCTACAGAAACCAACTGGGTGGTGGTTGCGGATCCCTTTCTGAAACGCGGGGTGGATCTGCTCTATAAGATCCGGCACATCGAAAACACCAAACACCTCACAGTTTTGAGTGCGAGTTTCAAGACGGCGATGGAGATCGCGGTAATCGATGATCATGCTTTCGTTCTACTCAAGCGAGTCATCCCGGGATCCTATACCTTTATCTTCGAAGCAAAGAAAATCATCACTAAGCTCCTAAAGGCTTCTAAAGTTGACCACCAGGTCGGAATCCGTTTCCCTCCGCAGACTCTCTGTAAGAGCCTTCTCTCTGCCTACGACGGGGTCCTCCTGAGCACTCACCTCTCCCACGACATGCTGGAAGACGCGGATCCGGAGATTCCCCTCTACAGCGCCCAGATCGAAGACCAGTTCGGGGGCCTGATCGATCTCATCATTGACCCGGGCGAGTACGAGTTCCTTGGTCATACGACCATCGTGGATTTTACAACCGGGTTCCCAGAGGTGCACCGAATTGGCATCGGGGATCCTTCACTTTTCGAATAGGCTGGATATGAAAACACCTCACGTAGTCATCGTCGGCGGCGGGTTCGGTGGACTCTCCTCCGCGAAGGCCCTGTCCCGAGCGGGAATCAAGGTCACTCTCATCGACAAGCGGAACTACCATCTCTTCCAGCCCCTGCTCTATCAGGTGGCCATGGCGGCCCTCTCTCCGGCGGAGATCGCCTATCCGCTGCGGTCACTGCTGTCTGGCCACGAGGGGGTAGAAATTCTCCTCGGACGGGTCGAGGAGATCAACAAAGAAGAAAAATGGGTGCGAACGGATAGCAACACCGTGAGGTTCGACTACCTGATCCTCGCCTGCGGGTCGACCTACACCTACTTCAATTCGCCTCAGTGGGAACCCTTCGCCCCAGGACTTAAGAATCTCACACAAGCTACGGAGATCCGCCGGCGGGTCTTCCTGGCTTTCGAAAAAGCTGAACGAGAAGAAGATCCGACCAAGAAAGTGGCCCATACCACTTTCGTGGTGATCGGCGGCGGCCCCACCGGCGTGGAGCTGGCAGGCTCACTGGGCGAGATCGCCCGCTACAGCATCCTCAAGGACTTCGACCACATTAATACTCACGACACCAAGATCATCCTCATCGAAGCAGGCCCGCGTATCCTTCCGAGCATGACCCCGGAGCTATCTCGCGAAGCCGTCCGGGAACTGGAGCAGCTGGGCGTAGAGGTCCGGCTCGACTCAAAAGTTTCCAACATCAATGAACGAGGGATCCAAGTCGGCGACGTCTTCATCGAGTCGTCCACTATCCTATGGGCCGCGGGTGTAGCCGCGAACCCACTCAATAAAACTCTGGGCGTAGAACTTGACCGCCAGGGTAGGGTCATCGTCCAGAGTAACCTATCCGTACCGAACTACCCTTACTTTTTTGTCATCGGCGACCAGGCCCACTTCCAATCCGGCGTTGATAAGTCCCCACTCCCGGGGCTGGCCCCAGTGGCCATGCAACAGGGCAGGTTCGTGGCGAAGCTCATCCGACGACGGACCCAGGGACTCAAGGAGCCGGAGGTGTTCGTCTACACCGACAAAGGGCAGATGGCGACCATCGGAAGATCCCGCGCGGTGGGGATGTACAAGGGCATCCACTTCCATGGATTCGTCGCTTGGATGGCCTGGCTGGTGGTTCACATCTACTACCTTATCGGCTTCAAGAACCGCCTCTTCGTCCTATTCCTTTGGGCCTGGACATACCTCACCCACAGCCGGGGTGCTCGGCTAATCGTTGAAAAAGAATGAGGTTTCATCCAGCGTGCCACCCGGTCCTGTGAACTTTTTTCAAAATATTACCTTCGCATTCGGGATGGATGTACTAATGGTGAATGAAATTGTCTTTTAGCAGGAGTAAACTTTATGTTTAAAATTATCATTGGGTTTTTTGTCATATTTTCGGCTACTTGTCAGGCATCCGGCGACCTGGTTTGCTACAACCCTGGCATCATCGACACTGCCTACGTGGCGACCTTTAAAAACGTCTACAGGAAAAAAGGCACCGCTGTCACCCTCGCCGTTCCTTTGGACGCGGCCACTGTGAAATCTTATTCTGGAAGCTGCGCCACTGAGAAAGGACCCCATTACCGCATCCGCTGTCAGGTGAAAGGTGACCGGGGAGATCTCTATTTCGTCACCCTGGCGGCCGTCGGTGGAAAACGTCTGGTGGCAACGGCCACGCAGATGGGGGTCGACGAGAATCCGTACCCCCTTCCCATCTGTAAATAATTAGCTTTTTCACTACTACCAGAATCAAAAAGATGTGATGATTATCTCTCACCCCGCCAGAGAGTTTTTTGATGCACATCTTTTTGATTCTTTTTCTTTTCAGCACCGCAAGTGTCCTCGCTCAACGGCAGAAAATCGATCCGATTAGTTTTGGAAACGTGAAGCTCGCCGAAGACCGCATGCCGGTAGACCTCAAAAGCTTCGAGATAAAAAATGAAGGCAAGCATAACTTCGACGCGGCGTTGGTGAAGGACTCCCTCCAGTGGATCCGGCTCAATCAAGTGCTGCTCGTTCCGCGGGCCCTCATCGACGTCAACTTCAAGGCCCCGCCCGGGCACCAGTTCTCATGGGAATATGCACAGACGAAAATCATCCCGCAGTATGATGCGGTCTCCGGGTCCTACAGTGCGCGGATGTTTATCTCTCTCTTCGAATCTCACTCCCTTAACCTCTACCAAGCTGAGAAGCTCGTCAACACTCTGCGGATCCTTCCCCGGGCTCGAGCGAATTCGAAGCTGGTGGATTACTCCTGCGCCCCGTACTCCGTGGAGATCGACGGTGCCATCAATGATTTCGTTTCCCTGGGCTGCAAAGTGCAGCGGACCGGAAAGTTCGGTGACGAGAAGCCTTACCTCGAGGTCTTCCTCACCTCCGCCTCCTACCGGCTAAAAGATCAGTCGGACCCGCCCTACCTGATCGCGTTTCACCAGAGTGGGGAGTCGAAGATCATCCTGCAGAACTTCGAAGGCAAGGAAGAGGTCATCACCATAAAGGCGAAGCTCCCAGAGCAGCTCTCGCGCCTGCACCTGGCCGCGGGCCTTGGCCCCTACACACTGGAGACGAAAGGTAGGTCCGGGAACCGCAGCTTCCAGGTCGCACCCACGGCGATGCTCTACGGAAACCTCACCTTGAATGAAACGAGTTCCTTCCGGTTCTTCGACTCCTACTCCCGGAACGTATCGACCTTCCACAACTGGGGTGCGTACTACGCGTGGGAGTTGGCGGAGTTCTGTGACCAGCGCTGTCTCTTGACTTCCTTGATCGGTGTCCAGGGGGTGGAGTTCCGCTTTAACTCCAATGAGGCATCGGTCTCAGAGACGATCTTCCCGCAGGGGTTCGAGTTCATCTACCGGCACCCGTTTGGAAAACTCAACTACATCTTTTCCTACGGCATGTTCGCCAGCCTCTCCGGCCAATACGACTACCAGAACATCTGGATGCGCTACGGGAAACGGGTTTTCTGGGAAGTGAACTTCATCGGCTGGCAGGGCTCGAGCAGGTCCGCGACCATGTTTGGATTATCCCTGGGCTTCCCGATCGGTTCGTTTTTCTAGGGGAAGCCCTGGGACATCACTATTCGTTTCTTTTGGCATTTTCTCTACGGATCCAGTCGATGACTTTCTCCCGGTAGTAGTCCCGCAGGACTTCGTACTCGTAGGTCATCTCGGATCTGGTGTTCTGCTGCGGCGTCGTCGAGATGTAGTCGATGCTACTGAAATTAATCGACGGTTCTGCGTTCGGCAGCTGTGGCTCGAGGTTGGCCTTGAGTGGAATGCTGCCTGCTCCGATCCGGTAAGTCGGAAAATAGACAGACATCAGGTCAGAACTCAAGGGTTTGATACTGTAGATTACCCTTGGGCCCCCGTCTCGAGCGTTGTCGATCCGTCCTCCGTTCGGGATAATTACGTCAAGCGCAGACTGGAAGTTGTCTGGGACCGAGGGATCATTTGCGTCGAATATCAGATTGGAGTGCTGATCCGGCTTGTACCAGACGTAGTTCACCACATCCATGTTGATCCGCTTATGTTCGATCGCCCGGAAAGTTCCGTTCAACTTGATCCGGCCCTGCTCGTCCGCCGACAACTGTCCAAAGGAGCGGCCATCGCTTGAAGAGATTCCCAGCTCGTCTCGGCTCCAGAGCATCCACGGCCCGGGAACACTGGCCGCGGCAAGGCTAACCCCACCTTCGCTCAACAGAACCTTCTGTCTTCCGGCAAGGTAGTCATCGGCTTCGTCGTGGACCTTGAAGTTCCCGTCGCTGCCGTTGATGAATTTTTCCACGAAGACGAACTTCGGATGGTTGCCCGTGCCGTTGATTCCTCGGATCACCAGCGACTGGTAGAAGTTCTGGAAGTCGACCCGTGAGATGGCCTCTCTGCAGAACTCTTCGTCGTTGGTGAAGGTCGCCATTTTGAAGTACGGATGATTGACGGTGTGACAGCTCACACAGTTATAGACCTCCGGCATCCCGGCCAGGCGCCGGGGGGTCCCTGGGAAATTCGCGAAGTGATCCGTCATCTGCTGGTTTAGCATCATCTTGGAGTTCCGGAGGATGGGCTTCACGTTCTTGATGAAGAACTCCAGGTCGTTACAGCGCCGGTCGGTGATGGGCGCCGGCGGAGTTCCTTTAGGGTACAAGAAGGTCAGAGCTTCGGTGGTGACCGAGAGCTGGTTAAACCGGAACTTGATCAGGTCGTCCGCGCCTTCTGTCAGTGCCACTAACGGAGCGTGGGTCAGGACCTTATTATCACCGACGACGGCTTCGAAGTTGTTGTAGGTCGCGTCCGGGTAGTTATGCTTGCTGTTGATGTAGACCTTGATCCCCTGGACCTTAACGTTGAAACTTCGAGGGATCGTCTCAAAGCGAGGATTGCGGAAGATGAAGTTCTGGTTATTGAAATCCTTCTTTACCTCGACCTCGAAGAAAGCCTTCTTCCCGCTCGGGAGCCGCAGGAGCGTCGAAAGATCGAAGCGCATGATCTTCCTCTTGTAGTCCGAGATGTTCTTCTCATCCACCGAGATGCGGTCCGGTTGGAATGAGAGCCGCGACTCGACGGTCATGTCTTTGACCTTGTTGAGACCGAGGGCGTCGATTTTCAGGTCCTCGGAGGTTCCGATGATGTCGATGATGTGGTCTCCTACGCCCAGCGGGTAGTAGAGCCGTTTGTTGGCCAGCGGCAGAGGCTGCTTCTGATCGTTCAACCTGAGGTAGCCCTTCTGGTCGATGGCCGAGTCCTCTGCTTCCCGACCCGGACTGGTCCATTCCCAGGCGTCGTTGGAAGTCGTGAGGTTCCAGCTGTAACAGCCGTTCTGCACCGGAGTGGTGTTAACACCGACGAAGTACCTCACCGGGTTTCCGTTGGGGTCGAGGATCCGATAAGAGAATCTTGTCCCCTTGGCAACTTTCTTGATCTTCGCCCAGAAGTTATAGTTCCCGTCTTCGGTGATCTTTACCCTGTACTTCGCGCGACCGGGGAGTCGTTCTTTCGCAGATAAACTTCTAAATGATGCCTGACCCTGGTTGGCCGCGATGGCGTCGTTTTTAGTTTTCCAGGCCGTGATACTCTGGATGAGAGAGTTCTTTAGAGCTTCGTCGTTACTGCAGGCGAGTTTCGGATCCGTAGAACCCTCGATACAGTTATGGATCATCCCAGGGTTTCTGAAGCTCGACGAAGGTGAAGAGAAATTGATGAAGTTTCTACTCTCGAGGATACTCAGAGAACCGGCCGGCGATCCGGTGGCGAACTGCGGAGCAGTGGCAGTACCATTCCCGTGGCAGCTGGCGCAGCGGGTGGTGAGGAGTTTCTGATGGAGAGTTGTTCGGAAGCTCTCAAGGTTGTCCGCGGAACTGACGTTCTTTCCGCCGCCCGCGAAGAAGACGTCAGGGTCGAGTTCGTCGAGGTCCCCCGGAGTTGCGTCCTGGTTCATGGGGTCACCAGGGTTCGGGTTATTGAGAGTGATGTTATTGGCAGCGTCAGCGGTAAACTCTTCTAAGTCCTGGTAGGAAGACGGCGAGTTTGACTGCATCGCGAATAAATCTTTTTTCCCATAGGATGAGTTTTCAAAGATCCCGAAGTGTGCGAACAGATCCATGTAGTGAAAGAAACCCACGGATCCATTGTCACAAGGAGTTGATGAAGGAGCGGGGACGACCTCGTTCTGGCTTGAGTTGAGAGTCATGCACTGGAGGGCATTGTCCTGAACCAGCGGAACTCCCGAGTCGCTGACCACGTGGAACCTTAGGTAGTTGGGTTCCGCGCTACAGTTTTTGAGAGGGTTATTTCCGGACACCGGTTCATTTGGATTCACCGGCTCGTTCGGACACTGGAGCGTAACCCTGACCTTCGGAAGGAAGTAGTCTCGGACGTTCATCTGGTAGATCTTATTGTAGTCGTACGGGTAGTCCCTTCTGGATTTCAGGACGTTGTTGCTATAAAACCACTGAGAAATGGTTTTTCGGTATTCGAAGTATAGGATGTTCCGTTTAAGTGCTCCGTTTTCGAGGAGATTCCTGTGGATGTCGGTAGCCGAGGGAGTGTAGATGCCTTCCTTGAAAAGGTTGTAGAGCTGTTCCGGAGCACCGTCATCTCTGGTGAAGGTTCCACTCTGGACGAAAGATCCATTGCTCAGATAAACGTCTGCCGGTTTAGCGAAATGGGGAAGGATGTTCACGTTTATGTTCGCGAAGACGGGCTTACCGCTGTACGTATCCGGCAGCACGATCCCCGGGGTTTGAGAAGAAACCGCCACCGGCGCTCCGTCATAGAGCAGGACCTGTTTTAAATTGCTAAAGTCTCTCGTGAACAACATTCGAGCGTATTCGATTCTCTTGTCTGGTCTTACGATCTTCAGTCCGAGGTTCGCAGAAAATGGTCTGTGACCGTCATTGACGATTTTGCTACCGGAAGTGATGCCTGATGGAATATGAACTCTTTGCTGCATGAACTTTAATCTTTCTGCTTCAGTCAGTTCCGGAAACTCCTTACACTCATTGAACGCCGTCGCCGGAAATTCTAATTTCCTCAGGGCCACGGTGCCCGGGTTCGATTCTGGAGCTGGGAGGATCATGTACTTTCCGTCCAGAGCGCTACTCTGCTGTTCCGTCACGAACCTCCCGAAGAGGACCTCGTTGTTATACAGCGGCTGCTCCGCCTGAAGGAGGACGGTGCCGTGCTCGGTCTGAGATATTTTTTTTGTACTATCCGCGGGGACGGGAAGGTTCGAAGTGAAGAATCCTGCACCAGTATCGACGACGGGAAGGATTTTTGCCCATTCTTTTACGGCCGAGAGCATGGTGTTCGAGTCAGCGCTACAATCCGTGGTCCAGCAGTTGTGACTCTGTCCGCTGATCTTCATGACAATCCTCGACGCCTCGGGGTTTATCAGATCTACCCTCTTGGTCAGGGTGATGGCGTCGAATGCCTTTTCCGGATCGGCGTCCGCGAAGACCGGTGACTGGCCCTTGGTCTGCGAACTATGGCAGTTCACACAGGTCTGATTTCTTACGATCGGATACACCGTGGTTTTAAAACTCTGGAGGGAGAGTTCCCGGTCAGGTCCTTGACCGCCGGAAGTTCCGCCGGCGCCACCGGAGGTCCTCCCGATTTGTTTTTCTTCAAAAACAAGCTCGGAAGGCTTCTCCATGCAACCGGACAGTATGATGAACATACAGACAACTAATACTTTAGCCACAAACGTCCCTTTTGATATCCTACTATGCTACTAAAGATTTTAAGCGAATGAATTTCTGCCAGTCGTTTGGTAAGGACCCAAACTTGACTCGAAACTGCTCGCCGACGATCCTTACAATTTCTGCGTCATCTGTACTGTGAACTTGAGTCGCCATGTAATTCAGGATCACTCCCATCCACAATTTCTGAGAATTGTTGGCCAGGCTGTTGGCGTCCAGCACCACTCCCCCACCTTGCTTGAAGAAGCCGATCTGCCTGGTCTTATTGGCAAGAAGGAAATTTGAGTTTTCCCCTTTTTGTCCACTGCTCACGCGGATCTTCCCAGGTTTGAAGACAAACATTAGGGCCGCTGACCGCTCTCCGCTATCCGAGCGCCACACGGTCCTGGTCGGCATGTTCGGATCGACCTGTCCGGCCGCGTCTCCAACCACACCGCCGTCGGTGAACAAATGAATAAAGATCGGTACGTTTCTTTTGGCGGCCATGCGGATGGCGTAACCAATGTATTGGCCGATCTGCTTATCCGTTGCGTGGCCGGCGGAGGCGGTGCCGTTATGATAATCGCAGCCGCCCACCGTGATGGTCGCAGCGCCGGCGATCCGTTTGGTCAGAAGGTTTAGGATGTTTGCAGAGTTCTCCTCACCACCGGTGAGATTACTGAGTAGCATCTTATCGTAGACATCTTTGATGACGTCTGCGTCTGAGGTATTCTTGATCGGATTGAGTTGAGCCGGCGAGAACCGGTCGAAGACGTTCTGAGCTGCGGACTGCTTACTCAGATAGAGGTCGACCTCTGCGGCCCTGGTGGGATTAGACTTGAGTTCGTTTAGTCTTCCTTGTCCGGCGCTCTGGATGATGTTCATGAAGGATTTGAGTCTGGAGGATCCGTTAGGGCCAGTGGAGTTCAGGAACTTCGGACCGACGATGCTGTCTCCGATACTCAGTAAAGATTCGCTGCTGCGGAAATCTGTCAGGTAGGAAGGCTTCAGGACAAGGTTCACCTGGTCAGAAGGTGCGACCGAACTTCCGCCGGAAACAGTTGATACGTTTCCGATCAACTGCACAAGGTCTCCGATGGCGCCGGCCTTCTGGGCCATGTAGGCAGTGTTCAGAGGATTACCACCGGTGTCGTCCGCCGTCAGTGCACACAGGATTAACCCATCCACGCTCTGCCGGAGATCAGCTTCACCCTCTCTCGGAGCGAGCACGTCATCCAGGCCTTCCAGGATGCCGCTGGTTGAGTGAAACTTCAGGCCATAGATGTTATTGACCATCCCCGACTTCGTCGGGTGGTAGTTATCATGGATCCCGAGCCTTCTGTAGTCGCTCAGGAGGGTCGTTCCGAAGTCTTCCTGGTACTCGCTGGATGCGAAGCCGACGATCGCGTTTCCGCCGGCGATGTTCATCCCCCCTGCTCCGTCGATGCAGAGGAATGGGATGTTTCCGCAGAGGAGATTCTTCCCCCCGCAGGTCAATGCCTGTCCGAAGACATTCGAGGGTGAGAGCAGTGCCGATAGCCCGGAGGTAAAGGCCAGGGTCGACATCCCGATAGCGCCAGTCGCGAGGAACTCTCTCCTGGTCACCGGCGCCTTGTGGTCGTTGTAGAGGTAGGGCTTCTTCTCAACGGACTTTTTATCATTTTTCATGTCATCTACTCCAGTTACTCTAATAAAGTTACGTACGGGGAAGCCAGCACCACCACGCAGGCCGCGATGGACGAGTTCCTATGTTTCAGCAAGGGATTGGTATCCGCCTCCGGAAACAGGGTGCCGGAGTCGTAGATCTTTTCCATCTCGACGCTCAGGGCCTGGTAGTACTCCGGTTGTGAAGCGGGAGCCGTGTCTAAGAACGTCGCGATGAACATGGCGATGGCTTCATCGGTGGTGGCCGGGAACTCACTCTTAGAAAACTTCAGGTCGACGAAGGAGGTGCAGTAAGCGTCGGCGAGGCGGCTCATGGCGATGAGGTTGAACGGCGTCATCCCAGCGATCTGATTGTCGGCCGGCAGGGAACCCTTAAGCGCATTGAAAAGTTCATTATGCACCGACCGGTTTATTCCGGTCATTTTTTCAAGTGACGTGTTGTACTGGTTGTAATTTTTCACTCTCACTGACTTGACGTTGAGGGCCTGGGGGTCGATGCCGGTGGTCCCACCGTTGGTCCCGCCGTCAGCCCCTCCGTCAGCGCCACCGTCGACGCCACTGGTGGTGGACCCGTTACCGGGGGTAACGACCGGCTTCTCCACACCTACGCAGGACGCGAGTCCCAGGAAGGAGGAGAGGGAAAGGATTCTGAGAAAGCTGTGATTCTTTTTCATTAATCCCCCAGACAAGAAAGTGAGGCGTTGATAAATAAGTTTTTCATGTTGAAGCTGTCGCTCTTATAAGAGGAAGTAAGGTTCTTTACTCTCGTCTTATCCCAGACCGTGCTTACTTTCCGGAAACAGACTTTCTCGTACACTTGTTTGGCCATGCAAGAGTGGAAGGCTTCAGTTTCGGAGAGCATCACCGCCAGGGACTTCACGCCCTCACCGACCGTCGTCTGACCCCAGCCGAGGCTGGCGTTCTGCCCCTCGACCCAGAGGTTGATCCACTGATCGGACTGGGTGACGAAGCCTTCGTTAAACACCACATTATGGTTCATCTTGGTGCTAACCACGCCGGGCTTGTAGATAAGTTTCTCAGTGGTGTAGTCGTAGTAAGCGTACGCACCGGCCAGACCGTCCATCCCGGCGTGGCAACCGATGCATCTGGTCTTGTAGGTCGCGCTCGTTCCGCCGGGTGACCGGTCCACGTCCCTTCTGTTCCGGAGATCCGGGATGGTGGTGTCGTTGAGCTCTTCCATATCCTTACAGAGAAAATTTTTCATCGCGAAGGCAACGGGCGCTCTGTTGGTACCGGCGATCACGTACGCGGCACCGTAAGCCCGGGTGGTCATCAGCCCGGAGATCGCCTGCGGGTAGGCGTGGAGCTTCACTTCCTGGCTCGAGTGGTTCAGCAGCCTCGGATCCCCGAGATCCAGGCCAAGTGCGCTGATGGACTCGAAGTGTGCGTTTGTCGAAGCGATTAGATTCGTCTCAATCACCAGATCGAGGTGCGGCAGCAGAAGGGCGTCCAGCGCGTAGAAGCCATTGAGCTGTGTCTCGTTGTACTTGGTGGCCATGCATTTCTTGGCGTTCCGGTCGTTTGGATTGAAAGGATCGTTATGGATGATCCAGAAAGATTTTGTCCTATCCGCTCGATCCGCCGCCGGGATGTCACGGTCACAGAGCTGTTGTGCGTTGGCGATGGTCCCCGGGTACTGATTCTTCGGGAAGTACTTCAGCTCTCCCTTGAAGGTGACTCCCGCAGCTTTGTAGACTGAATCAGTATAAAGGATCTGGTTGAACTGCTTATTGTCTCTGATCCAGCCGATGATGGTGGCCGACATGTCATTGAGCGGAGAGAGCGTGGATCCGTCTTTGTTCGTCCACGGCGTGACCATGTCCTTCACTGTGACGGTGTAGAACGCGCCGCCGTTTTTAATTTCGTTTCTCTGATCGATGATATCGAGTGCGGCTTCGTTCTTGTTGCTCTCCATCTTCACCTCGAGGAGATCCAGCTCCCTCGTAGACGGTGTCACCCCCGTCAAAGAGAAGTAGAGCTTGCGGGCCTGCGCCCGCGGGTCCGCCGGAACCATCGACAGTGCCGCTGCAAAGTTTGAAAACATAATGAGACTGCAGGCTACAATTTTAAATTTCATCCACGCCTCTTTAATGATGATGATCAGCGAACACAAGATCTAAATGTTTAAATTTACTGATCACGTCTCATTATTATCGGTGATGTTGACCTCTCTCTTTAGATGGTAAGAATAGGTCATCCCTTGAATCCCTTATCAATACTCTCGGTTAGCGGAGTAACAAGTCTTCGGTAGGCCAAGTCCTGGCGCGGAATATGCAACTTATTGGAGGCAGGTAGATCTGCCAAGCGTATGAAATCCTGTCCTTGTGGAAATGACTAACTCCTGACCTTCGATTTGCTTGATTAGAAGAATATTTCTACCAGTACACCAAAAGAAAAAATGAGATGACTCCAGAAGTGATCGACTACGCTACAGAAACTAAGTCGCAGGGACTGTGTTATTCCAAAACCAACAGGTGGGTCTTGGCTCTTCCCTCCAACCTGCGAGGATAGTTTGTAATCGACACTGTACCGAGGGATAACCATAATTGGTTCTTTCAACCTTAACTTCCTCGTAGGATTCTAGTCTGGGTGGCGATTCTCTCATAACTTCTGCGTAGATCTCCGTCAAACTCAATGCCCCCTTAAGCAAAGCAGTCTCATCCATCCCAAGTAACTGGGCACATTCCTTTCCGGAGTAGTAATCAGCTTGACCTTCGGTAGAGGACCAACCTGTTCTTGATTTTAACGGTCGCCCACCTAGAACATGCCCCAGCTCGTGGCAGAGGAGTAAACGGAAAGTGTCCTCATTCATTTTCGAGTGGGAAAGCATTCCTCCGTGAAGTTCAAGAACCAATTGATTGTTGTTTTTTTTAATTTCGGCGTTCACCTTTGGACTCAATGACTCAAAAACAATGACCAGGTCTTCATCTGAACCAAGTCTTGGAAGAAACACTGAGCGTATTTCCTCCGCTAAATTTTCTAAATTATTTATGTCGTCTTTGTCAGTTTTATTAAACTCCAGAGTGTTTGGCAGGCAAAAGCCGAACACTCTGGAGCTGAGTAACAATATGCTAAGGGAAGTGACTACTTTCATTAACGTTATTTGAGGTTAACAATTGTGTTAACAGATTTTCCATCTAAAGTCCTCACATGGAGTAGCGGCATTTTCACGTCTATGCCAGTGAAGTCCAATTTAATGGGGTATGAAAAAGAGATTCCTTTCATCGGGCAGAAGTCAGAGACTTGTTTCATGATCGGAAGTATGGAAAGAGTATCCTTCTCATTGCTTACGACTTTAACC
>DATLXA010000041.1:0-132088 GCA_035576105.1 Bacteriovoracaceae bacterium
ACTGCCAAAGCTAATGGTATTGATCCGTTTGATTATCTGAAAAAAGTATTTGAAAAACTGCCCAATGCTCAGACCGAGGCTGACTTCCTAGAGTTACTTCCAGTCAAGATCGATTGAAGTGGTGTTGTTGGATCGCTTACGGGTAAGCCAGATCTCGTAAGACTTGAATTCAACGAAAGAGACTCAGTTTGTAGTGGGTTCTTTATAGCTCCGACGTTAATTATTACGTCAGCACATTGCCTCTTTTCGTGGAGAGATGGAAGAAAAGCCAAACTAACAGGCATAATCACTACTGACGAGAAGAAGCTAAATCTAGATGTCTTAGAACTCGTACCTCATGCTAACTACGCCAAGGGATGGTCGACTCATGATTTGGCTGTCATCAGGGTTACTCATAACACATCCTATGAAGGCAATTTTGTAATCAGTTCCGGAGATATTCCTACATGGGGAATTCTCAACTACTTTGAGGCCGGCAAAATCGATATGGAAAATAAAATTTATGGTCGAGCCACCGGAGAAGCGACTTATTTCAAACTGAGTTCATATATTCTGGGATTTGGTCCATCGGAAAATTCAAAAAAAAGTGAGGCATCAGTTTCTATTGCGGCCAATGATTCAGGATCACCAGTCGTTCTAAAAGAAACTGGAAAGGTGATGGCGGTTGCTAGTAAGAGTACAGCAATCACAACCAGCGGAAGCTTCTTGCCAGCAATTAGTATTTCAACAAGTCTTGAAGAAAGCAGTAACCGAGGCTTTATTTATAAGTTCATTAATCGAGAGAGGCAAATTCTTAAGCCTTAGAAATAAGAAAGCTCGGCACGAAAAAATTTCGAATATCTCATGTCTAAAAAAGATTAATGATTTCAAAATCATTTTATAGAACTTGAGTGGATCCAGATGTAAACCTCCTTTCAAAAAATGGGGTCAATTTTATGAGTATGGTCAGTGTAAAAAGAATTGAAGATATGATCTATTTGATCCGTGGGCAAAAGGTAATGCTAGACTCAGACCTTGCTGAGTTGTATGGGGTTGATGTTAAGCGGCTCAATGAGCAAGTAAAGAGGAATTTGAAGCGCTTTCCTTTGGATTTTATGTTTCAAATGGCAGTAGAAGAAAGGGATGTTTTAAGGTCGCAATTTGCGACCTTTGAAAAAACAGTATCCGCTCGAAAATATTTGCCTTTCGTTTTCACTGAAAACGGAGTTGCTATGCTGTCGGGTGTTTGAATAGCGATAAGGCTATCGATGTTAATATTTCAATTATGAGGTTATTTACGAAGCTTAGAAGTTTTCTCTTACTGGAAGAAAAGTTGACCAAGAAAATTGAGAATCTAGAATCAGGAACTAATAAATTGTTCCGTGTCGTTTTTGAAAGGCTTGATGGTATTGAATATTCAACCCTGAATTTTAAAACGAATCGTAAGAAAATTGGATTGAAGAAGGACTAATTTGAATGAAAAAGGCCCGGTGGGTTAAACTGGGCTTTAGTATAATTCACTTCTTACGAAGATCGTTACTGAATTTAAGATGGAGTGGCAGTTGACAGTGATGACAAACATAGACAGACGAGTCCTTTTGCCACAGCAATCTTAATACAACTTTTAGTTCGTGTTTGAGTCATTAACTCCCGCCCATTCGAGAGCTTGCTGCCTTTCGGCGAATGTGCGCATCTGTATGACCTTGCCTTTCCGGAAGGTGAATCCATCCGCAAACCGCCCTTCGACCCATTCCATGTTTTTTTTCAGTCTCACACGTACGTGAAGGAACACTTTGACCTTATCGCCGGCGACGATGAACCTTTCCGGCTCGCAACTTCCTTCGGCCCAAGTCCCGCGACCCAGCGATAGGTGCGCCTCCACTTCGGCGTGTCCGCAATATACCTCGGCCGATGGAAACCCCAGTGGTTCGATTCGCTCGATCTGCGGGTCAAAAAATTTAAGAGCTGCTGGAATGTCATTTCGGTTGATTGCAACGTAGACCTTCCTAAGCGTTTCAGTTTCTGTTGTAAGATTTGAGCTATGGGTTGTCGGCATGAAAGTTCCAGGTACGAAGTGGATGAACTTGCTGAGGGTCGTAGTACAAGCTTAAAAGAATCAGAGGTTTCGAGCCAGTTAATTAGGATTAATAATAAAAGCCCAGTGGGTTAAAATGGGCTTTAGTATCTTTCATTTCTTGCGAAGATCAAGACTGAATTTAAAATGGGTGGCATTCGATCCTGGAGACAAACGTGTAAAGTTATAGATTAACAATTTTAGACTCACCATTCTTTGTATGCCTAACCCAAGACATAGTGCTTCCATTGGCTTCAGAATTGAAAGTATCGGAAATAATATTACCCGAATTGTATTTCATTAATACTGCTGGTCCTTTTTTAATCTCATGCATTTTTACTTGGGTGGGGCATATTTTAGAAACCATACTAGCGATTTGGCATAAGTTGAAAGGAAGGCTTTCTCAATTTCTTTATCGATATATGGGTAAGTGACGTATTCATTCTTGTCAGCATCAGGATGATTTGGAAAATACTTATGGATCACCGATTCAGACTCAGTGATCCTGCACGACTTCTGGCAGACAACTTTTTTATACCTATAAGCGCCACCCTCTGGAGTTCTTGCCGTTTCTGCATTTTTTTAGTTTGCGGCATGTGCATCCATTCTCATTTGATACTCAATAATGTTTTTGCATTCAGCGTCCATAGCGAAAGCATTGAAGGTAAACATCGAAAGAATGAGTGTTGCAAATTTCATTAATACCACCTTTGGTAACTTGATTATAAAGCAGGAGCTATTTTTAAAAAACTGGGCAAAACAGTCTAGGATAAGGGCATGAAAAAGCCCGGTGGGTTAAACCAGGCTTTAGTATCCTTCACTTCTTGCGAAGATCATGTCCAAAATAATGTCGAAGTAAGAATGGGGTAGCGTTTGATCCTGAAGACAAGCATAGAAAATTAAAGTTTTCTGCCACGGCATCACTAACAAATCTTTATTTGAGTAGAACATTTTTCAAGAAATTAATGAGTCGTTCATAAAGCAGAATTTCTTGCTGTTGGTTCCCTGATCCATGTCCTTGTCCCTCCATGAGGTGAAAGACGTATTCTTTTTGGGAATGTCGCAATTTATCGAGGAATCCTTCCATTGAAGAAGGGCAGACTCGAGGATCATTTGTCCCATGTGAAATGAAGATCGGAGCTTTTAGGTTCTCAAAAAAATGTACCGGAGATCTATTCCGGTATTTTTCTTCGTTGCCCTCATAGGGACCGACCAGGTTCACAAT
Source organism: Bacteriovoracaceae bacterium (assembly GCA_035576105.1). Lineage (GTDB taxonomy): Bacteria > Bdellovibrionota > Bacteriovoracia > Bacteriovoracales > Bacteriovoracaceae > Peredibacter. Next base: position 3,279 of record DATLXA010000041.1, read on the forward strand.
CCAGTCGGGAATATTTGAAGTTCTATAGAAGTCCTCCAGATCTGCAAAGCCTGCCCAGCAGATGCCGAAGCCATAGGGGTAGGTGCTTTCTGCAATACCTTTAAATCCCACCGGCATGGTCATAGCTCTTAGGACTGCATATCCACCGTGGCTTTCGCCGTCGAGACCAATCCTGTGAGGTTCGAGTCCAAGTTTCTGCTCAAGGTAGCGAGCGCCCCAGTGAAGATCAAGAATTTCATCTCCACCAAGATCACCTTTGATGAGGTTCTGCCATTCAAGTCCTCTCGACGGTGATCCCCTGATGGCTGGAGACAAGACGGCAAAACCTAGTTCAGTGAACAACTGTGTTTTCCAGGAGTAGTAATCCTCTCCGCCGTAGAAGGCAGTAATAATGGCCCCTCGCAATTCATCCTTTGGCAGGGAAAGAAAAGCCGGAATCATCTTACCATCAAAGGTCTCATATTCGAGATAGCTGTAGGTGTTGTGCACGAGTTCGGTAAGAAGGCCATGATATGCAGGAAGTTCTTTTTTGAGTTTTAGATCGTCTCCGATCTCATACTCAGTGACCTTCAAGGGCCCGTCTATGCTAGAGCTACTGAACCATGATCCTTCACCGGAAACAAGATAATGGGAGCCCTTTAAGGCATGAGAAATCAACGCCGATGGTTTAGCTCCGTTTAACGTGAGTTTAACAATTTGCGTTTCGACTTTTTCAAAGATGGCCAGACAGAAATAGAGAGTGCTGTTGTCTCTATCGACCTTAAAATCCGAGATATTATCTTTGAAGAAAGTGAGTTGGGTCGTCTGTTGAGTCTGAAGATCAAAGTGATAAAAATTTCCAAAGCCGCTAATCTGGGAGAAGAAATACAGGTCTGAACCGTCGACGTACCTCCCAAGAGGAAGAATTCTTGGGTTCTCTTGATCTGGAGGAAGAAGTCTCTTAATCTCCTTGGTCTCAAGATTTATTTTGATGAGATTACTAAGCTTCCTTTTATTTTCCTTGTCGACTCTGAGAAAGATGTTTTCTTTATTTCTGTCAAACATAACGGCTGACCAACTCAAGCGGTATTCCCACTCGGCATCGTCCGCTAACAGAACATCAGAACCCGTTTCCATGTTTCTTAAGTACAGGCGGGTATAAAATTTACCACCTTCCGTCTTATACCTGTCACCGTAGACAAGAAGCTTGAAGTCAACACTGAACCCATAGACGCACAAATATTTAGCATGTGTGAGCTGCTTCAACATCCTACTGGAATTGGTTAGAGCATAGATATTGAAATTTTCTTTATTTGAGTCGTCCGAATAAACATAGAGTGTCTCATCTGAATCATTGTAAGCGAGATGATAAAAGCTTCTCTTTGAAAAGTCTTCATCTGAGATGTCGTGAGATCGATCGAGGCTCGAAAATTTACTAAGATCGAGCGACATTAAAGATGTAGCGTTTTCATTCTTTTTTAAATGGAAAAGAAACCGCGAATTGGGCGAGATATGTAGTTTGGTATAGGGCAAGGCCCTCAAATATTTTTCAATCACGGGTTGTAATTTAATTGATAAAAATAAAAAAGCCCAGTGGGTTAAACTGGGCTTTAGTATAATTAACTTCTTACGAAGGTCATTACTGAATTTTAAAGTGGGGTGGCGGTCGATCCTGTAGACAATCATGTACACAAGAGTCTATTTGCCACGGCACTTCCTGCATAGGTCAGCAATAATTCCAGTTGTTTACATAAAGGCTTTTTGCCAAATTAACTCTGAGTTGAACCAATAAATCAAAATATCGCATCTATAACCCATCTCAAAAATTGAATTATTCTACAAAACTTCTCTGCAATAGGTGCGTAATCAGTGCTTCTTGTGAAATATCATACAGTTATCCATTTAGCTCAAATTTGAGCTGAATCAATTTTGGAGATTTTATGGCTGATAAGTTTCCCTTAGAAAGACCCTTTGAATTGAAGCCACCTAGACTAAAAGATTTGGTAAATCGTTATGTAATGGGTGATGTTTGGCTCAGAGACTCACCATTTGGTCCAGTGACAGACTCACTGACAATCTCTGAGAGATTCAATCTCAAGCATAGTAATGTCTTGCGTGCAATCAACAAGTGCAGGAGCGAGTTATCTTCAAATTCAAATTATGGATTAGAGGATAACTTGATTGAAAGCTCTTACCTTGCTGGTGCACAAGGAAGAGAAAGAAACGAACGAAAAGTTGATATTACAGAATTTGGCTTGGTATTATTGCTTTTGTATATAAATAGTCCTCAAGCTCGTCAGATTTCTGCTGAAATTTTGTATAGATTTTTTGTGCTTAAAACTTATGTGCTTGGTTTGAACGAAAGACAAGTCGGTGCGATCAAGGGATATTACAGGAAACAAATTGAATGAATAAAAAAGCCCAGTTTAACCCTCTGGGCTTTGGTGTCTTTCACTTTTTGCGAAGATCATGACTGAATTAGGGATAGGGAAAAAATGGAGAGGCAGTCGATCCACTGGACAGTCGTTTACAATTAGTCATTTCTGCCACATCATTTTACGACGGTATAATGATCTGACGCTTGTTTCTAATAGTTAAAGGATGTGCATAAATGAGACTTCAGATTCTGGGCCAAACATTTGCAGTTTGCAAATTAGATGAGAAATTAAAAATACTAGACTGGGCACAAAGTGGGGATTTTTTCTCTATTAGTAGAACTGCTTCAGAGCTATCAATTGTTTGCGAAGAGAATAATGTCCCAAAAGAAGTTAATTCAGAAAGAGGTTGGAAAATATTAAAGGTCGAAGGAACTCTTGATTTTAATTTAACAGGGATTCTTGTAAGCATTGCTGAGCCGCTAGCTAAAGCTAAAATTAGTATTTTTGCTGTTTCAACCTTTGATACAGACTACATTTTAGTGAAGGCAACTGATCTTTCATTAGCCTCTGAGACTCTAACTTCAAAAGGTTTTGTAGTACTGGCTTAGAATTTAGAAATAAAAAAAGCCCAGTGGATTAAACTGGGCTTTAGTATCTTTCACTTCTTGCAAAGATCACGACTGAATTTAAAGTGGGGTGGCATTCGATCCTGAAGACAATCATGTACTCAGGGCCAGTTCTGCCACGGCCACATGTGAACCTATCTCACCGTAACGAAAGAGTTTTCAAGCTAAAGATTAACGATTTTAGAGTCACCATTCTTAGCTTGTCTAACCCAAGATACAACACTGCCATTGGCCTCAAAGTTGATGGTATCTGAAATGATAATACCCGAACTGTATTTCATCAATACCGCTGGTCTCAAACTGAAGTGCTTGTATTTAGTGATCATTTCCAGTTTTGAGCTCTCTTCAGTATGACCGTATAAAACTCTTCGAAGTCATTTAAATGATTTTTAACGATTGAATGGACGATAGCTGGTTTAATTTCTTCGTAATCATGGACAGAAATATTTCTAAATCCCACCATCGAGCAAAGTTTTTGGCTGACTTCATTCGAAAGGACCGTGTGCTTATTCAAAATTTCAAATGATTGTTTGTAAGTATTGGGAAGACCTAAACCTTCTTTGGCAATAGTGACGTTGGCCAGATCAATGCATGCCTGGATGGCTCTTTGGAGGTTAAGTTCATAGATTGAAAGCTGAAAATCAGGGTCTTTCACGGTGAAGGTAGCTTTTTCAATTGCCATTAAGCAGTTCTTTATGACATTAATTTTTGATAAAACGATATCGATCTCAGACATATTTCTTCCTGTTTAAGATATTCTTCTCAATGATAGCACGTGATAGTTTGAAATCAGGATAGCGTGAAAGCTGTTTTGCCTTCCAGTCTAGTAGAAGACCAGGGTTATTACTAATAAGAAGCCTTCCAGTTTCAAAAACCTGAATTCCGTATATAACATCAATATTATTTAAACTGATAAGATCAATACTATGACCTAGCTTATCTTCGAGTTCATCCATGATTTTTAATTTGAGTTTAAAGTCAAATTCACCATCCTTCCAAAAGACTGCGATATCAATATCACTGTCTTGGCGAAAGCGTGCAGTTGCAGCAGATCCTAATAAAAAACAAAAAGCTGATGCTTCGCCAAACATATTTGTAACTACTGTTTTTATTTTTTCAAAAAGGATCTGTTCGGGATTTAGGCTCATTTAAAGCTCATTTGAAAAATATCCACATAGGTCTTCTCAGTGGATCTTGGTTATCGTACTGGAATGTAATTCCGAGCTCTGGAATTTCCACTTTGTAAAGTTCTTCTATAACATCTACTGCTTTTGACTCTACAGATGTCTCGATCCATTTGTAATCTTTGAAGCGTTTTTTTAAATAAGCGTAAGCGTCAAAGTCTACCCAGTAAGTTAGTGCAATGGTAGTGATTTTGTTCGTCTTCTTGTTAACAAAGGCTTTTATCGGTAGTTGATCTTTTTTGGGTGGAAAATAATACTGATCGGAAAGAGGATCTGAGTTATCAATTTTTTCTGGTTCGCCTAATACTGGAATAAGTTCTGTCGGAGAATTAGTTTTTTTTAAATGAAAGATTTTATCAAGCTCATCACCTCTTTGTTGAGAAGGGGGGGACGTCTTGCAACCTATAATAATGAATAGAATTAGAGTGATGATTTTCATTAATCATTTTCCTTTGATTCAATGATCTTTTTCATAGTCAGAAATGCAAGAGTATTCGATGTCATTAATCGAGGTAGATCGGTGTAATAAACCTCAATATGATTTGTTAAGTCTTCATTGATTGAATTTTGAGAGTCCGGAATAAGAAGTTTCTGAGGTGGTACTGGTTCGAAATTATCGTTTACAGTCCAACCTGAAGCTCTCGAAAATTCAATGACAAGGGCAGGGTCTATACTTCGGGACGCAATATGGGCCATTTCATGAATGACAATAGCTCTTTTGTCTTTCTCTTTAAAAAACTGGTCAAAGATCAATAATGTTCTGGTTGGAACGACGCTAGCGGCAGGATTATCAGGATGTCCTCCGATGTCTCCCCGAAGAACTTCTTGTAGATGATATTTACTAAGCCAAGGTGGGAGAAGTGCAAGGTTTTCTTGGACAATTTTTTTCTCAGAAGCAGTCCATTTTTTTATCCTAGGTCTGATCTTGATAAATTTTTGATTTGTAGAATCCTGAAAATAATTAGATCTTTCAATTTCCCGGCAATGGGCATCCCTTGGGTGAGCTGTAACTTTGGTTCCATCAAGTTTTGTATAAGCCTCAATCTTTTGTTCCCGAATATAAATTTCATGAGGACCGCAAGGAAGAGCGAATGCAGTTGATATGAGTAAAAGTAAAAAAATGACCGGCATTCTTTAATGCTACCAGCTCAGTCAGCTGGGTCAACTTGCTTTACAAATAAATAAGCCCAGTGGGTTAAACTGGGCTTTAGTATCTTTCACTTCTTTCGAAGATCATGACTGAATTAGGGATACGAAAATGGGGTGGATGACGGGACTCGAACCCGCGACAACCAGAATCACAATCTAGCGCTCTACCAACTGAACTACATCCACCACTGAGCGTTTGAATCTATAGGACTGGCCGGCTTCTAGTCAACGAATTCTTCAGGAAAGTTGACGATTATGCACTGGATTAATTCTTGTGTTATCAAGGGTTGCTTTTTTTCCAAGGCAACAGATAATCTAAGAATGAGAATCATCTTTTTTGTAATCATCCTGACTTCCGTATCAGTACACGCCTCAATCGTCGGCATCACTACCCATCCGCTCAAGAATAATGCGAAACTCCTGTCTGCGGAGATGACCGGATACATGGGGCAGAGGCTCGGGATGGGCGCCGGTGTCCGCTACACTCAGGAGATGACTTCCCACAATTACCTCGATCTCTCGGTGGCCTCGACCCAAGATGCGAAGGCCATGTACATGGGTGCGGCGATGGACTTGGAAGTTATCTCCGAGGACATGCGGCGGCCTCGGGTATCGGTGAAACCCTTCCTGCAGATTCAGAGGTACGATGACGTAAAGGCGAGTGTCGTGGGTGCCGCTCCCTCGCTTCGCAAAGGGTTTTCACTAAGAGGCGTAGAGTTTTTTCCGTTTCTGGCCGTGCCCGCAGGAATTAAACTCGACAGTCCGACCGACGAATTCGAATACTACGCATCCCTGACCATGGGAGCGAGCATGCCGTTTCCGGGTACCAACACAGATAAACTCTTGCTCTCCATCGAAGGCAACAAGGACCTGGGCGCAGCTTCAGATTACCTCGGCTGCCTGGTCTCATGGATTTGGAATTAAGATGATCATCTTCTCAGACTTCGACGGAACCCTCACGCAGGAAGGCAGAGAGCTCACCAGAGACTTTTTCGACATCCTCGATCTTCTCAAGAAACATCATCACGAGCTGGTGATCGTCTCGGGGCGCTCGCTCTCCTGGGGGCACTTCTTCCTCACTCACTTTCCGGTCAAGGCCTGCATCATGGAAGGGGGCGGGGTCATCGTCTACACCGACGAGAAGGGCGAAATCGTCGAGGAACCGCTGGTCTCTCCCGAGCAGATCACATGCCTTGAAAACTTCACCACCAAGCTCCAGCACCACTATCCGCGCGTGCCGCTCTCCGCGGATAGCTTCGGCCGGCTCACGGACCGGGCGATCGAGTTCCATCTGATGGACGAGTCCTGGGTGACGGAAGTCATGAGTTTCATGGACAAGGAAAAAATCAATTACTCAAAATCGAACGTGCACATTAACTTCTGGTGCGGTGAGATCTCTAAGTATTTAGGGGTCAAGTACTTCCTCGAGAAGTACCGGCCGGCCTTCGACCCGGAGAGGTGCTGGTTCTTCGGAGACGCGCCGAACGACGAGAGCATGTTCGAACTCTTTAATAATTCCGTCGGCGTGAGCAACATCGAAAAGTGCCTGCACCGACTGAAGCACAAACCACGCATCATCCTGGAAGGAGAGGAAAACTCTGGTCCGAAGGGTGTGCTGAATTTTATCAAGAATCTTATCTAAGCCAGGCGAGGACCTTTTCTTCTATCAGCTTTTCAACGTGACCCTTGGGAATCAAAAGTTTCTCCCCCAGCCAGCTCGAGAGATCCTGCGGAAGCGGGGCCAGGAAGTGAGTCATGCTTTCGTGCGGGTAAGTGAGTTTGATGGCCACCGCGTGGAGCGCCTGTCGAGGAATCTGCATCTTCTGATGGTCCTCCTCCGTAGGAACGAAATCTTTAAATCTCAAAAAGACACCGGAGTCGCCGTTGTAGAGCTTATCGCCCAGGAGGGGATAGCCGTTGCAGGCCGCGTGGACACGGATCTGATGCTGGCGCCCTGAAAGTGGGTATGCGAGCAGCAAGACGTAACCGTTTTTCTCGAGAAGAAGTTCGAAGTGGGTTTCAGAATCCTTCCCTTCAGTAGAATCCTCCGGGTGCGAAGTAATCATCCCTCGCGGCGTCGCACTCTCATCCCGCCCGAGTCTCTGCCGGGCGGTGAACGGGACGGGCTCCGCACCTGGTTCCTTATGCGCGATCAGGAAGTAGCACTTCTTAACTTTATCTTCTTCGAACAACAGGCTCACCTTCTGTGAGACCTGTGGATTCTTCCCTAATAGCAGGATGCCGGAGGTTTCTCGGTCTAAGCGGTGGATAGAGTGCATCCGGTGCTTGTAGACAGTTTCGAAGAAAACGGTGGCGCAGTAGAATAAATTTTTCCCGGCCGGATGAGTGATCATGAAGGGCGGTTTATTGATGACCAGAAGGCCCGCGTCTTCGAAGATGATCTGCGGTTCCTGATCCTTGGGAACCGGTACCCCGTACCAGTACTCTTCTTCGATGATCCCGTCGTTATGTGTGGTCACGGTGACTCTCTCGCCGGCATGGACTTTGACACTTGGTTTGTGTGGAGGCTTGCGACCGGAGATCACAACCTCGCCCTTATCGATCTTCCGCTTGAGGAACTGGCGGGAGAGGGTCGGCATGTTCTTCTGAACAAACTGATCGAGCCGTAAGTTATCCTCCTCCGTGTGGACGGGATAACTCACGACGTATTTTTCAGTGGTAAAGGATTTCTCTATTTCGCTCATCTAAGAGAGTCATACCGCATTTTCAACAGATACTGAAGAGAAGAGATGGCACCGTTTTCACTATAATGGTACTTCGACTGGAGAGTGTTGATGATCGTCGCGATGGATTCCCGCACGTCCTGGTCCAGGCTGTGGCTCACGCCCTCTTTCTTCTCGGAGAGATAGAGCATCAGGTTCTTGCCGATCTTGTCGATGATCTTCTTCTGTTCTTTCCGGAACGACTCCTGGAGCAGGTGCACCAGGTCCTCGAAGACTTCGCTGTAGACGATCGGCTTGCCTGGGTGGTCCAGAGAGTAGGCGCCGAGGCGGGCGATGAGGTTCGAGCGGAACTTGTCGGAGGCTTCGTTCATGTGAACGTTGGATTCGAACTCTTTGATGAAGTAGGAATCCGGGGTCTCGAACTTTCCGGTCACGTAGTTCTTCACTTTCTCGCCCTTGATGATGGCGTTGATCGAGAGGATATACTTGGAGATGTACTCCTCGTAGGACCTCTCGTCGACCAGGCCCAGGGACTCCCGGACCTCGTTATCGAGCTTGTCCAGAGACCACTTCTCGATCATGGCGATGAACTTCAGGGTGTTGTGGTAGTCGCCCTGGTGGGAGATATTCAGGAAGTCGTACTCGGCTTTTTTCTCGTTGAGGGTCCGCAGGTAATCGAGCACCTCGATGAAGGTCACCGTCCGGTTATTGGTGGCGAGGTCGTAGATGATCTGCTTGACCTCTCTCGGGGAGATCCCGAATTTTCCTTCGTACATCGAGTCGTTATCGTATTCGTTCATGATGTCGTCCACGCCCATCTTCAGGATCTGCCGGGACTCGGAGTCGAAGTTGTCCGGCGTCTCCTTGTCTCCGTACAGCAGGCTCTTCTCGATCGGAGAGAGGCCCTCGGCGATCTTACCGAGTTTCTCATCCTGGTAGTCTTTGGCCACCGGCGCCCGCATCCGGGTCATCACGGACCATAGGCACATCGCCTCGAGAGAATGGGGTTCGAAGCTCGCCTGCTCCTTGAGCTTGGAGATCTGTTCCGCGTAGATCTTCTCTTCTTCTTTGTAGCTCAGCAGGTACGGGACCCGCAGGAAGTTAAATCGACCTTTAAACGAGTTAAAGTCCGGGTGCTGCTTGAAGGCCGAGAAATGGATCTCGTTTGAGGAGCCGATGAAGAAGATATCCAGCTCAGTGAGGATCCCCTGGAGATTGATGGTCTTCGACTCCATGGTCATCAGCAGGTACTTGAAGGTATCGAGTGGCCTCTTCAGAAGGTCCGAGAATTCCAGGATCCCCCGGTTGGCGAGGACCACCTCACCGGAGAGGGAAAACAAGTTCAAAGACTGCAGACTCGGCGGAAGGGAGGCGAGCCTCCGGTCCATGGTGATCTGCTGGAGATTGGCGTCCACGTGCAGCTGCGGTTCGATGGTGGTCGCGCCGATCGAGTAGCGCCGGTTGATGAACAGTCGTTCGACCCGGATGTGCTTGAAGACGTCGTCGTAGCTGCCCTTGTAGTTTTTCAGGAGAGCATCGTAGATCAAGCGATTCCTCTGAGAAAGGTCACCGTTGTAGAGGTAGGATTTGCGGATGGTCTCGAGCCGCGTGTTGTCTTTTTTAAAAGCGGCTTCGATCAGGGCCCTTCTGGTTTTAATCGGGATCAGCAGCAGCGGGTGGTCCTTGAGCTCGGAGGTAATGATGGCGCTGATGTCTTTATCTTCGAGGAATGCATAGGAGTGGAGGTTCTTATCATGCGTTCCCCCGGAGAGTCCCAGTGATCCCTTGACGAACTGATCGATGGGGAAGATCCAGCTGAAGCTGAACAGTGACCCTTCGTCGGTGCAGGAGTAGTCTTCCGTGGAGAGCATGATCTTCTTGATGAGACTGGACTTGGAGGAACCGTTGGGCCCCACCAGCAGGATGAACTTGTTGTTGTAGCCTTCCTCCATGAAGTTCTGGAGATACTGGTAGATGCGTTTCTGCGTCCGCACCTGTCCGTGCACTGGTGGCGCGTCCGCGTGTTCTTTGGTGAAGAGCTGGTAGCTCCCGTTGGGGCCCTGCCCGTAGTAGTCGAACATGTCCCGCAGGTAGATGTTGGTGGGTCTGAGTTCCTTCTCCGGATTCTTCTCAAAGAGGGACATGTATTCGTCGAAGGCCAGCACATTGTTGTAGCGTCCCTCTTCCTTATTTACTTCTTCCATCCATTTCATATAACCTGATCCTGTGAATAGACATTCTGATAATCATCCTATCATACCAAAGATAATCCTAATCTTAAGTACTCTTAGCATCCTAGGCATATTTTTGCTCTTTATGCGCCCGCGTCCGAAGTTCGTCATCAAGGCCTTGCCCCCAGAGTCACGAGAAGAGCTGTTTACTCAGGTGATCGAAGCTTCGATTCCGTACGTTACCAAGCTGTGGGAGGAAGGAGACCGGCTCATCTCGAAGAACGGACTTCAATGCGAACAGGAAATTCTTTATCAAAAAGACGTGGGGCGTAGCTACTACCAGTGCAATCCACATTTCTGGCAGTGCTACTGGCAGGGCGGGGTCAACAAGAGGACCTCCATCCAGATCGATCTTTTTGGTCAAACATTTAGCGTCACCGCTAAAGCGAGCTTTGATCCCATTAAAGAATACTCGGAGCAGGAGCGCTTCTACCGGATGTTCAAACGACAGGGCAGCGGCCTCAAACACCACTACGGGTACGTGGTGGAGCTAGAGGTGACCGAGATCCCCGGTTACTCACAACCGATGATCCTCGCCGACACCTGCCGGGATGTCTATCTCCCGGAACGGGTCTACGGGTACGGAAGGCCAAAGGATCCGCGTGATGACGGATTCACCTGGGATAACTTCGGCCGGAACCTTTTCCTAGATAAGTTCTATGTCACTAATCAGCAGGTCAATGACTGGAGAGTGCTCAGCGGGGTGACCGAGAAGATCAACAAGGATAAAGCGAGCTGGCCACGACCGGCGCTGATCGATTTCGAGGAACAGAAAGCATACTGCTCGTTCTTCGGAAAGCGAGTCCTTGAGGCCAAGCTCTTCGACGCCGCCAGCATGTCACCGACCGACCTCAAGAACCCGACCCCCGACCGGATCCAGCGCCCGTCAACTCCCTGGCAGCGAGACCTTGGGAAAACATTCCTGGGAATGTCCCGCATAAACTCGGACTACCAGCTCACCCCACTGGACTGCCAACTGGCACAGGTGAAGGGTTGCACGGAGAACTACTTTACCACCGACTCTGCCACCTGGATGGGTTTTAACTTCGCCATCGGCTACTACCCCGAGTCGCTGGTCAATTTCATCGAACCGAAAAAGAACCTAAAAGCTTCGTCGAAGCTTTTACCTGCGTCGGCGAAGGAACACGAACTCGGAGCCCTGACCTCTTGGAACGGAAAGCAAGACCCCGAGCTACCAGTGAGCTTCCGCTGCTACGAAGAGGTATCTCTATGATCGGGTTTCTATTGATCTTCGTTTCAGTCCTTTCCCAGTCGGAGGTCCCGAAGAATTGGGCACAGGTCTTCGAGATCAGAGACCGGCACGAGTTCTATCAGAATAATAGAGTCGTCAGTAAACCGGTGAACTCCTGGCAGACTCTTTTCGCGGTCGCCTACTACGATATAAATCTGAACCTCCGCAAGGACTGCCTTCTCTACAAAGTGCCCGGTGAAGAGCCCGGCACCCTGAAGGTTAAAACCATCGCAAGCGACGGGAGCTGCGAGGACCACATCTTCACCCCCGGCGACTGGGAGCTCAAGGGTATCAAGGCACTCCAGTTCGCGGTGACGGAAACCAATCTAAATGTCAGCATCACTCTGTCGGAGTCGAAGACGGAGAAGTGGAGCGTGACCTTCCAGAAGAAACCTCTTCAGTCCCAGCCGAAACTCTTCATGTCCTCCGCCGGGTTCAAGGGCGCCTCGGTGATGCTGCTGGCGCCGGAGAGCGGACCTGCGGCCGTAGCGGTAGAAAATAAAGAAGTCGCAGACGGGACGCTCTGCCACGATGTGACCGACGAATGTGTGGAACAGAAATCCTCCACATGTGTCGACTGTCCTCGGGGCTGGTACGAAGTTCCGAACGGATGCCCGAGTGGCCCTAAGTACTGCGGGCCCCACCAGTGCGGTCACAAGGGTCAACCGGCGTGCAGAAGAGGGATGCGGTACCAGAAGGCGCGGAAGAAATTCGAGTGCCGCCTCGACAGTAGTTTCGCCTACTGTTCTCCGGGGTTGACCGTCGAGTGCGACGGGAACAAGGCCTTCTGCAGGTAGTTTCTCACTGCTGAATCACCCATGACCTCACCCAAAGGATTATATGAAACTCCATCTTCTGATTCTTCTCTCGGTCTTCACTCTCTCAGTCCGCGCCGATGAAAACCTCTGCGAAGTCTTCAACCAGGAAGTCCTGGAGAAGGCCACCATCAGAGACGAATCCGCCAATAAACGGGGCCAGCGCTTCGTCAAAGATGAGAAGGAGGCCCTGGGATACATCCAGAAATACGACATCCAGAGGCTGGGCCTCGCCTACAACCGCAAGCTGAGTAAGGACTGGGTCTCGTCCTGCAAAGGAAAAGGGCCGCACAATTCTGCGCACCTCCCGTACTGCAACAGCGTCATCGAAAATGTCAATTTCCTCTCGGGCCTCATCCACGGCTTAAAACACAACCAGTGGAGCAAGGGGACCCGGGAGCTCGCACTGAAAAAGATCTGGTCCTACATCGATGAGGCAAGAAACAACAACGAATCGATCCTCGACCTGGCCATCTCCATAAACCTCCTGAGCTACGGTTCAAGCGAGAATGTTTTCACCGGCATCGACGCTGCGGCAATCAAGCAGCTGGACAAGCAAATGGAAGAAGAAAACGAACGGTTGCACAAGCTCGCCAAACAGGGAACTCTCAGCTGTGAGGATCTGCGAGCTTCCAAGAAGAGAGAAAAAAACTCCACCGAAGATTTCACGAAGCGACTGAATAAACTGATTAAAGGTTAGATCACCTCGCGGGTGCGGCCGCGGCGGTGTTGACCGAATCTGCTTTACCCCAGAACCCGTTCCAGGATTCTTTGGTGAGGATCCTGGAATCCATTTTCTCCAGCACACCCACAAGAACAGTGTTCTTCTGGACCGCATGTAGATCGGTGAGCACGCGGTAGGTTTTCTGATGGTCGAGTTCCAGGCCTTTGATCAACAGTTGGAGTTCTTCACCTTTTTGGATGAAGGGAGACGGCAGCCAGCTGGTGCTCTTCGATTCATTAAAATCCTGCTCCAGTATCCGTGCCAGGGTGCTCCCCTTGAGGTTCAAAACCGCCAGCTGCGCGTCTCCGCCGGTGACGGGGAGGTAGGTGATGTCTGCCTCAAACTCCACCAGGCTTCGGGAGACCTCGAGACCGTTGTTGATGATGGCCGCGTTTTTTAAGTTAAGCTCCGGGAACTTCTTTTCGAGGTCCGGCTCGAGAACTATTTTCTTACCCAGGAAAGTCGCGGGGATTCGCTTCTTGTGGTCAACGGACTCATCTTCATAAAAGCAGTCGTTGGTCTCTTCGAAGAACTCGTGACAAAAGAACACCGGCTGGTGCACGACGGTCTTTTCCGGGATGACTTTCTTGGTCTTCTCGTCGATGAAGAACTCGGCGAAGCTGAAGCTCAGTCCGTCTTCGTAGCCACTGAGTACCAGAGTGCCGTTGATGAAGTTACTCGCCTTCTTGTTTATCCTACCACCGGCAACCACGTCCACCAGCCCCGGTGGAAGTCGTTCCAGGAACTCGCCCAGCGGACTCTTGAGGTCACAGATGTTCGGATGCCGTGGCTCGAAGTTAACTTTCTTCTCCGGAAGCTTCGTCGCGGCCGAGGCTTCACTGGTGCAGTCGATGCCCTGGTGGGTGAGCACGACGATCACCTCAGCGCCCAGGGACCGCATCAAACGGGCGTGGCGCAGAGTGGACTGGAGCATGTTCTCGACGAAGAACCCAACCCGGTTGTTCACTGGGGTCTGGGTGACGATGTCATTGGGGATCAAGCCGATGATACCGACTTTTGTCCCGTTGATTTCTTTGATGACGTACGGCTTCGCCCCTTCCCATTCCACCACCCGGCCAGTCTTCAGTTCGAAAAGGTTGCTGAGGATCAACGGGACCTTACTTTTGCGGGCGAAAGACTGGAAGAGCTCAGCACTCGAGTTGACGTCCGCCGGGAGTTTCACGTTGAAGTCAGAGGTCCCGATGGTGAGGGCGTCGTAGCCGAGCTTCGAGTAGAACTTCCGGGAAAATTTCACATCCAGGTTTGAGAGGAGATCCCCCGAATCAACCAGGAGGACGTCCTTGTACTGGTCCCGCAGGATCTTATAGTAGGGATGGATGGCCGCAGCACCTCCGACCGAGATGCTCGATGGATCGTCGTTGCTGTCGTCGCTCACGGGGATAGTGCGGGTCCGGTAGTTACCCTGGATATCATTGGTCGAAGCGATCACCAGGCGCCGTACACCTTGCAGAGGTTCGGTGACCTTGGGTGCCGCGGGTTCGGAGTAGAGTTCTTTGTGTCCCTTGAGGGTCTGGTTCTCGAGCATGCCTTTCTTATTCGAACAGGCGGCGATCAGCAGGAGGACGAACAGATTAGAATATTTCATGAATTCTCAGTAAGATTGGATTCTAGTTAGCTTATTATAAGCAGCTTTGAGGGCCGCCGCCAAAGCGGAATATTCTTTCTCCCCATGTGAATAACTCAGGCTTATGCGGATGACGCCTCTTCCGACGGGATCTTCTACGCCCATGGCCTTGAGAACCTTCGAAGTTTCAGGCTGATTGTCGGTGCAGGCCGCGGAGGTGGTGACGAAAATGTTCTGTGACTCGAGCTCAATCTGCACCGCCTGGCCGTGAACTCCGGGGTAAGAGATCAAGGTCGTGCCTGGTAGCCGATCAGAACGGTCACCTAAGATGATCACTTCTGGAAACTGCTGTTTCATCTCTTTTTCGAATTTTAACCTAGCGGCTTTGAGGGCGGGAAGCTGGTGTTTATTTTGATCAAAATCTTTTGTCGCTACTGCGAGTGTTTCGATTCCGAGGTAATTTTGTGTTCCCCCGCGGAGGCTTCTCTCCTGAGAACTTCCGAAAACCAGCGGCAGCAGCTTCTGTGGATCTCTGGCGATCAAGAAACCTGAGCCAGAGAGAGCGCCGAGTTTGTGTCCGGAGCAGACCGCGTAGTCCACGCCGGAGTCCAGGAAGTTGAACTCGCCCTTCCCCAGGAGCTGAGTGGTGTCGCAGAAAAACTCAACGCCGCCGGCCCGGCAGAGCTCCGCGATCTGCTGATACGGCTGGATGACTCCGGTCTCATTGTTGGCGGCCATCAAGGTTACCAGGGCAATCTTGCCACGGTGATCGTTTAAGAGCTTTTCTAAGCTCGGGAGCAGAATCGATCCGGCCGCATCGATCTCTACTTTCAAAACAGTCAGGCTTCGGTATTTCTCATAAAACCCGAGAGCGCTCGGGATCACCGGATGCTCGATCGCACTTGTGATGACGAAACACTTTTCCTTCGGAGCGTGCTCCAGGACTGAGCGTAGGATTGTCGATGCACCTTCTGAAGCGCCGGAGTTGAAGAAGATCTGATCCGGGTAGCAGCCCATCGCCGCGGCGATGATCCCTCTGCATTTTTCAATCCCTCCGAGGATTTTCTGTCCCATAGAATGAATGGCATTGGGGTTGGCGAAGAGCTCGCTGTCGATTCTCTTGTGGAGGTATTCTTTTACGGACGGGAGGAGTGGAGCAGACCCGTTGTAATCGGCGTAGATCATATATGTGTCCTAAGAAATTGAGAGCATCCGGTCGAGGGCCTTCAGGGCATGTTTTTTCGTCTCATCGTCTACTTTTATGATGTTCATCGGGGCGCCGCGCTCGATGGAGCGGAAGCTCTCAAGCAGCCACCTCGGTCTCACCCGGTACATGGTGGTACAAAGGCACTGGTACGGTGAGAGAGAGACGATGTCCAGCTGCGGGTACTGCCGGGCCAGTCGGTTGACCAGGTTGATCTCGGTGCCCACGGCGAACTTGGTGCCGGCAGCGGCGGCTTTGATCTGATTGATGATGTAGGAAGTGGACCCGGCGAGGTCCGAGCCTTGCACCACCTCAAAGCTGCACTCCGGGTGAACGATCAGGATCCGGTCCGGTTCTTTATTTCTCCACATGGTGATGTGCTCTTTGGTGAAGCCCTGATGGACCGAACAGAAACCGTACCACAGGATAACTTTTGCGTTCTGTATCTGCTCCGGTGTCAGACCTCCGTGGAGCCTCCGCGGATCATAGACCACCATCTCATCGAGCCCGATTCTGAGCTTGAAGCAAGTGTTGCGACCCAGGTGCTGGTCGGGGAAGAAGAGGAGCTTCTCACCCTGAGACATACCCCAGCTAATGATCTTCTCAGCGTTGGAAGAAGTGCAGATGGAACCTCCATGTTCCCCCACGAAACTTTTTAGCGCCGCCGTACAGTTGATGTAGGTAATGGGAACGATCTTCTCAGAAGTCACCGAGCTCAGGTGCTTCCAGGCGAGGTCGATCTCCCGTCGGTTGGCCATGTCTGCCATGGAACAGCCGGCCCTCAGGTCTGGCAGGATAACTTTTTTGTCAGAAGAGGTGAGCATGTCAGCGGTCTCGGCCATGAAGTGCACACCACAGAACAGGATGAACTCCGGCTCCGTCAGCTCCGCAGCTTTCCTGGCGAGCTCGAGCGAGTCGCCGGTGATGTCCGCGAAGGCGATGACATCATCCTGTTGATAGTGGTGCCCAAGGATCACCACTCGCTTTCCTAATCTCTCTTTTATCTTTTGTAATTCGATCAGGACTTGTGCATCGGAGAGTTCGGCTTCGGGTATTTGAGGAAGATGATCTGATGAATTAATATCTTCATATATATCGAGCATAGAAAATCCTTAAAACTTTTTCAGACATTACGTTAATCATTCCGTAGGAGCAAGTCTGGACATTGTGCAGTGGCCTATTATAACCACTTTACTTGCAGAGCACTATCGTTTTGTTTTTATACGCTTTTTTCATGACTAAGTGTTGCAACTTTTGAGATTTCATTTATCATAGGACCATTAGATAAAAAGTAACGGCCGATGACGGGCGATCTTTATAGGAGTTAAAGGTTATGAAAATTATCACTATCGGGAATAACAAAGGTGGCGTTGGAAAGACTATGCAGTGTTTTCAGCTGGTGTGCCACCTGGCCAATCAAGGGAAAAGAGTTCTTGCGATTGACCTGGATTCTCAGGCGAATTTAAGTTCAACTTTAGGTGTAAATATCCAGCGGACCCTCATCCCGGAATGGTTGATCGGTGACGTGAAGTTCTCAGAGATTCTCTCCGATGCCCAGGGAGAATACGACTTTTATAAAAACATCAAACTAGTAGCCTCCAGCCGTCACATGGCCAACCTCGCGAAGCTGCTGATCCTCTCCGAATCTGAAGTCAGAAGAAGCGCCGGTAGGAAAGAGCGCCTGATGAAGATGCGGCTCAAGGAAGTCGAAGAGATGTTCGACTACGTGGTGATCGACACCCCACCGATGCTCGGTGATGAGTTGATCATGTCACTGGTGGCGTCGAACCTGATCCTCATCCCGACGCAGGCGCAGGACTACTCCATCGACGGCCTCGAGGAGCTGATGGATACCTTCGAGATCATCAAGGAAACTGAGAACCCGGGCCTGGAATTTTCCATCATCCCTTCCATGGTGAACACCCGACGGAAGATCGAACGCTTGAGACTGGAAGAACTTGGCCAGTCGTTCAATGTCACCCCGACCATCAGAAACCTGGTAGACATGCAGGAATCGGTCGCTCTTAAGAAGCCTGTGTTCATGTTTACCAATAACTCGAAAGGTAAGCAGGACTACCAGGCCCTGTGGGATTCGTTGGGACTTAACTAGAAAACATTACATTTAGACCGCACTTAAGGAGAAATAGGCCATGGCCAAGGAATTTTCTGCACGCGTTACCAAGAAGGAACGCAAAGTCGTTGATATCACCTCACACATCGATGAGAAGATCCTCCGATCGAACGATCAGAAGCTCCTGCGGGGAGCACAGCTGGACACCATCCCGCTTAGTCACATCTCCGTCCGCGACCAGGTCCGGACGAAGTTCAATGATGAATCACTCAGAGAGCTCGGCGAAAACATAAAAGTAAACGGCTTGATCCAGCCGCTGGTCATCCACCGGGAAGGGTCGAAGTTCATCCTCATCTGCGGTGAAAGAAGATTCCGGGCGATGACGATCATCTCCATGAAGGAAGCTCCGTGCTTCATCCTCGAGAATAAGTCCAAAGAAGAGCTGATGGCGATCCAGTTCTCCGAGAACCAAGCCAGGGAAGACCTCCACTACATCGACCAGGCCGACTCGATCTACGGGTACCAGAAGTTAACCGGCACCTCTGAGAGGAAGATCACGGCGGCACTTGGGATCTCCAAGTCGGAAGTCCACCGGTGCCTGATGATCGCGAAGCTTCCGAGAGACATCAAGGAAGCCGCAAAGAAGTTCGACATCGAGAAGTACGTTCTGCTCGAGTGGGACGAACTCCCGAAGAACGAATTCAGAGACGAGATCAAGGCGAAGATTCTCTCTGGGAACATCACCAAACGGCTCCAGCTCGGACGCGTGATCGCAACCTTGAAAATCGAGAAACCGAAGAAAAGCAAGAAAGATGATTCCGTTGAGAAGTTAATGAAAGTCCTCAAGACCCAGATGAAAGATCCAAAGCTCCAGGCCAAGGCCAAAGAAATGATGAAAGAGCTCATCGGTCACTAAACTTCCTTAAAAATACATCGATTCAATCGTGGTGCCACCTGGCATCACGATTGCTATTTAATCCCTAAGAACATCTAAAACTAGTAGTAAATTTAAGTAAATTTAACTAGTTACGAGCTCTTTAGGGATTACAAAAATGTATAGTTTTTCGTCAAAAATGAAGAATTCACTACTTTTTATACAGTCTGGCTTGATTGCAGGGCTCTTAATAAGTGTGTCTTGTTTCGCCGAGACGTCTGCCTTATTGGTACAGCTCAGAGAGCCCTCCAGCTACGTGCCCGATGATGACGTCATCACCCAGCCGGTCAATAACGAACTATCTTTTTACGAAAGATATGTCTCTTCAGACAAGAGTGCGGAAGTCCTGAACTCAAGGAACCAGATAAAAGTCTGGAATGAAAATCAGACTTTCGCTGATCAGTACGGACTGTCGACCACCTTAAGAGGCTCAGCTTTTTTCGTTCCCACACCGGAAGAAAAGTTTGCGTACTTCAAAGAAAAGTACATGCGCTACCTGAAGAGAAAAGGAGAGCAGCCCTTTAAAGACCTGCCGAAGAACTGGTACCAGGATTACAGAGCGTCTAACGAAATTGACACCATCGATGAGATGGAGCTCCGGTTTAAGAACTCAAATAAAACAGCTGGTGATGAGACTGTGCTTCCGGAGTCGCTTCGGACTAAAGAAATCAGTTTGTGGAAAGGGACTCAGTTCATCTTCCAGCCGAGGTTGGACCAGGGTGTGCTGGTGGTAGGTCTTAGGGGCCCATTGCTAACGGCCAAAGCGTGGGTAGGCGTCAATGGACAGACAGAAATCAATTTTCAGAAAAGTGTTGAGTCGATTGGCTTTCGTGTCATGTTCAACTATTACGCACACAGCGGTAAATACTTTTCATCTGTAGACCAGCGCCTCGCTCAGAATGTCTACGCACGAGTCACTAGCAACAAGGACCCGACCACTAAACTTCTAGATAATACTCTGATGATGCTTTACGCAAAACAGTTCTAATCTCGTTTTTTCTAGCCGAGAAATATAACCCTGTATAAACTAATCCCACATAAATTCAATTCCATTGGAGTAGTTCATGAGTCTCTTCGAGAGTCCATTTTTCCAAGATGCTTATTCTCAGCTTGAAACCGCGGGGAATACCATGAAAATGGATCCAAACGTTCTTGAGCGTTTGAAGTATCCAAAACGTGCCCTTCAAGTATCAGTCCCGGTCCGACTGGATGACGGTACGGTAAAAGTTTTTGAAGGATATAGAGTTCAACACAATATGACACTTGGCCCAGGAAAGGGTGGTATCCGCTATCACCCCCACGTTTCCTTCTCTGAAACCGCAGCTCTTGCCATGCTCATGACCTTCAAGTGTGCCCTGGTTGGCCTTCCACTCGGTGGAGCTAAAGGTGGGATCAAGGTCGACCCATCAGACCTATCCCGAGCTGAGCTGCAGGCGATGACGAGACGATACACCACTGAGATCGCCATGATCATTGGACCGGATAAAGACATTCCTGCGCCGGACATTGGTACTGATGGGCAGACCATGGCCTGGCTGATGGACACCTATTCTCAACTGAAAGGTTACTCGATTCCAGGAGTAGTCACTGGAAAGCCGATTGCCATCGGCGGGTCCCTAGGAAGAGCGGAATCTACTGGTAAGGGAGTGGTCTACTGTATCAACTTTGCTTATGAAAAATTGAACAAGACTATCACTAACACGACTACGGTTGCGATCCACGGTTTCGGTAAAGTGGGAATGCCCGCGGCGAATGATCTTCACGCTCAGGGTGCGAAAGTCGTTGCCATCTCGGACGTCTCTGGTGCCATCTACAATCCGAAGGGCCTGAACATCCCGGACTGCATCGAATGGGTCAGAAACCGTCGCCTCCTGCGGGAAATGCCGGAAGCCGAGCACATCACCAACGAAGAACTGCTGGAACTCGACGTCGACATCCTCATCCCCGCGGCCATCGACGGCGTGATCACCAAAGACAACGCACCGAGAGTGAGAGCGAGAGTGATCGCTGAAGGAGCGAACGGTCCATGTACGCATGAGGCGATCGACATCATCACCGCCAACGGCGGCCTGGTCATTCCGGACATTCTTTGTAACGCCGGAGGGGTGATCGTTTCTTATTTCGAGTGGGTACAAGGGCTACAGATGTTCTTCTGGGACCTGGACACGGTTAATAAGAAGCTCCACGATATCATGAAACAGGCCTTCGATAAGGTTTGGAAAAACACCAAGGCTTACAAAGTAAACATGAAGCAAGCCGCTTTCATCACATCTCTGCAGAGACTTGAAGGTGCGATGAGACTGCGAGGAATGTGGCCAGGTTAATCAACGAGTTACTAAAGCAGGGGGTAACTCCTGCTTTAGCTTATCTGAAAATTAGATGGTCTTCAGTCCTTCTTTCTATTTCCGAAGTCTTCTCAATTCGCCTATCTTAGCGTCACTACACCAACAGGAGACGCTATGAAATTTTTAATCCTTTTCGCATTCTTTCTAACCGCTGAGGCCATGGCCTTCGACGTCTGTAAGTTCCAGGACACCAATGAGTTCCAAGGTGCGGTGGAAGCCAAGAAAATCCAGAAGATCGCTGAAGCAAAGAATCACAAGGCGTTTAATCCTTTCGAAAAGAAGCTCATCCATCAGACAATCACCTCAGACACTTACTTCAAAAATGCTACCGTCGCACAGGCCCTGAGAGTCTTCGGTGATTACTACGAAAATAGCACTGAAGAAGGGTCTAACTCCGGTTCAATTTCCTACTACCGCGCCGGTGCAAAGGTGATCGTCCTCGTTCACTACTGGCCCGGGGACAATGAAGTCGGCGCTTTCCTTGAAGTGTTTCCGAATGGAAAGACTCGAGTCTTGGCGACCATCTCTGACCAGTGGATGACCTGTCGGTAGATTCTCCGTTGGCGAAGGTTACTTCCTGGACTAAGATAGGGAATGATCTTCGCCCTCCTCCTCCTTCCTCTGCTAAGTTTCGCTCACGTCGTCACCGATGATGTGTCGGTCACGGAAAAGAATCCTTTTAACTTCCAGTCGGTCTGTAAGAGCATGGTCACCCACGAGACTCCGCTGATCGAACCGGTCTCGGGAACGGAGCTGGACTGCATGGGGAAGAAAGTTCAAGCGTCGGACTTTTGCCTGAAGGCGATGGCCGCGGACCCATACTACCTACGGGCCTACGTGGATAAAGAAAAAAAACAGGTGGTGTGTGTCTCCGGGAAAAAGGTGATCTTCAAGTACCTCTGCGTGAAGCTAAGTGATCAGGAGATCTGCGGCGCCGGTGCCCAAGAGAGCTGCAAAGTCATCCAGCACAAGCTCGCTCGCCGGCTGGACGTCGTTCACTCTTCCTTCACAAAAAACGACAAAGGGATCCGCCAGCTCAACTGCTACTTCGAGTCGCTGCCGCTCAAGGAAAAGTAGATGGAGTACCGAAAAGCACTCGCCAGAGATTCGAAGCTAAAAAGAATTCTAAAGACCGAAGTGGTGTACCCGAAGAAAACCAAGAGCGTCTCCATGAGCCTGGTGACCTCGATCCTGTCTCAGCAGCTCTCTATCAAGGTCGCCAAGGTTATGAAACTCCGGTTCCTGGAGTTGTACGGTGGGAGAGTCCCCACCGCTCAGGAGATCCTCGACACCCCTAACGAAACCATCAAAGGCATCGGCATTTCACAGTCGAAGGCCAACTACATCCACAACGTCGCGGGCTTCATAATAGACAATAAGCTCACCCTCGCGAAGCTCCAGAAGCTAAGCGACGAAGAGGTTATCGAGCTCTTGACTCAAATCAAGGGCGTCGGGCGGTGGACCGTGGAGATGCTTTTGATCTTCGGGTTGGGAAGAGAGGATGTGTTCGCGGTTGATGACTTGGGCATTCAGAAAGGGATGATCGGAATATTCCAGCTCCAAGACCTGAGCAAGAAAGAACTGAGACTTCGCATGCAAGAACTCTCGAAGCGCTGGTCACCGTACCGCAGTTTTGTTTGCTTACACTTGTGGAACTTCCAGGGCTTCGAGTAGCTGCCGCGTTTCACGGCGGCAGCAGAGACGGGGATTACTTTCGAACGAGGTCTTCACAGGTTCGGATTTTCGTTCTCGGGATGGCACCCAGGAAGTAGTGGGTGCTCTTGATGGTCGCCTGAGTGAGAAGGGATCTACTGTCAGCGACGATCTCGAAGTTGTAGATCATCTTGAAATTTTTATACTGGTTGAGCTCGGCGCTGAACTTCTTGAATCCGTTACTGATCTCAACGCGAGCTTTCTGTAACGCCTGCTCGCCCTCGAAGACCGCTACTGGCATCTCGGTCCCGACCACACCCTGGCTGAAGACGTAGAGGTTCATGTTCAACTTAGCATCAACTTTGTTCCAACGGACCATGACTTCGCATGGGAGGCCAGTGGAGTAGTCTCTACCGTTATACTTCACTACTTCTGCGTTCCCGGTCCAGCTCCGTAGCTGCTTGAGCGGATTCGAGCTCTGGGCAAATGAGGTGTTTGAATTGATGAACGCAAAAATTGCAAGGGACGCACACAAGAAACGCATGAAAGCTCCTTTGAGGAAATGGATGCATTTCTATATGTTAAGAAACACGGTCTTGATAGGGGAGGGGCTAAATCTATAGTGTGTAGGGACAATTACTGGAAAGTGCAGGTTCCTGGAATGGATTTCCGGAGAGACTCGAGCTCTGCCCTCACTTCCGTTTCCGATTCGATCAACACCGCCAAGGTCATCTCGCGGGATTGGAAGATCAACGGCACCGGGCCCTCCTCAACTTCCATGTGGTAGGCCTCAGTGACTTTTGAGGAATTAAGGTAGTAGCGGCCATTCTCGCATCTCAAAATTACTGTCGAATCCTGGAACTTACAGCTCAGTGCCTGAGGACTGTCGCTGATGCCAAAGACCTTGCAACTGGCTGCCTCTGCAGTAGAGACGAGGGACAAGGCAATCAAAGGTAAGACGATCTTAAGCATGAAGAAGCTCCATAATGTAGTGTGAATCGGAAGTGTTATATCAGACCTTTTTAAGAGGGTGGTAGTTAAATGAGACATGATGATGAAGGATTTTTCGACGGTTCCCTAGTACCGAGAATGAATTTCATTAGACATTCTTACCTTCTGACCAATGGCGCGTTAATCGCGCAATAATTTCAGTCACTTGCTCAAAAAGCAGCAGGCATACATTTAGCATAACGAGGGAAAGGAATTTTATGGAAACCCAACTTCAATCCTGCTACTTCACCAAGAAAGGCCCCTCCCTTATCACATTATTCGGATACGCTACCAAAAGTGTACCTGGGTTGGAGATCAATGGACTTGGGAAATACGGCAGGGCCATCAAAGAGAAGATAGTCTTCGTCACCCGGTCCAGGGGCCTACAGGTGCCCATCAAAAGATTTGTTTTAAACGTGGAGATCTCAGATGACGTCGGCGAGCTGGAGGGCTCGTCGGTGAAATGGCTGGAGTACCCGTTACTGCTACATTACTGGTTTCTGGCGGGCCTGCTTCCTATTTCAAAATTAGATAACTGCATGGCCATCGGTTCTCTCTCTCCCAGCGGAATGGTAGAAGAGCATATCAACGAATCGATCTTAAGCCTGTGCGATACCAATGACCTGCACCTGATCTCTTCCTCCCAAGGAATCGATTCACCCCGAGGGATCATCGACGGGAAAGACCTCTTCGGGTCGGTGGCATCTCTGCAGTTTAAATAGGCTGTCTAGTACGCGCTCAAAGACGAGCAATCAAGAGGCCGACTGGTGCCCCCGACGGGTGTGAAGAAGTCTTTCAGATAGACTCCCACTCTGAGCGCGTCTTCGTTACTGGAGTTCAGTGATGTTTTATCCGCTTCAGTTAATGATGCATTTGGATAGGTCCCGTAGGCAAATCCCATGATGGCTGTCTGCCAATCATTGGATCCGTCAGGGGGATGTGGCAGATAGAACGCATGACCAACTTCATGGCCCGCCCCACCGATCCCGCGGCACATGGTCCAATCCGACTCGCCCATCACACTGCTCACGTCCTTCTCATGGAGGACGGCCATCCCCGAGGTACCTCCAGCGCCGGAGTTATTGGTCACAGCGGAGTCGTTGTAGATGATCCAGATGTCACTCTTTTGATAGAAGCCAGACCCGGTGAAGGAATTAACAACATTCAGAGTGTTGTTCCAGTAGTAGTAGTTCGGGTTGTCTCCCGCCGGGTTGTTCAGAAACCAGCTTGCGACCTGTGGGGTGTTGAGCACCTTCACTACGGGCAAGGCGAGAGTGAAGGTCTTCCCGTTCCCCATCTGATTGCGATACCAGATCTGGAGATTACGTGCAACTCGTTCAATCGCCTTGGTCCCCCGTTCAACTTTATCGGAAGGAACCAGATAGATGAAATGAACGCGTGCGAGGTTGTCGACCACCGACACCTGCCCGCTGAATTCGGCGGAGAGGCTTCCGGCGGTAGCGGCGATGCCGAAGGGAAGGGTCGCCAAGGGAGTCATCGCTTCAACGTTTAGCGCGGTGGCGACGGTTACCACTCCGTTCGAAGGTAGGTCGACGGAATCGACGAAAGGCACCAGCGAGATGCCGTTCGAGTAGCTAGAAGGGCTGAGAGTGACTCGTCCTTGGTAATTATTTTTCGATGTGACGGAGCAATCAATCGTGGTGGTGCTTCCCTGAGGGACATTTAATGATGGAGGGGTACAAGAAACTGAGAAATTATCATTGGTGGTCGAGGGAGCCGGGGCTGGAGCTGGAGCTGGAGCTGGTGCTGGTGCTGGTGCTGGTGCCGGGGCTGGAGCTGGGGCTGGGGCTGGGGCTGGAGCCGGTGCTGGGGCTGGAGCTGGAGCTGGAGCTGGAGCTGGAGCTGGAGCTGGAGCTGGGGCTGGAGCTGGGGCTGGAGCTGGGGTCGGTGTCGAAGGCGGCGTTGGTTCTGTGGTTGTCTCAGGATCGGGAGGAAGAGGAGTGGGTTGCATAAAATTACAACTGGCAAACATCAAAAATAAAATAGAAAGAATGCCAAACTTGAAAATGGAATAAGACATAAAATTTAGATCCTATATTTAAAAACGATGCTCTAAATTCTCATATCGGCTTTTTTTGATGAAAATTTGAGTCCTCTAATCTTTAAAAATATGAAATAAATATTAATAATTTCAGCTGGATACGGGTTCATTTTTAAATAGAGAGAGTCTCCGCAAGCTTCTGGTACTCACTGAAGTTATGGTCGGACTTGGTCACGCAGTTTGCGATGTCGTTCATGATCACCCGTCCGTGTTGAACCACGGTGACACAAGGGAATTTTCCTTCCATCAGACTCTGGACGGCCATGTTTCCCATCTGCGAAGCGATGAACCGGTCATCCGCAGTGGGTGAGCCCCCTCTCTGGACGTGACCAAGGATAGCGACGTGGGCGTCCATGCTGTAGGTTTCTTTGAGAACCTTCTGGATCTCATAGCTCCTTCCGGACACCGGGCCCTCGGCTACGATGATGATGGATGATTCCTTACCTCGGGCCATACCCCGTTGGATGTCGTCCACCAGTTTCTGGTGATTGACCTGTTCGTGCGGAAGCAGCACATTCTCGGCACCAGTGCAGACACCGACCTTAAGGGCGATGGCCGAAGAATTCCTTCCCATCACCTCAACCAAGAAAGTGCGGGCGTGGGAGTGAGCAGTATCGCGGATCCGGTCCACGGCCTCGATAGCAGTTTGGACAGCGGTGTCGAAGCCGATGGTGTACTCGGTTCCGGAGACGTCGTTGTCTATGGTGCCGGGAATTCCGATCACCGGGAACTGGTGTTCATCCCACAGGGCCTTGGCCCCGTTGAACGAACCGTCGCCGCCGATGACGATCAGGGCATCTATTCTCTGAGCGCGGAGCATGTCCACGGCTTTTTTTCTAAAGACGGGTTTCATGAATTCTGGGCAGCGCGAGGTCTGGAGGATGGTTCCACCACGCTGGATGATGTTCCCGACGGAGGAGAGGTTCATCAGCTGAAACTCGCCTTTCAGCAGACCGGCGTAGCCGCGGCGGATCCCGGTCACCTGGATGCCGTTAAAGAGGGCCGTTCTGACCACGGCACGGATCGCGCAGTTCATCCCTGGAGAGTCGCCACCGGAACAAAGAAGTCCAACGTGAGAGAAAGTCATAAAGGGTCCTCTAGATGAAAATAGATTGTCCGGTGAAGTCTTTCGGCTTCGGGATGTTAAGTATTTTTAAAACCGTAGGTGCCACGTCTTTGAGCGCCATGATTTTATTTTCATGATTGAGCATGATGTCCACGTCTTTGAGCTTGGGATGGACCAGACAGAAGGGCACTTCCGCATCGGAGTGGGCCGTGTGCTGGCCACCTTCTTCGTAGGTCATCTGATCGGCGTTACCGTGGTCTGCGGTGATCAGCATGGCGATGTTCTGCTCTTCGCACTTCCGGCGCAGCTGTTCCACGATGCCGTCGAGGGTCTCGATGGCCTTGACTGTGGCGTTGAAGTTTCCGGTATGGCCAACCATGTCGGCGTTGGCGTAGTTCACCAGGTAGAAGGTAAAGGACTTGTCATCCAGCGCCTGCAGCAGCTTTTCAGTCACCAGCGGAGCGCTCATCTCTGGTTTCTGGTCGTAGGTCGCCACTTCCCTCGGAGATGGAACCAGGCAGCGCTCCTCACCGTCGAAGGGGCGCTCTTCACCGCCGTTAAAGAAGTAAGTCACGTGAGCGTACTTCTCCGTCTCGGCGATCTTAAACTGCTTGCGGGACATCTTGGAGAGGTACTCTGCGAGAGTGCCTTGGATCTTTTCCTTATCGAAGAGGATCGGAAGCTCCGGGAGCTCTTCCGGCACATACGGAGACATGCAAAGGAAGTAACCGGGTCTGATGGTTACCGGAAACTCGGCGAACTTACGGTCGTTCATCGCGGTGGCTATCTGCTTGGCCCGGTCAGGCCGGTAGTTGAAGAAAAAGACGCTGTCGCCTTCCTGGATGGCCGAATCTTCCGCGAACAGCACCGGAGTGATGAACTCGTCGTAGATCCCTTTCTTGTATTCAGAGAGGATGTACTCTACCGGCTTCTGCTGAGTCTTCTCCCCGGCGGCGGTCAGTGTTTTGTAGCAGTGTTCGATCTTCTCCCAGCGACGGTCCCGGTCCATCCCGATGGAGCGACCCTGCATGCTGGCGAAGATAAACCCCGGACACTCGAGGATTTCCTTGATGTACCGAACTCCGCTGTCCTTCGAGGTGTCTCGGCCGTCCATGAAGGCGTGGAGGTAGACCCGCAGGTCGGAGTGCTCGTTTAAGGTCCTGAGAATTTCCTTGAGGTGGCCGATGTGAGCGTGGACTCCACCGTCAGAGAGCAAACCCATGAGGTGGATGCGCTTGGTCCCGGCCTTCGCCGTGGCGATGAGCTCTTGCAGCCGGGGCATGTCCCGGAAAGTTTTTTTCTCTATCGCCTCGTTGATCCGTACCAGGTCCTGTCGCACGGGTCTTCCGGCGCCCAGATTCAGGTGACCCACCTCAGAGTTTCCGGCGACACCTTTGGGCAGTCCCACGGCTTCACCGCCGGGTTGGATGGTGGTGAACGGGTAGTGAGCAAAGATCTTATCGATCATCGGCTTGCGGGCAGCCCTCACCGCATTGTGATGATCATTAGGATTATGGCCGAAGCCATCGAGGATCACTAATAAGAGTCTTGGGCTTAAACCTTGGATCGACTGCATACGTATTCCCTAGTTGTGGTAAGGGTGACCGGAGCGGATAGTCTGGGCCCGGTAAAGTTGTTCTACCAGTAGAATTCTAGCTAATTTATGGGGGAAGGTCAGCTCTGAAAGGGAAATACGTTCCTGACAAACAGACAAGACTTCTTCGGAGAAGCCTTCAGCGCCGGCGATAATGAAGAATATTTTTGCGGGGCGCTCTATTAATTGGGAAAACCAGTCTGAGAACGCAACTGATGTGCTGCGTTTTCCCCATTCGGTCATGGCAATGAGGTAAGTGCCACCCGCGGGTGCTAGTTCTCGGATTTTTTTGAGGATTGCTTCACCCTCGGTCTGCTTATTCTCGGCGGATGCCTTGACCTCATGGATGTTAAGCTCAGGATTCTGGATGCGTTTGCGGTAATCTGACTCGATGGATTCAAGACTTGGGTCTTTTAATTTACCGACGACGATAAGGTTCAAGCGACCGCTGGAGCGGATAACCATGAGATTTAGAAGAAGCCTTTGAGGTCGGGCTTCTCATTCACACTCGCTGGTTTACCGAAGTAGAAATCCTCAGGAATTTTAACTTGCGCGTTCCTGGAGTAGATCAGGTCTAGATCATACACGTCTCGGGAAGAGCCGTTGAAGACGTGGACGATGATGTCACCGGTATCGAGTAGGATCCAGTCCGCGGACTCGTAGCCTTCGTAGGAAACGATGCTCGCACCTTGCTGCTTTAAGTTTCCGGAAATCTCATCCACCATGGCCCGGGCCTGGGTCACGTTCTGGGCAGTGGCGAGGATGGAGTAGTCACACAGAGCACTGGTTTTCTTCATGTCGAAGATCTTTAAGTTATCGCCCTTGAAATTGGCCAGGATCCAGGCGGAAGCCATGGCGTGGTTCAGGGGGAACTCAAAACTTTTATTGGTGATGACCTTGTTGACTTCGGTTTGGATGTATTCATTAATTGCCATGAGACGCCTCTTTTTTGTTTTCCTCTTCCAGAACTTCTTTGGTTCTTAGCATGAGTTGCTTCAATAGTTCAATGTTTCGACCGGAAACTCCGGAGATCGGGAGCACTCGCCGGTCTAGCTGAGCTTCCATGGAAGACCGAAACTTTTCAATCTCGTCTTCGGTCATGGCATCAATTTTGGTCAAACAGACGATTTCTTTCTTCAGCAGCAGCTCCGGATTAAACTTCTCCAATTCGGTGCGGATGATGGAATACGCTTCGATCGCCTCGAACTCCTCAAGAAACATCGAACAGTCGATCAAGTGAACCAGAGCGGAGGTCCGCTCGATGTGTTTCAGGAACTTGATCCCCAGTCCCTTACCTTCGGCGGCGCCTTCAATCAGGCCCGGGATATCGGTCACGACGATCGACTTGTCACCGAGCTGGACCACGCCCAGGTTCGGTTCGAGTGTGGTGAAGGGGTAGTCTGCGATTTTTGGGTGAGCAGCACTTATGGCACTGATGAGCGTCGACTTGCCCGCGTTTGGTAAGCCAATGAGTGCGATGTCCGCCAGGAGCTTGAGTTCAAGCTTCAACGGGAAGTGGCTTCCTTCTTCACCGTTCTGGGCGAAGTTGGGAGTCTGGTGGGTGGAGGATTTGAAGTGAGCATTACCTTTCCCTCCTCGTCCGCCTTCCGCTACCAGGTATTTCTGGTCGTGTTCGGTGATGTCGCCCATCAAGTTGCCGGTGTTCCGGTCATAGATGAGTGTGCCGACTGGAACTTTCAGGTGATACTCCGTCCCGTCGGCTCCTTGCATGTTGGAGCCACCGCCGTTGCCGCCGTCTTCGGCTTTGAAGGTTTTCAAGCCGCGGAAGTGCATGAGGGTGTTGAGCCCTTCGTCGCCCACGAAATAGACGTCTCCGCCTTTTCCGCCGTCACCGCCGTCCGGGCCACCCAAAGGCACGTATTTCTCCCGACGGTAGCCAACGTAGCCTTTACCGCCGTTTCCTGAGATCACTTCAATGTCAACTTCGTCTATGAACTTCATATAACCTGTTAATAAAAAGGGGAGCTATTTCTAGCTCCCCTTCAATATCTTAAAGAACTTTATTATCAATTACGCTGGAACAACCGAAATGATCTTGGTTGTTTTATTGAAAAAGCCAAACTGGACCTTACCTGGGCACATAGCATAGATCGTGAAGTCACGACCCATTTTTACGTTATGACCTGGGTGGAACTTTGTGCCTTTTTGACGGACGATGATCATGCCAGTTTCTACCACTTCTCCACCAAACTTCTTCACACCACGCATCTTCGGGTTTGAATCTCTTCCGTTCGATGTACTACCACCGGATTTCTTGTGAGCCATAAATATCTCCTGACTTAAAAAATTTTGTTAATTACTTAGTAGCTTTTGCTTTCGGCTTGGCCGCAGCTTTCGGCTTTGCTGTGCCTTCAGTTTTAGCTGCAGGTTTAGCTTTTGTTTTTGCCTTCGGCTTCGCTGGAGCACTCGCTGCTACTTTTGCTTCGGCTTTGGGAGCTTTTGTTCTTGGAGCCGCCGCTGCTCGGGCTTCTGCTTTTGTTGTTCCGCCTTTCCCATCGTTAATTTCTGTGATGAAAAGTCCGGTGTAACACTGACGGTGACCGTTCTTTCTCCGGTAAGCACCTGGCTTGCGCTTAAGAATCAGAATCTTGCGGGTCCGTGCCTGTCTTACGACTTTAGCAGTGACTGTGGCGCCGCCGATGACTGGAGCGCCAACGACAGTTGTGGCTCCGCCGCCGATTAAAAGAACTTTATCAAAAGTAATTGTAGCGCCGACTTCTGCTTCAATTCTTTCAACGTCAATCAAGTCGCCAGCTGACAATTTGTACTGGTGACCTTTGATTTCCACAACCGTGTACATAGGAACTCCTTAAAGGGTAACCACCTGGCGGGGAGGGGGAACGAAGTGGTCCACTCTGCTTTAAGCCCTAGGTGAGTTTATTTGAAAGACCGTTTTAAAGGAAAAAGTGCTTTAAGTCAAGAATGGAGCCAATGATTTGCAATGCATAAACAAAGTGGTATTGTGATAATAATTCTAAACCCGATGGATCTAAACCGATACAATCATGAAAGATAACAGTCCTCAAAATAAAGCTTTTTGTGTCGTCCCTTGGTTGCATTTACATGTTATGCCTGACAGTACAGTTATACCGTGTTGCGTTTCACCCTATGACGATATATACGGCGACGTGTCTAAGGAAAGCGTTGAAGAAATTTGGAACAACGCAAGATTCCAAGAACTTCGCTCTAAAATGTTAAGTGGCGAACTTCCTCCAGGTTGTAAGCATTGTCATGACATTGAAAACTCAGGCTTCGACAGCATGAGAGAGCGGATGAATTATAAGTTCAGTGAGGACGTACCTACCTTTTTTGCCAACACCGATGCACAAGGGCATTACACAGAAATCAAGCTCAAGTACATAGATGTGAGATTTAGCAACCTCTGTAATTTTAAGTGTAGAGGTTGTAGTCCGACCTTGAGCAGTTCTTGGTACGAGGATCATTCCAAACTGCACGGCTACAGGCCAGACAAGCCCAAAGTTAAGAACATCGCTGCAGATTCTCCAGATTTCTGGAAACGGTTTCAGGAATTAGCGCTGGACGCTGAATTTATTTATTTCGGCGGAGGTGAGCCGCTCATCACCAAGGAACACTTTGACCTGCTCCGGTTGCTCATCGCCAAGAAAAAAACTGACGTTGATCTAACTTATAACACCAATCTATCTACTCTTACCTACGGAAAAAATAATCTCATAGATCTCTGGAACCAGTTCCGGTCGGTCACGTTGGGAGTGAGCGTTGATGACTTCGGGGAACGTGCCGAGTATTTTCGAAGTGGAACCAATTGGGAGACCCTTGTCGCCAATTTTAAATCGATCAGGGACAAGTACCCCCACATCAATCGGTATGTGAACTGTACCGTGAACATCACTAATGTTTACTATCTCCCCGAGCTCTTCGAATACCTCCTGGCCGAGAATTTCATCAATCAGGATCAGTTCAATATCAACATGCTCCTGGACCCTGAAGAGTACCGGATAGATGTCTTGCCTCAGTCTGCGAAGTCGATCATAACGGAGAAGCTACAGGAGTTCATCGAGCTACTGGAGAGTCGAGGATTCGAGAAGGCCGTGATTGACTTTAAGAACATAGTGAATCACATGAATAAGTTTGATAACGAAAAATTTCTACCGACATTTTTTAAGCACACTCAAAAGCTGGATTCGATCCGCGGAGAAATGTTTACCAAGACCTACCCGGAGATTTCAAGGTTGATGGGGTACCCTCAGTAACACATGAAGAGGCATCATCAGTTAAGTCAAACTCTATTCACAGTCCAGTTCCAGAGTCCGAACGGTCAGATCGTGAGCGCGGCCTATCGCCTCTATGACCACCCCGTCGCGAAGAAATGGTTGGGGCTCATGCAGGAGTCCCTGGACGAAGCCGTCAAATATCAAAGTCATCTCTACGGCGTCCCCTTCAATGAGAAGGCCAGGATTATGCTGCTGCTGGATAGCACCGTAGACTTTCATAACGAATTTTGCTCCGGCCAGGGCTTCGAAGAATTTATCCCGGTAAAGCTCGATTCCCCCGTGACCCTCGGTCGCCTCAGTCTGCTTCATTGGTACTACGAACAATACGAGGGCTTGGAAAAATTCATCAACGTAGACAGTGCCCGGGAAAATCTCTTGAGCCTGAATATCTATATTCACAAGCTCGAGAGCTGTATGAGCGAGGATCAAAAGAGCTGTCACATCGAAGTCTTGCAGGTGGATAGCCTCAAGACACTGCCCGTCGAAGAAAGCGAATACTATCTTTTTTCCCCGGATGATCACTGGGGAGAGCTGTACCTTACGTATGGAATGACTGGAGTTCCAACCATCGAAGCCTACCGAGCTAAAAGTCATCCGACGCCCCAGAATGAAATTTCCAACAATCTGAGAATGGTCTTCTACGACACGTTTTTCGAAGACTACGCTAACTTGCAGGAGTGGTTATCTGGTAAGAATCTAAACCCCAGGGACGCTCGGATCGCTCTCGGATACGTTCCTCTCGGTATCCTCGAGAACCTCGCGCAGATCGACCGAGAGGATTTCATTAAACAGTTCGATCCTCAGACATCGTTTAAAGACTTCGCGATTACCCGGATAGAAAGATCAGAAGAAGAACGCCCTTATGAGACCGGAACTTATCCCCGGGTTGGCCTCCCGCCGGAGTATCTTGTCCTTGTCTATGACCACTTGGCATACACGGAGAATCAAGATTCCCGGACAAACCTCGAGCTCCTGACAGCTCCGAGCCTTCACCCACAAAGGTTTCAGAACATTACGGAGAATTCTTGGGACACTCAAATTGAAATTGCTCGTGATCAA
The DNA here is from genome assembly GCA_035576105.1 of Bacteriovoracaceae bacterium. Taxonomy (GTDB): domain Bacteria; phylum Bdellovibrionota; class Bacteriovoracia; order Bacteriovoracales; family Bacteriovoracaceae; genus Peredibacter. The sequence goes on from DATLXA010000041.1 coordinate 37,138, forward strand.
GGGAAAGAATTTGTGCTAATCATCGCCGCCGGAGTTTATGTTAAGAACTTGGCAAATTTCACTTCCGGAGTCATGTCCGAAGCCGACGCTCTAAAAAGCTCCGGCTGGCCGGCCGCAGGTGTGTTGATTGATCATGATAACGGAAAATATCTCCCGTATTTCTTTGAAGACCTGGTTCTCATTAATCTACAGGCGTGGCACGATTGCCAGGCCCCAGGTCTCGGGCCATTGTTCAGTGAAGCTACAGGTGAATTAGAAAATATAACCATCTATAAAGAAAATCATCGCGTGACCTGGATCGGAAAATTAGAAGATCCGGAAAAATCTCAAAAGAGAACCGGAATGTTCTTCTTCGGGAGCAGGCTAATTGAGAGGGCCACCAGTATTGGCCTCGGGGTGAAGAGCTTCAGTTATGAGTTGAAGGAAAGTTACTTATACTCATACCCCAGAAACGACCTTCCGGATTCTAGAGTCCAGATCCAGAAAAATATTGATACTCTTCTTTCACTGAAGTCAAGAGTGCCGGTTCTAGTTAATCCGGCACCAATGGATATCCTACGTATCCCCGGATTCGAGCCCAATAAGCTGATATGCATGGCCAGGGGCTTCAGGTCTTTCCATATCTTCAAGCAATATGCGATTCCTGCTTCATGCAAGTTGCTGCTCATCGCCCAGACCCAAGAATCGCTTTCACCGATTCTTGATTTCACTCAGGCAACCACCTACCATGATCTATTATTCATACTCACGTTCCATGCTCGGAATCAAATCCCCTCCATGTACAGCGAAGCTGTGGATCAGGTGTTAAGGAAGTTTCGCGAGATGGTACTACCGGCCTTTGGTAATTCCGAGGGCCAGCTGATGGACGCGATCGAGAGAACCCGGGCCGCTTCGGGGGTAATCTTAGACCCGTTGAAGGAACCTCATGGCATGATCAAACTTATTGATGAAAATGATCGGTTCCTCATCTGGGCAGAAGATGTCTATTCGCCTCTTCCGACCTCTCATGACTTCACCCCGCGGGAAAGAGAACAGCTCTTGGTTAGCCTTGTGAAATCGATTGGAGCCAGAGTTTCGACTCGGGTATACCGTTATCAGAGGACGCAGAATTTTATTTTCAAAGCTGGCCCTCGAGACGTGAGAGGATTTCTCACTGATGGGAGAGCTAGCCAACTACCGCTGGATGAAGATTCTTGGCAACTCTTGCGCTGATACGCATCCTACCCGGTAAGCGCTCGACCATATCATTATTGATAATCAACGCAAGTTAGGGTATTATGTGTCAATGTCCGATGATAAAGTTAGAATCTGTTCACATCCATTTTCTCGCTACGAGAGTGGTTATAAGCCAACTTACATTCCGTGCTGCTCTGCCTGGCTGACCGATGACTACTACGCTCAGGAGGGCGGGTCTGATTTCTGGAATGGCCCCGCGGCTCAAAGGTTAAGAGAGAAAATTTTAGTCGGTGATTACAGTTTCTGCAAAAGAGATCAGTGCCAGATGCCTTTGAAGACCATGGACGAGATCATCGCCAATCCCGATGGTGAAACAGGTACCCCGATCTCAGCGGAAAACCTGCAAGCGATGATCCGGGGGGAAGTGGTGATGCCGGATGGACCCTCCGCCATGATCCTCTCCCTCGATCAGAAGTGCAATCTTGCCTGTCCCACTTGCAGAACTGCGAAGATCACCACTCAGGATCCGGTGAGCCAGGCCCTCGCGACCGACGAGCTAAGTCTCCTGTGGAAAAACCGTGCCACGGTTAAGAACATCAAGATGTCCGGTAACAGTGAGATCTTCTTTAGTCCGGACCAGAGGAAGATGCTCACCCAGATGTCCAAGGAAAATTTCCCCAAACTTTCCTACCTCCACGTCATCACCAACGGCCTTCTCTTTACTCAGAAAACTCTGGATGACCTGAGACCCGGTACCGACTACATCGAAGTGATCTCCCTCTCCATCGACGCCGGTTCGGAAGAGGTCTACAATGTGACCCGCGGTGGTGACTGGAAGCGGCTGCAGGAAAACATCAAGCTCATGAAGTCCATGCGACTCTCGAAGAAGCTCCGGTACTTTGAGCTTCTCTATGTGGTCCGTAAGGCGAATTTTAGAGACATGGAAAACGTCGTCAGAATAGCTCATGAAGCTTCGGCCGATAGAGTTAGGTTCATCCAGTTTAACGTGTGGGATAACATGGGGATCGTGGATTACGACTCAGAAGCGGTTCATCTTACACACCATCCCCTGCACCAAGAGTTCCGCGAAATCTGCTCTCGACTGAAGAATGATCCGAAGGTCTTAATCGGATTTAATATTTAGTCATCTCCAAAGGTTGAATTTTCCCCTCTCTCCAGAGTAGTGGAAGGGCGAATACAACGAATATCCAAAGTGCATAATTGTACTTGAAGAAACCTGCCGGCGCGGTCAGGCAGATCAAGAGAGTTCTTGCTACAAATATTAAGCAGATGAACTTAAAAACCGGCCGCCTCTTTAGCAAAAACCAAAGAAGAAGAGCAAGCGGGATGAGGTAAGACCGGAAGTAAATCGGATGAGTTCTATAGATGAATGGTAGGAGACTTTTCAGTGGGCCGTTATCGGGTCTTTGGTAGTCCGGAAATCCGAGTGAAGCCTTTACTTTCGTTAAGTAATCTAGGCTTAGGAAGTACTCATCTCCAACCGCATAGCTAAACTCTTTTCTAAGACCGAACATGTAAGAAGTTATGATGATTCTATTCTTCAGAAATAGCAGCGGGTTCTCGCTAATGATCTTTAATGAAGTTTTAAGAAAGTGCTGGAAATTTTCTACGGAAACGGGGTGTCGGATGCCACCCCGATGAAAGGCATCTATGTCGTAATCTGAATGATGGTCCAAAAGCATCTGGTTCTTAAAATGATCTCCTAACCTGATATTCACTTCGGGCGGTAATGACTTTCCGTATTTTTCTTTTAGGATGTAGCTTAACGGATTAACCAGCACAGAGGTTCTGTAAAAACTTAAACCCGGTTCCGTGTCTTTAAAAAAAAACGGAGAAGAGAGTAAGGTGAAAATGGTGACTGTTGTTATCAGGAATGGCTTCAGGAGCTTCTTGTTGAAGAAGTAGGCATACGCTAAAGCGAAGAAGGGCACAAAGTACTTATTCTCTTGTCGGAGCAAACAGACGACTACGATGGCGAAACACATTTTAAAAATCGAGGTCCGGTTCCAGTCCTCCGTTAGTTTCTTTTCATAAAACTTTAAGGCTATGATGGTGATGAGCCAGTGGGAGACCGTGTCTCTCCCTGAGGAGATCGCCATGTAGAGGTTGATTGGGTAGCAGTAGAATAGAAGACAAGCTGCAAAGTAGCACTTCTCGGCACCGATGGTTCTGCTTTGTGTATAAAGAATCATCAGGGAAGTGATGACTCCCAGGAGGGTTGCGACCGGTATGACCCAGGCGTGTGGAAAAAGTTGATAAGAAGTGATCAAAAGAGTGTTGAAAAACTTCCCGACAAAAGATGAATACCTATACTCCGCACTGATCTCGAGATTGTTGAATCCATCATAGTCAATGATACCCGGGAAAAAGAAAAAGAAGAATGACCCAAGCAGCACTACGTGCGTGGCGAGAGTGATGAGATAGCGAGGATCTTTGATCTGAGCCTTTAGTTGCAGAAAGGTTACGAAGAAAAAATATGCGATGATGGCGAGTGTTAAGGAGGAGACAGTGACCGCTCTGAGCACTTCACTCGATTCCCTCGATGTTCTCCTGGGTGCGAATGATAGGATTGCTTTGACAAATGGAATCTTTGTCTCAGTCTTATCGAGTTTTACATTCAGGACCGAGGGTTCAGTGGAGTCTGTCTCAAATGCCAGTGGATAGAGTGACAGTAAGCTCAGGTTAGGTGAAGGGAGTTCAGATCTGAAGAATTTCTTGGTCAGGACCTGGCCATCGGGTCGTTGGTACGTTAGCTGGAAGGTGGTTCCTTTCACTTCTGAGACGTCGATCTCCAAAGGGGAGTGCCAGGGGAGGCTGTAGAAATATCCCCAGCATGCGAAAAAGACAACTAGGGTCGCTAGGATGTTACCGGTTCTGCGTGATAAGTTCATCGAGAGTTATACCCCAGTAGTCGTTGATTTGATCGAAGGTTCCGAATGGAAGGAACTCGTCAACCCTGTTCATCTTAATTTTGCAGCGAGCAGCTAAGTAACGGTTGTATAAGGGTGCGACGTAGGCTTCCTTTCCTCTGACCGATCTGCATTCTTCCTTTGCGGTCTCGAGGAATAGCCCTTTACCCTTGAAGTAGTAATATCCCACACTGGCCCAATCGGAGATTCTTTCTTTCTCAGCGACCCTGAGAACATTATCATCAGTGTCTACTTCACAGAAAGACCAGCTTGAGCCTGGTTCTAGGGAACAAGGTATGATGCCGTCATAATTACCGTCCTCGATGTCTGATCTGAGATTCTCGGACCTGAAGAAAGTGTCGCAGTTATAAATCGCCAGATCTTCATGAAGAATCTTCGACTCTGCAAGCAAGGCGGTTTCAAGTTGGCTACCCGTCGGTGCTTCTATCTCTAGCCAGGTGCTGGCAAGGTCCTGAGGTAAGGCAACTCTGACTTTATCCGTCGCCCTCGTGATTAGGATAATCTGATCCCCCGGACATACTTCGAGCGACTGGAGCGAGCGCTCGAGCATAGTTTTGCCATTGAACTTTATGAGGGGCTTAGGTAGATCAAGGCCATTTGACCTAAATCTTTCTCCGTTCCCGGCCGCGCAGATGATGTACGTTATCGGTCTCATTTAAACCTCTGGAAGATATTTATGGAATTCAGTAGAAAGGCCATAACCTTTTTTTTCGATTCGATGTGGAACGGTATTAGGCTCAGGAAGAGTGAGGATTCGATCAGGCTGACGGTGCGGAAGTCAGTTCCGAAGCGAGCGCAACTAGTTTTGAATAAATTCTGTGCTTTCACTGGTCTTCGTTTCAGGATGATTAGAAGAGAATCTTCGGTGATTTCAAAGAATCCATGGTTTATCGAATCGTAGTGACCGAAGAGAGACTGGGAAATTTTGGCGAGCTCGTAGTGGACCGGTCTGTAGTTATCCTCCGCTGAGTTGGCGCCCTTCGGATCTATCAGCAGTAGTCGAGTTCCGTCAAAGAGCATGTTAGAGAAGCAGAGGTCCCCGTGCCCGTAGCTCAATACTGTCCCTGGTTCATCTCTGACTGCGCAGAGAATTTCCGCGTTCAAACGTTCAGTGAATTCAGCGAGACTTAGATTCTGGATTCTCATTGAAAGTTCGTTGAGGTCTTCGAAGAAGGGGAGATTGAGTAATTCGTTATAGCGAAGACGATTTTTTTCTATGATCTCTTTCGAAAGCGAAGTTTCGTAATCGTTCCGGCTTACATTCTTTTTTGGCTGGAGCTCGATGAACGAGAACACGTGCGTTAGAAGCTCAGTGACTGTCTCGTCGGAATACAAGTCCTCATTGAGCAGAAGGTAACTGGCATCAGGGGTAGGAATTTTTCGGATGTTATAGCTACTCGAATCTTCATCGTCGATGTACCCATGTGCTTCCGGGAAGAACTTCTCAATGGAAACAGGGAGGTTAGTTAAGAACTCGTACTCTCGACGGAGCTTGTCTTTCTGCAGTGACCGCTTTTCCAGGTACTCCCCGTGATCAAAAATCCTATTGAAGTATCGGTTCAAAATCATATTTTTCTTCTATTTCTTGATCGTGTCGAACTCATAGTTCATTGTGTTGACGTTTTGATACAGTAAGTTTTTTGAAACGGTAGTTCGTAGGACGAGCTTCAGGATATGGAGCATCTGCCTGAAGACCTTTGCGTTGCTTACCTGATCTTCTTCTCTCCAGGAGATTGGAAAAAACCTCACCGTTGCGGAATTGAAATACGCATGGAAAACAAGATAGATATTAAACGTAAGGTCATTCGGGAAAGAAAGGATCCGTCGATCTGTGTAGAAGTCTTTTGCATACAAATTGAGTCCCGACCCCATGTCCAGGACTTTTGAGTCACAGGCCAAGCTGCAAGCGAGGTTAAGTACCTTGTTACCAAAAATCCTGAAGCGTGAATATCCCACCAGGCGGGATGAGGGATGGAATCTGGCACCGAGTAGGCAGTCATGTAACTTGAAGGAGCCGTCTAGGAGGTAGGGAACTAAGTCCGTAATATCGGCTTGGTCATCACCGTGGTAAGTGATGACGTGCTCAAAGTTGCCAGCCTTGGCATAGGTGAACGCAACTTTATGAGATCCTCCGAGGCTATAATTTTCTTTATTTTTTATGACGGTGGCATGATCTAATTTCAAACGAGTTATCTCGACCATGGCCCTTTGGGCTGTGTGATCAGTGCTTCTGTTATCAACGATCAATATGGATTTGAACATGGTAGCGTGTTTAGCTATCTTTTGTAAGACTCTACCGATCTGCTTTTCGCAATTGTAGCAAGGCACAAATAATAAGATGTTAATTAGCTACCTCGACATGAATATAATATCTTGAGTCATCATAATATAGTAGAGAATGGAGATAAAGGAATAAAAACTGAGAGGTATTTTGAGTTTCCTATCTTAAGATTCCCTCACATGCGTTGCGAAAACGGACACTGTTTCGCGACACCAAATTTGAATTATGAAGATCGATCACTCGGCTCTCAACTGCTCAGTTAACTTTTGAATCCACGAATCCAGTATTAGAGTATTGAAACTTTCATCTTGAAATTTACTAAGATCAAGTTGGCTCTGAGACATGAGAATTTCTTTCCGACAGAGGAACTCCCGGAGCGGAGACTTCCGAAGAGACGGATCTTCGGACTGGTTTCCAGGGATGAGCTGGTAGAATCCCCAGGCAACCTCTGGACTACTGGCAACCAAGCTTTCTTCACGAGTAGCTTCTACGGCAAGCCATGATTGAAAATACATAAGGTAAACTGGGAGTTCCAGCGGAACCTGCGAGAGAGGCAAGGTCGACAAGACTTTCTGCAGAGACACTTGGCCCGTTGAAGTCTTTAACTTTTTCTTCGTCCTCTCTAATCCCCTCAGAAGTTTGCTCCGGTGATAGCGATCGTAGGTCCGAAGCAGTGATTTCTCCTGCCATCGAAGTTTTCTCATCTGAAAAATTGTTGACCAGGCATCGTCCAGCTCCGGCGTGGACCGGAGATGCAGTTCTTGCCACTCCTGCTTCACATGAATCTCTGGCTCACCGAGAATCGGGAGCAAGTGCTTAATTCGGAAATAATTTTTTAGAAGCATCGGGATAGAAGAGTGCTTATCGGCGAGGATGGTGACGTCGATGTCGCTCATGAAGAGATTGAACCCATCTTTTTCTTTGATGGAGTGCCGGGCGATGAGCTCTATTGCTTTAGGATTTAACGTAAGAAAGACTAGTCGGACGAAGGGAAAAAAGAGACTTGTGATGATTCCCTGAGACCACGGATGTAGAAAACTATCTGCTGAGACTTCATAGAGTTTGAGAAGAATGTGGTTTGTTGTTTTCATCCCCTGCGTGCTCAGAAGAACTTCCTAAGAGCAAACCCGATGTCCGTGGTGACGAGCTTTTGGGCGACGTTATCGGCTTCATCGCCCTTGGAGACAGGGACGAACCCGAAGAGGTCGAGCTCCATGTCCCTTCCGAGGTCCAGGGCGATCTTCGCGATGAGGTAGGTGAAGCCGGATTTCACGTCATTGATCGCAGTTCCGTTGAGCTTCACCAGCGGATGGATTTCGTACTGGTTAGCCAGGGCGAGGAAGTACTCCGTGGGCAGGAAGCGTTCTCCGAGATTGGAAAGGGTCGCGAACTTATTCTTCTGCTGGTAGCCACCCTCGAAGCGAACGTGCCATTTAGAAGTGAGCTGCCGGTCGTAGGCCAGGAGACCATCGAAGAGCGAGTTCGACGGTGTCGCATCTAGGTATTCCGATTGGTAGAGGATCTGGGCGAAGAGGATGGATTCGCCGAGCCGGTAACTGTACTGGCCGCCGGCCTTGTGGCGGTTCTGGTCCTCGCCGAAGACGAAGTCCAACTGGAGGTCATCACTGGCCTGGATCTCACCGTGGGCCCACAGGGTCCGGGAAACTTCACCGTCGTAGCCGTGGATCCGCTTGTCACCGAGGACGAACAGGTCCAGGGAGAACTTGTCGTTGAAGAAATAATCGACGGCGATCCCGTCGTTACCCTGAGCGACCTGGGAGATAGCGGTCAGTCCGGTCGGCTGGTTAAAGGGGTTGATCGGGTTGAAGATCTCACCCTGGCCATAGTTAATGTACATGCGGCCCACTGTGATGCGGTGGTTTCCGATGTCGTACTCGTAGAGAAACTTATTCAGCACCGATTCGGCTTTGAAGACTCCGTCCCTGTTTTCATACTGCAGATTGAAGAGGTCCCGAGCGACCAACTTGTTGGGATAGGTGAAAATCTGTGTGACGAAATAGGGCGGTCTGTCTCCTAACGGTGACTCCTGAGGCGTGTAGAGTTCGGAGGCGCTACCGCGAAGGAACCAGTTCGCCTCGACGCGGGACTGGTCGAAGTTCAGCTTCCCGCTGAGGTTTCCGTAGATGAGGTAGAAGTCTCCTTTCTTCCAGTCCTGCAGTAAGTCCGATTTGGCCATCTCATTGTTCCAGGTGAACCGACCCTGGGTTTCGACGTTACCGGAGAACTCGGTGTCGTACTTGCTCCAGACAGGAAATGAACAGATCAAGGCGAGAGGTAGGAGAAATTTCATGGTTCTAGTCCGTCAGATTTTTCTGAGAAAAATGGTTGGGGCCGAAAGTCGTCTTGAATTTAATGTCTTTGTAGGTAAGGGTGGTCTTCTTGCTCTTGTCGGCTTCGGGCTTCATCTCCCACTTGGTCGGAACCTTATGGCCGTCGAAGGTCTTCACGTCGTCGAGGGTCAAGGTTCGACGAAGCACACCCTGCTTGTCGTAGTATCGGTAGAGACGAGGAAGACAGTCTTTTTTTGAAGAGTAGGAGACGATCGAAGGCCACATGACTTTCGAGTCGGACTTCGCCGTGTTGTCGATGACCCGGAAGGTCTCGGCGCCGATCTTCTCATCTGGTTTGAACTTATGGTGATAGTCCTGGCTCATGGACGAGGACTTGAGGATGTCGTCGTTGGTGAAGTCCGAACCCATCCAGCTCGCCAGGAGCATTGAGGAAGAAATGGAAATTTTTCTCTTGAGCTTCGGAAGGTAGTTCCACATGTTGTTATCGATCCGGAGAGTCCGGATGCCCTTTTCCTTGGCCGGAGACTTGATGGTAGAGAGGGCCAGGGACTTGCCCTCGGAGTCCGACTCGATCTCGAGTTCCCGAGTCCAGTTCGGGGTCTGGATGGTCATGACCAGCTCTGCGTGGGACTGGTCTCCGCGCATCTCCTTGTCCGCGTACTTGAGCCACTCGTCGGCGTTGTTCACGTTCGCCCCGAGGGCCACACAGAGAACGATGTCTTTCCGGAAGAAGTTCTTAAACATGATGCGTCCTTGTTTCTTTAATTTGTCCGTCGTTGATGTAGAGAACGGTCTTGACCTGTTCGATGAGTCGCTGGTCGTGGGTCGAGAAGATGAAAGTCAGCTTGAAGTCTTGGTTCAGTTTCTTGAACAGGTCGATGATCTCCTGAGCCGTCTTGGAATCGAGGTTGGCGGTCGGCTCGTCGGCAAGGATGAGCTGCGGTTTACCGGCCACCGCTCGGGCGATGGAGACCCGTTGCTGTTGGCCACCGGAGAGCTGTTTGGGGTAACGGTTACCTTTGTCCTCGAGGCCCACCTGCTTGAGGGCCCAGTGGACCCGTTCTTTGATCTCTGCTTTCGAGAAGCCCTTGAGCTGCAGAGGGAACTCGATGTTCTCGGCGGCCGTGAGGATGGGGAGGAGTTGGTAGTCCTGGAAGATGAATCCCATGTAGTCCAACCGGTGCTTGGTCCGCTCTTCCAACGACAGAGAGGTGATGTCGCTAGCCCCGTGTTTGAGGACCCCGGCGGACGGGAGGATCAGGCCCGCGATCAGGTTCAGGACCGTGGTCTTACCAGAACCGGACGGGCCGACCAGCGCCATGAAGTCACCTTCGAGGAGCTTGATGTTGATGTTGCGAGCACCGTAAACCTTGCTCTCCTCGGAGGTCTGGTAGATCTTATCGATTTTGATGAGTTCAAATTGCATTCTTGCTCCTCTTGATGACACGGATGAGGGGATAGATCATGGTGAGTCCCAGGAAAAAATAGATCATCAGGGGCACCTGCCAGTAATACTTGAGAACCGGATAGATCTTGACTAGAGGCTTAATCACCATCCCACCCATAATGATGGGTTTGCCACCGGTGAAGTTCTGGATGTCAATCGGATAGTAGTAGCAGAGGGTAGTGAAGACGTGCCCGAGCAGGGCACCGAAGAGAGTGGCCAGGGTACCCATCATGAAGACCTCGATCATCAGCGAACAGGTCACCCAGCTGGTTTTAGCGCCGATGATGTTGAGGCTCTGGAACTCCTGCTCTCTTTCGAAAAAGGTGATCATGAGCGTGTTCGAGAGTCCGAGGCTGATCACCAGGACGATGATCACCGAGACCAGCCAAGTGAAGTTATCGATGAACTTCACCGACACTCCGATCTCCGGGAGCAGTTCGGTCCAGACCGTCACTGCCAGGCCCGGGATCCCCGAAGGGACATCCTTCTCCATCTCGAAGCTCACCCGCTGGTGATAGCTACCGGGGTCCATCACCATCAGTGCCTGCGCGGTCTGCAGTTGAGTGAAGGCTAGGGATTCTTCCAAATCGCCGCCGCCGAAGTCAAGCAGACCCACCACTGTCAGCAGGTCGTTGGCGACGGAGCCGTCCAGACCCTGGCCAATGACGGCGACCTGGTCTCCCACCTGCACGTTTATCCGCTGGGCAAACTTCTTTCCGACGATGATCTCCCGGTCGCCGTTCGTGTCGAGGAACCGACCGCTCTTGACGACCTTGTGGAGAGTCGAGAGTTGCTGCTCTTTAACCGTGTCGATGCCGGTGAGCAGGACGCCCAGGGTTTTTTTCTCTCCGGAAACGAAGACCGGGGCCGTGACCCGGCGGGTGGACCTTTCCAGGAGTGACTTGTCCGGAATCTGATCGTCGCTGAGAGTTTTGTAGTTGTTGAATTCTTTCGAAGCGCCCGTCTTGTAGTAATCTTTGTGTGTGACGTGGTAGTTTCCGGCGTACTGGGAAAGAAACTCTTTCATCACCTCCTTGGATCCGGAGTTGGCGAAGTTGAGGTCCCAGATGATGAAAGCCGACCCTAGGCTCAGGGACAGGAGCATGATGACGGTTCTCTTGGGAGATCTCCACAGGTTTCGGTAACTGAACTTGATCAGGAAAGCTAGACTTCTCAAATGGCACCCTCGAGTTTTTTTAGAGTTCTGAAGATCGACCAGACGTAGCTGAAGCTCAGCACGAAGATTACGAAGCCGAAGGTCAGCACCAGTTGGCCTGCGCTCAGGAGTGGGTAGATGACTTTCGGAAGTTCGATCCCGGCCCGCTCGATGGCGATGCCTTTGGTGAAAAAGCTCATGTCGATTCCGTAGCGGGCCTGTGTCCCGACGATGGCAAACAGCAGGACACAAGAGAAGGAGGCGGAGAGGAGGACCATCAGGCAGATCTCGAAGAACCCGATCTTCCAGAATTTCTGATTGGTAACGCCGAGGACACTCATCATCTTGAGCTCCTTGAAGCGCTCCTGCCACAGCATCCGTACAGGAGTGAGGATGGTCATGGTGATGGTGATGGCGATGATCAATAGGAAGAACTTAGTCATGCCGTCGTGAAAATCCAGGACGACGGCCATCTCTGGGTTAAGCTGCTTCCAGCTCTTGACCTTGAGCTGTGAGCCATCGGTGAAGGCCCGGATCTGCGGCTCGGAGTCCATCCCGCGGGTCATGATGCCGATCCGATTGAAGAGCCGGCCATCAGTTGGAACGGTAAGGAAAAGTTTCTTCCAGGTGTCATGGTTAGTGTAGATGAATTTTTTCTCAAAGTCCGTGCTGCCGTATCGGTAGATGCCTTTGATGTTCAGGAGCTCCGAGCGGAGCTCTCCCTTCTGGTCCTGGAAATTCAGTACCAACTGGTCGCCGATGGAAAAGCTGAAGATGCGGGCGAGCTCGCTTCCGATGACCACTTCGTCCACACTCTGCGGGCCGACGAAGCTACCGCGGGAGATGCTCTTCTGGAGAGTGATGAAGTTCTTGTGGAGCTCGGGCTCCACACCCAGGACCAACAACCCTGCCGATCCTTCCGGAGTCGAGATGTTTCCGTCGAAAACCAGCTCCGGAGAATAAGAGAGGACCTGGGACGACGTGAGTTTTTTCAAGAGTTCTGGACCGAGCGCATGAGGTGCGGAGGAATCTGTTGAGTAGGCGTACACTGGATCCTGGATCTGGAAAAAACCGGTATTGGTCGATACGACCGCTTTCTCGATCTGCGCGTTCATGCCGTCGAAGAACGAGACTACCCAGACAGCGATGACCACGGCGAGGGAGACCGAGAAGCCGATGAAAAAACTCCGGCCGGCATTCCGGCGGATGCTCATCCAAGCAAACTTAAATAGGTAAAGATTTTCATCATTCACCGTGAACCATCACTTTTATAATCTAGAGGTATATCTCCAGAATCTTACCAGCTTTACTAGTCATAGGTATCTTTTTTTGGAAGGTAAAAACCTCAGCTCCGCAATGAGTCAAGAGGATAGTAAAAGGTATTAGTCAGGATTTAAAAAAGCAATTTATCTCTCCGGCAATGGACTAGACTTTAATCCAGATGAATCTATACTGATTTAAAGCTTATCAAAGATTCACTTCCCTCCAATAGGTAGAACCATGTTCAGAAGATTGGCCTTGTACTTCAAAGAAATGTTTCCCCTCACCAGTTTCGTCGGGTCGATCGTCTCTTGCCTTGGGGTAGAGCTCATCTACCTGAGGCTCCACGGGATCCCGGCGCGCTTGTCTTTCGCCCTCCTGATCCCGGCCCTGGCGGTGACCTTGGTGACTTTGTTGATCCGGGTGATGGATGAGTTCAAGGATTACCAGGACGACCTGGTGAACTATCCGAACAGGCCACTGCCATCGGGAAGGGTAGAGCGAAGCGATCTGCGAAGCCTTGGGATTTTCTGCGTAGTGGCGGTTGTGGGTCTCAGCGCGACTTCGTGGCCGGTGTTCGTCTGGGGGCTACTAACCCTGGGCTACACGGGGCTGATGCTCAAGTGGTTTTTCTTTGAAGACAAGATCCGCAAGAGCCTTCCGTTGGCCTTCGTCTCTCACCACCCCATTGTCATCTTCAACTTCACCTACCTCATCATCGCCTGCACCCAGATGTACCCGCAGCAGGTCGGCTGGGAGATGTGGTACTACATCATTCCCATCTGCTTGATCTACACCAACTGGGAAGTCATGCGGAAGATCCGCACTCCGGCGCAGGAGACCCAGTACACAACCTACTCCATGATCTTCGGGCCAAGGCCCGCCATCGGTGTCGCCCTGATCCTGCAAGTAATTTTTACTTTCACACTGATGGCCATTTTCCGCAAGCTGGGCACACCGCTCTGGCTGCAAGGAATTTACCTGGTCCTGCAGCTGGCGCTGATGCTCGCCCCGGTGAAGTTCCTTTTCACCCTGAAGCTCAGCGGTCCGTTGAAGGCAGTGGCCGAGAATCAAATCCTGCTGGTGGTCATCTCTCTAACAGTGGCGGCATTCCTTTGAACTACACAGCTCTATCCTCCGTCGTCTCTCCACTCCTCGAAGTCGGAGGGAAGGGCCTGCATCTGCAGAAGCTCATGGGCTGGGGAGCGAACGTCCCGACGTTTTTTGTGCTGACCACTGAATGCTACCGGCACTACCGCTCGACCGGAGACCTCCCGGCTGAACTCTCTGCTCAGTTCGAAGCTTTTTTTAAGACCCATCCGACCATCGCTCTTCGCAGTTCGATGATCGCGGAAGACCAGATGGATTCGAGCTTCGCGGGATTGTTCGAGACCATCCTGGACGTGACTTCGCAGACGTGGAAAGAAGCACTGGTTGCGATCTACAAGTCGGTGAATGCCCCGCGAGTGCTGGAGTACCTCGAGAGAAAAAAACTCAAGGTTGACATGGTGATGGCCGTGGTGGCCCAGGCGCAGGTTAACGTTCAGAAAAGTGGTGTGCTCTTCACCCGGTCTCCGGTCGAGCCGACCTCGGTAATAGCCATCGACGCGGCTTTCGGCATGGGTGAAGGAGTGGTCTCCGGTCATTCCCTGATCGATCACTACCAGTTCACCCGGGGCGGGGAACTCATCCTCCAGGTGAACGCCAACTCCGAGTCCGTGCTGACCGAAGCGGAACGGAAGGAATTGCTGGAGACGTCCATAAAACTTGAAGGAAACATCGGTCACCCCAGCGACATCGAGTGGGGGATCAAGGACGGCGTGCTCCACATCTTTCAGATCAGGCCCATCACAAGAGAGTTCAGCCCACTGACCTACCTAGTTGACACTAACCTTTCCGAATCCTACCCCGGGACAGTGAGTCCCTTCACGGCGAAGTTCGTGCAACGGGCGTACTACACCGTGTTCAGAGAATCCGCCGTGATCATGGGTGCGACCCAGAAGCGGATTGGGATTCTCGAGAAGCACTACGAAAAACTCATCAGCCATGTGGATGACCATCTCTACTATAACCTCGAACACTACTACGCGGTCCTGCGGGCACTCCCGGCCGGGGAAAAGAATATCGATAACTGGCACAAGATGGTGGGCGGAGAACCCAGCGGGGTGGAAATCCCGAGGCACTCCACAGAGATTTCTACTGTGGAGAGCATCGGGTCCCTGGCCTCACTGGTGAAGCTGGGTTTTTCTCATAAAAAAGTTTTCGCCGAATTTCTGGCGAGCCTAGATAAGACCAAGACTGAAATCCTGAAAGATCAGGAAAAGCTCGGGGATTCCAAAGCGACCATCAACTATCTGTGCGAGCTGCTGGAAAGGCCGTTGGGGTTCGGACTCACGGCCGTCAACGACATCTACATCATGATGGGGCTCGGGTACTTAACCAAGGCCTTTAAGAAAAAAGGTCTGGCCGAAGGAAACGTCATCGATCTGTTGAAGACCAGTGACGGGGTCGATTCGCTCAAGCCACTCGAGTTGTTCAACTCACTGGTGGAAGGGTTTAGTGAGGAGTTCATCCTCGAATTCGAGAAGCGAGCCCTGGGCCCGGGGTTCGATCCGTACCCGGAGACGCTGAAGGAACTCCGGGCACTGGGCTTCGCTGCTCCGGTTGCGGCGGTGGTAGATTTCCTCGCCCAGTACGGCGACCGGTCATTCGAAGAGCTCAAGCTCGAGAGTCTTCCGCTGCGGAACAACCCCAGGCTCTTCGTGCACCTGCTGAAGTGGGCCAAGAACAATCCGAGCATTGGCCACAAGAGCCAGGCGAACCCGCTGCAGGTCGAACTGACGTTCTTTGAGCAGAAGTGCATCAACTTCACCAGAGAGTGCATCGCCATGAGAGAAGCCACCCGGCTGTGGAGAGGGAAGTTCTACCATCTCATCCGCATGCTTGTTCTTCGCCTGGGCCACCAGTTAACTCAGGAAGACTCGAGATGGAGCGAATTCTCTGTGATGGATTTCTTTTCCCTCAATCACTCTGAGTGGCTCTCCTACCGGAAGGGCGAACTCGGCTTCGAAGATGTCAAGAAACTCATCGTCCTTAGACGGCCGTGGCAGACCAAACGCCAGCAGTACCCGGAGATGATCTTCTGGGTGGAGAGTGAGAAACTTCCGGTCATCGGCGCCAGCGGGTCAGTCTCTGACATCAGCGGCCAGGGCGTCTCCCCCGGCGTGACCGAAGGCGTGGCCCTCGTTCTGGAAAATCCCAACGAGGCACTGGAGTCGGAGCTCAAGGATTTTATTTTGGTGACCAAAAACACCGACCCCGCCTGGGTCTACATCATGTCCCGGAGCCAGGGCCTGATCTCCGAGAAAGGCTCGCTGTTAAGCCACACCGCCATCATCGGGCGCGAACTCTGCATCCCAACCATCGTGGGAGTTAAGGGAGCGACCAGTAAAATCAAGACCGGAGACCGGCTGCGCATGGACGCCACCAGTGGAAGGATCGAGGTGCTATGAGCTTGCTCAAAGACTACAAGACACTACGGCAGTACCGCAGTGACCCGCTGAAGTTCATGCGAGATAACTTTAAGAAAAATGGGCACGTCACCCACCTGAAGATCTTCGGTAAAGAAATCTTCATCGTCAGCCATCCCGATGACGTTATCTACGTGCTCAAGACCAATCACGCGGCCTACACCAAAGGACGTTCGACCAAGGCCCTGCAGGAATTACTGGGCAATGGCCTTGTCACCAATGACGATATGGAATCCTGGCGAAAGCAGCACCGGTTAATCCGACCGACGATGAACCTTAAAAGTGTCTACCAGCTGGCGCCGAAGATGCTCGAGACGACTCTGAGCTTTCTCCCTGAACTGACCAGTGCCCCGGAGGTAAATGCCTTCCGGCAGATGAACCGGCTCACCTGGCGGATCGTCCTGCAGACTCTCTTCTCACAGGAAGTGACTCAGGAGATGGACGATTGGCTGGAGGACATCCTCGAGCTGATGGAATGCATCACTCACCGGACCAGGTCCAGTGTTCCGATCCCGTACTGGATTCCGATTAAACGGCACCGGCGGCTCAAGCAGATCCTCAGCAAGTTTGATAGCTACGTCTATAAGTTGATCAAGCAGAGAAGAGAAGGTGAAAGAAAGCAGGACCTTTTGCAGCTCTTGATCACCGCGCAGGAAGAAGGGCTCACCAAGATGACTGACCTGGAAATCCGGGACGAGGTCATGACCTTCCTGCTGGCGGGCCACGAGACCATCACCAACTCCATGTCCTGGCTGTTGATCGAGCTCGCCAAGAACAAAGGCCCGGTCGAGAAGCTGAGAGCCGATGCCCAGATATTTTTTGAGACAAAAAATTATGAAGCTCTGAACGCTTCTCCCTGTTACTCCGCCGTGATCGACGAATCCATGAGATTGTGGCCCGCCATCTGGGTCTTCATGCGACAAGCAGAGAAAGAAGATACCGTCGGCGGGCACAAGATCCCGGTCGGGGCCAACGTCGTCATTGCCCCGTGCCTGACTCACCGGGCGCCGGAGCTGTGGGAAAATCCTGACGAGTTCAGGCCAGAGAGATTTTTAGAGAAGCGGAAGCTCCCGGCCGGGGCCTACTATCCGTTTGGGATGGGGCCCCGGGCCTGCATCGGTGCGTACTTCGCAGGGGTCGAGGCAAAAATCATCCTCGCGTCCATCGTGCAGCACTTCGACTGGGAGATCAGGTCCGTAAAACCTCAGGAGTACGTGGCAGGGATCACGCTGAGGCCAGATAATAATCTCATGATGAGTTTCAAGAGGAGATAGATGCTGGAAGTTCACGAGTGGGACGAAAATTTCTTTACGGAGTTCGTCGGGTTCAAAAACCTGATCCATAGAGACATCTCCACCAGCCTGCCGGAGGAGCTCTCCGACTACTCGAAGTACTTCGCACAGGACTCGGTCTTCTCGGCAGATTTCAGCTGGAAAGGATTTATCCTGAAGGAAAACGGGCGGACTGTCGCGCAGGCAATCCTCACTTGGAAAAAACTCGGCACGGTAGCGAACCTCGGATTCCTGGATTGGGTCGACGACCTGGAACACGCTCAGAAACTTGTTACGCGGGTGACAGAGGTCGCAAGGTCCGAGGGGATCAAATCCTTGAAGACGCCGGTAGACCTGAACTTTTTTGTCAAATACCGCATCCGTGTTCCCGGAGGAGCCGAGCCACTCTTCGGGGAACCGGTCTACCCGGATTACTACCATCGCCTCTTCAAGGGCACAGGATTTAAAACCATCGGAGAATGGGACACTTATCTGGTCGACCGATTTAAAGGAATCAGAGACTTCTTCCGTAAACGGAAACTGCTCTCTGAGAGGAAAGATGTGAGCCACTCTATGACCAAGAAGTCTGAGCTCAAAACCACCATCCGGTGTCTGCGCACCGATGACTGGGACCGCGAGATGCGCATCATCTATGAGCTCTTCTCAGAGGCGTATCAGAAGATGCCGGAGTACGAAGCGATTAGCTTCGAGCAGTTCCAGGTGATGTACCAGGATTTTAAGTACATCGTTCAGCCCTGGTTGTCCTACATCATCGAACTCAAGGGCAAACCCGTAGGTTTCAGCATCAACTACATGGATCCGCTGCCGGTGCTGAACTCCGTGAGGGGTAAAAAACTTGGTCCGATACAAAAAGCTCTGCTATTTCTGAGGCTCAGGAGCAACACCGGAACGTTCATGATCTCGCACGTGGGGAAGATCCCCGGCCCGAACGGAGAAGACATCAAAGGGGTCCAGATCCAGGTATCCAAGAGGATCGCGCTCCACATCCTCTACGTGCGAAGAGTCGTCGTCTGCTTCCAGAATGCGGATTCTCCCTCCCGTCGGACGTGGAATCCGGAGACCCGTTCTCCCTACGCCAGTTACCTGTTGTACGGGATGGATCTCTAGTCCCGCGGAGGTCCGGAGCAAAATTTTCCTTGCCCCCATCTCCTTTCTGGAATTCGGTTAAAATGAGAGCTATGAAGAAGGTGAACCTCGGACCCCGTCTGATCGAACTGAATAAAGTCCAGAAGTGGACTTCGCTACTTCTTTGCATTTTGATCTTCGCGGTGGTGGCAGGGCTAGTGCTTCTGGTAAAAATTAATATCTGGTTTCTCCCGGTGGTGTTCCTGCTCATCTCCGGGATCCAGGTTCATCTCTCCATTTTGCTTCACGAGGGCGCTCACTACAATCTGCATCCAGATAAGAAGGTCAACGAATTCATTTCGGATCTCTTCGCCGCTGCTCCGTTGGCCTCGCTCACCAAGTTCTACCGCGCGCTCCACCTGACGCATCACCGCTACACCTCCTGCGAGGAGCTCGATCCAGAGAGGTCTTTTTTTCGTTCTCTCGGGTTCACGTATCAGAAGATGAGTAAGGCACAGGTTTTTAAAATGCTTGCGATGGACCTGTGTGGGTACAACGTCATCAGAGGCGCGGTGTGGATGAACACCTTTACCAAGGGACTGCAGCAGAAGAAGAAACTCGAACAGGTGAACCGGATGAATGGCCTTGCCTATCTGCTGTTCTACGGATGCTGGGGAGTTTTCTTCAGTTATATGGATTTCCTCCTTGGTTCCCTGATTTGCTGGTTCCTCCCACTTTTCACCCTCTCTTTCTGCCTGATCAAACTTCACTCTCACGGCGAGCACTACTTCCCGACAACCGACAACGAGTTCGAGCGGACCTTCACCCGTGAGTACAACGTCATCACAAACTTTTTTATCTATCCCCTAAACTCGGGCCTCCACCTGGAACACCACCTCTACCCGACGGTGCCCTGGTACAACCAACGCAAACTCAAGACCGCCCTGATGCAGGACCCGACGTATAAGATCGGAGCCGAGCGGGCGACCTTGTCCGGGTACTTCCTCGGCAAGCAAAGTAGCCTTCGGGAGTTGCTGAAATGACCGGAGAATTCAACCTTCCCTTCATCCTGCTACTGGTGTTCCCGATGATCATCTCGGGGATCGGACACATGCTGATCGTCAAGTTCGATTTCTTTAGTTCACTGAAGGTCCCCGTGAACCAGAAGCTCTTCGGTGCGAACAAGACCTGGCGGGGAATCGTCGTAATGCCAGTGCTGACCATCCTGTCGATGTGGATTTTGTTTTCACTGCATGAACTCAGAGTGATCGACGCGGGCCCGTTGCTGAATGTTCATCCAGTGGTTAGCGGCTTTTTACTCGGGCTCGCCTACGTTCTGGGAGAGCTTCCGAATTCTTTCATCAAACGACGTCTGGGAGTGGCCCCGGGGATGCTACCGCAGAGGAACAGATTCTTTTTCTTCATCCTCGATCATTCTGACTCCGCTCTCGGCTGCATCGTCGTGTACCGATTACTGTTCGGGTTCTCTTGGTTTTCTCTTCTGTGGATGTTGATCCTTGGAATCGTCATTCACACGGTGATCAATCTCATCTTGTATGCGGCTAAGATCAGAAAAAACCCATTCTAAGGCAAGCATGAGTCAGTTCGACTTCAACCAGTTCCTCATCACCTCCGCCCTGGCCTTAGGGCTCGCCAACGTGCTCGGGCACCTCTTCACTAAAGTTAAACAGCCCCGGGTGATGGCAGAGATCGGAGTCGGGATCCTCCTCGGTCCAAGTTTGCTGGGTCATTTTTATCCGGAGTGGAAAGACTGGCTTTTTCCGAAGTCGCTGGAGATTTCTTTTGGGCTTTTGAAAGAGCTTGGCCTGATCCTGCTTATGTTTTGTTCCGGAGCGGAGCTTCGCCACCTTGACCCTCGTCATCACAAGAAAGAATGCTTCTACGGGGTACTACTGGGGATCGGAATCCCAGCGGTCATCGGTGGCTTCATCCTTACTCTGGTGGATGTCTCGTCGCTCGCTGGATCCCTGGGAGACCTGAAGAAGCTGAATTCGATCCTCATCCTGAGCATGGCCGTGACTAGTATTCCGGTGATCTCCCGGATCCTGCTTGACCTCAATCTCCTCAAGACAAAATTCGCAGAGAAAGTCCTGTCCATCGCCTTGATCGAGGACTTTCTCCTCTACGCATTCTTAAACGCCATCATGAGTACCGAATCCGGGGTAGAGGTCAGTTCCGTTTCTATCGTCGGACACCTGCTGGTTTCGGGAGCGTTTCTGTCTGCGGTGATTTTTTTTAGAGTGCAGCTTTTTGGATTTTTTCGGACGCTGGCGAAGGCCGTCACCAATAACGATAGCATCCACCTCTACGTGACTTATACGCTGTCGGTGCTCTTCCTGGTCATCTGGCTCTCGGGACACCTGGGGATCGTTTCGATGATCAGTGCCTTCTGCGCCGGAATGATCCTGGGAAGCGGAACCTCTGAGAGGGTGGAAGTGGTCATCGAGTCGATCCGTCAGCTGGCCTTTAGTTTTTTTATCCCCTTCTATTTCATCATGGTCGGATACCGGATCGATCTCCAAAAAGACCTGAGTCTCAGATGGTTCTTCCTCTTCTTCTTCTTGAGTTCGTCGCTGAAAATTCTCGGTGGGTTCCTGACCGGTCGGTTGACCCAGCATACCCGCATCCAGTCCATCGCACTTGGGATCACTTTGAACGCTAGGGGTGGGCCCGGGATCGTCATCGCGTCTGCCGCGTTCGACTCCAACATCATCAACTCGACCCTGTTCACGACTCTCATCATCACGGCCCTCGCCACTTCCTCGCTTGCCGGGACATTCCTTGATAAGAATAGAAAAATTGTTGTAGACCAGGGCTAGGTGATCTCCAGCTTGTGATACGCGAACTTCCTACAAAGTTCGATGTCGTGGCCCTTAATCTCTCCGGTGGGTGTCTAGGAACTCTTCGATGATCCGCGGGAGGTAGTCCTGGAAGTTCGGCTCTTCTAGCCCCGGGTAGTCGGTGTCGAGGTTCGACCGGTCCAGAGTCACTTCTTGCGACATGAAAAAAATCATCTCCCGGGGCATCCGCAGCAGCTTGAATAAGAAAGAAAATACAAATGCGTATTTTACGTTGATGATCCTCAGCGGGCATTTCAACAAGACCATGGAAGACTCGAGGAAGTCTTTGGTGGAGACGGCCTTACTGGGAACCAGGTGGTAACACTTGAGGACTCCGGCTTTCGGACCGTTGATGATGGTGGCGCTCCAGTCCACTAGAACGTTCACTGGTAGAATGGGAGAGGTCGACTTCGCGCTGGTCGGAAGCGGAAGAAATTTGATCCACTCGAGCACCGGGCCCAGGACCTTCAACTTCTGGATGAAATTAAAGAAATAATAGGGACCGTCGAGCTTGTCCATCTTCCCGGTCTGCGAGTCTCCGATGATGACCCCGGGCCGGTGGATGATGGTCTGGACCGTCGCAGAGAACTGTTTGCGCACCAGGAACTCGGCCGTGTTTTTGGTTTTAGTGTAGTTATCGAGGGAAGCGCCGACCTCGTCAACCAGGTCATCTTCTTTGATCAGTCCCCGGGGTAGCGGGTTTACGGCGTAGGTGCTGAAGTAATGGAAGTGCCGAAGGTTCTTCATCTTCTTCATGAGATTGATGAGGTTCTGGGTTCCGACGACGTTCATGCAGTAGGCTTCGGCATGGCTGGCCTGCAGATCGTAGAGGGCCGCGAGGTGGACCACGCAGTCGAACTGGTCGATGTAGGTTGTGACGGTGGAACTGCTGGCAAGGACGTCCGAGTCACTGATGTCGCCTTCGATCAAGGTGATCCCGGGGGTGGATTTGAATAGCGCCTCCGCTTTGGCTAAGCTCTCGGAGCGGGTGAGTGCTAGAACTTCGTGGCCGTCGCTTGCCAGTCTTCTGGCCAGTCGCTGTCCGATGAAGCCCGTGGCTCCGGTGAACAAAATCTTCATACGATGAGTTCGATGTCTTGCAAAGGGTGGTCCTGGTGGATCATGGCTTCCTCATTCAAAGAGCACACGTTGAGCGCTCCCGCTTCCATGGAAATGTTTAGTATGTGGGCTTCGTCAAACATTTCTCCGTCCCCAAAGAAGCGGAGGGGTTTTTCGTTCAAGGAGTTTATAATGATTTGATCTGTTTCAAAGGATATCAGCTTTTTATCATTTTTAGGATAAATTCCTTGCATCATCTGCAGGGTGCATTTCATGAAATCCAACTTACTCTCATGTAGAAAGATCGCGACGTTGAACTTCCCGTCAGTGTTCCTGGTGTGCGGAGCCACTCGAAATTTTCCGCCGATGAATTCTTGATTATTAATCAAGACTAAAGGAGTTGTGATTCGCGGGTCCATGAGTGGCAGATCTTTGGACTCGACGAAAAGAGAATGGGTGGCGAAGGCCTTGGCCAGGAGCTGCTGGGCGTACACCAGGGAGTAGGTTTCTTTCCCGAGGTACTTCATCATCTTCTTGAACAAGGGACTTTTCTTTCTCATCTTGTCCACGGTGCGCGCCACTTCGCTCGCTATGCCGATCCCGCCGTTGGTCACCATGTAGCGGCCGTTGATGTTGATCGCATCGATTTTTTTTATTTCGCTGGAGTTGAAGATCTGGAAGGCTTTCCTGAGGCTGCATGAGGTTCCGAGTTCGTGAGCGAAATCATTAGCCGTCCCGCCGGGGAGCACCAGCAGCTTGGTGCTCTTTCCGATCAGACGCTGGGAGATGGTGTTGGCGGAACCGTCGCCGCCGACGGAGATGATGTAGTCCACGCCGCTTTCGATGTCGATGGTGAGCTGTTCGTGCAGCAGATCCAGGGTCGCTGGAGAGTAGTAGTTCAGCTCGTGCCGGAAGAAGAAATTCTTAAATTCCTCTTTGGAGAACTGGGCCTTGCTTCTGGACGCCTGAGAATTTGTGTAGACAGAGATTCTGGCCATTGGGTTGTCCTAAGTGCTTGGATGATGCGTGATTCTAGCTTAGGAGTTTCTAAAGTTGGTTACTGAGGAAAATTGTTACAGTCACTGTCTAAATTTTTGACAGTGAAGGCGTGGATGCCCCAGGTGAAGTTTCCGGCTTGAAACTTTAAGTAGATGAGGTCCTGGATGGTGTGAGCGGGGCCCGGGGACCCTTGCATGACTTGGAGTTTATTAATGACCATCACTAGTGATAACAGGTCGCTGAAACTATGGACGTAGGCGAGCTGATGGATGAAATAGGATTTTCTACTCTCTGACATATGGAAGGTCTGGATCTGGGAAGAGAGTTCGGCCTTGAGCCGGTAGAAGCGGGAGAGCTGGAGATTCTTTTCGCACTTACCAAATATGGCACGGGTCCTGGACATCCGTTTGTCTAGATTGACTAGGATCGGATGTTGTTGGATCTGGGGGGTCGCGAAGCCTTTCAGGTCAGGTGCTGAGGGTGTGGGCTGCTTAGTTATATAGTGAAGGTTGTTCATGGGATTATGTAAAGCAATTCGGATGCCAGAAGAGAGAGAGTGTTGAGGGGGATTTAGGGGTTAGGAGTGTGTAAAGATTTGACAGGTGGGGTGAAGGGTTACAGAGGGGATATGTTGCTTTAGTTTGGCTTGAGAAAGATGGACCTGATGTTGGTGGTCGAGGGTTGAGAGATGATTGGTGAGTGGTGTTGTTGGGGATTTGAGGTTGTGTTCAAGATGCAAGGCTTCGATGATGGCGGTGCTGGGGAATTGATATTGTGTTCAAGATGCAGGGCTTCGACGATGGCGGTGTTGAGGAATTGAGGTTGTTCAAGATGCAGGGCTTCGACGATGGCGGTGTTTGGGAATTGAGGTTGTTCAAGATGCAGGGCTTCGAGGATGGCGGTGTGGGGAATTGAGGTTGTTCAAGATGCAGGGCTTCGACCATGGCGGGTGTTGGGGATTTGAGGTTGTTCAGGATGCAGGGCTTCGACGATGGCGGTGTTTGGGAATTGAGGTTGTGTTCAGGATGCAGGGCTTCGACGATGGCGGTGTGGGGAATTAAGGTTGTTCAGGATGCAGAGCTTCGACGATGACAGTATTGGGAAGTGTTTCTGTGAGCACACTTGATGACTTCAAAGTGAGATTCGAAACCGCTGCTTTAAACGCATGGCTTCGACAATGACGACGTAAAGTTTGAGCACTATTAATAAAAAAAATGTAAGTTCAGTTTCGAAAAAACATTGGTTAAGAAAGATTGAGTTTGACGTTTACGTACATTTTACGTATAATAATATAATGAAACTCATCCACTTGTCAGACCAAACTATTCATAAAGATCTCTTTAATCTAGTAAGCCAAGAAAGAGAAATTCTAGTAAAGCTTCTTTGGCACTTACGTGAAGTGGATCGAAGAAAACTTTACTGTGATCATAAGTGTGGCAGTCTATTTGAATATGCGGTCAAGGTTTTAAAATATTCTGAAGGTCAGGCCTCCCGCAGAGTCACTGCTTGCAGGCTGTTCAAGGAACTTCCTGAGCTGGCACCAGACATTGCAAAAGGTAATATAAACTTAAGTCAGCTCAATCAAGCAAAGTCTTTTTTTAATGATGAGAACATTACTGATCCAAAGATAAAAAAAGAAGTCATCTGCAGACTAAAAGGTAAATCAATCAAAGAAGGTGAGAAGTTACTGGGAGAACTTAGGAGCGTCGATACGCCAAAAAAAATTAGTATCATGCTCAAACAAGAAACGGTTGATTTTCTTTATAAGGTGAAAGAAGTGAAGGCACATAGCTGCCCGGATTTAGACACTCTCATCATGAAGATGGGATCAGACGTGATGAAAGTATGGGTGCCGCTCAGAACC
The DNA here is from genome assembly GCA_035576105.1 of Bacteriovoracaceae bacterium. Lineage (GTDB taxonomy): Bacteria > Bdellovibrionota > Bacteriovoracia > Bacteriovoracales > Bacteriovoracaceae > Peredibacter. The sequence continues at coordinate 62,391 of DATLXA010000041.1, forward strand.
CCAAGGCATGGAAAAGGTTCTTCAATCATGTCGAGGTATGTTTCAGTGCAGGTAAAGTCAGAAGTATGGAACAGAGATAAAGGCCGTTGCCAGAACTGTGGGTCGGGTTATGCAATTGAATTTGATCACATACAACCATTTATTCGGGGAGGGAAAACAAATACTGAGAACCTACAACTGCTGTGTAGGAACTGTAATCAGAGAAAGGGTAGTATGCCCTTAAAAGCTGTGCGCATTAGTAGGGTATGATTATTTAAGAATTTCTTCATGAAACCGAAAAGTCTTACGAGGTTCTCATGGAAGCGATTAAATGGACATATTTTCAGTACCGTAAAATTCATAGCTACCCTATATTCGTTAGGTTCAAAGCCGAGAAATTGGATGCCAAGTTCTCTCACTTGTTGGGAGAGATAGGTTTTAATTTGCTCTCAGAGGGTGAATCCAAGAAAGTCTCATTGGTTAATTCAAATACCAAAGTGTTGACTGTTCAGGATGCTAGTCCACGGCTTCAGCAGCAGATCAATGGATCAGACCTATTAGATAAGTATGGGCAGGAGTGTCTATCATTAAGGCTGGGCGTCCCCACCTACACGTACCGCAAAGTCGGGATGATGGGACTGCCACTCAAGAAGATGCTCTGGGACCTCGTGCTGAACCCGGAGATCTCGCATACTGAACAGATGGTGGGATTGCGGGTTCTGATTATCCGTTTTATTTCGCAATCGCTGTCCGAAATGGGAGTGCTTTGCTACTGGGGCACAATTAAAGACGATACGGTGATCGTTATGAAGCAGTATCAATCTTTTGGTGAAGCTGTTCTCATCGACTTCTGTAAGAAAATGGTTTTCTGCAACGGCGGAGAGATGGCGCTGGGGAACTCGCTCAAAATTATCCGCAAGGACAAAGAAGTTTCAATGACCATACTCATGAGCCGGGAAGAGTTGATAGGCTTCCTGAGCGTGAGCACGTGTCTTCTAAGTTTCAACGGAATAAGTAGTTCCATGAAGAAAGCCATCTACGACCTTAGCACCACTGCCAGTGGCTGTTACCAATCAAGCTCCAGTTCACTCAATAGTTAGTTGTCTTCATACAGATAGTTATATAAGCTTACCCCCATGAATCAAAATTGGATCGATCCCGTCATATTTTCACTAGGCCCTCTCCAGGTTAGGTGGTACGGGGCCATGTACGTCATTGGCTTCCTGGTGGGAGGGTACTTGTTAAGGTACCTGGCCGATAAAAAATTCTGGTTGGCCCCCAAAGAAGCGATCGATCAGTACATCACCGGGCTTATTATCGGAATGTTCGTTGGCGCTAGGCTGACCTATGTTTTTGTTTATAACTGGGATTATTATTCTGTAAATTTCATGGACATTTTTTCGGTGTGGAAAGGCGGGCTGTCTTTTCATGGTGCTGTCATTGGGATGTGTATAGCGACCTACTTGTTTGCCCGGAAACACCGGTTGCATTTTTTTCAAATTGCGGACTGTATGGCAGTGGCGGGTTCTCCCGGACTTTTCTTCGGAAGAATGGGAAACTTCATAAACGGGGAATTGTACGGCAGGGTCACTGACTCCTGGGCCGGCATCATCTTCCCTGATGGTGGTCCGTTCCCGAGGCACGCATCACAGTTGTACGAAGGGATTTTGGAAGGGATCGTTCTTTTTATCATTTTGTTTGTATTGCATAAACGGCAACGGATCTACGGGGTGACATGTTCGTTTTTTGTCATGGGATACGGGATCTTTAGATTCATCGTTGAATTTTTCAGAGAGCCGGATACGCAGCTCGGGTACTACCTAGGGTATTTTACCATGGGGCAGATTCTGTGCATGTTGATGATACCAATCTCCATCGCCATGCTGATGTACGCCAAGAAGGTCAATCTCAAATCCCTAGCGTATAAGAGCTAGTCACTTCCTTTGTAGGCTTCTTTCATTTTCATGATCAAGGCAGGGGTGCTCGACTCCGCCGGGAACACTGAGTAAAAAATTGGGAAACAGGTAATTGTACAGGCTGCGCTGTAGACGTGTTGCAGTGGTTTTTTATCCCAGGTGTAGACCGCTTCTTCTCCGATTTTCTTATAGGCATCCTGCTTCCCCTGTCGGTTGATCAGCGATTGGAAGAACACATCATGGAGAAAATAGTTCGGCAACCTAGCGAAGAAATCCAGTACGATCCCGTCCTTTGCCTGAAGGATGACCGGAAATTTATAACGGATCTGGGCAACGTAATACTTTAGAGTCTGCACTCCGTACTTTTCATTCATCACTTCCGGCTTTCCGTATTTCTTGTCCAACTCAGAGACGAGCTTTTCCGGAAAAAAATCACTCAGGGTATCGAGGCTAAAATCGTAATTGGGCTTTTCGACCTTTGAAACGGCGAAAGGTATGCTGAATACCAAGCAGAGCATTAAAATTGTAAGCTTCTTCATAGAGACATTTTAACAGATAAAAATATGCCTTATAATAGTGTCAATTTTTGCATAGTAGCCCTAAATGATTTAGTATTCAGATCCATATTTTAATTTAAGTAAAGCATTAAAAACCCGATTCTTTACTACTGTAAGTGTTTGAAAAAATTGTAAAGAGTCATGTCCAGCCAGACTTTTTTTCCTACATTGGGTGATATCTTTAAATGGATTATTCTTTAAAAGTTAGGCTCACCTACTTTTATGATGTCGAGGATGTGAAATGATAAATAAGACGGCTTCTTTTCTGCCATTGGCTGCGATTTTCTTGCTTAGTTCCGCATGTTCTACTTTTAGTAAAAAGCCTTCCGAAGAAAACTATAATCCTACAGTATCCGAACAAGCCGAGTTCTACCGTGTTCAGGAGCAGTTGATCGAGAAAGATCTTCCAAACTGTAAGGGGTGCATCCACGGCAGTTCCCATGAGCAGACTTTCACCGCACCTCTCAATATCTATCAGATCGGTGACGAAGCGGTGGCCGAACTGGGACTAGTGAATACGAAGTTCGATATCCCGGTGACCTGGAATAAGCCGGTCGCCATGTGGGTAAAGTTCTTCACCGGTAGGGGTCGGCAGCATTTCATCAATTACACCCAAAGGGCGGGCCGCTACGCCCCGGTACTCTCGAAGATCATGGCCGACAACGGTCTGCCGCGCGATCTGATCTATCTCGCGATGGCAGAGTCCGGATTCCAGAACCACGCTCGATCATGGGCAAAAGCCGTGGGTCCGTGGCAGTTCATGCCCGCGACGGGAAGAAAGTTCGGACTCAACATCGACTGGTACGTCGACGAGAGAAGAGATCCGCTCAAGGCCACCATCGCTGCCGCAAACTACTTAAAAGTTCTTCACGGCTTATTCGGATCATGGGAGCTGGCGACGGCCGGCTATAATGCCGGTGAAGGGAAAATGGCCCGGGCCATCCGCATGTACGGCACGAAAGATTTCTGGGAAATCACCAAGGGCCGCTACCTCAAGCCTGAAACAAAAAATTATGTCCCGAAGATCATGGCCCTGGCGATCATCGGAAAGAACCTGGAGGTCTTCGGATTTAACCAGATCGCTTTCGAGAACGCCCTCGATTACGAAGAGATCATGGTGAAAGGCAACGCTGACCTGTACGAAGTGGCAGAGGTGCTCGAGCTGGACTTCGAAGAAGTCAAGCGCTACAACCCGGAGATCGTGCGCTGGCAGATCCCGCCGTACTTCGAGACCTACGCCCTCCGCGTTCCAGTCGGTGCCAAAGACGCCTGGGAAGCGTACCAGGATAAAGACTCCGTGATCGCCGATAGCTTCAAGACATACGTCACCAATGGACAGTCGTCGCTCCAGCACATCTCGAGGAAGTTTAAAGTCCCAGTGGAAGTGCTCGCCTCCCTGAACCCGTCCGTGAATGAAACCAGACTGTCTCCGAGAACTGTGATCTCGCTTCCGTTCCGCGAAGACCACTCGATTGAAGCCAGCATGTACGCGGACATCTATGAGAAATCGAAGAAGAATGTCTCGAAGCGCAGTTCATACACCAGAACCATCAGCTCCGCGGGGAACAAGGGTAAGCTCATCAAGAGCCCGACGGTGTTCTACACCGTGAAGAAAGGTGACACGTTATGGAGAGTGGCTCAGAGAACAGGCGTACCGATGAGTACCATCATCAGGACCAACCACCATATCGTTAAGCGTCGCATGATACTTCCCGGTGACAAGCTCGCCATCAGATAACCTCACATTCATTTAAAATACGAAAAACCCGCTCGTAAGAGTGGGTTTTTTATTTTAGAATCCCGGTATGAGTTTTGGTTTACTTAAGCATTTTAAAGATCACAAGCGTGCTATCGTAAGCCAGAGTGCGTCCAAGCACTTCCAGCACGTCATCCTGGGTGAAGACCTAGGTGCGGTCCTGAAGCTCCTCGAGACCCGCAAAAATTTTCCTGATGAAACCGTAAGACTTATCTCGAACAGGCTTTTAAGCCGAGACGCCCTCATCCAGCAGTACGACGACGGCGTAACTCAAATCCGCTCGCTCCGGGCCGTAGAGGCGATCTACAGAAAGTTTCATCATTCCCAGATCTCTCCCTACACCAAGGACGCTGCCTTCTACAAGGAAGGGAAGTTCCATGATTTCACCGGTAGGGCCAAAACCATGGAGCTGCAGAAAGGTGAAGCCTACTTCATCCCGAAAGGGTTTCGCTTGAAGATCCGAAGTTTGTTTTCTCCCGAGGAGTGGGAGCACCTGGATGAGATCCTGTCGGAGCACTACGAAATAAAAATGTTCGAAGCCATTGAGAAGACCCAGGTCCAGGACCTGGTTGAGAAGAAGGAATGGGTCTTGAGGTTTAAAGACTTCACCAGCATGAGCGCCGAGAATCTTTACATCTCCACCTCGCCTAAAAAATTTTTGAGCTATCTCTCTCAAAAAGAGCAATTCACTCCGGAACTCATCGACGTCTGTACCAGTGTGGTAGTCCAGGCCGGCATCTCAGTGACCTGGAAACTTGATAAAGAATATTACGCAGAGAGCAGGACCCTTTTCATCCCTCAGAGCATGACTCATGAATGGGGTCACTTTATCGTCGAATTTGAAAGTTTTGATCAAGATAAAAATGAACAGCTCTGCCATGCCTTGTTCCTGATCCATGAAGAGGACCCGCAGTCAGAGGACCTGGCCGCCAAAATAAAATTGATGAAACGAGTCCTGGAACGGGTGTTCCCGGACCTTGAAGCACACATCAAAAAAGAATACATCCGGGTGGACGATGAGATGTTCATCTCCAATGTGAAAGATGAAGCCATCGAGCAGCTGAGCTTCGACTACCCAACGCTCAAGTTCCTAGGGCAGATGAGCCCGCTGAAGACAGAGCTCTTGAACGAGAATTTTTTACCAAGAGTCTTACTCAATTAAGTAGATAACGATGAAAAAATTTCTAAAGGAGATTAGAGTGAAATTAATCCTGGCACTATTTGTTTTGGTATCATCCATGATTGCTTCGGCCCAGACACGGGTCATCTCTATCGATGCGCTGGACATGTCCTACACCGGTGGACTTCTGTTCAGAAACGATAACGCTAATAAGAATAACAAAGATGTGGAGGAGACCACTTTCCGCTTGAATCTCAATTACGCCGAGGCGCTTGAGCAGTACGTTGGGCTCATGTGGAAAGCGAAGGCCTACATCAACAGGACGGACATTGATGCTGGAGGGGACAACCTCGATTCTAGATTTGGCGCAGCGGGAGGACTTCTTTATAATTTTCAATCTGAAAACATAAAAGATTCTTTCTTTGCGGGGACCCTACTTGGACTCGAAAGACAAAACATAGAAATCGGCAACGCGGATGATTCTTCTGGATTCAATATCTTCATCGACCTGGAGGTCGGGAAGCGCTTCGACCTCGGGAAGTACTCTGCCGCCAACATTGCGTACGCTCCTTCTCTTGGGCTCATGTTCAAAAGATACGGCGATGAGATCCGCGAGGACTACTACAAGACCGGCAGCGAGATCCGTTTGAATTTTTTAAAGTTCGATATCCTCTTCTAAATTTCTCCGGGCCACACCCGTGGCCCAAAATACTATTTGCCAAATTCACGGCGATTGCCGGACACTTTAAGGTATAGATTTTAGTTTTCTTTAAAAGGGAGTTTTCATGAAAAAACAGCTACTGGTAGTACTTGGGCTTGCGGTGTTATCTACACCCGCATTTGCGACGAAGGCACGTCTTCAGGCGTTGGGGGAAGATATCTACGGTTCTTTTTACATCAACGACAACCGGAACGTCTGGCTTAACTCGGCTCAGGTTATCAATCACAAAGACCTGGTGACTTTCGAATGGGGTGGGAATTCTGCCTTTGATACCACAGGAACTCCAAAGGCCGAAGGTGGAATCTATAAAGCAGCTGGAAACCTCGTCTACGGTGCTCACCTTGGTGCGGCTTCGAACACGGCTAATGGTTTCAGAGCTGCTTCTGGATTGACCTCGGCTGGCGAAGAAAATAACCTCGACTTTTTTGTCGCTGGTGACACGGGCCTTAAGTGGGGAGCGAATATCGGATACGCGAAGACCGAAAAAGATGAGACCGGAACCGTCGATACCGAAGCCACATCTCTTAGAACTCGCCTTGGGGTTATCATGGGCGATACTCAGGTTTTCGGAACCATAAATATAATTAACGAAGCTGAAGGCCCAACTGCCGGCGGAAGAGCTGAGTTTGAAGGAAACCTAGGCTTCCAGGTCGGCGTGATCCAGGCCTGGGATGGAAACAGTATCTTCGGTGAGTATAGAAGACTCGAGGGTGAAAGCGAAATCAATGGCACCGGAGGAAATCAGGATCAGGAACTCCAGGTCATTCAAGGCGGGATTGGCCGTGTGACTGTGCTCAATGATAAAGTGAATCTTTTCACCAGAGCGTCTTTCTTCAAAATTGACGGGACCAATGACCTCTCGTCGGCTGTTGGAGCCCCAGGTGATTTTTCTACAACTAATCCATTGGCCTGTGGAAGACTTAATCCATTCGCTTGTAGAGAATACAACGCCATGTTCGTTCCTGTTGTCATCGGGCTCGAAGCCGAGGCCAATGAGTGGTTGACCATTCGTGGATCGATCACACAGGTTGTCTGGGGTACTGAAGAAGACGCGGACAACGAAAGAGGTATTCGCAATTCAACTTCCGTTAACGCTGGTGCAACTCTGAAGTTCGGCGAGCTCTCTGTTGATGGTGTCATCGGAAATTCCACTGCAGCAGGAGTCGGTTCAGACACAGCTGCAGGTGGGGGAACACTCACAACAGACGTTCTCTTGACACGTGTCGGCGTCAATTACCGCTTCTAAATTTCTCATAGCTCAATTTCTTACAGGGCCCGGCTAACCACCGGGCCTTTTTTATTACCATTGGTCCCATTTCGACACCCCGTATCCAGATTCACTGTCAGGAAAATTCTGTAGTTTTTTCCTCACCTTCTAAGGTACAATTTTTCCACACAAGGAGTTTCTAAAAATGAAAAAATACCTCGCTATTGCAGCACTCATGGCAGTCACCTCTGTCGGAGCTGATGAACTTAAATTTGGTGATTTGAATTTCTTTATCAAGCAAGGAAGATTCAACCTACTCGCAAACGGTGACGCGACTACCGAGCGGGCCACGACTGGAACTTCAACCATCGAGAAAGAGAACTTCTTAATTGGTTCACAGTTGACCTACGGAATAAGCGATAAGCTCGACCTCCTTGTAGGAGTAGATTATTCAATTGGTTCAAGTATTTCAAACGGATCAGGAATTTCAGGCGGAGTAGTGACAGGTCCAGACCGGTACAGTGAAGATGGTCTCGGCAATCCGAGAATCGGCATAAACTACCGGCTGATGGATCAAAGCAGCGATATGTATAACGTCGATTTTGGAGTCATCAGCTCGTTCCGTTTCGAAGACGCCGAAAGAGGCTCGCTTGGCGGTACCGACGGGAACGCCGCAGCACCGCGCTCGAACATCGAGTTCAACGCGAAGATGGGACGCAAGTGGAACGAAGCCAACGAGTGGCAACTCGCCGCCGGTGTCTTGTATAATATGGACGGAGAACAAACAACTCTGGCTTCAGTTGGCTCAGACACGAAAACAGACATCGACGCTTCTCAGGATTTCTTCGTAAGAGCTTCCTACCAGTGGCGTCCGATCAATGAATTTATGGTCGCCCTATCACTCCAGGGAACTAGAGTGGGGGAGTTTGATACTCAGAATCAAGGAACGGCCGGAAAATCAACATTTGAAGATCACATCGATTTCAACGGAACCTTCACGGCGAAGTACCTCATCACTGAGAACTTCATCGCCAAGTTCAGATACGGCATGAGCCGCAACCCGGATTACGACATCGACAACACTGAAGTCAGAAAACGCCGGAATAATTTCTTCGGCCTTGGAGTAGACTGGCTCTTCTAAGCTAATATTTTTCAAGGTACAGGCAGCTGAAAAAGGCTGCCTGTACTATTTTAACTTCCTACCGAACGTCGCCTCTCCCCCTAGCATTTCCTCAACCATCACCTTAAAGAGGTACTTCGTCGGATGGGTGGAATCCTGGAAGTACTTGGTGTCGTTATAGCGACTCACATCCTCGTTGGTGAAGTCATGGACTTCACCGAAGATCCCAACCAGCGTCTTTTTAAAGTCCCCAAGGGTCCGGTTGGACTCGGGGTTCTCCACTATCCTCTGGTAGTGTTGGCGTGAGACCGGTGCGGTCCAGGCGATGACCTTGACTTTGTTAGCGTTACAGAGTGCCTTGATGGACTTGAGGGCCTTGATCCGCTCTGGACTGAAGACGAAGCCAGAGTAGTTGATCTTCCGGAGCTTGATTCTTTTTCTGCCCGACTTCTCAGGCTTAAGGTTACCGTCTTCTAGGTAGAGCGAGTTCCCGGGCCCAGACAGATTCGCCGAGAGGACAGTGTAGGAGTCGACGAGTGCAGAGACAGAAAAGTAACTGGTCTCTGTGATGGAGACGGCTTTCTTGTTGAGCGCACTCAGGTCAATTTGCAGCAGGAGAAGTTTTGGTGTTGCGCTACTGAAGATGTGTCTGGTGATGGCGAGCTGGTCTTCCGGCGTCGTCTGGCCAACGGCATAGTTGAAGGTCTTCAGTCCGGTGAGCTTCTCCACCTGGGCTGTGTGTAATCCCTGGACCGAGGAAGAACCGACGATGAAGGCCTGGTACTCTTTTTTGCTCTGTTCGAGCATGTTGAACTTGAGCTCCCGCGCCAGTCCTGCCGATTTGGTTTTGAGGCCAAAGAGATTGATACCGTATTTCTCATAGGGATCGATAGCGTGCACAAAGCCTAACAGCAGGACAAACAAGAGAGAGGCAGAGAAGAAAAAAGCTTTCAGGTAAAACATATCTCGGTCGAATCCTTTATATGCGAAGCGCATTTCCAACTTAAGCTTTCAAATACCCTTATCACTGATTAGAATAACCCATTAAAGAATGAGGTCAAAATGAATCGGAAAAACTTTATATTGTCCTGGGGACGAAAATTATTTTTTAGCATCTCCTGGCCCGTCAGTGTCCTGCTGGGACTGATCTACCTGCGCGGGTACGTCGCTCCGAAATCAGCTTTGGAATTCCTTTACCTGATCACAACTCTCATCGGACACTTCGGCTTGCTGAATGCTCTGGTTTATTTTTTCCTGTTCTACCCAGTGGTCTCTCTCTTTCCGTCCTACTACATGGCCCGCTTCTGGTCCCTGCTGCTGATCATTGCCTTGAACCTCGCCGTCTTCATCGACGCCTCGATCTTCTCGTCCTACGGGATCCATTTTAATAAGCTCATCTTCGAGCTCTACAGTGAAGAAGGGATTCGGGACGGCATGACACTGAAGCTGATCGCGGGGGCCTTTGTCATCGCCGGGATCATGCTCTGGCTGCGAGGTGAGAAGATCTGGCGGTACATGCAGACGAGGTTCAGCAACCCGATTAGCAACTGGTACATCGTCGTCATGGTCCTCCTCGTCGGTGCTGGTCAGTTCATCTACCATTCACACCAGACCGAGGGAGTGCGCAAGTTCTCCCATCTTTTCCCACTCATCCACGATCTCCCCTTAAAGCAAAAGTCTGCGGAAAAAAAGAATCAGAAGTCCCTTCTATATCCGTCATCCTACACCTGTTCCGGAACTAATAATCAGAACGTCATCATGATCGTCTTTAAGGAATGGGAGCACTCCCAACTAAGCAAGGAGCTGATGCCGCACACTTATCACATCGCCAACCACGGCATGCGGTACTCGTCCCACCACAGTGCCGCATCCGGCTTCGAAGAGGGACTGTTCACACTGATGTACTCCATCCCAGCGAATTACCGCAAAACCGCCGAAGCCAATAAGACCTCCCCGGCGTTCATCTCAGAACTCCAGAAAAGAAACTACCAGATCGTCAGCACCGAAGCCAACTACCCGGTGTCCGTGGGTCCGAAAGAAAGAGACGCCGCTGCCCTTTCCCGCTGGAAGGCCTGGACCATAAACCAGTCGCAGACCAAAGAAGCCCGGCCGTTCTTCGGCTTCATTAAACTCGAGCAGCATGCACTGGAAGCTGACAGTGTGGTCCAAGAAATCATCAACGACCTGAAGGAACAGAATCTCCTGCAAGAAGCACGGATCATCATCACCGGCGCCTACGGTGGCAAAATCAGCGGATCCAAGAACATCCATCCGGAAGAGTTGAAGGTTCCTTTCGTCATGATCACGCCGGAGAGAACTCATGGGGAAATTAAGCACTTCACTTCTCACTACGATGTCCTGCCTTCGGTCATGGAGAAGATGTGGAACTGCAAGAACACGCACGCGCTCGCGAGCTTCGGGAAGCCACTGGAAGAAGAGTTGAAGAAAGACTGGTTCCTCTTGAGCTCGGAAGACAACCTCGGGATCCTCGACTTCAAGTCCAAGTTCCTTACCACCATCGCTTCCAAGAATGAGATCCTGGACCTACCGATGGCGGGGGCATCTGGCAAACCTCGGCACGAACTTATCCTCGAAGCCCTCAAAGAGATCAATAAGCTGTATAAGTTAAAGTGATCTCTTCTGCAGCAGCACCAAGGTCTCGAAGTGCCGGGTGTGCGGGAACATGTCGAAGAGTTGCACTCTCAGGATGAGGTACTCCGTCTGAAGTTTCGCGAGGTCCCGCGAGAGCGTCTGGTGGTTGCAGCTCGAGTAGATTAGGTACGTCGGGGCTTGGCCCAGCAGGATCTCCACGGCTTCACCCAGACCTTTCCTTGGTGGGTTCACCAGGATGAGCTCCGGACCAAACTCCCGCACCACCGCAGACACGTCCTTGGCATCAGCGCACTGGAAGCGCAACTGTGGTAACCCCAGTGCTCGCGCCGAAGCCTCTGCCTGTTTCACGGCAGCTGGATTGATCTCGACTCCAAGACCTTCCTCGATGAAAGGAGCAGCGAAGAAACTAAAAGCTCCCTGGCCGGAAAACAATTCCACCAACCGCACCCGACCGAGTTCTTTCATCCAGTCCGCGGCCGTCTGATACAAGAGCTCTGAGACCGATTGATTTGTCTGGACGAAGCCCCGGGGACCCAAGTGGTAGCGGACAGTTCCCAGGTCGTGGTCGATGAAACTTTTCTCGCTGAGGATGATCTCTTCCTCGCCTTCGAGGATCGCGTGCGCCACCGGCTGGATGTTCGCCGAGACACACAGCAGTCCCGGGTGGTCTCTCAGCAGTGACGGCGAGTGTTTCTTGATCCGGTCTAGGGACTCCCGAGACCGCAGGACAAACCTCAAGTACAACTCCCGGCTTCTCTGGGAGTAAAAAACAATCAGGCCCTTGAGCTCCCCAGTGCGCTCGGAGATCCGGTAGGGCTCGAGCCGGGCGTCGGTTATGAATGTCTTTAGACTCAAGAGAAGAGAATTCATTTCGGAGAAATGTAGTGGACAGCTCAGGAGCTCTCTTCCGGTATCGAGGTTCTCTTCTCCCAGAAGACCGATCACCGGAGCACTCAAAGTCCCGGTCACGACCAGCTTCGCTTTATTCCTGAAAGAAACCAGGTTTGAGGACACCGGAGGGAGCAGGGGTGGAGGCGAAAAGTGTTTCAGCGATTCAGTCAGTTGCTGCTGCTTCCACTCGAGCTGCTGAGGGTATCCCAAAGAAATAAGATCGCAGGACCGGCAGGTTCCTAGATTAAAAAAACTGCAAAACGTATTCATGCTTTATAATATACCTAAGATTCAGGATCAAAAACAGTGCAGAGATTTAAAGTCAAAAAACGTCTTCTATTCCTTCCGGGTATCCTGCTGATGCTCCTGATCCCTGTGTACATGTACTACTCCCATGACGTGACTGTCCTCAAGGAGCTGTACCCGCATAACATCGAGAAGAAGGAATATTTCCCGGTCTACCAGTTCCGCAAGGGAGCACCGAAGCAGTGGACCAAGCTCAAGCACATCTCGACCTACGCGAAGTGGGCCATCGTCCTCTCCGAAGACTGGGGCTTCTACCAGCACACCGGCATCGATCTGGTGCAGGTGAAGATCGCCCTGGACGAGATGTTCAAGAACAAGAGATTCCGTGGTGCCAGTACCATCACTCAACAGATGGTGAAGAACGTCTTCCTCTCCCAGGACCGGACCCTGTGGCGGAAGGTGCACGAGATCATCCTCGCGCAGAAAGTAGAGAAGACCCTTTCGAAAGACCGCATCCTCGAGGCTTACCTGAACTGCATCGAGATGGGACCCGGGATCTTCGGGATCAACAAGGCTTCCTGGCATTATTTTAACAAGCACCCGAGTGCGCTTAACGCTCGTGAAGCGGCCTTCATCGCCATGCTCCTGCCGAGTCCCAAGAGGTACTACAGTTCCTTCAAGTCCAAAAAGCTCACGAAGTTTGCTTCCAACAGAGTCAACGCCATTCTGATCAAACTGCGGATGGCCCAGGTCCTCTCCAGAGAAAACTACGAGTTGGCCAAGGTCACCCGCTATTCCTGGGAGCAGTCGCCGATCCTACCGGTGATTGAAGCCGAGGTTCTCGAGACCGAAGACATCATCCACGAAGAGCTCGAGACCCTGCCGGAAGAAACTCCTCCCGGATTGGACGAGCTGCCTTCAGATGAGGTGCCGCAGACACTCGAAGGCGACGGTGGTGGCGACGTTAGAGAGATTGAGGGAGCGGATGACGTCAGAGAACATCGGTAAGCGGTAGAACTGAGAGGCGTACTCGCCTTCGAGCTGGTAGGGGAAGCCCCGGGTTTCTCCACCGAAGATCAGGTAGCAGTCCGGTGAGTAGGGGGCCTGGTAGTGAAGCTTGGGACCGTGGTTTTCGAAGAACAATAATTTCTGGACCGGAGGCTTCTCGCGGATGAGGAAGTCTTCCCAGGAATCGAACTCGCGCAGAGAAACGTGCTTCCAATAATCCAGGCCCGCCCGCCGCACGGCCTTCTCGTCGATCTCAAACCCGTAGGGCTTGATCAAAATGAGTTCCACGTCCAGCGCCACACAGGTGCGCCCGATGCTCCCGGTGTTTCCGGGAATCTCGGGCGCGAACAAAACTATCTTAAACTTCGGCTTACTTTCCATTCATTAGGATGTGGGTCAGGGTGCGGACGATGAGTCCAGAGGCCCCGTGAGACTGGCAGTAGGGAAGATGCGACTGGGCTTCGACCACGCCGGCGATGTCCAGGTGGGCCCACTTGATATCATTTTTTATGAACTCCTCCAGAAACGCCGCGCCGATGGCAGTCCCGGCGCGCATGGGAGTTCCGATGTTCTTGAGGTCCGCGACCTTCGACTTGATGTCCTGCCTCCACTCTTGGATGATCGGAAGCTGCCACATGTACTCATCCTGGGATTTCGCTGCTTGGATGATTTCATTCACAAACTTCTGGTCGTTGCCGAGGATGGCGCAGACCTGATTTCCTAGGGCCACCAGGCAGGCGCCGGTCAAGGTCGCGGCGTCGATGATGCAATGTGGATTCTGATCGCAGGCGTAGTCGAGAGCATCGGCGAGGATCAACCGGCCTTCAGCATCCGTGTTAAGGATCTCGACAGTCTTGCCATTTCTTCCGGTGATGATGGCATCCGGGAAGGTGGCAAGAGAACTGACAGCGTTGTCGGTCATCGCTAAGATACAAGTTATTTTAACCGGTGCCTTCTCTAGGACCGCCGCGCGGAAAGCACCGTACATGGTAGCCGAGCCACCCATGTCGTTTTTCATCCCGGCCATGCTCGCCCCGGGCTTGAGCGAGTAGCCGCCGGTGTCGAAGGTAATTCCTTTCCCGACCAAAGCCACGTGCCGGGTCTTCGAGTTCATCTTGGCCGGCTCGTAAGTGAGGTGGACCAGTCTTGGCTCATAGGCAGACCCAGCGTTCACTGAAAGGAATAGACCCATGTTCTCTTTCTGGATCTGAGCTTTATTTAGGATTTTCACCTTCACACCTTTGAGGTTTTTCTTCACGTCAGCTTCGACCCGGCGGGCGTACTCTTCCGAGTGCAGGAAATTGGGAGCTTCGTTAACGAAGTCTTTGATGAGGGTAATGGACTCGCAGATGTTCCTCGCGGATGAGAGCGCCTTCTCGATCTTCAGGGAATTTCTCTTCTCCACGTGCGCGAAGATGATGACCTGATTAAGCGGCTCGGTTTTCTTAGACTTATATTTATCAAAAGAGTAGTCGGCCATAAAGAGAGCTTCCGCCATCAGCTGACAGGTGCGGGCTTCGTCTCTCACGGTGTTGAAGCCCGGGACATCAAAGGCGATGGTAGCGTACTTGCTCGTCTTGTTCGCCTTCAGCGTCTTCGCCACCACTCGTCGGATGTCCTCACTGCTGAATTTGGTTTTCATACCCAGGCCCACCACCCACACGGCTTCACCGGTGGCACCGGTGAAGGAGAGCACCTCGTCCTTGCCGGCCTTGAAGTTCTTCAGTGCTTTGAGGTTCATGAATTCTTCTTTGAGACTCTTATCAACCCAGTGGTCGATGGAGATGGCCGTCTCGACTCCCGCGCCCTTGGACTTCGCCGCACCAACTTTCTGATGGGCCGTGAGGACTTTTAATTCTGCGCTGAGGAATTTATCACCCACAGTATCCAGTTTAACTTGCATGAGAGCTCCTTTTAATTAGTCCCAATATACTGCCATTTCTTGAATGAAAGGTGAACTTGGAGTACCTTGATATTTATGAAACTTTTACTGCAACGCTACCTGGCTGCACAATTCATCATGCCACTGATCGTGAGCACCATCTTTTTCATAAGCTTCCTGATGACCTTCGAACTTTTTCGGCTCACCGAGCTGCTAGTGACTCGTGATATTTCCTTTTGGTTTATCATAGGGTTACTTGGCAACATTGCTTTATCTTTCATGCCCTTATCCCTTCCCATTGCAGTGTTCTTCTCAACTATTTATTGCCTCAATAAGCTCTCTAGTGATTCTGAATATATTGCTATGCGCGCAGGAGGCATGACTAAGTTTAGAATCCTGTTACCGTTTCTGCTGGTCGCGGCCCTGCTCACGGTGAGTGTCTATCAGCTCAACCAGAGTGTGATCCCTCAGTCGAACAAGGAATTTAGAAGGAAGGTCAACTTCCTGACTTCCAGCGGAGTCCTCGCAGGGATCAAGCCGGGACAGTTCTTCACGCTGATTCCGAAGGTCACTTTGTTCGCTTCCCGCGCCACCAAGTACGGACGGAACCTGGAAGAAGTTTTCCTGCACCTGAATGAAAATAAAGCTGAGAACAAAGTCATCTTCGCGGAGAAAGGGGAGCTGCTGTTCGAACGGCACGCTCAGGACCTGACGGAGAAGCTCACACTGACGCTCTTCAACGGAAACATCGTCGGCCAGTCGAAGGATAATAACCTCGAGAAGATACTGTTCAACAAGTACGTCTTCCCCATTTCCCAGAGCCAGTTCGACGACCGCTTCGGGGTGAAGGAAAACATGCTCACCTCGCGGGAGCTCGAAGGCGTCCTTACCATGACCGAAGCAGAGGCCAAGAAGAAATACGACTGGAACAAGAAGACCTTATTCAACGCCAAGTACGAATACTGGAACCGCAAGAACGGGGCCTACATCTGTTTCGTGTTTTGTTTTCTGGGATTCACTCTGGGGATCACGGGGACTCGGGGGAAGTCGAAGAACTCTGGATTCGTCGGTCTGATCTGTCTGCTGGTGTACTACACTCTCTACTTCTCACTGGTGAGCGTGGCAAAAAAAGAAGTCATCCCATTGCCGCTGGCGGTGTATCTCCCTGGCGGCATCATGCTCTGCCTGGGCCTGTGGTTTTACTCGAAGCTCGACTGGAGCTCGTAGAACTAGAGTCCTGTCTTCGCCTTCTGTCTCTTGGCGAGTTCCTGTTTCTCAAGGTCCATCCGCTTGATGTAGTCCTCTGAAGAGTAGAGGATGTAGTCCTTCGCCTTCGGGAACAGCGGCAGCACGAACTTCGCGTTGCTCTCCTCCGGGAAGACCAGACTCTTGACCCCGGCCTTGTTGGGAGTTTCGATCAGGAAATTGTTGTAGAAGATCTTGGTCACGTTCACGTTACCGAGGAAGACCCGGATCTCATTGCCCTGAAGTAGCAGGTCCATACCCTGGTTGATGATCACGCTGATGACAGGATTCTTATCGATCTTATAGCTCAGCCAGGTGTTCCCGTCTTTTGCTCTGATGTAGACGTTCTGCAGATCGGAGTTCATGGCACTCTTGATCTCCGCCGGTAGAATCTCCGGGTCATTGTTCTCCGGAGCATCGGTCCGGACGGTGAAGAGTTTCTCAGTGATCTTCTTAAAATTCACGTCCGGGAAGTTTCGCACGAACTCCGGTTCCGGCTTCACCACTTCGATCGGAGCGGCAACTGGAGCCGTCGCCGGAGCTGTCGCTGCGTCCACGGGCACGGCCGGCGCCGGAACCGGTGCGGTCGGTGCCACCGGCTCTACCGCCGGAGTGGTTCCCGCCGGGGGAGTCTCGGGCTTGGCGGGTACAACGGGGGCCGGCTTTTTAACAAGTGCTGCACTCGATTCGATCTTCGGACCGAGGTCTTTGCCCTGTTGCGTATCAACTTCATCCTCGATGACTGAGGAGATGAGCTTGTAGCCGCCGACGAACAGGAGCACCACCAGCGCGAAGATGGCGATCGGGAGAAACGATTTGGTGTGCTCGATGATAGTTTCACCGCTGTCGATGACCTCCGCTGGAGTGGGGCCCGGGTCAGTGTTGGTTTTGGCCTGTTGGAAATTTGGTCTCGCCGTTAACGTCTCGCCGACCTTCCCGGTGGTCTTGGTATGGTTGAGCGCCGGGAAAGGTTTCCCCAGCACGCTCTTGTAGGTCTGTTCCATCTTTTCGATGGCCTCGTCCAGTGGGCTTCCGATGACCTTCACGTAGCTGGTGACGAATCCTTTGATGTACGCCGCACTCGGCATGTGTTGGTAGTCATTGGACTCCAGGGCCTTGAGGATGTTCACGCTGATCTTCGTCTTCTGTGACAGCTTCTCGAGGGAGTAGTTTTTTTCTATCCGTTTCTGCTTCAGGTACTCACCGAGCAGATCTCCGCCGGATCCGGAGGGCGTGTTGGTGTTCAATTCTTGGTTATTCATTTACTATTCCCTTCATCAATGTTTTTAGAATTCTGGACTTTCTAGCACCTTGCGTGCTGCGTGACTCTGCGTCTTGGTGCGGGATTCGATGTCACCTAGTTCCAGCGACTTCGCCCTTGCCTTCACCGCGAAGTCCGATTTCTTGAACCGCGACTCGATCTCGTCAAACTTTATCCGGGCTTCGTCGAAGCGCCGGAGCTCGACCATGGTCAGACCCTGGTAGTACTGGGGAGCCGGGGACTCGTAACAGGTTCCCATCGACGCTTCCTTGAAATTCTTCAGCGCGGAATTGTACTGGCGCCGGTGGTACTGGAGGAGTCCCAACTGGTAGTAGGAGGGACAGTAGTTGTCATCTTCCTTGATGGATTTCTTAAAGTAGTTCTCCGCTGAAACTGTGTTCTTCTTGTACTGAGCTTCGATGATCCCCAGGTTATAGAGTGTTCTCGCCTGCTTGTCGTAGGTGAGGTCTTCGAGGACTTTTTTATAGAGGCTTTCGGACTGTTTGAGCTTACCTTCCCTGAGGTAGATGGATGCCAGGTTCACTCGGGCGTCTGAGTTCGTCTCATTGAGTTCCAGCGCCCGGTTCAGGTTCCGGACGGCGAGTTCTTTGTGTCCTTTGAAGTAGTAGGCCATCCCCAGGTTGTTGAGGATCTCCGGATTGTTCGCATCCAGTTCATTGGCCTTGACCAGAGATTTAAGCGCAGTGGTGTATTCTTTATCCATGAGACTCTGTGTCCCGGAGGAATAGTATAGCTCTGCCTGCCGGGACTTTACCTTCCGGGCGTCGGAAGAGCACCCGCCGGCCAGGAGCAACGCTGTGGTTAGAATCAAGAGTGAGGTACTTCTGAGGGCTCGGTCAAGCATGGAGTCTCCTGCTTTTTGTTGTTTGTATGATTCTAAGGAAGGGGGCCGTTTTTGTAAAAAGAAAATCACTTTTTCCTCTCAAGCAAAACGACGCTCTCGTAGTGAAAGGTTGAAGGGAAAAAATCGATCAGGCACACTTTCTTAATATTATACTCCGATGGTACCATCATATCTCTCGCAAGGGTATGAGGATCACAACTGACATAGGCTACGGTCTGGGGTCTGAGGGCTTGGAGCCATTCCCCGAGTTCTTTGAACCCTGACCTGGGGGGATCCAGCAGTAAAGTTTTGACGGGAAGAGCGATCTGGGCGATGGCTTTTTTGACAATTTTTAAGGCCGAGGGGTCATAGAGGTTCTGATTGAGAAACCCGATTCCGGTCTGTCCTTGGTAGATGTCGACGCACAACCTATTAGAATAGTTAAGCGACGCCGAGAGATTTCCGTTTCCTGCAAACAGATCAAGTATTCCCGCTGGATCCTTCAGTTCTTCTCCAAGGAGTTCGATCAGTTTTTGATTCATCTCTTTGAATACTTGAGTAAACCCACCCTCTGCGTAAGGCCTATTCCAAGTGACTTTCAGCGAACCTTCCAGCTGGTAGATTTCCACATGGCCAGTCACGGGATGCTCTGGCGCTTCGAGCAGCCAGGTCTGGCCAGCGTAGAGCCTCCGGACCTCAGCGCCGATCGCTTCGACGCCGATCCGGCACGATGGAACTTCAACGATTTTATTCTTTTTCTGATCAAACATTCCTAGCGACCTTTCCCTCCGGTCATAGTGAAGCTGGATCCTGTTTCTGTACCCGAGCCTGCGGAGGGCGGGGATCACATCGATGGCCGGCACCGGCAGCTTCCGTAGCAGGCCCTGGAGATTTTCTTTTTTTATCAGGAGCTCCTGCTCGTAGCCAATGTGGAGATAATGACAGGAAGGGCAAACTTCAAAATGAGGGCAGACGGGTTCAATCCTCTGAGGTGAGGCGTGTGTGAGGGTAGTGACTTTGGCAAACGCCACGCCCTTTTTTTCACTCAGGATTTCGGCTTCACCGCTGTCGCCGGTCATGGTCTTTGCGATGAACGTTATTTTGTCCGTTTCCTTACTAACTCCCTGTCCCATGCTATCCATACTGGAGATGCTGAAAGGGATAATTCGTTTTGACGACATTAACAATTCCTAGGATTTCTATAAATAATGCGTAAAATCAGCGTCATGAATTATATTATGGGAAGATTGCCATTGCTGCTTGAATTTCTAGTCAATGGCTTTTTTGTCCTCTTCTATTCATTTCATAAATCCAACCGGGTTCCCAAGATTTTATCCGAGATACCTTTGAAAGTTGTGACCGAGGCGGCGGTATGGGTGGTGCCGGCGGTGCTGCTGGTCTCGCTGGTTTCAAATTACGTCAAAAGTAACGGAATTGAAGATTTTTTTCGCCGATATATTTTCTCGGTGATTATCGTCGTCCCCGTCCTGATTACTTGGGGAGACATTGAATTCATCTACTGGCTCTCCGCGGTCCATCTCTTCTCGACCTTCATCTCTTTTTATGAAAAGGATGAAGTGGCGCCGGCCAGCTCCATCGGGACCAGCAGCTTCCTTTTCCGGCTCAAGCTGCAACCAGCACAAGTGGTCATGCTCTCCTTCAGCGGCTGGATCCTGCTGGGAGCTCTGGTACTCATCCTCCCGGTCTCTGCGAACCCCGGCCGGGCCATCTCTTTCGTCGACGCACTCTTCATGGCCACCTCGGCCACCTGTGTGACCGGACTCTCATCCATTTCCTTGCCCGACGAGTTCAGTGTCTTCGGTCAGATGGTCATGCTGATTCTAGCGCAGGTGGGTGGTCTAGGGATCATGACACTCTCTAGCTCCATGGCCGTGATCATGGGGAAGAACCTTCAGATGAGAGAACAGGTCATCATGCAAGACGTGCTAGACACCTCAAGTTCGGAAGAGCTGATGGGTCTGATCGTGGACATTATCCGCTATACGTTCGTTATCGAATTCGTCGGTGCCATGCTGCTCACCATCGGCTTCTATCAGGAGGGGTTCGAGATCGGACAGGCCCTCTACTTTGGTTTTTACCATGCCATCATGGCTTTCTGCAACGCCGGGTACGCGCTCTTTAACAATAACCTAGAAGATTTTAAGTTCATGCCGCTGATCCATTTCACCGTTGCTTTCCTCATCATGTTCGGGGGCATCGGCTTCGCGGTGATGAAAGATATCCTCACGGTCATCAAGAGGAAGCGCTCCTTCAACACCCTGACTGTCCATTCCAAGATTGTCCTGAGTGTGAACGTGGCCCTGTGGTCCTTCGGGACCATTTACCTCTTCTTCGGCGAGTTCCTCCACGCCTTCCAGGAGATGGGGATGTGGGAGAAGTTCCAGATATCTTTCTTTCAGTCCGTCACCACCAGGACTGCGGGGTTTAACACCATCAACCTCAATGCCCTCCATCCGCACAGCATCTACATGATGCTCATCCTGATGTTCATCGGCGCCTCTCCCGGGTCAACCGGTGGGGGAGTGAAGACCACCACCTTCGCGGTCTTGCTTCAGTCGGTGACCGCCACACTAAAAGGGAAGGTGAACGTGGAATTTTTCGAGAGAAGGGTGCCGCCGCTCACCGTCCTTAAATCGATCGCGATCTTCATCATCTCGCTGGGAGTGGTGAGCGTAGGGGTGCTGGTGATGATGCGGCTCGAGCCAGACAAGAGCTTCCTCGCTCTTTTTTTTGAAGTCGTCAGCGCGTTTGGTACAGTAGGGCTTAGTCTGGGGATCACGCCTTTTTTGAGCCTACTAGGAAAAATGACTATCATTATTATGATGTTTGTAGGCAGAATTGGTCCGTTGACCTTAGTGCTGGCCGTTGGAAGCAGGGTGGCCAAGCCAAGTAAAGTAGAATATCCGGAAGGAAAAATACTAATAGGATGATTTATGATCGTAGCAGTTATCGGATTGGGTACATTTGGAGCGAAGACGGCCATCAGGCTTTTTGAGAAAGGCGCTGAGGTCCTGGCCATTGATTCCAATCCGGAGTTAGTTGACAGGATCAAGGACCGGGTTTCCCACGCCATTTGCATTGATGTGACTCAAGAAAAGTCCCTGCGGGCCGTGAACATCTCTGACGTAGACTCTGCAGTGGTCGCCATCGGTGACAACATCGAGATGAGTATCATGGCCGTCGCCATGCTGCGGAAGCTCGGCGTGGGAAGGATCGTTGCCCGGGCCACCTCGCAGCTCCACGAGCATGTTCTGCGGGAGATCGGTGCATCTGAGATCATTAAGGTTGAAGACGAGATGGGTGAGATCGTGGCGTCCAAAATTGCTGCCCCCCACGTGCTGCAGAGGTATAACTTCGCGGCCGGGTATTCCATCGTAGAGCTCAAGCTGGGCAAGGCCTTCGAGGGCAAGACCCTGGTAGAGTCCCAGATCCGACAGAACTATTCACTCAACATCGTCGCCCTCCAGAAGCGGGTCCCGTACATCAGTGAAGAAGGGAAAGCGGCTTACCGGGTGGTGATCAACGATGCACCACTACCCATGGACGTGATCGAAGCAGATGACATCGTCGTTCTGGTGGGAAGTGAGAAGAACCTGGACCGTCTGTTCCAGGAATTAGAAGAAGTGTAAACTGGAGTACCTATGCAACTGTCTCTAAAACGCCGGGTGGCAACGAGCTTTATCATCGCAAACTTAGTGGTGCTGGTGATGGGCTTCACCGTTTTTTTCTTTCTGGATTCTTTGAATAACCAGATCTCGAACATCACCGTGAACTCCAACAAGATCTCTCTACTGACCGACGAGGTGCGGATCTCCGCAGTTTCTATCCTAAAGATGCAGAAGAAGATTCTCACCACCAGTCCCACCGGAGAAGACCTCAAGCGCCTGGAGAACTTATGCGAAAGCTTCCAGTCCCAGCTCCAGCGACTCGATAGCTTCTACACCGAAGTCGAGGCCAAGAAGATCATCTCCAAGATGCAGGGCTACGTCGATTCCCTAAAAACCATCGTGAGTAAATCTTCCCTGTTTTACCGGGACGGGGATGGACTTGCGACCATCAACGAGCTCACCGATAAGATCCTGGAAGCCTTCTCGGAGTTCCAGGACATCCAGTACTTCCAGAACGAGCAGAGAGACAAGCAGGTCAAATCCATCATCGGCGAGACCCGAAGAAACATGCTGATCACTCTGATCATTACCTTCCTCGGGACCATTCTATTGTCACTGGTGGTTCCCGGGAAGATCGCCATGCCTTTCAAGAAGATCAACGACGCGGTCCGAGAGCTCCAGGACTGTAACTACGACGTCTCGATCTACTACGACCTCGACGACGAGATCGGCGAGTTGGCACGAGAGCTTAACAAGATGATCGTGAACATGAAGAAGTTCGAGCAGCTGCGGACCGACCGGATCTCGGTGGAGCACCGGAAGTTCGATACCCTGGCCAACATGGTTAAGAAGAACATCATGATCGCTAACGCCAAGGGGGAACTCGTCTACATGAATAACCCGATGTACGCGTTACTTGAGATGCAGTCGGATGATGTTATTAATAAGAACATCACGGATACGCTGATTCCGGATTCCATCGTCGAGACCTTTGAGATCGCTATCAAGCGCCGCTCCAAGATTGAGAACGCCGAGATCACTGTTCCGAAGCGGAGGAAGGTGATCGATCCGTCGACGGGGGAGTACATCTACGAAGATACGGAAGAGGCTTACCACGGGTATGCCAACGTGATTCCGATCCGGGCGAAGGAGTCGAACCTGGATTATTATATGATGATTATTTCCAAGGAAGTGTTCGTATAAGTCTAAATATTCTTAATGTTGACTACATTACTAATAACTGATGGTTTGTAACACGCAAAGTCTATTAATCAATTTCATAACATCCTATCTACATTTGAACCTTTTTGAATTACCATTGACCCGTCTCAAAAAAAGGTTCGATTAGATTTATGGATACCCGTATCATCCGCAATTTTTCTATCATCGCCCACATTGACCACGGGAAATCCACCCTGGCCGACCGGCTCATCGAAATGTGTAAGGCCATCACCGACCGGGAGAAATCCGACCGGATGCTCGACAACATGGACCTCGAAAAAGAACGTGGGATCACCATCAAGGCCCAGACTGTTCGACTGGCCTACAAAGCAAAAGACGGTATAACTTATTACTTCAATCTCATCGATACTCCGGGCCACGTGGACTTCACCTACGAAGTTTCTCGCTCTCTAGCATCTTGCGAAGGAGCTCTGCTTATCGTCGACGCTTCTCAAGGCATCGAAGCTCAAACCCTCGCCAACGTTTACATGGCCCTTGAAAATAACCTCGAGATCCTTCCGGTCATCAATAAGATCGACCTTCCTCACGCAGATCCTGAGAAAGTTAGAAAAGACATCGAAGACGTGATCGGAATCGACGCATCTGCGGCTCCACTGGTTTCCGGAAAGTCCGGCCTAGGGGTGGACGTTCTGCTGGAGGAGATCGTGAAGCGGATCCCACCCCCGAAGGGTGTGGTGACCAATAATCTCCAGGCCCTG
Organism: Bacteriovoracaceae bacterium; assembly: GCA_035576105.1. Classification (GTDB taxonomy): domain Bacteria; phylum Bdellovibrionota; class Bacteriovoracia; order Bacteriovoracales; family Bacteriovoracaceae; genus Peredibacter. Next base: position 86,326 of record DATLXA010000041.1, read on the forward strand.
ATCTTCGATTCCTGGTTCGATCCGTACCGCGGAGTGGTGGTCTTGGCCCGAATTATGGAAGGGACGATTAAAGTCAAAGATAAGATCCACTTCAAGTTCCGGGGTTCGGACTATGAAGTCCTCAAGCTCGCCGTCAACCAGCCTTTCTACCTTGAAGTGCCTCAGCTCGGCGCCGGTGAAGTGGGCATGATCGTCTGCGGGATAAAGACCGTCCGAGACGTGAAAGTGGGGGACACCATCGTCCACACCGACAAGAAAGACTCCACCGCAACCCTCGCCGGGTATAAAGAAATTAAACCGATGGTGTTCTGCGGGGTCTTCCCGGTAGACTCAGAGGAATACGAAGTCCTCAAGGAAGCTCTGGAGAAACTGGCCCTGAACGATTCCTCTTTCACCTACGAGCCCGAAGTTTCTCAGGCCTTGGGCTTTGGATTCCGCTGTGGATTCCTAGGACTCTTGCACATGGACATCATCCAGACCCGCCTCGAGCGAGAGTTCGACCTCGCCCTCATCTCCACGGCGCCGTCTTGTAACTACGAAATTCACACCACCACCGGTAGTGTCTTCATGATCGATAACCCGGCTAAGCTGCCGGACCCGTCCCAGATCGAGATGATCAAAGAGCCGACGGTGAAGCTCACTATCCATCTGCCCAACGACTACGTCGGAAAGATCATCAAGCTCTGCGAAGACCGCCGCGGCCGGGACCAGCACATCAACTACATCACCGAAGACCGGGTTCAGCTCAACTACGTTCTGCCGTTGTCGGAGATGATGTTTGATTTCTACGACCAGCTGAAGTCTCTCTCCAAGGGCTACGCCTCCATGGACTACGAGCTCAACCAGTACATGGAATCCGACATGGTGAAGCTGGACGTAATGATCAACGGAGATAAGGTAGATGCTCTCTCCATGATTACACACCGAAGTAATTCTCAACAGCGCGGCAAGGACCTAACTTTCAGATTAATGAAAGTCATCGACCGTCAGCAGTTCGATATCGCCATCCAAGCGGCCATCGGTTCCAAGATCATTGCCCGGGAATCTATCAAAGCTCTTCGGAAAAACGTCTTGGCCAAGTGCTACGGCGGTGACGTGTCTCGTAAACGAAAGCTTCTAGAAAAACAAAAAGAAGGAAAGAAGAGGATGAAAATGGTCGGAAATGTCGAAATTCCCCAAGAAGCCTTCTTGGCAGTCCTTAAAACTGAAGAGTAGAATAGCGTATGCTCGATATCGTCCATGAACATTTAGACAAAGTTTTATCCCTCTACACGCAAGGGCAGTACTTCACTGACCTCAAGCAGGCCAAGGATACGTATTTTTCCATGACTGGAAAGTTAGACGAGGACAAGGACGAGTTCGAGTCCCGCATGAACAGTTTTAATGACTGGTACATCTTCCAGTACCGGCAGAAAGACGGTTCTAAGGTCGTCGAGGATTACATCCGCAATGGCCAGCTCGGTGAGGGCCTGGCCGAAGCACTTCTCAACGTGAACCACTCCCTCTTCGAATTCTCAAAAATAAATTTCCGCAAGCAGATTGTCCTCAAAGACATCCTCCACGATGAGAAGATCACTCTGGTGAAGAACCATCCGAGCATCAGCTTGATGGTGGGAGACGTGTTCACCGGTAGGGTCATCAAGTACGAAGGTAATTTCTATCTGCTGCGCGGGATCTGCACCCTCCCGCAGGCCGTGAAGCCGATCCTGATCAAGCAGTCCAAGAGGATCCGCAAGCTCAATAACTTCGAAGAGGAGCTGGCTTACCTGCTGCAGCTCGAGTCGCTCAAGACCAAGGCCCTGCACTACTCACACATCGACCCGACGAAGATTTTTATTTTTAGTTAAGACGTAGGGTACCGCTCCCAGTAGATTCACCACCAGGGTCACCACAAAGAACAGGTTGAACAGAGACGCTCCGTTGTGGATGTGGTTGAGCTCAAACAGCTTCTGGAAGATCACGTGTCCCACCCCCAGACCGGAAGGGGCGATCGGGAGCGCCAGAGTTATCAGCCCCATCGGGACGAGGGTCAGGGTCTGGAGGAAATTCATTTCACCATCGCTGTACTGGTGGGCCAGGGACCAGAAGATCAGCACTCCCATGAACTGGATGAAGATCGAGAGAACGGCGGCCTTAAGGACATGGGCCCGGATGAGTCCGAGGTAATCCCAGAAATAAACCAAGTTTTTTAGCAATGGTAGCTTTTCCAGCAGTTTCCTGATGGGCTGATGGCAGGTGTAGAAGGCGATGAACCCCAGGAACACAAGTGCGGTCAAAATGTAATTGATGTTGATCAACTGCTGCATCACCGGAGGGACTTCGGAGGACCGGAGAGTGTAGAAAACGGAACTCACTCCTACCAGGACAATCAATCCACACAGTCCGACGATCCGGTCTACTAAGATAGAAGCGAAGATAAACTTCTTGGTAAAACTCTGGTCGAGTCTCTGGAGGTAGAGCACTTTGATCACGTCTCCACTGACGCTCCCCGGGATGATGGAGCTAAAGAACTGTCCGATCCAGTTGACTCTTATCATTCCCCCCAGCGGTAACTCCTGCTGACTTTTTACCTTCAGGATATTTCTCAACCGGACCGAGGTCAGGACGACGTTCAGGATGGTAAGGAAGAATCCCGTCAGCAACGCCACGGGATTGGTGAGCAGGCTCGCGAGCAGTCTGAAGTCGAGTTTGCCGGACCGGACTAGCCAAGCGATCAGGGCTCCGGTGATGAGGACTTTTAATAAATTGAGAAGGACATTTTTTAGCATGGCAGTTGATCTTAGCTTTGACGGAGGATATGGTAAACGGCAAACGAGGTGGTCATGAAGATCGGTGTCATCCAACTGCAGTCGGTGCTAGATCCGGCGGCGAATTTAAAATCCATCCGTGGGTTTATGAAAACGGCACAAGACGAAGGTGCCGAAGCCGTCTTCCTTCCGGAAGTTTTTTATTCCATGTCCGACGGGACAAGGCCAACTCCCTACCTCATCGAAGACCACAACGAACACTACCAGGCCATCGGAAGTCTTGCTCGCGACCACCGGCTCTACGTGCTGGGTGGTTCAGCTGCCACCAGTGTAAACGGCAAGATCATGAACCGTTCTTACAACTTCGCTCCTGACGGGACCGACCTGATCTCTTACGATAAGATCAATCTCTTCTCCTGTGATCTCTCCAAGCACCCGAGCCAGACTGTTATCGACGAAGGCAAGGTCTACACCGCAGGGACCCAGAGGAAGATCCTCAAGCTGGGAGAGTTCAACATCGGTCTTTCTATCTGCTTTGACCTGAGGTTCCCGGAGCTCTTCCGTGCCTACTCAGCGCAGGGAGCGAACGTCCTATCTATCTCTTCAGCGTTCACGGTCCCCACCGGCAAGGCACACTGGCATACATTGGTCAGGGCCCGGGCGATTGAAAACCAGTGCTACGTCGTCGCCGCGGCTCAGTGGGGAAGGCATAATGAGAAGATGAGTACTTTTGGCCATTCATTGATCGTCGACCCGTGGGGTGAGGTCATAGCGGATGCGGGAGACGGGGAGAAAATCATCTTTGGAGAGTTTAGTCTGGAGAAGATCGAATCGGTCCGGGCGCGGCTCAACGTGCTGAGAGATCCTAGCGCGTAGTTACATGTACGGATTCGTTCCGTTCTGATGATCTGTGACGTCGACAACCTCATGGATGTCCGGGAAGGTTTGCTTAATGAGCTGCTCGATGCCGCCCTTGAGTGTTGCCTTGGAACTCGAACAGCCCTGACAGCCTCCGAAGAATTTCACGAAAAGAACATTATTATCCACGTCGACGACTTCGACGTTCCCGCCGTGTTGGGCCAGTGCCGGCCTGATCTGCTGATCGAATAATTTTTCTATTTGAGTAATCATGTGGTTATTCTATCACAGTCGAGGAGAGTCTGGATTCTGAAAATTCTGTATCAGGGCCTGGAAGTGCTTGGGCGTACTTGCCTTGTGCTCGAACGGTGGCACCAGAGTCAGACTCTGAACCTTACCTTCGGAGTTTACCTTGTAGATCTGCCCGTCCCTCGGCTTCCCTACGTAAAACCAACCTTGATGGTCATCCGGAGCGCGGGCGTTAACCTGCAGAAAGGTTAGCTCTTCTGGCTTCTCAAGTTTTAGCAGTTTCTTATAATTTATCACAGCACCCGAAACCAGACCTTCGGTGAGTTTTACTTTCAACTCTGACCCGTCCTGGAAGATGTAGGTCAGTTGGTTGATATCACTTGCTGTTGCCTTACCGATAATTTTTTCCAACTGAGTAAGAGTGATGCCGATCCGCAGCTTACCAAGATCAATTGCAGAATCCAATTTCGTCTGGGCCGTGCAGAACGCGGTCATGCATAGGGTAAAAACTAAAATAAATGGCATGACCATTCTCAAAATTAAGCCTTGGGCTGAGTAGAAGACAAAACTAATCAAGTCCTCAGGCCAATGGCTACTAAATTTGACTAAAGATAGATGGGATTTTAATTAAATCATGGGGCTTATAGAGTATTTTTTTAATGCCGCTGCGAATCAGATCCTCGCTATCCATTGTTGGTTCACCAGTCAAAATATAAAAGGGAATGTTCTTATTCTGTGACTTAAGCCAAAGAAATAATTCATATCCATTCATGGAAGGCATTTGAAAATCACAAATGATGGCATCCGCGTCTTCAGAACTGAGATATTTCTGAGCCTCGAGGGCCGAATGAAAGCTAACCGTTTGATGGCCAATGGCCTTGAGTTCAAAGCCAAGAATGAAACAAATATCCACTTCATCATCGATAACTACAATCTTCATATTTTTCCAGTCTTGATTGAAATAAGGCACTAGGACTTTCTAATTCGGTAGCTGCTCAGTGATTTAAAAATTACTTATTAACTCATGGACGCAATCTTACTGATATTAACCTCGCCACCTGCTTCTGGGAAAACCTTTTGGATAAAAGATTTCGCAAATAATTTTGGGAGCAGCGACATCGTGGTGATTTCACCGCTGAGGGCCTTGAGAGACGAATGTCTGGAGAAATGGGAGAAAGAAATTTCAGTCATGACCCCAGAGGAATGGAGATTAAAAAAGATTTATAGTCCGATCGTCATATTTGATGAAGCTCACCTGAATTTTTACTGGGGTGACACCTTCAGGCAAAGTATGTGGGAAGTTTTCTACGAAGTTTCTTGTAACAGTGAACTGGTGATTTTTCTAACGGCCACGCTCACTGAAGGGATGCTGGAAGAGATCGGGTTGATGGACCACTTCCAGCAGAAACTCTGGATCAACTGCGGTAATCAGCAGTTAAAGAACGTTCCTGCCAGGTACGTGAAGGCGCCGTCCAAATCCTATCTGCTGAATCTTCTCGAGCAGGATGAATTTTCCGCAGGATGTACTCTCGTATTCTGCGCTTTCCGCCAGGAAGTAGCCGCAGTGGCCGTGAAACTTGAGGCCCGCGGCAAGAGAGTCCTGACCTGTGTGGGAGGAGAAGCTTCGGAGTTTTCCCGGAGACTAGCAGTGGCCCAGGAGCCGCAGTTCATCGTCGCCACGACCGTGCTGAGCCACGGGGTCAACTTACCGTCCATCGCCCGGATCATCTTTTTATACGAAGTCTGCAACAAGGATTTCTGGATCCAGATGGTCGCAAGAGGAGGTCGTCGCGGTGAGGAGTATGAAGTTCTGGCCTTAGAGAAACCACATGGCCTAAAGTGGAATCCGGTGAGCAACTTCCTCAGAGTACTGTGGATAAGCTTGAAAATTAATCTCCGAAGAGAGCTGGAGCCGAAGTGGTTTTTGAAGGACTAGTCATCCATAAAGTACCCTACAAAGAGAGGGACTTGATCGTAAAGCTGATCCTCAGGAACGGCTTGATGGGAAGCTTCTACGTCTATGGTGGCCAGGGCGGGGGAAAATACCATAAGCCCACCGCCTTCGAGCTCGGCGCAATGATGAAGGTCATGGTCAAGGACCAGAAGTCTCACCGGGTCGACACCAGTGAACTCATGATCAGCGTCGAGCACCAGCGGATGTGGGCCGCGGAAAACATCCGCTACGATATCCATGCCTACTACCTGGTCTGCCTGTACTTTGAGATCGTTCAGAAATTTTCTATCCCGTTTGAGTTCGGCACCAGTGACTATGAAAACGCTGACCACGCAGGCGTCTTCTCCGTGCTCAGCAATGCTCTTTTTTATCTGGAAGACTCTCTGGTGAAAAAAAAGTTCCAGGCTCCGGGACACCTGACTTTGTTTCTGATCAAACTGCTGTACCACCTGGGCATCATGCCGGATACGGATACCTGTAGCTACTGCGCGGGAACACTGATGGAGAGCGAGCGGGTGCATTTCCTCCCTGCCAGCGGTCAGTTCTCCTGCGGCCAGTGCACCCAAGGGGAGAATGAAAGAGGTTTTTTACTGCGGATCAAAAAAGGCTACCAGACCCGTTACCCGGATTACCTCCAGCTTACCGGAACCAGTTTCACCGAAGCGGATAAGCTGATCCAGTACTTCTGTCACCAGTATCACCTTAGACCGGTGGAACTGAAAACTTACTCACTCCTTCTGAAGTGAACCGGTGGTCTTGAGGGTCTCCGCAATCTCAAGCAAATTTTTATACGTCGGGAACGCACTGGAATTTGCGGACCGGACCAGCGCCCCAGTGATCCCTGCGTTCTTGCCGGCTTCCGCGTCGATGAGCTTGTCTCCGATCATGAACGAGCGGTCTTTGGCGATGTGGTACTTGTCGATGAGCTCCTGGATCATTTTCCCCGAGGGCTTGCGGCAGTCGCAGCTGTCATCGGGAGAGTGCGGACAGACGGCGAAGTCTTTGAAGGGCTCGAGCTTGTGATCCTTGAGATCGGTCTGCAGCTGCCGGTGGATGGTGTGCACGGATTCGAAGGAGAAGTATCCCCGTCCGATCCCGGACTGGTTGGTCACGACGAAGAGGTCGAAGCCCTGCTCCTGGAAACTCTTCAGTGCTTTCATGGTGTCCGGAAAATATTCGATGTCCTCCACCCGCGAGAGATAGTTCTTATCGATGATCAGTGTGCCGTCGCGGTCTAGGAAGATTGCTTTCGGTGTTTTGATTTACTTCACCTCCGTTAGAGCTTAAGATCAACTCATGCTCAGTGTGCTCAAGCTCATGCTCCCATACCTTCGTCCCTTTTGGAAAGAAGCCTTAACCGCATCGCTACTGGCGTTTCCGCTGGCCGGGATCAAGGCTTACCAAGCTTATCTGGTAAAGGACATCTTCGATAAGGGCTTCGCCTCCGGGTCGAGCTTCGACGACGCCCGCAACCTAGCCTTGATCCTGATTGGACTAGGGTTCCTCAACTATCCGCTGCGGTACTTCCACTACTTCGGCCTGCGCCAGGTGGTGGACAAGTCAACGCGGCTGATCCGGTCGCAGATCTACGGGAAGTTCCAGCGCCTTCCGGCGAAGTATTTTTCTCAGCAAAAGCAGGGCAACCTTATCTCGACCATCATGAGTGACACGCAGGTGTTTTCTGAAGCCTTCAAGAATTCCCTGGAAGTCATCCGCGAGCCGATCACCGCCGTAGCACTTTTAGCTGTGGCCTTCTACCACGACTGGCAACTGACCCTGATCATCTTCGCCACCGCTCCGCTATTCATACTGACCTTCCATTTCACTGGAAAAAAAATCCGGAAGTACGTGGGCATGGCCCAGCAAGACAACGCCGAGATGACCCACATCGTGAGCGAAGCCTTGAGTGGCCAGAAGATCGTAAAGGCTTTCGGGCTGCGAGAGTACATCGTCAGCCGTTTCGAACGCACGCAGACCTCGATGCTTGGCCACAAGAAGAAAAGCAACTCGGCGGAGGAGCACTCGCATCCGCTTGTCGAGCTCATCGGCTCCTTGGCCTTCGGAGGAGTCATCATCTTCGCTCACCACCGCATCGCCTCCGGAGAGTTGACCACGGGGGGCTTCATCTCCTTCGTCGCCGCCCTGGCCATGTTCATGGATCCAGTTAGAAAATTCAGCAAGGCCAACGCAAAACTAAACCAGGCCAGAGCTGCGGCGGTCCGCATCTTCGGGCTGCTCGAAGTCGAGGAAGAACCGGAAGCGGACCTGCGCGAGCTCAAGGGCTTCGAAGAATCCATCGAATTCAGGAACGTTTCTTTTTCCTACGGTGAAGGTCTGATCATAAAGAATCTTAACTTGAAAATTTCCAAAGGCGAGAAGGTCGGTCTGGTGGGCCTCTCCGGATCGGGGAAGTCGACCTTGATCAGTCTCCTCCTTCGGCTCTACCCAGTGACCGAGGGAGAAATCCTCATCGACGGTGTTAACCTGAACAGCTTCAGCCTGACCTCTGTGAGAAAGCTCTTCGGTCTGGTGAGCCAGGACATCTTCCTCTTCAACGACACCGTCCGGGAGAACCTCACCACAGGTGACACCCACAGCGACGAAGAGATCAAGCACGCGCTGGAGATTTCCTATGCCTGGGAGTTCATCAAAGACTTACCGGCAGGCCTTGAGACTTCCATCGGCGACCGGGGCGTGAGGCTCTCTGGTGGCCAGTCTCAAAGGCTCACCATCGGTAGAGCGTTTCTGAAGAACCGCGACGTGCTCTTATTCGACGAAGCCACATCGGCGCTGGATAACGAATCGGAGAAGATCGTTCAAGCGGCGTTAGAGAGAGTGGCCGGACATAAGACGGTGATCGCGGTCGCCCACCGGCTTTCTACCTTGAAAGATTTCAACCGGATCGTGGTGATGAAAGACGGCAGTAAGATCGAAGAGGGGAGCCACAGTCAGCTGATGGAGAAGAACGGGGAGTACCGAAAACTCTATGAGTTATCTCAAAGAGACTAGAGCAACGCTTTGCGCTAAGGGTAATTTTACAGTGTAGTTATTTTTAACCACACTTTGTAGTTAATTAAATTGCTTGTTAAACACCGCGATTATAAAAACCGCCCATGAAAGAGCAGCTCCCCATTCATGATCCCTTGGTAGAAATCCTGAAGAAGGATTTTGCCCAAAAGAAAAAGAGGAATGGCTCTTTTTCTCTAAGAGCATTCGCCCATCAGTTAGACGTTGACCCAAGTAACCTTTCCAAGATCTTTTCTTACCAACTCATCCCGAAAGAGAAGCTCAAAAAGAAGCTCGCCCGCAAGGCCGGCATCGAGGATTCTGAGCTCCTGCAACTGCAGACTTTCCAGTCTACTCAGGGCCTGCGAGACTCCGGCTTCCGCTCCTACGAGCTCGAGCTCTTCGACGTGATCTCCGACTGGTACCACTACGGGATCCTGGAACTGGTGAAGTTGAAGGTCTTCAAGGCCCGCAGCGCCTGGGTTTCAGCTGCGCTTGGAATTTCTTCTGAGACAGCGTTCAAGGCGATCGAGCGACTTAAGAAGACCGGTCTACTGGAAGTCCGCAATGGGAAGTACGAGTGCGCGGACGAGACTTCTTCATCCACCATCTCCATCGCCACCTCCAAGGCCCACCGGAATCAGCAGAAACAGATCCTCGAGCTCGCCATTACCGCACTCGAGGAGACCGATATTATTTTCAGGTCTCAGTCTTCCATCACCATGGCCATCGACCGGAAGAGATTACCGGAAGCACGAGAGCTCATCAAAGAGTTCCGGCGAAGTCTCTCTGCCTACCTCACTCACAGTGAGGACCTAAATGACGTGTACAACCTTTCCATCTCTCTCTACCCCATAACCAAGTTCCACCAGGAGGAATCAAAATGAAAAGTCTTTATCTCGCTCTAGTACTCACGGCTACTCTGACCAGTGCCTTCGGACAATCCGTCCGCGAGGGCGGCGGCAGAAGAGGTTCGACCTCTGTCTTCATCGTCTTCTCGAGCATCGGCGCCGGCATCGACCACAAGACCTCAGTAAAGACTGAGAAACTGATCGACCTCGCAGACAAAGACGGCAAAGTCGTCAAGCGCAGTGAGACCGCCTGGGGCCGCGAAGGCGAAGTAACTTACTGTGTAGAATTCAATGACATCTTCATGCCACATGCGTTCATTAAATTACTGGCCCCGGCCATCATGGCGGACCGGAAGAAAGTCGGCTACGAGCGGACCGCCGTCTACTCCGGAGCTTCTTGTGATAACATCGACCACGCGACCAGACAGAACATCGCCGCTTACTTGAGATAACGGCCATCGGGCGGGGAGCGATCCCTGCCCGTTTTTTTCAGTTCTAATTATCGCGCCGTCGAAGCCCCGCATTACGACTTTCTTCTCCCCCAACGAACTTTCTTTGTGATAACTTTTTAACGATCCAAATTCATCATCTTAGGAGTGCACAGTGTCAGAAGAGAACCTGAAGTCGATGTCCGATTTAGTTGCCCATAGTAAGCAACGTGGATTCATTTTTCAAAGTTCAGAAATCTACGGCGGCCTGGGGTCGTGTTGGGACATGGGCCCGCTGGGAGTTGAACTCAAGCAGAACCTTAAAAATTCCTGGTGGAAGGCGATGACGTTCAGGGATGACATCGACGGCGTCGACGCTTCCATCCTCATGCACCCACTAGTGTGGAAGGCTTCCGGCCACGTCGACAACTTCACCGACCCGATGGTTGACTGTAAAGTCTGTAAGGCACGGTACCGTGCGGATAACATCGACCTCACCGCGGCCTGTACCAACTGCGGGAATAAGAACTCCTTCACCGAACCTCGCCTCTTCAACCTGATGTTCCAGACCCAGATGGGTGCGGTGGAAGATTCATCGTCGACGGTATATCTCCGGCCCGAAACCGCCCAGGGAATTTTTGTGAATTTCAACAACGTCCAGACGACCATGCGGCGCAAGCTCCCGTTCGGAATCGCCCAGATCGGAAAGGCCTTCAGAAACGAGATCACACCTGGGAACTTTATCTTCCGGACCCGCGAGTTCGAACAAATGGAGATGCAGTATTTCATCAAGCCCGGCACTCAGGCAGCGGCGATGGAAATGTGGAAAGATATCCGCTGGAACTGGCACCTCGAAAATGGTCTGCGGAAAGAGAGACTTCAGTGGAAGAAACACGAGGAGCTGGCCCACTACGCGGACGCGGCGTTCGACATCGAGTACCAGTTCGCTCACGGTTGGGGAGAGATGGAAGGGATCCACTCCCGCACGGACTTCGACCTCAAACAGCACCAGGAGTTTTCAAAGAAGAGTCTTCTCTACGTGGATCAGGTCGACGGAAACAAGAAGTACCTTCCGTTCGTGCTCGAGACATCGGTGGGCTGTGACCGGTGTATGCTGGCACTGATGAGCGACGCCTACCGGACCGAGTTCCCCGGGGACCCGGAGAAGGAAAGAGTGGTGATGAGATTCAAGCCAACCCTCTCTCCCATCAAGGCCGCGGTGATGCCGCTGATGAAGAAGCCGGAGCTCGAGGAAGTGGCCACCCGGCTGCTGAGAGACCTGCAGAAAGATTTTAAGTGCGAGTACGACACCGCCGGATCCATCGGGAAGAGATACCGCCGGCAAGATGAGATCGGCACTCCGGCATGCCTGACCGTGGACTACGACTCTCTCAAAGACCAAGCGGTCACCGTGCGAGACCGGGACACCATGCTTCAGGAACGGATCTCACTGGACAAGGTCCGGGCCTACATCAAGGATAAGTTTTCCCTCTAACCGGAACACCAAGGAAAGGATGACGTATGAAAAAATGGGTTTATAAGTTTTCTGCCGACCAGACCGACGGTAACAAAGACATGAAGGCTCTCCTCGGAGGGAAAGGAGCGAATCTAGCCGAGATGTGCTCGATGAAACTCTCTGTTCCTCCCGGGTTCACCGTCTCCACTGAGGCCTGCCTTGATTTTTATAAAACCGGTAAGGACATGTCCAAAGAGATCCGGACTCAGGTGATCGAATCCCTGGACTGGGTGGAGAAGCTTACGGGTAAGAAATTCGGTGACGCCTCGAACCCACTCTTGTTCTCCGTGCGCTCAGGGGCCAGGGCCTCCATGCCGGGGATGATGGACACGGTCCTGAACCTCGGCCTCAATGACAAGACCGTCGTTGGGATGGCCCAGAAAACGAATAATCCGAGGTTCGCCTGGGATTCATACCGTCGCTTCATCCAGATGTACTCGAACGTCGTTCTGGGAATCAACACTTCAATCCTCGATTCTAACATGGAAGACCTCAAGGAGGCCCGTGGAGTCCACGAGGACACGGACCTCACCGCTAAGGACCTCGAGGAACTCGTCGTTGTCTACAAGAGCGTGATCCTGGAGGACCACGGGATCGTGTTCCCTCAGGAACCGATGGAGCAACTGTGGAGAGCAATCTCCGCGGTCTTCGGTTCCTGGAACAACAGCCGCGCCACCAAGTACCGGGAGATGAACAACATCCCTCACGACTGGGGTACCGCCGTGAACGTCCAGTCCATGGTCTTCGGGAACATGGGAGACACCTGTGCCACCGGAGTGTGTTTCACTAGAGACCCCTCCACCGGTGAAAAGAAATTCTTCGGTGAGTATCTGATCAACGCTCAGGGTGAAGACGTGGTCGCAGGGATCCGGACTCCCGCGCCGATCAACGAGTCTTCCAAAATGGAGTCGAACAAACATCAAAAGACCCTCGAGCAGATGATGCCTGTCGCGTACGCGGACCTGGTGGAAGACTATAAAATGCTCGAGAAGCATTACAAAGACATGCAGGACATCGAATTCACCATCGAGAACAGCAAGCTCTACATCCTGCAGACCCGAAACGCCAAGCGGACGGTGAACGCTGCTCTGAAAGTCGCCGTCGACCTGGTGGCGGAAGGTCTGATCACAGAGAAAGAAGCGATCCTTCGCATCCATCCCGAAGACCTCAACCAGCTGTTGCATCCCCGCTTAGATCCGAAGGCACCGAAGTCGATCATCGCGACCGGACTCCCGGCGTCTCCAGGTGCGTCCTCTGGTCAGATGGTGTTCACGTCTGAAGCCGCTGAGGAGTGGGCTAAAAATGGTAAGCGGGTCGTCCTGGTCCGTGCCGAAACTTCACCCGAAGACATCGGCGGGATGGACGCCGCCACCGGGATCCTCACCGCTAGAGGAGGGATGACCTCTCACGCTGCGGTGGTCGCCCGGGGGATGGGTAAACCCTGTGTCGCGGGTTGCTCAGCGCTAGTGATCAATGAAAAAAATAAAACGCTAACCGTGAAAGGGAAGACCTACAACGAAGGCGACTTCATCACCTTCGACGGCGCCAACGGCGAAGTCTACGAAGGCATCATCCCCACCATCGAAGCCAAGATCACCGAGGACTTCGCAACGTTCATGAAGTGGGCCGATGGGGTGAGAAAATTAAAGGTCCGTACCAACGCCGACACACCGGAAGATTCGCAGACGGCCATCGACTTCGGAGCTGAAGGCATCGGCCTGTGCCGGACCGAGCACATGTTCTTCGCACCCGAGAGGATCCTCGCGGTCCGGGAGATGATCTTCGCCGAAACCGAAAAGGACCGCAGGAAGGCCCTCGAAAAGCTTCTGCCGTTCCAGAGGAAAGACTTCCTCGGGATCTTCAAGGTGATGGATGGCCGTCCGGTGAACATCCGTTTGCTGGATCCACCTCTTCACGAATTCCTTCCGCACTCGGAAAAAGACATGAAGGAACTGGGCACGGTGCTCGGGATCAGCATCAAGCAGATCGAAGAAAGAAACAATATGCTCCACGAGTTCAACCCGATGCTCGGGCACCGCGGTTGCCGGCTGGCCATCACCTACCCGGAGATCTACCTGATGCAGGTGCGGGCCATCATCGAAGCGGCCATCGAGTCGCATAAAAACGGGATCGCTATCCTACCGGAGATCATGATCCCTCTCACCTCTGAGCTGCGGGAGTACTCGGTGATCCAAGCCGAGTGCAAAGCCGAGATTGAGAAAGTTTTCAAAGAACAGAAAGTGACGGTGAAGTACAAGATGGGAACCATGCTAGAACTTCCCCGAGCCTGTATCATGGCCGGTGAGATCGCGACCCAGGCGGAGTTCTTCTCCTTCGGCACCAATGACCTGACTCAGACCACCTTTGGACTTTCCCGAGACGATGCTGGGAAGTTCCTTCCGAGTTATACCCTTAGAGGCATCTACCCCCGCGATCCGTTCGTCACCATTGACCAACCGGGCGTGGGTTTCCTGATGAAGCACGCCATCGCAGAAGGCAAGAAAGCTAACTCGAAGATCTACGCCGGGATCTGCGGCGAGCATGGTGGGGAGCCGACCTCGGTCGAGTTCTGTCACCAGATTGGACTTGAGTATGTGAGCTGTTCACCGTTCCGGGTGCCGATTGCAAGGCTAGCGGCTGCTCAGGCAGTTTTGAGGGATTGATGTTCTAGTAAGAACCGAGGATGAAATGAGGCCCACCACCGACTGGGAGTGGGCCTTAGGTCTACTGAACTTTAACTTTTTTACTTTTTTCAACCTTCTCGCCATCCTTCTTACTGTCTTTCTTTTCCTCGCCGGGGACCAGCTTGAGGCCAAGTTCGCTCTTGCAGACCTTCAGCGCCTCACTGGTAGAGTAAACAGTCTCCGCTAGACCCTGGAGGGTGTCGATCTCCGTGGCGTAGTAGTTAGAGGTGCTCGACAGGAGCCCGGCCACGGCGTCCGTGTCTTTGTCGTGGTCGTCGTGGGAGAGCAGCTTCATCAGATCCGTGTGGCGCTTCACATTCTCGAACGCATCTTTACACTGCTTGATCTGTTCTTTCATGAACTGCTCCGGGATTCCCTTCACGTAGCCACAAAGTGAGTGGTTCACGGTAAGGCACTTGTTCTTGTCTCTGATGCCGAACAAAGAACTCCGGTCGCACTTGGTGTATGAGCGGAGTCCACCCTGTGGACCGAGTTGGTAGGTTTCCGTCAGCTCATCCTTTTCGTAGCGCTTGGTGACCCGGGACAGGGTGTAGACCTTGTTCTTATCTTTCTTGCGCTTGACGGAGATGCGGCCCTTGCGCTTCCCCGGTTCTTCGAACGAGGCGCTCTCCTCGTCATCCTCGAGTTTGTGGTCTTTGAGGATGGCGATCGACCCCGATGGGACTGAGATCGACCCTTTCGAACTTACGCAGATCATGCGGGAGTTGGTGCTGAAGTCAGGATGACAGTCGTCATCCTGGGCCAGCGCAGAGAAGGCGGAGAAACTCAAAAGTGAGACGAGTAGAAACTTCATACGGCTCCCGGTTTGAAAGTTAGAATGGATTTACTTTATTCACTCCGCCTTTGACTTTCTTCCACCAGGATTTCTTCTTCGGTGCTTGTTCCTTGTCAACTTCTGGGACGGCCGCCGCGAGCTTATCCACCAGGAGAATCTTCAGGTCAGCGCAGGCCGACTGAGCGTCCTTGGAAGCTTCGGTGATGTGAGAGAGGGAACCCAGGTCCACCACTTCTGTGCTGAAGATGCTTTTCTCTTTCGACATCCGGCCGCTCATGCTGGAGATGTGAGAGATGTTATCTTCGTAGTCTTTGACGGTCATCTCCTGCAGCGCCGTTTGATGGGCCTGCATCTCTTCGATCACCTTGGTGCACGCTTCTAACTTAGTGGTAAGGAGGTTTTTGGTCACGTCCTTCTCGAGGTAGTCACAGAGCTGTTTATTCACCGTCACGCACTTGAAATTTTTTCCGACGAACATCATCGACGAGGTCTTCGAGCAACTGGTGATGGATGTTGCTTTGCCGAGCCTCGAGGCGTCAGCGTCTTTGCCGTCGTCTGAGACGAGCGAGTAGGTGATGAAGTCTTCGTCGTCCTTCCCGTCTTCCGAAGAGAAAGACTTGTTGCTGATGCGGGAGATCTTCTTGTTCTCAGCCTTCTCGACCTTGATCTCCTGGACGATCTTGCGCTTGGTCTGCTTGTCGTGGTTTTCGAACTTATACTTCATCTTGTCTTCGTCGAAGGAGTAGCTGCCGCCGTCAAAGCCGGAGATCTTGGAGACCTTGCCTTCCTTGTTCATTTCCAGGATATCCATCCCGTAGTTGGCGTAGTCCTGTGCCATGGCAAAGGGCGCACTGAGAGTGAGCGCTGTGATTAGGATAATTTTTTTCTGCATTTGATCCTCCTGTGGATTTTATTACACGAGCTTTTCGGTCGGTTAAGTTTGAACCTTTAATTTTTTCTTCTTGTTTAAATGTTAGTCAGTCTTCTAAGCTTTTAATTATGCACCACCTCGAACCCGTCTTAGACTTTTATTTTCCAGTGGCGCCCTTCGACGCCGTCGCAGTCGGGGTGATTGATTTCAACGGACTGAGTTTCCAAACCTTAGAGCGTGATAAATCCCGGAGTGGCAGTTGCTACTACTACGACCTGGCATCGATGACGAAGGTGCTGACTAATTCTTTGTCGTATTTTCTTTCACCGGATAGTTTCACCAGGGAGATGCTCCTTTGCCTCTCGCACCGGGGAGGGCTTCCGGCCTGGGGACTTCTGCAGCAGCGCGGATGGGAAGAAACCATTCTTTCCTACGGGATCAAAGAAAGTCCCACACTCTACTCCGACTTCTCAGCTCTACGGGTGATGTTGGAATTCAACAGGAGCGGAACTGACCAGAAAACTCTCTGCCAGACGGTGTGGGATCAAGAGGTCCTGAACTGGCTCGATCTTTCCTCGCACCTTCCTCTGCTGCAGTTCGGATACGTGGGCGGCGAACCGAACTTCGGGCAGGTCCATGATCCCAATGCCCGGGTGATAAAAAAATACTGCTCCCATGCGGGACTGTTTGGCACCATCAGAGGTGTGTGCCAGACGTTGATTAATTACCAGAGTCGAACCGGGTTCATCACGAAAGTAAAAGAAGACCTCAGGCAACACCAAAATCGGTTTGCTTTGGGCTGGGACCGGGTGAGTGACCCGGCCAATACCCTGGCCGGCGCCGGGTGTGGCCCTTTTACATTCGGACATTTAGGCTTCACCGGAACTTCCGTCTGGATTGATCCGGATAAGATGCTGGGCCACGTAATCCTCACCAATGCGACCCGAGATTACTGGTTCGAGAAGAAAGAATTAAACGAATTGAGACGGGCCCTCGGGCAAAAGATCTGGGAACAAAAGTAAGAACATTCTCCTTTTCCTTTCGAGCCGGATTAGTTCTAATCTTAGAATGAAAAAATATATCCTAAGTCTCCTGGTTCTTATTTCTCTAAGTTCCGTGGAGGCTTCAATCTCCATCGTCAGTGACCTCGATGACACCATCAAGATCACCAACTCGGGCCAGCAGGTTGACCGGACGATCAACGCTTTCTTCACCGGACAGGTCTTCACCGGTATCCCTGAGTTCTACCAAGGTACCAGGGCCTACGCCGGTGCGGTCCATGTAGTCTCGGCATCTCCCACTGTGCTCCGGTCAAAGATCCTCACCACGCTACACAAGAAGAATATAAAAATAGATTCACTCACACTCAAGAGCCTCGTCTCCAGAGAGACAAAGCTCGTCTACAAAGTCAAGGCCATTACTAAGATCATGGAAGCGAGTTCCGATGATTTCATTCTCATCGGCGACGACGTGGGCCAGGACCCGGAGGTCTATGATGCTCTCCTGCAGCTCTACCCAAACCGCATCCTCGGGAGTTATATCCACGTGATCAATGGAAGGAAAATCCCGGAGAGTTCGGTACCGTACTATTCGACCTTCGATCTGCTGCTGAGAGAATACGCAGCTGGAAGGATGGCGAAAGAGGCCGTAGAAAAAGGTGTCGAACTGCTGAAAAAGGAGTCGAAGATGGAACTGATCTTCCCTTTTTTTGCTCAGTGTCCTAAGACGCCAGCGGTCTGGCTGTGGCAGGTCCCGACGGTCTTTGTCACAGATGCCCTGGCCCTAACTGCGAAGTTTAACCTGCATTGCTTAGCACGTCGCTCAAGTAACTAATCAGTTATCGCCACTTCCATTTTCATTCTGTTAGAATAATTTTAACTAGAATTGAAAAAGGATTTTCATGGATCTCACAAACCTCATCTCTCAAGAAGATTTAATCAGTCGTCGCAAAGAAATAAAGAAAGTTTTCTTCTACCGCATCTGTGGTGCGGGCATGGGTCCCGCGGCCGTGCTGGTGAAGCAGGCCGGCTACGACGTGGAGGGCGCCGACTCTGCTTTCTATCCTCCCATGAGCACCTTCCTCGAGACCACCAAGATTCCTCTCTTCAAGCTCGACGAGGTGACTCCGGAGTTCCTAAAAAAATATGACCTGATCGTGGTGGGGAACTCCGTGGCCGGAAAGCTCGAAGCCGCGCGGATGATCGAACGAACCGGTGTTCCGTTTACTTCTTTTCCCGCAGCTCTGGGCGCGCTGGTGCTGAAAGAAAAAAATGTCGTCGGGATCGCCGGAACCCACGGCAAGACCACCACCACTTACTACATGACCCAGCTGCTGGAAAAACTCGGACAGAACCCGGGGTACCTGGTGGGGGGGATCATCGAAGGGCGGGACCCGTCGAAGCTGGGCGACAAGTACTTCGTCATCGAATCCGATGAATACGACTCCGCCTACTTCCACAAGATTTCGAAGTTCCGTCTCTACGAACTCAAAAACATGATCCTGACCTCTTTGGAATTCGATCACGCCGACATCTTCGACAGCGTGGAGAAAATAGAAGAAGAGTTCCGGGCCGTTGTCCCCAAGATGAAGTCCACGCTGATCTTCAATCAGGAATACCCCTCCGCCATGAAGCTCCACAAAGAGTACTCGGGCAATAAGGACCAGAAGTGGTTGCTCTACGGGCCCGGATCGAAGACCGGCCCTTTCAAAGTGAAGACCTTCGAAAACGGCTCGACCTTCGACCTCAACTGGAACGGGGAGAACATCACCTTTGAGTCCAGTGTGGTGGGAGAACACAACGTCCTTAACCTCACCAGCTGTTTGCTCTTCCTGCTCTCGGAGGGCTTCAAAGTGGCAGACGTTCAGAAAGCGGCGAAGGAACTCAACATGGTCAAGCGCCGGCAGGAATTCCGAGGGAAGTTCCATGACATGATCGTCATCGATGACTTCGCCCATCACCCCCGCGCCATCACCGTTACCCTGGATGCGATCCGCGCCCGTTTTAAGGACCGCAAAATCATCACCATCTTCGAGCCGATCTCCGCCACTGCCCGCAGCTCGCTGTTCCAGAATGAATTCCGGGACTCCCTGGCTGCCTCTGATAAAATTATCATCGCCAAGCAGGACCTTCCCACCACTTCTTTGGTCGGCGGGGATCTCAACGGCGACCTGCTCGCCAAAGAGATCAACGAGAAGGGCAAGAAAGCGGTCTGCGTGAGTAAGCTCGCCGACCTCCGCAGCGCCATCGACGGCTACGCTGAGAAAAACGCAGTCTTGCTGATCCTGAGTAACCGGACCTGTCTTGGGCTATGGGAGTCGAGCTTTGTTCAAGAACTCACGCCGTAAGGTCGCCTCACTGCTCGTCTTGTTGCTGCCGCTTTCGTCCTGCGCGTCCACAGGGGTGAAGTGGGAAGGCAAACTGCAGACCCACGTGAAGTCATACATGAAGACCTTCGACGATTTCCGCGAGAAGATCTGCGTCCCCAAGGCCGAGAAACTCTTCGACGAGTATCTCCTCGCCTACCGCGGGCAGGGGTACTGGATCCCGAGCATAGGCGGAGACGTCGACTCGGATACCATCAAATCTCTTCTCCCGGAGATGGAGAAAAAGCTCGCCTGGATCAGAGAGCAGAAGAGCTACGTTCAAAAGATCAAGTTCCCCGCTCCCCAGGCCACGGAAGAAGTCCGGGAGCTACTTGAAAAACTGCTCAAGCTCAAGAAGAACGAACTCTCTTCGGACGAAAAAGTTAAAACGACATCCCGCCAGGAATCACTCAAGCTCCTCGCGGCCCTCAACAATAAATTCGAAAAACTCATCAAGAAACTTTCCTTCTTCACCAACTACCACTACCCGGTGGACCACCTGAAGAATCGGAAGGTCCATGACAGCTACCGGGACAAGCCGGACGTCGAATCCACCAAAGTCGCCAACTACACTTTCCTCTACCGGAAACTGCTGGAGGACGGCGCTTACTACAAGGACCATACTTCGTCGGACGTGTACCTGCGGACCACCATAGATACCCTGCACTTCGAGCTCCAACAGCACGGATTCTACCTTTCCGAAGACGCCCGGTTTGACCTGGAGTTCGTCTTGGGGAAGATCGAAACCGAACTCAAGCGCGGGAAGAGTAAGATCATCGAACGGCTGACCGAATGGGAGGGCCGGGCCAACCGGACCTACGACTTCTACAAGTCCCTCACCCTGCCGGAGAATCTCCTCGAGGTACAGGTCGCAGGGGTCAAGACCACTCCGAACCGTGAACTGATCAAGGAGCACAACCGCAACGCCAACCGGCTCAAGGACTACGTCTACCAGAAGCAATCCGAGGTTTATAAGTACTGGCTGAACCAACCTGAACTTCCCCGGGCGATCTTCACGCTGGAGACCATCCTGATGAACGAGGTGGGCGGGGTCGACGGGGACGAGGCGCTGGAACGGATGGACGTCGCCCGAGTGGTGATGAACCGACTCGATAAACCTAAATACCTCTCCATTGGAAAAGAAGAATTCATCCACCCGTACCTGGAGAAGATCGCAACCGTCAACGCGATCAAGAATGAGAAGTGGCTGAACGCTCTTTTCAAACAAGGGGAGTTCTCATTTACCTACTACTACATGACCGGCGTGGCGAAGATCTTCTGCCCGGACATGGCCCCCAAGGCGCGAGCTCTCCGGAACCAGAACATCGAGATTGCTCTTCAGGTGATTAAAGAAGGGAACACCTCCTTTAAGACAACACGCTATTTCTCTCGGGCGAGCATGATCGGCCGGATCCACATGGATTCCATCTGGGAGGACTACCTCCAGTATCCCGAGAGGCCGGGTCTCTTGGCCCCAGGTCAGCAGCGCTTACTCAGTGCCCTTGCCAAGAATGATTACACTTATCTTTATTCCTTCAAGGACCCGGCCTTCCAAATTTTTCAGGTGGTAGAGATCGAGGGACGGAACTACGCTCTGGGAGAAAAAAATGGCATCAAGCTTTTTTACTCCCATCGGAATCCTCACTATTTTCGCTACTTCACCAAGACTGATACCTGATTTTATAATTGCCTACCTTTTTGGGATAAGGTATAAATCGCAGACTAGTTTATTATTTGTTTAGATATCCAGGAGCTTTACTATGATGAAAGACTATATGTTCACCTCAGAATCAGTCACTGAGGGCCATCCGGATAAAATGGCCGATCAAATCTCAGATGCCATCCTGGATGCCATGCTCGCTCAAGACCCGAAGTCCCGTGTTGCCTGTGAAACTCTGATTACTACTGGCCTGGTCGTTGTCGCCGGCGAAGTCACCACCGGAGCCAACGTTGATATCCAAAGCGTCGTACGTGAAAAGATCCGCCAGATCGGTTACGACCACTCTGATAAAGGGTTCGACTGCGGAACCTGCGGCGTGACCGTCGCCCTCGGGAAGCAATCCCAGGACATAGCTCAAGGCGTGAACGAAGGCGAAGGGAAGTTTCTGGACATGGGGGCCGGTGACCAGGGCCTGATGTTCGGCTACGCCGTCAACGAGACGGAGAGTCTGATGCCGATGACCATCGATCTTTCTCACCGCCTGGCCATGCGCCTGGCGGAGGTCAGGAAGAACGGAACCATGAAAGACCTACGGGCCGACGGGAAGACTCAGGTGACCGCGCAGTATAAGAACGGAAAGATCCAGCGCTTGGATGCCATCGTGGTTTCTACTCAACACGCGGAAAACATGACTCAAAAACAGATCGAAGAGGGCATCATGGAGGAGGTCATCAAGAAGACCGTTCCTGCGGACCTCATCGATAAGAACACCAAGTACTACATTAACCCAACGGGCCGCTTTGTCATCGGTGGACCGATGGGGGACTGCGGCCTCACTGGAAGAAAAATTATCGTCGATACCTACGGGGGACATGGTGCCCACGGTGGTGGAGCCTTCTCCGGAAAAGATCCTTCGAAGGTTGACCGTTCAGCAGCCTATGCTGCCCGTCACATCGCTAAGCACATCGTCGCCGCTGGACTCGCCGAAAGAGCGCTGGTACAGGTGGCGTACGCCATCGGCGTGGCGAAACCGATGTCACTGTTAGTGAACACCTACGGCACAGCTAAGGTCGATGAGAAGAAACTCGATGACGCCATAAACGAACTCTTTGACATGCGTCCCAAGGCCATCATCCAACGCCTGGACCTGCTGAGACCCATCTACTCTCAGACGGCCGCCTACGGCCATTTCGGAAGAAGCTCGAGCAACGGTTTTTCTTGGGAAAAACTGGATATGCTCGAAAAGCTCAAAGGAATGTTCTAAACTAACTTAGAGATTCACCAAGAAGGGCCCTTAAGAGGGCCCTTCTATTTATAGGTCATTATGTTAGAGCTCTACTTCCTCGCAAGGCACACCCCTTTCTGGGCCATTCCCCTTATCATCCTCGGTGGAGAATTCGCATACATCTTTTGGCTAAAAAAGAAGTTTAAAACATTCGTCATGTGTTCAATCATCGCTTTTATAGGTCTTGCCTCCATCGTCTTTTACGTCTGGGTTGGTGGTCCTACTCAGGCGGTCAAAAGCATCCGTAGAATGCAGCATTACGTCGAATAATTTTGACACCCGTCTGGAAATTGACACCCCACTGGATCCTCTAGTAAATTTATCTTTTCGGAGGACCTTATGGATGACATGAACTTTCTTCATCGAAGTTTTGATGGGACCCTTGCCACAAACTTTCCGCCCATCGTGATCGTTGAGGATGACAAGCTTCTTGGCCTTAGTATCAAGAAGTACCTCGAATTCACACTTAAGCTCAACGTGACTCTCTTCACCAGCTCCGAGGACTGTCTGCGGGAGTTTGCCAAAGCTTCTGATCACACCTCACCCTTTTGCCTGATCACCGATATCAGCCTCGAGCAGGGCTCGGATGGCCTGCTATTGATTGATATCCTCAAGGACAAGGGTTTCGAATTCGTCTCAATCGTGATGACTGGGTTTGCCAGCATCGAAACGGCCATCGCCGCGACCAAGAAAGGTGTCTTCCATTACCTGACTAAGCCCTTCGAGCTCGAGAACCTCAAGAAGCTGGTGATCGAGGCACTCCAGACCAAGCTCTCGGCGGTCTTCCCCCGGGAGATCATCTCTGAGGGCGAAGGCGTCTTCTCGGACAGCAACCGCCTGAAGATGAATTCGAAGCTCAAACTCGACAGGCCTTCGGTGGAGGACTCGTACCACGGGATGATCGGGCGCTCGCGGTTGATGAAAGATGTTTTCGAAAGGATAGAGAAAGTTTCAAAATCCGATTCACCGATCCTGGTGATGGGTCCGTCGGGCACGGGTAAAGAACTGGTCGCAGCTGCGATCCATAAGTTATCACAGAGGGCCCAGAAGAACCGGATCACGGTCAATTGCGGTGCTATCCCCGCCGAGCTTTTAGACTCCGAACTCTTCGGTCACGTGAAGGGATCCTTCAACGGAGCGATCTCCGACCGAAGAGGAAGACTCGAACTCGCTCAGGGCGGAACCATCTTCCTGGATGAGATCGGGGACATGCCGATGGTCCTCCAGGTCAAGCTGCTGAAGGTCCTGCAGGAAAAACTGATGGAGCCAGTGGGCGCGACTGAAGCCAGCAGCATCGACGTGCGGGTGATCGCTGCCACTCACCGGGACCTGGAGAAGTGTGTTGCGGAGGGGAAGTTTCGGGAAGACCTTTTATACAAGCTCAACATCGTGCCGATAAAAATTCCTGCTCTGAAAGAGAGACGGGAAGATATCCCCCTGCTCATCTCCTACTTCCTGGACCGGTTTGTTTCCGCTGACCGGTCTAACGAGATCAGCTTCGCCACTCTCACTCTGGACCTGCTGATGGGCTACGACTGGCCAGGGAACGTCCGGGAGCTCGAGAACGTGATCGAGCGGCTGGTGATCCTGCGGGGTGGGAATGAGATTCTTCCGGAGGACTTGCCGGCGAAGATCTTCCGCTCCAATCCGCTCGCGGGCCAACAGTACAAAACTATATTCGAACTGCCATCGGTTGGGGTGGACCTCAAGCAGATCCTCTCCGACATCGAGGACTCGCTCATCATGCAGGCAATGAACCGGACCAGAGGGAATAAGAACCAGGCGTCGAAGCTCCTGGCGCTCAACCGGACTACCTTGATTGAGAAGATGAAGAAGAAGAACCTGGAGCTCTAAGGCGGCTAGGGTCCGTACCCTAGGCTCACATAAGCACAAGTGAATGAGTAGGCCGGTGCCATTTTGCGCTCAAACCCCTGTAAGAGCTAAGGTCAGTTTAAGCCTCTTACACAAGAATCTTACTTAGGATTAAGTGACTTCCGAGGGACAAAAAGCACCTTTGACGGACGGCTCTTGCTCCATTAGTTTTGCAGAACTAATGGGGGAACTCCGATGTATTCTGTGCTTTGGGTCTGCTTTATCATGTTAACTATCTTGCTGGTGAGCCTACGGTTCATTGGCTAATCTGCGTTTCCTGGCTCTTAATCAAAAATCACTTACAATAAGTCTGACGTCTCTTGGATCAACGATGGGTCACCGGGGAGTCTTCTTCTCCGAATTCTTGATCGATTCCCGGATGAAGTATTTAATCACTTTATTCCTCTCCGCACCTCCCAGCAGCGCTCTCAAGTCGTCGTAGACCCCGTCGTCGTAGATGAGGGAGTTCACGGTTCCAGGACCTTTCTCCACCCTGGTGAGAATCCGTCCCAGGTTTGCGGAAGCGAGATTCAGGTTCTGGGTGCTCGCGTTCACGTTCTTCACCATGCCACTGAGCTGAGCATCTCGGAGTTCCGCTGTGACTTTCTCAAGATTGGCACTGGCCAATTGAATCGAATTCATCGTTGCCACCAGTTTCTTCCCGTCATCCAGGTTGTGCAGGATCAGGTCGATCCGACCCAGGATCCGTTCGGTGACGGCGGCGATGGATTCACCCTTGTTCATGATTGCCTTCATGGTGGTGGAACTCTCAGAGAGAAGGAAGTCCTTCTCCGGATCGAAGCGAGGAGCTTCCTTGGACCCACTGTAGACCTCGAGGTACTTGTCTCCCACCAGACCTGCAGTAGAGACGGAGACGCGGGAGTCTTTCTTCAACCAGCGCAGCTGCTCCTCCAGGATCGTCAGGGTGATCTCGACCTCCTCCTCGGAGATGATGGAGACGTCCGAGACGGTCCCGATGCGGATCCCCTTGAGCTCCACGGAAGCTCCGGCCTTGAGGTTACCCACGTCCGGCACGCGCGCCTTGAGGTCGACCTTCGGTGAGAAGATCGAGTTCTCTTTCCCGATGGTGACCACGAAGATCATCAGCACGACCAAGAGCCCGGCCAGGAAGGCTCCGACTTTCAGGAGATTAGTAACGTCTTTCTTTCTCGTTCTCATAGGGCCCTTTCATTTAATAGAAAAGTTTTCACAAAGTCATCTTCACTGGTATTGAACTCCTGGACCGTCCCCGTGAAATGGACCTGTCCGTCGTTGATGATCACCAGCCGGTCGCACACCCGCCTCGCCACCGGAATGTCGTGGGTGACCAGGATCCCGGAGAAGCCCTTTGCCCGGCAGCGGTTGATGAGGTCGATGATCTTTTCGATGTTCTGCGGATCTAACCCGGCGGTGGGCTCGTCGTAGAGGAGGATATCCGGATCCAGTGCCAAAGAGCGGGCCAAACCCACGCGCTTCTGCATCCCTCCGGAGAGGTCCGAGGGCATGAGATCCTCCGTGGCTTCCAGGTTCACGATCTTCAGCAGTTCCCGGACCTTCTCGGCGACTTCTTTCTCACCCAACTTGGTGTGTTCGAACAGTGGGTAAGCGATGTTCTCGAAGACGGAGATCGAATCGAACAGGGCCCCGCTCTGAAACGAATAAGAGATCTTCGTTCGCACCGGATAAAGTTCTTTCTCGGACAAGTCATCGATGCGCCGGTCCCGGTAGATGATCTGACCACTGTCTATCTGCTCCAGACCGATCAGCGAGCGCAGGAGCACCGACTTGCCCGTTCCCGAGTGTCCCAGGAGTCCCAGCGTCTCTCCTTGGTACAAAGAAAAAGAGACGTCCCGGTGGACTTCTTTGTCGTCGAAACTCTTGGCCAGATTCTTAACTTCTAAGATTTTTTCCATGTTAGGCGAACATCAGGAGTAGGATTTTACTTAAAAAGAAATCCGAGATGAGGATGATGATCGACGTCCGGACCACCACCCAAGTGGTGGCTTCCCCAACACCCTTTGTCCCTTCGGTGGTCTTGAACCCTTTGTAGCAGGCCAGCAGCGAGATGATCACGGCAAAGACGGCACACTTGAGCATGCTGCCGAAGACGTCCGAGAAGTGGAGGAACCCCAGCACCTTGTTGACGTAGAAGCCCACGGGCATGTTGAACTCGAGGTAGGCGATGATGACCCCGCCGATGATTCCCATGAACGCTGATAGAGTGGCAAGCAGGGGCAGCGAGATGATGGCGGCGAGCATCCGCGGGACGACCAGCACCCGCATGGGTGAGGTGCCGAGGGCCCGGATCGCGTCGACCTGCTGAGTGACGTTCATGGCGCCGATCTCAGCGGCGATGCCTGAGCCGATCCGGCCCGCGATGAGCAGCGACGTGAAGATGGGAGCGAGAGACCGCAGGATAGAGACTGAAACGATCCCCGGGACGTAGAGTGTTCCGCCGAAAGTCGCCAGACCGTAGCCGAACTGGAGAGTCATCAACAGACCGGTTACGAACCCGATCACGACGGTGATGGAGAGCGAACCTACCCCGAGGTGGATGATCTGTTCGAAAAGCCGACCCCAGTAGAAGGGCCTGGTGACACAGGCAACGAGGAAATCCCGGAACATGAGGGTGATTTCGCCAGTGACTACCAGGTTTTCTTTGAGGTTCGCGATGGTCATTTGAAATCCACGGAACCTAGAAACTGCTCGAACTCCGGATCTGAGGTCTGACCCGCACTCTTGGGGATGATGGAGACGAAATCGAAGTAGCAGTTATTCCGGCGGGTATTTTGGATCTTCATCAGAACTTCCACGCCGTCGACTTTTCCAGTTCCTTCCAGACGGTAGGCTTCCCGGTTATGAAAGGTCAGGAAGCGCTCTTCCCGAACTTCAAAACCATCCACGGTGTTAAACGTCTTGCGGGCGAGGACATCGAGTCCTTTTTCTTGAAACTCATCGCAGAAGCTGTTCGAAAGTAGGATACGACCATCTTTGTTATTCTCGAACACGTAATCAGAGCGCTCATCTTTCTTAGCGCTCCATTCCTGAGACTTAAAGTTGATGGCGTACTGATTCCCTTTTGCGCTGATAGGACCCTGCGGACCCCCGAACATGAGGGAACAACTGGTTAGTAAAAGTAGTACGAAGACTTTCATTTGACCTACTGCTATGGACAACTAATGACGCTAGTATAATAAGCCATTGTTTTCCTTCTGAACAATCTCTTTCTGTCAAAACCACGACGGAGTATTTTGCCGATGGGTAAAATATGTCTTTGAGAAAACTGAATCTCAGCTAGAATGACCTAGTAGGTAATTAGCTCCACAAGATGTGGACAACCCTAAGAAAGACAGGAAGTCTTCCCTAATGAGAATTTTTAAACCCTTTGTTGTGACTCTATTTGCGGCCAGCGTCTTCGCTGCGGTTCCAGCATTTGCAGAGCTAATCAATCAAGAAAGTTTTAAGACTCATCTGCGCTGGAATCTCAATGTTCCTAAAGACCAATTCCACATTATAAAGAGAAATGAAACGCTGCACGTCGAGACTGAGAACTTAGAACTCTTTGAGTCGGTCTCTAAAGAGCTTTCAAGCATCGCACCTGATGCTCAGTACATCGAGGCGATTAACTTTTCGAAAGAAAACTTTCCTGCAAAGCCGGCCACGATCTCGATCAAGTTAAAGAATGCTTCGGTAGAATTGTTTTCGTTCTACCGAGATGCCGACAAAAAATATATCTTAGACTTTTGGATCAATTCTGATCTCATGCAGGAAAAAAATCCTGCCTTCGGCAAACCCTTGCCGCTTCCGGTGAAGCCAGCAGTGAAAGCGGCAAAAACTCCTCTCAAGGCCGAAGACCCTGACGTGCTCAGCGCTTCCCGCAGGAGTAACATCCTCCCGGTGCTGGAAGTCCCGGCCACCGGATCCGACACCTCGAGGCTAAACCCTCAGTACCGAGACTTCCGGTACGGGGCGAGTTTCTTTTGGGATTACTCGCCCATGATCCCCCTGCTCGACAAAGACATCAACCTTGCTTCGAAGATTCCGGACTCGCTCTATCCGATCAAAGACCGTGGGAACCTGGATGACCCGAAGGAAGCTCACATGCAGCTTTCCATCAATTTCTACCGCGAAGAAAAATGGGGTCTTCTCAACAAGTCTCTCACCCTCTACGACAAGAAGTACGGCCGGGACGGCAACTACGTGACCAACGAGTTCATCAAGGCCAATGCTCTTCTGAAAGGGAACATCATCAAGCAGAGCCGTGGGATCACTCAGTCGGCAATGGTGATGCTCGCCAACATCAAGGACCTCACCACCGACTACGAACTCAAGTCGTCGATCCTGCGCTACCTCATCCAGTACAACGTCAACGTGAAAGACCAGGTGCGGGCCCTCGAGCTCTCTAAGCAGCTCTTCGTGGAAGCCAGAGGGGAGTTCGACCAGACGATGGTCATCCAGTCCGCGCTGGGGATCCTACACGCCCTGAGCGAGCTCAAGCAGGTCGAGAAGATCGAAGAATTTTTGAGTGACAAGAAGCTCGCCAGCATCCTTCCACCGCAAATGGGGCTGGCCTACCTCTCCTTCGCCATGCTCTCCAAGGGCGAGACCAAAGAACTCCTCAAGCGCTACCACGCGGTGAAGAAATCTCTGGCACCGCCGGTCCATCCGGCCATCCTGTTCAACATCGCCGAAAGTTATTTCCGGCACGCTAGCTACGAAGAAGCCGTGAAAATCTACGACGAGTTCCTGACCTCCTATTCGTATCTCCTGCACGCGCCCTCAGCCCGGATCCGGCTGGCCCTGAGCTACGAGCTGCTGGACAAGCCGGCCGCGGAGAATCTTCTTCTCTACAAAAACGCCATCGACCGCTCGACGGTTCCCGCCGTCCGCTACGAAGCGAAGCTGCGCTACGTGGCCCTGCGGATCGCCCGCAAGGTAAAGCTTACTGAAGAAGACCGGGAGACCGAAGTCTTTCTCGAGCAGTCTCCGGACGAGTCCAAGGTGCTGGACCTGAACCTGAAGAAGCTCCTGTGGCTGGTGCGGCTCCGGCTTTTCATCTCGACCAAAGAGTACGACAAGGCCCTGAGCTACCTCACATCGATCCCGCTAGACTCCTTCAAGCCGCTCGAGAGACGTGTCTTCGAAGGCGACGGCGCGGAGATCGTCTTCGGTCTCATCCAGGAAGCCTACCTCAAAGAGGACTACTCGAAGGTCGTCAAGATCTGGGAAGTCTATAAAGAGAAGTACGAGACCAAAGTCGCCAAGAACCTCTACATGAACTTCGTGGTCTGTGACTCCTTCCTGAAGCTCGGGCTCTACAAGAGCTACGACCGGGCCCTGGCGGGCTTCAAGAGTGTCGAGAACAACGAAGCCCGCACCTTCCCCGTGTGGGTCGAGCGGACCAAGTCCACCGGTCTAAGTGAGATGATCGAAGAACTAAACCTCCTCCGCTTAGTCGCTGATGCCAATTGGGCAGACGCAGGTAGCATACTGGCTTCGTACCCAGTGTCACTAAGGGACTCTATAAATTTTCCGTTCTACTGGGGACTCATCAACTTCCATCAGAAGAACTACTCGGAAGCAGTGGTGGAATTCGAGAAGGTCCTGGTAAAACAGAACCCGCAAAATCAACTGACTCCACGGCAGACGGCCGACCTTCTCATGGGTTACGTCGAAGCGCTTTATCAGCTGAAAGACCAGGAACGCTTTAAAACTGTGGTGAAGGCATTGAGCAAGGACATCAGCTCATCGAAGTCGGCACAGATCTTGAATATATCTGAGCGAATCACTTATCTCCTCATAGAAGCCTATGTGGGGGAAACAGCTCCGGATTGGAAAGAGATTGAGAGTATGAGTAAAGCATTCAGAGAGAAGTTTCAAAAATCTCCTTACACTCCGCGGATCGGATACCTTTATGGTCTATCATTGATTAAAAACGCGAAGTTGTCTGAAGGTAGGGAAGTCCTCAGTCTGATAAGTAATGATAAATCAGTTCCTTCGCACATAAAGGAAATGTGCAGGAGTGAACTTGCGACGCTGGAATTAACGGAAAAGAATTTATAGTATTAAACGATCTAACAACGGACAGGAGGTCTAATGTTAACTCAAGGTTTCGCTCTCGTGGGTAATCATCCTAAGTTCAACACTGCTCTGGAGACGGCCCGTAATGTCGCCGTCACTAAGACACCGGTTCTGATTTCGGGAGAGGCAGGTTCAGGCAAGAAAGCGCTGGGAGCCTACATCCACACCAACTCCGTGAGGAAAGCCGCACGCCTTGAAGTCGTCGATTGTAGCTTCGACTCTTCGACAGTCGAGAAGATCGTTCTCGGGTTCCGCGATGATGAAACAGGACGTTTCAACCGTGGAGTGCTGGAAGTTGCCAACGGCGGTACGGTAATATTTGCCAACATCGACGCGCTGGATGAAAGTTTTCAGAAACGACTCTATACTATCCTCCAAGAGCTACCAGACTACGAGTTAGACGTTCGCATCCTCGCGACGACGTCGAAGAACCTTTCGAAGCTGGTTAGTGCAGGTAAGTTTTCTCGCGCTCTTTACACTTACTTCAACGGAGCCTCCATCGACATGGTTGCCCTTCGTGAAAGAGGAACAGACGTGGAGTTGATTGCTCGACATTTCATCAGCGAATACGCCACCGAGCACGCGGTCGGAGACCTCAGTCTCTGCGAAGACGCCGCCCGCAAACTCTCTGACTACAACTGGTCACAGAATCTCTCCGAACTCAAGACCTTCATCCGCAAGACCCTCTCGAACATGGAAGGGAAGACCCTGGACCTCGAAGCCATCGAAAACGGTGAGCGCAAGGTTGAGCTTACTTCCACCGAGACGGACGAAGACGGTCTGAAGCTCATGTCGCTCAAAGACGCCGAGAAGCTTCTCATCAAGAAGGCCCTCGTCTTCACTTCTGAGAACAGAACCCAGGCAGCCAAGATCCTTGGTGTGTCGATCAGAACTCTCAGAAACAAGATCAACGAGTACAGAGGCGAAGGCACCAGTTACTTTATTAATTTACGGTAGACATATTTAATTTATTGAGGCCATCACATGGATGTGAATGACAAGACCTTAAAAGCACTAACGACGGCGTTAAACTTCCGCGAGATGAGACAAGAGCTCATCTCCTCTAACGTCGCGAACGCCAATACTCCGGGCTACAAGGCCAAGAAGATGGATTTCGAAGAAGCGTTGGCACGTGCTCTAGACGTCGATGGTCAGATGCAGATGAATGTCAGCGATGGACGGCATCACACTGTAGGAAATGGTGGCTTCAATAACCTCGAACCGGAGATCTACGATAATCCTAACGGGGTTGTCACCGAGAACGGGAACACCGTGGACGTGGAAGCCGAGATGGCGACCATGGCCGAGAACAAGCTGATGTACGATGCCCTGGTGCAGTTGATTAACAAAAAAATGGGTATCATGAAATACGCCATTAACTCTGAAAAGTAGGAACCTAAATGGATTTACTTTCTAGTCTCCGGATCAGTTCCAGTGGCCTCGCGGCGCAGAGGAAGAGGATGGAAGCCCATTCTTCCAACATCGCTAATGCCCAGACCACCCGGACCGCCGAAGGTGGCCCGTACAGAAGGAAAGAAGTGGTATTCGGCTCCGAGCCGGCCCGCGAGTCTTTCTCTGAGATCCTCGAAGGCGAGCTGGCGGAGAACGCCCAGACCGTCCACGCGACGGAAGTGGTCCATTCAGACAAGGTGATCTTCAAGCACGATCCGTCACACCCTGACGCGAACGCGGAAGGGTACGTCGCCATGCCGGACATCAATCCGATGGTGGAGATGGCCAACATGATCGAAGCACAACGGGCCTACGAGTCGAACGTGACTGCCATCAACACCACTAAGCAGATGGCGATGAAGACACTTGAGATTGGTAGATAAGAACAGAGGAAGAATAAATGTCGATTAAAGATATTTCAGGTTTTCAAAGGACTCTTGGCAACGCAGACGCCAAGGGTTGGAGCCAGAAGGTCGATAACGACTTTGGCGGCTTCAAGATCGAAACACCGGGCGTCGGGGAGTCCGGTAAGGCCAAGAGCTTTGGGGAATTCCTGCAGGACTCACTCGGGAAGGTGAACGACATGCAACACGAGGCGAACACTGCGATGGAGAAGCTCGCCTCCGGTGAGAGTCAGAACTTACATGAGACGTTGATGGCCGTGGAGAAAGCGGACATCTCGTTTCGGACGATGAACCAGGTACGCACCAAGGTACTCGATGCGTACCGGGAAATAATGAAGATGCAGATTTAATCCTGCGCTCGTTGTTTTCCTGCGCGGACTAGGATGGTCTGCGCGCTCATGGAATCAGGAGGATTCTTTTGAACAACTTTGTGACCCAGACCATTCAGAACTTCGTCGATTTTTTCAAATCGCTCGATAACACACGCCGGATCGGCTTGGTGTGCATCGCGGGCCTGCTCCTCGCCACCATGGGCGGGATCGTCATCTGGTCCAGTAAAACAGACTACAAGGTCCTCTACACTGAACTCACCAAAGAAGACTCCTCGGTGATCATGCGCATGCTCGAGGAAGGGAAGATCTCCTACCAGGTCAAAGAAGACGGGAAGACCATCCTGGTGCCTGAGGACCAGGTGGAGATCTGGAGACTCGAGATCGCCAAGAAAGGTGTGAACTTCACAGGAACGGTTGGGTACGAAGTCTTCGACAAGCAGTCCTTCGGTACCACCTCTTTCGTTCAAAAAATTAACAAGCAGCGAGCTCTCGAAGGAGAGCTGGTCAAGACCATCATGCATATAAAAGGCGTGACCCGGGCACGGATTCACTTATCCATTCCTGAGTCCTCACCCTTCGTTTCCGAGCGCAAGCCCCCGAGTGCTTCCATCGTCCTTGACGTTGAACGCGGCGTGAGCATGACCTCCGACGAGGTTAAGGGTATCCAGTCCCTCGTCAGTTCATCAGTGGACGGGATGCGGTCGCACAACGTCGTGGTCATCGACTCCCGAGGAAAGAAGCTCTCGGAGAACGACGGGGACAACATGTCGACGGAGACGGCCAACCGGATCGCTCTCGAAACCAAGCTAAACTCCCAGTACGAGAAAAAAGTTGAAGAAATCCTTTCCCGGGTCATCGGAGAAGGCAAGGTCATCGCCAAGGTTGCTCTGAAGATGGACTTCACTGAAAAAGTTGAGACTCAGACGAGCTACGACTCCGAGAACTCCGCCGTGCACTCCGAAGTCCGCAACGAGCAGAAGATGGTCGGAGTCAGGCCCTCTCCGCAGGGGATCCCCGGCGCCCGGTCGAACCTTCCCGGTGAGACACCGCAGCCGGGCATCCCAGAGACAAGAAACGACGTCGACAAGTCCCTGGTAACTAGAAACTACAACGTCCCGACCACGGTCACCCAGTCGAAGAAGCCGACGGCCGAGATCCAGAACATGTCCGTGGCCGTGATGGTCGACGGGAAGAAAGTCCCGGTGAAAGACAAGAACGGGCTGCCGCTACTCAATGAAGACGGCTACCCCATCACCAAGTACCAGGCATGGTCGGAGGACGAGCTCCAGAATTTCCAGCAGATCGTCTCCTCTTCACTTGGGATCAACACCAACCGCGGCGACAAGCTCGTCATCAAGAACATGGAGTTCGCGACGGAAGATCTCTCGGAGATGGAAGCCATCATGCGCGCCCGCGAGAATAGAGAACTGATGAAGAACGTCACCAAGTACCTCATGATCGGTGCGGTGATCTCCCTGTTCTTCTTCATGGTGGTGCGGCCGTTCATCCAGTGGCTGACGGAGAACTCGGTGGAGTCCATCGACGACTTCCTCCCGAGGACCATCGAGGAACTCGAGAAGATCCAGGCGGGCCAGCGCCTGCCGGGACTGGAGGACGTCCTTCCAACGCTGGAAGACCGCTTGAATCCGGAGAAGATCGAAGGGAACATGCTCCGGGAGAAGATCATTTCTCTGATCGAAGCGAACCCTGGGAAAGCGGCGCAGGTGGTGCACGAGATGATCCACTCGGCGGACGCCCATAAAGAGATAGCATAGATTTTTTTAAGATAGTGCTTTAAGGAGTACGTTTGTGGCCGAAGAAAAAACACTAGATCCAGAAGTCCAATACGCGTTGCTCTCCGGTCAGGAGAAGGCGGGGATCCTGCTGTCCGCTCTGGGGCCGACGACCACCAAGCTGATCTTCAAGCACATGAAAGACAACGACGTGAAGCGAATGATCAACACCATGTCCGCCCTTTCCAAGTCTCCGATCTGGATGGTGAAGAAAGTGCTGGATGAGTTCTACTCGTCTCTCAACGAGGACTCCGAACTGCTGTTCTCCGAGAACAAGGGCCGTGAGTTCATCCTGAATACCCTGGGCGAAGACCGCGCTAAGCAGCTCCTCGGGCAGATCGTCGACGTCGGAAACTCTAATACCCTCGAGTCGCTGGAACTGGTCGACACCCGAACCCTCGCGAACTTCCTCATCAACGAACACCCGCAGACCATCGCCCTCATTTGCGCTCACCTACCGGTGGAGAAGAAAGTGGACGTGCTCCGCAAACTACCAGAAGGCCTTCAGGCAGAAGTTGTGCTGCGAGTGGCGAACCTCGACTTCGTCTCACCGGAGCTTATCGCTCAGCTCGACGACGTGCTTAAGACTGAACTCTCGACTCTTGGCTCCATCGACACCCAGCAACTGGGAGGAATCGAGCCGATCGCCGACATGCTCAATCTCATGGATAAGACCTCCGAGAAGAACATCATGGCGCGGGTCGAGGAGAAGGATCCCGAGCTCGCCGAAGAGATCCGCAAACTCATGTTCGTCTTCGAAGACATCGTCTACGTTGATGACCGAGGGATCCAGGAACTCCTTAAGATCGTCGATAACCTCAAGCTCGTCACCGCCCTCAAGACGGCACCCGACGAGGTCAAGACCAAACTCTTCCGGAACATGTCCAACAGGGCCGCGACTCTTCTCAAGGAAGACCTCGACGCCATGGGACCCACCAAGATCTCGGACGTGGAAAAGGCCCAGCAGGAAATCGTTCAGCAGCTTAAGGATCTGGAAGCCAAAGGCAAGGCCCTCATTGCTCGCGGTGGAGAAGGCGACGCGTTCGTCTAAAGGAATTATTGAATTATGGAAAATCTTCGTGATGCCAAGATACAGACTTTTAAGTTCACTGACCTGAAGGGCACGCACGTCGTCTCCCAGCAGGACCAGCTCCAGCCCTTCGAGTTCAAGACCTTGAACGGGGAATCTGTCACCAGAGAAAAGTCCTCTGATGAAACTCTGCGCTCCGAGAGGGGTTTCGAGAAGAAAAATAATTTCAAGATCGATGAAGCTGTCCGGGACTCCCGTGGCCACAGCCGCCAGGACCAGTCGGACCTGGAACTGCGGATTGAGATAGAAGTCAAAAAACGGATGGAAGCCGGGTACCAGCAGGCTTACCAAGAAGGGCTCACTCAGGGTCGAGAAGAAGGGAAGCAAGAAGCTTTCCTCGAGCACCAGGAAATCCTCTCCCGGTCAGCGGAAGACTTCGCCAAGGTCATCGATCAGGTCAAGACGGACTCGGGGAATTTCGTCGAGTCTAACCGGACTGAGGTTGTCGAATTCATCAAGCGGTTCACCAAGTGGATCGTCCTCAAAGAAATAGACGAAAAGGTCTACCTCGAGGCACTGCTGGAGAAACTCATCCTCGAACTCAACGCCCGCAAGAACCTCATCATCAAAGTCAGCAAGGCCAGCTTCAAAGACATGCCGGAGGTCCTGGCCGCAGTTGAATCGCGCCTGGGTCAACTCTCGAACGTCCGGATCGAAATAGTTCCGCAGATTAAGTACCCGGGGATCATCCTGGAATCCGAGAACGGTCTGATCGACGGTTCGCTGGAGAGCATCTTCGTTAACATCGACCGGATTTTCGAACAGGTCTGCGCGACCCGGTCTGCGCGACCCGGAGACCCAGAATGAGCGACGGGAACCTCAATCTCGACCAGATCCTGAGACACATAGAAAACCGCGTTCCTTATGAAAAGATCGGAAAGATCGTCGCCTCCAAGGGAATGGTTTACGAAGCCTCCGTCCCACGGGCAGTCCTCGGAAGCAACGTCGAGTTCGTTGCAGAAAACGGCGAGCGCTCCATGGGAGAAGTGGTGGCGATCCAGGGGCAGAACTGCATGGTCATGCCCTACAATGAGATCTCTGGCATCAACTCGGAAACAAAAATTCATCTAAAAGATATCGTCACCGAGATAAAGATCTCCGCCAGCATGCTTGGCCGGGTCATCGACTTCCAGGGTAATCCCATGGACGGCAAAGGTCCCATCGAAGGGCCATTTGAGAAAAGATCGATCTTCGGCGTACCCATGAACCCACTGGACAGGCCTCCCATTAGAGAGCCGCTGGACACGGGGATAAATTCCATCAACTGCTTCATCACCGCCGGCAAGGGCCAGCGGCTGGCCATCATGGCCGGATCCGGAGTCGGAAAATCGGTCCTGATGGGAATGATCGCTCGTAACACCAACGCAGACATCAACGTCATTGCCCTCATCGGTGAGCGGGGCCGTGAGGTCCTCGAGTTCATCCAGTCGGACTTGGGAGAAGAGGGGATCAAGCGCTCAGTGGTGGTCGTGGCCACATCAGACACTTCGGCCCTGATTAAAACCAAGGCTGCCTACACGGCGACCACCATCGCTGAGTATTTCCGGGACAAGGGGCAGGACATCTTACTGATGATGGACTCCATCACTCGCTTCGCCATGGCCAACAGAGAGATCGCCCAGTCCACCGGAGAACCTCCGGGACAGAAAGGCTACACTCCCAGCGTGTTCGCGAAACTCCCCAAGCTGATGGAGAGGGCCGGAACTAAAAGAGGGGCCGGAACCATCACTGGAATATATACCGTGCTGGTAGAAGGCGGAGACATGGACGAGCCGATCGCGGACGCCGTGCGAGGAATTTCCGACGGTCACATCGTGTTGTCCCGACAGCTCGCCGCCCGGAACCACTACCCCGCGATTGACGTGCTCGCCTCCATTTCCAGGGTCATGCCCAAGGTCTCGAAGAAAGAGCACCGGATCGTGGCCAGTCACCTGCGGGATCTTCTGGCCGCCTATAAAGAATCGGAAGACCTGATCACGGTCGGTGCCTACTCCCGTGGATCCAACGCCAAAGTAGATAAGGCGATCGTCATCTACGATGACCTGATCAACCTCCTCCGGCAGCAGGTGGAAGAGTCCTCCACCATCGACGAGCTCTTCGATCGAATGCTCGAGATCGCCCGCAAAGCGGAAGGTTCGGCGGATGCGAGTTATAGATAATGCTTAAAAAATACGAATTCCGGCTGGACCCGGTGCTGAAGCTCCGGAAACTCAAAGAAGAAACTTGCCGGACCGAACTCGGGCAGCTGATCGGAGCCCTTGGCCGCATCGAAGCTCAGCTCCAGCTCGACCGGAATGACGTCGAGACCTACTTTAAGATTCAGGAAGGGTCCTTGAAAACCGGAATCCGAGGCGACCAGTTGCAGGCGTTTCCGATGCTCGTCGCCGCCAAAGAGCGGAACATCGAACTGCTGCTCCAGGACCAGAAAAAACAAGAATCCAGGATCGAACAGAAAAGAACAGAACTTGCCACTCTTCGGGGAGAGCTCAAGGTGATAGAGAAGTTGAAAGAAAAAGGTTATGATGAGCATAAGAAAGCGATGAACAAAGAGATCGACCAGAAAGTTGAGGAGCAGACTCAGATCTGGTCCCAGCATAAGGATAAGCGGCTTTAAGATGAAAAAACTAATTGCTCTATCGACGTTCCTGATATGTGCGTCGACCATCGCTGATACCAAAACTTACACTGAGGAAGACTTTCTCAAGAAAGTGAACGTTGAAGTGAAGAAGCAGGTGGACGTCATCAAGCACAAGTCGGTCTCTGACCTGACCAAGGAACTGATCGATAAGGAAACTTCACTAAAATTCAAGGAATCAGAGCTGCAGAAGCAGCAGGATGCTCTGAAGATTTCAGGGAACGAACTTGGAAAAAAATACGCCGCGTTCGAAGCCAAACAGAAAGCTTTCATCGGTTGCTTGGAAGTCAACGAAGAGGAAAGTAAGTCCCGGGTCACCCAGCTAGTGGACCTCATCACCAACATGAAGCCGCAGAAAGCGGCTGAAGTCTTATCCGTTCAGGACGCCGACGTCGCGGTGAAGATCCTCCAGCAGATCGACGCGAAGAAGGCTTCCAAGATTTTTAACTTCATGGATAAGGAAGTTTCGGCGAAGATTCAGAAGCAGTACTTGCTCATGAAAAAGTAATCAAGCTCTGAGATCCAAAGCTTCTAGAAATTTCGAATCCTGCTTAAGCTTCAACGATAGAAATTCTGAAAGATCGAAGGTCGGCATGTTAGTCATCACCCAGACTTCAGCTACAACCATATGCTTATCAACTGATTCCAGTATCGTTCATATCTATGTTTAATTCTACTTTTCGAATTTCGTCTAGTGCTATCTGGCGGCCCGTCACTAAGAGAATATCCTTAGATGAAAAAGTGCCAACTAATACTTGCTAAGATTCTTTAATAATCAATTCTAGAACTTTCAAGTTGTTGAAATCTTGCCACTGATTTACTGACGACTGATGCAGTCTATAATGCATTTAGAGCACTTTTTCTAAATTTTTTGCTTTAACAGACAATAAATTAATCTCGAACTTATTTCGACTCAAAGGAGCACGTTGTATGAATAGTTTTAGAATCAATGCTATCAAGAAGGGTCTTAACAAGTTCTCGTGTCTTTTGTTTGTGATGATGGCTTTACTCATGCATACGAATTATGCGAACGCGTCGTGTGAGCAAAACGCCTGTATCCTTGAAACAGAAGCACAATGTATTGAAGAAACCAAACAGATTACATCCTGTAAGACTGGTGTGACTTGTAAAAGCGAAACAGATTCTAGAGGAAACAAATACAGGACATGTCAGGGTACATCGGCTGATGAGTATCAGATGGAGATGATGATGGAGTAAGGTGCTTATTAAAGTGCAATAGTACTTAAATGCGTTTACACAGCGTTCTCAGTCAAAAAAACTTTATTCTAAATATTCTGTTTCAACCGCTGGTTCCCATCTTCGGATGGGGACCATATTTCTTTACCTCCTTCATGCACCAGCTGTTGATAAAGTTTCTTGCCATCTAAGAAATTTGGTTCTTCCAGGCTTTTTGTGGGCTTCCCTCTGGTCGCCTGACTGTAACTGCTTCACCTTTGAGATCGGTATATCCCTCTCGGTGCGGTTGTTGATGAAGTCCGCTTCCTTGACTCTAGCGAAGAGAAGCATTGC
Organism: Bacteriovoracaceae bacterium; assembly: GCA_035576105.1. Taxonomy (GTDB): domain Bacteria; phylum Bdellovibrionota; class Bacteriovoracia; order Bacteriovoracales; family Bacteriovoracaceae; genus Peredibacter. Next base: position 125,784 of record DATLXA010000041.1, read on the forward strand.
CTCTTCTTCCCTGACCAGGAAAAAAGCTGGGAAACTTCGAGGTTTGTGAAAATTCTACTTAGTTTGAAGCGAGAGCCTCTCCTACGGGGTGCCCGCAGCTTCCTTCTCCCAGTTGGTGATCTTCGCGGTGAAGATTCTCCAGCAGATCGACGCGAAGAAAGCTTCCAAGATTTTTAACTTCATGGACAAGGAAGTTTCGGCGAAGATTCAGAAGCAGTACTTGTTGATGAAGAAATGAACGAAGGTTGGCCAGGCTTCCTCTAGAGGAAGGGCCTGGCGCTGACTAACCGGGTAAAGGTTTAATTCTGGCAATGAATCTCAGCGTCTCTGAAGCACGTATTGCTTCTCCACTCCGCTTTCACTCTTCCTTCCATCCCGGTGGCATATCCATTGATCTGGCAGGCTCCGATCAGCGACTCCTCGTCCTGCTTAGTCCGTTCGAAGAACGAGAGACCGGCGTCACAGAAGACTTCGTAGTTTATCTCGAGGACAGGTCTGGACATGATACCGATGTACACCATCGGCTCCGGCTGCGGAGGCATGATTTCAAACGGAGGATCGATGATTATTCTATCAGACCGTAGTTTCTGCGCGTAGGTGTTCGATACGGATAGCATGAGTACCGCGGCCGCAAGGAGTTTTCCAATCTGTAATCCGTTGAAGAGGTTTCTCATTTTGTTGCCCTTGGTTTGAGTGAGATTCATTTATGCTGACTTGATAGGAGTATATTGGACTCCAAGTCCTGGAGCGATGAAGAATCATCAAACACCATGCAATGGGGCCCAACCATGCAGATCCGTTAGGATGCCAGCCACGAAAGCTCCAAAAGAAGATGCCATGGGAAATTGGCGCCTAGAGAGCACCCATGCCCAGGATCTTCTGGTAGATCAGGAGTCCCACCTGCGCGTCACAGGCCGCGTAGGTCAGCTGCTCAGAGGTCAGAACGTCTTTCTCCCAGTTGGTGATCTTCGCCTTCTTAGACAGTCTCTTCCCGAGGAAGATCGCGGTCAGTGCCCGCAGGCCGAAACTGGTGAACCCTTGCTTCTCCACATGTTTGGCGATGTCGACGAAGCCCTTGAGGTCGACTGGAAAAAGTTTCTGGAGGCCCTTCACGTCGTCCAGGATGGCAACCCCGACTTTGATGGTGTGCTCATCCGTCAGGATCCGGCTCAGGCCGCTGTAGTCTGAGAGTTTGTTGAGCCGGAACAGGTAGGTGCGGTTGACGGTGGCGAGCTGGAGCAGAGAAGCTTTGTAGACCTCGCCCTTACGGAAACTTGGTCTCGTTTCGGTGTCAAACCCCAGGACCTTGTACTCGGAAATTTCCTTCACGGCGGTCAGTGCTTTCTCGTTGGTATCTATGAGCTCGAACTTTCCTTCGAAGTGATAAAGGGGGAGTTCGTTGATCTCTTCTTTGCTTATGAACTTTAAGTAACCGTGAGACATGACAATTCCTTAGTGATTCTGGTAGAGCTTCCGGCTTAAGTTTCCTACGGAGATGGAAGCTGGAATATATAGGAAAAATAACCAATAGGGTATCGTTGAAATATCTGGTTTGAGGTAATAGAACCCACCGGTCGATGCGATCAGAACCTCGACCACGCAGCCCACGACAGCGGTGTTCAGTGCCAGGAACGCTCCTGGCCACGACCGGTCCCAGATCCACCAAAAGACAACACTCAATAGGGCAAGGGTTAGGGTCTTGGTTTGGGTGTCGGTGTTCCAAAATCCACTGATAAAGTAGATGATCATAAACACGACTAAGCCGGAAGCGACGAAAGGGTAGCTTAGGGTTATTTTTTTTCTTTGAAAAAGCTGATCAAATAGTACGTAGGATAAACCTATCCCAACGGCGGAACTCGCGAACAAGGGAAAAACCCAAATTGCTGTCCTTAGGACGGCCGGCGTTCTGTAAGCCAGGGTCTCGCTGTAGACATGGATCCCATCTAAAACGGGACCTATGGTTCCTCCCAACAAGAGAAGATAGAGCACGTTTTTGTTGATGATGATTTGTTTCACCCTTGTAGTCTCGCAGATTTAACTCAGCTTGTAAGGTCTTCCGGCAACATTTGCCCGGGGGGTGTCAGAGATTAAAGTTCTTGGAATAAACTGCCCGGCTTTTAAACCATAGTCGAACTATGACAGAATACACACAGCACAACAACCGGCCGCAAGGCACAGGATGACAATGATCCAGGCAACACAACATAAACCAGTAGAAGTGAAAGCACCCAAGAGTGCTGAGCTTTCGAAGGTCTCAGAGAAGGTTAGTGCGGCCAACTCAAAGACTGAGGCGACGGAAGCAGCTTCCTTTGCTTCTGAGCTTGAAGCCATTATGGTGGAAGAGAAGGGTGCAACGGAGGCTCAAGATCAACCAGTAGTTAAAGCTGACAAAGCTCCTACCACAGAAGTGGTACCGGTCTTGGAACTGGAAGAGGCCACCGAGCAGAAGTCCTTCGATCCTGCGCTGACCGAAAAAGCAGAGATCCTGAATCATCCGAAGTCTACAGAAATTCCCGCAGAGATAAAGAACCCGGACATCCTGAAGCTGCTCCAGGGCGAAGTGCCTGAGGATGTGAAAGCCGAGCTCGTCACTGAGATGAAGAGTGAAGCCAAGGGTGAGCTGGCGGAGCTTCTGAAGAAGGATCCGCAGATTCTGAAGGGTAAAGAAGCCCTGGTTGCCTCGACCGAGACCGCAGGCGTCGAATCAAAAATCATGAACCTCGAAGACTTCGTAACTCACAAGAATCTCGCCAAGAAAGCAACTCCGGTGCAGGCCTACGGGTTAGCAAAAACTCCGACTCAGAAAGTAGCTCTGGAGAGCGGTTTGAAAGCAACACAAGTTGTGAAAGACGCTGCTGCACTGGAAGGAACAACCTCCGCTCCGGTGAATTCTCAGCAGTTCATCCTTAACATGATGAGCGAGCAGAAAAATCCGGCGCAGGTGAGTGACGTCCAGGCAGCTGGGAAGGTCTTTGACATGTCCCAGGTCAAATCAGGGAACGCTGATCAGATCATGACCCAGATCACTGATTACATGGTCCAGGCCAAGGCTTCCAAAGAGCCGACTGTCAGCATGCGCATGAATCACGAAGACCTGGGCATCATCGATATCACGGTCCAGAAGGCCGTGGCAGGAGTTGGGCAGGAAGCTGTGTCGATTAACATCGGTGCCCACTCTCTCGAAGGAAAGAACTTTTTCCAGCAGAATTCGAAAGACCTGCTCTCCCACATGGGCCAGGCCGGGATCACCGTCTCTGACTTCAAGGTCGAAACACCGTCGCAGACCGGGAAGAACGAGTTTGATTTCAACGGACAGAACTCCGGGAAGAATTCCGGATCTGAGAAGCACTTCGGCTCCGAGCAGAACCAGCGTAAGCACGAGTCGGACCGCCGGCAAGAACTCTGGAAACGATTTAATAAGGAAGCAGCCTAATGCCTGAGATCGGAAGACCGATAACTCCACAGCAAGCCCAGTATTCCCAGGTCACCATGGGCCCCCGTAGCTTGAGTGGGTCGAAGTCCAAATCAGAAGCGCAGATCAAAGAAGACATCATCAACAAGGCCACCGGCTACAAGCCCAAGAACGAAGTCTTTAAAGAAGGCCCTCATAACCAGATGGGCAAAGACGAGTTCATGAAGCTCCTGACGTTCCAGCTCCAGAACCAGGACCCGATGAACCCGATGGACCAAAGTAAGTTCACCGGCGAACTGGCCCAGTTCTCTCAGCTCGAGCAGCTGACGAATCTCAATAAAAAATTCGACGACGGCAACAAGACCAAGGCGATCGAAGATAAGTTCTACGCCGCATCCTTCGTCGGAAAAAAAGTCGTGACCACCGGATCGACGCTTCAGCTAAAAAACAGCGGCGACCCCGGGGACGTGCTCTTCAAGCTCGACGGTGAAGCTTCGAAGGTGCTGGTGCGGATCCTCGATGAGAAGAACAACGTCATGGGCGAGATCTGGAGAGACGGGATGTCCGGCGGCTCCCACCAGCTGACCTGGGACGGAGTGGCCCTCGACGGAACTCCGGCGGTGAAAGGAAATTATAAAGCTCAGGTAAAAGCTTGGGATAACATGGGCCAGGAAGTCGGCACCAAGACCGAAGCCACCGGGATCGTTTCGAGCGTGAACTTCGATGCGGGTGAGCCGGTGCTTACCGTAAATGGACAGAAGGTCTACCTGCGGGACGTAGCGAGCTTCCATACGGCTGAAACTGCGACCCACGAGGCAACTCCTTCTGCCTTGCCGTCCACTGCCCCTATGGTAGAATCTCCTAACCGGATCACTCCGGTGGCCAAAGAGCAGGCGCTCAACGCCTACTCGGAAAACACAGGGATCTACGATTAATGAGCAATAAAGTAAATTCGTTTCTGATTCCCAATGTCTCCACTATCCCCAAGAAGAACGAGGGAGCGGAGAAGGCCAATGCGCTCAAGGGTGGGGAGAAGAGTGAGTTCAAAGGTCTCATCGACAACCTAGACCAGAAAGGTCTTCGGCAGCCGAACGTCACGGGCAAAGACGTCGGAGCGGAAGTGCAGGTTTCTGCGCACGCCATGAAGCGGCTTCAGGAACGAAACATCGAAATGGACGGCAACGAGTACATGAAGCTCAAGGAAGCGATCGGGAAACTGCGCGGGAAGGGCGGCCATGATTCGCTGGTGATCACTCAGAAAGCCGCCTACGTGGTGGACGTCGATAAGAACACCGTTGTCACCGCCGTTGATAGAAACAACATGAATGAAAATGTCTTCACCAAGATCGATTCGACAATTTTTATGATGTAGTCTTGATCTATCTCACTCAGTAACTTAACTCATTCACTTATCCTACTAGCTGACACTAATCTTATCTTTCTCCTGCATTTGCTTCTTGAGTCCGATCGCCGCGGCCGCGTAGCCACCGTTGTCAGCGTCAATGAAATGAATGTGCTGGCCCTGCCCCAGCGCATCCACGAAACATGTCATGATTGAAGAGTCCGTCTGGAACTCGCCGTAGAACAGGTTGCCCACCTGGAGTTCGGCCGAGAGGTACTGGGTGATCTGGGCCACCTGCTCCGGCGTGCAGTCGATGACCATTCGAAGAGTTTCGTCGAACTTCCGAAAATCCGAATGGGGTCTCAGCGAATTCTTGTAGGTCTCGGAGTTGAAGATCATGGATAAAAAATTGAAGCGAAAAACTAGAGTGGTCATGATGATCTCCACCACCTTCAGAGAGAACTTCAGCGAGTAGACGGTCGGGTAGAGCTTGGATTCGCTTTGAATGTTTTTGTAGACGGAGTTCACACTCGCCAAGTCGACGTTCACCGGATTGGAGGACTCAAGTCCCTTGGGGATGATCTTCCCGAGCTTCTCCAGAAAATCTGTGTAGATCTTCTTATCTTTCCTGGTTAATACAATCAGCGAGAGGATCTTCCCGTTCCTACTCGGGATAGGACTCCAGCGACAGGACAGACCACTCAGGTCCGGGGCACCTTCGGCGTCTAACTTTGCCAGGTATTTCTCCGAGCTCCCTTTGATGAGTTTCTCTGCCATGGGGATACCAGCACCGCGCAGGATCGCTACACTCCTTCCTGCGGTGATCTCGAACTTCGCGACCTCGACGGGTGCTGCCAGAGACTTCAGCTCCGACATCTTCACCACTCCGATCCGCAGCTCCAGCCCGTGATTATTCTTCGCGAGATTTCGCAGGAGGCAGAGGCCCTTGAGGATGCCGTCGACTTTTTCCGTCGGTGCGAGGAGAGTGGCGCCGTCGCCGCCGAATACGAAAGGAAAATCTTTACCGGCCAAGGCTTTCCTCGCGACGACGATTGTCGCCGCGCCGATGGTGTTGACGTCCTTGTAGCGGCCCTCGGCGATGGCGCTGGTGGATCCTTTAATGTCGGTGATGATCACGCTCCAGTCGTCGGGCAGTTGCCGGAAGTGGGAGTCTTCGGTGAAGTCATCAAACTTTTTGAAGCTTCTAAGGTTTTCGTAGAACTGCATATGCACTCTCATCTTTAAGCTGTCTCAGCCTCTATCTCACTTCTTAGATTTTAAGGCAGCGGAGCGGAGTTGTGGCAGGAATAATGATCCGAAGGCAACATTTTCCAGGATTCTTTTCTTTCGCTTCACGTTGTAAGATGAAGAACAATTAGTTTTGGCTGTTCGCCAGAACTTATAACTAAAATACTGAGGTTGGCCGGTCCTTTTCTGGAGGCCAATGGATGAAAGACTGTAGTTCTTTTATCCCCTCACCAGACACCTTCAGGGGGACGCATGAGTATTCTTTCATCTTTTAACATCGGTGTATCAGGTCTACAGGCAGCG
>DATLXA010000042.1:0-16777 GCA_035576105.1 Bacteriovoracaceae bacterium
ATGTCTAACGACATTGAAAAGCTCCTTTGAATTGGTTGTAGCAAACAAATTCTAGGAGCTTTTTTTTATTCTGAACAGGCCACAAACGAAATAAATCTAAATTTTAATCACTTTTTCAGCTTAAAGCGCACCACGCTCTAACTAGCTATTTTAGAAAACGAGTTAGCGGTGCAGGCCCACGGCTTTATAGACATGGTCGAGGGTGACTCTTGCCCGCGCCTGCGCCTTGAGAGAGCCAGCTCGCATCAACTGATCCAGGTGATCTTTATTCTTCATGAGATCATCGTATTTTTCTCTCACCGGCTTAAGGGTTTGAACCACCAGTTCGGCTAGGTCAACTTTAAGGTGGCCATACATTTTGCCCTGGTACTCGGTCTCGATCTGCTCGATGCCCTTTCCACTCAGCACCGAGTAGATGGTGAGGAGATTCGAGAGCCCGGCCTTGGCTTCCGGGTCAAACTTAATCTCCGTCCCAGAGTCAGTGGCCGCGGACTTGATCTTCTTTTCGATCTTCTTCGGGTCGTCGATGATCGAAACGTAGTTCTTGTCATTCTCATCGGACTTGGACATCTTCTTGTCGGGCTCCTGCAGTGACATGATCCTCGCCCCCACCCTTCCAATGTGAGCTTCTGGAAGCTTCAGGATCCCAGGCCCGTATTTATTTTCAAAGAATCCGACGATGTCCCGGCAGAGTTCCAGGTGCTGCCTTTGGTCTTCGCCCACCGGCACCTGATCAGCCTGATAGAGTAAGATATCGGACGCCATGAGAATCGGGTATGTGAAAAGACCTGCATTGATGTTCTTCACATGCTTCTCAGATTTTTCTTTAAATTGAGTCATCCGGTTGAGATAGCCCATTGGAGTGAGGCAGGTCAGGATCCAGGCCAGTTCCGTGTGCTCATGCACATGAGACTGGACGAAGATGGTGTTATTGTGCGGATCGAGGCCAAGGGCCAGGTACTGGGCGAAGAAACTATAGGTCCGCTCTCTCAGAACTTTTGGGTCCTGGTACACGGTGAGGGCATGGAGGTCGGCCAGGAAATACAAACAATCAAATTCTTCCTGCAGCTTCTTCCAATTGTTAATGGCACCGATGTAATTTCCGAGAGTCAGATCCCCGGTAACCGTACTTCCGCTAAGGATAATTTTTTTCATGAATCCATTATACAGACATAAGTCTTGATGGTGAAGTCCAAGTCTTCGCTGACTTCATAACATGACGAGCCAACTTCAGGACGGCTTGACACTCTTCGGGTTAAACGCAAGTATTTTCCAGATGAACCTCAGATTGCTATTCCTCTCCGCTCTCATCACTGCACAAGGCCTGGCAAACGAAGCCGGACGGCCAGATACGTTCGTCCATTTGTTCGAGTGGAAGTGGACCGACATCGGTCGGGAGTGCAAAGAGTTCTTGGGTCCGAATGGGTACGCCGCCGTTCAAATTTCACCTCCGAACGAACACATCGTGATGAAAAACTTCCCTTGGTACCAGAGGTACCAACCGGTGAGCTACAAGCTTCAAAGCCAGGGCGGTTCGGAAGCAGAGTTCATCGCAATGATCAAAGATTGCAAAAGCGCCGGTGTGGAGATCTACGTCGATGCGGTCATCAATCACATGACCGCCACCAGTGAAGCGAGTCCTGTCCTTAGCGGGAGTGCCGGCTCAAGGTACGGCCACTATAACTACCCGGGTCTTTATGCTCCCGATGATTTCCACGACTGTGGCCGGGGCGAGGGCAACGAGATCCGGAACTATCATGACCGCTTCGAGGTTCAGAACTGCGAACTCGGAAACCTGGCAGACCTCAAGACAGAGAAACAGCTGGTTCAGGAAACGCTCAGCAGTTACCTGCAAAGACTGATTGACCTCGGAGTCGCAGGGTTTAGGATCGACGCGGCTAAGCACATCCCGACGCTGGATTTGAAAAATATTTTCTCAAAGGTCGAAGGAAAATTCTACGTCTACCAGGAAGTCATCGGTTCTGACAGCGAGCCGATCCAGGCCCGGGAGTACCTGAGCACCGGCGCGGTGTCGGAGTTTCGCTACGTCTACCAGGTCGGATCTTTTTTTCAGGATGGAAAGATCAGCTGGTTTAATAACAATACTCCCCTCGGAGAAAGCTGGGGCTACCTCCCCGGAGAAAAATCTGTGGTCTTCATCGATAACCATGACTCCCAGAGAAGCGAAGGGACTCTGAGCCATAAATCAAAAACGAAATACCAGCTCGCCAACGTCTTCATGCTTGCCTGGCCCTATGGCCACCCGCAGGTCATGTCCAGTTTCTTGTTCAGCGATCCGAGGCAAGGCCCACCGTCTGTCCAGGAGGGAGTAACTCATTCCATCTACGGGCCGACAGGACGGGGCTGCCTTCCGGAGGACTACGATAGGTATACCCGCACTGGTTGGGTGTGCGAACACCGCTGGAGGGCCATCAGCTCGATGGTAAAGTTCAGGAAGGTAACCGCTGGTGCTCCGGTGACAAACTGGTGGAGCAACAATGGCAATCAGATTGCTTTTGGCCGTGGAGAGAAAGGATTTGTTGTTATCAATAATGAAGACGTCCTGTTGCGACAGGAACTAAAGACATCCCTTCCACCTGGAAGATACTGCGATGTGATCAGCGGCACGATCCGCAATGCTTGTCAGGGAGAGGTCATCACCGTCGACGCGAGAGGAAAGTTCACTGCGGAACTGTTACCCGGGAAAGCGCTGGCCTTGCACGTACAGGCAAGGCCAGCTAGAAAGAAAATTAGAAACTAACAGGGCGGTAGTTTGAATCCTGACAGAGGAATCCGGCACGAAGTAGCGGGGCGCCCGAGTCGTTGTCTTGCTTGGAGACGACGACGTTAAATGGTCTGGCATCGATTCGTTTTGTTGCCATGAACGGCATGGTCAGGGTCACGTAGAAATCATTCTCGTTCCAGCCCCCGAACTTGATCATCGCGTCTGAGAGATTGGCGTCGGAGACTTTCTTAAATTTTCCCACAACGGAACTGGTGCTCGAGCGGATGGAGACGGCTTTGTCAGTGGCGTCGATGTTGAGCTTCACGGCCACGGAATTGTTCTGACCCGGGGCCAGCACGCAGGTGTAGGAGAGAGCAAAGGCATCGGAGCCGATGAGTGTCGCGAAGAGAGCGATGAAGATGTTCTTTTTCATAGGGGTCCTCTGGGTTCTGGGTTAAATGTCGGCCACATATAACCCAAAGAGTTCAGCTTGCAAGCTGGTTTAGAAGAGCTTTGTAAAAAAGACCCGACCGGCTAAAGCTGAATCGTCACTGACATTTCTTCACCTTCTCGAGTTCGTCGTTAAGCCTGGTGAAGTAAGTCCCGCCGATCTGTAAAATCGAATCGTTGTAGCACTTCTCAGAGTACTGGTTTCCGAGCCTGGTTTTGAACAGTTCTTTTTCCTGCAGGAATTTCAAGTAGCCGTAGTAGTAGCTCCCGTCCCGGCCTGGGTCATTCAGGTACCGGTCTACTTCTGCGGTCGCGTACCCCTTGCTACTTTCCACTTCGGACTGGAGAAAGCGGATGGCAGTTGTCCTGTTCATGAGCCCGATGTTAAGTTTACTGTCGAGGATCGCGCGCGCTGCCCGAAGGGCCATAGAATTGGCATGATAGTAGCTAGACACCAGGTCTGCGAGCCCGGAGCCGAGAAGTTTCGAAGCAAGGTGTTCAGAGTACAGGCCCCAGCCTTCCACGAAGGCCGTGTTCAAGGCGAACTTCTTTTTTATGAGACTGTTTGACCTCCGGAGCAGGGTGAAGTGGAGTTCGTGCCCAGGTCTTCCCTCATGGGCCATGATGCTGTGAGTGGAGCCCTTGGTTAGAAAATAACTTTCTTGGGCCCGGGAAAGGTTGTAGTCCGGAATAATGATCGTCGGAAAACCCTCATGCTCCGGGTAGACACTCGGGAAGACCGCGTAGGCCCCAAGCCCCAAGACATCATCTTTATTATAAAATTCCCGGATGGGTTCTGCGGGTATGGTGACGAGGTTCTTGCTCTGGATCTCTATGGCCACATGTTTGGTGACCCTGCTGATGGACTCCCGGAAATCTTTCTCATCTTTATACGTCTCATTAATGAGCTCCTGCGAACCACCTTCTTCGAGGATGCGCCACTTCAGAAGTCTCATGGCAAACTGCGACTCTCGTAATCCTTTTTCTCCGAGAGCGATGAGCGCCAAGGGAGAAATCTCGATCCCGTTTCGGGAGAGTGCGGCTTTGTAGTGGGTCACATTTGACTTGGTCCCATCCCTCACCAGGCCGGATTTAAGTTGCGGTAACACGTCCTTGGTCGTTATGAAGAATCGATCAAGATCCTTCCTGACCTCTTTAATGAGAGCTGCGAGTTCGGGCCTAGCTGTGGAGAGTTCGGTGAAGTACTCCGTGATGTATGTTTTTTCAAAAAGGGGACCAAACTGTTCCCACTGCCTCGAGTGGAGGGTCTTACCATTTTTTACGATCCTGGAGAGGTAGGCTGCGTAGTCGTCATAGAAGCCTCTGCCACGCCGGAGATTTCCTGCGATCGTTTCCAGAAGTTCCGGCTCCGGGTTGGGGCCAATGGAGGATATCTCATAATAGGGAGCCAGAAAGTCCGCAACTAGCGCTCTGTTATTGAGTCCGTAGGAAAGCTTTTGGAACTTAAGCTCTCGCTCGAGGTACTCGACCATGTACTCGAGCTCATCCTTAACTTTCTGACTCCCTTCTTGGGTGAGCAGGGCCTTGAAATTCTTTAGCCACTTCTCGTTGACCGCAAGTTCTGCTCTCTTGGAGTCGACCGGAAAAAGCCACTTCCCTTTCCCAAACTTGGTCTCCGCGGAAAAAGTCATGGACGCCAGTTCATCGATGTAGTTTTTTACTTCGATGTTCACCGACCCTTCAGTGTCACCTACCGGCAGGTTAGCGATGAGTACCGAGGCGTGATCAAACTTCTGAACCGCCAGGGGTGGAAGGGCGCGTTTGCTCTTCCGGGCATCCCCACACGAGACAGCTGTCAAAAAAATTGACAAAATAATGACATAAGATCTCATAGGGCTAACCTCATTGGTGATGGGGAAGTATAAAGCAAAGCGAATGCCAAAGTTGTCAGTGATCTTTAAATTTGTTAGGATCTGTTTTCACTGCACTGATTAAGGGGGTCCTGCTTGCTTCACTCGATTTGGTTGATTACACTAGGAATCCTTTTTATATTTTTCACCTTTACGACGCCCGTAGTTGGACCAAAGCCAGTCGTTGAAAAACCAGTCGTGAAGGAAACTAGGACAGCTGAAACTACCACTGCCGTCGAAGGCGAAACAGCGGTGGCCACTGCTCCGGTCGAAATTGTGGTCGAATACAACCCGGTGGATATTGAAACCGGAAAAAAAATCTATATATCCACTTGCATCAAATGCCATAATAAAGACCCCAACATCAAAGGACCGATTGGACCAGAGTTGGTTGATTCCCCCATTGGAATTATGCAACACAAGGTCACAACCGGTAGGTACCCAGACCCGTTACCGGAAGGTTTCGTACCAAAGCGGAAGACCAAACTCATGACAAAATTCACAGAACATGTGAAAGACGTCCCTTCGATCCACGCGTATGTACAGTCTCTTAAAAAATCTAAGTAATGTTTGACCGCAAGGTGTGGCCAGCACTCATCCTGGCGTCTTTAGGCTACTTCGTAGACATCTATGACTTGATCCTCTTCTCCATTGTAAGAGTTCCCAGCTTGAGAGACCTGGGCCTTTCCGGCGACGCTCTGATGAACGACGGTCTGCTGCTATTAAACCTGCAGATGGCGGGGATGCTCATCGGAGGAATCTTCTTCGGCATCCTAGGCGACAGACGTGGCCGGCTCTCAGTATTGTTCTTTTCGATCCTTCTTTACTCGGTAGCAAATTTCCTCAACGGCTTCGTCGAAAGTGTCACCAGCTACGCCGTGCTGAGATTCCTGGCCGGCATCGGGCTCGCGGGTGAGCTGGGAGCAGGGATCACTCTCGTCTCCGAGCTCCTTCCCAAAGAGAAGCGCGGCTACGGCACCACCATCATCGCAAGCGTCGGCGTCAGTGGAGCGCTCCTCGCCTGGGTGGTCGCGGAAAATCTTAACTGGAGATACGCCTACTTCATCGGAGGCGGGATGGGGATGGCACTATTATTCCTCCGCATCGGTGTCCTCGAGTCCACGATGTTCGACAAGATCAAGTCCCATTCGAGCGTGCAGAGGGGAAATTTTCTTCAACTGTTCAAGAGCAAAGAAAGGATTCTTAAGTTCGTGGCCTGCATCGCCGTCGGGGCTCCTCTCTGGTACGTGATCGGGCTACTGATTACCCTGTCTCCCGAATTTGCCAAGGTGCTGGAGGTCCAGGGCGAGATCGAAGCTGGGAGGGCCGTGTTCTACAGCTATGCGGGTTTGATCTTCGGGGACATCGCCTCGGGGCTCATCAGCCAGTGGCTGCAGAGTCGCAAGAAGAGTGTGCTCATTTTCCTCCTGTCCACTCTGGTGACGAACGCGCTGTATTTCTTTCTGCGAGGTCTGACGGTTGGCCAGTTCTACACATTGTGTTTTGCCATGGGAATCGCCGTGGGCTACTGGGCGATGTTTGTCACCATCTCCGCCGAGCAGTTTGGGACTAACCTCAGGGCGACCGTGGCGACGTCGACGCCCAACTTCGTCAGAGGCTCTGTTGTTCTCATCACCGCACTTTTTGCTTTCCTAAAAGGGTACATCTCCATGTGGGCCTCCGGACTTACGGTCGGGGTCATCGTCATGCTGATCTCCTTCTGGGGCTACTGGAACATCCAGGAAACGTTTCATAAAGATCTGGATTTCCTAGAGGAATAATTTTCTCAAAAGCCTTTAACGAACTTGTCTATCTCCAGCTGTTCTTTCTTCGAGAGTTTAAAGGGCCACGGGGGCATCTGTTTAGTTGCTACCAGGTGCTTGATGGTTCCCGAGTGCTGTCTCTGCAGTTCGCCTCTAGAAAAAAACCTGTCCTCATTATGGCACTGGAGGCAAGTCTTTACTTTGAGTGGTGCGGAATCAAGCTTACTAAAATACCTCAGAGGAACTCTCCGCTCCGTACCTTTCAGTGAGTAACTCTCATCCTTGATCTTGACCTTTCCGTAAGATTTCATTTTGAGATTCATCCAGGAGATCCAGAGTTTATCACTGAACCGATACGCGACCTCCTTTGAAGCATAATCCGGTCGAATCGCTCTTGGTCCGTTGGCGTGGCAGGTGAAGCATGAAGCCTTTAGCTCAACCTCCCTTCCCTTCTTGAACTGTTGATAGGAAACGAGGAACGGCTCGGTCGACTTATCAACCGTGATTTTTATCTGGTCCCAACCTGGGGCCGGAGCCTTCGCTCCGTCGTGAGACTGCCACATGAACCATTGATCAGCTCTGCTGCTACCTTTGAATTTGATCCGATTGAACACCGGGTGTCCCTGCTGGGTTTTCGACTCCAGGGACTGGATAAGGACCTCAGGTTCCGGGAGTGTCATGGTGAGAGCTGCCCCTCCGAGGAGGAACAGCGCGAGAAGGGAAAGACTAGAAAGTTTCTTTACAGACATAATCCACGACCTTGCCTTGGACATCGAGTTCCGCTGACACCTCTGCGTTGAAGACGTTGTCATCACAGATCCTTCGCCCGTGGCAAGCCGGGACACGAGACATGAGTTGAACGGTAGAGATTTTGAGGGTCCCGAGGACTCCGTCCTGGCCCTTGAGTTTGAACTGCTGGACCTTGTTGTAGAACGAAGACTCCGTCGGGACTTTCACTCCGTAGAATGTTTTTGCTGCTCCTCCGGACTTAGGGATGTAGGTCGCCGTGATGGCCGCTCCGACTCCCTTGGTGACGATCAGCTTAGATTCAAGCTCGTGGCAGTTGTAGTCCGCGAAGCTCGCGACCGAGTTGATGAGTAAGACGGCACCGATGGTGAATTTCATGATTTCTCCTTGTTTGTTGTTTCACTGGTCAGAGGAAAATACGAATTAACCAAATAGTTGTAAAATTAATAGATTTAATGATATAAGTAGTATTACTTATGGCGATAAACTCTGATGCATTAAAAGCTTTTCTCGAGATCACCCAGAACGGGACCTTTACCAAGGCGGCAGCTGTTCTGGGAATGACCCAATCGGCTCTCTCGCAGAAGATCGCCAAGCTCGAGGACCAGCTCGAGACGACTCTGTTGATCCGAGGCCTCGACGGGATAACTCTCACACCCTCGGGGGAGAAGCTCCTCACTCATGCCCGGCAGCAGCTTCAGCTGGAAGCTGAATTTCTCAGAAGTTTTCAGGCGAACAACAACACTCTCTCGGGGCACCTGCGAATCGCCGGCTACTCCTCGATCATGCGCTCTCTGGTGATTCCAAAACTAGCACCTTGGCTCAGGGAGAACACGGCGATCTCGGTTGAATTCAGTTCACACGAGATACCAGAGCTGCAGGGTATCCTTAAGGCGAACAAGGCCGACCTGGTGATCACCGACTACGCCCCCAATCTCCCCGCGGTGGAGCAGCTTCAGATGGGAGAGGAAGAGTACGTCCTGATCGAAAGTAAGCAGTTTAAGAATGTGCCAGAGGTGTACCTGGACAACTACGTGCTAGATAACGCCACGGAGGCTTTTTTCTCTTACCAAGGGCTCTCCTTCGGTGCGAGACGCTCGTACATGGGAGACTGCTACGGCATCCTGGCAGGAGTGAGCCTTGGGTTGGGAAGGGCCGTCATGTCCCGGCATTTGGTAGAGGGTGACTCGAGGTTCCGGGTCATAAAGTCTAATAAGAGGTACCTGAGACCGATCATCATCAATTATTTTAAGCAGAGTTACTATCCCGCGATCCAGCTGGAGGCCCGGCGGATTCTTCACTCAAGTCCCCGCGCGAAGCACACCACGCTGATCCCTTGAGCTGCTTCCTTTCCAAGGTTCCGGTACGCGTGTGCCTTTTCTCCCGGAAATGAAAGTACGTCCCCCTTCTTTAGTTTGTAACTGGTGCCTAAGACGGTGATCTTGAATTCACCTTTGACGCACGTAAAGTATTCCCGGGTTCCTTCGATGTGCGGAGTACCCACCATCGATGCCCCAGACTGCAGAATGAGTTCATCCATTTCTGTGGCCGGTAAATTATCCGGTAAGAGCTTCCGAAGGCTCACGCCATTTTTAGATTTCTTATCCAGAGGCACCTCCCCTGCTAGGACCAACCTCGCCGTGGCCCTGGGGGCGGAGATGAGTTCATCGATGGAGATCTGAAGTGCCAGTGACAGTTTGAGCAATGACTCTAAACTGGGGTTCGCGGAGCCGCTCTCGAACTGCGCGATAGAGGCGCGGGTAACTCCAGAAAGAGACGAGAGTTGCATCTGGCTCAGGCCCCTGCGTTTGCGCAGATGGATCAGATTCTGAGCTATGTTCTTAGAAGCGGTGGATAGTCGATTAACCATTTGTTATTTAAATAACATCTTGGTTATTTATTTGTCAACCGTGGCTTAGATTATCTTTAGGGATTCACACTACAGTGACTCAGCTACGGAGGAATATCATGTTTTTAAAAATTGATCATCTTAACATGTCGGTGACAGATCTCTCAGCAAGCATCGATTGGTACCATCAGGTTTTTGGCTTCGAGAAGGTTGAGGAAGGCGTAAGAAACGGACTACCATGGGCCATAGTATCCTTGAAAGATTTCAGTCTCTGCTTATACCAGCAGCCAGAGAAGCTGGCACCAGGGTCCAGTACCAACCACCAGATTGACCACTGGGGTTTTCGGATCAGTGACAAGGAAGCCTGGGTCCAGACTGTGAAAGTGCTTGGATTGAAACTGCAATACGGAGGAGAAGTCGGATACCCGAATTCCACTTCCTGGTATGTGATTGATCCCTCCGGATACGAGATTGAGGTCTCCTACGTGGTGGATAATCTTCCTTTGTTTGCTTGAGTAAGTGTCTTTTTAAGATGTGACTTGTCTTTTCCAAACATGCTACCTAGGCTTAACATCGATGGACATTGATCAAATTGGCAAAAAAGCTGCTCTGCTTTCTACGGTTGAGATAGGTCTGGGAAGTCTCCTTCATGGTTTCTCAGTACCTTTCGCTGGCCATTTCCTATCATTGAACCAAGGTTTCATCTTAACCCGCGCGTCCATGGAAATTCCGGACAAGAAGGCCCCGGGGGTCATCAGCGCAACTTCTTCTCTTTTGAAGTCACTTTCTCCCGCCGGAAAAAAACTCACCCCGATGCTAGCGATTGGGATGCAAGGTCAACTCTACAGCATGGGACTTTTCATCGCCGGTAATAATCTATTTGGACGGATGCTGGGAATGCTCTTCCTGTGCCTGTGGGGATTCATCCAACCCTTGGGAGTTTATCTCATCCTCTTTGGTAAAGATCTCTGGTTCATGGCCCAGTTCTATCTAACTGAGTTAAATAAATTCTTCAACATCACGATGGATGATCTGCTTCTGTTTTTGTTAGGGATCGTGTTACTCAAGCTGGTGCTCGGAGGCGTCGTGGTGGCACTGGCGCAGACCTTAAAGGAAGAAAGAGTCCTGGAGTATGAACGTATGGCCAAGAGTCAAACCACGCCTCCTCGGCACTCTCGGTTCAAGAGTCAGTACGGGAAGGCACTCTCAGATCTGGTGAATCCGGTGTTTCTTGTCTCGTGGATCATGATGGCGATCTTTTTCTACCATTCACAAACGGAGCACTCAGAATTCATCTGGATGGCCCTGCGCCCGGTGGCCGTTGCCTACCTGCTTTTTTTGCTGCTGAGATTATTTCCAGTGGAAAAGTTAACGAAGTTTTTAGAGAAAAGAAGTCCAACCCTTGCCCGCGCTCTGGAAAGTGCCTTACGACATCTGAAATAGATGATCCCGAAGCTTTAGCATCTGTGCCGTGATACTGAGAGCGATTTCGACCGGAGCATTGCGACCAAAGTCTTCGCCCATGGGACAGAAGAAATCCTTTAACCTGTCTTGAGCGATCCCCAGTTCTTTGAGTTCAGATTCGATCCGATTCCTTTTAGCGTAGCTTCCGATCACTCCGAGATAAGGAAAATTTCTGGTCGACAGGGCCCGGAAGATGATCGGAGTATCTGTGGCATGGCCCATCGTCACCGAAGCCACGAAGGTGTTGTCTTTCAGGCTATCGATGACCTCCGCCATGTTCGTCTGGCAGATCTTTTTGAAACGAGAACTGGTGGGTGGGAGCTTATCCAACCATTCCTGTCGTTGGTCGATGACTGTTAGTTCGCAGTCCAGTTTTAAAAGGACGCGAGTTAGTTCTTGAGAGATGTGCCCGGCACCGAAGATCGCGATGCTCCAGCGTTGCTGGGGCCGGTGGATCTCAAAGAAGATGGTGACTTCTCCACCGCAGGTCATTCCGATATCTTTTTGAAGGTTCCAGGTAAAACTTTGGCTCGGGACTGGTTCCTTTGAGGTTAAGAACTCATGGGCGGTGTCGATGCACCTCTTCTCAATTTTTCCACCACCGATGGTCCCGAAGATGATGCCGTCCAGGCCAACGATCATCCGTGCGCCGATGTCTTGTGGCGCACTCCCACGCATGTGAGTCTGGGTGACCACCACCATGGGAGTGTTGGATTCAGAGAGTTTGAGAAACTCTTCACAGAAGACTGAAAAATTTTGTTCCATCAGCTCACCTTAGACGATTGAGTTCCATCAAAACCACTTCATTGGTTGCCGGTGAAGTTAGTTCGATTCTTTTCCCCGGTGCTCTAAAGGTAAGGGCATGTTTTACGGCCGTCCAGACGCTGCTCCCCAAAAGGAACGGCGGCTCACCCACGGCCTTCGAGCCGTAGACACTGACCGTATTATGAGGATTTTCAATGAAGTCCACTCTCAAGTCTCGAGGCACATCCTGAACGCTAGGAATCTTGTAGGTTGTTGGGGAGTGAGACAGCAGGTGCCGCTTACTGTCATAGAAAAGTTTTTCGGTCGTAACCCAACCGACGCCTTGGATGAATGCTCCGATCACTTGCCCACGGTCGATGCCTGGATTTATCATTCGCCCCAAGTCCATGAGGATATCCGTTCTGAGGATCTTCACATCACCGGTGTATTCGTCGATAGAAACTTCGCTCACGGCCATTCCCTGAGTGAAGTAGTTGAACGCCTTCCCTTCAACTTTCACCTTATCAAATCCCAGACCTGGAGTTTTATAAAACGCGTAGGCACCAAGGGATATCCGGTTGAAGTACGCGAGGCTTATGAGTTCGACGAGAAATTTTTCTTTTCCCGTGGAGCTCTGGATGACTCTGCCGTCTTTGAATTCGACGTCCGGATCTAGCGCTCCGTTGGTGATTTCATATTCTTTAATGCTGTCACTGGTTTGTCCGTTCCAGAACTGCTTGGCCAGTTCGGTGATCCTACCTTTAATGATATTGGCAGCGGCCAGGGCCGCGGCACCGTTGATGTCGGCTCCACTGGAAGCCGCCGTCGGTGAGGTGTTGTGGTTCTTTTCTGTCGAAGTGGGCATGACCTGAACATTCTTCGGAGGCACACCGAGAGCATCGGCGACGATCTGCTGGATTTTGGTGTTCACTCCCTGACCCATCTCGGTGGCACCGGTGCTGACCTGGAATGTTCCATCGAGGTGGAGATTGACCAGAGCATTCCCCTGGTTCAGAAACCGGGCGGTGAAAGCGATTCCGAACTTAGTGGTGGTCAGAGAAATTCCTCTCAGGGTGCCAGTTCGTTTCTGATTATGTGCTTTGATCTCTTTGAGACGGTTCGCGTAGTCAGAACTCAGGTAGAGCTTCTCAAAAAGTTCCGGCAGCATGTTGTTCTCTAGAACCTGCCCATACGGCGTGCGGTTATTCTCTGCCCGGTAGAGATTCATCTTCCGAATGGAGATCGCGTCAAGCTTTAGAAAGTGGGCCATCTCTTCAATGATACTTTCGATGGTCATGGTCCCCTGCGGCCCCCCGAATCCTCGGTAGGCAGTGTTCGAATGATTATTCGTTCGATAGCAAACAGCATCGATGTAGACATTCTCCAGGTAGTAGGCTGCATCCAGATGGAACATTGCTCGTTCTAAGATAGACGAGGACAGATCAGAATAGGCGCCGCCGTCTGACTGTAGTGTGGCCTTGAGGGCAAGGATTTTTCCCGAATCATCGAAGGCCACTTTGTATTCGTTTTCAAAAGGATGTCTTTTGCCGGTGATCATCATGTCTTCGTCTTTGGTGAAGATCAATCTCGCCGCTCGCCCGAGTTTCGAAGCCACCAGGGCGGCGTAGGCGGCGATGGGTGCGGCCTGGGATTCTTTCCCTCCGAAGCCTCCGCCCATTCTTTTTACCACACAGACCACGTGATGCAACGGCAACCCCAGGGCCTCTGCCACCACTCTCTGAGTCTCACTCGGGTGCTGACTCGAAGAATGAACTTCCATCTGCCCGTTCTCTAGCGGGTAAGCGATCGCAGCTTGTGACTCTAGGTAGAAATGTTCCTGACCGTCGACCTTAAACACTCCTTCGAGGATGTGAGGCGCTGAGGCGAAGGCCGCCTCCACGTCTCCCTGAACAAAAGGAGTCGCAGCTTTATAAAGAATTGAATTTTTGATCTTTGCTGCGGAGATGGTAAAAACGGGATCACTTTCTCTCACATCGATGGTGATGAGTGACTTAATCTCTGCAACTGATTCTCGTTTAGCGCTGGCGATCAGGCACACCGGCTCGTGCATGTAACTTATCTGCGGGTCGGCCAAGAAAGGCTGGTCATGGATGATCGCTCCCCATTTATGGCCCACGAAGTCTCTGGCGGTGAACACTCCCAGGCAATCGGGATGGGCCAAGGCCTTTTCCATGTGAATTTTTATCACTTCCCCACAGGCCGTCGGACTTCCCACCACGCCAACGTGAATCTCACCTTTCACCTCAGGTCTGTCATCGATGAAAATGCTTTCCCCTGTCACATGGGATAACCCCGAATCATGCTGAACTGTCTTTCCGACGCTCATAAAGAAATCTCCGAGGTGATGAATCCGTTCTCTGCCATGACTTCATCACAGAACTTTAGCAGGAGGTTATGACACAGGAGATGGCGAAAATCGGCACTCCCTCTCACGTCACTGAGGGGTGTTATCATCTGATTCACTTTTTGAGCATAGTCTTTGAAGTTTTTCTGGTCGAAGATTTGCCCCGTCGCTAGCTTCTCGATTGAACTCATGCGCAGGACTGTTGGACCTACTCCCCCCAGGGCCAGGGAGAAGGCAGATAGCGTCTGCCCATCCAGTTCGTACGCAGCGGCGAAAGTCACGGTTGAGATGTCTAGGTCTCTGCGAGCGGAGACTTTGTAGAGCTTAAACTTAAGCTCCGTTTTTGGAATCTTGATGTGCGTGACCAGCTCGTCTGCTTGTAGATCAATCTCCTTGTACCCGCCCTTGAAGAACGCATTGATGTTAACGGTCCTTTCCCGGGTACTGTTCCGGAGCACCAGCTCAGCCTGCGCTACTCTTAAAAAAGGAACTGTGTCAGCGATCGGAGACGCGTTGATGACGTTTCCAATTAAGGTGCCGGAGTTTTTAATCTGCGGCGAAGCGAAGACATGGAGATAGTTTGAAAACGCAGGGAATAACTTAGAGGTGGCCTTTTCTACGGATGCCAGCGAAGCCCGGGCACCGACGGTGAGATATTCATCGTCCTCGGTGATGGAATAGAGCGAACCGATGTTGGTGAGAGCAAGGACTTCGAGCAGTTTGATTTTATTCTTATTAGACAAGACGCCTAGGTCAGTGGCGCCGGAGCTAACTCTTATCGTCGTGGATTCTTTCTTCGTTTTAACGGCGTCTTCGACGGTCGCCGGGAGGTAAGTTTCCTTATCTTCAAACTTTATCCGTACGGGTCCGTCGAAAGTTTTTAGCACCCGTTCGATCTCAGCGTCGTCATACATCTTATCGAGTGCCGTGACTTGATTCAGGTCGACCGAGCATCCGGCCTTGATGATAGAGTCATACCCGGTGCAGCGACAGAGATTCCCCGTAAGATAGTTTTTTACCCTTTTCTCTTCCAGCGCAAAACTTTGTTTGATCGCATCTTCAGTCAAAGAGGCCAAGGCACAGATGAATCCCGGTGTGCAGTAGCCGCACTGAGC
Organism: Bacteriovoracaceae bacterium; assembly: GCA_035576105.1. Lineage (GTDB taxonomy): Bacteria > Bdellovibrionota > Bacteriovoracia > Bacteriovoracales > Bacteriovoracaceae > Peredibacter. Next base: position 15,094 of record DATLXA010000042.1, read on the forward strand.
ACCCCCGCATTCAACCATTGCGAGCTGAACTGGATGAAACTCATCGTCTTTCTTGAGGCCTTCGACGGTAATCAGATGGCACCGGTCAAGTAGGTACATGAAACTGATGCAGGAATTGATGGATTGATAGGGAGTGAGCTCTCCGTCGATGGTTCGAGAAACTAGAATCGTGCAAGCACCACAGTCACCTTCGGCACACACCACTTTTGTTCCTGTGAGACTTTTCACATACCGCAGGTAATCTGCCACTGTCATGAACGCATGTTCATTGGATAATTGGTGTTTTTTTCCATTTATGTATAAAACGATAAAATTGCGCATAGGGTTTATTATGCCATAGGCGTTGATTAATTTCTAAAATTATTATGAGGGTATTAGATACGAAGCCGGACTGGCTCTTTGGCGAAAACTTCCCTGGAAAGTAAAAAAACATAAATTTATATAATCAGGTTTCTCCAAAGCCTCCTTCCAAAAAAATAGCTGTGAAGCTATTCTTGCATTATACGGCTTATGGTGGAGAATTTTATGTTAATTGAAATTGCAAATAAAAACCTACTTATATTCAATACCTTAGTCCAGTTCTACGAGGCTGAGTTCTCAGCTATTACTATTACCTGATGAAAATGGATTATTTCAATTAGACACATGTCTTGAAGGTTTAATTAAGGGCTACCTTTGGTATCAAGATGGTCTTCCGGCTGGGTTTATACTAATTGATCTTTCTACCCATCCCTACAATGCGAATGAGTTTTATGTATTACCTTGCTATCGCAATCAAGGAATAGGCGAACACTTTTTTTTTGAAATCCTTCGCTGTCATCCTGGCCATTGGCAAGTTAAGCAATTGCAGGGGGCAGAGAAAGCGAAAACCTTTTGGAGAAAGGTTATTGGAAAATATTCAGATAACCAATTCAAAGAAGAAACTTATGAAGACTCCTATTGGGGAACTGTTACTCGTCAACTCTTCCAAACAAAATGATCCATAGAAATGTTTTATACGCAAGATGGACAGTTCTTTTTTGATTTCAATTTGAAATCCCACAATGTGGTTATAATTAATCCGGGAATCGCTGTGTATATTATCAGTTGATTCAAATCACCGAAAAAATAAAAACGCCCTACATACAATGCAACTGAAAAAATACCTCCAAGGACTAATGGGAGAAAATTATTGTGACGTTTATAAGAATAGGCAAGGCCACTCATACTTATTAAAAGCATTAGTATTAAAATAGATTTTAGCATTACCTGGGAGATGAGGAAGCTCAATCCTAAAGTGGATAAAAAGGCTACCAAGGCAGGGATACACGCTGGACACTTTACAACGAGAAGCATGGAAAACAGGGGGCCCATGAAAGAGAACGAACTTTTAATTACAGGCTTCTCCATATCCTTTAACTTTTTAAACCTTTCTATGAGGGTAATCCCATCTCTTGAATCTACGTTATCGAAAGTACAAGTGTTAATTTGGCCATCAGTTCGTATTCCATAAATGTTTTCCTGGTCTTTAAGAACGGAAGGTGAAGAAAATCGCCTGTAAGGGCTTTCATCTGGAAGTTCACCCTGGATAATGACTTGGAAATCAAAAACTCCAGCATTCAAAAGAGCGGCCCTAATATTCTTTGCCTCTGGACATCCTTCAAAATAAACTAACTTAATATCATTCATGCGCACCTTCCATTCC
>DATLXA010000043.1:0-35971 GCA_035576105.1 Bacteriovoracaceae bacterium
TCGTGCTCAGTGAGTGGACTTACCAATATCACGCAGACTCAAGCATGCGCCTGTGCCGCCGGAGTCTGTACCGTTGGAGTCACCGGTACTCTTAACTACAACGGTGCTGCGAGCTTTAACTTCACTGTCACTGCAAACTCTCAGACCTCTGCTGCATCAAGTGCCACGCTTACCATATCACCAGTCGCAGACGTGCCTGTTGCGGCCAACATAACACCGGCGGCTTTCGTCGAAGACACCCAAGAGATCATCACCTTGTCCTACTCCGACGTTGATAATGATCTAGCGTCTACTTGCGCACTTTCAAACCTTGGAAGCGTAACGGTCACTCAAGGATGCGCATGTACCCTAGGGACTTGTACCGTTGGAATCACAGGAACCAGTCACTACAATGGATCCGCATCATTTGACTACACCGTGACGGCCAACGGCGATCCATCGAATACGGCGAGTGCATCATTGTCTATCCTTCCTTTCGATGATGCGCCGGTAGCAAGCAACATCACTCCTGCTGCTTTCAATGAAGACCTTCAAGGTATCATCACGCTTTCTTACTCCGACGTAGAAGCAGACCTCGCGTCTACTTGTTCGGTGGCGGCACCTTCAAATATTACGATCACCCAGGCCTGTGCCTGTGCGGCCGGAGTTTGCACCGTCGGCGTAACTGGCACTCCGCTAAATTACAATGGGGTCGCGAGCTTCACTTATACAGTAACGGCCAATACAAAAGTTTCGAATTCTTCTACGGCTTCACTCACCATTACTCCGGTGAACGATGCGCCGGTTTCCATCGCCATCGCTCCGGCCAACTTTAATGAGGACAGTCAGAGCATCATCACTTTGTCTTACTCAGACGTCGACGGTGACCTGGCTACTTCCTGTGCTCCATCGGCACTGGCAAACGTGACCGTGACTCAAGCTTGTGCCTGTGCCGCCGGAAGCTGTACCATAGGCGTGACCCCGACTTTGAACTACAATGGAAGTGCGAGCTTCAACTTCACCGTCACCGCTGCAGGCCTCACTTCCACCGCCGCAACCGCCTCTCTCACAGTTGATCCGGTCAACGACATACCGGTTGCTGCGAACATCACTCCTTCGGCTTTCAATGAAGATACCCAAAGTGTCATCACCCTTGCATATAGCGACGTTGACGGCGACACGGCTTCGAGTTGTCTAGTTTCAAACTTAACTAATGTCACCCAGACTCAAGGCTGCTCTTGTGCAGCTGGCATTTGTACCGTTGGGGTCACTGGCACTCCACTTAACTTCAATGGAGCAGCGAGCTTCGACTTCACAGTCACGGCCAACGGACAGACCTCCGTCGCCGCTTCCGCCGCTCTGACCATCTCTGCGGTTGACGACAACCCAGTTGCCATCAACTTGACTCCAGCTGCGTTCAACGAGGACGTTCAGAGCATCATCAATCTTTCTTACACCGACGTGGAAGGGGACCAGGCCACAACCTGTACCGTTTCAAATCTCAGTAATGCCACCGTTACTCAAGCTTGCAGCTGTCTTCTAGGCTCGTGTTCGGTCGGCGTAACCGGCAATCCTCTAAACTACAATGGCATCGCAAGTTTTGACTATACCGTTACGGCCACTGGACTTACTTCTAATACAGCAACCTCAAGCTTAACCATCAGTGCCGTCGATGATGTGCCGGTAGCAAACAACATTACCCCTGCGGCCTTCGATGAAGATCTCCAAAGTGTTGTCACACTTTCTTACTCCGACGTTGAGAGTGACCTCGCGAGCAGTTGCGCTGTGACTTCCGTTTCAAACGTCACAGTGACTCAAGGCTGCGCTTGTGCTGCCGGAACTTGTACGGTCGGCGTAACAGGGTCACCACTCAATTACAATGGACCGGCGAACTTCACATACACCGTAACGTCAAATGGTCTGACATCTGTGGCGGCCACTGCTTCTCTCACAGTGTCACCAGTCAACGATGCGCCGGTCGCGGCTAACATTGCTCCTGCGTCGTTTAACGAGGATCTCCAGGGCCTTATAACCTTGTCGTACACCGACCTCGAAGGCGACTTAGCAACGGCTTGTACTCTTTCTGGTTTAACAAATGTCACCCAGACTCAAAGTTGTGCTTGTGCGGCCGGAACTTGTACCGTAGGAGTAACCGGGACTCCGCTTAACTACAATGGAGCCGCGAGCTTCAACTATACTGTCACAGCGACTGGTCAGACTTCCGCCGCTGCGGCTGCGACTCTCACCATCGATGCGGTCAATGATGCTCCAGTCGTAGCAAGCATCACTCCTGCGGCCTTCAACGAAGACACCCAAGGAATCATCACTCTGAGCTACAGCGATGTGGATGGGGATAGTGCGACGGTTTGTGCGGTCTCGGGTCTTACCAATGTCACAGAAACTCAAGTCTGCGCTTGTGCGGCGGGAGTTTGTACGGTGGGAGTGACCGGTTCACCCCTCAACTATAACGGAGCTGCGAGCTTTAACTACACCGTGACCGCAGCTGGCCAACTTTCAAACTCAACCAGCGCAACTCTGTCGATCACCCCTGTGAATGACACCCCGATCGCGGCGAACATCACCCCTGTCGCTTTCAATGAAGATGTCCAGTCGATCATCACCCTTTCTTACAATGATGTGGACGGTGACAGCGCAACTAGCTGCTCGCTTGCGGCCTTAACCAATGTCTCTCAAACCCAGGCGTGTGCCTGTGCCGCAGGAATTTGTACTGTGGGTGTGACAGGATCACCGCTTAATTTCAACGGTGCCGCGAGCTTCACTTATACCGTAACGGCTACCGGTCAAACTTCTGCCGCGGCCACTGCCACACTCTCTATCTCACCTGTAAATGATGTTCCCGTTGTCGCTAACATTTCTCCTGCAAGCTTCAATGAAGACCTCCAGGGACTGATAACTCTGGCCTACTCAGATGTAGACGGTGACACCGCCACGGCCTGTGCCGTTACCGGCTTAACCAATGTCACGCAGACTCAAGGCTGTGCTTGTGCTGCAGGAATCTGTACAGTGGGAGTCACCGGGACTCCTCTAAACTACAATGGATCTGGTAGCTTCAACTTCACCGTCACAGCAGCGGGCCAGACGTCGGCATCGGCCCTCGCAACTTTAACCATCGATCCGGTCAATGACGTTCCTGTCGCGGCCAACATCACTCCAGCGGCCTTCAACGAAGATGTTCAGAATATCATTACACTCTCATACAGCGATGTAGACGGAGACACAGCAGTCTCCTGTGTAGTTTCTGGATTAAGCAATGTGACAGAGACTCAGGTCTGCGCTTGTGCAGCTGGTGTTTGTACGGTAGGCGTCACTGGAACTCCGCTCAACTACAATGGAGTTGCTAACTTTAATTACACTGTCACGGCCAATAGTCAAACATCTGCAGCTGCTACGGCGAACTTAACCATAAACAATGTAGACGACGCTCCAGTTGCAGCGAACATAACACCAGCGGCTTTCAACGAAGACGCTCAAAGTATCATCACCCTAAGCTACTCTGACGTTGAGGGAGATCTTGCCGTTTCTTGTACTCCATCCAACCTCAGTAATGTCACAGTGACTCAAGGATGTGTCTGCGCGGCCGGGACATGTACCGTTGGAGTGACTGGCTCTCCGGTGAACTATTTTGGAGCGGCCAGCTTTGACTACACCGTAACGGCCAATGGCCAAGCATCTACAGCAGCAAGTGCAGCGCTTACGATCATCAATGTCAATGATGCTCCAGTTACAGCTAACATCTCACCGGCTTCCTTCAACGAAGACGTCCAGAGCATCATCACTCTGAGCTATACGGATCCGGAACTCGACCTTGCTTCAACCTGTACCATTGCTAGTGTGAGCAGTGTTACTGTTACCCAGGCCTGTGCTTGCGCCGCCGGAGTTTGTACAGTCGGGGTTACGGGAACTCCACTCAACTATAATGGAACAGCGAACTTCACTTACACTGTGACTGCTAATACTCAGACCTCCAACACATCAACGGCAACCTTAACCGTGGATCCAGTGAATGATGTGCCTGTAGCTGCGAACATCACACCAGCTGCCTTCAACGAAGATGTCCAAAGCATCATTACCTTGAGCTATAGCGATGTGGACGGGGATCTTGCGACTGCATGTACGCCTTCAGCTCTTACCAATGTGACCGTGACCCAGGCTTGTGCTTGTGCCGCTGGAACTTGTACCGTTGGTGTGACAGGATCCCCACTTAACTATAATGGAGCAGCGAGCTTCAACTATACTGTGACCGCTAACGGTCAGACTTCTGCTGCTGTGGCCGCAACTTTATCGATCACTGCTGTCAATGATACGCCGGTTGCCATCAACCTCACGCCAGCGGCATTCAACGAAGACGTCCAGTCGGTGATCACTCTGACTTACACAGACGCTGAAGGGGACCTTGCTGCGGCTTGTTCTCTGAGTACTCTGAGCAATGTGACCGTGACCCAAGCTTGTGCTTGTGCCGTTGGAACCTGTACTGTCGGTGTTACCGGATCTCCGCTTAACTACAATGGGATTGCAAGTTTTAGTTACAATGTGACCGCTGGGGGACAAACTTCTGCGAACGCGACGGCCAGCTTGACGGTGAGTGCGGTCGATGATGCTCCGGTAGCAGTTGCTCTGACTCCGGCAGCGTTCAATGAAGATACCCAGCAGATCATCACTTTGAACTATAGCGATGTGGACGGGGATCTTGCGACTGCATGTACGCCTTCTGCTCTTACCAATGTAACAGTGACCCAAACTTGTGCTTGTGCCGCTGGAACTTGTACCGTAGGCGTGACCGGTTCACCTTTAAACTACAATGGAGCTGCGAGCTTTAACTATACTGTGACCGCAAACGGTCAGACTTCTGCTGCAGTGGCAGCGACCTTATCTATTACTAATGTTAACGATGCTCCGGTGGCGGCTGCCATCTCTCCAGCAGCATTTAATGAAGACACACAAGCAATCATAACTTTGAGCTATTCAGACGCTGATAGTGACCTGGCAACAGCATGTACTCCATCTGCTCTTACCAATGTGACCGTGACCCAAGCTTGTGCTTGTGCCGCTGGAACTTGTACCGTTGGTGTGACCGGATCCCCACTTAACTACAATGGAGCCGCGAGCTTTAACTATACTGTGACGGCAAACGGTCAGACTTCTGCTGCTGTTGCTGCAACTTTATCGATCACTGCTGTCAATGATGCTCCGGTTGCAGTTGCTCTTACCCCGGCAGCATTTAATGAAAACACACAAGAAATTATAAATTTGAGCTATAGCGATGTGGACGGGGATCTTGCGACTGCTTGTACTCCATCTGCTCTTACCAATGTGACCGTGACCCAAGCTTGCGCTTGTGCTGCAGGAACTTGTACGGTTGGTGTGACCGGATCTCCACTTAATTACTATGGAGCTGCGAGCTTTAACTACACGGTCACGGCAAACGGCCAGACTTCTGCCGTTGTTGCTGCCACTCTTTCTATTAATAACGTTGACAATGCTCCGGTAGCGGCTGCCATCTCTCCAGCAGCATTTAACGAAGACACACAAGCAATCATAACTTTGAGCTATTCAGACGCTGATAGTGACCTAGCAACAGCATGTACGCCTTCTGCCCTTGCCAATGTAACAGTGACCCAGGCCTGTGCTTGTGCCGCTGGAACTTGTACTGTTGGTGTGACTGGTTCACCTTTAAACTACAATGGAGCTGCCAGCTTGAACTATACCGTGACCGCCAACGGCCAGAGCTCTGCCGCAGTGGCAGCGACTCTTTCTATTACTAATGTCAACGATGCTCCGGTCGCGGCTGCCATCTCTCCGGCAGCGTTCAACGAAGACACGCAGCAGATTATCACTTTAAGCTATAGTGATGTGGATGGAGACCTGGCGATTGCATGTACTCCTTCAGCTCTTACCAATGTGACAGTGACCCAAGCTTGTGCTTGTGCCGCTGGAACTTGTACCGTGGGAGTGACAGGATCTCCACTTAACTTCAATGGAGCTGCCAGCTTCAACTATACTGTGACCGCTAACAGTCAGACTTCTGCCGCAGTGGCAGCGACTCTTTCTATTACTAATGTCAACGATGCTCCGGTAGCAGTTGCTCTGACTCCGGCCGCGTTCAATGAAGATATCCAGCAGATCATTACTTTGAGTTATAGCGATGTTGACGGAGACCTTGCGTCTGCATGTGCTCCTTCTGCTCTTACCAATGTGACAGTGACCCAGGCCTGTGCTTGTGCCGCTGGGACTTGTACCGTGGGAGTGACCGGATCCCCACTTAACTACAATGGAGCTGCCAGCTTCAACTATACTGTGACCGCTAATAGTCAGACTTCTGCCGCTGTGGCAGCGACTCTTTCTATTACTAATGTCAACGATGCTCCGGTCGCGGCTGTCATCTCTCCGGCAGCGTTTAACGAAGACACCCAGCAGATCATCACTTTAAGTTATAGCGATGTGGAAGGAGATCTTGCCACTGCTTGTACTCCTTCTGCTCTTACTAATGTGACAGTGACCCAAGCTTGTGCTTGTGCCGCTGGTACTTGTACCGTTGGTGTGACTGGTTCACCTTTAAACTACAATGGAGCTGCCAGCTTCAACTATACCGTGACCGCTAACGGCCAGACTTCTACCGCTGCGACAGCGACTCTTTCTATTACTAACGTCAACGACGCTCCAGTAGCCGTTGCCCTTACTCCCGCTGCCTTCAATGAAGATACTCAAGAAATCATCAACCTCAGTTACTCAGATGTTGACGGGGATATCGCCACAGCATGTACTCCTTCCAACTTAACCAATGTAACAGTTACTCAGGCCTGTGCCTGCGCCGTAGGAGCATGTTCCATCGGCGTGACCGGCTCTCCTTTGAACTATAATGGAACAGCAAGCTTCGACTACACCATCACTGCAAACGCGCAGACTTCCACAGCGGTTGCAGCCACACTTTCAATCACTAATGTCAACGATGCTCCAGTCGCGGCTGCCATCTCTCCTGCAGCGTTTAACGAAGACACCCAGCAGATCATCACTTTAAGCTATAGCGATGTGGAAGGAGATCTTGCCTCTGCATGTACGCCTTCAGCTCTTGCCAATGTGTCAGTGACCCAAGCCTGCGCTTGTGCCGCTGGAACTTGTACCGTGGGAGTGACGGGATCCCCACTTAACTACAATGGAGCTGCCAGCTTCAACTATACTGTGACCGCTAATAGTCAGACTTCTGCCGCTGTCGCAGCGACTCTTTCTATTACTAATGTCAACGATGCTCCGGTCGCGGCTGCCATCTCTCCGGCAGCGTTCAATGAAGATACCCAGCAGATCATCACTTTAAGTTATTCGGACGTTGACAGTGATCTAGCAACATCTTGTACCCCTTCTAACTTATCAAATATCACCGTGACTCAAGCTTGTGCTTGTGCAGCTGGAACTTGTACAATGGGAGTGACAGGATCTCCACTTAACTTCAATGGAGCAGCAAGCTTTGATTACACTGTGACCGCAAACGGCCAGACTTCTGCCGTGGTGGCAGCGACTCTAGCAATCACTAACGTCAACGACGCTCCAGTCGCGGCTGCCATCTCTCCTGCAGCGTTCAACGAAGACACTCAACAGATCATCACTTTAAGTTATAGCGATGTGGATGGAGACCTGGCGATTGCATGTACTCCTTCAGCTCTTACCAATGTGACAGTAACCCAGGCCTGCGCTTGTGCCGCTGGAACTTGTACCGTGGGAGTGACAGGGTCCCCACTTAACTACAATGGAGCTGCCAGCTTCAACTATACTGTGACCGCTAACGCCCAGACTTCAGCCGCTGTGGCAGCGACTCTAGCAATCACTAACGTCAACGATGCTCCAGTCGCTGCTGCCATCTCTCCGGCAGCGTTCAACGAAGACACTCAGCAGATCATCACTTTAAGTTATAGCGATGTGGAAGCAGACCTGGCAACTGCATGTACTCCTTCAGCTCTTACCAATGTGACAGTGACCCAGACCTGTGCTTGTGCCGCTGGAACTTGTACCGTGGGAGTAACAGGGTCCCCACTTAACTACAATGGAGCTGCCAGCTTCAACTATACTGTGACCGCCAACAGTCAGACTTCTGCCGCTGCGGCAGCGACTCTTTCTATTACTAATGTCAACGATGCTCCAGTCGCTGCTGCCATCTCTCCGGCAGCGTTCAATGAAGATACCCAGCAGATCATCACTTTAAGTTATAGCGATGTGGACGGAGATCTTGCCACTGCTTGTGCTCCTTCTGCTCTTACCAATGTGACAGTGACCCAAGCTTGTGCTTGTGCCGCTGGAACTTGTACCGTTGGAGTGACCGGGTCCCCACTTAACTACAATGGAGCTGCCAGCTTTGATTACACAGTGACCGCAAACGGCCAGACTTCTGCCGCTGTGGCAGCGACTCTAGCAATCACTAACGTGAACGACGCTCCGGTAGCAGTTGCTCTGACTCCGGCAGCGTTTAACGAAGATACTCAACAGATCATCACTTTAAGTTATAGCGATGTGGATGGAGATCTTGCCACTGCATGTACTCCTTCAGCTCTTACCAATGTGACAGTGACCCAAGCTTGTGCTTGTGCCGCTGGAACTTGTACCGTTGGTGTGACTGGTTCACCTTTAAACTACAATGGAGCTGCCAGCTTCAACTATACTGTGACCGCTAACGCCCAGACTTCTGCCGCTGTTGCCGCCACACTTTCAATCACTAATGTTAACGATGCTCCGGTCGCTGCAGCCATCTCTCCAGCAGCGTTCAACGAAGACACTCAACAGATTATCACTTTAAGCTATAGCGATGTGGATGGAGACCTGGCGTCTGCATGTACTCCTTCAGCTCTTACCAATGTGACAGTGACCCAGGCCTGCGCTTGTGCCACTGGAACTTGTACCGTGGGAGTGACCGGATCCCCACTTAACTACAATGGAGCTGCCAGCTTCAACTATACTGTGACCGCTAATAGTCAGACTTCTGCCGCTGTTGCAGCGACTCTTTCTATTACTAATGTCAACGATGCTCCGGTCGCGGCTGCCATCTCTCCGGCAGCGTTCAATGAAGATACCCAGCAGATCATCACTTTAAGTTATTCGGACGTTGACAGTGACCTAGCAACATCTTGTACCCCTTCTAACTTATCAAATATCACCGTGACTCAAGCTTGTGCTTGTGCCGCTGGAACTTGTACAGTGGGAGTGACCGGATCTCCACTTAACTTCAATGGAGCAGCAAGCTTTGATTACACTGTGACAGCAAACGGCCAGACTTCTGCCGTGGTGGCAGCGACTCTTGCAATCACTAACGTTAATGACGCTCCGGTTGCAGTTGCCCTGACTCCTGCAGCGTTTAACGAAGACACTCAACAGATCATCACTTTAAGTTATAGCGATGTGGAAGGGGATCTTGCCACTGCATGTACGCCTTCAGTTCTTACCAATGTGACAGTGACCCAAGCTTGTGCTTGTGCCGCTGGAACTTGTACCGTTGGTGTGACTGGTTCACCTTTAAACTACAATGGAGCTGCCAGCTTCAACTATACCGTGACCGCCAACAGTCAGACTTCTGCCGCTGTGGCAGCGACCCTTTCTATTACTAACGTCAACGATGCTCCGGTCGCTGCGGCCATCTCTCCGGCAGCGTTCAACGAAGACACGCAGCAGATTATCACTTTAAGCTATAGCGATGTGGATGGAGACCTGGCGATTGCATGTACTCCTTCAGCTCTTACCAATGTGACAGTGACCCAAGCTTGTGCTTGTGCAGCTGGAACTTGTACCGTGGGAGTCACCGGATCTCCTCTTAACTACAATGGAGCAGCAAGCTTTGATTACACTGTGACGGCAAACGGTCAGACTTCTGCCGCTGTTGCCGCCACACTTTCTATTACTAATGTCAACGATGCTCCGGTCGCGGCTGCCATCTCTCCGGCAGCGTTCAATGAAGATACCCAGCAGATCATCACTTTAAGTTATAGCGATGTGGATGGAGACCTGGCGATTGCATGTACGCCTTCTGCTCTTACCAATGTGACAGTGACCCAGGCCTGCGCTTGTGCCGCTGGAACTTGTACCGTGGGAGTGACGGGATCCCCACTTAACTACAATGGAGCTGCCAGCTTCAACTATACTGTGACCGCTAACGCTCAGACTTCTGCCGCTGTTGCCGCCACACTTTCAATCACTAACGTCAACGATGCTCCAGTCGCGGCTGCCATCTCTCCGGCAGCGTTCAACGAAGACACGCAGCAGATTATCACTTTAAGCTATAGCGATGTGGATGGAGACCTGGCGATTGCATGTACTCCTTCTGCTCTTGCCAATGTGACAGTGACCCAAGCTTGTGCTTGTGCCACTGGAACTTGTACCGTTGGTGTGACTGGTTCACCTTTAAACTACAGTGGAGCTGCCAGCTTCAACTATACCGTAACCGCAAACGGCCAGACTTCTGCCGCTGTGGCAGCGACTCTTTCTATTACTAATGTCAACGATGCTCCGGTCGCGGCTGCCATCTCTCCGGCAGCGTTCAATGAAGACACCCAACAGATCATCACTTTAAGTTATAGCGATGTGGATGGAGACCTGGCCACTGCATGTACTCCTTCAGCTCTTATCAATGTGACAGTGACCCAAGCTTGTGCTTGTGCCGCGGGAGCTTGTACCGTTGGTGTGACTGGTTCACCTTTAAACTACAATGGAGCTGCCAGCTTCAACTATACCGTAACCGCTAACGGCCAGACTTCTGCCGCTGTCGCAGCGACCCTTTCTATCACTAACGTCAACGATGCTCCAGTCGCTGCTGCCATCTCTCCTGCAGCGTTCAACGAAGACACTCAAGAGATCATCACTTTAAGCTATAGCGATGTGGATGGAGACCTGGCGATTGCATGTACTCCTTCAGCTCTTACCAATGTGACAGTGACCCAAGCCTGCGCTTGTGCCGCAGGAGCTTGTACCGTGGGAGTGACCGGATCTCCTCTTAACTACAATGGAGCAGCAAGCTTTGATTACACTGTGACGGCAAACGGTCAGACTTCTGCCGCTGTGGCAGCGACCCTTTCTATCACTAACGTCAACGATGCTCCAGTCGCTGCTGCCATCTCTCCTGCAGCCTTCAACGAAGACACTCAGCAGATCATCACTTTAAGCTATAGCGATGTGGATGGAGACCTGGCGATTGCATGTACTCCTTCAGCTCTTACCAATGTGACAGTGACCCAAGCTTGTGCTTGTGCCGCGGGAGCTTGTACCGTGGGAATCACCGGCTCTCCACTCAACTACAATGGAGCTGCCAGCTTCAACTATACCGTAACGGCAAACGGTCAGACTTCTGCTGCTGTCGCAGCGACCCTTTCTATCACTAACGTCAACGATGCTCCAGTCGCTGCTGCCATCTCTCCGGCAGCGTTCAACGAAGACACTCAAGAGATCATCACTTTAAGCTATAGCGATGTGGATGGAGACCTGGCGATTGCATGTACTCCTTCAGCTCTTACCAATGTGACAGTGACCCAAGCTTGTGCTTGTGCCGCTGGAACTTGTACCGTTGGTGTAACCGGATCTCCACTTAACTACAATGGAGCTGCCAGCTTCAACTATACCGTAACGGCAAACGCCCAGACTTCTGCTGCTGCCGCTGCAACTTTATCGATCACTGCTGTCAACGATATTCCGGTTGCCATTAACCTCACGCCAGCGGCTTTCAACGAAGACGTCCAGTCGGTGATCACTCTGACTTACACAGACATTGAAGGGGACGTTGCCACAGCTTGTTCTCTGAGTGCTCTTACCAATGTCACCGTGACCCAAGCTTGTGCTTGTACCCTTGGAACCTGTACCGTCGGCGTTACCGGATCTCCGCTTAACTACAATGGGATTGCAAGCTTTGATTACAATGTGACCGCTGGGGGACAAACTTCGGCGAACGCGACGGCCAGCTTGACGGTGAGTGCGGTTGACGATGCTCCGGTGGCAGCGGCGATCAGCCCGGCAGCTTTCAATGAAGACACCCAGAGCATTATCAATTTATCCTACAGCGACGTCGAACTTCATTCTGCAACCACCTGTTCCATCCCAACTGTGAACAATGTCACGGTTACACAGGCCTGCGCCTGCACGGCGGGGGCCTGTACGGTCGGAGTCACAGGCCTTGGTGATTACAACGGTGCTGCTAGTTTCACCTACACTGTGACTGCAAACGGCCTGACTTCAGCTGCGGCAACCGCAACATTGTCAATAACCAATGTGAATGACGTACCGGTTGCGGCCAACATCTCGCCACCGGCCTTCAACGAAGATGTCCAGAGCATCATAACCCTCTCTTACACAGATGCTGATTCAGATCTTGCCGGCGCATGTGCTATCACAGGACAGACCAATGTTACCGTGACTCAAGCTTGCGCCTGCGCTGCCGGAACCTGTACTGTGGGAGTGACAGGATCACCTGTAAGTTATAACGGCGCTGCGGATTTTACCTATACCGTAACCGCAAACACGCAAACCTCAATTGCGAAGATGGCCACTCTGTTTATCACGGGCGTCGACGATGCTCCAGTGGTCGCAGCTTTCACGCCGGCCACATTCGCAGAAGACACCCAGTCTTTAGACATCACACTGGCGTATACGGATGCTGAAAGTCACCTGGCCACTTCGTGTTCCATCACTTCACTGAACAATGTCACTGTCACCCAGGCCTGTGCCTGTGCCGCGGGTAACTGTACCGTACGTGTGACCGGAACAGCTAATTACAATGGGGCAGCGAGCTTCGCTTATTCTGTAGTCGCTAATGGATTGTCATCCGCAGCGGCAGCTGCCACTTTCACCATCTCTGCGGTCGATGATGTTCCATCAACGGCCAGTTTCACCGCCGCCTCTTTCAATGAAGACATCCAGAGTGTGATCACTCTTTCATACGTCGATGTCGACAATGACTTAGCATCGGCTTGTACTGTCTCTACTCTAAGCGGAGTGAGTGTGACTCAGGCCTGCGCATGTACTGCTGGAGGAGTTTGTACGGTCGGCGTGACGGGTAGCCCTGTCAATTTCTTTGGTGCAGTAAGCTTTGATTACACCATTACGGCAGCGGGGCAAACTTCAACCCCCGTAAGAACTGTGAGTTCGACTATCCTCTCGGTTAACGATGCTCCGACCATGGCCTTGATACCTGCTTCTTCAACAGTCAAGAATACTCAAAGTGCTGCCATCACGGTTTCCACCGGGGATGTCGACCATCCTGCTATGACCTGTACCAACACTTACTTGTCTATGTCATCTGACAATACCGCTAAGGTTTTAAACTCAAGTGTGGTGTGGGCCGGAACATGGCCTAACTGTACCGCTCAGGTCACTCCGGTGACCAATGCAACCGGCACCATCAATCTAACCTTTACGGTCATCGATCCACTAGGTGCCACTGCATCGCGGACATTCGCTTTTAGTATCAATGGCGCTCATATGGTCATTGTCCTGGGGGGAGTAATCGTCACTTCTTACGACTTTGGGAATCCAACAGGTAATATCTCTCAAGCCTTCACCGTCCGAAACGATGGAAATCAGGCTTCAAGTGTCCTAGGGGCAGTAGTCAACGGCGGACCGAACTTCCAGATGGGCTTTGATAATTGTGGCGCTGTAGCGGTAGCTGCTGGGGGAAGTTGCACGGCGACGGTAGACTGGAGAGAAAATGTCGGAGGAGCAACTCCAGCTAATAAAACCGGCGACCTCACCATTACCTATACTCTTGGAACAGCTGTGCTTACAACAACGGCTATTAAATAATCTCTGATCAGGTCAGAATTGCCCCTAGATGTGTTGGAAGTTTTATCATTTACAATGGTATGAGTTGCAGGAGCCCAGAATGAAATACGTATTCCAGATTCTCATTTTTTCTACCTTGATGGATCTGGTCCATGCGGCATCTTTACAAGAATGCTTGGAAGATGGATATAAGCATGGCGACCAGTTAAGAGAAGTGGTCTTGCCTCCCGATTGCTCAGAGATCATTAAGGCCCATCCAGATGCGGTGTCAAATACCGGCATCACTAAAAGTGACCGCGTCTTTGGTTACCGTTACATTTTGTTTTATGACACTTTAAGACTCGAGGGCGATGGACGAGTCCTGATCAAGTCACGCACCCTTCATGCTGGAAAACAAACAGAGATCAGCAATGTCCGTCTGCTGCGAGTATTCGAAAAAGAGAGAAGGCTCTTGGTTCTGAATCAAGAGAAAGACAGCTTCGGCATCATGACCTTTAACCTAGATATCCCGGGGAGCGTGGCCCCTCTTCGTCATGTAAAGTCTAAAAATTTCTCAGATACAACGGGGTTTAAATTATTGTCCGAGCAAAAAGAGCTCGCCATTTTTTCTTCTCAAACAAAAAGAATTTGGTTTATCAATGCTGATGCCCATTATCAACACCAGGGCCATGCGACCTATACTCCAAAGATTCTAAGACAGTTTAAAGGTGAGAAAACGAGAATTCATCATCCTATTGATGTTGCAGCCTCATCATTGAAGAAGAGATTTTTTGTTTTAGATTCAGGGAAAGTGTTAGTTTTTGATCTGGAAGAAAAGGGTAATGCATCACCGCTTTATACCTTTAATCAAGCTGTTTTATTCGATGCACGCTCTATTGAATACTCTGAGGTGGGCAATACCTTATCCGTTTATGGGGCTTCGGGCGAACTATTAACTAAACTCCCTATTAATTAATCAATTACCTTCGCAGCCGCAGGCGAGGCTTGCTTTTCTTCTTCACGGGACCGGATCCACACAGCGCCGTCCCCCTGGTCACGGAAGCGGAAATCGTCGGGGAGAAATCTGAGACACTTCCGTCGAGGCCAATCGCCTTAACCTGGTATAAATGCGTACCCTTCGGCAATCGCGGGTCGACGTACCTCTTGAGCGTGGAGGAGCCGATGCGGACTCCCTTCCGGTAGATATCAAAATTCTTCCAGGAAGACGCCATCCCCCAGGAGAGGGTGACGTTCGGGCACTTGTGTCCGACCGCCGCTTCGAGGGACACCGGCGCGCCTAGGGCCGGGGAGCCCAGGACAGTGACAGTCGCGCTTTCTTCTTTGATCCCACTGGTGTGGCCCGTTAAGCTCACGGTGTAGGGGATAATTCCGGTTCCGGATAAATGGGAAAGCTTCAATTTAAGCAGGCGGCTCTGCATGGCAGGAAGGGTGAAGGTGGAGAGAGCGAACGCGCCTGACAGATTAGCAGACTTCATCCCAACACTATAGTCTACGGGTGGACAACTACTGCTGTCTCTGCTCACCACTGTCAGGTCCACTTCTACCGAAGCGCCCGTGCCCAGCTTTACGCCGGCCTGCTGGGAGATGCTTGGAGCAAGTCTCACGCACTGATTAGTTGGAGGAGTTGTAGCAGACGGGATGACCGCCGAACCATTTATCGTCTTGTTCCCGGTCGGGTGCCCCAGAAGGCTTACCGTATACGGCAGGGTGCCTGAGCCGCTGGAGTGGATGAGCTTCATCCTGATGACCTTTTCTGACATTGGTGCGAGTGTAAAAATGGATGGAGTGAAAACCGCCAAAAGGTTGGAGGAACTCGACTGAAGAGTGAAATCGACCGGCAGGCAGTAGGAGTTGTCGCTGTTGCTTACTTTCACCTCAACTTCCGTGAAGCCATTGGCGTTGATGTTCAGGCCCGCCGGAATCGAAAGTACCGGGGCCGATCGCACGCATGAATTAGCACCTGGCGTGGAAGCAGACTGGACCTCAACAGAGGAGGTTGCGCTTCCTTTGTTTGCCGGGGAGCTGAGGGATGTAGCCGACAGTGAAAAACTATATGGCCCGGCAGCAGCGGTCGCAGCGGTTCTCACCTGCAAGGATGTTGATGCGGTCGCGCCGGAGGCGATGGTCGCCTGCGCAGAACCCAGCTGTGAGGTCCATCCGGACGGTACCGCCGCCTGAAGTGAGTACGTTTCGGACGGGCAGAGGCCGTTATTAAGGTTTGTGATCTTCACGGAATACGGGGCCATCTCCCCGGCCTTCACAGAAGAAGTTGAGGTGGGAAGCAGCTGGACCAGTGGATTTTTCCTCACACAGGAGGTCGTCGGGACTTTCTGAAGTTTGATTTCCACGGGGCTATATCCGACCATCAATGGAAGCGTTTCTGAATAGGCCATGAGTTCAAGGTTAACAGTTCCTAGAGACGCGTAGCTGGCCGTCTGAATGGAAAGTCCCGTGCTGACACTTTGGCCTGCCGCAATTCTTACCTTTGGCGTATCAAACCGAGCAGACCAGCCAGTCGGTGGCACCGAATTGAGATTGTAGGATTCTTCCGTACACCCGGAGGAATTCATGTTGGTCACTCTAACAGTGTACTGGATATTGTCACCGGGACTTGAAGCTCCGGCGTTGAGTGGCGTGAGCAGGATAAATGGACCCACCCTCGAGCAGCCCAACGAGCTATCACTTTTTAGTATCCCGTTGGAAGAATCTGAGCCCGTCATGGAGGGTGCTGCGACCGATCTCGCACTCATACCGACGACGAAAGCCCCGCTTCCACCCGTTGCAGTTTTGACGTCCATGACTATTGTCTTGGTTTCACCGAAGGCAAGCTGAAAGGGCCCTGGATCGTTAAGGATACTCCAGCCACTACTGGGCAGGGAGGAAGAGAGCGAGTAACTCTCCGCCGGGCACTGGAGCGTATTAACGTTTGTTACCTTCAAAAGGTAGGTCATGGGCCTTCCGGCGAAAAGTACGTTTGCGCTGAGGGGGCTTAGCTGAACGAGCGGATTCCTCCGGCGGCAGACGGCACTTACCTCCGGAGCGGTATCGATCTGTAGCAGAAGGTTTGGGCTGTCTTGAGGTGTGCCGGCAAGCTGGCCCACGAGGGCCTGGGCATTGATGACGTTGGCGATGGTTGCGGAAGCTGCCGTAGGATCATCCTGCAGGTGAAGTGCGGCCACACCCGCGACGTGAGGAGAGGCCATGGATGTGCCTGAGAAGACCCACGTTTTGGTAGTGGTAAAACCATGAGCGGATAGGATGTCTGTTCCCGGAGCGTAGATATCGAGGCAGCGGCCGTAGTTGGAATAGCTGGCGACGGTATCCTGGGATTCATTAGCGTTCGAGCTCGCGCCGACGGTGATGGCGTCCGGTACTCGGGAAGGGGAAGTCAGGCAGGAGTCCGCCGAGCTGTTTCCGGCCGCGACGACCACAGATATTTTCAACCGGATGAGTTCTTCAATGGCCTGGTCTACCGCTGGAGAAATTTCGCCGACCGTGATACTCAGGTTCGCCACCGCCGGCAAGATGTAGTTTCCCTTGACCCAGTCCAGACCTGATAAGACTCCTGCGATCGTTCCGGATCCGTTGCAATCCATGACGCGAACCGAGTGGAGAGTCACTTCCTTTGCTACCCCGAAGTTCGCCCCTCCGAGGATCCCGGCCACATGGGTTCCGTGTCCGTTACAGTCACCTGGCCTCCCGTCTTGAATGACATCGAATCCGAATTTGGCCCGGCCCTCGAACTCGACGTGGTCAAGTCTAATTCCTGAATCGACGACGTAGGCATTCACCCCCTTACCTGTCAGGGAGTAGGTATACTGGCCATTGAGGGGGAGGGAAGGTTGGTCAATCCGGTCAATTCCCCAGTTGGGGGTGGCCATTGTCGAGGCAAAAAAGACTGGTCCGTCTTTTTCCACCAATTCAACACTCGGGTCATTCCGTATGGAATCAGCGGCGGCGGCTCCTAGACCCATGATAACGACCGGTGAGTGCTTAAGAATATTTTTAATCTTTCCCTTATAAAGCTTGGCAAGTTTCAGGGACCTGCTCGAGACCTCTTGAAGGCCTACTCTTTGCGGGCCATTTTTCTTATACTTAATGATGTAAATTTGTTCTTTAGCGGTGTTCTTTGACGGAGGCAGATTATCTTGTGCGTTTGAAGGTGCTCCGATTAAAAGACAAATAAGAATGTAAAATAAACCCATAGGTAGCTTCCTAAATAAAACTGATAAAAATAACTGTCTCGTTATCTTACCTGACCCCGCCCGGGGGGATGGAGATTAAATTTTCCATGGCTTAGAAATCATACCTTTGGCTTCGTCCGGCGTTCTCCAGTTGCCTTCATTACATGGCAAAGTGCTCATATTATATGGGGAGCAGCGTGTGGTGCTCTTAAAGATGAGATTTTAGTAAATTCAAGCAAGTTGGTTCAAAATCATCATCAAAAAAAATCCGAAGGGGATAGCCCTTTAGGGCCGACAGTATTTTAAGAGGGGAAGATCAACTCGAGTGAGAATAATCACTTTAAAGGAAGTTTAACCGTAAAAGTTGTTTCTGTCATCAGATGGTTAAGGTCACATTCAGCAAGTTCAAGTGGTAACTTTTCTCCGGCCCTGATCCGACCCGCGTCCAACATATCTTGAATCATGGAGTCGGCACGGTCCATGATCTCAGCAATTTTGATGGAAGATCGATGAATAAAATTTTGGTCATTCAATCTTTTTGAAAGAAGTTGTGCCGTCATTTTTGCGGCAGTCAGAGGGGTACGGAGATCAAGTGAAAGAGCGTTCACAAATTTCTCGCGCAGTTCACGTTCGTTTGTCTCTCTGCCGAAGAAACGGGTAGCTGCTTCATTGCCAGAAACATGCTTGATATCTCCATCAACCACTTCTGCGATTCCCATCATCATGGATGCGGAATCAAAAAAACTTTGCAGGGTGAGTTCGCGATTGGCTTGCCTCCCTGATTTTAGAATCCGCAGTACCTTCTTGCTATCCGTTTGAGGGCCGTCGCCGCCTGGCTTCGATTGATCTTATGCGTTCCGCAGTCAAGATCTTCATCCAGGATGAACTTTTCTCCGTGATGGAATCCGTAGAGGAGTTTGTCGCCGCCATCGCACGATACGGGTGCTTCACTGATTAATCCATCAGCTGCGATATGTACCAGAGAACGGATATTCCTTCTGGTGGCTCTTGATATATGGTGAGTATGCGTATGAGCAGTTCCAATTCCTTCTCTGCGGGTAATCACAACATGCCTGTCATTATTTATTGAACAATCATATTCAAAACTATTTTCTGGAACCATAAGACCGCTTTGCACGTGCTTTTCAAGTAATGGAGTAACTGCAAATGCCTGGAAGGAAAATAGACCTGCAAAAAAAAGTAATTTTAACATGGGGAGCCTCCAGTAAAGGTTATTAGTCTCGCCTATGATTAAGAAAGAGAAAATATAATTTTAGCCAAAGGTATTTTACTATTCTGCTTCAAGCAGATAAGAGGATGGGTCTTACGAGTTAGTACCACTGGCTCAATTCAAAGGAAGAGAAAAGGTAAAGACTGAACCTTTGCCGAATTCACTTTCAAGATTGAGTTTGCCTCCGTGCAATTCTACCAAGCGGCGAGAAATATAGAGGCCTAGACCAAGACCACTGACTTCATTCATGTTAACGATCCTTTCGTACTTCTCAAAGGACTAGCTCTTCTAGAAGCAGTAACATTAATAGGTTTTTTTTTATTGGAATTGCTTAACAGTTTTCTCAAATTATGCCTACACTGGAAGGATGGATGCAGATCGACTCAATAGTATATTTGAAGAAATGGTTGAAAATAGTTTTGACTCGGCCTGGGTGGTTAATCTTAAAAGTTCCAAACTTGAATATGCTAATAAAACGACTGAACTCATTTTAGGCCATCCTCTTCAAAATTTTTTCAATGATTCTAACTTCTGGCTCTCCATCGTTCATCCTGACGATAAACCGTTGGCGCTAAGTTCAAATCAGGAATGTTTTGAAAAGGGAACCTCTACAGCTCGTTATCGGATGTTGCATCTCGATGGGCGCTCCATTTGGCTATTAGTCCGGCTTAAATT
Organism: Bacteriovoracaceae bacterium; assembly: GCA_035576105.1. Classification (GTDB taxonomy): domain Bacteria; phylum Bdellovibrionota; class Bacteriovoracia; order Bacteriovoracales; family Bacteriovoracaceae; genus Peredibacter. The sequence continues at coordinate 19,828 of DATLXA010000043.1, forward strand.
GATTCAGGATGAAAATGGTCAACCTTTTCGTTTGATTGGATCATCCATGGACGTGACTGAAGCGACCCTCCATGAGCAAAAACATAAAGAAAGTGAAGAACTCTTTCAATCTTTAGCGATTTTTGCTCCGATTGGGATTTATAAAACAGACCTGATGGGAAAATGTAATTACGTTAATAAAATCTGGATGGAGATAACGGGTCTTGCTCAGCAGAAAGCCTTTGGAGATGGATGGATTAAGGCGATTCATCCGGATGATGTTACAAGAGTGTTTGCCGAATGGAATAGCTCAATTGAGCGTAATCAAATTTTCCGTGCTGAATTCCGTTTTCTAAATGCTTACAAAGGCATTCGTTTTGTTTCTTCCAGTGCTGCGCCTATTTTGTCTGCTGAAGGATTACCGGTTGGCTTTGTAGGTTCAGTTGAAGATATAACCGAACGTATCGATGCCGAAAAGACATTGAATTTACAAAGGCAGAAATTAATTGCTTCTGCAAAAATGTCCTCCTTAGGTGAGATGGCCAGTGGAATTGCCCATGAAATTAATAACCCCTTGGCGATCATCGTCGGCACTTGCATGCGACTGAAACGTGAGTTGGGCAGTAATGAGTCCGTCAATGAAGTTGTTCAGATTGAGTCGACCGCATTCAGGATTTCTAAAATTATAAAAGGCCTTTTATCTTTTTCCCGCAGCGGTGAAAAAGATATCCTGGAACTAGCGCCCATTGGCCGCTTGATAAATGATACTCTTGATTTATGCCGGCAACGTTTTGAAAATCATGCCATTCAGCTGAGAGTGAATTTTAACAATCTGGAAGAAGCTGACTTAAAAATCAGACCTACGCAAATCATTCAGGTTTTACTGAATCTTTTAAATAATGCTTTTGATGCGGTTGAAAAAAGACCAGATAGATGGATCGATATTTCCGTCCAAAAATTTAATAATCAAATCAGAACTTCGGTAACTGACAATGGACTGGGAATTCCGGAAGATGTGGTGGATAAGATGATGAATCCCTTTTTTACCACTAAGGGAGTTGGCAAGGGGACTGGTTTGGGTCTGAGTATTTCCAAAGGCATCATGGAAGATATCGGGGGCAAACTCTTTTATGATGCCTCGGCTGAAAATACCCGTTTTGTGATTGAATTTCCCTTGGCATGAGTCACGATGCATGAAATTGGCCTGTCTTCGACAAGATGATTGGACCGTCATGCTAAGGCTCTACCCGCGGTATTTCATATGACTCGCCCGAGGATTATTCGTAAACGACGATGACCGTGTCCCACGAGTTGATCTTCTTGTTCATGACGTCACCGGAGTCTCTGTTCACCAGGTCAACCTGAACGGAATTATTAATCACCTTATCTCTGCGGTAACCCTCGTTTTTGATCTTGAACTGGGTGGTTCCGAGTCCTGATTCCATCACCAGTTCTCTTATCTGCTTGGAGACCTCGAGTTTCGTCCGGACGCAACCGCCGGAGTCACGCTTGCCGAGGGCGGCGTAGTGAGAAGCCGAAGTGGCGTGGATGGCGATCCCGCATTCTTTGTTGAAATCGTTGCGGCTGCAGTTGATGAAGACGGCGTTCGGGAGGTCCGCTTTCCAGGTGGCCGAGTAGTACATCTTGTAGACCCGCTGAGGTCTGAAGAATCCTTTCGGTGTAGTAGAGAGGTACTTCCGACCGGAAGCAGCGGTCTCATTTCTCTCACGGCCGGTGGAGATCTTCACGAAAGGTTTTTCTTCCGAGACTTCTTGATTAACTGTCTTGCCGTTGACTACGGTGGTGATGACCGTGGTTTCGGTCAAAGGTTTGACCGCTCCGTTTTGGTAGACCGTCAGAGTCTGGGCGTCTTTGCCAGAAACTGCTTTGTTCACGACGATGACCTGTTTGTGTGACCGGATCACTTTTTCGATATCGTCGAGAGAGGGGATGGTGGAAACGTATTCGGAGCGGTCGAAGGTCATGATCTCCGCGAGGTCTGGGCCGTCCATCCCGGCTTCGCTCACCGGAGTCATGCCGGCTTCGAGGGCCATCTCGTCGGTGAGGACAGTCGCCCGGGCCGCCGAGGAAATAATGAGTGCGCTGACCAGTAAGGTTTTGAGGATCATACAATTGTCTCCTGATAAAAAGTTACCCGCCTATGATCAGTCAAAACGGGATGGGCGGGTTAGGTATTGAAAAATTTATACACTCGAAACCGTGAGACGCCGGAATTCAGTTTTGACTAGGGTAAGGGATTGTGTATGATACCAAGGGCCAAGTCTTTTATAAAAGGGAGGGAATCAGATGCGAACTTTCGACCAGTGGATGAGTGAATATCAAGTCAGTCACAACCACCCCACCAACAAGCTCATCCATAAGATTGCCGTTCCACTCATCGTGTTCTCTGTCATCGGCATCCTGTGGTGTGTTCCCATCCCGCAAGCGTTTAAGGATGTCTCGCCGTACCTGAACTGGTCGACCGTGTTCGTCGGTGGGAGTCTGGTCTTCTACCTGCTGTTGAATGTGGTGATGTTTCTTAGCATGGTCGTTTCCAGTGGCGTGATGTTCTGGGTGTGTCATCAGCTGTACCAGACCGGAACTCTTATGCAGTTGAGTCTCACTATCTTCGTGCTCGCATGGGCCCTGCAGTTTTACGGGCACAAGCTCGAGGGAAAAAAGCCTTCATTCCTGAAAGACCTTGTCTTCCTGCTAATCGGTCCGCTGTGGGTCCTACGCGCCCTCTATGCTTCGCTGGGAATTCGGATCTAGATTTCCGGCTTCGAAGAGAGCAATATTCGAACGGAAGATTTAGACTATCAACCTATAACTTTAAGTTAAGGATTGTTGCTTTAAAGTCACTTATTGTTATCTGAAATACTCTGTATACAGTCTCATGGAAAGTCTTCGAAACCTTAAAACATTCACTTCCAACCCGCTGCTCTTCTTGGACCAGCAGTTTGCTTCGAATCCAGCTCCGGTCCAGAGTCTGCGTATAGGGCACAAGAAGTTTCACTTAGTCTTCGATCCCAGCACCGCTGGGGATGTGCTAGCCTCAAGACATGACCTCTTCGTACAGAACAGGACTATCTTCGACCGGATCAAACCCATTACAGGAGACAAAGGCCTGGTCCAGTTGGCCGGAACCCAATCCCAGCGTGAGCGCAAAAAAGTCAGACCGATGCTCCTGCCTTCGAACCTGGAAAGCATGAACGGACAGATCCGAAGCAACACGGAAGAAGCTCTGGGAGAACTTGTGTGCGGTCAGCAGGTAGACATCATGGCTGTCATGGCGGACCTGGTGCTCAAGAATGCGTTTTCGGTCTTCCTGGGGCTAGACCTTAAGGAAAGCGCCAGAGATATAGTTTCCGGCTTCCGCGAACTCAACGAACTCTGCGGTAAGCGGATGGTGGCCCTTGCCCCACTGCCGCTGTTTCTTCCCGTCCCGGCGAATCTTCGCATCCGGTCCCTGAGAAATTCACTACGGACCAAAATCCTGCTTGCCCTGCGGGATTCTCGCCCGGCGGCGACCAACGTCCATAAAATTTTCATGGACAGTGAATTTCTAATCGATCAGTGCATGACATTCCTCTTCGCGGGCCACGAAACGACGGCTTCCTCCCTTGCGTTTACTCTACTGCTACTGGGATCCCATCCCCGTTACCGAGATGAGATCGCAGGCGGTGCAGATGAGAGTGCTCTGCGGGTCTACAAGGAAGCTCTCCGGCTGTACCCCCCCGCGTACATGCTAGCTCGCGAGGCGGCGGTAGATACCAATCTCGGAACCTGTTCGGTCCGACGGGGTGATCAGGTGTTAATCGGTGTGAGTCAGATCCATCGGCACCCGGACTTCCACCAGCGGCCTTCGGAGTTCGACCCTCAGCGATTCTCCCAACCGGTGAAGGCATTCCTTCCCTTTGGCCTGGGCGCGAAGTCTTGCATCGGAGAGAAGCTCGCCTACCTGGAAGCGGTGACCATTATAAAAATCTTTTGCCAGAAGTTCCGGTTCCAGACTCTGGAGAAGGAAATCCGGAGCTTCCCGCTAGTCACACTTCATCCTCGTCCCGGTCAGTACTTGAAGCTCGAGGGGGTGGCCCGTGGGTGAGAGATCGATCAACGACGGTTGCATCTTGGATTACCAAGTGAAGCTGCTGGCCGAAAAGTATCAGTCTGTCTGCGACCACCGGGATCCTAGGCTCTTCACGGAATTTCTAGTGCTGGGCTACCGGCAGACGACATTGAGTTCAGTTGGAGCGGAGTTCACAGAGCTTGCCGTCTACGCCAAGGTCTGCCTAGGGATGATTATCACACTCTACGATGACCTCGCGGACAACCCTCGACTTTCCCGTCCACAGCTTCTCAAGGAGCTCTACCGGTTGAACATCGGCGAACACCCGGTCCTGCGGGAAACTGGCCCCGGGGACTTCCCGCTGATCGAACTGGCACAGCATCTCTTTGGAGAATTGAACAGAGCTCTCTCCAGGCTCCCGCGCCAGGAGAAGTTCCAGAACCTTCTTGCCTTCGACATCCGGCACGTCTACCTCGCCAACCAGTACGCGGAGCTGATGACCTTGCAACCTGCGATCCGAAACCTGACCGAGAGTAAACTGCTCGGGCCCTACAACATGGGCATGGTCGCTGCCGGGACGATCGACCTGATGGCATCTCCTTGCTTCGACGGCAGTGAAACCGGCCGTCTGCGGGAAGCGCTCATCCTGGGACAGAGGATCGGACGCATCGGTAATCTTATCTCCACCTTCCAGCGCGAGCTAGATGAAGGAGACCTAACAAGTGAACTGATGCTCCATCCGTCGGGAGTGGGCGAAGCAAAACAGCAGTTGCTGCTGGAACTGCGTGCCAGGCTTTCAAGTCTCCACAGTGCCAGCGCATGGGCCAGGAGCGTAGACCTCAAATCTTATGCAGACGGGCTGAGTGGACTCTTCAACCTCCACCAGAAAATGGAAGGGATCATATGAAACAGGCCGTGGTGATCGGATCGGGGATCTGTGGGCTTGCCACAGCAGAAGTCCTGTCGACAAATTTTGAAAAAGTCCTGGTCTACGAAGGCGCCCCCCCGGCCCAGGCACACCATCTCCACGTGCTTTTGGGTTCCGGCCAGGATTGTCTGGAGCGGATCTTCCCGGGCATCAAGTCGCAGCTGCTAGAGGCCGGTTGCCCGCTGATCGACTGGGCCCAAGACACAGTATGGGAAAATCAAGATGGGAGTTTTCCTAGGTACCCGTCCTCGGTGAAGACATTTTCCATGAGCAGAATGTTGTTAACTTCGCTCATGCGGCAGAGGGTTCAGAGAAAGAACATAGAGTTTATCCAGCAGAGAGTCTCGGGCCTGGGTGAGGTTGACGGCTCACTGATCGTGCTGGCCGGTGGACAGAATTTTCCACTCGAGACCTTTCTGGGAAGGGGGGTATACAAAGAAGAACAATTTCCCCTAAAGCTGACTTACCGGAGCCTGGTCTTCAAGCAGAGTGACCTGAAGCTGGAAGGCCCACTCCAGTACTATTTCCAGATCGATCCTCCCAGGGCCCGCACGGGAGGAGTGATCACTCCCATCGAAGGCCAGAGAGTGATGGCGACCCTAATAGAACAGGAAGATGAGTTCACTCCCTGTTCTGGTCTCTCTGCGTATCTGGAAAAAGCAAGCAAGATCAAATCCGACGCCTTCACCCGGATCCTCAAAGACGCCAAACCGGTTAGCGAATTGTACCAATACAGAAAAGCTTTCAGTCACCGGCGCACACTCAACCTCGAAGCGATGCCAAAGAACGTGATCGTTCTAGGCGATGCTCTGCTGTCGCTGAACCCCGTCTTCGGACAGGGGATGACCGTGTCGCTCCAGCAGGCAGAAATTCTCAAAGAGCTGTTGAGTCGCCCGTCATTCAGTGCGGAAAGCTTCCACCGCCGCTGCCAAAAGGCCGGCCACTTCGCCCATCGGCTCTCGCTACTGGGGTCTCATGAGAGCGGCCTGGGAAAAAGGTCTCTGCGTGCGTACCTCAAGCTCTGCCAGCGGCACAAAGCTCTCCACCACCTTTTTTTACGGCAACTTCATTCCCTGCGGATCCTCCCATGATTGTCCTTCACCAGTACCCCGCTGCCTTTAACCTCTCGAGCTTGAGTCCGTTTTGTCTCAAAGTAGAGTTTTTCCTGAAGCTCTCGCGGCTGCCCTACCGGATCCAAGTCGAGCTCAATCCTCGCCGGGGCCCGAAAGGGAAGATGCCCTTTATCGTTCACCAGCAAGGGAGCGTTGCGGATTCGAGTTTCATCATCAACGCACTAGTTGAAACCCATGGCCTCCACCACCTGCGGCTCCAGCAACCACAGCAGCGGGCGCAGGCATTTGCCTTTAAGACGATGATTGAGGAAGGCCTGTACCATGTCCTGCTGTACTCCCGCTGGGTGGATGAGGAAGGGTACCGGGTGGTGGAGAAAGAATTCCTTCCTCTTTTCCCGCCGGTGGTGGGGAAACCAATTTTGCGCTTCCTGCGAAGAAACCTGCGGCGACAGTCTGTGGCACAGGGGACAGGGAGGCACCAGCGCAGCGAGGTGTACCAACTGGGTGGCGCACAGGTGCAGGCACTGGCGGTGCTTTTAGGAACTCGGCAATTTTTCTTCGAGGAGAAACTCAGTGATTTCGATGCCACTTGCTACGCATTCCTCAGCAACATTCTCAAGCAACCGATCGAGTCTCCGCTGAAAAAAGAGCTCTCCGGGTGCCGGAACTTGTGTGACTATGTGGCCCGGCTGGACCGGGTTATGACTTCCCGTTTTTAGAGCGGATCGTTCTGATTGATGGCCATGGTTTACCTTTAAATTTTTTAAAAAGTCTTTTATCTATGAAGTCACGATCCGTAATGAAAGACCAGTTGGCATAAAAGCAACTATTAATCCAAATGTCATAGATTTCAGTAAGTTCAGGATAGACTGCGTTCGTTTATACATTATGCAAAGGCGTTAGAGGATGAGACACTTGTTGCATAACCCACGGAGTCCCTCATGCCAAATTCTGCTTCACTCAAGCTCAAAGAATGTAAGTCCGAAATCATGGACCTGTGGGTGAAACGCGCGCTGGAAGAAGTGAAGGCGGCCCACCACCAGGAAAACCTGGCCCTGCGGGACTCTCTCCCGGAGTACCTCACTCAGATCCAGGACGCCTTATCCACCACCATCGACCGCACTGAAATCCGCAGACTCTTTGATAAGAAAGAAAGCACCCGTATCGGAAAGAAACACGGCAGAGAAAGAGCGGGAAGTTTTAACTACACTATGGACCAGGTGATCTTCGAGTACCATATCCTGCGGCAGGTGATCTGCGACGTCATGGAACGGGACGAACCGCTCAGCGAGCTTAACCGAGAGATCATCGTCTGTTCGGTGGAGCAGGCGGTGAACGACGCCGCAACTGAGTACAGCGACACTCTGCGGGACATCCAGGAACAACTCACCCGATCACTGGCCCATGATTTCCGGACACCCGTTTCTATCGCGAAGATGAACATGCAGCTTATTCTAAGAAAGCCTAATGATGAAGAATACTGCATTAGCAAGGCTTCTAAAGCCGCGCTCAGTTTAGACCGGCTGAACCTGATGATCGAAGACCTGCTCGACGCCAGCCGGTTAAAATCGGGAATGGGGATTGCATTGGAGCTCAACAAAGACTGTGACCTCAATCTCATCGTCCAGGAAGTGGCCACTGATCTCAACATCACTTATAACAACCGCATCAAGTTCAAAACCGCAGGTCAGTGTCTAGGCAATTGGAATGAAAGCGGCCTGCGACGCATCCTCGATAACCTGACTTCCAATGCCATCAAGTACGGGTTCCCTGACCGGATGGTGACCATCACACTCTCACAGACCAAAGACCTCGCCACCTTCAGCGTGCACAATCACGGGGAGCCGATCCCAAAGGATGAAATCCCCATCCTGTTCCAGCAGTACCGCAGGTCCCACAGCGCTGAGGATAAGATCGGCTGGGGACTGGGGCTCACGGTGGTGCAGGGAATGACCAAGGCCCACAAAGGGGAGATTATTGTTGTGAGTACCAAAGAAGAGGGCACCACCTTCACCATCAAACTACCCCGCAACCTGAACCAACTCGATAAAGTTCCTCCGCAGGAGGGCCTCAGCGCAATGAACTGACGTGGTGGGAACTCTCCCAGGCGAGCATCGCCTTCTTGCGGGCCGGGTCCCAGCGGTAATCAGAGAAGTGGCCTGACTCCCGGATAACCCGGTGACAGGGGATGAGGTAGGCGATGGCGTTGCTCCCCACCGCGGAGCCAACGGCCCTTGCTGCCTTCGGCGAGTTCACCAGTTTCGCAACATCCGAGTAGGAAAGCACCTGTCCGTCCGGGATACTCAGGAGTGCTTCCCACACCTTGATCTGGAACGAAGTTCCCATCAGCAGAACAGAAAGTTGCTTGCAGGGCACGGTCGCAAAAAGTTTCTTTGCGACCTCTAATGTGCTCTCTTGATTCGGTCTGAGCTCAGCATTTGCCCATTTGGACCGCAGTTCTTGTGGGTCATGAGTGAAGGACAGGAAGCATACTCCACGCTTGGTGACCCCGAGAAGGATTGTCCCGAAGGGACTCTCATGGAAACCGTAGTCGATGACCACCCCCCGGCCCTTGGACTTGTACTCTCCGGGGGTCACGGCTTCGACGGTCACCAACAGGTCATGCAAGCGGCCCGGACCGGAGAGGCCACTCTCCAGTGAGGTGGCCAACAGGTTGCGAGACTGATGGAGCAGGGCCTTGGCGTGATTGGCAGTGAGGAACTTGAGAAAATCTTTGGGAGTGAGTCCGGCCCATTGGGTAAAGAGCCGGTGGAAATGAAACTCACTCACTCCGGCCACTTTGGCGAGGTCCTCGAGAGAGGGTTGTTGCAAGTAGTGCTTCTCTAGATGATGGATGACTTTTTCAATCCGAAGGTAATCGTTCATAGTGGTATTTTATGACAAGCATGAGTGCTCAGACACCCGAAACTTGCTCAAGAGGCAAAGAGAGGATGAAACTTGAGCCCACGCCCTTTTGACTTTCAACCCGAATCTTACCCTGATGCGCGTCGATGATCTGCTTACTTATATACAGTCCGAGCCCTAGTCCACTGATGTTGGTGGACGAGATGGCCCTTTCGTAGCGGGAGAAGATCCGCTCGAGGCTTCCTTCCTCGATACCGATGCCGCGGTCTTTTATCTTAAAGTGGGCCCTGGAATCTTCTTTCCACAGGACGATTTCTATCAGGCTCCCGTTTCCGTATTTCACAGCATTGGTGATGAGATTTGTTATCACCTGCTCGAGCCGGAACGTGTCCCCAGTGATCATCAATGAGGGGTCCTGCTTGAGGAAGTTTACTTCTATCCCCTCAGAAGTGAAAAGGTCTTCGAAACTCGAGATCACGTTGGTCACCAGAGTAGCGAAGTCGAGCTTTTCGGTCTCAAGGTTTAGCTTGCCATTGGAGAGCGCAGAGACATCAAGCATGTCCTTGATGAGCTTAGTCATCCGGTCAAGCTGCAGGGTGGAGCTGTTGATCCGTTTCTCCACCGCTTCCTTGGAGTAGACCTTGGGGTCATTCTTATCCATCAGGCGCTTATCCATCTGGAAATGGAGCTTCAACGCCGTCAGCGGAGTCTTCAGTTCATGGGAGCAGATACCAATGAATTCATCGCGGACGGAGAGTGCTCGCTTGAGGTTTTCTTCGCTTTCCAAGAGCTTCTGATGCTCCTGCTTCTGAGACAGTTCGGCTTTCTTCTTGTCCGTGATGTCCCGGAGGAAAGCAGAGTAGGTGTCGACGTCACCGCTGCGGATGGGAGTGATCGACAGTTCGGCCATGAAGGTCTCACTGTTCTTCCGCAGAGCTGTGATTTCCACGTGCCGGTTGAGGATGGAGCCGATGCCGGCGAGACGGAAGGTCTCCAGGCCATTGTCTCGGAGCTGCCGCAGCTCGATGGGGATGAGGACCTCACACATCCTCTTGCCGAGGATCTCGGACTTAGTCCAGCCGAAGATTTTTTCCGCCTGCTTATTCCAGTAGATGATATTTCCTTCAGCGTTCATCCCGATGACCGCATCGAGGGCATTTTCGAGAAAGGAATCGCGGGCCCTGGAATCCTCCAGGCGCAGGAGCTCCGATTGGCGGATGATCTCTTTTCTGGCCCGGTAGAGGTCTACGAAGATGGAAACTTTTGACCTCAGGACGGTCGGGTCAAAAGGTTTGTAGAGGAAATCAACCGCTCCTGCCTCATAGCCTTTATACATCCGGTCATTGTCTTCGAAGTTAGCCGTGATGAACATGATGGGGGTGGATTTAGTATTTTGATTATGTCTCACGTGGAAAGCGGTTTCAAAGCCGTCCATCCCAGGCATCTGCACGTCCAGCAGGATTACGGCGAACTCATAATTCTCGAGGTGGGAGAGGGCCTGCTGACCACTCGACGCTTCGACCAGTAGGTAATCATTAGACTTGAGCACTGCTTCTATAGCTAATCTATTTTCAGGCCTGTCATCCACCACCAAGATTGGTACTTTTGAGTTCATTGGGCTATTTTAGTTCAAATATGACGGTATAAAAATAACAAATACGTTTACCACTCTCAGGAATTTAAAATTATGGAATGCAAAAGTATCTTAGTTATCGATGATGACCCGGCGATACTACAAACGATGCAGGACGTTCTGGAAATTCATGGATTCAGGGTTCATACGGCAGTTGACGGAGCTGATGGGATCAGGGTCTTGCAGGACATGGTCATTCCGCCGTGTGTAGTTCTGCTGGATCTGATGATGCCTGGGATGAACGGTTGGGGGTTCTTAGATTACCAAAAAGGTCATCCCGTTTTCTCAAAGGTCCCCGTCGTTTTGTGTTCGGCCTATGAAGCCAGTGCCAGATCAGTGGGAAAAGAACCCGTTCTGATCAAGCCGGTAAAACTCGATACCCTCCTCGCGGCTGTGAAAGTTTTTTGTGCGTGAGGTTCTAGTCCGCATTCTCATCGTCGACGACAAGCCTGAAAACTTAATTGCGATGCAAGCTGCGTTTAAAGACTGTGGGTATGGGATCACGGTGGCCCTCTCTGGCAAGGAAGCGCTTGAGCACGTGCAAGATTACGACTTTGCCTGCATCCTACTGGATGTTCAAATGCCCGTCATGGATGGGTTCGAAGCTGCAAAACTGATCCGCAAGTACCCGAGGTCAAAGTCAACGCCCATTATCTTTGCAACTGCCATCCACCGGACAGAGGCGTACGAGGAAATGGGGTACGTCGCCGGAGCAGTTGATTACATCTTTAAACCACTCAACACCGCCATCCTGCGCGCCAAGGTGCGAGTCTTCGTGGAACTCTTCCTTCAGTCAAAGGAACTGCGGCAGAAAAACATCTTACTGGAAGAGGCCATCGGCAGGGCCAAAGAGAATGAGCAGCTCAAGCAGGCACTGGCAGCGAGAGATGAGTTCCTGTTGATGGCCAGCCACGAACTGATGACTCCCATCACTCCGCTTAGCCTGCAGTTGCAGACCTTCATTGAGTTGTTCAAAGAAGGGAAGCCTCCGCAGGTCGAACCAGCGCGATTAATCCGGATGCTCAACACGTCGCAGGGCCAGGTGGAGCGCCTCTCGCGGTTGGTCGGTGAACTGGTGGACGTGTCGAAGTTATCTTCGCAGAAACTTGAAATCCATAAAGAGAAACTTAATTTACATACGCTCACAAAAAAAGTGCTGGAAGATTTCAGTGAAGAGATCAAGAAATCTCACTGCGAGGTTAGCCTGGTGGGCGAGGAAGAGGTCTGTGGTGTGTGGGATTCCTTCCGGATCGAACAGGTGGTGATAAACCTGTTAAAAAATTCTTTAAAATATGGCCCCGGCAAGCCGATCGAAATAACCATCCGTGGTTCCCACCATGCGTACGCAAGCCTGGCCATCCTCGACCACGGAATCGGAATCTCCAAACGCGATCAACTGCGGATCTTCGATCGATTCGAACGGGCGGTGTCGGCGAAAAGCTACAGTGGCCTGGGCCTGGGACTTTATATCTCACAGCAGATCGTGGAGCTGCACCAGGGAAGGATCAAGGTTGACAGTGAACTCGGCGGTGGATCAAAATTTACCGTTGAGCTTCCCTGTGAAGCCTGACGGTTTGGTCGGGATCTCACTGCTCGAAGACTGGCAATCCTGTAGCTTCGAGAGCATTGCTCAGGTCTACCGGGCCGTCGGGTGGTTCCGTTACGCTGACGACGAAGCGTCGCTGAAGAAGGCGTTCACAAATTCTTCTTACGTCCTGCTGGCCCTGGAATCGAACACGGTCGTCGGGGTCTTGCGTTCGATCAGTGATGAAGTCTCGGTTCACTACCTTCAGGATATTCTGGTGAAGCCCGGCCATCAACGGCGGGGGATAGGCCGTGAGCTCCTGGGCCGAGCGCTAAAGAGATTTGAGCATGTCCGCTCCCATCTCCTGCTGACAGATTCCGAAGACCGCCAGTTGGACTTCTATCACAGCGCCGGATTTGAAAATGTGAGGACATACAAGGACGGCTCGATGAATACCTTTATTAAGATGAACTCGTAACAACTGGTGACCAGAATGAATTTTACCATTGCCCTCATCGTCTCCCTTACCCTCTTCTCCTGCACTCAACTGAGAAATGAAAAAGGGGAGCTCGCCCTGCCGGGGAGTCTGAAAGAAGCCGTGAATTCTTCCTCCCGGGCCCCGGAGAACGAGCAACGGGACGAGCACCAGCATCCGCTCGAGACCCTGGAGTTCTTCGGGCTGCGGCCGCAGATGACAGTGGTGGAGATCACCCCCGGTGCCGGCTACTACACGGAGATCATGGCACCGTACCTGTCCCGGCAAGGCCAGTACCTGGTGGTGGTGCCGCGCCTGCCTTCGAACCCTCCGCCCTTCATGATCGAGAACGAAAAGAAACTTCAGGAGATCATCCTCCGGCACCAAGAGGTGCAGGCCAAAACGAGGATCATTCCGTTCGAACCCCTCAGTGCACGGAACCGGACGAAACCGGCCATCGCCGACCTGGTGATTTCCATCAGCAGCGTGCATAACTGGGTGGCGACCGGAACGACGAAGATGGCGTTCAAGCTGTTTTACGACCTGTTGAAACCGGGAGGAGTCCTGGGGATCGTGCAGCACCGGGCACCCGTAGGAAAGAAAATTACTCAAAAAAGCGGATACATGACTGAGACCGCCGTGATCACTCTGGCCAAGAAGGCCGGCTTTAAGTTTCTCGGGAAAGCAGAAATCAATGCTAATCCGAAAGACACCGCTGATTATCCTGACGGAGTCTGGACGCTGCCTCCCGTCTACCGATTGGGTGAGAAAGACCGTGAGAAATATGAAGACATCGGCGAAAGCGACCGTATGACCCTAAAATTTGAAAAATTAAAAAACTAGATTCATCAACTAGTCCTGGGAGAGTCCACGAAAATTATTAAAATGCTAAATGTTGTTCATCCAGAGTCTGATGATTTTTTAGGTAGTATCTGAAGTATGAATGAAACTTTGATCTTCGAAGAAACCGGTGCTCGATTGAACTTGCTCACAAACGCTATTCTCATCAAGTGGGAGAGTCTGGTGCGGCAGGCGGTGGTCGAAGCAGATAAAGAAAATCCCATCATCTTGCTGGACCACATGCCGCAGATCCTTGAGCACCTGGGGGTGATTTTGAAATCCGGAGTGATCGATCCCATCAAACTGAGCAAGGCCCATGGGTTCCAAAGAGTCGTCCTCACTGATTATTCGCTGGAGGACGTCTTCAAGGAGTACAGTTTTCTGCGAGAAACATTAATCGATTACCTCTATCCCATCGGCAACATGTCCTGCACAAAACTGATCCATTCGTACCTGGATCTCCTGTGTAGAAACTCCGTCATCGAATACGTGAGACACTTACAGTTACCAGGCCGGCCCCAAGGGCCCGCATCCGAAAAAATGAGAGAAGAATCGGCCATCCTGCCCCTGGTCCCTGCGAAAGAGTTTATTTAGGAGCAAAGATAGGCCAAACTTCCGAAGCCTGAGTCTAGCTTAGGGAATTATTAGTCCGGGTTTTATCGCCAGAGCCCACGCGCTGATCCATGATGTGGATCGGGAAATCCGGGTGAGTTTTATTGTAATCTGAAACCATGGAGCCGATCATTTCGAGGCGAGCTTCGTAGGGAAGGTCAGTGTGACTCATCTCGATCACAAGTCCTTCCAATGCCTTTGCGTAATCGGTGAGCTCTTCTATGGAAGCGTTGGCCGTGTGTGAAAAAATCATAATCCTCCTTGATGTAATGAATCTATAGATTAACTTAAGCATAATATATATTTGATGTAAAATTGAAGATCGATCTAAATAGCTAAGTCGAATAGTCGGGAAAGAGCAGCTGCATCTTCCCCGGCTAGAGCATGAACCGCAAGAACCAGGCCGGGATCGTCAGTAGCTTCATCGTCCCTGAGCTCGAGCGGCCATGGCGGTCGATGGGATTGCCTTGTGGATCCAGCGCTCCTTTATCCTTGTCGATGTAGATCCCTTTCAATGCGCGATTCATGATGCTGTTCTTGACCTCCGCGGTGAATTCGTCGTTTCCTTTGCAGAAGACCGCCATTTCCGAGTCGTAGTAGGAGGACCGGTTGTGCATGTTGAAGGTGCCGATCATCACCTCCGAATAGGTCGAGGTCTCGTAGACGTGGGTCTTGCTGTGGTCGCTCCATCTTCCCGCGGCGACGGCGGAGTTCAGGTACTCGCCCTCTCCGATGGCCTGTCCTGTGTGGAGGTAGAAGTGCATCCCGCGCTTGAGCCATTTCTTCAACTTCAGGTACATCAGGGCCGACATGTAAGCGGCGTCGGAAGCGGCCAGGGAATTGGTGGAGATGGTGATGGTGGCCTGCTTTTCCAACAGGTGTTTTATCAGCTCCCCGGAGTCGTCGTTCTCAAGAAAGTACGGCGTGGAGATCAGTAGGTTTTTGTCGATCTGGGAGATCTTGTCGATCAGCGTCTTCCTTAGGAAGCGGGTCTTGTCGGCGTGCTTCTGCGAGTAGAATCCCTTGATCCCACCGCCGGGGCCGTCGGTGGAGAAGGTGGTGACCGGGCACAAGTGGGACTTCACCTTCTTGAGCTCCGTCACTCCCAGTTGCTCCATCCGTTTTTTGATTGTTAGCTCATCAGCGGTGAAGCTCAAAAACTGCGCGGCCGCCAGTGCCTTCTTGTTGGTCGTCGACTCCGGAAACTTCGGGCGCTCGGAGATCTTGTGTTCGAAGTAGATGTTGAAGCTATCTTGAATCGGGGTAACGATCGGACCTTTGATGTGAATATCACGGTCGCTGTAATTGAGTCCCGCGGACATCTCGAAGTACTCGTCTCCCATGTTGCGGCCACCGGTCAGGGCCTCGGCGCCGTCGATGAGAAGAAGCTTCCGGTGGTTACGGTAGATGGCCTTGGTGAAGTGCAGGATAGAAGCGTCGTTGAAGTACCGGACTTCTATGCCGTGTTCGTCCAGCAGCTTTGCGTAGTACTTGTGGAACACGAAGACCAGTTTAGCTTTATCGATGAGAACCCGCACTTTCACTCCGCGCTTGGCGGCCTGGATGAGTTCCTGGGTGAAGATCTTCGAAGCGAGGTCGGTGTTGTAGCTGTAGTATTCGACCTCGATGGATTTGCTGGCCCTTCTGATCATCTGCAGCCGCAGTTCAAGCGCCGCTGGACCGGAGTCGATGGACATCACCTCATTCTCGCTGTTCTCCTGGATCACGTAGAACGGATAGGGGATGCTGTCGGAGAGGATCTGCGCCGAGGCGAGCTGCGTAGACAACAGGGCCAGGAGAAGTAATAGCTTTTTCAAGGCATTCCTTTTACAACTGTTTAAACATTAGACGATTCGTTCGGTCTAACGGCCCCTGAAGGCACTTTGTAATGACGTTGAAGTAATACATTGCAAATGGATTGCCAGCTTCGGTGATCTCAGCGACCTTTCAGTAAAGAATTTGAAACTGCCCGACCATAATGGTGGCAGATTTTTGATGAAGTAAAATCTTCATCACCTTTTGTTTTTTAGCTCGCGTCACAGCCCTATGACTCCAGCATATTAGCACATTCCAAGCTGCCGTCTGGTTTGCAGTCATTAGCACATGAATAGATTATGCCCTGACACAAATTGTGCATTCCCAGAA
>DATLXA010000044.1:0-9174 GCA_035576105.1 Bacteriovoracaceae bacterium
AGTAAAGGCTTCTTTTTTTACAGGGGCAAGATGTATTGTCTGAGGTTCAGAGATAAACTTTGCAACGGCCATATTCATAAGTTGGGAGAATTTCACACCATTGGCTTCAAGATATTCTTCTACCTTATGTTCTAACTCTTCCTCAAAACGTACTGTCTTTGGTAAACCCATAAATGGCTCCTTTGTAGTTATTATACTACAAAAAAATACAAAGTCAAGATATCAAAGTAATGCATTGTTTTTACAACGATTTCGTAGTCTTTTGAATCGAGTTTGTTGTATAGGAACGAAACTTCTTTGCAATCACTGTATTCAGAAATTTCTCATCTTCTTCAACTTTTTTAAGTTCAGGAAGCTGGGAGTACGCAAAGTTCGGATCGTTTGAATCCCAAATCTGTTGCATGATTATTATTTCGCTAGGCTTTGAACTTTAATTACAACAACGAGAACTTCTTGCTTACGAATTTGATAAATAATTCGATAATCTCCAACTCGGAGCTTAAATAGGCCAGCTAAACTTCTTTTAAGCGGATGTCCAAACTTTAGGGGATCGATCATCAATTTTTCTTCAATGACTTTTTTAATTATTTTCTTTGTGGAACCATCAAGGGATGCGATGTCTTTCATCGCTGATTCGACATAACTAATTGTCCATTTTGAGATCGGGCCCTTCGTCATTTCTTCTTGGCCCAGACGGTCTCATGAGAGACCCTTTTTTCATTCAGGCGTCCCTCAGCAATCTTGGCATAGTAGAGGTCTTCGTTTATTTCCAATGCTTCTTTCGCCAACTCGAGAATGACGCTAGAGATGGAGGATTCATTACGAAGATTCTTTAGGGCCTCAAAATCCTGGTAAAGATCGTCATCGATAGTAAGATTGACACGTTTTTTAGCAGTAGGCATAAGAAGCTTCCTTTGGTGTTTCACAAGTGTAACACCAAGATCAAGGAAATGTCAATTAAGAACTTAAAATCAGTAACTTAGTAGGAAATGGAAAGTTTTTTTGAAAAGGCATTTTATACCTCTCATCAATTGTATCTGGGGATGAGTTAGAATCATGTGATGAAAGTCTTGGGTTGCATTGGAATCATTCTTCTTTATTCTATTCAAGCGGGGGCCTTGGAAACTCGCAAAGAGGATGGAAGAGTTATCCTGGTGGATAAAACATGCGACTTTGAAAAAAAAATAACGACTGCACTCATGGCATGGTCGAGAAAGCCGATCCCATCCAGAACATGCGAAGTTAAGAAAGTCTCTTCTCCTGACCATGCGAACTGCGAATTGGATATTCACGACTGCTTGCCTAAAAATGAGGCAGACCTCCTCGGATCTACTCCGAAGCACGGGGCTCCCAACT
The DNA here is from genome assembly GCA_035576105.1 of Bacteriovoracaceae bacterium. Classification (GTDB taxonomy): domain Bacteria; phylum Bdellovibrionota; class Bacteriovoracia; order Bacteriovoracales; family Bacteriovoracaceae; genus Peredibacter. The sequence continues at coordinate 1,357 of DATLXA010000044.1, forward strand.
GCCATAACTTCGCTTTGCTTTCAAAGGGACTGGTTTCAGCTCAATACAACACTAAGGCGCAAGAAATTCTCGGGTATCTGAACGATTCACCCCTTTGCCGTAAACTTTCTAACGACGAGCCGCGCGAAGCAGGGGACGTCGGCTTTCTTACTGGGCCCACAATTTTCGAAATGCATTCTTTCATCTACTTATCAGATGATTTTTATCTTTCTAAAAACGGAGCAGGGTTTTCTCCGTATGGCATCTTCGATAGCGAAACCGTGCTGAGTGGATACAACGTCCCACCCATTCAAAAGTGTAGGAAAAACAGTTCACCCGCCGAACCCGACTGCCCGATGAGAACAAGCTACTACCGTTGTCTTTCCATGGACGAGTACCTTCAGGGTAAGATGCTCTCAAAGCCTTACAGGGATGCCATCCTGGCACTAGAAGAGTATGAAAAAGTTGTGGGCTGCCGGGCCATGAGTGGTGAGCTGATTGATAAAACTCCCGCCAAGGACCTCGCCACCGATACGCTTAAAGTCCTCGCCCGCTACCTAAAGAATCAGACTGCGAAAGTGGTAGCTCAAGATTCAAAAGATGAGGATGAAATTTTTCTCTTAGGATCTCTGGGCCTGAGACTCGAGTCCATCCGAGAAAATAATATGTTTTATGATTTAGGTGGATTCATTGGAGGCGGCTCCGAGAGATTTGAATCTTTCTTCACAGAAAAAGCTTTTAGACTCAAGCACAAGAATAGTCTAATGCAGTCCTTCTAGGACTTTCATCCTAAAGAAGGTTGGCTTTTCAACCTTCTAGAGGAAGAATGAAGCAATGGTTGCTCGAAAAAATATACTGACGAAGCTAAGCTGGATGATCCTTGCGGTGGGGGTGGTTCTCACAGGGTGTTTTAGTTATTATTTCTACGCAAGTGGAGAACGCGAATTCCAGGGCCGCTTTGAGATGGAAACCAATGATGTCCTGAGCAGGATTGAATCCAGGCTCGAGCGCTACGAACTGGTGCTGCTCCAGACCAGAGCGTTTTTACTCCAACAGAAGAAGCTCGATAACGAGAAATTTCAGCAGTACTTCCAGGATGCTCGCTTCAAGGAGAAGTACCCGGGGATGCAGGGGCTGGGCTACGTCCGAAGGTTCTCCCCGCAGGTCGCCGGGGTAGACGTCACTTCGATTGTTCATATCGCTCCGGAAGATTGGAGAAACCTCAGGGCCCTTGGGTTCGACATGATGACAGAACCATTCCGGAGAGCGGCCATGGAAAAAGCCCGGGACAGCGGGCGGGCCACCTTGAGTGATAAGGTCACCCTCATGCAGGAGACCGGAGTCGACCCGCAGCCGGGGCTGATCCTCTATCTTCCGATCTACGGCAAGGTTTCCCCGAAGACCACGGAAGATCGCAGGGCCCAGCTGACCGGTTACATCACCTCACCGTTCCGGACCTATGATTTCTTAGGTGCTATCTTCAAGAGCATGAACCGGCTGCGGTTTAATTTTGAAATCTACCAAGGTGAGACCCGAGATCCCAGTTCACTGCTTTATGCTCACCACCAAGATTTGAAACAAAAGCGGAAAACGGGGTTGGAAGCCGCTCTGGTTAAGAGCATCGAAATCTATGGCAACGCCTACAAAGTCTATTTCTACCCGGGTCCGGAGTATTTTTCACCGGTCACGCACTGGGCCCCCTTGGTGGTTGCCACCCTGGGGATCCTGGTGACTCTGCTGCTGATGCGGATCTTCTTCATAACCCAAAAACAAATGGACGCCAAAGATGAGTTCCTCGGGGTCGCGTCCCACGAGCTTAAAACTCCCATCACGTCACTCCAGCTCCAGCTTCAGATGGCCCGCCGGTCGCTCGGGCCAGAAGCTACAGAACTGCCAGAGCCGCAAAAGCTGTTGAAGAGTTTCGACTCTTCGATTCACCAGGTGCGGAGGATCACAAGGCTGATCGACGATCTCCTCGAGATCTCTCGTATCGAAAAGGGCAATCTTTCTTTTACCTTCCAAGAGACCAATGTCACCGAACTTATCCTGGAACTCTTCACCGCCCAGGCCGAGCTGATCAAGGCGGCCGGAAATTCGGTCGAGTTTAACCTCGCCCTTGAGCTCCTCGCTGTTTGCGACCGGTTCCGGCTGGAGCAGGTGATCTTAAACCTACTTACTAACGCTGTTAAGTACGGTGCGGGCACGGTCATCAAAGTCACTCTCACCGGTGGAAGCGACCGCTTCATCATATCCATCCGGGACCACGGGAAGGGGATCCGGGCAGACCTTCAGCAGAAAATCTTCGAAAAGTACCAGCGCGCTGAATTCTCCAAGTCCATCAGCGGATTGGGTCTCGGGCTCTACATTTCAAAACAGATCATCCAGGCCCATCAAGGGTCGATCCGGGTTGTGAGTACCGTGAGTGAGGGAGCGGAGTTCATCGTGGAGCTGCCGTACCAGCAGGTGTGAGTTGCTCGGTCCATTAAACCGTTTCGCATAGGTATTAACCTTTCTATTAATTCCAGACTTTAATAGTTCTAACTGCAGGGCAAAAAATACCAACTCAATATAAATTAGATTTAGAGTCCTATAATTAGAGAAGGCTTTATTAAGGGCCATTTAATAGGTCTCTGAATGATTAAGTTTCTCTTCTTCATTTTAACTTTCTTAAGTCTTCCAGTCCTGGGAGAAGATGTCATTCGTTATGAAGTTAAAAAAAACGATTCTTTGAGCAAGATTCTTTTGAAGCTTAACATTGGACCGATTTACGGGGAGAAGGGATACCAGCAACTTTCCAGCAAAGTGAATAACCTACCTCGCAGTGGCGATGCTTTAAAAGTAGGAGAGGTCCTGGTCTTTCCCCGAAGCCTGGTGAACCGTAGGGCCGCGAGCGATGACGTCCTGCCGACGATTCCGGAACCCGCATCCGAGCAGAAGAAGCTCACTGAGACCGAGGGTTACACCCCACCTTCTCATCACGACTTCACGGTACCGGTGGATCCGGTGGCCCCGGCCGCTCCGGTCGAGGAACCAGTGGAAGAACCGAAGATCTTCGAGCAGAAAAAACTGATCGAGGTCCAGGGGTACGTTCCACCCTCACACCATGACTCCGCCATCACCGAAGTTGAAGACAGCAGCGCGGACCAATACCACTCTTTGATTTTCTCTCCTCAAGTCTCGTGGGCAAACTTCACCTCGAAGTCCAGTGACCAGTATCAGGATAATAAGCTCAAGGTCTTCACCAAGACCATTCCCGGCGCTCATCTCCAGTATCGGGCCAACTGGGACCGGAACTGGAGCGCCACAGTTTTTTCTTTCATTTCCCGGATAGGTTTCTACCACGACGATCAGGTCCGCTACAAGGATTCCTCCGTTCAACGCAACAACTACGGGGTCGGGCTCGAGTATAAAAACGAAGGCAGTGAGTGGGGTGCGCGCTTCGGATTCTTCGATAAACTGTTCTATACCCTTCCGTCTTCAACCCAGGTGGACCCGCAAGTGGTCGCCATGCCTGAAGTTCTCCTGTCGTACAAGACCAACCTCAAAGAGTACAAGAAGATGGTCACCAAGCTGGCCCTCACCGGCGCGGTCATCCTGCCCCATGATTCGCCGCGGATTAAGGGCGAACTCGGCTACGGTGGAGAGGCCGCTTTGCTGGTCGGAACTCAGAAGAAGTACCTCAAGCTCTTCTATACCTATGAACAGGTGAACGCTCAAAACAATAAGACCCTTGTCTCCGAGTTCGGACTAGGCTTCGTCATTGAAGGGCACTTCTATGAGTAAGAACACCACTTTCATCTCCTTATTCTTACTGCTGTTCCTCTGCGCCTGTAACGGGAACGAAGCCACCAAGATCGATGTCCAGATCAAACAGCCCAGGCCCCTGGTTGCTTCACTCACCTCCGTGTCAGTGGTCAACGATAGGCTCGTCATCCGGGGCACGGGCCTCTCTGCAGTCACCAAGATCGAACTCAGCGGGGAGAGCACCAGTGGTTCCTACCGTGTGGAGAGTTCGACCGCTCATGAGATCATCGCCTACGCTTCCTCCGCTGCGGCGATCGGCATCGGAAAAACCATTGACCTCCTCATCGGAAACGCCCAAGCCCAGGCCGGGTACCAAATCTCTTTCGAGCTGGATGATAACAGCATCACGGCCGCCAAGATCAGCAGCATGGGTGCGGCCACCGGACAAGTCCTGAAGTTCAACGGGACCAACTGGGTGCCGACCTCACTGCCCAACAGCCAGATGTACCTAGGCTCGTTCGAAGCGGACACCAACAACCCGGACCTCTCCAGTCCCTCGAGCAACTCCGGGGACTACTACATCGTCTCCGTAGCCGGGACCTTCAACGGAATTTCCTACGACGTCGGTGACTGGATCATCTCCGATGGTGTGGCCTGGCAGAGAATCGCCAACGCCGCTCCGGCGGTAAATAGTTTCGAGGGAAGAACTGGTTCAGTGGTCCTTGTACCCGGAGACTACGTCTCCCTCAAAGACCCGGGAACTCAGAAACTCACCGGCTCATCTTTGGAAGACATTGCTGACGTCGACATGACCGGGCTCGCGGCCAACAAGGTCCTCAAGTACGACGGCACCAGCTGGGTGGTGGCGGATGACCTCAGCGGTGGGGGAGCGGCCTCGGTGGGAACGACTCAACTGCAAGATAGCTCAGTGACCTACCAGAAGATCAGCCTGACCGACGGAGAACTCCCACAGGCCAAAGTTAATGGACTTGTTTCCGCGTTCACCACGGTGAACTCAGCACTTGCTGGGAAAATAAGTCGTGCGGATCTTTCGGCGACCGCTCCACTGGTGTACAGCAACACCACCGGAGACTTCACAGTAAGTGCCGCCACCACTTCGGCCGCAGGAACCATGAGTGGCAGCGACAAGACTAAGCTCGACAGCGTCACCGTCTCTGAACTTGGGTACTTGGCCGGAGTGACCAGCGGAGTCCAAGTCCAGTTAGATGATAAACTAGCTACCGCCGGTGGGACAGTCACTGGGAACCTGATCGTTGATTCACAGCTCCAGCTCAAAGATGGAGCAACAGCAAACTACGTGACCCTCAAGGCCCCGGCATCGGGGACGGCTTCTTATACATTGACTTTCCCGGCTACGGTCGGGACGGCGAATCAGGTCTTAACCACTAACGCTTCAGGAGTTCTCTCATGGACTACTATCGGGACAGCAACGGCCGTCGGTGGAGACCTGTCGGGATCAGTGGCCAATGCCACCATCACGGCGAACGCAGTGACCTCCGGAAAGGTCCTTGACGGAACTCTCGTCGATGCGGACCTCAGCCCCTCGGCTGCCATCGCTCAATCAAAAGTTGCAAACTTAACCTCCGACCTCGGGGCCATCACCACCAGCGTTTCTGGGAAAATCGGTTTAATAAACCTCTCTGCTACCGCCCCACTTGCATATGACAATACCAGCGGTGCCTTCACCGTGAGTGCCGCTACCACTTCGGCTGCTGGAACTCTGAGCAGCTCTGATAAAACCAAACTCGATGGACTGGAAGCTCTCTCCGTCGGCGACGGCCTCTTCGAACGCTTCAGTGGAGTGGTGAGAAGCACCACTTGTTCGGCCGGCGAAGTGCTGAAGTGGAACGCCGTGGGTGGGTGGATCTGTGGTAGTGATCTTGCCACAGACGCCAGTAAGCTGGCCCTCGTCGGTGGGACGCTTACCGGTAACTTAGTTCTTAACACCGAGATGCAATTAAAGGATGGGGCCACTGCCAACTATGTAATCATCAAGGCACCTGCATCCGGAACAACTTCTTATACATTAACTCTTCCGCCGACAGTGGGGACTGCAAACCAGGTTCTTGCGACCAATGCTTCCGGAGTATTATCTTGGGCAACGGTTGCGACTTCAGCGACCTCGGTAGGGGGAGATCTTACTGGCACCATCGCCAGTGCCACTATCGCTGCCGATGCGGTCACTTCGGGCAAAGTTTTGGATGGCACTCTAGGTGATGCAGACATCAATGCATCTGCGGCGATCGCCCAGTCCAAGGTTGCGAACCTTACTACGGACCTCTCAACCATTAATACTTCGATCTCATCATTGAACTCATCAGTGTCTGGGAAGATCGGGCTCACCAACCTGTCAGCAACGGCCCCGCTGGTTTATAACAACACAACCGGTGCCTTCACTGTGAGTGCTGCAAGCGGCTCTGCTGCCGGAACCATGAGTGCTGCTGATAAGACCAAGCTCGACGGTGTAACTGCCACTGAACTTGGCTACGTCACAGGAGTGACTAGTGCTGTTCAAGGTCAACTCGATAGTAAACTTGATGAAGCCGGGGGGACACTTACCGGGAATCTGGTTCTGAACACCAATCTGCAGTTAAAAGATGGCGCAGCTGCAAACTACGTAACCCTTAAGGCCCCAGCTTCTGGAACCACTTCATATACTCTAACTCTTCCGCCGACAGTGGGGACAGCAAACCAGGTTCTAGCGACCAATGCTTCAGGGGTTTTGTCTTGGGCGACTGTGGCTACTTCTACCACCTCTGTAGGTGGTGATTTGAGTGGAACCATCTCTAGTGCGACCATCGTAGCTGACGCGGTCACCTCGGGCAAAGTCTTAGACGGAACTTTGGTTGATGCAGATATCAACGCTTCTGCCGCCATCGCTCAGTCTAAGATTGCGAACTTAACCACAGATCTCTCAACCATTAACACCAACGTCTCTGGCAAGATTGGGCTGACTGCTCTGTCTGCTGCCTCACCCTTAGTTTATAACAATGCTACCGGTGCCTTCACAGTAAGCGCTGCTTCCGGATCTGCCGCAGGAACTCTGAGCGCAGCTGATAAGACCAAGCTCGATACGCTGGAAGCCCTCTCCGCTAGTAACGGATTACTGGAGAGATTTAGCGGAGTGATCAGAAGCAATACCTGTAGCCCGGGCGAAGTGTTGAAATGGAACGCTATCTCTGGCTGGACCTGTGGCGCCGATGATGCCACGGATGCCACCAAACTTCCGCTGGCCGGTGGAACTCTTACTGGCAACTTAGTTCTTAACACCGAGATGCAGTTAAAAGATGGCGCAGCTGCTAACTATGTAACCATTAAGGCCCCAGCATCTGGAACTACTTCATATACGTTAACTCTTCCGCCGACAGTGGGAACAGCAAACCAGGTTCTTGCGACCAATGCTTCCGGAGTATTATCTTGGGCAACGGTTGCAACTTCAGCAACCTCAGTAGGGGGAGATCTTACTGGCACGATCGCCAGTGCCACCATTGCGGCCGATGCTGTAACTTCTGGGAAAATCTTGGATGGAACTTTGGTAGACGCAGATATCAATGCTTCTGCCGCCATAGCGCAGTCGAAGATTGCGAACTTAACCTCAGATCTCTCAACGATTAACACCAACGTCTCTGGCAAGATTGGATTGACTTCTTTATCTGCTACGGCGCCATTAGTTTATAACAATGCTACCGGTGCCTTCACTGTGAGTGCAGCTAATGGCTCCGTCGCCGGAACCATGAGTGCTGCTGACAAAACCAAACTCGACGGTGTAACTACTACTGAGCTCGGATACATCGCTGGAGTGACCAGTGCTTTACAAGGTCAACTAGATGACAAGCTCCCCGAGGTTGGCGGTTCAATGACCGGCGATCTGACTCTTGAAACTCAGTTAAAGTTAAAAGATGGCGCAACTGCAAGCTACGTCAACCTTAGGGCCCCGGCTTCAGGAACTACATCTTATACTCTGACATTCCCTCCGGCCGTGGGTTCGGCAAACCAGGTCTTAACTACCAACGCATCTGGCGTTCTTTCTTGGACCACCATCGGTACTGCGACGGCGGTAGGGGGAGATCTTAC
>DATLXA010000045.1:0-3079 GCA_035576105.1 Bacteriovoracaceae bacterium
AAAAAAGAGCCCGTCTACCTTGCCGCCCAAGGGGACGCAGTTCCCCAAAAACTCTTCGAGCAATTATGCCGAGAGATCTCCCGGGCCCTCGAATTCTAAGCCCCTTACTGTAGATAATTTCATCCACAGCTGTTGGTATTATTGTTGTCTACTAGGTTCATCACCGGGAGATAAAAATATGCATAAATTTTCTATTTAACTAATTGTTTTCTTTATATTAGTAGCAGAGGCACATTCGGGTGAAGAAGAGAGAGGTCTTGGAACTTTACTGACATAAGTGGTGGAGGATTTTTTGATTGCCTCTGCCTACATGGTAAATTTAATTTACATTGATGACCTTTCTTTGGAACATAGTCAAAATTCCAATCTAGGAATAGACAAGTAAGGGGTTTAAAGTGAAAAGATTTTTAATCTGTTTGACTCTGAACCATAATTTTTAACAGGAGAAAAAATGAGAAACACGATCGCATCTATTCTTAGCATCGTCGCCTTGAGCCTGACTTCGGTCTCTGCGAACGCACAGTTTACCCAGGATCCAGCTCCTGCCCCCCGAGTGGATAGTCAACTCAATCATATTACCGTCAGTCCTTCTGGAAGAGTAGTTGCCGTGGGTGAATCGAAGGAAGCCTACGGCGGATCTTCCACTTTCCCTTTGATCCTTGAGAAATCCTCCGCTGACGGAACCTGGAAGACGCTTGAAGCACCGGACTTGGGGAACATCAGGCATGTGCTATCTGGCGTAGCATATCTCCCGGGTGCGGATGAGGACTTCGTGGCGGTTGGGCAGTACTCCCCGCCTGGTGAAGGCGGCCACATGCAGGGGCTCATTCTTCGCTACCATCGCTCCGCTAATCGGTGGGACATCCGAAAATTAAATATCGGTTCCCAGTTCATGTTAGTGAAAAGTGTCCTAGTAGACCCACAGGATTCCAATCGCATCTTAATTGCTGGAACTTCGGGTAAAGACGATGGTGCGGGGTTCTGTTTCAAGTTCCACTCCATGGTGGTTGAATATCGTTTGGATAACTTCTCCTTCGCGGTGGCTCCGAGCGTTTTAGGATCGCTCAAATCTATCGTGATGACGCCCGATAAAAAGGTGTTTGCCTTCGGGATCGCAGCTGCGGGGTGCGACTATATTGATCAGCCTTTGGCTCTCGAATTCGATCGTGAGCTCAAACAGATAACAACGATTCCTAATCCTCCGTCGGCGAGCGGCCATCCGGGTTACGCATTGACTGGATCGACGGCGACTGCCGATGGAAAAATATTTGTTGTCGGGGTTGCAGGCCAGTTGGGCCTAGCTTGGAACTCCGTTACGCTTGCTTACCGGCTAGATCCCGCGACTCGAAGCTGGGAAACATTTAAACCAACTGATCCAGACTTAAATGCGATAGGAAGGAATGGTTATATCAATCAGCTTTGGTCAGTCACTCAAGCATTTGATGGGCGGATTTATGCCGTTGGGCGATATCGCGTAGGATCTCAGGGGACATACGGTTACGCTGGCATGATTCAGAGCTTCGACGGGCGTCGATGGGAGCTTCAAGAAGAAGTTCCAGAGATCGTATCTAGAAGCGAGCTCAATAGCATTACGATCGGACCAAACCGAGAAATCTTCACGGTCGGCTTAAGGACCAAGATCGAATCGGGCTACTCCAGAAATCGGACGTTGATTCTTCGTTCGAATTTGTAATTTGTAATCAACTTGCACGAAAAATTTTTACTAGTGCAACTCCACATTTAAGTTGCTGATTTCAGGAGCGGTCACCCAACAGGCTATAATGTACTTCTGGTCTAGCAAACTAGGAGTGCATTATGAGTTAACCTCGGGTGACCTGGGAAGATCGTATCAAAATCAAGCTGCTTGTTCAGCAAGGAAAATCTAACACTGAAATCGCTGGAGTGATCGGAAAAAACAAGTCCACCATCGGACGTGAACTTAAGCGCAACAGCGGCAAGTGTGGTTACCGTCCAAAGCAGGCCCAGAGGTTTGCGCAGGCCCGGGAGGATTTGAAACACCGGGCCTGGGTACTGACTGATGAGCTCAAGAGCGATATATTTAATCGTCTCAATAAGAAGTGGTCTCCGGAGCAAATCTCAAATCGCCTAAGAGTAGAAAGCAGACCAACAGCAAGTGTCGAGACAATGTATAAATTTGTTTTTGCTGACAAAGAGAACGGCGGGGTTATGTGGAAGAATCTTCGTCGTTCCAACAGGTCCAGAAAACGTCGTTTCCCCTCTGAGGAACGACGAGGTAGGATTAAGGATGCCAGACCCATATCCAAACGTGGCAAGGCCGCCAATGACCGCAAAACCGTTGGACACTGGGAACGAGATATGATGATAGGGGCCGACCGTAAGGCTGTGGTGCTAGCACTTGTGGATCGTAAAAGTCGTTTTAATAAGTTTATCAAACTCAATCGAAGATTCGCTCCCAAAGTGACCGCAGCAACTATTAAGGCCCTCAAGGGACTACCAGTTGCTTCTATTACGAATGATCGGGGGCTTGAGTTTGCCGATCATAAAAACTGTTCACGAAAACTGAAAGTTAAGATTTTTTTCTGTGATGCTTATACTTCCAGTCAAAGAGGAACCAATGAAAATAGGATTGGAATTTTAAGACAGTACTTCCCGAAGAAAACTGACCTAAGGAATATCAGCAATAGAGCGATCCGAAAGGTTGAGTTCGAGATTAACAATCGTCCGATGAAATGTCTTGAATGGAAGACTCCCTATGAAGTTATGATGAAGAAAAGTTGCACTAGAAAATGGTAGTTGGGGCCCTTAATCCTAATGATTTTATCTTTCATACCACGTACAGAATTTCAGACAGTTCTTTCGTACTATTAAGTTGTTCAATTAATCCAATCATCGTACCAAGCCCTGGTCATGATCGGCGCTGTTTTTATCATCAAGCCACAGCGTTTATGATCTGTACCGTAAGCGATCCAGCAACACCGCTTCAATCGATCTTGACTGGAAGTAACTCTAGGAAGTCAGCTTCGGTCTGAGCATTGGGCAGTTTTTCAAATACTTTTTTTAGATAATCAAACGGATCAATACCATTAGCTTTGGCAGT
>DATLXA010000046.1:0-53699 GCA_035576105.1 Bacteriovoracaceae bacterium
TCTTGATGGGAGCAGGAGCTTTGATATTATGGGTAGAAGTATCGTAGTGACGAAGCTCGAACGCAACTACCGACACTTAAAAGCTAGTTAGGTGACACTTTGCCTTGACCGTTCAGGTGACACAATCCCTCGTCTTCAACATAAGATTTATGGACATGTCTAAAAATTAGACGAAAAATTTTAACGGATTCACTGCGCTTCTTGTTTGAGCTCCTTGAGCGTCTGCCTGATCGACCACAGGTAACTCAGCCCCAGCACCACCAGCACAAACAGGAACGTCAGTCCTAGTTGATCCAGCGTGAGCCGCGGGTACACCACTTCGGGTAACTTAATCCCCGCACGCTCTACCGCCACACCTTTGTTCAAGAACCGGAAATCGATCCCGTTGTACGCCTGGCTTCCGACGATGAGAACCAACAGAAGGGAAGAAGTCACTCCAGCGGTCAAAACCATCAGCAAAGCTTCGAACATCCCGATCAGCCACACGGACTTGTTGGGGATGCCGATGACTCTCATCATTTTTATTTCCTTGAACCTTTCCTGCCACAGCATCCGCACCGGCGTGAGGATGGTCATGGTGACGGTTAAGCCGATGATCAGCAGGAAAAAATTCGTCAAGCTGTTCTGGAATTCGACCACCATGGAGATCTCGGGGTTGACCTCCTTCCAGGTCTTGACCACAACTGGGGAATCCTTGAAGCGCGCGCGGATGGAGGGCTCCGGGGCAAGGCCGTGGGTCTTGAGGACGATACGGTTGAACAAGGTCTCCTCGGAGGTTTGGTTCAGGAAGAGCTGCTGCCAGGTCCGCTGGGAGATGTAGATGTAGCGCTTCTCAAACCCCAGGCTGCTGTAATGGAAAATGCCCCGGATGCTCAGGTTCTCAGAGCGCAGTTCTCCGTCCTTATCTTGGTAGTTCAGAGTCAAGTTGTCGCCGACGGTGAACTTGAAAATCCTCGCCAGCTCTTTTCCGATCATCACTCCCGCCTGGTCGTCTTCTCGCAGGAAAGCCCCGGCGTATATATTCTGATCCAGCGGCACTACCTTCTTGTGCATTTGGGGTCTGATCCCCAGGACGATCAGACTTGCTGCGCCCTCCGGTGTGAGGATGTTCGCATCTAGCACCAGCTCCGGGGAAACACCGAGGGCCGGGAGATTTTCAACATTCATGGCAGTAAAGCTAAGAGGTTTCGAGGCGTCTGCTGCCTGCGAGTAGAGTGGGTCCTGGATCTGGAAATGACCGGTGTTGGTCTGCACCACGGCGTCTTCGATCTGCCGGTTGAAGCCATCGAAGAAGGCGACCACCCACACCGCCGAGATCACGGCGAGGGAGACGGAGAAACCGATGAAGAAGTTTCTTCCTATGTTCCTCTGTATGCACTTCCAGGCGAACCAGAAATGGTAGGAGTACTTCGATGTTGCCATGACACTATGATACTTTAGATCCCGAGAAAGGAAAGAAAAAGAGCGGGAGACCGGAGTCTCCCGTTCAAGGAAAGTTTTATCTGGTGAAGTTCACTTCTGCGGATTTCGCGGTGACGCCATTGTAGTCAACAGCTTTCACGTAGTAGATGGCGTTCGACGACGGTTTGGTCTGAGTCAGAGATAAACCGGTAGTGGTCCCCTGGAGGTAAACAGAGGTCGCTCCACTCAGGCGACGGTAGACCTTGTACTCTTTAATCCCGGCCGAAGACTGCGAGGCACTCCACTTGACCGTCAGGGAAGAGGTGCCTTTGGTGATGGTCACATTGGCCGGAGCGCTTACAGCGACGGCCTTCAGGAACTGGACCTCCGCTGACTTCGCGGTCTCGTCATCGTTATCCACGGCCTTCACGTAGTAGGTGGCACTCTTGGTAGGAGCTGCCTGTGAGAAAGTTAAACCGGTGGTGGTCCCTTGTAGGTAGGTAGAGGTCGCACCTGCGAGTTTCCGGTAGACCTTATATTCCTTGATCCCGGCCGATGAACGGGAAGCGGTCCACTTGAGAGAAATGTTGCTTGCAGTCGATGCCAGAGTCAGACTTCCTGGAGCTGACAGAGGAAGCGTTGCCTCACCGTTTAAGGTCTCCATCATGTAACCGATTGCGTAGGGAACAGAGTAGTCACGGCTGGTAGAGTAATTGAAGTCGTGCTCGAAGCCTACTTTGTGCAGCCACTCGTGCATCAGATTGCCGGCGACTTCCTTGGCCGTGTAGTAGTTAAAAAACTTAGTGTTGACGTAGATTCTTCGGGTGTTGGCGTAGGTGTAGCCAACAGTGCTAGAGTTCTCGTAGTAGAGTTCCACTTCCAGGTCCATGGTGTTGTTCTTAGTCGAACTCAATTCTTCGGCACCGTCGAGGATCTTATTATAGATGGTCTGGTTGTTGTACCCGCCGTTGTCGACGTAGGTCTGTCTTCCACCGTAGGAGTGGTTGATGACTTTAGTCCGGAACGCTTCACTCGCGATCACGCCCTTGATGTGTTCTTCCGCGGCCTGGATCTTCGCCATCTGTGCGCTACTGGCATTGATGACTTTCAAATTAGTCTCAAAGGTGAGTGCCAGAGTCGGAACTTGAGCGAAAGCGAAATTTGCTGTGAAAGCTAGAGTTAACAAAGCGATTAATTTGGTCACGAATTACCCTCCTGGTGTTGACGACCACTCTTCCTTGAGTGACCTTAAGATTGCCTTAAGATCACTTTGACACAGATATTAAAAACTTCACTGACTTTGTGCGGTAAATTTTGCTTTTCGCCTAAAATATTAGATAGTTATTTTGTGAAATAGTGAATATCCGAGGAACCAAAACGGTGAAATAATGCTCTCACGCAATGCAGCTTTTAAAGATAGGCAAGAGGCCGGTAAGGAGCTTGCTCACATCATTAAAAATTTTAATTTTCATGCTCCAGTTATCTTAGCTCTCCCCAGAGGTGGAGTGATCCTGGGAAGAGAAGTGGCCCTTTTGCTCAAGGTACCACTAGACGTTTTGATCTCACGTAAACTGGGTGCGCCGGGGAACGCTGAATACGGCATCGGGGCAGTGTCGGAAGATGAAATACCGTTCTACATCACCCAGGCCTTGGAGCAGTACGGATGCGGGAGTGAAGACCTGGGGACAATTCTCGACACTGAGACGTTGGAACTGCGGCGGAGGATCAGGCTCTACCGCGGAGGCAGGCCTCTAGATTCTGTGAAAGGTCAGACTGTCCTTTTGATCGACGACGGACTAGCGACCGGGGTCACGGCAGTGGCAGCGGCGAGGTTTCTTAAATCCCTTGCCCCTGGAAAACTTATCCTGGCGGTTCCAGTGGCGCCGGCGGAGATCCCACTAGAGGTTGCAGGTTCCTTTGACCAGATCATCTGTCCGAACTACATTTCAAATTTCTACGGTGTCGGGGTTCATTACCAGAACTTCGAGCAGGTCGAAGACGCGCAGGTGCTGCAGATCCTCCAACAGCTGCGCGGTTAGAATTTCTCAGCGCTCGACTGATCCATCCACGCTTTGATTTTCGGGTTGAGGGTCTTGGCATCGAGCAGGCTCCCGGTGGCGATGGTCGGGAAGAGGTCCTCGTAGCTTGAAATCTGTCCAACGCCGATCCGTCTCTGGACGTGGGTCTTGCGGATCTCTTCCACCTGACCCAGGCCCATCGCCCACAGCAGGTCCTTGACCTGGTGGAGTGTTTCCTGCTGGAAGCGCGCCACCCGCATGCTCTTGTCTTCCACGTCCAGCAGTTTGTACAAAGTCGGATCTTGGGTGGCGATGCCCGTCGGGCACTGGTTAGTATTGCAGCGTAGGGCCTGGATACATCCCAGGGCCATCATCATTCCCCGGCCGCTGTTACACATGTCCGCGCCCAGGGCGAACTTGGTGATCATAGAAAATCCGTCGATAACTTTCCCGGCGGCGATGATGCGCACGTGCTGGCGGATGCCGAAGCCGAGCAGAGTATTGTGGACGAAATTCAGGCCGTCATCCAGAGGAGTGCCGACGTGATTGGTGAACTCCCTCGGAGCCGCTCCGGTCCCGCCCTCGGCGCCGTCAACGGTGATGAAATCGGGATAGATGTTGGTCTTGAGCATCGCCTTGCAGATGGAGAAGAACTCGGAGAATCTTCCGATGCAGAGCTTGAAACCCACCGGTTTCCCTCCGGAGAGTTCTTTAAGAGTCCGCACGAATTCCAGCATCCCGACCGGTGTGGAAAATTGCTTATGGCGTGGAGGAGAGAGCACGTCCATGCCTTTCACCACGTGCCGGATAGAGACGATCTCATCGGTGACTTTGGCCGCTGGGAGAATCCCGCCGTGCCCGGGTTTGGCGCCCTGGGAGAGTTTGAGTTCGATCATCTTCACGTTCTCGAGCTGACTTTTTTTCTCGAAGAGCTCCGGGTTAAACGTCCCGTCCGGATTCCGGCAGCCGAAGTACGCCGTGCCGATCTGCCAGATGAGGTCCCCGCCGCCCTCTAGGTGATACGGAGCAAGCCCGCCTTCGCCGGTGTTCTGGGCGAACTTCCCCTTCCGCGCGGCTTTATTGAGAGAGAGGACAGCGGTCTTACTCAAAGACCCGTAGCTCATAGCGGAGATGTTGTAGCGTGAAGCTGCGTACGGTTTCTTGCACTGAGAATTCCCTACCACCACACGGTCAAGCTCGCGCGCCTCGAACTGTGCGTTCATAGAATGGTCGACCCACTCCGCTCCAACACGGTAGAGGTCGAGCTGGGTTCCGAAAGGGGCAGTGTCGAGTTCACCCTTGGCGCGTTGGTAGACCACACTCCGTTGGTCACGGCTAAAGGGCCTCCCGTCGATGTCCTTCTCGATGAAGTACTGCTGGATCTCTGGCCTGAAGGCTTCCAGCAGGTAACGGAAGTGCCCCACGATGGGGTAGTTCCGGAGGAGGATGTGTTTTTTCTGTAAGATGTCGTAGAATCCGAGCAGGGTCAGCGGGACTATGATCCCGAAGAGAGAGTAGAAGACAGGGCTCAGGATGAAGGCGAGGCTGAAGGTGATCGCGTAGACCGGGATCAGAGCGTAGTAGAAAAAATGTCTCACACTTTAGTCCTTGGAAGGTTTAGTCAAAAAGGTTCAAGACACCTTTCTTTCCCTGATTGTCTTCGAAGTAGATGATGTCAACCATCAAGCAGGTGGCCAGCATCATCGCCCGGGTCTCGGCGCCGAGGTTAGGGTCATTGAAGGAGACAATGAAGTTGTCTTTGTCAGTGAAGAATTCACCCAACACTCCGGCCCATTTCTTCTGGATCACTCCTAGACTTTGACCGGCAGAGGTAAACTCGAAGGTCCAGAATTTGAAGAACGAGCTGTTGATCCGGGCGATGATCTTTCCGTGCTTATCGTAGACGTCGAATTTTTTTCTGAAGAAGGCCCACTTCTCTTGGAGGTGACCCAGCTGGCGGCCGTCCATGTCTCGCAGGATGAGGGTTTTAAAAAACCAGCGGAAGGGAAAGTCCAGGTCATAAATTTTCTGCCGGTTCTCATCGAAGATGGCGATCCGGAATGACCGCCAGTGGCCAAGGAACTGGCGGAGGATGGATGACACAAACCCCTGTGACTGCTCCGCCGCGAAGGCCACAGGTCTGAGGTCATCATCCAAGATCCGGTACTTATTCCTGGACTCCCAGCCCAGCACGATCTCGAAGCCTTCCCACACCTGCTGGACATGGAGTTTTCGTGAACTCAGGAGATGCTGCTCGAACTGGTCTTGGTGAGTGCTCATGGGCCTTAGTTTATGTCGTCAGGTATTGGCTTGTATAATGATTTGTATGGTGCAAGTCACATCCACCTGCGCTGGGTCGAAGTGATAGTGAAGGCCCCACTCGAGGGAGTGGGGCCGCATTAAGTATTGTTACTGACCTAGGATGATAGTCGCTTTCACATCTTCTCTTGAAATGTACTGCCCGTTAAACCGGATGGTCTGGATATTCTCAAGATTGTGTACACCATCGAACTCCACTGATTCGATCTCAGATTTAAGGATGGCCTCCCGGTCGGTCAGGAGCACGGCCACTTTAGAGAATGACACTGACTTCCCGTGGCCCGTCACTTCTCCCGGCAGGAGCTTGGCACCTTGGGTCTCGAGCTTCGGCAAGGAAGTCTTCTTCTTTGCCAGCAGCTGGTCGATCTCCGTTCTGGTCAGCGCGAACGACTGGAAGGAAAGAAGCAAGGTCAGAAGAAAGAAAACAGTTTTCATTGGAGGTCTCCTGGGGTGGTTTCAGAAAGAAGTGTTTCTGAGAGATTGATGGTAAAATAGGGGACAGTTCCTAAGCTCTCCGGGCGGTTCATCATTGCGTGCATTTTTTCAACGCAGTCCCGTTGGATCTTTTTAATTTCCACGATCGCCTCCATCGTCAGAGCTTCGCTCATGCTAAAAAAAGAGTTCTTGCCTTCCGCGATTGTGTCCGGTTTGTAGAATCGCACCAGTGCAGGCAAGTGCTCAGCGGCGACGCCGAGGTCCAGAGAGAAGTTTTTTTCTCCGGCGTGGAGGCGGCCATAGTTTTCCAGCAGCAGACCGGCGGCGATCATCTCTTCGGCTTTCTTTTTCCCGTGAGCACCGAAGTTTTCCACGATGGTCATCAGGTCCGTGCCGTTATGATTGGCGGAGAGTTTATAGATCAAGTACTTCGTCTGGTCTTTGAGTTCAGAATTGAGGTCACAGTTATACTGGCGGGTTTCACTGGAGAAGATGAAGTTCCCAAAGTGTTTCCTCAGAAACTCCGCGACGCTGGAATCGAGCTTGCCCAGCAGGGCCTGGAGATTTTTCTCTCTCAGCACGTAGCTCACCAGGTTTAGCACTGAGTGCGGAGCAATTTCATTTTTCTGCTGGCCACTCATCAGCCGTCGCAAGGTGGTGACCGGGACGTTCGATCTCTGTGCCAGGGCGTTCAGGGTGAGCTGGCCGTTTTTATCTAAATACGCAGAGATCATACACTGGAGACTTTGGATGAGTTCATTTTCATGCTGTATTTCCATTGAACCTCCTTCAGTTTTTTTACCAAAGGAGGTTCTGATGTCATAGTAATATGGGTCCGAAGAAAGCTTTTAGCAGTTTAGGGCCGCTGGCGTGGCCTGCGTGGTGGCAAATTGCCCCCAGTGTGCGGATTGCCGCAGGGCCTGGTCCGCAGGGTAAACTTAAGCATCCCAGACATGTCCGCGGAGTCCACGGTGATGAGCCCATGGCGAGTGAGATCCTGGTCCAGGATCTCTGCGTTCATGTCATTGCGGAGTTGGAAGCTGATGGTCTTGCCTGCACCCGCTGAGCAACCGGAGTTGAGAGGAATGTTCATCACAGGGGAAGCGTTCCAGCTGTCATCCACCGCGCCGGCGCTGGAGTTCCAAAGTTTCTGAATCACCGGAGTGATCTTTCCGTTGGACCGGGCCAGTCCGTCGTATCCCAGTAGCAGGGTCGTGAACTGTCCTCGGATCCCAGGATCGAGGATGGTAGCTCCTCTTGCCTGCAGGCTGATCTCGAGGGATTCGACCTTACTGCCGAGGGGAATGGCAGCGGTGAACACCAGGTTGCACTTCTTCTGGTTGATGTGTGGTGGAGACTGGTGTTCGCCGCGCCGGCGGCCAGGGATGGTCCTGCCCCCACTGGCGGTTTCGGTGTGCGGCACTTCGATGCGGAACTCGTCGAAAAGGATGGAGAGGGTACTGCCGTCAGGCGTGACCGTGCTTGAGACCGTTCCGTCCGCGCAGCCGTTGCCGAAGTAGGAAAAATCCTGGAACTGGATTTGGGAAAAAGCATTCATAGAGAGAAGCATAAAAGACAGAGTGAGGATTTTGGATTTCATAAGATCTCCTTTCCTCTTAAGTAGCCTTAACGGTGGTGGATTGAGAAGTCTAATGCCAGAGGATGAAACCTTTGTCGCCCACCTGGTCTATCAGGAAAATCGCAATGAACCAGGTGGGCGACAAACTCTACCCACAGGCATTTTCACTGTTTTCAAAGCAAACCTCTGCTGTGTACGTTTGAAGCAGGAACCAACGAGGTCACGACGGCTACAACGCCGGGACCTTAAACCAACGCTTCAAAGGAGCACCTGCATGCTAAAGCTCATCAAGAAAATCTCCACTGTCACTCTCGTCTTAGGAACTGTGACGGCTTTCGCACAGGACATCAGCCTGAGTGAACCCATCTACGGCGGTAACGGCTGCCCGTCCGGCACCGCCTCTGCTACCGTGACTCCCGATGGGAAAGCTCTTTCGATCATCTTCGACCAATTCATCTCCGAGGCGGGCCCTGCGTCCGGGAAGACCATCGACCGGAAGAGTTGTAACATCGGTGTCTCCGTCCACGTCCCGGGAGGCTTCAGCATGTCAGTGATCGCCGTGGACTACCGGGGATTTGTTTCTCTTCCGTCTTCTTCAACGTCTGCCCGTTTCCAGGCCGAGTATTTCTTCGCCGGGATGAGAGGGCCTCAGTTCGTAAAAGATTTCAGAGGCAGAATGGACCAGGATTACATGTTTAGTAACCAGCTGGGAGTACAGGCCGCGGTCTGGTCACCGTGCGGAGCTGACGTGAACCTGCGGGTCAACGCCAGCATGCTGGTCAAGAACTCCACCCACCAGGACGCCCTGGCCACCGTGGATTCCGCGGACATCAACGCTGGTCTCATCTACCACATCCGAACAAGAAGTTGTCGCTAGGTAGCAGCGAAACCTCGGGCCCCCTTCTTGAGCAACTCAGGAAGGGGGCTTTTTTTATTTATTAAAACCCTAAGGTAATCTTTCCAAACAACCCGGCCTGGTGACTTGTCACCTCAGTGCTCTTAATCTTTCCCCAGTATCCAAGGTCGCGGTACCCCAGAGTGAGCTTCAACCGGTCTTTGATCGGTGTGAAGCTCAACCACAGCTTCGAATCCGTGCGCTTGTCTTTCAGGTTGAAATCATCGGTCACCGGTGGCCGGGGGTGCATTCCGGAGTCGGCACTCGCCTGGGCGATGTCCAGCCCTTCGATGGAATCGTAGCTGCTGCGACGGTAAGAACCTCCCGCTTCGAAGCGGCCCTTGCTCACAGTGGTCTCAGCGTTGGTCGAGAGCCCTAAGGCGTAGTAGGCCTGGCGCTTTTTCAGTACACCTTTCGCACCCTCCAATCCGAACTCACTCGAGTGCTGATCAATGGCCAGCGACCTGACCATGGCGAAGTCGCCGTACATATCAACCACCATCTTCAGGACTGTTTTGTTCGGTAGGAAGTACGTCAGGTCCATGGAACTTCCCAGGATCCCGACCTTCCCGACGACGTCCTTGATGCCCTTTCCTGTTTCGGACATCACGTAGTTATAATCAGCGGCAGGCCCGATGAGGAATTCGTAGCCTTTGAGGTTCCCGTCGCTGTCGCTCTGGATGTTTTTCTTGTGGTACGCCGAGTACACCAGCTTCCCGTAGAGGTCCAAACGCTTGAGTCCCTCCTTGCCAATGATGGTTTCAAGTTTCGCGGCCACCAGTGGTGAATCCGTGAGCCAGCCCCGGGACTTGCCTTCTTGCGCGTATCCTTTTACATCGATGAGTTTGCCTTCGAGTTCCACCCAGGCTTCTTTCTGAGCGGTCGCACCGATGGAGAGCTTGAACTGGTGCCAGACGTCCGCCGGAAATCCTAAAGAGTCGAGGGCAGCTGCCTGCTGGGCCTTCTCTGAATCAATTTTTCGGTTAAACCACGAAGCGGGGCTCATCACGGCCGCCAGCAGACGCTTGCCCTTTGAGCCGTCGCCCCGGGATAAGAACTCAGAAAATTTATACCCCACTTCGCCCAGGATGAACCCGGTAGCGGGGGTGACGATCATGTCATTGAGCGAGGCAACTTCCCGCATCTCCGCGCCGTACTCCCACATCAGAGATGCGGTGAAACCAAACAGCAGAGAGGCGACTTTCCCGTATCCATTGGAGCGGGCGATCTGGTGGTAGACGGCCCCGCTGAGGGGGTGGTTGAGGAAGTTCATCGCCTGGGAGTTATCTTCAAACCTTATCCACTCCGTTCCGGTGAGCTTGTACTTGAGGGCCTTGCGGTAGCTTTCCTGCTCCGGCTCCGCCGGGCCGAAGGCGCCTTTTTCGTAGACGAGAGTCCCGAGTCCGAGGATCGCTCCGATCTCAAGGACGGTGCGCATGAATTTTTTATTCTCCGGTTTCTCTCCCACAAACTTCTTGTAGGCTTCTTCCGATGTGAGCACTTCTCCGGTCGAGCGAGATAGAAATACTTTCTTCCCGCCACGGTCCTGGACCTCAACGGTCGCACCGATCTCGCTTGCGAGTTCCTGCAGGAACATTTCCTTCAGGGCCCCGACGTTCTGATGGTAGTTGAAGAATCTCTGCAGGTAACTTTGGAGAGCGGTCTTGCGCTGGGACTCTGAGATGGTTTTTCTTAGAGGGCCATGGGAGCCGGCCAGGACGGTGGTGGTCTGGGTGAAATCAGTGTCGCAGCTCTTCTTCAAATTCTCAATGGTCACCACCCAGCTGGAGTCGCGGCCCTCCAGGAGCTTCACGTGAAGAGTGTACTTACCCTGTCTACGAGCGACGTCGATTCCCAGTTCGAAGGAATCGGACCGGTCGGCCAAGTCACATTTGCTTTCCAGCTGAGCCTTTGAAGATAACAGCAGCAGGTTATGCAGTTCCACGCACTTTTGCGTCGCCCACTCTCTGCTCGGGATGCTTCCGTCAGTCTTGCCCACGCTGATGAACACTTTGAGGTCCACGGGAGTTTTATTTGCAGCTTCTGCCAGCACCGGAAAGGCCATTGCTAGAGTCAGAAGGAAGAACAGCTTAAGCATATTGACCTCAAAAATAACTTTGTTAATCGGTACATCCTAAACTGTCCAAGGACCCAAGAGGGCCGAACACTACAAAATGATAGGGGTGTCATCATTTAGACAGTTTAACGGATTGAAATCGTGATACAATCGTTGCATGAAGGTCACCGCTTTTATCATTTTCAGTCTGCTAAATTTCAACATGGCATTTTCCGCAGATTGCTTCAGGACCAAACGAGATATCCGCTCGAGCGACTTCGTGGCCCAGGTTCAGAGCTACATCCCCCAGACCCACCGGGGCCACGTCATCATCGTTCCA
This sequence comes from Bacteriovoracaceae bacterium, assembly GCA_035576105.1. GTDB lineage: Bacteria > Bdellovibrionota > Bacteriovoracia > Bacteriovoracales > Bacteriovoracaceae > Peredibacter. The sequence continues at coordinate 11,044 of DATLXA010000046.1, forward strand.
CCAACCGGAGGTACTAACGTCCTCGACCGGAGCTACGCTCGAAGCCTCTGCGCCGCGGGCCTCTCCGCCCACATCTTAAGCAACTGGAGCGGTGACGACGAGTTCAACCTCGAGCTCGAGATCCACACCCGCTTCTACGCCCGGGCCAACCGCGCGATCAGAGTCGTGGTGAATTCCTTCCCGCCTGGGGACTTCATCGGCATCCTCGGGACGAGCGTCGGAGGAATCCACGCTGCCATCGCCGCCAGTCAGCTGCCACGGATCAGCACAGCTTTCATCATCACCGGTGGGGCCCACGTCCCGGGCATCATTGCCTATTCCACTCAACAGGCGATGAGAAATGCTTGGGAGCACCGGCAGAAGAAATACGGATTCAAAAATAAGCAAGAATATGTCACGGCCCTCGAGAAAGTCATTGAGCTCGAACCCGGGGACCTGTCGAACTCTGGGAAAAAGCTCGGCCTGGTCATCGGGGAGCAGGACCATGTGGTTCCGACGGCGAATCAAGAGCGGCTGAGATCTTTATGGAAGCCGCAGAAACTTATCGTCTACAACTTCGACCACCTACCGACCATCGTCCTGACCTGGCTCTTCAACTCCCGGGAGGTCGTCAGTTTCTTTGCACAGGCCGTTCCGGTGGAGTGAGTCCGTGAGGCATTTTGCTCTGTGAATCCCGGAACATTTTTCAAGATTTCAATAACTTAATTCACGCTAATTTTGGCACCGTTCATGCTTTGGTCAAATAAGTGGTTATCACTTTAGAGGAGTGTCTATGAGTTATGATATGGGAATTAATGGCAGTGAAACAAATCCGGAAACTTCGGTGATCGAAACTGAGCTGGCTTCCATGCAGGATGATTCTTACTCATTCGACGAAAGCAACGTCGAAGATGTGGAGTTCTTGGGCGAAGACGATGTTGTTAAAGAACTGGACTTCAGCGTGGACCAAGATCGCATAAACGAAGTCACTCCAGAATCTGACTTGAGTATTTGATCTCCGTTTTCTCCGCCTGGGTTTTGCTGGTCATTGCCGGGCTGTTAGAAACCTGCTGGGCCATCGGGCTTCGGTACTCGCGAGGGTTCACCGAGCCAATGGCCAGCGTTTTCACGATCGTGACCCTGATACTTAGCATGGTTCTGTTATCCAAGGCCGTTCAGACACTGCCTATTGGAACTGCTTATGCCGTTTGGGTGGGGATCGGAGCTCTTGGGGCCAGTATCTTCGGAATAATTCTGTTTAACGAAGCCATTACTGCTTGGCGAATATTCTTCTTGCTACTGTTACTTATTTCAATCATTGGTCTCAAGGTCACTTCGGTATAATTGACGCTAGGAGGTTGTTTGGAAACTAAGATGGTCCTTCCGACCGAACAGGAACTCACATCGACCGTATGATCAAGTCTGCCGTGGCCGGGTTACAGGCCATAGGGATGTTGTAAACCGCGGCGATGCGGAGCAGGGCCTTGACGTCCACGTCGTGCGGGTGCGGGGCCAGCGGATCCCAGAAAAAAATCACAGCGTCGATGCGGCCCTCGGCTATGGCCGCCCCGATCTGCTGGTCGCCGCCTAGAGGGCCACTCTTGAAACAGGTCAGAGTGAGACCGACTTCCTTGCCGATCCTCGCCCCCGTCGTCCCTGTCGCAAACAGATCACACACTTCGAGCTTTCTTTTGTGGTCCCGGCACCATTCGACCATTTGATCCTTTAGATTGTCGTGGGAGATGAGAGCGATTCGTTTCAGCATGGGGGACCTCTTGCAATGATGGCCTAGGTGTAGCAGTCTATTCATGATCACACAAAAAGGATTAAAACATGATGAAAAAATTTTTTTCTGTCCGGGCCCATGCCGGTGAGGTGGACTTGGTGCTGCTCTTGCTCCGGATCGTCTGCGGGTACGCCTTCATCCTCCACGGGTGGGGCAAGATCCAGAACCCCATGGGCTGGATGGGACCGGACGCTGCGATCCCGGGAGTCTTCCTCGCCCTGGCGGCGGTGGCGGAGTTCTTCGGTGGCATCGCACTGATCATCGGTCTCTTCACTCACCTGGCGGCCCTGGGTCTGGTGATCACCATGGCCGTCGCGGTCTTCATGCACGCTTTCCTGCTGGGTGACCCCTTCGTGCATCCAACCGGCGGGGCGGCCTTCGAACTCGGTGCTGTTTACCTGTTGGTCTTCCTGCTATTCCTGGTCATTGGCCCTGGTCGATTTTCTGCGGACCACAAAATTTTTGGGTCTAAGGGTGCTTGATCCACAGCAATCCCAGCGTTTAAGCCGCGTCTTGGCGAAGGTCTTCTGACCTTGTATAGTTGCTGAGCTTATCCCAAGAATGACCAACAGCAAGTGAGGCACCATGAAACTATCAGTCCTTTTTTTAAGTCTTTTTTTCGTCACCAGCGCCTTCGCCTTCCCGTATGAAGTCGAGTGCACTGGCAAGTACAACGGAGCTCAGGTCAAAGTTAACGTCGAACAGAACTTCGGCGGGCAGTTTGACTTCGTGCCGGCAGAAATCCACTACGACGGCGCTCTCTCTGGCTACCAGGTGAGAGGCGGCAGCTTTGGCTCTTATGACTATAGCTACGACGGCGACGGGATGAGCCTGCGGGTCACGTTTTGGCCAGACAACGGACCTCGTTGGGGCTCGTTCTACGACGGTGTGTTGGTTTCTGAAAACCTCGGTAACGTAAGAATCCGTAACCTCCGCTGCCGCTATCCGAACGCCAAGTAATTTTTTTACCTGGACCGTGCTGCCACTAGCACGGTCTTCTTCTACCTTCATCATAATTCATCCTTAAGCATTCCATCCAGATCTACTCAGGATGTCTCGTGCCATGACAGAAGTATTTTTGCAGTCATACAGTTTAGCTACCTGGAGGTACCTCATGCACGTTCATCATCTCAATTGTATTTCTTCCTGTCCCCTCGGCGGCAAACTGATGGATGACGGGCCCGAGTCGATTTTTGAACGCGGGCATCTTACCAGCCATTGTCAGTTGGTGGAAACATCCGACGGACTGTTGCTGATCGACACGGGCCACGGTTTGAAAGACGTGGCCGATCCACATTCCAGATTGAGTGAGTTTTTCCTGCGGTTGAACGACCCGGACTTCAAAGAAGAGCTCACCGCCTTCCGCCAGATCCAGAACCTGGGGTTCGACCCACAAGACGTCCGGCACATCATCCTTACCCACCTGGACTACGACCACGCCGGCGGACTGGATGATTTTCCCTGGGCGACGGTGCACATGCTGCGGTCTGAGAGAGACTCGGCACTCATGCAGAAGACCTGGCTTGACCGTCAAAGGTACCGGCCCCAGCAGTGGTCGACCAAGAACAACTGGCAGGTCTACGACCCGGGTGAAGGCGATACGTGGTTCGGGTTCGGAAAGGTCCAGACTCTTAACGGGCTACCGCCTGAGATTGCCCTCATCCCACTCATTGGCCACACCCTGGGCCACGCGGGGGTCGCCGTCAACACCGGGAAGCAGTGGCTCTTCAACACCGGAGACGCTTACTTCCACCACGGGGAGATGAACGTCGAAAAACCTTGCTGCACTCCGGGCCTGATGTTCTACCAGAACATGATGGACAAGGACCACAAGAGCCGCGTGTGGAACCAAGAGCGCCTGCGGGACCTGAAGAAGAGTCATTCTTCCGAGGTCGAAATTTTCTGTTCCCACGACGTGCTGGAGTTCGAGCGTCTGGCCGGTCGTTCAGCACAGATCCCGGTGGAGCTGCTGATGCCGAGGAATAGCGAGGCGGGGTTTAATTATCTTCATGAGCACTGGTGAGACCAACTGGGAGTATCTGTCTCCCAGATCACCTGCACTTTAAAAAAATAAGTTTCTGTTGATAAACCCAGAGGACGGCTAACTCTGGGTTTTCCTGTGTCCGTAACATTTCCGTAAATAAAATTCGTTTTAACACACTCTTTTAGCCCCTTGATAACTCGACGGCAATTTTTCCCTCTTGAAATATTGTTGAAAATACGGAAAATGTACGTATATAGTGGATCACACTTCCAGGAGGGTAATGTGCCAGAAATTCAGAAGATGACAGGTTTTCAGAGTCCGTGCGCCGAGTACGCCGAAGATGTCCTCTCTCTCGATAAGAAATTTCTCACCAACCCTCCGGCGATGTTCTTCATCCGGGTCAAGTCCGATTCCACATTCTTAAACCTCTTCAAGGGCGACCTGTTGCTGGTCGACCGCTCCGTTACACCTCTGCAGGGAGACCTGGTGATCGCCGTGGTCTCCGATAATTTTGTCATCGGTGTCTACGTCAAGCGGGGCGGGAAAGATTTTCTGCTGCCCTTTAACAAAGTGCTGGGGGACCCGGAGTCGGAGGACGACTACATCTGGGGAGTGATCGACACCCAGTTCCGCAGAAGAAGGAAAGGGGTAGGCCAGTGAAGATCTACGGCCTGGTCGACTGTAATTCTTTCTACTGTTCCTGTGAGCGCGTCTTCCACCCGGAGGCGCGCCGGCGTCCGACCATCGTCCTCTCCAACAACGACGGCTGTGCCATCGCCTTCACCAAGGAGGCCAAGGCGATCGGCTTCGGCCAGATGTGCGAGCCCTTCTTCAAGCTCCAGGAGCGGATCAAGAAACATAACGTCGCCGTTTTTTCCTCCAACTACACTCTCTACGATGACATGTCCAAGCGGGTGATGAAGATCCTCGGCAATTACACTCCGGACCTGGAGGTCTACTCGGTGGACGAAGCATTCCTCTCTCTCGAGGGCTTCGGCAACTACGATCTCTATAAGTATGGCCAGGAGATCCGCCGGGACCTTCTGCGACAGACGGGCATCCCGGTGGGTGTCGGGATCTCCACCACCAAGGTCCTCTCCAAGGTCGCCAACAAGATGGCCAAGAAGCACTCCGGTGTGTGGCTCATGACCACGGAGAAAGACATCGACGAGGTGCTCAGGAAGTTCCCCGTGCGGGACATCTGGGGCATCGGCTCGGCTTCCGCCCGTAAGCTGCAGATGCTGGGGATCAACACCGCCTACGAGTTCAAGGTTTATAAGAATGAAACTCTCATCCAGAAGCTCCTGACCAAGACCGGCCGGGAGGTGCAGGAAGAGCTGCGCGGAGTGAGCTGCCTCCCGATGGAAGCGGTGGAGGACAAGAAGAACATCGCCAACACCCGAAGCTTCGGCAGCGACGTCTACGACAAGACGGACCTCAAGGAGGCCATCGCCACTTTCTGCACCAAGGCCTGTGAGAAACTGCGGGCCCAGGACAGCGTGTGCGCCAGTCTGATGGTCTTCATCCACACCAACAGCTTCAAGGAAATCGAACAGTACTACGGCGTGGGCACGCACCTCTTCATGAGCGGAACCTCGGACACGGTGAAGATCATCAAGGCCGCCCACGGGATCCTGGAGAACATCTTCCGCCTGGGCTTCGCCTACAAGAAAGGCGGCGTGATCCTGAACCACATCGTTCCCCGCAGCGAGACCCAGCTCGACCTGTTCAACCCGGACACGGTGGACAACGAGAAGCTGAGCCTGGTGGTGGACCTGATCAATAAGCGCTTCGGACCGCTGACGGTGAAGAGTGCGGCCTGCGGGTTGAACCAGACGTGGAAGCTTCGTTCGGATTATAAGTCGAGGAGGTTCACCACCAACTGGGGGGAGATCCTCGAGGTCTGAGGGTTGGGTTTTTTCTAGAACGTCGCTAGAGAATTATTTTATCACGCAGTTGGAAAGCTTTATCGTCGATTCCAGGAACCGGCAGGTGAACCCACCTGCTGAGTTGCGGAGTGCGAGGGCCCCGCCGTCGTAGTGTGTGACGGAGGAAGATTGAGAATAAAAATAGAAGTTGCTCCAGCCGGTGGTACTTAGAAAATACTTTGAAGAAAACTGGGTATCAATGGGGAGAGTGCATCTGTTCTTAGGGTCATTGATAATAATCTCTTCACCACCTACCAGAACAGAAATTTTTAGAGGATCCGCGGTGAAGAAGAAGGTGCCTTTCTCATTGCCACGAAGGAAACCTTCTTTCATGAAGCTGTCACAAGTCGCGGAGGTGATCTGCGAAGCTAGCACGGGAAGGGCCAGCAAGGCATTGAAGGTAAAGAGACAGTTTCTGATGAGTCTCATGGCATTCTCGCTGATGTTTTAAAGTTTAAGCTGCTGGAGGGTACCTCACAATGAGCTGTGAATGTTGGGACAGTGTAAAAAGGTTAGGGATTTCTGCCACTTGGCCACTGTTAAAAAGATGATCACCTCACTATAAAATATTTCTACCGCCTGTGAAGTTTGCCTGTTTCTGCGATCATGAACGAAGAAACCATTTGTTAAGGATGAACCATGAGAGCGCTTTTCGGACTTTCTCTTCTCTTCGCATTAAGTTCTTTAGCCCAGGCAGAAGAAGGAAAGGTACTCTTCACGTGTCAACGAGATGATGGGCATGCTTTTATAAGGTCTCAAATCATCTTATCTTCGACTGGTGATTATATAATCCAATCTGGAGAAAATCTGACAGCAGAGAGAAGTGAAGTATCTCCAGAAAACCTAGCAAGAATTCAGATTGGCATATTTAATGGCTCGGGCCTTTACTTGAAGTACGGTGGACAAGCGCCACCATTTAAAGAAACTGACAAACGATATATTAAAGAAATGAAGATGGCCGATGACATGGAAGAATTATACCCTAAGGTCAATGTTAAGAATGCTTTTACTCTTTTAACTGAATCAGGCGCAATCTCTTTAGGGCAGCCATTATCTTCTAAGAAAAGAATGTTTTATGGGACTTCCGCTGGTACCTTAAGTTGTGAATTCAAAGGAACTACGGCGGATCTCAACGTGCTAACTGGAAACCTCTAGGTAAAAAATCAATCCTTGTATCGAAACGCTGACAAATATCGACGCAAATCAAATGTGTCTCTAGTCCACTTGCTAGAAGTTGGAAAATAATCCCCAAGGGCCTTGGTCTGAACGCTGGTGATGCTTGCGGTGCTGAAGAATCCACCAGTGACAAAGTTTCTTCGTCACTACTCAAGATCAGGATCACACCTTACGTAAAATGATTTTAGAGCTTGTCTAACTTGAAATCATTGAAAATGTTTCAACACAAATCCATGTTGAAACTTAACGCTTATTAGCGAAGGTGAGGGTTGGTCCAGGTACTTTGAATCTTAATTAACACATCATCAAAAGTCGTCTGACTGATTTCGCCAATTTCTTTGGTACTGTGGCAAAAACATCAAACCATCACCATGGTCAGCGCATGCCAGTGAAGCAGTGACGTAGAGGATGTGATTAGAAAACTAAGAATTAGAAGCTTCATATAGGGATTCTCCAGCTTTGCTCCACTTGAATTACCTTATGGACGGTTGTGGGTAGGCCCTTAGTCATTTAACCAGAATCTACAGTCCGTGTCTTTTCCCTGGTTGGAAACTTGTCAGCAGCCGACATCATTTTCAAGTTTAAATTATTTTTTATTAAGAAATATTTTGTGTTTTTTACAGATTCGGCTAACTTCTCAGCACTACCCTCGGCGCCCAAAAGACCTTGTCCTTCATGGCCTATTCAACCTGAGAGATCCTGGTTGAGTGTTGTTCGTTCTCTCCGGAGCCGGAGTCGTCTTTCCACTGAACTCAACACCTGGTTAGACCTCGTCGGTCGAATTGACTCCACAAAAACTGTGATAGATTGAGCTCAGGCATCCGGGAGAACTTCCTGAACCTGAAACTTTATCCAGCGCCGGAGAACTTATGTACACCCATCTATCGAACACAAAACTTCACAGTGAAACAGTTAATGCCTCGAAGACTGAAAAAGCTGCCACAGTTGTGCTATTAAAGTTTCTCTCTGAAGTGGGCTTCCGGAAGCTGTTCCTGGACTTTGGTCACTCGACGCTTCACAAGTACGTCATGCACGAGCTTGGGTATTCTGAATCCGAGGCCTGGACCCGGATCCAGGCGATGAGACTTGTCAGGTCCATGCCAGAAGTCGAGGTGAAGATCGAGTCAGGCATGATGAGCCTCTGCAATGCATCGATCCTTCAGAGTCACTTGCAGAATACTGCGATTAAGCTTGATTCGCAGGAAATGAAAAACTGCATCAAGAAAGCCGAGGAGCTTCCCAGCAGAAAACTAAGACAAGAATTTAAACCAGACGCGCCTAAGGAAAAGAAGATCATCCTACACGAACGGCTGCTTGATAAAATCAAAAAACTTCAGGAGATCTGGTCAGACACCTCGGAGCTAGAGATCTTCGAAGCGCTCGTAGATGAAAAGATCAGGGAGCTTGAGCTTACTAAAACTCACAGACATACAAAGACCGACTCAGCAAAAAAAACTCGCTACATCCCAGTCTCTACCAAACGTCAAATTCTAGAACGTTCTAGGAACCGCTGCGAGCATGTTCATGCAGAAGGTAAGCGTTGCGAAGAACGGCGCTACTTGGAGTTCGATCACATTAAACCCTATGCTCTTGGTGGTAACCGGTCACCGGCCAACATGCGCATCCTCTGCCGAAACCATAACCAGCAGAGGTCCATTGAAACTTTCGGTAATCACAGGCGAGGTTCGCAACAGTAAGTTGATCACTTTTCCCCCTGGATAGATAGAAAGACATCTGTCCCCGGAAACTTCTGTGAGCTTCGGAATGTTTTCACCTCAGTCATGCGAAAACCGGCGCTCAGCAGCGCTGCCGTGATCTGCTCCAGCGGATGCAGATACAAAACTTCATCGATCAACGATCCGTCGAAGCAAGGTCTGCGACCTTCCAAGCGCTGCCCATCTATTTTAACTTCTGAGTAGCTGTCTTTCCAGTACGGGTAGGCAGCAGGGTTAGCGGTGATGATGAAAAACTGTCCTCCCTCCACCAGGATCCGGTGAAGCTCAGCGGCCGCTTTCCCCAGGTCTTCCAGCAGGTGCCAGACAGAAATGGTGAAGACGGCTTCGAACGAAGAATCCGCCACCGGCAGCGCACAGGCATCGCCCACGATGAACTTCCTGCCCACAGCGGGATACAATTCTTCTGCCCGCGCAATCAGCCGAGGGTCGCAGTCGATCCCCGTGTACTTACCTCGAGGATATTCCAACCGCTCACAGCACACGCCCTGGCCGCAGCCGACTTCAAGAATGTTTTTAGGAGAATATTGAGCGACCCATCTCTTCAGCATTGGATAGATATCACCGTCTCGGACTCGACCACTTTCTCCCTCAACCAGTTTCATCCAGTCGAGGGCACATTTGTCAGTGTCCCGCATCAGGTCGGAAGGCAACGGAGATTACTTCGGCAAGGTCACGATGGTGATGAACGAAGACTTCGCATTCACGCCCGGGAGTACCAGAGGAGTGCCGGTGGGAGAGTTTTTCTCTCCGCTTGCGTCGGCGTAGAGGTTAGCGAGAGCTCCCGAGGTCGGGTTGTAGCTGAACGCCGAGATATGGCCAGAGGCTTGGTGCCCCACGTAGACATAATTGAGAGACGGATGGGCGAAGACTGTTACCGGCTGGATACCCTGCGAGCCGATAGTAGAGCTGATCTGAAGGCTGGTGCTTCCGGTGTTCACCGGGAAAGAGAGAAGAGTGTTGTCGGTGCGGTTGGTGAAAAAACCAATCCGGTCATCCGGGTCGATGGCCACGGCCGCTCCGAGAGTTCCCGAGTCAGGAGAGACGAAGCCTTGGGAGGTAAGGGAGCCATCGGCGCCAATGGTGAATGAGGAAATGTGAGTGGGATCGTTGTACTCATCGACCACGTACAGGTGTTCGCCGGAAGCGCTGATCGTCAGGTTCCTGGGGCTCTTGGTGGTGGTGGCGGTGATGGGCGAGAAGCTGAGTTCCGTAAGGGCCCCGGTCTCGTCGTCAATTTCATAGGCAGAGATTTTGTTATCCACCGCTCGCCCTGGAGCGTAGTTGGAAACGTAGGCGTATTTCCCATCCGGGTGGATGGCGATACCCATTGGCCAGTCAAGGTTGTTACTGGTCTCTGCTCCGATGTGGGAGATGGCCCCGGAGGCTTCGATCTTCAGGATATGGATTTTTCCTGGAGCGAAGTTCCCGGCCGCATCACTGCGCCCGTCGGTGACGTAGGCGTACTTACTGTTAGGATGAATGGTGATAAAGGAAAGGTTGGTCGGGAGGTCCGTCGAGGCCCTTGGGACCTGGACCTGGCCCACGGAGGTCAGCCTTCCTGTGGATTTATTAATAGAGAAACTCTCGATGTATCCGTAGCTATTCCTCGATCCGGCAGACAGGATGATCTTCCCATCGGGCGTGGCACTCACCACGTAAGCCCCGGCCGCGGAGACCGTGCTGTCCGGGATGACCTTGAGTGATCCGGCCGCGCCCTTGGTTCTAATACCGAAGGGAGTGAGGGTCGAATTTGTCTGGTCCGCCGCGATCAGGAAGTGAGAGTAAACCTGATCATCTTTGTAGGGTGCGAAGTCCGTGGACTGGTTACAGGCCTGGAAGAGGAGGGCGAACAGGGAGAGATTACCAAAAAGCTTGATTGTGTTTTTCATGGATCAGATTTTATACCAGTTCTGGGCTTAATCAAAATCGAAGGATTATCGGCAAAAAAATCAGGTCATTATTCGAAATTTACCCAGAATCGCCAACTAATTAAGGCATAAAACTATCGCCGCTCCTCATGTTGAGGTCGGCAGGAATCGTACTGTTTCTTGGCCCTGGTGAGGCAGGCCTTCTTCCAGAGTAGCCCACCGGGGATGCCAAATAGGAAGAAGGCCGACTTCTCTTCGCAGTACCGTTTGAAAGATTTCTACTGAATGTCAGAAATTGAAAGGTTCGGCTGCGGCTCAGTCTTCGATGATGGTTAGTGGCGAAGCTGCGCCGAGGCTTCTGCGGCGGTGATCAGGTTATCGATCAGAGAAACGACGGTCATCGGGCCCACGCCTCCCGGCACCGGTGATAGGGCGGCCACGGCGTTGTTGACGGACTCTGCGTCCACGTCTCCGACGAGCTTACCCTGGAGTTCGTTCATCCCCACATCGATCACCACCGTCCTACGCCCGGGATTAAAGAAAGAGAAATCGAAAAACTTTGCTCTGCCGATAGCTGTCACCACGATGTCCGCGACACGGGTGAGGTCCCGCAGGTCCCTGGTCTGAGAATGGGCGAGGGTGACCGTCGCTCCGAGGTTCGTGAGCAGTAGCCCCAACGGCTTTCCGACGATGAGACTTCTGCCGACGATCACCACGTGCTTGCCCGGGAGAGTGTAATCGTAATGCTGGAGGAGACTGACGATTCCTTTGGGAGTGCAAGGGAGGAGGTCTCCCAGGTGGCCTGACCCTTCGTAGAGCTTGCGGTAGTTCGCACTATGAAATCCGTCGATGTCTTTGGCCGGGGTCACCAGGTGCGGGAGATCGAGAGTTCTTAATTGTTCACTCACCGGAAGCTGGATGATGATCCCATGGATAGACGGGTTGTGGTTGAGATCTGCCAGGAGCCGAAGGAACTCGGCCTTGGTGACATCCGGTTCCAACTGCTCCAGCTGAAATCGGGCCCCGACTTCCTCGCACAACTTTTTTTTATTGCGGATGTAGGCCAGAGACGCCGGATTTTTTCCGACCAGGACCACACTCATGCTAGGGATGATCCCCGCAGTTTTCAAACTCGCGCACCTGCGGAGAAGGTCTTTCTTAAGGTTTTCGACCACCGGTCTGGAGGAAATAATTCTAGTGCCCGACGTCTCAACTTCAAAGCTCGTATCCATGGGTACCTCGATGGTCTAGATCAGGTTAGCCGTTTTTTTTCTCGATTCAGTTTTCATGTCCTCTCGGTAGCGCTCGAGCATCGCCCGCAGCTTAGGATCAGAAACGGCGAGGATCCTCAGGGCCAGCAGTGCCGCATTGGTGGAATTATCTACCGCCACCGTCGCCACCGGAATCCCCTTGGGCATCTGGACGATTGACAAGAGACTGTCCATGCCGTTCAGGGCGGTGGCATTGATGGGGACGCCGATGACCGGTAGGACGGTGTAGGCAGCGAGCATTCCCGGAAGGTGGGCGGCCCCTCCCGCTCCAGCGATGATGGCCTTGATGCCATGGCCCTCTGCCCACTCCACGAATGTTCTGAGGTCTTCCGGTGTCCGGTGGGCCGATACCACTTGCAGGTGAGGGAACTCTTCAAACTGCGTCAGGACATCCTTGGCGGGCCTCATGATCTTCCAGTCTGAGTCGCTGCCCATGACGATGGCAATCCGTGCGTTCATATGTAGTACCCTTGGGTGATTTCCTTGGCGATGCTCCGGAGGTTACAGTCTCCGCGCTCATCCACGATGGTGACGTGTCCCATCTTCCTGCCCGGCAGGGACCTCTCCTTGCCGTAGAGTTTCGCGCGGATGCTCACGGGTCCTTGGACTGGAGGGAGGGTAAGCTGGTAACCACTCCCGGTGGAGACTCCCAGCAGATTGACCATGGCAGATTTTCTTGTGGCAACCTCTGCCGGAAGATTCTCATCTTTGGCGAGGTACCTCGCGAGCAGATCAAACTGAGAATGAGTGCTGGCATCGATGGTCAGGTGCTGGGAGTTGTGGGGCCGTGGTGCTCCCTCGTTGACGTAGACATTCTGTTGTTGGTCGACGAAGAATTCGAAATTGAAGATTCCCACCAGACCGGAATCCGCGAGTGTCTTAAGTATGTGTTGGATTTTCACTTTAACATCTTCTGCGACCTCGGCGGGGTAGAGGACAAGGTTACACACATTGTTCTCTTGTACCGTGTGAACTAAGGGGAGAAAGCTGCAATCCCCGGACCGGTTCTGGATGAACCCTTGGGCAAGTTCACAGGAAATGCGGATCTTCTCTTCTAGCAGCAGCTGCTGGCCCTGATGAAAACCAAAGCTCTTGAGTGTTTCATCAAACATTTCCCGGTGGTCGATCACCCGCACGCCTTTGCCGTCGTAGCCTCCCTGGGAAGACTTCAGGATGAACGGGAAGCTGAACTCTTCCAGGGCGACTGGGAGATCTGAATCTTCTCGCAGCGCCATCCACTTCGGTGCCGGAAGTCCCAGGCCCTCAAAAAATGTCCGCTGAGAAATTTTATCTTGGAAGTGCCGGTAGCTTTCGAGCTCGGGGAAAAGTTCGGGCGATTTTTCTTTCAGCAGGAGAGTTAATTCTTGGCAGCTCAGGAATTCATTCTCGAGTGTGAAGGTTGAACACAAGTAGACAAAAGATTTTTCATCCAGAGTGGTGAACTGCGGGTAGTTCCTCATCATACAAGAATCGAGCGAACTCGAGAGAGATAAGAAATCGATCCCCCGGTCAATCAGTGCTTCGGCTAGCATCAGTGCAAGTTGTCCATCGCCGATGATCCCGATAACTTCCTTGTTTGCGTGTTGCATAATTAAGCTCCTTGAGACGCATCATTATAAGCCGAGCTAATAATAAACATTAGAGCATCTTATTATTGTGGTTGGCAAACATAAATTTTTTTCCTACGCTGAAAAAGAAAAACCCAGGAGTTCTTTGATGTGTGGAATCGTAGGTATCACCGGAACCTCCATCGCAAGCAGCGAAGTCCACCAGGCCTTGTTGATCCTGCAACACCGCGGGCAGGACTCGGCAGGCATCACTTCTCACGAATATGAAAGCTCAAAATTTCACACGCACAAAGACCTGGGTCAGGTCTCAGCGGTCTTCTCCGCAAAAAATCTGGCCAAGCTGCAAGGGACGGTCGCCATCGGTCACACCAGGTACTCGACCATCGGGGAAATAAAAGACAGCGACCTGCAGCCGATGATGGTGAGCTACCCCTTCGCCGTTTCCATGGCCCACAACGGGAACCTCTCGAACTGCCAGGACCTGAAAGCAGAGCTCACCGCCGCCAAACATTTCTTCACCAGCGATAACGACCTGGAAGTTCTCCTTCATCTGCTTGCGCATCACCTGACCCTCGCTCCGGAAAAAGATTTTTTCGAGAAACTCAGCTCCGCGGTGAAAAGTGTCATCGAGAAAGCTGAAGGCGGATACTCCGTGGTGGCCACCGTTGGCGGTGAAGGACTGATGGCCTTCCGTGACCGGCACGGCATCAGACCACTGGTCTACGGCGTGAAGAGAAACTCCGACCGGAGCCTGAGCCATTGTTTTGCCTCCGAGACCTCCGTGCTCAATTTCCTCGGGTACCAGACCATCGGCGAAGTGGGGGCGGGCGAGCTCATTCTGATCAGGCCGGACGGCACCTTGATAAAAAAATCTCTACTCCAGTCTCAGCACCTGCCGTGCATGTTCGAATGGATCTACTTCGCGGGTGCCGAGAGTTCGGTCTCTGGCAGAAGCGTCTACGAGGCCCGGCTGGTGCTGGGCAAGCAACTGGCGGAGCAGATTATGCAAGACGGGTTTCATGAAAAAATTGATGTGGTGGTTCCGGTACCGGACACCTCGCGCTCCAGTGCCATTGCTTTAAGCGAGGCCACCGGCATCCCGTACCGCGAGGCCTTGATCAAAAATCGCTACGTGCAAAGAAGCTTCATCCAGAATGGGCAGGACCGCAGGTCACTCACGGTGAGCCTGAAGTTCAGTGTGATCCGGGAGCTGGTCGAAGGAAAGACCATCCTGCTGGTGGATGATTCCATCGTCCGGGGCACCACTTCGATGAAGACCGTAGACCTGCTCAAAGAACACGGGGCGAAAGCCGTTTACTTGGCCAGCACCTGTCCTCCCATCACTTCTCCCTGTCAGTACGGGATCGATTTCCCAACGGAGACAGAGCTGGTGGCCAGCGGCCGGACGATGGCCCAGATTGAGCAGCGCCTGAACGTCGAGAAAGTCTTTTACACCAAGATCGAAGACGTCCAGAAAGCGCTGGGGAAATCCAACTTCTGCGGTTCTTGTCTCGATGGAAATTATCCCTACCCCAAGAAGGAGAATCTCTGTGAAATTAGTGCATAAGGGATCCACCAAAGACGTCTACAGCAGTAGAGAAAGCTATGTCTTTTCATTCTCCGACAGGTACTCGGTCTTCGATTGGGGAGAGATGCCCGATCAGATTGCGCACAAGGGGGCGTCCCTTGCAGCCTTCTCCAAAACTGTCTACCGCCACCTCGCAGGGCTGGGGATCAAAACCCATTTTGTAGATGAAGCCTGCGGCCCAGAGCAGATGGTTATACGGCCGTTTGAAATCACCCGAGAGTCACCTCTGCCCCAGCGGGAGAACCTCTTCGTCCCGCTGGAAGTGATCTTCCGTCTGGGTGTGGCCAAGGGGTCTTCCTTGCTCAAAAAGAGTCCGGGCTTCCGCGAGCTGCAAAGATTTCCCAGTCCAATGATCGAATTCACCACTAAGCTCGAGAGATTCGACCGGCCGCTGTCTCACCAAGAGGCCCGTGACCTGTGTGGAATGAACGCCGCCGAATGGGCAGACCTCCAGAGCACCACTTTCACCATCGCCACCGCCTTGAAGCAACTCTTCGGGCACAGTGGTATCACCCTGTGGGACGGGAAACTAGAGTTCGCTCTGGCGGAACGGGTGAACGGAAACAGGGAGATCGTCCTGGTCGATAGCATCGGTCCGGATGAGCTTCGCCTCACTAAAGACGATGTCCTCCTCTCGAAAGAAATCATCCGCCAGCATTACCGCAAGGCGCCCTGGTACCAGCAACTCGAGGTCGCAAAGAAAGAACACGGCGCCGCTTTCAAGGATCATATCTCCTTACCGGAAAAACTCCCCGCGGCTTTTAAGCAAGCGGTCTCATCAATGTACCAGGTCCTACCGGAACTCCTCTCAAGTGTCCCGGGCAGCCAGCAGAAACTCAGCGGACTGCTGGCAGAACTCAAAGGAGAGTCATGATGAACATCCTCATCCTCGGCTCCGGTGGCAGAGAACATGCGCTTGCGTGGCGCCTGGCACAGGACGATTCCTGCCGAACCGTCTACAGCTGGCCCGGAAACGCTGGCATGAGTTTCCTCGATTCTTCAGAGAAACAAAAGTACCTTGCCATCGACATTCCTTACCATAAAGGGAATCTGCGGGAAGTGCTGGAGCTCTTCCGGATCGATCTGGTGATTCCCGGTGCGGAGAAATTTCTCTACGACGGTGTCAGTGACTGGTGCCAGGAGTGGAGCGTGCCCTGCCTGGGACCTTCAAGTGCCGCCGCTACTCTGGAACGCTCGAAGCTCTTTTCCAAGGTCCTGATGCGGCAGTCGGGGATCCGGACATCAGCGTTCGCGGACCTCACTTTTGCTTTCACTCATGACTTTTCAAAACTTCCCGCGCTGCTCGGCAAGTTTATTCATCCGGTGATAAAAATCTCCGGTCCTTCTCTCGGTAAAGGCGTGTACGTCTGTGAAGACGCCGCCCAGGCCCTCTCCACGCTAGAAAAACTTCGGCTCACCCCACCTGCGGGAATCGAAGAGGGAGTCTTCGTGGAAGAGCGAGTGACCGGAAAAGAAGTTTCATTGTTCTTCGCCTGCAACGGTGAGCGCACCTCATTCCTGGGAGCCGCCAGAGACCACAAACGCTTAGAAGACAACGACCAGGGCCCCAACACTGGCGGCATGGGCGCCTTCTCGCCGGTACGGGAAGTGGACGGTGACTTTTTGAAAATTGTTGAAACTGAATTTTTGAAACCCACGCTCACGGCCCTCATCCAGCAGGGCACTCCGTTCAAAGGTATCCTCTTCCTGGGTCTGATGGGCGAGGGGACAGAACTGAACCTCCTGGAGTACAACGTGCGTTTCGGAGACCCGGAGACACAGGTGATCCTTCCGCTGATCGAGGGGGATCTCTCGCAGCACCTCTTAGACCTGGCGACCGCCAGGAGCTCACTCGCACCAATTACGCTCACCGACCAGGCGGCCGTCCACGTGGTGAAAACCGCTCGGGGCTACCCCGGATTGTTTGGCGGTGTGATCGAGAAGAACCAACCACTTCGCTTCAAACCGGGTGTTGAAAAAAACTCAGGCATCTTCTTCGCCGGAGTGAAGAGGACCGCAGCTGGGCTGAGCTCGAGCGGCGGTAGAGTCCTGGGTGCCACGGGACTAGCGGCCACCACGGCCCAAGCAAGAGCAAACGCCTATGAACAGTTGGGCCGCATCAGCTTCGACGGAGAACACTTCCGGACGGACATAGGGATAGGCCGATGAGAAAGATTGCCATCTTCGCCTCCGGCACCGGAAGCAACGCCATCAACCTCACGCAAACCGCACAGGAACTGGGCCAGGTTGAAGTGTGCTGTCTGATCGTAGACAAAGCTAGCTCTCCACTGCCGACGTACTTTTCGAACCACTTCCCTCAGGTGCCCGTGTACCTCATCACCCCGAATCCAGCACTCAAGGGGGAGGAGAGACGGTCACATCACGAGGCACTGATCCTGGAAAAACTTCGCTCCCACCAGGTCGATTGGATCTTCCTGGCGGGCTACCTGCGGTTGATCGGCCAATTACTCCTGAACAATTTCCCAGGAAAGATCGTTAACATCCACCCCTCACTTCTTCCCGCCTACCCAGGGCTAGGTGGGTTCGAGCGGACCTACGCCGATAAGGCGACCGGCGGTGTGACTATTCATCTGGTGGACCAGGGACTCGATACCGGGCCCATCATCCTGCAGAGATCCATCGCCCGCAGGGATTGTGATTCCTTGGAAGATTTTATCTCCAGGGGAAAAGAAGCGGAGCGGGAGCTGTACCCGCAAGTTCTAAGAATGCTTAATAACTCTGAGAAGCTTTTGCACGGAGAATGAAACTATGGCCCGGACAATGTTTACCATCCTCTCAAAGGGAGCATCCAGTCACCAGGTCTTCTGGCTTGATTGCCAGGGAGAAGCTCCTAGCACTTGCGAACTCTCAAAACTCAAAGATAAAATCATCGACGAGATTGACCAGGAGCTGCTGATCGGGGCCGGTGAAGAATTCATCTCCCGCTTCAAGCAGGTCAGGTTTCCGGTGGAGCTTGTCTCCTTCAGACCCCGGGTCACCGACAACCCGGCAAAATGCTTCCTGCAGTTGCTCCAGGGAGATCCTCTCTTCAGCGGCCGCCATATCGAGGTGCACTCAGGGCTCATTAAGAATCAGACCACACTCGACTTCAACCCCCTCATTCAACTTAAAACTCTTTTCCGCGCCCAGGGTGAACTACACGATATTTTTCACCTCGACTTCTCCACCGACCGCGAGCAGGGCCCCACTGTCCAGGAGATCCAACTTCTGGATCTGGAAGAGAAGGAACTCACCGCTCTCTCGGCCCAGCAGTGCTGGGCCCTCTCCGCACAAGAGATGACGGCGATCAAAGAGCATTTCCGGAGTGCGCCGGTTCAACAGCAGCGCAGGGATGATGGCCTCCCGCCGAGTCCCACCGACGTGGAACTGGAACTGATCGCCCTCACTTGGAGCGAGCACTGTAAGCATAAAATTTTTAGCGCCCGCATCGATTATAAAGACGCGGGCCAGGAGTTTGTGGTGGAGGGCCTGTTCAAGGAATTCATCAAGACTCCCACCTACGACCTCGATAAGGACTGGGCCATCTCCCTGTTCGACGACAACGCCGGTGTGGTGAGGTTCCGAGAGGGGATCGACCTCTGTATAAAAGTTGAGACTCATAACTCACCGTCGGCACTCGATCCCTACGGCGGGGCCCTCACTGGTATCCTCGGCGTGAACCGGGACATCCTGGGAACGGGCCTGGGTGCCAGACCCGTGGCCAACACCAACGTCTTCTGTGTCGGTCTGCCCCATGAAAAAGACCTGCCGGAAAATCTTCTCCCTCCGGAAGAGATCCTGCGAGGAATCCACCGGGGCGTGATGGACGGCGGAAACAAGAGCGGGATCCCGACTGTTAACGGAGCGATCTACTTCGACGAATCTTTTTCCGGCAAGCCCCTGGTCTACTGTGGCACCGTTGGAGTTTTACCCGCAGAGATTAACGGCAAGAGTGCCGTAGTGAAAGGACAGAGACCCGGTGACCTGATCGTGATGATCGGCGGCGGGGTGGGCATCGACGGGATCCACGGTGCCACCGCCAGCTCGCTGGTGATGGACGCGAGCACTTCATCGGGGATGGTCCAGATCGGCGACCCTTTCCTGCAGCGGAGGATGATGGATTTTCTCCTGGTGGCCAGAGACCGGCTCCTCTACAATTCGCTCACAGATAACGGGGCCGGAGGACTGGCCTCGTCGGTCGGGGAGATGGCATCCCTCACGAGTGGTGCCCGCTTGAACCTCGAAAGCGTGCCGCTGAAATACCATGGGCTCTTGCCCTGGCAGATCCTGGTCTCCGAGAGCCAGGAACGGATGACCCTCTCCGTGCCGGTTGAAAACTGGGCCGAACTAAAATTGCTGGCAGAGTTCTACCAGGTCGAGGCTTCCAGCATCGGAAGCTTCACTGCGGACGGCTTCCTGACCTGCCTCTACTCAGAAAAAATTGTCTGCCGGCTGGACCTGAACTTCCTTCACCACGGATTACCACGGATGGAGCTCAAGGCGCGGTATTCCCCCCGCGAGTACCTGAGCTGGAGACCGCAGCCCAGAAGAACCACCGAGCCTCACGATCATCAGGAAATCCTTAAAGGACTTCTCTCCCACCCGGTGCTGGCTTCAAAAGAAAAATGGGTCCGGCAGTACGACCACGAAGTTCAAGGGGCCACGGTGGTCAAACCCTTCGACGGTCTTGAGAGAACGGCACCCAACGACGCCGGTGTCCTGTGGTACGGCGCCCACGGGGTGGAGGGTTACGATGGGTTCGCTGTGGCCAGTGGGCTTTGCCCACATTTCTCCATCGACGATACGTACCTGATGGCGAAGCTGGCGGTGGACGAAGCGGTGAGAAACCTCATCTGCCACGGCGCGGACCCGGCGAAGATCGCACTGGTGGATAATTTCTGCTGGCCCGATCCGCTGCCGTCAGAAAAAAATCAAGACGCCGAGTACAAGCTCGCTCAGCTGGTGCGGGCCTGCATGGGCTTGAAAGAGATGGTCACCCTCTACCAGATGCCTCTGGTGAGCGGCAAAGACAGCATGAAAAATGATTACCACGGCGAAGACATTCGTATCAGTGTGCTCCCGACATTGCTGGTTACGGCCCTGGGACACATACCAGATGTGCGAACGGTGCCCCACTCCCACGCTAAACCCGGAGACCTCCTTTACCGGATCGGACTCAAAGACTACCAAGAGTACTTTGGTCACTTCCTCCATGGGCTGCTGCCTATCCTCCGGGATAACCGCCGGGAGTTCGACTGGCCTCACATCCGCTGTCTCTATCAAAAAATCTTCACCGCAAGCACCAGTGGACTGATAACTTCTCTGCACGACATTTCAGAAGGAGGATTCATGCCCGCCTTGTTCGAGACCTTGCTGCTGGAGAACGGCGGCATCGACCTCAAGCTCAATTCCAGCGACGACGTCCATGCCTACCTCTACTCAGAGCTGCCGGGCCACTTCATCGCCAGTGTCTCTCCGGACCGGCGCGGGCCCTTTGAGCAGGCCTTCGATAAACGGGAGCTGGAGTTCCTAGGGGCAGTGACTGACTCTGGAGAAATCACTGTCCTGGGCAAAGAGATCTCCATCGACGAGCTCTCCCGCAGCTGGAGGGGGCCATGAGAAAAGTACTTGTCCTGATGGGTGACGGGATCAACAGTGAAAGAGAACTCGCTCGTGCCTTCGAGGACGTCGGGGCAGAAGTCCGCTTGTGCCACGTGAACGAAATGCTGAGCAACCATGATCTTCTACGCAGCTACCAGCTGCTGGCCCTGCCGGGAGGATTCAGCTTCGGTGACGAACTCCGCTCTGGAAAAATCCTAGCGGAGAAGCTCAAGGTCTTCACTAGTGAGCTCAAAGAGTTTTTAACCGCGGATGGAAGAGTCCTGGGAATCTGCAATGGCTTTCAAGTGCTCTCGCAGCTCGGGGCCTTCGACCTGGGCAAAAAAAAGCGGAGCTTCACTCTTACTGAAAATGATCATCAGACTTTCATCAACCGGTGGGTAAAACTTCGGATATCCCTGGAAGCGAAAATAAAGTCGCCGTGGTTTGAGGACCTGGAAGGATCGTTGCTGCTACCGGTGAGACACAGAGAGGGGAGGATCGTCTGCGCCCCTGATACTGACCTCCCGGTCATGGCACTGTCCTACCAGCAGGACGTGAACGGTTCGCACCACAACTGCGCGGCCGTGGTAAGCGATGACGGCCGGATCTTTGGTCTGATGCCGCATCCGGAAGTGGCCACTCACGCGTTCCTCTATCCCACCAGAGAGGGTGTGGAAGAAAATATAGCTAAGGTCCGCAAGATTTTTAAGAACGGAATTTCATAGGAGAAAAGATGACAAAGCTACTGCCCAAGCGTGCCCTCATCAGTGTCTCGGATAAGACCAACCTGGAACTGATCGTTCCGGTGTTAGCAAAATTGGGAGTCGAACTCATCTCCACTGGGGGAACTGCGGAGTTCATTAAAGGTCTGGGACTTGAGGTCACGGCCATCCAGGACGTCACCGGTAATCCCGAGGCCTTCGGCGGCCGGATGAAGAGCATCTCGTTCCAAGTGAGCTCTTCACTCTTATACCGCAGGGATCATCCCGACGACTTGAGAGAGGCTAGGCAGTTGGGGATCACCCCGATCGACCTGGTGATCTGCAACCTCTATCCCTTCGAAGACGTTTCCCGGAAAGCGGGTGTGACGACCCAAGAGTTGATCGAGAACATCGACGTCGGCGGGCCTAGCATGGTCCGGGCCGCGGCGAAGAACATGAACTCGGTGACGGTCCTCACCGACCCGGCGGACTACCAGTCTGTCGTCGATGCTCTGCTCTCAGGCGGGACTGGTCTGGAACAAAGGACGGAGCTCGCCATCAAGGCCTTCTCCTTAACCGCCCGCTACGACCTTGCCATCGCCCTCTGCTTATCCCGCGAGTTTAAGAAAGATTTCCCCGAAGTCTTCTCCCGCACCACGCGACCTCTGCGCTACGGTGAAAATCCTCACCAGAGAGCAAAGCTGCACCTGCTGAACAATCAGGCCGGGTCTGTGAGCCTCGCGGCGGCGCCGGTCCTTCAGGGAAAGGAGATTTCGTACAATAACTACCTCGATTCGGACCAGGCCTATAAATGTGTCTCCGAACTGCAGCTCCAGTTCCCGCAGCTCCAGCACTGCGTGATCGTCAAACACGGCATCCCTTGCGGCGCTGCCAGCTCCGGCGATCAGTTGCTCTCTCTGCAGAAGGCCTGGGCCAGCGATCCGGTCAGTGCCTTCGGAGGGATCATCTCCTTTTCCCGAGATGTCTCCCACCAGACGGCCCAGTGGCTTTCAGAGTACTTCATCGAACTGGTGATCGCTCCTGGATTTTCTTCCGAAGCACTGGAGGTGTTCTCGAAGAAAAAAAATGTCCGCTTGGTTAAGGTGCCAATGAAACCTGAGGACTCCCGGGAATGGACCCTGCGGTCGATTAACGGCGGAATCCTGTGGCAGGAAGAAGACGAGCGCTTGAGTCTCGAGTTAAAAACTGTCACCAAGAATCCTTTCCTGGCCAGTCAACTCCAGACGGTCCGGTTCGGTCTGATCATCTCGAAATACATGAAGTCCAATTGCTTATTGCTGGCCGATCACCGCGACGGCGCTTTCCAAATCCTCGCCGGCGGAGTGGGGCAGCCTAACCGCCTCGAGTGCCTGACACTGCTGGCGGGTCCGCGGCTCAAAGAGAAAAAACTTGAGCTCGGAGACGCCATCCTCTTCTCCGACGCCTTCTTCCCTTTCACCGACACCATCGAAGAAGCGCACCAGTGGGGTGTTCGATACGTCGTGCAACCCGGCGGCTCGATCAAGGACCCGGAGGTCATCGCGGCCTGCGACGGCTTCGGCATGGCGATGATCCTGACGGGTGAGAGACACTTTAGACACTAGGAGAATTTATGAATTATAAAAACGCAGGCGTGGACGTGGAGAAAGGTGACTTCTTCGTCGAAAAGATCAAACGCTTCATCGGCGACACCTACACCGACCGGGTGGTGAGTGGGGTGGGCGGGTTCGCGGCCTTGTTTGAGATGGATGAAGAGCGCTACCTCGCCGCAGGCACCGACGGCGTGGGAACAAAAATTCTACTTGCACAGGAACTTGATTTCCACGTCACCATCGGGCAGGACTTGGTCGCCATGTGTGTCAACGACGTCATCTGCACAGGTGCCAGACCTCTCTTCTTCCTGGATTACCTCGCGTGTGGGAAGCTCGACCTCGAGGTCCATGGGAAGATCGTTGAGGGGATCGCCCGCGCCTGCAAAGAAGTCAAGTGCGCCCTCATCGGCGGAGAGACGGCGGAGATGCCTGGGGTTTATGAAACCGGTGTCTACGACTTAGCGGGCTTTGCGGTGGGAGAGGTTTACAAGAAAGATCTTCTGACTCCCCAGAAAGTCCAGGCGGGTGATTACCTGGTGGGTCTCGCCTCCAGTGGTTTTCATTCCAACGGGTACTCGCTGGTGCGCAAGCTGGTCGGTGCTCAGGAGATCGATCTCAAGAAAGAACTGCTCACACCCACCCGGCTCTACGTGAATGTTGTCATGAGACTACTCAAGCAGCAGTCTGCCAACGTCAGCGGGATCGCCCACATCACCGGCGGCGGCTTCCAGAATATCCCACGGATCAATGAAGAGCTGGGGTACAACATCACCAGTCTTCCCGGCAATGACTTCCGGACCGGGGCGATGAACGAGATCTTGGGACGCTCTGGGCTCTCACAGCAAGAGCTCTTTGAAACATTCAACATGGGGGTGGGCCTGGTGATCGCCTGCCGGGATCCGGAGCTCTTATTGACTGGTCTCACGGACGAAAGAGCGATGATCCTCGGAAGAGTTGAGAATACTTTCAAAGGTTTAAAGCTCTGCCCGTTAACCGACTAAAGTATTCAGGCATTTTCCCGATAGGGTGGATATGAAAATCCTCCTACCATTACTGCTGATGAGTTTAAACTGCTACGCTGCCCGCAGCGATGATCTCTTAACAAAAGAGATTCAGGGTATCGGCCAGCTCCTCGCGGCCCCGAACAATCTTGGAAGCTCGAACACCTGCCTGGAAGCCGAAGCTGGCATGGGAAGGTCGCAGATTTATTTTATCTTCGATATCCCAAGATGGGGAACGGCGTCTCTTGCCTTAGAAAAAATCCGCTCCCTCTGCAACTGGACAGGCATCAGAGGCTCGCTTAAGAAGGGAGTCACCGGGAACATGAACTGTAAATTTGAGGGGACCAGGCAAACAGCAGAGGGCCCTGAGACATACTACGAAACCCACAACGTAAACTTCGCCTGCACCAGATTAGACAACCAAAGGATCTCCGACGCCGACCGGTCTACTCACGACGGAAGGATTAACATGGAGCTCTCTGACGCATTTTCACCGAACCAAAGGGCAACCGAACCTTCCTGTACTTTCCCCAAGGGAAGGATGGTCGAACTTCAATAGAAGATGTTAAAATCTTCTATGGTCACTAACGTCATCCTCATCATCAACGGACTCATTTTTGCCCTGTGGATGGTCCTCCCGACCGACCTCATGGCCCAGCACTTCCTGGTCAGCATGTCCGGGGTTGCCTCCGGAAAATTCTGGACGCTGCTGACCTCCGTCTTTTCTCACAATACGGTCTGGCACCTACTGCTCAACATGTTCGCTCTTCGGGGTTTCGGGCAAGCGGTGGAGGGGTTCATCGGCCCCAAGAGGTTTTTGAATCTTTATCTGCTGACTGGCCTCGCGGGATCCTTGCTTCACTGCTTGGTGAGCACCTACCTCTTGGAGAGTCCCGGCCTGCCCGCTCTCGGTGCCTCCGGCGCTGTCTGCGGGATCATATTGTTCTATTCTTTTAGTTTTCCCTCTAGAAAAATTCTGCTGCTCGCGCTGATTCCGGTCCCGGCCATCTGGGGTAGCATCCTGCTGGTAGGTTTGGATCTGTGGGGGTTGAGCTATCAGGCGCAGGGAAGAGGTCTGCCCATCGGTCACGGAGCACACCTGGGTGGTGCTCTCACCGGCTTACTGTATTACTTGTGGTTGAAGAAGAAAAAACTATCTCATCCCTGAGACTTTCTTGACCTGAGACCAGTTGCTAACCTTGGTGAGCATCGACGCCAGGAAGGCATCTTCCTCTGGAAGAGATTTGATCAGAGAAATATTCTCCGGGAATTCGAGCCGGGAGAAAAGCATCCGGATGGCATCGGACTTCGGGATCAGTTTTTCGCCGTACCCGAAAGTGGACTTGCTGCTGCCCCAGAACCTAATCATGGGCACACCCGCGACCACCTCTTCACGGAGGAAAATAACGGTATGACCTTTTTCAAATTTTCCCACCTGATCGTTCCAGTAGATCTTCAGGAAATCACCTGCCTTGGCAAGTTTGATGTCGTCGAAGTTTTTTCCAAGCTTGGCATCGAAGAAGAGTTTCGCCGTCCCCGGGCCATTAGCGTTCCAGCGGCCCCAGATGAGAAATCCGTCATCCTCGAGATTGGGTTTTAATTTTTCCAGGACGGCCGTCTCCGGGAACGAGTTCGTGCTCTCCCAGTATTTTTCCAGCGTTTTATAAAAGATAAGGTAGGTGGCGGTGGTGCAGTAGCTCGGCTGGGCCAGGGAGGGATCAACGAATAAGAACTCCGCCTCCCAGGAAAATGCGTCTCGAAGTTTATTTGCCGGGGCCAGGGAGAGCTCGTATCCACCCTGCTGGGGCATTTCAGAAATAGATTCCAGGATCCACCGCTGAAGCTGTTTGACCTTAGTGCCAGGCCCAGCGGCAACAGCCGAATAGGAGGTCAGGACGAAGAATAGGGCGAGGAGAGTTTTCATTACCCAAAGACTATCGGTTGCGGCCCGGGAATTCCAGGCTTTTAACCAAATGTAAGGTGAATTAAGAGAGGAATTTAGACAGCCTAAGGGAAGACTACCGGCCCGAGAAGCAGAACAGGGTAGATTTTACAGCCTCTTAACGAAAGATCGGTTATCGCCGCGAGTATGAGTTTCATTTAATTCCTGTCTATGGGTTTGAAGCTAAATTTTTTCAACCTGACCTGTCCATCGGTCATGATAGATTTGAAGATAATTTGTGGCGCAGATTCTCCCAGCTTCTCAACTTCCAGAGTAAGGAAGCCCGGGAGCTGTCCTTTATCCGGATCACCGCCGGTCCCGGAGACGAAGAGAGAGGTCCCGTTTGAGACTCCTTCGAAACTCAGGATGTGATCGTGGCCAGAGAGGAGCAGGTCGAATTTTCCCAGGACCTGAGTTTCATGAAACTGCTTCACGCTGTTGGTGGCGTTGCCGTGGGCCCTGCCGGAACTCTTGTACGGGTGATGGGTCAGGGCCATGGTGACCTTGCAACTCTTCTCGCGCGCCAGTGTGTCTTTCAACCACTTCTCCTGTTGAGGCACGAGAGGGAAGAGGTCCGGTTGCAGGTAGAACTCCGAGTCCAGAGCGAAGACGCAGTAGCCACTGGTGTTCTGGAAGTAGTAGTAGTGTGGGTAGTAGATGAAAGGGAATTTTTTGGAAAGCTCAAACCAGGCCTTGACACTTCCTCGGTGGTCATGGTTTCCCATGATCAGATGGAGCTTCGGTTTGTGGTCTTTCTCTGGGATGCGTTGGTAGTAATCCAGGAACTTTTTTTTGAACTCCGGATCACTGGCACCCCAGATGCCTCGTTTGTAAATGATGTCTCCCAGAAAATAAACACTGTTGCACTTTTCAGATTCCAGCGCTTCGGCCACCACCGCCTGCGCTGAGGTGTCCTTGCCGGTGTCTCCGATGAAGCACATCTTTAGCTCCGGTTCGGTGGGTCGGTAAAGATCAGCCCGGAACTTGTATTTTGAACTTGCGCAGGAGAAGAGGAAGGCCGTGAGGAAAAATAAAACAAGTACCTTCACCGGGCCTGCACCCGCTTGAGGACTTTTGCGAACTGGGTAAAGTAGTGCTTTTTGAAATTTTCAAAATCAACCCAGGTCTCCACCTCATGGATGATTTTCCTTCCCGCGAGTTCCTGGGTGAGACTTAGCTTGAGCTGCGGGATGGTGGTTGCTCTGAAGAAGGCGGCCTGGACAGCTTCGTACAGAACTTCCCGTTTGACTTCGACGTTTCTCTGGATGAGTTGGTGAAGGACATAGCTCGAATAAATTTTCTCATTGGTCCGGACTTTGAGCTCGATGCGCTCGCGGTCGATGACCAGGTTCGCGACCACATTGGCCATCCGGCGGAGAGTGTAGCACAGAAGCCCGAAGTGGTCCGGGAGGATCATCCTTTCCGCACTGGAATGGGAAATGTCCCGTTCGTGCCAGAGAGCGCAGTTCTCCAGGGCAGGAGTCAGGTGTGACCGGAGCACCCGGCACAAACCCACGATGTTTTCACTCGAGATGGGATTTTTTTTATGAGGCATGGTGGAAGAGCCTTTCTGGCCCTTGGAGAAACCTTCCCGCACTTCATCGATGTCTGAATGCTGCAGCAGCCGGAACTCCGTTGCCATCCTCTCCAGCAGAGAAGACAGCAGGCAGCCGATGGTGATGATCTTGGCGTAGCGGTCGCGGGGAATGACTTGAGAGGAGACGGGCTCGACCGCAAGGCCCAGCCGCTGCATGGTCTCGGCCTCCATCTCCGGGGTCACCACCGTGTAGTTTCCGACGGCACCGGAAGTCTGCCCGGTGAGCTCATCGCCTGCCTGGGTCCATTCGCCTAGCCGGCGGTCCAGTTCACTGGAGAAGGAAAGAAATTTTTGTCCGAAGACCATCGCCTCCGCGTGGATGCCATGAGACCTTCCGATGCAAAGGAGGTCGGCGGTCTCTTTGGCGCGGGCAACCAGAGTGCTGGCCAGGGCCTGCATGTCTTTTAAAACAATGGCCATGCTATCCCGGATGAGAAGCGCATGGGCCGTATCAATAACATCAGATGAGGTGATACCGAAATGAAAGAATCTGCCTTGCTCGGGTGCGAACTGCTCAGTGACACTGGTGCAGAAGGCGATGACATCATGGCCAGTCGTCTTTTCGATCTCACAGATCCTCTCAGGGTTAATCTTAGCCGCTGCAAGAAGATCCGCCTGATCCTTAGGACTAAGTCCGGCAGATTCTAAAGAGCGCAGATGGGCAATTTCAACCTTGAGGTAATATTTGAACCTGCTTTCATCGGTCCAGAGCTTCTCGATGTCTTCGACTTTGTACCTGTCTATCATGCCCGAAATCATACCCAGGCAGAGATGGAGTGTCTTCCTTTTTTATCTGCTCTCAAAGAAGATCTGCGTCCAGTAAAAGACTCCGTTTACATTCTTCTTGTAGCCCATCCCGGTGTGGGTGTAGCGCCGGCTTTCGATGTTCGCTCTGTGACCGGAGGAGTTCATCCACGAAGTGAAGACTGCTCTAGCAGTCGCCTGGCCGTAGGCCACGTTCTCTCCACACGAGGTCCCGCCGCCGAGCTGCTGGAACCCTTGGGAGCAGCGGTTGGAAAATCCGGAGTGTCCGAAGGAAATTTTTCCTGAGGCCATGTTGCTACTATGCGTACGTGCGATGGTGTTGAGATCGTACTCGAAGTCCAGCGGCTGGAGACCCTTGGTGAGCCGGTGGTTGTTGACGAGTCTTTTGAAGGACTCGGTGAAGGTGATGGTCGCAGCGTTGACGTTTGCGATGGAGACCAGCAGAATCAGGATCAAAAACTTTCTCATCTCATTTACCTCTTCGTAATGAATGTTTTTTGGAGCTGTCTTGAATATAAAAGGTAAATCTTGAAACTTTGTGGAAGCGACCAGAGGCAAAATTTTCTACGCCCTACGGAAGACAACCTTCAAGCAGGCACCGGAGGCGGCCTTGCCGGAGGAGAAATTTTCAATGGAGACGATGCCGTCGTGGACTTCAGCGATGGCCTTCATGATCACGGACCCTAGACCCAGTGAGAAGTTCTCCAGGTCCCGCTCCTTGAGCTGCCGCCGTTCTCTCCGGGTGCCGAAAGATCTGATGGCCTCGTCAGTCAGGCCCGGGCCGTCGTCGATGATCTGAACTTCGATCCGGTCCCGGAGGGTGATGAGCTTCACGCTGATGGCCTGGTTGGCGTACCTGGCCGCATTGTCCAGAGCGTTCTTAAACAGGCGGGTGATCAGGTGATAGTCGCCGAAGAGCTCGGACGCCGCTGAGTCCTGTTTCAAAAAATTCCAGCTGATGACTGGCCCAGTGGAGGTCTGCCGGTTTCTCAACTCTGACTCCAACAGGTCTGCCAGGTCGATCTTTTCGGTGCTGGCCTTGTACTGGGGAACGTCGATGGCCGCGATGATGGTGAGTTTTTCTAGTAGGTCTTTGAAGTAGCGGATGTCCGCGCCGATCATGGTGAAGAGCTCGTCGCGGTCCTCGTCGCTGATCTGGTGGTAGTAGGACCGGAGAGTCTCGAACGAGGTGCTGAGGCTAGTGAGCGGAGTGCGCACGTCATGGCCCAGCTCCTGGAGGAGGTTTGACCTAGAAGCTTCGGTGTCACCGACGCGCTTGACCAGTCGCTCGATCTCATCGGCCATGCGGTTGAAGTCGAGGATCAGGTTCCCGAACTCATCGAAGCGCTTGACCTCGAACCGTGCCTTGAGGTCTCCGGACTCGAGCCGCGCCAGGACCGTGCGAGCACCGGCGGATTTTTTCCTCAGGTAGTAGAAGCTGATGGAGAGGGCAATGAAGACCGCGAGGGCGGCGGTGGTGAAGGTATGGATTCCTTGAATGAGCAGGAACGGTCCCTGGAACAGTGAGCGAGTATTGTGGAAGACCAAGAAACTGGTCGGAGTGGTGTCGAGCTTGATGGTCATGGTCATGGGCCGGAAGAACTGGTTGTCGGTGACCTCGATCCCGTGGACTTGCTTCGGGTGGCCGAGCTCCTCCCAGGTCAGCGGAAGAACCTTGGAAGTATTCGAAGAGAGCACCTTGCCGCTCTCGGAGACCAGCCACAGCGAGGGCTTCGCTCTCCGCTGCGGATCCTTCAGGTTCCCGGCTTCTCCCATCGGATGCCCGAACTCGGTGGCGTCCAGGATGGAGAGCGCGTGATCGGTGGGGGGAGTGACGGCGAGCTTGTCCACGTTGATCTTACTGATGGCGCGGGTTTCGTTGTACCTCTCGACGGAGCGGGCGACGGAAAGGAGGTAGCCGTAGCGGTAGTCCTCGACCACCAGGTCGGAGATCTTCACCAGACAGTACAGGGAGACCAGACTCAGCGTCAGCGCTCCCAGTACACTCAGCAGGAACAGACGCAGGTAGATCATCTTCTTAGTTAAGCAGAGTTTCATCACTTACATTCTAACCGGTAGCCCAGACCGTAGACCGAATTTATCTGGAGCGATCCCCCGGCCACGGCCCGCAGTTTCCTGCGCAGGTGGCTCATGTGAGAATCGATGGTTCGGTCGTAGAGGTCCGAGCATTCGTAGACCTTCGCCATGATCGACTCTCTTGAGACAATCTCTCCGGATTTCTTGGTGAGCATGATGAGGATGTCGAGTTCTTTTCTGCCAAGGCTCACCATCTGCCCCATGATGGTCACCAGGCGCTTACTGGAGTCGATGGTCAGGGACCCGAAGGTGATCACACCGGTGGGAGGCGCGAACCGCTTCAGGACTTTCTGAATGCGGGCCTTGAGCTCTTCGATCCCGAAGGGCTTTCTTAGGTAGTCGTCTCCGCCCTGCTGGATCCCGCGCACCACCGTCGCTTCGTCGGTCCGGGCGCTGATGAACAGGATGGGGATGTCGTCGCCGTTCTCCCGCACCTTCTGGCACAGGTCCAGGCCACTCCCGTCTGGCAGTCCGATGTCGAGGCAGATGAGGTCAAACTTTATTTCTCGCAGCAGCTCCCAGGCAGCGGCGATGGTTCCAGCGGTTTCTGTCTCGAACCCGGCGAGCTTCAGGTTTATCTTTAGGCTTTTTGAAATTTGTGGGTCGTCCTCAACGATTAGGATCTTAGGCATCAACACTCCTGTCTGCTTTACTAAGTTATCTTTTGATACTCTTAAGCTATGGTCTCACAAAGCTTCTTTGAGATAATGAGGAAAGCTCTTCCTAGGTGGGCATGCTAAGTGAATGGAAATTTTCGGATATCGAAAGTATTCGAAGTATTAGTTCCGGAGAATCAGTTTCTGTGCAGCGAAAGGATCCGCCGGTTCCATGATGATGAGAATATTGTTTACGGGCCCAGGTACTACTGACCAGTGAAAAATCCTTGAGTTCCATCGGCCGCAGGGTCATGGAAATCGCAGGATTTAAAACTAAATTATTGTTAAGCAGATTTCTTCCGCTCATCGGATTTTTCGCTGTCGATGATCTCTTCCATCGCGGTGATGAAAAAAGTCATGATGCCTTTCTGGTAGGTGTCCGTATATTCCTGCAGCGCCTGCGCAGAGGTGAAGCTTTGTTTTAGCAGTTCTCTTTCCATATCATCGAGGAGTTTGTTTTTAATATTAATGAGTTGGTTGATATCCATCGCATCCAGCCTTTAGCTGCTTCTCGGCAAAGGATAATATGATGTTAAGCCGACATACCTGTCTAATCGACTCGCATGAAAAAATTGCCATGATCCTGGTCCACAAGAGGTTTACTTTTCTCCTCCGGAATACCTACAATTCTCCGGTAGGAGTTTACACATGGAATACAGAAAACTAAGTGGCGCCGGACTGAACGTACCGGTGCTCAGCTTCGGAACCGCCACTTTCGGTGGGGGCAATGAGTTCTTCAAGGCCTGGGGGAGTACGGACGTCAAAGAGGCCCGGCGGCTGATCGACATCTGCCTGGAACACGGGGTGAACTTCTTCGACACCGCCAACGGATACTCCAGAGGCATGTCTGAGGAGATCCTGGGCGAGGTGATCAAAGGCCGGCGAGACAAGCTGCTCCTTTCCACCAAGTCCACCTTCCCCATGGGAGATGGCCCAAACGACTACGGATCCTCCCGCTACTCCATCATCAAAGAGTGCGAGGATAGTCTGCGACGGATGGGCACGGACTACGTGGATTTGTATTACATGCACGGCTTCGACGCTCTCACCCCGGTGGAGGAAACCCTGCGTGCCCTGGACGATCTAGTCAGCAGTGGAAAGATCCGCTACATCGGGTGTTCCAACTTCTCCGGCTGGCACCTGATGAAGTCCTTGTCGGTCTCAGAGAAATTCGGCTGGTCGAAGTACGTTGCCCACCAGGCCTACTACTCATTAGTAGGAAGAGAATTCGAATGGGAGCTCCTGCCCCTGGCCCAGGACCAGAAGGTCTCGACCATCGTCTGGAGCCCGATGGCGGGTGGAGCACTCTCCGGGAAAATCACCCGGGATCATCCTCCCAAACCCGGGACGAGGTCCGCGGAGATGGACTTCGTAGTCTCGGCGAAAGACGAACGGTTGTACAACGTGGTGGACGTTCTGCAGGAGATATCTAGAGAAACTGGAAAGTCCGTTCCCCAGGTGGTCTTGAACTGGGTGCTCCACAAACCCACTGTCGCCAGCATCATCGTCGGGGCCCGCACTGAGGAACAGTTGATCCATAACCTGGGAACCGTCGGCTGGAAGCTCTCGCCGGAGCACGTCCTGAGGCTCGATAAGGTGAGTGAGGGGAGACCGGTGTATCCGTATTGGCACCAGAGACTCTTCCCTATGTTGGGGCATGTGTAATTCAGCTGATGAATAGAGTAAATTTATTCTATTCATTGGATTAATTTACCGTTTGGGCTTATTTTCTTGCCACCAGAGAAATACTTCTCTGAAACAAAACGGAGATTCTATGAAAACCTTACTACTCGCTTCCCTGATGCTTTTCGCCGGAGCTTCTTACGCCGCAGATTCAGCGCCGTCGCTCAAGACCTCAAACTACAATCAGCACACCCAGGTCAACCAGATACTGACCCAGGTGGCCCTCGCCAAGGTTAAACCTGAGCACGCGGTGGAGTTTAAGCGGATCGTCTCCGGCCTTCTGGGGCAGCTGCGGGCGCAACCGGGAAACATCAGCTACGAGTTTGCCCAGTCACTGGAAGACCCGACGGAGTTCGTATTTACTGAGAAGTGGATCAGCGGTGCGAGCATCAAAAATCACATGGAGTCATCTCTCATCCAGGACTTCTTCGGGCGCGTCGGAAATTTCTTCGAAGCTGGCTACCCGCAGCTCATCATCTTAAAGTAAGTGACCAGGTCTCGGCAGGCGCGCGGGCCGCGCTTGCCGGATTTCGCTGGATACTTTAGAGAAGGTGAGGGACACTGTTAGCTACCCATATGGAAAACCTCTCCCAACACGTAAACATTTATCCTCTCGGTGACTCTGCGATCGTGGTGGAGTTCGGGAAGATCATCTCTACGGAGATCCACCACCGGGTCTACGGTTTCACCAAGCTGATCGAAGGCAGTGAGCGCCTTCCCGAAGTAGAATGTGTCCCAGCATTCACCACGGTCACGGTGTACTATAATCCGCTTTTGTTCCTGACGTCCCACTCGGATCCCTACGGTGAAGTCGAAGCGGTTCTGAAGGATCTGATGCTAGAGCTGCGGCCCCAGAAGGTCGACGGACTCAAGATCGTCGAGATCCCGGTGAAATACGGAGGCGAAGAAGGACCCGATTTCGAAGCCGTGGCCCTCCTTCACAAGCTCTCGAGCTCCGAACTCATCAGCCTCCATTCATCTCCACTCTACACGGTCTACATGCTCGGGTTCCAGCCCGGCTTTCCCTACCTGGGAGGACTGGACTCACGGCTGGTGACTCCTCGGCTCGCCACTCCCAGAAAAAGCATCCCCGGCGGTTCGGTGGGGATCGGTGGAGCGCAGACTGGGGTCTATCCACTCAATTCCCCTGGAGGCTGGCACATCATCGGGAAAACAAAGGCCAAGCTTTTCGATCCGGCCCTGGCCGATCCCACACTTTTAAACATGGGGGACCGGATAAAATTTATTCCGGTGGAGTGCCTGTGAGCCTGGCCGTCATCCAGCCAGGTCTGCTGAGCACCATCCAAGACCTTGGGAGACGAGGTTTTCAAAAACAGGGGATCGTCGTTGGCGGAGTGATGGATAGCTACTCCGCTCGCATCGCAAACTTTCTGGTCGGGAACTTCCACGACGAAGCCCTGCTTGATATTTCTATGATCGGTCCCACCATCCGCTTCACCCACAACCACTTGATCGCGGTCACCGGCGCTGACCTGACACCATTGCTCAACGGCTCGAAGATGAAATCCTGGGCACCGGTCCATGTGAAGGCCGGTAGCATCCTGAGCTTCGACGCCTTTGAGCGGGGCCGCTACGCCTACCTCGCTGTGAGCGGCGGGTTCGACGTTCCTCGGGTCCTCGGCAGCAGATCCACCCACCTCAAAGCAGAGCTGGGAGGATTCTTTGGAAGGGCCCTGCGCGCCGGTGACCTCTTACCGGCACAACCCATGGAGCAATGGGGTGAAGAAAAAAATTGGTGGATGATCTTTCCGGAGTTCATCATGCCAGAGACCACGCCGGTCATCAGAGTGCTGCGAGGGCCGGAGTGGGATCTCATCCCCGGGCACGATCATTTCTTCCTAGATGATTTTATCCTCTCATCTCAGTCCGACCGCATGGGGTACCGGATCCAGGGGGAGTCGGCTGTCTTCTCACATAATCAGGAGATGATCTCTTCGGCGGTCACCTACGGGACCATCCAGATTCCTCCCGATGGCCACCCCATCATTCTCATGGCCGACAGACAGACCACCGGAGGATACCCCCGGATCGGGCACGTCATCACCGCGGATCTTCCCAAGGTCGCACAGGTGCTGCCGGGGAAGAAAATAAAGTTCCAGGAAGTCTCGATCCGCCAAGCTCAAGAGGCTTGCGTGCTGCTGGAGTCGAAGATAAAAAAAATTGAAGGTGCCCTGAGAGGAAAGTGGGGCCGGCATGGATGAACTGCGCATCGACCTGAACTGCGACTTGGGAGAATCCTCCGGCGACGGGGTGCCCGGGGACCTGGTGCTGATGGACCACATCACTTCCGCCAACATCGCCTGCGGTTTCCACGCCGGCAGTCCATCGGTGATGAGGCAAACCGTGAGGAATGCTTTGAGCAAGGGTCTTTGCCTCGGCGCCCATCCCGGGTTCTTCGACCGCGAAGGCTTCGGACGCAGGAGACTGGCCCTCACGGGTGACGAAGTCTTCGAGATCGTCCTCTACCAGCTCGGTGCTCTCGGGGCGATCGTCTCCGCAGAAGGAGGAAAACTCTCCCACCTAAAACCCCATGGGGCACTCTACAACATGGCCGCGGTGGACCTCACCCTGGCGCAGTCGATCTCTGAGGCGGTCTACGCATTCGACCCGGAACTCATCCTCTACGGCCTGGCGGGAAGCCAGCTGATCCAGGCCGCGCGGAAGTTGGGACTCAAGACTGCACAGGAAGCCTTCGCAGACCGGAACTATCTTGCTGACGGGAACCTCGTCCCTCGTACCGATCCACAGGCGCTGGTGACGAGTCCCCGCGAAGCTGCCACCAGAGTTGTCCGTATGATCAAAGAGAACAAAGTAAAAAGCCAATCAGGAGATGACATCGATCTTTACGCCGATACCATCTGCGTCCACGGAGACACACCGGACGCCGTTAACTTTCTGAGAGAATTATCGGTTGTTTTGAAAGATGAGAAAATCCTCATCAAAGGCGTGGGGGCTAAATGAAAGACTGGCGCATCATGCTCGGAGCATCTTTCCTGATGGCGACTTCCGCCGTCGGGCCCGGGTTCCTCACACAGACAACTGTGTTTACCAAAAGTCTGGGAGCAAGTTTCGGCTTTGTGATCCTGGTGTCGATCCTCCTCGACGTCGTCATCCAGCTCAACGTCTGGAGGATCATCGCGGTCTCGGAAAGACGGGCACAAGACATCGCCGATATGGTTCTCCCGGGCCTTGGCAAACTCCTCACCCTGATCATCGTGATCGGAGGGCTGGCCTTCAACATCGGAAACGTCGGCGGAGCGGGCCTGGGCTTCACTGCTCTGCTTGATATCCCGACCTCGTCGGGAGCAGTGGTGGCGGCGATCCTCTCCATCGGACTTTTCCTGCACCGGGATTCGAAGAAGATCATGGACGTCTCCACCCAGGTGATGGGTTTGGCCATGATCCTACTCATTCTCTACGTCGCCGTTACCTCCGCGCCTCCGCTGAGTGAAGCCGTCCGGAAAACTTTTTTCCCTGAACGAGTGGACTCTCTGGCCATCCTCACACTGGTGGGCGGAACCGTTGGTGGTTACATCACCTTCGCCGGGGCCCACCGCTTGCTAGACGCGGGAGTAAAGGGAGTCTCCCGCTTGAAGGAAGTCAACACCAGTGCCGTGTGGGGCGTCTCTGTGGCCTCCCTCATCCGCGTCTTATTATTTCTTGCCTCGCTGGGGATCGTGGGCCAGGGTCTGCCCATCGACGACGGCAATCCCACTGCGTCCGTGTTCAACCTCGCCGCAGGGAAGGTCGGGTACCGGCTCTTCGGTGTGTTGATGATCTTCGCCTCCGTGACTTCCATCATCGGGTCTGCCTATACCTCCGTCTCCTTTTTAAAATCGTTGGGCGGTGGCGTGCAGAGAAATGAGAACCGGGTCATCATCTCCTTCATCACCGTGTCGACGCTGATCTTCCTCACCATCGGTAAACCCGTCAATCTTCTGATCTTCGCCGGGGCCCTCAACGGTCTTATCCTCCCAGTGACACTGGGAACCATGCTGATCGCCGCACGGAAGGTGAGCATCGTCGGGAACTATACTCACCCGAAGTGGATGAGTGTGCTGGGGCTGCTGGTCTTTTTAATGATGCTGGGGATGGGAGTGTACACGCTCAAGATTTCTTTCTTCTAGAATCTCAATGAACTCTTAAGTTTAACACTCCTGGGGACTGTGGTTAACTTTTGTGAGAATTAACCCACCCACAAAAAGTGGCCCATGAAGATCATCATCCTGCTCCTGAGTCTTGTTTCTATCACCGCGTTCGCTGACCTGGTCAACGGTGACAAGCCGAAAATGCTCTACACCCCGGTCGCAGTGGAGAGTCTTATGAGCGCTCGGGTCAAGTCCCGTCTCACTAACGGTTACCACAAGGGTTCACTTAAACTGAAACTTCAGGTCAACGGCAACCTGTGCGGAGACCCGGCCAGGTACTTTGGAAAGATGTACGACTGGAAGGATGAGGGCAGGGAGATCAAGCTCATCTCGGGAACAAAACTCCCGGGCCCGGATCACTGCACGGCCGAGTACAAGGAAACCGAGATCGTGGTGGTGGAGAAACTGCTGATGGAAAGAGGTGGGAAGCACATTTTCTTTCTGAGAGTAGGTGAGACTCTAAAAACGATCACCGTCACAGAGGACGGAGTAAGACTCAGAGTTACGGTCACTGACTAGAAAACGAGCACACCCACGCTGGCGATCAATCCGAGGATCTTGGTATCCTCCTGCCGGCTCTGTTCGATGACCACCGGTACCTCTCCCTTCAATCCGATGAGACTCACTCGCTCCAGGTCCTGGTAGGTCGCCGTGAGCTCGATGAACCAGTTGGTCCCACCGTCGGTGAGATACATCTGACCGAACCCGAACCCCATCACAGGTCCGTCGTACTGCAACCGCGCAACGGATCTTTCCTCGAACTGCAGTGGTGTGTTGTCGATGGAGTAAAAAACTGTCGGGGCCCTGCCGTAAAAAGTTCTGATAAAAAAATCCCGCACCCGGTACCGCACCCCGAAGGTGAAGAGAGTGTCCCAGACGAGGAAATCGTGGAGCTTATTGAACTTCACGGTAGAACTCAGTTCCAGCGCCCACCGGTCATTCAAGTAGTAGCCCAGGTCCGTTTTAAAATTCAGCCCGAGGCCAATCTTTCCTTGGTACCCAAGCGAGGTGTAGTACGAGGTGTTCATGCCTCCGCCCGCCAGAAGGTGCAGACCCTTGGACCAGCTCTCGGGAGTGAAAATCGTGGACGCCAGCAAAGTCCGGCCGCAGAGAAGGGTGAAGAGCAGCAGGTAAACCTTAAAACTCATAGTACGCCATGATCCCAGCACTTTCTTTCGTCACCGTGGGCATGGCGATCAGCGCCCGGGAGAAGTTGGGAAGAATCGAGAGTGGGTTGATGAGGTAGGCAAGGCCGTGAGCGAAGAAGTTATTGGTGCCGTGGAGGTAGCGGCTGAGCCGCTCAATCCCGATCCCCGCCACCGTCCCGAAGACGGGAGTCTGGTAGATGTCCTGGAAGCTCGGGTTCTCGGTGACAGTCTCGATGGTGAACTCGAAGGCCAGGGACGACATGAAACTCCAGAAGAAGGCCCCTTTTTCTGTGTACGCCTGGGAGCGGTAGAAGAGGTAGTAGAACTGGCCCGAGAGTGTGTGCTGAAAGATATTATAATCGAAGCTGTCGTTGTCGAACCGCACCCGGAAGGGATTGGTGTAGTAATTCTCAAGGGAACCGTGGTCCTTGATCGCCTGTTTCTGCGTCAGGTAGTAGATTCCCCACTGGGCAGCGTAGACGATGGAGAAATTAAGGAGCTTTTCCTTGGCGGTGAAATCTTCTCTTTCTACTGGGAGGTAGTGCCGCTCCTTGGCGGCTTGGGCCGCAAAAGTCCAGGTGAAGATGCAGAGAATGAGGATGAGCTTTCGTGAGTTCAATAAACGACCCGGGTGCGGATCGAGCGCTGGAGCTTCTCTATCTCTCCGGCCAGTTGTTCGGCGTGCGTGGAGTGCACGTCCATCACCAGGTAGCCGATCTCATTATCGGTGGAAAGAAACTGCCCTTCGATGTTGGCCCCCGCTTTAGAAATGATGGTGTTGATCTCTCCCAGGACTCCGGGCTCGTTGCGGTGGACGTTCAAAAGTCTGGATGTTCCTTTCTTCACCGGAAGATCGACGTTGGGAAAATTCACCGCCCCTGATGATGAGCCGATCTTGAGGAATCTCCGGAAGCTCTCTGCCACCTCCAAACCAATGGCCCGCTGGGCCTCTTCGGTACTCCCGCCGATGTGTGGCGTGAGGATGACATTGGGAAGGCCCTGGAGGGGAGAGACGAATTTCTCCTTGTTCGAAGATGGCTCAATGGGAAACACGTCCACAGCACTTCCGGCGATGTGCCGGGATCTGATGGCCTGGGCCAGTGCTTCGATCACCACCACCGTTCCACGGCTGGCGTTGATCAGGAAGCTTCCTTTCTTCATCAGTCCCAGTTCGCGCGCCCCGATCATGTTCATGGTTTCCGGAACCTCCGGCACGTGAAGTGTGACGAAGTCTGATTCTTTGAGCAACTCTTCTAGAGTGGTCACCGAGCGGGCGTTGCCCAGTGGTAACTTTTTAAGTGTGTCGTAGAAGAGAACTTTTAGCCCCATGCTCTCCGCCAGAATACTGACCTGACTTCCGATGTGGCCGTAGCCCACGATCCCTAGGACTTTTCCCCGCACTTCCTTGGAGCCGTCTGCGGACTTGATCCATTCTCCCTGATGTGCCCGGGTGTTTCGGTCCCCCAGCTGCCGGGAGAGGACGATCATCTCCGCGATCACCAGCTCCGCCACACTGCGAGTGTTGGAGTGAGGGGCGTTGAAAACCGCCACACCTTTTTTCCGGGCCACGGAAAGGTTCACCTGGTTTGTTCCGATGCAGAAGCAACCGATGGAGAGAGTATTTTTGAACTGCTCTAGCAACCTCGCAGAGACTTCGGTCTTGGACCTGATTCCCAGCGCGCAGTAGGCGGGGATAAGTCTGCTCAGTTCTTCCTCTGACGGGGAATGAGCAAGCAGGTCGACGTGATAGCCCTCACTTTCCAAGAACTCCTTGGCCACGGGGTGGATACCTTCAACTAAAAGAATGGAGGGTTTAGTTAGATCTTTCATGTAAAAATTCTAATGAATTATTCTGGATTTGAAATTGTTTTCTTTGAGCAACGTTGCTGCGTGCGGTATAAACATTCTCCATGAACATTCTCATCGAACAAACCTTAATTCTCATCGGCGCATCGGTGATTGTCGTTCCCATCTCCACTCACCTGGGCCTGGGCTCCAGCCTCAGAAGCTCTGGACCATGAGGAGCGAGCTCTTCAAAATGGGTTTGATCCAGATCTTCACCACTGCAGTGGGAAGATTGGTTTGTCGGCTGCGTTAGAGACCTGCTCACCGAGATGGAGGAGACAGTTGAATTTTAATAATTTCATCTGTCCCTGTTATTGTGTCGTACAGTTCACGTACAAACATGGTTCATTTCTCAAGCAGCGAAGCCGTTAAATTCAGAAATGGCCTCTTTACGGTTATCACTTTTATATCAGTGGTCTCTTCAAGTCCCTCCCTATAGTGGAGCTTTTCGGTCATGCCAGTTATTTCGATGCCTGAATGCCTAATATATCTCTCCATAGTTTCGAAGTTCTTTCAGCCGGCCACTTTCATAACAAGGGTGGTAGTGACGCCTTGTCTGAGGAGGTGGGTCGCAGTACAGGCCCTCAAGGTATGGAAGCAGATAGAAGGAATTCCGATTTTCTCACGAAAATCTCTTAAAATTTCGGCCTGGTGGCCAGACCTCCACATTCTAATCTTGGGAGAACAAACCGTTTTTCAGGAAACCTTGGATCAGTAAAGTCTCCGCCATTTTCACTTAGAAGCTTATCTTCTCTCAACAGGGACATAATTAGAGTGAACAATCCGATCAATCTTTAAAGCTGAATTCAGTGTCCGGCCGTTCCAGAAAAAACCTTGAACACATTCAAGGAAGCCTGGGCCATACGTCTCCTATTCCGAATCGCCTAAAGTTCTCGAGAATAAGAGTCGATAAGCTAAGCATGTCTGTATTCCTGAAACTAAAAACGGCATTTCTGCCATTCCTTCTCATTGGTTTAACCGTCATTTTGACTGGCTGTAATGGAATTGGAACGGCCGAGATAGGGGGGGCTGCCCCGGGAACGGGTGGTGCTAGTAGCAGCATCGTTTTTGCCGGCATCACCTCAATCGATCAAAAGACAGACTCTACTTTGCGACTAAACTGGATAGCTAATGGGAGCGCTATTGCCTACGATGTTTTTGATGTTACATCGGGCCTGCCTGTTTGGATCAAGACCGCCAATGGACAAGCTTCATCCTCCACCATACTGACTGGTCTCACCCCTGGCCAACTCTACACCTATCTGGTCAGGACCAAGGACTCGTCATGGTTAAACGACAACAATATTAATCATGTCTCCACCACCATGAACCCAGCACCGGAAATACCCAGTGGCCTGGCGCTGATCACTCCGGCCTCTTCACCCGGCTTTATTCAAACGCCCACCATCCGGGTTAGTGGTGTAAAAAATGGCGACACAGTAAAACTTTTCACAGACAACACATGTGCAACCGAAGTGGCTTCCGGGGTGGCAACTGGTTCCAGCATTGATCTCACCTCTTCGGCCCTTACCACCGGAAGCTACACTCTCTACGCCAATGCCACCAATTCCGTGCCGACTGCTTCGACCTGTTCCACTGCCAATGTCGCTTATCAAGTTCAGGTACCCAACGTCCCGAGTGGTTTGGCCTTGATTGCCCCGGACGCCTCACCCAGTTTCGCCAAGACGCCCACCATTGAAGTCAGTGGCGTCACCAGCGGCCACACGGTTAAACTTTTCAGCGACAATACCTGTAGCACAGAAGTCGCTTCCGGCACTGCGACCAGCACCACCATCAACCTGACAACTGCCACTCTTACACCCGGCAGTTATACTTTCTATGCCCGGGCGATTAATATAACTTCTTCTGCTTGTTCCACCGCCAATCTTAGTTTTGTCGTGCTGGCCAACTTCGCGGGCATTAGTTCGATTGACCAAACAACTGATTCTACCTTGCGGATAAACTGGGTATCGCACGCAGGTGCTCCCGCCTATGAAATTTACAACACCACTTCAGGTTCTATTTATCTTGCCACCGTCTCTGCCCCTGGAACTTCCTACAGCATTACCGGATTAACTCCCGGAGCGACTTATCGTTACCGAGTGCGAGCGAAAGATTCCCAAGGAATCCTCGATTCAAATACCAACCATGTTTCGGTGACCACCAACCTTGCGCCTAATGCCCCCAGTGGACTGGCCTTAATCACTCCCGCTTCTTCACCCAGCGGTATCTCCACACCTACTATTAGAGTCAGTGGTGTAAAAAATGGCGACACAGTAAAACTCTTCACCAACAATACCTGTACCGCCCAAGTGGCCACTGGTTTGGCAACTGGTTCCAGCATTGATCTCACCTCTTCGGCCCTGACCCCCGGAATCTATACTCTTTACGCCCATGCCGCCAATTCCGTGCCGACTGCTTCGGCCTGTTCCACTGCCAGTCTCGCCTATCAAAAGCTTGCCTGTCCTACCAATTATATACCAGTGGCGGCCAA
The DNA here is from genome assembly GCA_035576105.1 of Bacteriovoracaceae bacterium. Classification (GTDB taxonomy): domain Bacteria; phylum Bdellovibrionota; class Bacteriovoracia; order Bacteriovoracales; family Bacteriovoracaceae; genus Peredibacter. The sequence goes on from DATLXA010000046.1 coordinate 53,219, forward strand.
CACAGCGGTTGGCACCACTTCCGAATTTTGTGTCATGAAATTTGAAGCCAAGTGTGTTGGCACTAGCTGTCCTACCGCTACTCCTGATGTAAATGCCGTGGCCACCTCTCAAGCTACCAGCACCCCTTGGATTTCAATCTCTCAAACCAATGCAAAAACCGCCTGTACCAATTTGGGCACAGGCTATGATCTCATCTCTAATCCTGAATGGATGACGATTGCTTATAATATAGAGGCTACCGCTTCGAACTGGGCTGGTGGAGTGGTGGGTACTGGAGCCCTTTTTCGAGGGCACAGTGACAACGGTCCCGCCAGTGGTCTGACCGTCAGTGATACGACTGACCTCTACAATGGAACCGGCAATACCGCCGCTCAAGCGATGGGTTCCGGAAAAGAACAAAGACGAACTTTTACATTATCTAACGGAGAAGTGATCTGGGATCTCGCTGGCAACATTTTTGAATGGACGGATTGGAGCCTA
>DATLXA010000047.1:0-56949 GCA_035576105.1 Bacteriovoracaceae bacterium
CTCTACAATGGAACCGGCAATACCGCCGCTCAAGCGATGGGTTCCGGAAAAGAACAAAGACGAACTTTTACATTATCTAACGGAGAAGTGATCTGGGATCTCGCTGGCAACATTTTTGAATGGACGGATTGGAGCCTAGGCAGCGCTCTGGCTTCTGGTCCCACTACTTGTACTGGCGCCTGGACAGAATTTCCTTCAGTGAGCTGTGGTGCTCTGGCAGCAGCCGATTATATGCCAGGCAACCCAGCAGGTGTAGTTGCTGCAAACTACAATACCAATTACGGACTCGGTCGTCTATACGGAGGTGCCGGCGGCGCTGCGCTTAGGGGTGGCGCTTGGAGCTATGGGGCGGATGCTAGTGCGTTCGCGCTCCTTTTGTTTTATGGGCCGTCTTCCGTGCGCACGGACTTTGGGTTTCGCTGCGTGTACCGACCCTAGACTCGCTTTTGTCATCACTCACATTCGTAGAAGCAAGTAGGCGTTGGCAGACAACACAAGTGTCGGAAGTCAAAAAGCCAAGGCATAATGACCACTTTTCTCGACTATCATATCCCAAGGCACTTCGGTCCTATTCCTGGGTCAACCACAGGGAGGTTTTTACCTCTTTGTGGAACCCGAAAATGAAAATGATATAATCTCTGGGTAAATGAAAAGAACGCTGACCTTAATCCTGGGAACTGTCTTGGCAAGCTATGGCCTGGCCCAGGATGCTTATATTGTAAAACGAGGCGATACTTTTTCACAAATTGTAAAAAGAAAATTTCCCTCACATAAGCTCTATGGCCCGAATGGAAAAATAAATCAAGTTATTACCCAAAATCTTCAAATCAAGAATCCCAATAGAATTTATCCTAAACAGGTGATTAATTTTATAGATGCTGTTTCATCTTCCGTCGTGATTCCTCTCGCCAAAGCTGAGAGTCGCCAAAGTATTCCAGAAGAAAAAAAATCTGAGCTTCCATCAACCAATCGCCGAGTTAGCTTTCTTCCAGGTCTTGAAGAATGGAACATTTCCGGTCTCATGGGAGCCAAGTATCTTTCGGTTTCACAAACAGGCGCCTTAGGTTCAATTAGTTTTGGGGCCCTCTTCTTGAATGATTTCAAATTAAATTCTGAATTTATTTTTGAAAATTGGTCGGCCTGGCTTCAGTTTGATTCATACAAGTTCAAATATAAGTCCCTTAGAACTGGCGACTCCCAGCAAATGTATACGCTTGATTTCGGAATAGCTCATAAGTGGATGATGGCCGGCATTGGTTTTGAACAGAATCCGCTGATAAGAAACAATGCTGGGACTATCGAAATGACCAGGCAAAGTTCAATGTATCTTTCTCTTGGGGCCAAAAAGGACATTGAACTTCCTACTCGCAGACCAACAGCCGTTAGACTCAAATGCTGGCTTCACTATCCTCTTTCCAGCGCTACCGACAATGCACAGGTTAAGCTTAGTTCAGTGAGTGGTTTTGGTGCCAGCGGACAAGTGGCGATTGAACGTGAGATATTTTCAAAAGAAATATATTCCCTTCACGCTACATGGATCACTGATGTCGGATATCAGCAGCTTTCTCAAGTTGTGGAGTGGGATAATTCTGAAGGAAAACTGGACTCCACCATAATTAATGCTTCATCAGCATTGGGCCTACTTTTTAAGTTTTAAAGCTGTGTCCAATTACTAATGGATAAAACAATCGTTTGTTAATATTTATTTGTCTTCATATTACAATTGGGTCACCTGACTGCAATATAAAGCCGCAACAGATTTTCCACTTTCGATTTTATTTTTAGTCATTTAAATTTCGGAAAATTAAACTGGGGTTTCATCTTTTTCATCGCTTTCTCAAGATCATTCTTCGCTTTATTAAACCATTTAGTTGAATCCTTTCCTCTTTTATTCATTAAAGCGAACGACTCGCTTTGAAGTTTTAGTAATTGCCTATTAACTTTAATGAGCTGATTTATTTAATGAAGATGAATAGGTGTCCTGAGTGTATGGTTCAATAAAAATCTCTGATATATCAGAAAGTTTGTCGTACATCTGACGTGCAAACGACGTACAAAATTGAAATACGAGGAAATTTTAGAAAGATTTGGGTAAGCAGTTTGGTTTGAACGAATGTTACATGCTTGTTTATAAGTAGTTGAAAATAAAAAACGGACAGAGAAAACCATCATGTCGATGTTATTTTCTTGTCCGTTATGTCTGATTTTTTGGAGGTGACGGCCGAGACAGGTGCTCAAGGACGAGAGTCGCCAGTCCTACACCTGAGATTGTCTTAACGCCCGATGAACTCCATGAGTTCTCGCAGCGCCCGGTCTCTCATCCCGTCGGTCTCGTTAAAAATTTCATGGTACGCCTGCGGGTAGATGGAGACCCTGCAGTCGGGTGCTTTCCTGCAGAACTCCTCCTGCCGGCCAGGCTCGACGTAGTGGTCCTGACCCGCTTGCATCAGCAGTATAGGGATTGTGATCTTTGGGGCCAGTGATGGCACTTCCTGGGATTTATCGATGATCTGGTACCCCCAGCTGTTGGTGGGGCCACCCATGACGTTTTCTTTCCACCGCGCGTAGATCACTTTGCTGGTCTCGAAGCGCGCTAAGCTGTGGGTGACACGGTTGCCAAGGAAGGTATCTTCTTGCGCCAGGTACGGCCCCTTGCCAAGGATGTAGTCATTTTCCTTACCGAGTGCGCGCATGATCCGCAAGATTGCCTTGGCGATGGTCTCTCCGTAGAGGCCAGTGGTCAGTTGGAAGAGAGGAGCACAAAGCACGGCCTTAGCAAAAACGTCCGGATGACCCGAGAGGTAGTGGGTCCCGATCAGCGCCCCCATGGAGTGGCCCAGCAGGTAGAGCTCCTTGCCTTTACTTGCCGGCAAGACGACCTCGTTCATCCACTGCCGGAGATCGGCGACGAAGTCCCGGAAGTCGACCACGTGGCCCTTGTCCAGGTCTTCGAGCAGGCGGCCCGAGGCCCCCTGGCCCTGGTGATCGAGGATGAAGACTCCGATCCCCCGCAGGTGCAGGTCGAAGATGGTCTCCGCGTATTTTTTGGCAGGCTCGGTCCGGCCGGGCAGGATCACCAGGAATTTCTGGTAAGCCCCGGGTGTCGAATGGGAGTAGCGCAGCTTCACGCCCTGGGTGTTACGGATGGTCCCAGAAACGAGGCCCTGGTAGAAAGGAAAAATAGTTCTGTCGAGTTCGGCCGCAAGGTCTTTCTCAGGGAGGGCCCACGCCGCCGGGAAGAGGAAGATAACGAGAAGGAAGAGTTCAACCATGATCCGCCTAGGATATACCACCGGCGGAAATAAAAAAAGCCCCTCAGGTTTACTTTCCCTGAGGGGCCGAAGGTCTTAAGTCAAAGAGTCTGGATTACAGTTTAACACCAAGAAGCTCTGGAAGGATGCGATTCTCGAGGTTAGAAGCGCTTGTTCCGATTTTCTTAGCAATCTTGCTTACCAGGTCGTCCTGAGCTTGCTGGCTGTTAGCAGCTGCCATAACTTCAGAAAGAGACACACCAGTCAGACGAGTAAGGTCAGAAGCGAAAGCAGCTTGGTCAGCTACGGTCAGCTCGCCGCCGGACTTAGAAAGCATCTTCTCAGCTTTCTGGCCAAGAGTTACCAGAGAAAGAGAAGTTTCGATTCCAACAGAGAAAGCGTGAGAAATCTTAGCAGCTTTCTTGATGAATTCTTTCTGCTGAAGCTCGGCAGTCATGACTGAAGTATCAGTCGTCGCTGCTCCGTCTTCGTATGCGTAGCCAGAGTTCCGACCAAAGAAAGTATCAGAGAAGCTCTCGTAGTCAACGACTTCATAGTCGTCACCGTAGTAGTCGCCGTTAACTTCGCCAGAGAGGATATCGTCGGACTCGATCGCTCTGAACTCGTCAGCGAGAGCTGAAGTGTTAGCGAAGTAGTCGTAGTAAACGATTGAACGGATGTACTGGAGAGAAACAGCTTTGTACTCGTTGAACTTGTCGTCGTAGATTACGAACCACTCGTCCTGACCAGCGATGGCCGAACGGTAAGTCTCGTCTTCATAGAGCTCGACGTAAGAAGAGTTCTGGCCAGAACCTTCGATGTTGTTCAGGGCAGAGACGAAAGCAGAAACAGTTACTGATGGAGACTGGTAATTTCCTAAAGTAGATCCGCCTGTCGATCCACCTGAAGTACCGCCGCCGCCGAAGCTTCCGCCGCCGCCGCCGCCGTTACAGCTTGCGAGAATCGCAAGAGATGCTGTGAGCATGGTTGTTTTCAAAAGATTCCGAGATGTTGACATGTGTAACTCCTTTCGAGTTGGAAGTTGAGGGATCGTTCACCATTAGGTGAGTAGCTTGATCAACTTAAACCACAGGTCGAAAATAAAAACTAGACTCTAATTTTCACGAGGTAAAAATATCAGTGCCATTATAACACCATTTACATTGGGGACATTTTGCACCTGTGGGTAGTTTTATACATGCTCCAGAATGAAAAAAGCCCAACCTGAGAGATCCCAGGTTGGGCTTTTAAAAGCCGAGGACTGTGATAAAATTATTTCATCATGAGAGGGAAAAAGCCCAGGTCCACGCTATCGTCGGCGTTCTGGCACAGCAGGGCATAGGCACTGTAGGACTCGGAGCGGAGAAGCTGGCTCTTGGTCGGGACACAGTTCGCAGGGATCTTCACACTCAACGCAATCGGCCTGGTGAAAGCATCCGCGCTAGAGACCATGGTGTACAACCGGTCGCCGTAGATGAGAGTGGAGTTCACCGCCACCGCCGGGTCGTTCTCCGCACCGTTTCTCACCAGCACACTCTGGAGTGTCTCACTGAAATCCACTCCCGGGAAACTTGAGTCTCTGTTGATGGGGAGTCTTCTTCCCACCGGGAGTTCTTCCGCGCCTTGCTCGTAGACGTAGACGTGGTAGCGCGATTCGAAGAAGAGCACCCTGCGGCCCACGCCTTCGAAGGTCGCGACCACTTCGAAGAACGGATTGCTCCAGCCGGAGGTCTTGAGATTCCACGCGGGGGTCGCCGAACCTTCGATGAAGGGCTTGACCCGCGAGCTGGACCGGTCGAGCAGTGCCATCTGGAATGAATTTTTAGAGACCGAAAAATCTTCCAGCATTCTCGTCTGGAGAGCATTGTTCCCGGCCTGGAACACGTCCGGGTCGGCGTGAGGAGCGATGGTGTGCTCTCCCACTCGGTTCATCTTGAGGATGAAGAAGACCCGGTTGAAGCCGTCACCCTTGGACACCAAGTGCCGGGCGCTGCCGGAGCTTCGTTCTTCCATGGACTGCGGAAGGAGTCGTTCGATGTTCACCCGGTCCCAGGCCCCGGCCTTGAGGGTCTTGTTCAAAACTTTCTTAAACGCCACAGAGTCAGTGACTCTCGGTCTGATCAGCGTGCGGTCGCCCTCGACGTACGGCTCGAGGTAGTAGAGCCGTTGGTCCATGCCTTCCGGTTCGTGGTCCAGTAGGGAAGTGGAGTTGTCCTCTTTCGGCATCGTCCAGGTCTTGAGGTAATACGGGACCGCGAGGTCGCCGAGGAATGTTTTAACTTTTATCCAGGAGAAGTCGGCGCGTTCGCCTTCTTTGATCGGCAGGCCCTCGAAGGTGGAGATGGGAAGTTCCCACACCGAGCTTCTCCCGAACAGCGGCTTGCCGGCCAGGTCGGTGAAGGTAAGAGTCAGATGGTCCTTGGCCGCGTTCATTCCGTAGAAGATGAGGTCACTGCGCCCGTCGAAATTCACGTCTTTCTCAAACACTGCCAGCAGCTGGGCGTGGCCCTCTAGAATCACGGTACTGGTTTCCGCGGCCCGGCTTCCGGCGTTTGCCCGGATGCTAATGACCTGGATCTTATCCCCAGTCTTCGCCTGGACGAAACCATGGAAGTCGGAGAGGGCCTTGCCCTCGACCGAAACCTGTCCCATCCGCGAGAGCTTCCTCCCGCCCTGAATGCTCATCAGGTACTTCGACGGGATAGCCGGGATCTTGGTGCTCGAGAGCTCGGAGACTTTGAGCTTGCGCGCGAATGAGAGTGTAACGGAGGTTTCGGTGACGACGGAGCCGTGGCGGGTCTTGAACTTCACCGGGACTTCGCTGTCGGCGTTAAGGTCGGTGATGACACCGCTGAAGTTCACCACAGGGCCTTCGACTTGGACACGAACCTCGAGCCCCTGCACACTCACCTGCGGCACGGCCAGGTTCTTCCCGAGGATCTCAAGCGGAAGGCTGAACTTATATTTTCCGGCTTCGTCCACGTCGACGGTGACCAGTTCTTTGACCACCACGCTAGAGACGGCCGCGTTCTCGAGTGCCAGAGCACCCTTGATCGAGAGCATCCCGAAGCGCACGAACCGGTGGTCCTTGTCCGCTTTTACTTTTTTTGCGGAAGCGTACAACCGTGCCTTGATCTCTTCGACGGTCATCTCCGGATTTTTCAAGCGTAGCAGGGCCGCCGCAGCTGCGACGAAGGGAGCCGCTTGGCTCGACCCGTTCTTCGCCTCGAAACCCTGTATCCGGAGCGTCCGTGATTCAAGCGCTCGAGGGATGGTGGAGACGATCCACTCACCGGGAGCGACCAGGTCGACCTTCCCGCCGTGGTTGGAAAATTCAGTCAGACCACCCTGGTTGTCGATGGCGCCGACGCAGATGACGGCAGGGTGAGAACAGGGCCAGGTCGGGACGTCTTTGTTGTTATTGCCCGAAGCCGCGACCAGGACGATGCCTTTCTGAGCAGCGTGATCCAGGCTCTTCACGATCCGCGGAGTATTGATCAACTGAGGCCAGCCGAGGCTCATGTTGATCACCGCCACATTGGCGTCGATGGCGTAGGCGATAGCGTCGGCGATGACGTCGGTGATCACCCGTCCTTTGTAGACGAAGGAGGTGGTGTCTTTATTGAGAACTTTTAGCGGAAGGATCTTGATGGACTTGGGAGTCAGGCCTTCGATCCCCGAGCCGTCGAGGTTGGCGGCGATGATCCCGGAGACGTGTGTCCCGTGGCCAGTGTCGTCGACCATCTTCGCGTTGTCGAGGAAGTCCTTGCCAGTGTAGAGACGGCCCGCCAGGTCCGGGTGAGTCAAGTCGATCCCGCTGTCGATCACCGCCACGATGACTTCGCGGCCTTGACCGAGCTTAGAGAGTTCGACGTGCCCCGGCCAGTCGACGTCCATGCCCTTGATGCCTTTGACTTCCTCCCGGCGGATGTCGTCTTCGGCCCGGAAGACTTTTTGTCCGGTGTTGGAGAGTCCCCACTGCTGATCGAAGAGGGGATCCGCCGCCCACAGGTTGGTGGCCAGGATGAGGTTGAGCACTGCCAGCGTTTTAAATTTCATAGTCTGTCCCTTAGCCAATAACCGTTAAACTCACCTGCCTGGATCCCAAGCATCTGTTGGATGATGTCGAATGGACCGTTCCAGTACCGGCTGCCGATGCGGCCCGAGGTGTTGGACGGGATTGCGTCGTTGAGGATCTCGTCTCCGTCGCGGAAGCCGTTAACACTTCCGTGAACGAAGATGTTGTCCTTGCCCAGCACTTCCGTCAGTGACTTGAAGTCCAGTTCCTCGTAGAGCTCGCGGAAGAGTTTGGTGTGACACTTGGTGACCTCTTCCTGGGGCTTGCCACTGCTGAGCTTCTTGCGGCAGTCGTCGTTGAGTGTTAGCAGTGAGACCAGCGGTCCACAGGCCTTGATCACTGTCCCGCTGGACAGAGTCAGCGTCTGCGGCGTGCGGCTGTCGCCGCACTTTGAGTTGAACTGGTTATTCTTCTGCTCGGTCTGGATCTTTATCTGGATCAGTGTTTCGTCGGGAATTTTGGTCAGCCGGGCGATACCATCTTCGTAGAGGTTCAGGTTCACCGCGACGTTGAAGAGCTTGAGCTTCTCGGTGTTGTTGAGCGAGTCCTGGTCGAAGATCTGGCTCCCGAACTTGGCGTTGACCTTGGTCATCTTCTCTTTGACGGACTTCACTTTAGCACTCCAGCCTTCCCAGCGGTCGGTGAGGCGCATGAACCTCTCGTCGTAGGCCCCGTCTGTGGCCAGGGCGGCTTCGAAGCGCACGCTGGTGGTGGTTCCCATTCCCATGATTGTCTCCGCGGGGTTCTGGAAGGCCGGTGACGCCCACTCCACACCGGAGACCACTTTCTTTATTGTCAGGTTAATGAAGTCTTTTGTGAACGACTCCCAGTTCCAGCCGGTCTGTTTTTCGTCGGTGAAGAGCACGTACTTCCCGGTCAGGCCGTCGCGGGACTTGATGTCGAACTTGGTATGTGTCTTGAGCTTCTTATTCCTCCAGGACAGGATCGCCATGCGAGAAGACTTGTCCACGAACTCAGCGTTCACCCGGTTCGGTTTCTTAATGGTCTCCAGCAGCTCCGAGGATCCGGTCTGGATGAACTCCGCCAGGGCGTGAGCGCTGTCGAAGAGCTTCGGGTTTTCTTTTGGATCAGAGTCGATGTTCACTTCATGCAGCCGGATCGAATAGTCGCCCTTCTGCTTCCTCCAGCCGAGACGGATGAGAGGGATGAATTTTTCCAGTGAAAGGTCCACGCTCCAACCGAGGCCATGCCCGACGTCGTCGTAAATCTGGATGGTCTTGGCGTCTTTCCGGTAGAGCTGGGTCCGGCGGATCAGTAGCATGTCAGAGCTCAGCTGAACTTTCAGGTCGACGGGCACCTGGAATAGTCCGTTGGTCTTCCCGGCGATCCCGACCACTGGAACGAGCCGTTCCATGAACAGCAGCGATTCGCCGACGCCGAGGTTTTGGTTGAGGTGTTCCATCACCTGCGAGAGCGAGCTGTCATCCTTTTTCAAGTTCCAGTCCACGTCTGGGTTGGTGCTGGAGCCGAGCGACTTCAGACGGTCGAGGTCTTTGCCGAGCTGCCACTTGATGAGAGGCACGGCGATGTTCTTGTAGGGTTCTTTGAACGACTGCTTGAGATTTTTGAGTGGCTTGAGGTGAGTCCAGCTCTTGGAGATGCTCACAGTTTCTCTGACGGAGATGGTGGGCATGAACTCGAAGTTCTCGATCCCCAGATGAGCTCCCAGCTGGATGTTCCAGCCGACGGTGTCCGCCAGTTGCACCAGGTTATCGGTTCCCAGGTAGTTCCCCACCACCACGTCGCGGGAAGCGGCGAGAGCAACGTCGGCCACCGGGGAGACCCAGGTGGCGATCGGGAAGGACAGGAACTCTCCGGTCTGCACGAAGTGGTTGAGACCTGTGGTGAACTGGTCGATGATGAACTTGGTCCGCCCGCTAGAGGGGTTAAACAGCACCAGCTCCTGGTTAGCGCGGGCGACGAGGTTATCCATGGCGATGGACTGGAGCTTCGAGAGCGCATACCAGTGCACGTCTTTGAACGGGGACTCGGGGTCGCCATGAGCGAAACGGCTGGCGTAGCCTTTCCAGTCTTCTTTCTTGAGCTTCCCATCCACCAGTGCCGGCGGGTAGGAAATCTTCTGGTTCACCGGGTAGTCTGGTGTCGTGATGGAGAAAATCTTCATCAGAGCGTTCCTGCGGGATTTGAGTTTCTCAAAGAGCAGAAGGCCAGCTTCGTGTGGGAAGTAGGCCAGGTCGATGGCCATCTTGAGCTGGTCGGGTGTTATGTCCTTCAGGATCCCGAGAGACCATTTAGCGTCGTCCATGCTGGTGGGGAAGATACTCCGCGTGAAGTGCGGCAGCTGGACTTCGTTGTTGCTGATGCGGCCAACGGTCCATTCCTGCTTGTTGGCACTCTCTCCAAGGTCGAGCAGCGCGAAGGGTAGGAGGAGTGCACGCAGCGTTCTGCTCGTCAGGTTTTGCGGGGGTGTACCCAGTGCCAGGGTGTAATGGTCTTCGGCCTTCGGTTCGGTGACCGCGATGTCCCGCAGGACCATGCCCGTCACCGGTCCCAGCTGGCTGATCTTCCGGAGTCCAGAGTCTTCGGTTTCATCTTTCAGGAAGAGGTCCATGTCAGCGGCAGTTTCGAAGGTGATGGATTCGGCCCACCGGGTGGCGGCACCCAGAGTTGCCCGGGGAATGTGACTCAAGGTAAAGGTCTTCATCTCCTCCACGTTGGAGAAGTTCACTTTGAGCTTAGGAACCCACTTCATGGCGGGGACCTTGTAGCCCATGAGCCGGAGGATGTTTTTTCTCAGCAGGATGGTGTGGAGAGTCTTATCCAGGTGGACGATGGCTGTGACATTCCTCGCTGTGACGTTGAAGCGGAAAAGACCGTTGGCCGAGAGGAGCGCACCTTTGTAGTCCACCGTCTCGCTGTCCATGAGATTGATTCTATCTTCGCTATACCCGAGGGTCTGCTTCGGTCCATTCCAGACCGCACTGTGGGCAGGGTTGAGAGTGGAAAGATCAATCCCATCTTTGGATAGTTGATGGGCTTCGTCGGCCCGCAGCACCCGGTTCCCGTAGACAAGATCATCACCGGGGAGTCTCGAGTCGTTGAAGGGAATGGTCGCCACCCGTTGCGCCTGGGCCTTGGAGACCTGGGCAAGCAGAACGAGGGTAAAAATAATCAAGCAGAGTATTTGGTGTATTTTCATAGTGCCGACATAGTAATGGATATTCGGGCACGGGGAGCGGACCGCTACCTAATTTCATGGAGTGTAAAAAGTTTAGACACCCCTCAGGTTTTGTTTAACGGATCCGAAACGTTAGTTAGGAACCGCTAGCAGAGTAGCTGGCGTGATCATGAAGGACGTACGGTGGGTTTTAGGATTAACACGAATATTTCCTCGGTGAAGGCCCAGACCTCACTCAGTAAAGTCTCAAGAGAGACTCAGGAAAGCTCGGCTAAACTCAGCTCCGGGGAACGCATCACCAAGGCCGCCGACGACGCCGCGGGACTGGCGATCTCAGAGAAACTCAAGGCCAATGTCCGGTCGTCGAAGCAGGCCAATCGAAACGCCAACGACGGTATCTCATTGGTCCAGGTGGCCGAGGGCGGATTGAACGAAACATCCAGCATCCTCACCCGGATGAAAGAGCTTGCTGTGCAGGCCGCCTCTGACACGGTCGGAGACTCGGAGAGAGAGAAGGCGAGCCTCGAGTACGAAGGGATGAAGAGCGAACTCGAGCGCATCTCCGCCGGTACCGAGTTCAACGGCCGCAAGCTCCTCAACGGTTCCGGGAACACGCTTGATTTCCACGTTGGTACCGGTGCCGATTCTTCCGATGATCATGTGTCGTATTCTCCCCAGCAGATAAACTCTGGTGTTAACTCACTCGGTGTGGACCGAGTCAGTGTGTTATCAAAGCTCGGGGCCCAGAATAGTTTGAACACTCTGGACTCGGCCATCTCCAAGGTCGCGGGCCAACGGGCGACACTGGGTTCCCTTCAGAACAGGCTAGTTGCCAGTTCCAATAACCTGATGATTTACACGGAGAACACCAGTGCGGCCAACAGCCGCATCCGGGACCTCGATTACGCCACTGAGACCGCCAACCAGGCCCGGAATACTATCCTTCAGGATGCCAATACCACTGTGCTCGCCCAGGCCAACATGAGTGGGCAAAATGTGTTGAAGCTCATCGAATAGCCCACCCCCGCTTAGGGTATGAACTTCTGGAACTTGCAGTTTAGTTTCCGGAGCATCGTCCCACCACTGAGATCATTGAACAGCTCGAACGACAGGAACATGTCTGCGATGGTGACTTCGAGAGCGTACGGTTCTTGTTGGTCTCAGATCGTCTTCGGCACTCAAGCGATCGACTGGGCCCATCTTAGGACGGCGGCGATTCAGAATGTTCTTTTTCCATCCAGTCTCACACGATCAGTCATGATTTTTTTGATATTCTTCCTAAAATGAAAAACCGGCTTGAGATTTTTAATGTCTCAAGCCGTTCCGGTTTCTTTTGTATTTAAACACAAATCCTATTCAGTATCCTAGAGAGACTTACTCAGTGCCTTTGGATGCTGACCCGAAGTGAAGTTCTGCCGGAAAAGACTTCGCATGTCGCGTTTATTCCGACGGCTTCGGAGGAAAAGTCGTTGAACATTTTTTCTTTTTCTTTGCAACTTTTCAGAGTCTGAAAAGTCGTTTCAGATGCTTCGTATGGATCGTTCCTATTGTCTCTGTTGTCTGTGACAGACGCTTCAAGATACCAGCCCAACTTTCCTGAACACCCAGATCCTTCCCAAATAGCTCTGTCCCCCACAAGTAAGCAGCTTGCAGTTATTGTAAAATTGTCGTTTGCTTTAGTGAGGTTTCGCAACTGCATTGCCGTTTGTTTGCACTCATCTCCGGAAATGAGGTTTAGCAAATATTGACCAGTGCCTTGGAAGCATTTGTGAGCGAGTTCTACCCGCTCTGCTCTAGCTGCAAATGAGAAGAGAATTGTTAAGATCAATAATTTCTTGCCCATCACTTACTCCCTGACAAATGGTTGATAACCATATGTTGTTAATGTTTTCTTCGCTAAGTATTGCAGGATTCTCATTTTTCAACAGATGACTTGTAATACCTTCAGGCCCCGTGGCCCAGTTGTCGATTTTGTTTACATGCTATAATATGATATGGGCTTGAAATGCATGTTTCTTCTAAAATCTGCAGTCGGGGCGTATCACGATTCATCCGCCGGGAGCGAGAGTTCTTCTGGATTGGTGCTTATGTCAGTCATATTAGCAAGACGGGCTAATCCACCTGACAGACTTCGGAGCGGGCAGAGGGAAGAGCTGAAGGAGTGGGACCTTTGGATTGACTCAAGAGTAACAGTTCTTTGTAGCTTTAATAGATTCCTGAAGAATGAAGTCTTCCTCAGGAACCTCAGAGGCTAAATCTAAAGAGTTGCTTCGATTTTCTTGGCGTGCTCCAAGTGCATCGCCACGTGGTCCCGGGTCTTCGAGAGCTGAGTTTTGAGTGCCTTGTCTTGCGCACCCGGAATGAGCTTGTTATCGATCATCGCCAGAACCTCGTTATGGTTTTTGATCATGGCCGTGATGTAGGCCTTCTCAAACTCCCTGCCATCCAGGGGGATGAGCTTGGCGAGTTCCTGGGCACCCTTCACCCGCAGCTGGTCAACCGCCGTGGTATCGGCCGGCACCACCTTGATGTCTTTGCCGAGCTTCATGATGGTCCCTTGGTTCTTCCCGTGTTCCTTGTGGAGCATCTTCGCGTAACTCATCACCTCTGCATTTATCTTTTTCTTCTGGGCCTCAGAGGAAGCCAGGACTTCGTTATCATCGGCGGCGATGACGAAGGCCATGATCTCAGCGTCGCCTCCCTGAGGAGACTTGTCCGACGCCGGGACTCTCACTGGAGATCCGGGAATCACCGGTTTATCTGCGAAGGCGGCTTTTGAAAAAGAGTGCGGTTCGAACTGAAGCTTCTCGACGTATCCAGGGTGGTTGCCTTTAACGTCCTCGACGACGTAGTTGCCGAAGGCCGTCCGCGCTTGCTGGTAACTCTTTTCACCGCGGATAATGTCGTTGGCGAGGTTGAGGGTCAGGACGTTATGGCCCTCGAGATCGCAGCGGGCGGAGAGTTCTCCCGCTGTCCGATTCACCGTGACACTTCCGTCGAAGGCCACCAGGTCATCGACCTTGTCCGCAGGGACATTGTAGTTGACGGTGTGTTCGAGGAAGTCCATGTGGGGCTTCGGAAAGTCGTGGGGAATTTCTTTCTTGGTCACCATGATCCGGGTGTAGGGACCTTTGTTATGCCAGGTGATCTGCTCGGAGGTGACCTCGAGCGGCTCCCCATACTTCGCCGTCATCTCTTCGACCGCGAGCCTTGGTCGGGCGGGCCAGTTTGCCATGGTCCGGTCCACTTGAGCCATACCTTCTGCGGGAGTGGCAGCAGCTGTGGTAGCGGCCATGCGCTCAGTTGTTCGGAATGAGCTGCAGCTCACGGAGAAAACGCTCAACAGCAGGAGAGCTCCGGTGCCTTTTGAAATCTTCATATAAACCTCCATGGTTTTTTCTAATGGGAAGATTTTGGAGGAGGAGCTCTCAAAGTGCATGGTTGTCTGCATGGTAACGGGATGAATTTTATCAAAAGATAAGCGGAGTGTTCCTGTCTGGTAAATTAATCTCTGGCTGGAAGTCTCTGGACCTCAACCTCTTGCACTGCTTTCATCTCCGCTTTCACGTCGCGCACTCCGCTGCGCAGGAAGAATGATTTCTGCATGGCCTGGAGAACGATGACCGATTCGTTGAGAAGTTCCACCGTCTTCTTACTCCCTTCCGGCTGGAGCTCGCGCAGGCCGGAGGAGATGGCCACCAGGTTCTCGACCGTGGTGTTTAGATTCTTATAGAGGTGCGGAGCTTTTTGCGTGATGTGCGGAAGTGCTCTCCTGACCTCCTGAGAAGCGAAGGCAACGTTCTCGAGAGTTTTCTGGAGTTTCTTCTTGTCACCGACTTGGATGGCGATGTCTTTCCCCAGGATGAGGGTGTCATCGAGGTTCTTCAGGATACTATCCACCTTCGAAACCATCTCCTCGATCCTGGTCCCGCTCAGTAGGTCCATCAGGTCGGTGGAGTCCGCGGTCGGCACCAGAGAGCCAGCGGCGATCCGTTCCGCCCCCTCCGTCCCCGGTGTGAGAGTGAGGACCTTGTCTCCGATGATGAATGGGCGCAAGAACTGGACCCGGGTCCCGCCCAGCATGCTGGACTCGTACTTCTTGTAGACATTGAAGGTGACTTTGATCTTCTGTGTGTGATCCAGCTCGACACTTTCGATCTGGCCAACTTTGAGACCGGCCATGACAACGCTGCTCCCGACCCGGATGTTGCTCGCCGAGGAGACGTAGCTGTGGTAGGCACTTTTCTCTTCGAACCACTTCTTCTTCACCGCGATCCCCAGGGCCATGAAAATACTTCCAAAGAACGTCAGCACCAGGAAGAGACCGACGGCGCGCTCGAAAGGGTTAAACTTATAATTCATCAGGCGGCTCCCTTTTTCACGGCGTCCAGTGCGGATTCTCGCAGGCAGGTCGGAGTGACCTGGAGCACCTGACCCTCCAGACACCGCAGGAGCTTCGGATCTTCACTGGTGATGATGGTGTGCCGAAGGTTTCGCTCTTTTTGATGTTTGCTGATGAGCCTCGCGATGGGTTCGATGCACTCCGAAACAAGACCCATGGTCGGGTTGTGGAGAATGAGGACTTCGGGGTTCAGCAGGAACGCCTTTAAGAGACTCGCCAGCTTCCGTGTCTCGCCTGAAACAAAGGATGGCCGCAGGTACATCTGCTTGTCGAGTCCGAACTCCCGGAAAAGCTCGACGATGTATTCCCGTCGGGACTCCGGCGCCTGGTAGTTGTGGTAGTCCATCGGTAGCTTGAAATTCTCGTAGATGGTAAGGTTATTGACCAGCCCGCCTTCCTCGGAGGAGAACCCCATGTTCAAACGGTACGAGCTGAACTCGTGGAAGCTCAAATCATTGACCGGAGTTCCGCTGATGAGAAGCTCACCGCAGGTTGGCCGCAGCAGGCCCAGCAGTAGCTTGATGAGGGTGGTCTTGCCTGCGCCGGTCGCTCCTTGGAGGAACACGCTTTTGCCCGCGTCGAACCGGTAGCAGACATCAGTGAAGACCGGATTGCCGTCTCTGTAGGAAAACCCCAGGTCCCGGAGCTCGATGCTGTCGATGCTTAGTCGCTTCATGAGAGGGCCCTCGCGAAGACGTAGATGGTGATCGAGAGGTTGAAGGCCACCACCGCCATGATGCTGTTCACCACCGACCTAGTGGTCGCCATCGGAACCTCGTGGGGTCCGTTCTCGACCTTGAGGCCCTGGTAGCTCGCCGTCGCGAAGATGATCAGTCCGCCCATGATGTTCTTGAACACGTTCATGATGAAGTCACTGGGTGCCACCGCCTGGGAGATGACGTCCACGTAGAAGGTGAAAGAGAGGTCACTCAGGAAACTTCCCACCACGTACCCGCCGATCAAAGCGATGCAGTTAAAATAAAACGCGAGGCAGATCAAGCTGATCATGCCACCGATGATCCGGGGGAAGACAATGAAGCTCAGAGGTTCGATGCTCATGGCACACAGAGCGTCCACTTCCTTGTTGAGCTTCATGTTCCCGAGCTCGGAGGCGACGGCCGTTCCAGACCGGGCGATCACGATCAGCGCGGTCAAGAGCGGGCCCAGTTCTCTGATGATGGTGACCACCAGGATGTTTCCCATCATCTCTTGAGAGCCGAGGATGGTCAGCTGAGCCGTTGACTGGAGCACGATGATGCTCCCGGTGGCCAGGGCGATGAAGGTGATTAGAGGGAGGGCCTTGAAGCCCGTGAAATAAATCTGTGAGACGATGGTGAAGAGGATGGGCCTGATCCCCTTGTAGTCCAGCGTGAGCGCACACCGGAAGCTCAGGTAAATGAAAAGAATAAAACGGCTCAAGCTCCGACAGAGGTCGAAGACTGCTTTCCCTAAATGATCGATCGTCGTTAGCATGCTTCACCCGGTTATGTGCCACCTCGTCTTATCGTCAGTGGGGCCAAGAGATTGAGACTATTCCTGAGATTCCGAAGCCGCGTAGTGAACTTCTTTCTCTGACCGGTGCATGCCATTTTGGTCGTAGCCGTCGCGGTCATAGCCTTCCTGGTTGAACCCGTCCCGGTCGTAGCCTTCCTGGTCGAAGTCTCCGGTCTCCGCGACCACCTCTTCAGAAGCCGGTACGCGTGTCGCCTCCGGCTCCGAGGCTTCCTCGGCTTCCGGGTCTGAGGCTTCGGCGAGTGCGGGGCGGGCGACGGGCTCCGGGCGCTGGATGGTAAACTCCGCGGCGATGTCATCTTTATTCTTAGCTTTCCCGTCGGGTCCGGTGCTCACCACACGGACCAGTGTCACGTCGTCGTTGATGACAAGGCCATATGATTTTCCCCAGATGTCTCTGGTTAGATCTTTAGAATTTTGCCCGGAGATCTCGCGCGCCAGCACCGAGTACTGGTTATGGAAGGTCTCGCTGAGGAATCCCGCGAACTCTTCCGGCGGAACCACCGGGCCATTTTTCCTGGAGAAGTCGTCGAAGACCAGTTTGATGATCTGGGCCACTTCGTACTGAGTCAGTGCCACCTTGAGCGTGTCCACGTAAGGGCCCAGCCGGCTGCCGCCACTGGAGAACCCCTGGTAGATGGTCAGCAGCGGAAGGATCTTAAAAATGAAGATGATGATTTTTTTCATGCGGCGTCCACCATCCGGTGCCGGCCCACGCTTTCGATGTACATGGCAAGTTCGATGTTCTCGGAGAGGATGTTCCAGAACTTTTCATCCTCGATGTAGAGGAACAGGCTGTCCTCACAGGTCTTGATGGTTGCGGTCCGGGGTACGTTGGCGATCAAGGCCACCTCGCCGAAGAAGTCGCCTTGGCCCAGTTCCGCGATGACCTGGGAGTTCTTGAGCACTTCGACCTTCCCTTTGATCAGAAGGTAAAAAGTCTTATCTTCTTCGCCCTCGTCCACGATGTTGTGGCCCTTCGGGAAGAGCACCAGGTCGCCCGCCTCGACGAAGATGTTCATCACTTCCGGCGGAAAGTCCTTGAAGAGGTTAGCGGAGGAAACAAACTGTGAGATCTCGATGCGGCTCTTGAGTTTCAGAGCGTCGGGTTTAAACTGGTCTAGTTTCATGAAGAGTGCGAAGAATTTCTCCGGGAGCTCCAGGAAGACGATGTCCTCCGAAGCCTTGACGGTGGCGGTCCGGACCGTCTTCTCCAGTATGGCCATCTCCCCGAGAACAGTGCTGGGTCCGAGGGTGACGATGTGTTTGATCCGCCCGGTTTTTTCCTGCACGCTCACGTCCACCGATCCACGGATGAGGAAGAAGACGTCCCCATTGCTCTCTCCTTGAAGGATCAGGTTCTGACCCTTCTTCAGAGAGCGGATGGTCCCGTTCTCGAAGAGAAAGTCGATGGCTTCTTCGGAGAACTGGTTAAAGAGCATGTGCCGCTTAAGACCACTCCGGACCTCGGCGGGGTCGACGTCCTCAAGCTTATAGGCCTTTGCCCTCAATTTGAACTTCGTCAGCGGCGCCAGCAGCGGGGAGATGATGTTTTTTCCCAGCGTGTGGAGGAGGTCCAGCAGGAGGTATCCGGTGATGAAGACCAGAGTGGCCATGACCACCATGGCCGAGTACTTACTGGCCGGGGAGCCCGTCTGGATCTGATAAACCAAGCCGGGGAATGTTTTAAGGATGATCTCCATGCTGAAGACGGTGAAACCGATGGCCCAGGCGATGGCGAGGATCGAGTAGGTTACGTAGCGGATCTCATCGGAGAGCTTCGCACCCGTGTCTTTCCAAAGTCCCGTCAGGGTGCAGTTCTTGAGGTAGGGCAGGATGCTCTTGAGCTGATTCTCGGCGTAGAAGAAGTAGAAGAGCTTGGTGAGGTCACTCCTCCGGTAGGGGTTCATCTCGATGAAGGTGAAGAGCACCGCCAGCACCGCCAAGTCGTTGCGGTACACGCGCAGGGCCGGGATGGACTCCAGGATCCCGAAGCTGATGAAATACAGCAGCGAGGAGACGACGCCGTAGCTGATGATGATACTTTTCTTGGGATGAGAGTAGAGCGAGTTGTCGTTGATCCCGAGGGTGACGGCGTACGGGTACAGCCGGAGGTACGGGCCACCGAACTTACCAGCAGACACCAGTAGCAGCAAACCCTGGAAGGCACTCTTCATGGTGAGGAAGATCGAACTGAAGATCACGATCCGGAAGAGGGCCTGGTCGTAGCCTCGTGGGGACTTTAGGAACCGGGACAGGTTGAGCTGAGAGAAGGCGTCGTGGTTCATGACGAGGACACCTGCCAGCAGCACCACCAGCAGATAGAACAGCAGATCGTTCCGGAAGTTAATTTTTAAACTTCCCTTGAGTTTCACCTCGAAGAGATGCCGGTTCAAGATCGACGGCTTTTGTTCGTGCGGACTCTTCTCATCTGCGACGGAGGTGAACGGCTGGTCGACCCCGTCGAGCATCCCGGCTTCACTGAGGAGTTTTATGGTGGTGATGATAGAATGGAAACTCACCTTACCCTGTGTACAGTAGAGCTCGGAGGAAATGTCCCGTACGCTGTGCTGGCCATCGAGGAGGTCGACGATCGCCTGGTGTTCCCGGGGTAACACGATCTGGGCCTTGCCGTCTTCGATGACTATGTTCCGCTCGCCCCGGAAGATGGTGCACTCTCTGAGCTGAGGTTTCAGGAGATTGAGTTTTGGAGCAATGGCCATATGCTCTTATCGTCGTGGACAAACATTCTTTTAAGAAAAAGGTGCGCTGATCAGGTATTAAGTAGTCTAGAAATAGAAGAGGAATTGACCCGAGTATTGCTTGATCTTGAAATCATAGTTCTCGGAGTTGAAGCTTTTGTCTTGATAGAGGACCCAGAAATCGAGCCAGCGGTAGAGTGGCAGGACCAGGCCCGCCTGCCATTTGAAACTGGTGTAGTCCTTCTTTCCTTGGGAGACGGCGGAGACGTAAGGGTCCCCGTAGACGCTGGTGAGGGAAATGTCTTCTTGGGTCGTCACCTTGCTCGCGCCGACGCCGACGGTGAAGAACCGCCACAGGACCCGGCTGACGGTCAGGTCAAAACCGGTGGCCTTGACTTCGGCTTTTTCTACAAAGTAGTCCGCTGCCTGTCCGGTCTTGGCCTTGAGGTCGTAGGTTGAGTACCCAAGTTCCAGCACCCACTTGTTCCTGCGGTAACCGAGACTTGCTCCCAGCGCCGGTCCTTGGACTTTGCCACGGTCTGGTCCGGTGTCGATGGCAATGCCGCCGTTTACACTAAAAAAAGGTCCGTAGTTCTTCCCGCGAGCCGAATGGGCGTTTAGAGGAAGGAGCAGTAAGAGGGGAAGAAGGTACATTCTCACAGTACCAATATAGCCCCGTCCCGGGGGATTTCAAAAATATATTTTCACAGTCCAAAACTGCCTCTACTTGCAGTGTAATATTAGAGTAAGAAGCTTCTCCTCTCTCGACGCCAACTTCCCGCAGCGGCCGCAGCTCTTCCACAGCTCATGCAGCTTACCTTTCCGATCGGCTTCGAAGACCAACGGGTGGATGTAGTACTTGCGACAGACCGCGACCGTGTTGTGGAGATGGCCGGCCGTTTCTTTGATCACCGAGAGATGTCGCTTCACCCAGTGTTTTTCTTTTAAGTCCAGCGGTTCGTCTTTCACCAGGATCTCTACCGCTTTACAGGTGCCGCCCCAGGTCCGCAGGTCTTTTGCCGTAAAATCTTCTCCGGTGCTGGACTTAAGGTAGTCGTTGACCATGGTCGAAGTGATGTCCACGATGACCCCGCTTTCGTCTTGGTAAGCGAACAGTTCTTCTCCCGGGAGTTCCAGGCAACGCCGCAGGATCTTCGAGAGCTGGGGGTCCTCGAATAAGATGTCGTGGTCGACTCCACTTTTGCCCCGGAACGCAAGTCGAACTTGTGCCCCTTTGATCTTGGCGTGTTTGTTCAGGATGGTGGTCAGGCCATAGGATTCGTTCTCCAGTGCGTAGCTGCTGTTGCCGACCCGGCTCTGGGTGATGAGCATGACCTTGATGACCGCCGCCAGAACTTTTTCTTTCGGCATCCCCGTGAGCTTAAGGTCAGCGGCAATTTTCTTTCTGAGCCCGGGGAGCTTCTTGGAGAGGGCCGCCATTCTTTCAAATTTTGTACCATTGCGAAGAAGAGTCCACTCGGCGTGGTAGCGGTACTGCTTGCGGCCCTTGGCGTCGCGCCCGGTGACCTGCAGGTGCCCGTTGACCTGCCGGCAGATCCACACGTCCTTCCAGGCCGGAGGGATGACCAGTAGGCCTATTCTTTCAAGAATTTTTTTGTTTCTGACCAGTCCCCGGTCGTCATCCACGAAAGCAAAGCCTTTGCCATTCTTCCGGCGGCGGATGCCGGGCTGGGTGTCACTTACGTACTTTAGGCCGGCCTCATCAGCGCTTTGAGTTGGGTCCATCATCACCTTAACTTAATAAATGATGGGCCCGCGGTCATTAAATTTATGTTGGACAAGAAGTCTTAGGCGGAAACTTTATCCATCTCTCTGGCATGGGCCGGGAGTTTCTTGGAGGTGATGCCTTGGATGAAGTTGCCCATGAGGGTCATCCCGGAGAGTCCCGGGAGGCTCGAAATCTTAGAGTCCACCGACTCGGTCATCTCAATTCCGGCGTCGTCCGGGAAGAGGGTGAGCATCAGCTGGACGATCTCCGGATCCGGCTTCACCCCGGCGCCGACGGGAGACCAGAACTTGCCCATGATGAGCCGGGTGAGTTTCTGGGAAGAGCGGCTCTGTTCGAGTCGTTCTCGGGCACTGTTGAAGTACCAAGCGAAGTGCCGGCGCTCCTGCTTGGCGATCCGGTCCACCAGGATCTTCAGCACTGGATTCTTGGTGGTCTTGGAAATCTGCTCGTACCCGCACAGAGTGGTGGCTTCCTGGATCGCGCCCCAGGACATGTAGAGGGCGGTGAACTGGTCCGAGTACATGCGTGAGAGGAAACCGGAAAAGAATACCTCGAGTTTCTCCGAGATTTTGGAACCGCTGCGGACATTTTTAATCCGCTCTTTCTCCAGCGGGTGGCCACACACTTCGAGGAAGGTCGAGAGTGCCCGGCCATGGAAGTACTCTTCGTAGTTCCACATGGAGAGGAAGCCGATAACCTCGGGATCGAGCGCGGATTTAGTGTGGAGGATGTCTCGCAGGTACACGATGGTCTGGCCTTCGATGTCCGCGAAATACGTTAAGATAAAGACTTCGTCTTTGGTCAAACCAACCTTCCTCGCGAGTTCCCAGTCAAGATCTTCGACGTCAACCTTGGCAGAACTAGATAAGTAGCGATCGATTTCCATAGAGAACCCTCCGAGTTGGTAATGTGGAACTTAAATAAGTATACGTTTATGCTCTTACAAAGGTTACAGTTCGACAAATTTTTAAATCTAAGACATTATCTCAGCCTCATGTAACCTTATCCCCCCGGTGAACGTATTACTCACAAGGAAGTTGAAGATAAATTAAGACATCTTATCGCTCTGTCCCTGGATGGCAATCAGCTGGCGTACAAAGAACTCCTGACTTCGGTGACTGAAATCATCAGGCACTACCTCAAGAGGAAAGTCCGGGGCATGCAGGGAGACGAGTTCGTCGAGGATCTAGTTCAAGAAGTTCTTTTGACCATTCATCTGAAGAAGGGGACTTACAACCGGGAACTTCCATTTTTACCCTGGGTCTACGCCGTGACCCGGCATCGTCTCATCGATGCCATCCGCTCGGAAACGCGCAGGCACAAGTTCTTCGAGGTCTGGGACCTCGAGCAGGATCCGGATCAGCTCTCGCCGGAATTTTTAGTGAGAGATTTCTTGGACGGGTCATACGCAGTGGAGCACTTACTCTCTGCTGTCCCCGACAGGCAGAAAGAAATTCTCTACCTCTCAAAGGTCGAAGAACTGCCACTCAAGGAGATAGCCCGCCAGATGAAAATGACCCTGACTGCTGTAAAAGTAACCATCCACCGGGCGATCCGTACCATCAGAGGCGGAGAACCTAACAAGGGTAGTGATGAAAACAACTGAAATGATAGATGAGCTTGCGGGAGAACTGACACCGGATAAAGGTTTGGATTCGCTTTCCAGGTTTCTCCTCAAGTGCGTCTTGGCCTGCATGTTAATCCTCGGTCTTTCTCTGTTCATCCTTCCGATCCGGGACAATCTTGAGGTGAAGCTCAGCGAGGCCCGCTTTGCGTTCGAAAGTCTCCTATGGGTGGTTATTGCGTTTTTATCGGGTATCGTCGCTTACAAAAGTTCCATCCCCGGCATGCCGGTGAAAGTTCCAGTCACCGCTGCCAAAATTGTCTTTTCGGTACTTCTCTTGGTGATCCTCTCGGGCGGACTTGAAGTGAGCCTGTGGGCAGATTTCCAGAAAGAAATGGACATGAGCCGCAGCTGGTGCGGGCCGATCATCTTGATCATCGGAACCCTCGGCACGGTGGGACTCTTTCAATGGGCAAAAAAATTGGCACCCACTAACTACAACCGTACCGGGTTCTGGATGGCTACCTCAGCATCTTGCTTAGGTTCAGTGGCCATGCAGTTTGTGTGCGCCCATGATACCGCTACGCACCTTTATCTGCTCCACGTCCTGCCCACACTGCTCCTAGGAATTATCGGCTCCCTTGCGGCCAATAAACTTCTTCGCTGGTAGTGGCCGTTACAATGTCAGTATGTTTTATGCTTTCGTAATGCCGAAAATTTTGCTTTAGTTTCAGGAAAAGGACACCTATGAACTACCTCCTCTTCTTCTTCTGCCTCTTCAACCTCCCGCTGGCGATGGCCGAGCAGGCATCCGTACCGGCCCGGACCGCACTCGCCACTGCAGTAGAATCAAACCTCGGGACGATCCTGGCCCACAACCAGAAACTCTTCTCGGCCCTGCTCGGGACCGATCAGAAAGCGGTGGAGACCTCCGCCCGGGAACTGATTGCACTCTCGAAGTCTCACGGGGCCCTGCTCAAGAAGCATAAGATTACCACCACCCCGCTGGAGAAAATCTCCGCCGCCAATCCCAAAGCGAAGAACCTCGAACACTACAGCGCCTTCCTCCCGCCGGTGGTCGAGATGGTTAAAACTCAAAGTGTCGCGAAGACCTATAACGTCTTCTACTGTCCTATGATTCAGAAGTCGTGGATCCAGGACATCTCCAAGCACGCTGCCATCCGCAACGTCTTTGCCCAGGAAATGCTCGAGTGCGGGGAACAGCAGACGAAATTCATGTAACCGATTATCGGGATCCGATAACCGGGATGAAAGCTCAACTTTAAACCTGATGCCACCGCAGGTGTGATCTTCTATAATTTCCTCTCAAGGGGAATTCATGCAACTCATACAATCCGCGATCGCTCAGGATATCATCCACGAAGGACTTTCTCTGGGCGCCGACTTCGTCGACGTCTTCATCGAAAGAACACAGAACGAAGGCCTGGTCTTCAAGAACTCCCGGGCCGAGGACATCCAGTCCGGGACCATCTTCGGGATCGGGATCCGGCTTATCAGTGGAGTTGAGGCCCTCTACGGGTACACCAATTCGATCGACAGAGAAGAACTCCTCCGGATCACTCGTCTGCTCGGCGCCAGGATCGGAAAGACCTCCCCGGACCCGGGCACCGTCAACTGCGAGAAACTTATCTATCCGAAGGTACCCACCATCCTCGACCGGAACGTTGATGCGAAGTACCGCCTCTCATTCTTAAAGGGCATCGACACTCAGCTAAGGGCCGACGCCAAGGTCTCGCAGGTGGTGTTGAACTTCAGCAAGATTAACCAGCTGATCGAAGTCTACGATTCCCACGGGCTGTACGCCTCCGAAGTCAGGCCCTACATCCGGCTCTTCCACCAGGTGGTGATGAAAGACGGAAACCTCCAGTCCACCGCCTTCCATGGCCCTGGTGCCATCGGCGGCTGGGAGTTCATGGAAACACTGGGTACCCAGGAGATCTGCCAGAGCTTACTCAAACAGGCCAGCACCACTCTCTACGCCTCACCGTGCCCGGCCGGGAAGATGCCAGTGATCATCGACAACGCTTTCGGTGGGGTCATCTTCCATGAGGCCTGCGGCCATCTGCTGGAGACGACCTCGGTGGAAAAGAAAGCAAGTGTATTCTGGGATAAGTTGGGAGAGAAGATCGCACATAGTTCCCTGAGTGCTACCGACGACGGAACCATCGCGGGCGAGTGGGGATCCCTGTCCATCGACGATGAAGGCATGCCCACGCAGAAAACAAAGCTGATCGAAAACGGTATCCTGAAGAACTTCATCTCCGACCGTTTGGGCGAGATCAAGACCGGCCACAAACGAACCGGGTCCGCCCGGCGGCAGTCGTATAAATACGCGCCGGCGTCGCGGATGCGCAACACTTACATCGAAAAAGGCTCTCACGACCTGGACCAGATGTTCGCGAGTGTTCCCTACGGACTCTACGCCAAGAAGATGGGCGGAGGGTCGGTCGATCCCTCCACCGGACAGTTTAACTTTTCAGTCCAGGAAGGCTACATCATCAGAGACGGCAAGATCACCACCCCGGTGAAGGGAGCGACCCTGATCGGCAAGGGCCCGGAGGTGATGACTCAAATTTCCATGGTCGGAAAGGACCTCGCACTCATGGCGGGGATGTGCGGTTCCGTGAGCGGGAGCATCCCCACCACCGTCGGCCAGCCCCCGATCAAAGTCGATGAGATCCTGGTGGGAGGTGAGGTATGAAAAAAATCCTAGAGAGAGTCATCGGCGAACTGGTGGACAACAAGGCAGAAGCCGATGTGATCCTCAATTCCTCGCGCTCCCTCCAGCTCAGCTCCCAGAACTGCGCGCTCTCCGTGTACAAGATCTCGAGCTCCCAGATGATGGGCGTGCGGGTGATCAAGGACTCGAAGATCGGCATCGCCTACACTGAATCCTTCGACGAGGAGTCGCTGAAGTTCATGATCACCCGGGCCCTGCAGAATGCCGAAATCAATGAACCGAACCATAACGAATCCATCCTTGAGATCAGCGGGGAGCTGCTAGACCTCAAGGAGTATCCGGAGGAGAACGTTGACATCTCCCTTAAAACCCAAAGGGCGATCGAGCTGGAGTCGAAGGTCCGGAAGCTCGACCCGCGGGTGGTGGGTGTTCCCCACAACTCCTACTCAGAAAGCGAGTTCCAGTCTCACTACCTCAGCTCCCGGGGCCGCTCCACCGTGTTCAGCGACAAAAGTTATTCCATCTCCACATCCGCACTGATGGAAGAGAAGGGGAGAAAGTCGAACTTCTACGACTTCCACCGGGCCCACCGCTTCGCGGACCTGCAGTGGGACAAGGTCGTCACAACGTCGCTGCAGCACGCCCGTAACCTGCTGGATGAGAAAACCCTCCCGAGTGGGAAGTACTCCGTGCGCTTCGACGTGGACTGCCTCAAAGACCTGATCGAATGTTTCAGCAATTTCTACTCTGCGAAGTCTGCAGTGGATAAAGTTAATCCCTGGGGCGCAAAGCTCGGAACCCAGGTTATCTCGAGCGACCTGACTATCGAAGACCATCCCACTCCCGCCGGTGCCTTCCGGGCTTCCGCCTTCGACAGCGAGGGACACCCGCAGGTTCCCCTGAAGCTCATCGAAAACGGAGAGTTAAAAAATCTTCTCCATAACTCCGCCACTGCTCGCAGCTTGAACGCTAAGAGCACTGGCCATGCCTCCCGCGGCCCGACCAGTTCACTGAACGTGAGCGGAACCCATTTCCTCATCAAGGGAAAAAACTCTAGACCACTGCCGGCGAACTACCTTGAGATCATCCAGATGGATGGCCTCTACTCCGGGGCCAACCGTGTTTCCGGAACCTTTTCTGTCGGGGTGAAAGGATACCTGTGGGAGAACGGCCAGCGGACCTCCACCTTCGGGAACATCACTCTCTCCGGCAACCTGGTGGAGCTTTTGAACCACGTTGAAGTCGCCGGGGACCTGCTGGAGGTCTCAACGGACCAGACCTTCTTCTCGGTGCCGCTGGTCTTCGCTGCGCTCTCTATTGCCGGAGCGTAATGGTCCGGCACCCCTGAGGGAGTTTGTGCCCGACTTTACAGAAATTTAGCGGCTCAGTACACTTCTGTATGGCCCTAAGCTTCAACACCAGTGCACTGGCATTTCTCTCCACCCTAACACTGCTGGCGGGTTGTTCTGAGAAGTCAGTGACTGAAAATGTCCTGCTGTATTCAAAGTCCAATCCCTGCACCTCCACGGGAAGAGGGCTCAGCTCCGGGACCACCACCATCAGCGAAGACTTTAACCAGGGCACGGGGGCCGCCGGATTTCGGGCGGAGAACAGTCCCTGCTGGAAAAATTTTCAAGATTCTTATCCAGGCACGTCTTCCGCCAACCACAGGAAGACTTTTGAAGTGACGTCGATGAACGGAGTTTCTGTTAACACCCGCAAGCTCACGGTGACTCATTTTCCGGAGCTGAGTTCGAACGCGAGTGTGAGCTACGCCCCCCACGGCACTCCCAACACGGGCTTCGACACGGGCCAGTTCCCCTACGTCATCGATCTCTTCAAGACACCGGTGTGCTACGGCGACGTGGCCTTCCGGGTCCACGTGAAGCCCCAGACTATCGGTGCTACCACGTCGATGTACGGAGCTCTTTTGAACGCCAGGGTCACCGGGGTCGGGGCGGCCCGCCGGATCTCCGGGTACCTGATCCACATCTACGGAGACGCGACTTCCACCACGCTGGTGAAGTTCGACCAGGCCTACGACCATGCCTTTGACTTCAGCGCCCATTCTCCCGGGATCATCACTGACCCGAACCCAACTATCGACGGGCCTTATAAAGGTTGGGATTACACCAGCTCGGTTTTTCCTGCGGGAGGGTATCCGAACGGGGATGATGAGGTTCAGATCGCGGCACGCTACCGCTACGACACCAATCTCGGGACCGCTACCATTGACTGGGAGCTCAGACCGCCGAATGGCTCGGACGGCTCTCCTGGAACTTATGATTTCACCCGGACCTTATCCGGAGCCGATGCCCTCGCCCCTGGCGGTGGCTACGGGATCTACACATCCATGTTCGGGGCCCTGGCCAGCGGCACCACCAACAATCTCTTCATCGGTCCGGTTCGCCTGGACTGCACCAACTGAAATCTTAATTCTTACTCGGAATGACACCCAACTTCGCGAACTCCGGACTCAGGTCCTGAGCATAGAAACTGCTCATCTCTGTGATGAACTCATCGAGCGTGAAGGGAGTGAGTGTCTTCTTCTCGAGCAGCACTCGCATGAAGGGCCTGAGATCCCCCACCTTGCCACTGAGGTAAGCAAAGAATTTACCGCCGAAGCCGTAGGCCAGCAGATCCGTGTAGCGGAAATAAGGCCCTCGTTTCATCAACTGCACTCCGGTGGGAAGTGCCGGGAGGGTCTTGTACCCGTCGTCTCTCCATGTCGCCAGGGCCTCGTCGATCCAGCTGGCGTTCCCGTCCGCGGGCATCACGCCCCGGGCGAAGTAGGAGTGGAAAATCTCATGGGCGAGGTTCGCCTCCGAGGTGAGGGTTGCCCCGGCGTACTCCATCCCGCCGTCGGCGACCATATAGATGGTCATGGCCGGATGGGGGAAAGCCCCGTAGTCCCGTTCCAGTTCGTTCATGACTGCGAGGGTTTTGCGCTTGAGACGCTCGAATCGCAGCTCCGGCGAAGGACTCAGCTCTTTTTTAAAGTAGATGAGAACGGGCAGCTCTCTGCCGTCAATGGACTTGTAGTTAAACTTCGTCTCAAACACGCTTTCAGTCGGCACCAGGTGGAAGAACGGGGAGGAAGCGTTGAAGCTGCGAGGGAAGGTGATCTTGAATTTATTGTCTCCGGTCCTTTCCGTGACACCGTTGGTGTACACGCTCTGCTTGGAAAGAGCGTTGAGCACGGTCACGTTGAACTCCATCGGGATCCGGTCATACATCAGGTTCGACGGTAGGTACTTCTCCAGGTAGCTGCGATCCTTGAGATCATCCATCCAAAAGCCGTTGTTCACGCCGGCGGCGGTGAAGCTCACCAGCTCACTGATCGAGGATTTGATCACCACCACGTGCCTGCCGGCGTCTACTTTTTTACTGATGACCCGAATCTTGGTGACATTATCCGGGGTGCTCTTGACCGGCGCCGTGGCCGGAATTCCGTCGATGGTGAGCTCGAGTGGTTCTCCCACCAGGTCGAAGACCGGATGGCCGGCTTCGGCCGTCTCCAGGACAATCCGGGAAGTGACCAGTGCCTCTTTTTTCAGGTAGTCGTAGGTGATCTCGTACTTCGCCTGAGTGAAATCCGTGAAGACCGCTAGCCCCTCTGGGACCCGGAAGGACGGCGGCCTTAGTGCCAGGTCCGAAGCAAAAGACTGGGCCGCCAGTAGCAAAAAGAATAGAGTAGTTTTCATGAGGGAATTATTACAGGAATTTCCGCTGACCGCAGCGGTGGCTGAAATATTCCCTCGGGTGTCTAACTCCTGGACAGCTACCGTTTCATAGGCAAGCTACTGGCCAGGCTCTTTCGCAACCCGTCCTGCCACTTCTTGAGCCCACTCTTCTCTTCTGACTTGAAGCTGAAGTCCTCATGCAGTCCCGCCAAGTTCGACGTCAAAGTTGACTTCATCTTCACCGGCTGCAGCTTTATAGAACCGCTGTTGAAGGGAAGCTCCACAGACTTGGCAAGAGATGCGGCCGGTAGAATCGCGATTAAAATGATTCCTAGGTATTTCATGTGAACCTCCTGTTCGGTTGTGATTCCATTTCTCAGGAAGGCTATTTGCGAGTTTTATGCCAAAGGCTAACTAGCGAAAACACTGGAAGTTGGTGGCAAAAAAGCTCAAACCTAGGGCCATTGCTATAAAGAGTGGTAGCATCCGAACATCTTAGAGCTCTAACCCCGCAGGAGTAGGGACCCTTTCTAAATGTTACTAATCGTGCTGCGCATTAAATAATCATGCACTTAGACAACTCCAATTAACCTATGTTACTAGCCAGCAACTTTATCTGACACGGGGTTTACATGAAATTATCAATTATTATCCTTGCGGCTCTTATCCTCACTGGGTGTGGGAAAAAAAGTAAAAACAAGGGTGTCGATTTACCGGATGTGGTCGTAGTGCCTGTGGTGAGCTGTAAAGTCATCACTGACGCTAACAGAGCTGCCTGCACCGATACTTTTGACTGGAGGATCGAATCCACCAGTGACCTGTTTCCGAAGAACTACCAGATCGAAATTGATGGAGTGACGTACTTCAACACTTGTAAAACAAAAACCCGCGTTGCCACCGTCACAAAAGTGGACAGGAACACCGTGATCTCTTTTGAAAATTTCCGAAACGTCACTTCCGGCACCCTCAGCCTCAAGATCATCGATAAGGGTGCGCTCTGTGATAACGACGCGGTCTTCTTTTTCTCTGAGAACACTGAGTTTAAAATGAAGAAGCTGGGCCCGACCAAGTACCTGATCGAAGTGAAACTCAACAACTAGACCCTTGACCTACCTAAGCCCAGTAATTTGAAGAGGGATGGTTTGCGAGCGTCCAGCACGTCGAGCAGCAGCACCAGCAGGTCATCCGTGGTGATGATCCCCACATCTTTCCCAGTCTCGTCTTCAATCAGAAAGCAGGAAACCTTGCGGTTGAGCATTTCTCGCGCCACTTCTTTCACACTCTCAGTGATCTTCATCTTGTAAACCGGTGAGGACATGTACTCCGTCACGAGCTTGTGGGGGTAGATGTGGTGATCTGAAGTGGTGTTGGGGTTCTTGATGACCGTGGTCGCGCGCTGGACGTCCCGGTCACTGATGATGCCGATGATGGACTTGCCGTCGGAGACCGGAAGATGGCGGAAGCCGTTGTTCTGCATGATCTGATTGGCCTCGGCCATCGTCGACTCGGCGGAGACTGTTTTAATTCCTGGGAGCATGATGTCTTTGATTAACATACCCGGTCCTTCATTGTGACTCTCAACTTCTTATTCTAACGCTTAAACCTCCTTTGACAACTTAAACAATCATGAGTCCAGAGAGGAGTGCCCACATGCAGGACACTCCTAGCCAGAGTCTCAGGCCCCGAACGCCGTTTTGAAATCTTGGACGTACCCTGCGAGGGCCATCGGCTTCCTTCCTAGTATTTTCTGAACGTTCTCCGTCACACCAGCGCTGTACCCTTCTTTTAAGAACCCCATGATCATCACCATGAACGCTGAGTAGTCTTCCGGCAGTCCTGCTCCCAGCAGTCCCGCTTTAAACGACTCCGGGCTGATCTCGGCGTAGGTCACCTGTCTTCCGCTGACGTCGCTGATCTTATTGGCCACCTGGCCATGATCAACCGCCTCCGCTCCCGTCAGGTCAAAATCTTGATTGTTGAAGCTGTCATCAACCAGCAGCACGGCCGCTACGGCTGAGACATCCCTCGCGTCGATGAAGCTCACCTTGGCGGTCCCGGCAGGCAGGAAAATCTTCGCCTGCTCTCTGATCCCCTGGACCCAGAAGGTGTTGAAGTTCTGCAGGAACCAGTTCGGTCGAATGATATTGTAGGCCAGGCCGGATTTTTCAAGCTCCACTTCTGCTCTCCGGAAAGGAGCGGCCTCGTTAGCGTTAGCACCCATGGCAGTCATCAGGACAACTTTCTTCAGCCCCCGTCTTTTCGCCTCCTGGATCAGCGGGGAGAGCATGGCGTACTGGTCCGCGTGGCCAGGAGGTGATAGAAAGAAGGCCCGGTCTATTCCTTCGAAGCCTTCCTTTATGCCCTCGCCGGAAGTTAGATCCATGAACACCTTTTCAGAAGCCCTGGATTTCTTGCTGGTGGTCCCTCTCACGCTGTGGCCTTGGGCCTTGAGGATGCGGCTGATTTCCGATCCAACTGTTCCTGAAGCACCGACGATTAAAATTGATTCTTTTTTCATAAAAATTCCTTTGTTTTGTTTGTTCCAATCTAGAGAGAGAATGCACCATTTTTGTATTGTTGATAAGATGGCATTATTGCATTACACTGTTGCTCATAAGGAACAATGAATATGGAAATCGAATCTATCCGGATCTTTGTCAAAGTAGTGGGCCTCGGAAGCTACTCTAAGGCGGCACTCCTGCTTAAGCTTCCCAAGTCCACTGTCAGCCGGACCATCAGTCGGCTCGAGGCAGACTGTGGCACAAAGCTGTTACTCCGGACCACCCGCAGTCTGACTCTCACATCGTCGGGCAAGGCGTTCTATGAGAGTTGCATCCTCCCGGTGCAGGCGCTGGAAGAGGCGAAGAAATCACTCTACGGATCCGACAGCATCCTCTCCGGAAAAATCCGGCTCACGGCTTCGGAGGATTTCGGAATTCACATCATCTCACCGGCCATCGGGAAACTCTCGAAGCTTCACCCCAGCCTCGACTTCGAAATGTACTACACCGATAAGCTGGTGGACCTGGTCAAAGAAGGCTTCGACCTCGCGGTCCGGATCGGAAAGTTACAGACGAGCAGTTTCAAGGCGAAGAAACTGGGTGAGATCACCATGATCGCGGTGGCCACCAAGGAGTTCCTAAAGGCCGCCGGTGGGATCAAAGAACCCGCAGAGCTAGGCGGACTTTCGTGTCTGTGTTTTTCCAATTCCTCGGCGCAGTTGAAGTGGACTTTCAAGAGGCCCAACCGGACAGTTTCTGTTGGGATCCAACCCCGCATTGTCGCCAACCAGATGACCAGCCTGATGAACCTCGCCCTCACCGGTGCGGGGGTGGCCCTGGTTCCGCAGTTCTTGTGCAACGACGATCTCAGCGCGGGCCGCCTGGTCCGCGTGCTGCCAGACTGGAGGGGAGATTCCATGCCGGTCTCCATCGTCTCCCCACTTGGAACGGCATCGTCGGTGCGCCTGAGGCTCCTCTCGGACTACTTGGCCACAGTCATCCAGACGGCACTGTCAGGTCACTAATTTTTTTTTCGATTCTGGGCAGAGAACCTGCGGCTTGGTCTATAGATTCCGGACCATCACCGACCACGCCTGCAAGAGTTCTTCCGGGGCGAGCGAATCTCTGCCCGGGACATGGATGAAGCCCCCTCGGATGTCACTGAGCTTAGCCGTTTCCATCAACCGGTAGAACAAGTAGTTGCAGACATAGGTCCCGGCGGTGTTGGAGACACTGGAGCGGAACCCATTTTCATTCAGTGCTTGCGCAAGCTGTGTTATCGGCAGAGTAGAAAAATAGGCATCCGGTCCCTGTGGATTTATCTTCCGCTCAACCGGCCTGTAACCTTCGTTGTCTGCGATCTCAGCGTTGATGCAGTTGATGGCAACCCTCTCGAGGTCGATGCTCGAGCGTCCAACCGCCAGGCCAAAGGCAAGGACAAGCTCTGGCCTGAACTCCTGGATATTTTTTTCGAGCTCTTGATAGGCCTGGCGGAAAGTCACCGGAAGAACCACCGCTCGCACTTCAAGCTGCGTAGGGAGTGGGATCTTTCCCTTCTGGATCTCTAGCATCAACAGCTCCGTCGGGTTCTCCGAGAATCCGCCGAAAGTTTCAAAGCCAGTGGTGAGCAAACGCATGAGTAGTCCCTTGGTGCGACTATCTTAACACTAAAGACTGAGTCCGGGCCGGCCCTCAATATAAAGGCAGCTCTTACACCACAGTGACCAGTTAGGTTGGCACATTTTCGACCCTCTTACAGGACTGAAGTTCTCCCACCTTAACAGCTAGCTTACTGATAACATACAAGTTCCGCCAGGGAGTTAACTTCCGCACTCAAGTTGTCTGCCGAGTCTTACGTTACAGAACTTAAACTAGATAAAAAAAGATCCTAACAGCCCTTGGAGAAATATTTTATGAAAATCCTACTTATCACATCCCTCATGCTCCTTGCTTCGTGCCAGCCGGACGCTGACGGATTCATCGTCGTTCCAGAAGATGGAGAAGCCCAGGGCTCTGGTTCAGGAAACGGCAGTGGCACCTCAGGGGGAAACTCAGGGTCTACCACCGGGTTCACCACGGGAACAACCGGGTTCACAACCGGCACCACGGGATTGACCGGCGGATCCACCGGTTACTCCACCAGCGGGTACAATGTAGGCAGCACCAATTCTGGGTACACCACCAGCGGCTACACTGAGGGCAGCACAAATTCTGGTTACACTACCAGTGGCTACACCCAAGGCAGCACCAATTCTGGTTACACTACCAGTGGCTACACCCAAGGCAGCACCAATTCTGGGTACACCACCAGCGGCTACACCCAAGGCAGCACAAATTCTGGATACACCACCAGTGGGACCACCGAAGGCAGCACCAATTCCGGGTCCACCACCGGCTACACCACTGGCGGGATCACCAGTGGGTCGACGGATGGAAGTGCCGCGGGCGGCTCTACCGGCGGAACGGTTGGTCCGGACGGAGTGGTCACTGAAGAATTTATCCAGGAAGAAACCAAGAAACTCGAGGTCCTGTGGGTGATCGATAACTCGCTCTCCATGCTCGACGAGCAGACCGCTCTGGCGAGTAACTTCAAGTCGTTTGCCGACGAGTTCGTCAACAAACCCGTGGAATTCAAAATGGCCATCACCACCACTGATAACAAAATTAACAAGATCTTCCCGGCGAACCTGAGCTCGACCGCCGCGGACTCGAACCCGACCCAGTTCATCACGGACTTCCAGAACATGATCGCCGTCGGAACCGGCGGCTCCGGCTATGAACAGGGCCTGAACTCCGCCGCGGCCTTCAGCGTGATCAACAAGGCCTCCATCGACCGCAACGCTTACATGGCCGTGGTGATCGTTACCGACGAAGAGGAATCTTCTCCGTCAGCGGCGAGCGTGTACGTCAACGAACTGAGACGCCTGAAGAGAAACGCAGGTCTGATCAAGATCTACACTATCTGCGACGTCAACGGTACCAACGCAGAGACGGGCGTCTCCGTTGGCTGTGTCAAGGACACCGAAGCTTCTACTATCACAAACGGTGCGGTCTATAACATCCGGAACTCCTTCGGAGCCAACCTCGCATCCATCGGCGATGGACTGGTGAACCTCGTCGACACCTTTTCCCTGGCAAGGCGACCGCAGGTCTCGACGATCCAGGTGTTTGTCAATGATGTCTTTGCGGATCCTTCCCATTACGACTACGACGACGCATCAGTGTCCATCAAGTTTCGTCCGGCCTTCGTTCCAGCGAATGGAGCTCGGGTTACCATCAAGTACAAGCCACTCTAGAATTTTCTTCTCCCCAGGGCCATGGAGTTCCAAAGACTCCATGGCCCTTTTTTTTTGTACTTCTTCCAGTCCCTCCACCCTGACCACTTTTTCTGGCGAACCCACTTCAAGACTTAAACCCCCAGACCTCAGGATTAAATTTTAAGGCTCTGGATTGCTTAGGGAAAAAAATAAGTCTTGATTCTCCAAACGAATTCCAGTCTTAATTTTTCTGTTAAACCGTAAAATAAGAAAAAGAGCTTCCAATCCCTAAGGAACCATCATGAAAGCGACCATCTTCTCCCTGCTGATCCTCCTCACCGCCTGTAAGCCGATCGAGGAGCTGACCAATAAGTCCAAGTCCGACGGATACGTCACCCTCGGAAACGAAGTCACCGGCGGGGACGGCAGCGGCGCCGTGGTCACTGAATCCTTCATCCAAACGGATACTAAGGACCTGGAGATTCTTTGGGTGATTGATAACTCGGGCTCTATGCAGGATGAACAGGCCGCCGTCGCCTCGAACCTCTCCAAGTTCGCCAACAGTTTCGTTAACAAAGACATCAACTTCACCATGGCCATCACCACCACCGACGACGTTCCGGCGGGAGTGCTGGTGAATGGATCTGATACTCTGACTTCTGATTACGCCAGATCCGACGCCGCCGGCTTCCTGGCCGATTTCCAAGATATGATCCAAGTCGGGATCACAGGCTCTTACCGAGAGAGCAGTCTCTTGGCCATCACGAGTTATGCTAAAAACTATCCGCACATGATCAAGGAAGACGCTTATCTGGCGGTGGTCATCTTGACCGACGAGGAAGACTCCTCACCCCTAGCCGTGAGCCAATACGTCAATGAGTTGAAGGCTTTGAAAAAGAACGCCGGTCTGGTTAAGATCTTCACCATCTGTGACGTGAACAAGACCAATACTCAGTCCGGAACGGATGTCGGTTGCGTGAAAGACGCAGAAGCCTCTCGGCTCACCAATGGCGTGGTCTCTGACATCAGAGGTAACTTCAGCGGGATCCTCACCTCCATGGGTGATAACCTCGCCAACATTGTCGACAGCTTCGCTCTTGCGCACAAGCCGGTGCTTGCCTCTCTGAGAGTCTTTGTGGGTGGAGACCTGGTGCCGGCGGACCAGTACTCCTACAATGATGCTACGGGATCGATTCGCTTCGTAGGTCAAGCCCCGGCCGTCGGCGCAGAAGTCAAAGTGGTTTATAGAAAGCGCTAGTTATCTCCTGGCGGAGGTCAAAGTACTTCCCAGCGAAGAGAAGATGATGCAAAAAATCGCCAGCCATTGAACCAGCAAGAGCTCTTCATTCAAAAAGGCCAATCCCGCCATGGCCCCGATGGCGGGCTCCAGACTCATCAAGACTCCGAAGGTCTGAGTGGAAAGTCTTTTCATAGATACCATTTCCAGCGAGTAGGGCAGGGCACTCGAGAACACCGCGACCAGAATGCCGAGAGGAAGCAGGCCCAGGTCCAGCAGGGACCAGCCGGCCTGGTAGATCCCGAAAGGAATGACGATAAGAGCGGCGAAGGTCATCCCGATAGTGGTGGCCAGTCCGCCGTGGAGGTCGCTTCCCGCACTTTGCCCATAAAGGATGTACAGCGCCCAGAAAAATCCCGCTCCCAGCGCCAGGGCCATTCCGATAGGGTCAAGGTTACTCGTTCCGGAGACCGGGAGCAGCAGGTAGATTCCTATTCCTGCCAGCACCGCCCAGAAATAGTCAAACTTGCTTTTGGACTTTGCGATCGCCACCGCTAAAGGTCCGGTGAACTCCAGTGCCACCGCTACGCCTAGGGGAATCCGCACGATCGCGAAGTAGAAGAGCAGGTTCATCAAACCGAGAGAAAGTCCGTAGAGTGCGAGCCGCTGGAGCTGAAGCCTGGTGAAGTTATACTTCCAGGGTCGCCAGATGGCCCAGAGGATGATGGTCGCAAAAAATAGCCGGACAGCAGAGGTACCTGCGGCGCCTAGAACGGGAAAGAGACTCTTCGCGAGGGTTGCCCCGGACTGGATCGAGACCATGGCAACCACCAGGAGCAGGACTGATTTTAGCATCAGTTGATGAGAGACTTATCCATGATCTCCAGCAGCTCTTTTAAGTTCGAAACCATGGTCTGGACTGGGTTTCCATTACTTCCGGTGTAGACGTTTCCGATACCGTCTTTCACAATGACGTGGGAAACCAGGTCAATGTTGATGATCACCACATCATCCTGCATGTCGATTACTTTGATACATTTCATTTGAGCACCTTGGTTATCTGTTACCGTTTACTGGTCCGCGTGGCTTGTTACTGGCATTACTTTTGATCTCCGCCGGATTCAAAGTCGCTCCGTGCTCTCGTCGGAACATTTTTTTAATGGAGGTATCACTTTGGGCGGTTTTCCGGCAAGTGTCCGCTATCTTCAACTGGTCGGCACAGCGGACGCAGATCCATTCGGCTTCTGTGGTCGGGTTTCGGTGCTGGTAGAATTCTACGTCTGGTCTTACTTGATTGCATTCTTCACAGAAGTTTCTTTGTTCCTGGTGCACCACCGATTCAGTCATTTGTTTCTTGGCGACTTTTTCTCTTTGGTTTTGCTCTTTGGGCGTCACCGTTGGTTTGAGCCCGGCCTTAAGCAACGCGTCCTTTAAAATTCCCATGTATCCCTCCACCTATCGGATGAGCAGATTTTAGCAGATACTTGATCACAATAGCAGCAAGATTCATTCTCAAAGTAAGAGATTCTGGACTTTAGTCTCTCTGCGATAATATACTCTAGTCAGCTTTAATCAACTTTAGAAGGAACTCTTTATGGACCAGACCTACTGGAGAAAATGCGGCAGCTGTAAGAAAGACATCGGCTGGTCTTCTAAGTACCAGGTGTGCAGTGTGAGTTCCTGCGGCAAGTTCGCCTTCTGTTCGGTAGACTGCTGGAACCAGCACAATCCAGTCATGAACCACAAGAGTGCCTGGGCGGAGGAGAGGATTTCTCCTAGGAAAGAAAGTGCCCTTCCCGACGAGCAGCCCCAAGTCCGGCGGATCATCGTCGGATCCAAACAAGCGGGTACCCCTGCTCAAGGGCCGGCGGCTTCCGCCGAAGCGGAGATTCTGATCGTTGCCTCTAAGCTCAAGCAATACGTTAAAGACACACACGACATGAACACCTCCGCGTCGGTGCTCGAGGTGCTTTCCACAAACGTCCGGCGGCTTGTCGACAGGGCCGCCCAGAGTGCTCGCAGCGATGGTCGCAAGACCATCATGGACCGTGATTTCACTTAAGGTCTATTCATGGGAAAGCTGATATTTGAGAACCCATTCATCCCGCAGCTTGAGATCAGACGCTATCCCTACCGAGACGGTGACCTGCTCCAGGGCTGGGACAGTGCCGATGAACTCATCCTCGAGCACGCGAGTGCCCTGGATCTATCCTCAGTGAAAATCCTCATCGTCCAAGACCAGTTCGGTGCACTGAGCTCAGCACTTCAGAATTTCCATCCGCGCGCCTACACCGACTCTTTTGTAAGTTTCCGCTCCACCGAACTCAACGGACAGCGGAGCGTGGTCCCGGAAAATGACCTGAGTGCCTTCAGCGAAAAGTTCGACCTCGTCCTGGTGAGGATTCCGAAGAATATGTCTTTTTTTGAGGACATCCTGTGCCACTTGACCGGACTCTTGAATCCCGGAGCAAAAGTGATCTGCGCTTCGATGGTCAAGTACCTCACCGCTACCAGCTTCCAGCTGCTCGAGCGCCTCATCGGCAAGACCACCACCGGCCTGGCCAAGAAGAAGGCGCGGCTGGTGTTCGCCGAGTTCACCGGCCCCCGGGTCCCGTCTCCGTACCCCAAAGAAATCAGTATTGAGAACTTCGACCGGGCCTTCGTCAACCACTCCAACCTCTTTAGCCGGGAGAAGCTCGACATCGGCACCAGGTTTTTCCTCGAGCACCTCCCGGGGGGAGACTACTCCCGGATCTTAGACCTGGGCTGTGGAAACGGGATCGTCGGAATCAAGGCCAAGCTGCTGAACCCGCAGGCCCAGCTCATCTTCAGCGATGAATCCAACATGGCCTTGATGAGTGCCCGGTCGAACTACTCTCGCTATTTTCAGGAGCCGGCCACCTACCTGTGGACCAACTGCTACGAATCCCAGCTTCCCGAGTCGCTAGACTTGGTGCTGTGTAATCCTCCGTTTCACCAGGGCCACACCATCGGAGATTTCATCGCCCGCCAGATGTTCCAGGACTCGCACAGGGCCCTGCGGAAAGGGGGACTACTGAGAGTGATCGGAAATTCTCATTTGGGCTATCGACAAGAAGTCAGAGGTATCTTCGGTAACAGCACCCTCTGCAAAACCAATGAAAAGTTCGTGATCATTGACGCAATAAAATGAACTCTATTTGATGAGAAACTTGATTCCCATTCTAGTGAGGGGAGCGGCAAAACTTTTGATGGTTTTATGGATCTCTTCCTTGTTGACCACTTCGGTGCGGTCTTCTGAAACGGTGTAGGACTCACCGATGGGAAGATCATCCAAATAGACCTGTGCCTTGATCTTCACCATCTTCTCTTTTTTGAACATCCGGTCCGTCTCGGTGACCTCAGTGAAGTACTTCATGTGCACTTTCTTCACCTCGGTTTTGAGCTTGCAGTACTTATAGGCCATGACAGAGGTGAGGAGGAGATTTAAACTGCTGATAAGGAGGATGCTGGTTTCCATGCCGAAGAGCTTAACAAGGAACATTTCAGAGAACAAACAATAACTTAATGGAGTAATCCCCAGATAATATTAACTTTTCACACATAAATGAAAGTACTAAATTTCACTATCCCCGGGAGGACCAGAATGCGTCACAGTATAATTTTTATTTTCGGCCTGATTACACTCCTTACTCTAGGTTCCTGTGCCAGGCGCATAAAGAAGGCCGTCAGTGACGCAAAATATTCGGCCTACGAAATGGTTGGCTATGAAAAACGGGACGTCTTCAAGAAAGAAGCTTCAAACGTAAAAGAAGATCAGGAAGACACGGGGGAAGCCTTCAAGGACGCACTCACCAAACTAAAAGAGATCTACTCCTTTGACGGCGGAGACTTGGAGAAACAGCATTCGAAACTAGATTCGTCTTACCAAGAGGCCAAAGAAAAAGCTGCTTCCGTGAGCGGTAGCATCCTCAAGCTTGACCAGGTGGCGCAGGACCTTTTCACGGAATGGGGCGCTGAGATTGAGGAAATCTCCACTGCCGACCTGAAGTCCAAGAGCCAAAAGCAGCTCCAGCAGACAAAATCCAAGTACAAGACTCTTCACGGCCAGCTCAAAACTTCCGAGAAGAAAATCGCGCCGGTCTTGACCAAGCTCAAGGACCAGGTCCTTTTTCTGAAACACAACCTCAATGCCCGGGCGATCACCGGTCTCAAAGGGGAATCGGCGAAGATCCAGACCGACATCCAGACTCTCATCGGCGACATGAACGAATCAAGCCGCCAGGCCGACGAGTTCATCAAATCTCTTTAAATCACATCTTCATGATCTGGACTCGCTAACCGCGGCCATTGTATACTCCCGCTGACAAAGGAGTATCCGATGGCCCTGAATCCCCTGCTGATTTTTTCAATCCTTGGTCTGCTCTGCGCTGGCTGCAGCTCGAAGAAAAACAACTTCGCCGGTGACGATCTTACCTACACCGGTAGCGGCTTCTCTCTAAACACCGAAGCGGTTCAATTCCAGGACACGCTCATCGGTGAGAGCGATGACAGGGGATTCTTCGTCACGAATGACGGAGGAAATCAGACGAGTATTGGCCTCTCCCATGCTTGCGCGAAAACATTTCAAATTAAAAGCTCAAATTGTTTTTTCCTCGAACCCGGAAGCAGCAACTGCATGGTGGACGTTACCTTTAATCCAGTAAGCGCCAAAGTTCACTCATGTTCTCTCACCGTCTCGAATGCGGAAGGCGACCAAAAGACTCTCTTGATAAAAGGAAAGGGGATGTTAAAATGATTTTTCACTTTGAATCTCACAAGGGAGTGTCATGTCAAAATCAATGTCAGCTATCTTATCTGTTTTTTTTATCCTGCTAACTTTCACCCAAAATTCACTCGCAGCTAATGATCCGTATACGCACTCACTCAAAACCCCGGACCGGCGACTGGATGGTCTGAACTTCCTCTCGGGCCCACAGCACTGGGTAGGGACAGTGGCACCTGTCGAGGCCACACTTCCTGGCACCCTGCCGGTCACCAAGATGCACGCCCGCCGCAGGGCCTCCGACGGCAAGACCGAAGA
Organism: Bacteriovoracaceae bacterium; assembly: GCA_035576105.1. Lineage (GTDB taxonomy): Bacteria > Bdellovibrionota > Bacteriovoracia > Bacteriovoracales > Bacteriovoracaceae > Peredibacter. Next base: position 40,861 of record DATLXA010000047.1, read on the forward strand.
GCACTGGGAGTCCTGTGACGACAGCTGTGGCCCCGGCTGCGGACAGAAAACTGATCTGATGCTCGGGTGCAAAGTCCTGAATGGTGCATCGGACCCGCTGCTCCACACTTGGACAAAATCCGACGGCGGAAAAGTTTCCTGCGAGTACGAAGCTTGGGAGTGCAAGGCCCATCCCAAGTGCACCACCCATGACCGGTGCCTGATAGACTGCAAGGTTAACCAGAAGAAAAGTAATTCGGCTTGTAAGCTCGCCTGTCACGCCTCCGCGGCGGGCTTCTGTTCCTCGGTCGGCGGTTGGACTAAGGGTGATCCGATCAAGGGCTGCTGGAAATCTAAGATCAAGTACTCACGCGTGATCCAAGGCAGCTGCCGGGACATCTGAAAAACCAATACCCTGGGACAAAAATCCCAGGGTATTTGCCTCAAATTAGTGGCTGCTAAATTCCCAGAAATCTCAACAAATCCCTGCTAGATTCCCCTTTTTTTCCGATTGAAGTCCCGTGCTTTCAATGCGCTGGCGTGTGGCCCGTCCGGGTCTGGCCCCTGCACACCTTGTTCGTCACCCCGCCTGAGCTTAAAGTTAGCGAAGTCACTCTTCAAAGGAAGTATCATGAGCACGTCAGCGGGAAAAAATTTGATGAAAAACGGTTTGGGGGTACTCGCCCTTGGGTTAACAGTCCTGGGACTTTCTTCCACAGCCCAGGCCGGAAACTGTACTCAAGGAGGCCAGCCGGTTGGAGTTGAAACGACTCCGATCTATGGAATCCGCGTGGACCGGAACGGGATGACCGAGAACCATTCCAACCCGCTCTGTCGTATCAAGCTCGACTACATCGACCAGGCCGCTGCCATTGAAATAAGAAGATGGGGAACCACAGGAAGATCACAAGCCCAGGTCGTCGATAAGCTCCGACGGGCGAAGGTCAACCTCTTAACCGACGAAGTGCAGGTGCACCTCGGCGGCGGGCAGTATGCACTCTCCGGGTACCACACCAGTTTTGGACAGGGAGCGACGGAGACGTTCATCCTGGTGGTTGGAGACGCGGACCGCAACGGCCTGTGCTTCTCCGGCGACGCCTCTTCTAAAGTCCTAATCCATGAGTGGGACCATGCTCTCGGTTTCTTGTTCGCCGTTCCGTTTGCCTCTCGCATCGGACCAGGGCACACTCCCTGGCCAGCGCCGGAGACCTGGAGCGGTCCGGGGATGAACATCGATGGTTCCGTCATGCAACCTTTCTCCCCAGTTCCTGCTTATGAAAACTACTGTGTCGACCAAACTCCCGCTGAGGTCACTCACACCACAGATAACTGGGGTCTTCCTTCAGACATTCCGTTCACTGGAAAATTCTTCCAGACAGATAAAGAAGACATCGCAGTCTTCCGCGAATCCGACTCAACCTTCTACGTGAAAAAGGTCGGCGGAGAGTACCGCGGAGTAAAATTCGGACAGAGCGGGGACATCGCGGTTCCAGCGGACTACAACGGAACAGGCCACACCGAGATCGCCGTCTTCCGTCCTTCGAACGGTACCTGGTACCTGCAGGACTTCAATACGGGCGCATTCACCGCCATCCAGTGGGGGATGGAAGGAGACGTACCGGTCCCCGGCAACTTCTTCGGCACGGGCAAAGCCGACCTCGCAGTCTTCCGCCCATCAAACGGAGCGTTCTACATCAAGAAAGTCGTAGACGGTGAGATGAAGGTCATCAACTGGGGCATGAGCACAGATAGGCCAATCGCCGGGGACTTCTTAGGCAAGGGCCGCGACCAGCTCGCTCAGTACCGTTCTTCTAGCCACGTCTGGTACATCATGGATCCTGCCGACGGGGCCACTGCAAACAGAAGATTCGGAGCCGACGGCGACATCCCGCTGACCGGAAGAGTCACCTCTGCAAACTCGGATGACATCATCATGTTCCGACCGGCGACGGGGATGTACTACATCACCAACATGGTGAACGAAGCTTTCGAATCACGACACTGGGGCCAAGCCAACGATGTTCCTTTGGTAGGAAAGTTGAGAGACAACGGTAACGAGAACCTGGTGATCTTCCGCGCTGGACAGTGGTGGATCAAGCACTAAGCACCAACTAACCTCGAAACTCCACGGCCCTCTTCGGAGGGCCTTTTTTATTGCCGCAGCGGAAGCTCGATGCCGAACTTAGTGTGCTTGGATTCACTCTGGTAGAAAAACTTTCCCTGGTGCGACTCGATGATCGACTTGCAGATGCTCAGGCCAATTCCGGTACCCTTACCTTTTTCCTTGGTGGTAAAAAAAGGTTTCAACAGATGCCTGGCGATGTTTTCCGGAATCCCGGCGCCGCTGTCAGACACAGAGAACTCGACCGCCTGTCCGCTACAGGAGATATTCACCTCAACGCAGACCCAGCGGTGCTCGAGTGCGCAGACGGCGTCCAGAGCGTTGTTGATCAGGTTCAGAAAGACCTGGCTAATCTGCGTGGAATGGCATTCCAACATGACGTCCGACTCCGGAAGTTTAAGGATGAGTTGAGTCCCAAGCGGCCTGCACCTCTGATCACACAGGCCGACGGTGTCTTCCATCAACCTGCGCAGGGACACAAGCTCGAAGGGGTCGTGGCCCGTGTCCCGAGTGTAGGTCTTGATCCCTTTGATGACCTTTGAGATCCGCAGGTTCGTCGATTCCATCTTCCGCACGAAGGGGAGGAGGTCGTCAGGCGGGTCGCGTTTTTCCATCTCTGTGATCAGAATCGAGTTGTACCCGTTCAGGATTCCGAGCGAGTTATTAATCTCGTGGGCTACGAAAACCGTCATCATCCCGAGGGCCGCGGTCTTGTTCAAAATTTGCAAGTTGGCTTCCTGCTGGGACTCGGTGAAACGGACCCTGCGGAGCTCGAGGCAGGTCTCGATCTGTCTGGCCAAGGCCTTCAATAAAAAAACTTGCTGCCCATCAAGGTCCTTGGCCTCAAAGTCGACCACGCACAGGGTCCCAAGGAGGAAGCCGTCGAAGCTGTAGAACGGCATGCTCGCGTAAAATTTCTTCACCGGTGCTTCGCGGACGAACGGATGTGCGGAGAACGAAGAGTCCTGCGACAGGTCCCTGACCTGCGCCAGCGCATTGCCGTGATGGAGTTTCTCGCAGATGGAAAATTCCCGGCTGATCTCTGGAACGGTCAACCCTTTCCTCGCTTTGAACCACTGCCGGCCCTGGTCCAGGAAGCTGATGAAGGCCACTGGCGTGTTGCAGATTGAGGACGCTAGCTCAGTAATTTCTTCATATTCTGATTCCTGTGATGAATCTAAGATATGATAGGCCGAGAGAGCTTCGATTCGATCCCGTTCAAGATTTTTGTTTGAGTCAGAGCTCATGTTGGCAGCATCTTAATTGTAATAATTTCAATTGATTGTAATGGGTGTAATATTCTTTGATTATTAACAATGATCAAAGGTATGTCTAGCGAACTTTCACGCTTAGATAAGGATATTATGATCAGAATAAATTCTCCAGACTCCCGGTTGAGCTTTATCGATAATCAATCTGATTCGGAGAATGTGATCGTCTTCATCCACGGGAATTCGCATAACTGCACCACTTTCCGCTCCCAGTTCGAGGATCCTGCCCTCGCAGAGTACCGGTTGGTAGCACTTGATCTTCCGGGGCATGGAGTTTCTGACGCCCTCCCTGGCTACCAATTGAAGGACCTCACCGACGCCCTGAAGACACTCGTCGATTCACTCGAGTTAAGAAAATACATCCTTGTCGGCCATTCTCTCGGCGGCCACGTGGTACTGGAATCCCTGTCCACACTCGCACCTCAGGGGATCCTGATCTTCGGCACTCCACCGCTGTCGCGGCCACTGGATCTTTCCGCTTTCCGTCCGCATCCGAGCATGGCACTGGTTGGGAAGAACCAACTCGAAGCTCCCGAGATCCAGGCCCTCCTCGCGTCGTTCTACCACAAAAGGACCGTAGGTCCGGCGGACGTCGCTGAATTCAACGGGACCGATCTCGGCTTCCGCGAAAGCATCTCGAAGTCGTTTGGACGTGGGGAGTTCCAGGACGAGGTCGATCTCTTGAACGCCTACCAGGGCCACAAAGCCGTCATCTACGGGAGCCACGACCCGATGATCAACCCTGAGTACCTCAAGCAGAAGATTGACCTTTCCTCTCTCTGGAAAAAGGGGATCGTCGAACTCGCGTCTTCGCATAATCTCCACGTCGAAGATCCTCTTCTTTTTAATCAGGAATTGGCGAATTTTGCTGATTTAGTCTTCTCGGGTGCGATAAACTCAACCAGTAACTTCAGAAGAGAAGTCAGTCACGAGGGCCCATGAGAGACTTAGGTTTAAAACATAATAAGATCTCTGAACTGTGGAAAGCGGGCCGCCTCCTCGGCGGTAAAACTCAAGTCGAACTCTCCAGAGCACTCCACATCTCCCAGAGCAGTATTTCGAAATACGAAACCCTGGGCCTCGAACCCTCGGCCACTGACTGGTACAACTTTTGCCAGTTCGTCGGGATCGACGCCCATAAAACCCTCCAGCTCGGCTACATCGACGGCAAAAAAAAGTTCAAGCACCGGCTCTTTGGCGATTCAAATTTCCGTCTTCCCTTGCGCTACAAGAGAGACTTCTCGCTGAAAATCCGGGAACTCATCCCCTTCAAAGAGTGCCTGGTCGCCGAGCTCGGCCTGGCCACCTGGCTGGAGTTCCTGACCGAATCCGAGGTCGATAAAGAAATGTTCCTGGTCTACGATTACCAGGTGTCCCTGGACCTGCTCAACGACCTCATCAGTTGGTGTGACGAGAGAGATTTCTCTATCCTTGAACGTGTCCAGAAGTACTCTGGTATGTTTTCTTCTCACGGCATCCTGCACGAGGAGTACGCGAGGAAAAAAAAACCCTCCGAATTACTCATGGCCATGCTGGAGGATCAGGTTTACTACCACCGGGTCTTCAGGACCGAGGTCACTTCAGACGAGAAGTCCCTGGGCGCTAGCCTGCAGGTGACCCCAGAGGCCCAGGACTTCTTTGATGACTCCGAGCTCTCGCAGTTCCTGCACTATAAAATCATGAGTTTCCAGCAGGCGCTACGGGTGAACCTCAACTACACTCAGGACTTCGAAATCGAACCGGGTGCCGATCCGGCGTCCATCTACGTAAAAGTCGCCGTATGAGATTCGTGAAGGGCCTGGACCCCGGGACTAAAAAAGTTGAAGAGTTCTACTCCAATGCCTATGACGTGCTGGGAGAAGATTTTCGGATCCTCTTCGAGGAGCTGGGTATCCGCTCCGGGATGCGGCGGCCAGCGAAGCTCTCCCTCGACGAGAGCTTCCGAGTCTTCAACCGCCTCAACGTGTCTCTGGATTCGATCATGCACGGAACGGTGGATTACCACTCGCTCCATTCCCAGTTCTTCGGCTGGGATGAGCTCCCTAAGAAGTACACTGACCGGCTTGCCTACAGCTCCCGATTCACAAGCATCTACATGCTGAACTTCATCTCGGAGAAGTTCGGTCAGAGGGCCGCGAAGGTCATCATGCAGCACTTCCAGCTCAAGGCCTCGCACCTCGACGATGCGACGTCCTCCAACAACATGATCCTTCCGCTGGACATCTGCGACTACGTGTACAGCTACCACGGGAAGGAGACTCTAGAGAAGATGGGGGAGAGTTTCCTGGACGTCTTCGCGCTCTCCGAGCAGGGCAGACTGCTGAAGGAATCGTGCGGCCTGAAACTCCAGCTAGAGAAGTTCATCGAAGAGATCGCACCCGTGTACGTGGAAAAAAACTACCAGTGGAAAATCCAAAGCAGCACCGCAGGCTCTGTCCTGATCAGCGGTATTCCGAAGCCGGAGATCCTTCACGAGTTCGGTACCAGCGCCATCGTCACCGACCACGCTATCTACTTGCGGAAGGGATTCCTCACCGCATTGCCGAAGCTCTATGGCAGTCACCGAGTCTCAGTAGAAATCCTTAAGAGTCTCAAAGACGGCGACGCCGCTGACTTGTACCAGCTCTCTTATACGCCTTCTCCAGTACCAGGCCGCGCTGACCTGCAGTGAGCTCGAGGCACGTTACAACAAATTCATCGTCACTGCCAGGAAGTGAAGATATCTTCTCTACTTTTCAGGGCATCTGTGGCATAAATTTGAGTGATATTCCTCTCTTTGATGCAAAGGCTACCAGATGACTCCTTCTCCATGGTCAGAACTCAACTTATCTCCGGAACTCGTGAAGCTGATCGAAGAAGCTTCTTACAAAGTTCCGACGCCCGTTCAGCTTCAGTCTATCCCTCACGTGCTGCAGGGAAAAGATGTGCTGGTTTCTTCACAAACGGGGAGTGGCAAGACCGCAAGCTTCGTGCTGCCGATCGTGGAGAAATTCAAAGGCAAAAACGGGACCTATATCCTGGCACTCTCTCCCACCCGAGAAATCGCTCAGCAAACAGGCGCGGTGTTCGAAACCTTCGGAACAGCTTTTGGACTCAAGACTGCAGTTTGTATCGGTGGCGCTTCTTTATCAGCTGAAAAGGAAGCACTTTCCTCTTCGCCCCACATCATAGTGGCCACTCCTGGTAGGCTATGTGACCACCTGGAACGTGGCAACGTCTGGCTGGACTTCATCCAGTGCCTGGTCTTCGATGAAGCAGACCGGATGCTCGACATGGGGTTTGCCAATCAGATTAAGATCATCACCGACCAGCTCCCCAAAGAAAGACAAACTTTGATGTTCTCCGCCACCTTCGCACCGAGTGTAGAAAGACTGGCACGCGAGGTCCTAAAAGATCCGGTCCAGGTCAGCATCCAAAAAGAAGAGGGATCGACACCCAAGATCGACCAACGGCTGCTGTGGATGAGCGAAGACCGGAAGCTCTCTGCACTGATGCGGATCATCCGGGAAGAGCCCGGCACCATCATTGTTTTCTTGAATTCAAAAGAATACGTCTACCGCATCTGGCGCTCCCTTCAAAGCAAAGGCTTCAACGACGTCACATACATTACCTCCGACCTCCCTCAGGACCACCGTGAAGCCGCCGTTGCGGATTTCAAATCCGGTAAGTACCGCGTGTTGATTGCCACAGACGTCATGGGTAGAGGAATTGATGTAGATGACGTGGCCCACGTGGTAAATTTTGATATCCCACGCGAAGCCGCAGACTATGTCCACCGGATTGGGCGAACCGGAAGACGGGGCAAGACAGGAGTGGCAACGACTCTTGCCGTTCCTGTGAGAGATGAAAGAGGGGTGCGCGCTATTGAAAAGCTGCTAGGTATTCCATCACCTGAGATGCCTCCAAGAGATGCGTCATCGCAAAGACCTCCTCAGGGTAGGGGACGCGTAGCAAGTCCCGGCGGCCCGAGGTCCGATGGGCCACACCCTGACGGCCCGCGGCCGGACAGACCCGCGCGCTCGAGAGGACCGAGACCTGACAGACAAGACCGTCCAGACCGACCTGGTCAAGGGCCTGATAGGGCAGACCGTCCACCAAGAGAGCCAGGCCCGAGAAAGCATCACCATCAAAATCCCCGGCCAGCGGATCTAAAAAGAGAACACCGTGCAGATGAAAGAAATATGGCGAAAGCAGAGACACAAAAAGATGTGCCTCTGGCCGTGGTCGACGGACAGCAATCTAAGCCCGCGAAAAAGCCTGCAGGAGTTTTGGGTTGGGTTAAAGGTCTCTTTAAAAAATAACTCTTGCGCCTAAACCGGTGACTTAGGCCCCTGGTTGAAGAGGATCTTCTTGGCCTCTTCAGACATGGGAGCATCAGAGGCGTAGGCCTTGCCTGCTTGGTACGCGTTCACCACCGCACTCCTGGACGCCATTTTTTCAAACCATGTTTTAAGTGCCATAAAATCTTCCAGCTTCTGGCCTTGTCTTTCATAGGGCACGATCCAAGGGTAGATCGCCATGTCGGCGATGGAGTAGTCTCCCGTCACCCACTCATGACTCTCTAGCTGCTTATTCAACACGCCGTAGAGGCGGGTTGTTTCTTTCGTGTAACGTTCCATGGCGTATGGGATTTTTTCCGGAGCGTAGATGTTAAAATGGTGGTTCTGCCCCGCCATCGGACCAAGGCCCGCCATCTGCCAGAAGAGCCACTCTGAAACTCTTGCCTTCCCGCGAGTATCTACCGGTACGAACTTTTTAGTTTTCTCAGCAAGGTACCAAAGGATAGCACCCGACTCGAACAGTGAAAGGGGTCCGTTCCCGTCACTCGGCTGATGGTCGACAATCGCCGGCATCCGGTTATTAGGGGAGATGCTTAGAAAATCAGGTTTGAACTGTTCACCTTTGCCGATGTTCACCGGATGGATCTTGTACGGCAGGCCTGCTTCTTCGAGGAATATAGTGACCTTATGGCCATTGGGTGTGGGCCAGTAATAGAGGTCAATCATTTAGGATTGCTCTTAAAGGTGAGTGTGGACCGGAGCCGGTTGCCTACGAACTCGGAGATGTTCAGCCGCAGGTGATCTTCCGCACTCAGCTTCAGTTTGTAGGTTTCTTTTACTTCCCGGTTGATCCGGGTGAAGTTAATTTCCGTGGCCGTGATCTGCGTGACCTCGACGTTTTCCCCGTCCATTTTCATGCATCCGTCTTTCAGAGACAAGACGTTGTTCTCGGTGGCACACCAGCCTTTCCCACAGAATTCTCTTATCAGGTTCCAGCCTTCGGGGGTTTTTTCCACATTGATTTCACCCTTGATGCTCTCTTTGGTGTCCACCTTTGAGACGTAGACGATGGAACCTTCTCCCTTAAAATCCTGCACCACGGAGAGAGACTCCCACAGGCCCTGGATCTGATCCTGAGATTCGCTAATGCATTCCGTGCCTGCGAAGGCACTCAGGCAGAAACAAAGAGTGATCAACGAAGCCCTACGGATTAATCTTTGCACGGTCTGAATCTCCTGAATAAAAAAAGAAGTTTGCAACACACTCATCTTTTGTTTTGCCCGACTTATCGTCAACTCTATTAAAACCTAAGATGCGGAGGATGATTCTTCGTCACCGACACTAGTAGATGAAGAATCCCTTTTCGGTGACCCGGTACTTTCTCTTCGGGAATTCCTTGAAGGTGATGAACCCCTTCGGGTCCGTCTTCTGAACCTTGTAGGAGGCGAAAGGCTCCAGGGAGTAGGCGAAGCCTTTTTCGTCGATGGAATAGATCTTTTCTTTTTCACCCTTTTTGGCGAAAGAGATGGCGTTGACCTGGCCGTCAGCGAAGAGCTTAATGGCTTCGATTTTATTTTCGGAGATGAGAGTGTTGACCGTCAAAACCGGTACCTGTTTGCCTTTGGTTTCGACGAAGAGCTGGTTATTCTTGTAAATGACCTTTGCATGGGCAAGGTGCGAGAGGGAGACTAAGAGTGGTAACGAAAATAGGGCGGCCTTCATTTCTTATCCTGGTAAAAGGTTGGAGATCCCGGTGTAAATTATTTACATAATCTGCAAAAAAGTAATGTTGATTAATCCTTAAGATTTTGTGCTCCTTAACTTATGTCAAGGCTCCCGGATCCGGTAGCAAAATATACATAATTCTCTGTGGCCACTGTGGCTTTTTTATAGTGATTTTATCATGAACTTTTTGGGCATTGCCAATCGGTGAGGGTAAGTAAATTATGGCGCCATGAAAACCTATATCCTTCCAGTTTTGAGCTTCCTGTGGACCGCGAGCGCATACACTGCGGCCCTTCCTTCCAGCTACACAGCACTTCTTCCTTTCATCCAGCAGGCGCCGGATCAAGGAGAAACAGGGACTTGCCTCTACGTCGCATCGACCGGGGCGATGGAACTTCTGGCCAATAAAAAATACAACATCAAAAATCCCAAAGCTTACGGGAGATTCGACCTTGCCGAGTCCTACCTCATCCATGCCCCAGGATTCGCGTCGGAAGTGGTGAAGTCATTCTGGGAAGAGCAGGTGATGAAATTCAACTGGGGGCACGGCATCCATGTCAAAGACTGGTCCTACGATGCCTGGAACGAAACCTACGTGAACCGGGCCGTTTGGGACTACCAGAGTTGGGAAGGGATGAAGAAGGTACCCTTACCAAAGGTCGAGACCATCCCCCTCTTCGCCATTGGAGACCGCTGGTCAACCTACGTGTTGGAAGACGAGAACATCCAGCAGATCAAGGAAGCCTTGTTTAAATATAAGTCTCCGGTGCTCGCCAATTACAATGATGACGGAACGTGGCACGTGATCTTGATCGTAGGCTTTGACGATACCCTCCCTGGCATCTGCTATGACACGGTAGCAACTGATTGCACCAGCTCCGTCGGAGCTTTCTATGTAAGGGATTCATTCGGCATTAAAGCTGAAGTTAGGAATTACGGTTGGTTCAAGGCCAAAGGCAATGCCGCGTTCGTTGTAAAGGAAAGCATATGAATTTCAAAGTGATGATCATTCTTGCGGCATCGGCCTTGAGTACAGCTGGCCATGCTGTAGAGTTGAAGCTCGAAGAATTCGACCAATTTAAGCTCGGGGAGTTATTGGGAAATTTACCAGTAGCGGTGAGGAAGAAAGTGGTCACCAAGTTCACAGCACCGAGCAAAGGCTTTGAGGTGAGGTCTGAGTTTCCTAAGGCCCCGGGACCGTTTAAAATGATCTGCAACAGCAGTTACTTCGGTGGCGCCCTCTATCCTTCCTACTCTAAATGCCAGGTCACGGTGAATGAAAACCATCCTGAAACGACCCAGCAATATGATGAGTACAAGATTGTCATCCAAGACCCGACCATTTCAAGCGCTCTCTACGAAGCCATTCCCTATAACGCGGAAGAAAAAGAGTTCAATTCACACGGCAAAGACGAAGGCACCACGTTCGATGGACTCACCAGCAATGTTTTCCATTACCGCTTCGTCTGCAGGCCCCTCGAGTGTATGCTCACGGTCACCAGCAAGGTCGATTAATTATACTTTGAGACATTCTGGTAGTACTTGGCGTTTTTCTTATAGCCCAGGGACTCGTAGACGCACGACAGACCCGAGAGCACCGTTTTATCTTCAGGATTCAGTAGTGAAAGCTTCCTAAGGATCTTCAGCGCCTGAGTCTTATCTTCACAGCTGACCTCCGGTGCCGAAGACTTAAAGCAAGTTGGGAAGGCCCTCTGGCCCATTTGCAGCTCTTGCGGGTTTACCGCGAAGAGGTAAGTACTATCCTGGTCTATCATGGTAGAGGCGCACGCCGGGCGGCCGTCACACTCAAGCTTTATCCGCTTGGCCACTTCGAAGATCTTCAAGGTATTAAGGTTTCCGACTCCGTGCCGATTCTCCGGGTCCGTCGAGTGTTCAAGTTTGATAGCGGATTTCTTTAGAAGGGTCTTGGTTTCCGCCATGGTGGGATGGTGGCCAGAGACTGCTTCGAAGATCACCATGGCCGCGGTCACTAACGGTGCGGCGCCACTGGTTCCACCGAATTTTTCGTACTTCACCACGGTCGCATTCCGGCTGAGGAACCCACCGGTCAGGATCGCGACGTTCGCAGACGGGGCGGTGATGAAGACGTTCTCCCCACCGTTACTGAAATCCGATGGAGTTCCCGTGGTGGAGGTACTCCCGACCAGCAGGTAATCGTACTTCCGGGCGGCCTGCTGGCTGAGCGGGGGTACGACGTGCACGGCCGGGATTGTTTCCCCATTCTGCAGGGCCGCCAGCCTGGCGACCTTAGCCGCCGGATCCTCGAACCAGTTTCCGGAGGCGGCGATGACGATGGTGTTCTGCTTGGTCAGTTTGGCCAGGACCTTAAACCAGTCGGGGTTACTGATGTACATGGACTTGTTCATGAAGCTCGGACAGCTCTTTTCTTTGCCGCATTTATCAGCGTAGTGGTCCCAAATCATGGAACCGATCCGGTTCTGTCCTTTCGGCAGGTCCTTTCCTTCGGTGTAGTAGGCGTGCTCGAACTTCGAAAGGAGGGTCGGACTCAGCAGCGGCATCGGCGCGGTGAGGGTCTGAGAGGAGATAAGGTTCATGGTCGAGTATCCGTGGTTCTCAGTGTCCGCGTCGATTAGGCCCACCAGGGAGGTGGGGATGGTGATTTTATTTCTTACGATCTCTTCTCTCACCAGATCGGAGCCGGTGTACTCCTGAGCGAAGTATAGACTAAAATCCGCTTTCAAAAACGGGGCGTGGTGCACCACTGGATGACATTGGTCTTGAGCATATGCTGGACCACAAAGAACAGTGAGGAGGGCCAATGCTTTCATGCTCATGATTCTATCCCAAAGGGTTGAAGGGTGAAGATTCTCTTCAGCTTACTGTTTTCCGTGGTGGGGCAGGGGTTTTAACACTGCAATCACATAGCTCTTACAGAGGTGTCTAGTTTTTAGACATTGGAAATGATGCGTTGCTCTGGAGCTGATTCTTCGTCTTAAGTTAATATTTTATTAGACCAATAAAACAGTTATGGTACATCTCTCCACAATCTTCAGGAGGAACCTTGAAACACATTCTATTCTTTTTATTGGTCTCGCTCGTCTCTTTACCCTCATTTGCGCAGGTTCAGAAATATAACTGCCAGGCCGAGGCCTACAATTCCGTCATGGAAGCAAAGACCAACCTGGAAGAGTGCACCGTGAGTTTTAACCAAAGGGCCTTCAATAAGCTTCTGGTAAAGATCACCGCAGACAAGAAGAAAGGGGACTATACCACCAACCTCCTCAAGGCCCTCAAAAGGGTGGATCAAGTCTACTACGTGAGCTCCAGCAGCTGCATCAAAGAACACCGCAGTGACCTGCGGGAAATGAAAAAAGACATCATGGAACTGCTGCTGGGTTGTCAGAAGTTCTAGGCCAACCAGACTCAGTTAATCAGTTGTTCTCCGGTCACATTGCGAGCCTTTCCAGACTCAGGAATTTCCTTTTAAATATAAGGGAGAGCTACCTGGAGACCGGTCATGAAATTGGACAATGAGATCGCCGACATCATCGAAACCAGTCAGAAGCAACTCATCCATTCTTGGATGGAGTGCGTGCGGACCAATGTCCCGGCGTCCAGGGACAAGTCCCCCTTCGTGCTGATTAATCACCTGCGAGAATTCTTCAAGAACCTCATCATGGCCCTCCGGCACACGGACCAGGAGATCCAGGATAGCGTGAACCTAAAGCTCAGCGATGAGCACGGCAAGCAGCGGGCCCGCTACTCGGATTACTCGATCAATCAGATCATCCAGGAGTACCACCTGCTGCGGATTACCGTCTTTGATTTTCTGGACGACAAGGCGGTGATCCGCAAACGTGAGAGAAACATCATCAACGAATTCATCGACGACTTTATCCGTGTGGCCTCCGCCTCGTTTAGCGATGAGCTCAACCGCAAGCTCAGCGACGCGCTCAAGATCCGGGATGAGTTCATCAACACCATCTCCCATGAACTCAAGACACCACTCACCTCCATGAAGCTCCACACGCAGATTTCCAAAAGGTACCTGGCCAATCATCCTGAGCTCCAGACCCTAGAGCAAAATCGTCACAGTCGCGGTCTGATCCGCTTCATCGATCACAACGAGAAGGGGATCAACCGGCTAAACCACCTGGTGGAAGACATGCTGGACATCTCTCAGATAAATTCTGGAGAGCTCCGGTTAGAAAAGGAAGATTTTATCCTCTCTCAGGCGGTCGACGAAGTGGTCACGGAGCTGGGTGGCTTTCTTTCGGAGTGCCACTGCGAAGTCACCAAGAAGATCCCACAGGACGTGCACCTGGTCTGCGATAAATTCCGCTTCGAGCAGATACTGAGTAACCTGCTTTCGAACGCCGCCAAGTATGGTGGAGAGGGACCGATCGAACTCTTGGCCCACGTGGATGCGGGGGAGGTCGTCACCATCGAGGTCCAGGACCATGGAAGAGGGATTGCCAAGAAAGACCAGGAAAGAATTTTTCAGAGGTTCGAACGGGTCACTTCACCCGGAGAGCGCAAAGGCCTGGGCCTTGGGCTCTACATCGTCCGGCACTTGACGGATCTGCTGGGAGGGAAAATCCGTATCCGCAGCAGACCAGGTCACGGTTCGAATTTCATCCTACAGCTACCGCTCCACCCGGCCTGAAGAATCTGGAGAGCGGCCGTCGTCGGGCCAGCGGTCATCCCACCAGTCGTCCCACCTGTCTGTCCAGTCGTCATCCTGGTCATCGTCCTGCGGTTCTTCCCCCGGCAAAGGCTGCTCAGGTACAGGAACATCCGGCGGCAGTGGCGTCGGAGGAATGGGAACCGGGACTGCTTCGGCGGCCGTTCCAACCGGGCCTGACTCGCCCATGTCTGTACCCGGCGGTACCGAAGTCGTTTTGACGTATAGCCCGCACGCCACCGGCAGGACCCGATGACTCGGGTGTCCGCCGGAAGTTGCGACGGTCGCTGGGAGATTGGTACTGTCGTGCGCACCAAGAATCACCACGATCGCCCCTTCAAGGCTCAAACCCTGAGTCTTGCGAAGTTTAATGACTTCATCTGCGAGGTCCGTGTCTGTCTCCCTCAGGTCGCTCAGTAAGGACTTCAAGTCTACTGAACGCTTATAGTAGTAAGCTCCATCCTGGTTACCGATGGGATAGACTCCACTGCCTGTACTCTGACTCTCAAGATTTCCATCGAGGGGGATGATGATTTTACCCATGACCTCGCTGGCTTCTTTGTGGTCAACAATCCCGTCGTCGTTTTTATCATCTTTCCCAGTGGGGCATCGCCCATCTAGATAGATGTCCTGCTGGTGCCACACGTGGGGGCCGGACTTGGGAACACTCACGTGGGTGACTAGATTATCCTGGTTGCGGATGATGTACGAGGTCGGATTGGTGTAGCCCACGGTGTTTTCGTTCACCGATACAAACTCTGCTTTGTAGGGCCCTACGATGTTCGAGCCATCTAGGGGCAGCTGGACCTGTTCAAACTGTGGCTCTGGCATGGGGGGGGCCTTGCCACAGGATGTGAGAAGTCCCAAAGTCAGGGTGAGGAGAAAGAAACTTGGTGTGTTCATGAGGACCTCGTAATAGTTTTTAACCAGTGAGGGGCCACTTCATCATGAATAAACCATGTTCTACTGTCTACTTAATGAAGTTCTTTAGTTTGGAATAGCAATTGCGTTACAAAAAATCTCTGTGGCACCTATGTTGCAAAAATGTAAATGTTAACATCAGGAAAATACAAATGCGTGCTCCTTTAATTTATTTTATCCTGCTTTTCTCGCCACTCATCCATGCAGAAAACGTAGGTCTTAACAACCCTTACAGGGATCCGGATACGCCCTACACAGAGTATAAATTACGGGCACTCTCAAGTTCACCGGCCGGACAAGTCCGCCGTTATGAAACCCCACTTTCTGCTGCAAGTTATTACTCCAGTAACGACGAGTCAGATCTTCCGGATGCCAAAGAATGGAAAACTCACTCTCATCTTTCCCGCAGGTTTAAACAACTCCGTGATACCCGTTTCTTAGACTGGGAAGTAGACGCTGGTTTACAGAGAAGGATCTCCTGGCTCTATCCTAATGACGGTTGCTACGCCCGGGCGGCGATGGTCATGAGATTGGCCACTAAAAAGGCCATCCCACTCCCCGGAAAAGTATTTGTCTTCGGAGACCTAAAAGTCCTCAGCAGAAATTCGCCCTGGGGCCCGGTGACCTGGTGGTACCACGTCGCACCCGTGGTCGAAGTTAAAAATGTAAAATACGTCATCGATCCGGCCATCGAGCCTTCCCGGGCCCTGAAACTCAAAGAGTGGCTGGCGAGGATGGGAACCCCAGAAAAGATGGAGGTGGCCATCTGTGATTCCGGTGCCTACGTCCCCAGTAGTAACTGTGAGAGCGTTTCAAATGGAAGAGAAGAGCAGGCCCACGGGGCCCAGCAAAGTTTTCTGGACATGGAGTGGGAGAGGATCGTTGAACTGGGACGAGACCCACAAAGAGAGCTCGGGAGCAGGCCTCCCTGGAAGTAGGTTAAACTGCCCGACCTTAATGGTGGCAGTTTCTTCGATGAAGTATAATCTTCATCACCTTTTGTTTTTTAGCTCGCGTCACAGCCCTATGACTCCAGCATATTAGCACATTCCAAGCTGCCGTCTGGTTTGCAGTCATTAGCACATGAATAGATTATGCCCTGACACAAATTGTGCATTCCCAGAA
>DATLXA010000048.1:0-58971 GCA_035576105.1 Bacteriovoracaceae bacterium
TTGATGGGAGCAGGAGCTTTGATATTATGGGTAGAAGTATCGTAGTGACGAAGCTCGAACGCAACTACCGACACTTAAAAGCTAGTTAGGTGACACTTTGCCTTGACCGTTCAGGTGACACAATCCCTCGTCTTCAACAAAAACGACCGGGAGGTGTCCAGAAGTTTGACAGTGCCCGGGACTGGCTACGGGGAGAGCTTCCGGAGATAGAACTTCAGTCTCTCGAGGTTATCATCGAAGTCCTTTGGATTGAGTCCGGTGAGCTTGAGGAGGTCTGAGGGGTCGGTCACGTCTGAACGGAAGGCACCGAAGACTCGGGACATCTTATCAGCTTGCAAGGCCATGTAATCTTCAACCTCCGGGAGCTTGCCGGAGACCCGAAGCCTGGTGAGTTCACCGTACACATCCCGGATGAGGTACTCGATCGGATCAAACTGTTTCTTTGACTTCACTTCGACCTTCGGGACATATTCCTGGGTTGCTAGAGAATCCATGTTTTTGTATTTCCTTAACTCTTGCTCGTAATCTTTCCGGAAGAGCAGCTCATTGACCCCTCCCCGGTCTACCAGGACCTCCGGGAACAAGTTCAGCAGCTCCAGGAGGTAGCTTACCTGGAACGGATTATCATTAAGGAACGGTAGATTTTCGACCACGATAGAACTCTGACACGTTTGGAAGAAAGTTGCCATCGGCTCCGCCGTCACCTCAGGGACGTAGAAGTCTTCGAAAGATAACTCCGAGATCATGGGCTGGATGGAAATCGCGGCGATGCCCTCGATCAGGTTTTCGAACTTGACTTGTTCTTCTTCAGAGAAAGTGTCGTTGAGAAGATCTTCGAAGCCATCCTGGAAGAGCTTCACTCTTTTTTCAAGATTTTTCAAGGCTCCGTCTGAATAGAAGATAAGAGATCCGGCCATGTTACACCCTCCTGCCTCTCGACATTACAATAGGATGGGATCCCTAGCCTATAAGAATTATAGCAGTTGATTGCGTTTCCGGTTTCTCGGGTTCCGGATCTTCCAATACTGAAATATTTTTGTTAGACAAACCCTTCACCAACCAAGGGCGACCATGTCTATTAAATTCATTTCTTTTTGCGCACTCTTCCTCACGGCCGGTAACAGCAGGGCCGCCCAGCTGGTGCTATGTGAAATTGCCTACGCGGAAGCCAATGGTGTCACCAACTTCGCTGGGTCCTACCACAAGGCCGGAAAATTTTCGGTACAAGACTGCGCTAAAGAGGCGATCCAGGCCAAGCTTAAAGTTTCGACGCCGGTCAAGTTTGAGTTCACCCACTTCACGCAGACGGCTTCCATTTTTACCCCGGGGTCCGGTTGGAAGCTGTCTTCGAAGCTTGAGAAAGAAGGTTCCGCTCCGGAAGACTTCACCTACGCAGAATTCTAAAAAAGACCTTCTCATTCTCTCATCACCTATGCTGAAATCATTGGATCTCTACAAAGGGTTTCAATGCGATACCTCATCCTTCTCATAACCGTTTCAACTTTAATTCTCGAAAGTTACGCTCAGAACCTATCCCCGGATCAGCAGAAAAAACTCCTAGAAGAAGTTAAGGTCTTAAGGGAAAGAGTTAAAGTCCTGGAAACCAAGGCCAGCTCGAAGGAGGCGTTGAATCCTGGGATGATGGAAACCCTTAATAAAGGGATTAAGTACCAGGAAGATCAGCAGAAGGCATTGGACGACCTTGATAAAGACGACTAACACCTATCTAATTTAAATCTTGCCTGCATCTACTAAAGAGACTTCCTTTATCTGCAACTCCGCATTATATTGGCCCCCTAATTCACCTGAGAGGTAATCATGAAATTTCTATTGTTCTTAATAATCACGTCTACGTCTGCCTTTGCGCAGCTGCGGGATGAATGCCCCCAGGCCGGGACTCTTTTATCAAGAGAGCTCACTGGAGTCACCGGGGAAGCACAGACCAATTCCTTCAAGCGCAGCGGGGCCAGTGACATCCCGAGCACCGCGACTCTATCCGGGTCCATCAATGCCAAGACCTTCAAGTCGTACAAAGAGCGCCACTGTGTCTCAAAGACTCATACCTATGAGCAGGAAGTCTGTACTGCCGTGAACGTGGACCTTGCCCTCGGGAAAGGAAACGCTGTTTACAAGAGCTTCTACGACCTTAACATCACACTCTTGAAGAGATCCCAGACCTTCGCTACTAACGTTGCTTATCGAAGCGGCAGAAGCAATGCTGAAAGAATAGAGCTCGCCAGCGAAGTCATCAAAAACATCACAAGGATCGCTTCCGTAAGTTCGATCCCGAACAACTGGGCTGACTTCACTCTGATGCTCAAGAAGATCGTGGAAGAAGGACTCCTCACGCAGGCGGACTTCGATGACATCACGACCCTGAATTCGGAGAAGAACCAGAAGAATCTTGGATTCGTTCCGCTCTCGGGTGTGACCGTGACGGAAGGAAAGGGCAACGGAAAGCTCAACAAGATCTTCGATCTCGGTCAATCCAGCCAGGTCCGAGCAAACCTCCTCAAAAACCTGCTGGTCGGAATCAGCGGTGATTCAACCCAGGCACTGAGTGCGTCGATGATAGAGTTCGCGTCTTCGAACGGAGTGCCGGAGAACTGGGGCCAGTTCGTGCTCATGATGAAGCACGCTCTCACAACTACCGCCATCACCGTCGAGACTTTCAACCGGGTGACCATGATCTTCGAAGTCGACAACCGACGCAACATGGGCTTCGAGCTGTCTGCCATCTCTTGTAAGATGGAGTCACGAACTCAAAACGTTAACGTCATCGTCCAGAGTCAGAAGAACGAGTTCCTGGAGATGGTCAGGAAGACCTATCAAATGTCGATCTTCAACGCTCCCCTCTTGCCGGGCGAGGAAGAGACCCTCAACGTAGTCTTCGACGGTGTGAACAACATATTCCTTAACTACTCCGACGCCTTCAATACCTTTAGCATTGTTTCCAGCACGGTCGTAAACGGCGTGGAGATGATCACGGTCCAGGGACAGAGGAAGAAGATCAATCCGAGAAACAATGTTTTCGTCCAGATCGTTAGACAGGGAAGGAACATTAACTTCCGGGCACAGAACCCAGAGTTCAGTCCCAACGTCGGTGGGAAATACATCGTCCAGGTCAAGTTCTACGAGAGAATCACTCTTTGGCCAGATCGGTTGATCGCGACAGAAAACTACGAACTCACGAGTGGAGAACTCATGACGTTCAACACCAACGTCCAGGTCAAGAAAGAAGGGCGGAAAGCCTACCTCCAGGTTGCGGTCCAGGTTGCTGGAAGCAATTACTTCAACGATTCCCTCAGTGGGTTCAAGACCATCGAGCAATAAAAGTTTAGGACCCCGGAGCGGGAGCTAGACTCTCCCGCTCCTTTTCCGTCGTCCCCGCAGATCAGTCCAATTGTTCATGCTTATAAATTCAAAAACCCCGGCGCTGGGCCGGGGTCGCAGTTATGCTTTTAGATTTAGTAACGACCGTTCTCCCAGGGCTCGAACCTGTCATAGGTCACGTAGCTTTTGTTTTCACATGTTACTTCGTAGTACGTATGTGAAGAGTGCCGTCCGCGGCCAGTGTATCTGGTGCTGACACATTCGCGCTCTTCGACGATGACTCTTCTTTCTTCACCGACGTACGTCGAACGACAGGCCGGGAACCTATGCGGTGGATAGTAATCCGCATCCGCCATTTCAATCAGTCCCCAGGCGGTCAAGAAAACGCCTCCTACTGCAACGCCAGTTCCGATATTTCTCACTGTCGAATTCCGGCTCTGGCCCATTATCAATCCGCCGATGGTGGCAGCGATCCCGACCGTTGCCCTAGTCCGACCCTGGTTGTACTGTTTTTGTTTCTGCGAAGACCATCTTGAGTATGAACGGTCGTAGATCTGAGTGTCGCAGGTGGTTTCGTAGACTGGAGTGCTCTCGACGATGGTGCTCGAAGTCGTGGTGCTCCTCTCCGTGACGATCGTAGGCCGCGCTCTGAAGCCTCTGAACTCACCACGGATGTAGGCTTCTTCTGTGGTCTCACATTCCATCTGTCGCAGTCCTCGCTGAGACCTGCAATCGAAGGCTCTTCTATTGAATGTGATGCTCGCCGACAAGTCGAGACAGACGTTGTACTTCCGGTCAGCCCTGAATTCGTTACAGTTAACCGCGTAGCCAACGTCCATGAAGCTGAAATCTTTGTTCCTGGTTAGCATCCGGCAGTCTGCGGTGTCACTGTAGTCTGAGTAGATGCTACAGTCGTAGAGTGGAACATGCCGCTTGTCCTGCAGATCAAGGCTTATGGTGTTCACCTGAGCGTAGGCCGAGAACATAGAGGTCAATGCTGAGACGATTAACATTAGATAGATTGGTTTCCCCATGGGATCCTCCGGTTTGAGACTTGTAGGAGGATTATAGGAAGCCGGCGGATCCAATTGGTTGGGATTGAAAATTTTATAGAGACTGTCCAAGGTTCAGACACTTTTGAATTACCCATACCCTGGCCCCAAGCAGGATGACGTCTAGCTCTCCTTTAGATTTAATGGAACCATGAAGAACTTAAAAGCATCAATCCTTCTCACCCTCCTCGTCTTCTCAGTCTCAAGCTTCTCCTCCCTCGATAACCTTAACTCAAAACTTCCGGTGGAGATCGAAGACGCCGAACCGATGGAAGCGGGAACCTGGAACGCCCAGTACCTGAGTGAGTTTAAGCAGGCGGAAGGTGAAGAAGGCCAGTGGAGACTAGCGCCGGAAATCAGGACCGGCCTTGAGAAAGGATTCCAGGCCACTCTGCGAACCCCGTTCTTACCCGGTCCCAACAATGATCGCAGCGGAAGCGGAGACATTGAGGCAGAGCTACAGTACCTCCTCTTTGAATCTGAAGCGTTCAACATTGGCCTCTCCGTCATGGGAATAGCACCCACGGGAGAAGGGAGCCAAGGAATCGATTCAGAATTCAAGGTAGCTGTCTCCAGAGACCTGGGCTCGAAGTCCCACCGGTTGCATGTGAATGTGGCCCATGATTACAACGCAAAACCCAGGGCCGACAACAACGAGCAACTCAACTACCTGCTTTCGAGCTTAGGGTACTCAGCACTTCTACATGACCGGGTACTCTTGATCGTAGACGTCGTTCATAACCAACAAAAAGATTCTGTGAAAGATGAGAACTACGGAGAGGTCGGTCTCCGGTACCAATTATCCCGTAGGTTCATCGCGGGCCTAGGCTTGAGCGCTGGAGAAGAGATCTTCTTGATTCGACAGGGGCTCCAGTACGATTTCTAGTCAGACTGGGACTTCGACTCTAAAAGTTGATCCACGGCCCTGGGTACTCTCCACCGCTATCGCCCCTCCGTGAGCTTCGATGATCTTCTGCGAGATGTAGAGTCCGAGACCGAGACCTGAGAATTCTTTCGACCGCACGGCACGCTCGAACCGCTTGAAGATCCGCTGCAAACTCTCCTGCGGGATTCCGATCCCTTGATCTTCAACTTCCACCACTGCTCTGTCATTTCTACGGTAGACCTTCACACTCACGGGTCTCCCGACGCCGTATTTCAAAGCGTTGGTGAAGAGATTAAGGACGACCTGCTCGAAACGGAAGTGATCCACTGAGACCACCAGCGGGCCCTGCAGGTCTGTGTTGATGACGACGTCATGATCTTGAAATTTGTGAGAAGTTCTCTCGATGACCTCCCTTACCAGTTCGGAGACGTCCGTCTGGGACTTCTCCAGCTCGAGCTTCCCGGATTTAATCCGGGAGATGTCTAGCATGTCGCCGACGATCCGGATCAGCCGCTGCAGTTGAGCGTCGTAGGTATTGATCATTTTTTCAACAACCTCCGTCTCAAGCCCTTGAGGGCCGTGCAGTTTCCGTTGGGCCATCTGAGTCTGCATCTTCAGGGAGGTCAAAGGAGTATTCAATTCGTGAGAGGCCAGGGAGATGAATTCTTCTCGCAGCTCGAGCGCCTGCTGCGTTTCAGTCTTGGCGGCTTCGGCGTACCTGAGCGCGTTCTCGAGTTCGCTCTTTCGTTCCGTGATTTCTTTGATGAGAACCTCGACGTTGCCCTGTTCGCTTTGCAGCTCGACCTGAAGCAGATCTCTTGAGCGCTTGATGTCCTGCTTTGCTTTTTCGACCTGGAGCACCTGGTGGAATGATTCCATCCTCATCTTCTGCGTAAGACCTGCGGCGGTGATCCCGATGATCCCGGTCGAGAGGAGGAAGTACATGTTATTGACCAGGTACTTCAGATCATCGCTATGAGTCCCTGCCGCGAAGAGGCAACCGATGAGGTAGATGCCGATTAAGAAGGCGACGACCAGTGACATTTTACGTGGACCAAGTGGTAACAATAACACCGCCGCCAGGACCACCAGGTTTATACCTGCGTAGTACGGACTTCGGAACCCCCCGAGGATGAAACACATGACAGCGATGCTGATTCCGGCGCTCCCGACGAGAAAGAGTGCGACTGCGAAGGGCCGGGTCTGGAACATTTTTTGTTTCAGCAAAAAGTAGGAAATGAGATAAATGAAAGTTGTGAGGAACCGGACTCTCCACAGTTGGTGATAGTCATTGGTATGCGTGTAGTAATCCAAGAATGAGAAGGCCGGGAACAAGACCAGCGCCAGAAGCACCAGGCCCGAGCACCCTCGCTGCATCTGCTGCAAAGTCAGGAGGCCATATCTTCGGCTTTCTTCTTCTGTCCAATTGTCGTTCATTCACATCATAATAATGGGGATTGGCCAAAAACCAAAGTCCCCCTGCGCAGCGTGTTTCTTGAAGTGCAGCTCCTATGGAATAAAATTAACTTGCTTCAGGAACTCCAGAGTTATCTTCCAGGCTTCGGCAGCGGCATCCTGATCATAGGTCTTCCTTTCGTCGCAGAAGAACCCGTGGTCGCTGTTTTCGAAGGTGATCTCGTCAAAAGGAACTTTCTCTGTTTTTAGTTTTTCCTTCAGCGCCCTGACCTCGTGGGGAGGAATACTCGCATCCTTGCCTCCGAAGAAGAACAGTGACCGGCATTTCACTTTCCCAAGTTCATGAGCGATCGGCTTCAACCCGATACCGTCTCTGGCTTGAACCAGGCCCGCGCCGTAGAAACTCACCATTCCCTGAAGGTTAAAATTCTGGGCGGCCAGGACGGAGGCAAAGCCTCCCATGCAGAACCCAACGGTGGAAACTCTCCGAGGATCCGCGCCCGGGAGTTGGGCCAACAAGTGCAGCGTGTGTTTGAGGTCCTGGATGATCTCTTCGTTGCATAAGTTCCCCATCAGGGGCATGAAATTTTTCCGGTCGCCGTACTCGACCTGGAGATGCCGACCACTGCGGTGGAAGAGCTCCGGTGCCATCGCAAGGTAGCCCGCACCGGCGAACCGGTGGCAGATGTTTTTTATGTGCGCGTTCACCCCGAACGCTTCCTGCAGCACCAGCACCACCGGAAGTTTCTCTTGTGTTGAGGCACTGGCGGTGTAGATGTCCAGCAGTCCGTCGGGAGTTTCGGCGGTGAGGTAGTTTCCCATCACTTCCATTAGGCGTCTTTTGGGATGATGAGGTTTAGTGCCTTCGGGATGACCGTGAAGACCGCCGGTGTCGAAGTTTTGATGTCACCGTCAACGTCGATGGCAAACTTCCTGCGCGTTTCGATTTTTATTTCTCTCCCGGACACAAGAGTCACGTCGTGTTCCTTCTTAAATCGACCGGTCATCAGCGCCGGGATCAGGGCGAGGCCGTGCCACCATTTCTCTACCTCTGTGGTCAGGCAGTGAAGCTTCTGATCTTCCAAGGTCGCATTGTGCTTAATGGCCATCCCGGCCCCATAGTATTTCCCGTTGCAGACGGAGATCTGCCAGGACTTACTTCGGAAAGGTTCTCTGCCGTCCACGGTGATCATCGCCCGGAAGGGATTCATCCGGAGCACCAGTCTGAAAGCCGTCAGGATAAAGGCCAGCACTCCGAGGTACCGTTTCAGCCCTCCAGAAACATGGCGGTTGATCTCCGTGCTCAGACCCAGGCCCGCAACGTTCACAAAAAGCACATCATTGACTTTACCGAGATCGACCAGCAAGGTTTTGAAGTTCTGCAGTAGGGCCAAGCTCTCTTTGATATTGGCCGGAAGGTTGAATGTCCTGGCCAGGTTATTGGCCGTGCCCAGAGGCAGTACCAGCAGGGGTAACTGAGTTTCTCTCATGGCCGGAAGGATCTGATTGACCGAGCCGTCCCCTCCCCCAACAATGACGAGGTCCGCATCACCACGATACTTTAGGATGATTTCATTTGGATCGAGGTCATTTGTATGTTCTTCTTTGTTCAAGAGAATCATCCCCGCTGACGAGACCTCCTTGACCACTTCGTCCCGAGCGAGCTGCCCGGACCTGGACTTGGGGTTAATGACCAACAGGATTTTTAAATTATGAGAAAAAGTTTTAGCGTCATCCATTTATCTGACCTTCATTTTGGAAGAATTCATTCGAACATTCTTCATGATCTGGAGTCGTTTTTGATCCAGAAGAAAAACGACATCTCTCTGGCCATCCTCACGGGTGACTTTACCCAAAGAGCGAGGTCTCAGGAATTCAAGGATGCCAGGGAGTTCATTTCGTCCCTAAGCTGCCCCTTATTCCTGGTCCCAGGAAACCACGACGTTCCACTATATAATCTATTTTTAAGATTTCTAAGCCCTTATAAAAAATTTTTGAAGTACCTTGGACCGTTTGCGCAAAATTATTACGAGGATGAGCGTTTCGCCGTGTTTGGGCTTTGGACGGTTGATAACTTTTCTGTGCAAGACGGAAGACTCTCCGCACGAGACTTAAATCTTTTAGAAGAAAGATTTAAAAATGTACCCGAACATAAAATTAAGATTATTGCTTCACATCACCCGCTGGCAACTTTGAAGCACAAGAATCTCAGCCGAGACCTCGGAAGAGTTTTAAACGTTGGCCCGCATTTCTTTCTCTGGGGCCACGAACATAAAAGTTGTGTCAGACGTTTCGACAAGGATCGGGAATTTCCCATGGTGCTCGCTTCCGGGACTTCCACTTCGAGCAGGACCCGGTCAGAAGCAAACAGTTTTAATTACATGACATTCATGCAGTCGGAGATTTTGGTCGAGATTTTTCAACATTCCGAAAAGTTATCTTCATTTGAAGTGATCAGTGAAACCAGGGTGCCGTATGTTGAAACCAGGAAAAGCCTCTAGGACCCTTCCTGGTCTATTCATCGTTATGCAGCTTTCTTGTTCTGGTCCCTGTGGGCGTTTATGTCCACCACATTGCTAGTCGAATGCCCTTTTCCTGACATCAACTTAGCGTGGTTCTGCGCCTTGAGTTCCTTTTTAGTCATCTTTTTTTTATTACCGCTGTTCTTGATATCGCTCATACGTACCTCCAAATAGAGCGCCATTAATGGCCTGCTTAATACGTTATCGACACTACGCATTAAATTCTTGAGTATTTCACTAGCTTAATGATGTTAACCTATTATAACTTCATTCTTAAGCTAATGCTCTGTGCGTTATTAATTACAGCAACATGCGTAATTTTTATTCACCCGTAATCTAACGATTTAAAGATCAAACCTTCATTGTTAAGACCAGGGGCATCAATCACTTAACCCAAACGAGGTCATCATGAAAGTTGTTCCTTTCTTAGCAGTGTTATTTAGTTTTTCGGCGTTTGCTCAAACCATCACTCTTAAAGACTATGACTATCCGGTGACGGACATAGCTTCGAAGAATCTTTCCACTGAGGGATTGTTTTCCAGCATGAACAGGTCTTTCATCGACGTCGGATCTTCCATCTGTTCGAACCGAGCACTCATGTGGGCCAACGACTTCAAGAGAAACTACGGACTGAACACGGCTAAGATCTTCGTCTTTTTCACCAGCATCAACGGAAGATCGGCGAATAAATCCTGGTGGTACCACGTCTCCCCAATGGTCAACGACCGCGGGAACATGGTGGTCATGGACGCCGGTTTCAGCGACATGATAGAGGGCCCTCTCTCTATCGGTGACTGGCTGGTGGAGTTCACCGGAACAAGCAACTGCAAAGAGATCAAAGCCGATGAGACTGATCTGATCGAAAAAATGTACCGGACCATGCAGTTCCCGATCAGAACCAGCTACGGAAGCAACGACTGTTACTACCGGATCGCTCCTGCCGGGAACTGGACTCCGGAGTCCGTTGCCAAGCAGATCCTCGGGAAGGATGCAAGCGGTACTCCTGTTCGTTATGAAAGAAATGAGATCGACCAGGAAGAACTGTTCACCGCTTGCTTAGAGTCCACCAGCTCGAGCCTCGGTCGGTTCTTCGGAAACGGAAAGAAAAAGTGTAAGAAATATATCTCCAGCGGTTACTAGTTAGCTCTTCCCCTCGGGCAAGATCCCGGGGGGATATTTTAGAATTTCACGTCCCGGTAGTCACAGTTTCTCCAGCTCACCCACGGCGAATAGTTTTTTTTCTCAGCATAGTTTCGGTTATGGCCCGGGAGGATCAGCTGGATCCGCGGAGGTTTGCTCATTTCGATGATCATCCGCATGGAGGCACCGGAGAACTGCTGGTAAACATGTTTCCCAGCGTTCCATTTCGAGCTGCCCGGATTCACCGAATGGGTGTCCCCTTTTCCGGCCATTTCATTGGCGAAGGCCCAATCCTCATTCTTAGACATGTGCGGAAAATTTATTCTCAGGACGTCACTCCAGGACCGGCCACGGGTGTCCTCTCGAGCAGTTTTTAAGAATCCGCGGAGCTCAGCCGTTTGCTTGAGAGTCAACTTTTCCAGTAGCCGGTATAAGGCATACTCGTTAACTTTCCAGCCTTCAAGCATCAGGTCCATCAGCCGTCGGTAAACGCCGGCAGATCTGGACCCGTCGCTCGTCTCTCCGGTCCACCCGGCCAGCTCCGGAATCTCAATCTGTTTTTGAATGCGAGGAACGAAGAACTGAGCGTCGGGGGCAAGTCCGTCGCACTGGATGTGCTTGAAGCCCTCAGCGTCCTGCGGGCCGGAGAGAAGTTGGTCAACACGGAAGGCTCGAAAGGAAGGCCAGTAGCCTCTTCCTCCGTAGTTCCGAGAGTCCAGGGGCCAGTGCCGGTTGTTGGAAGTGTGTACGTACTCGCGTTTAGGCCTTAGTAGCTGTGGCCTCTCCTCCGGAGATAGAAAATCGTCTCTACTGAAATCGGCGAAGGACTTCTGCGGGATCCCGAAGGGAGTGGCCTGCGTGTGACGGTAGCTCCTCCCGACGAGCCGGAAGCCGATGTCACCTTGCGTGTCTGCGAAGACGTAATTCCAGGAAGGGATCTCGATCTTCTTGAGAGTCACGTCCATTTCGGAGACAGAACGGACAGTGTAGAGCTCGAAGATCGGATAAATGTCCCGGGCCCTGAGCCCGAAGCCACTCCACTTCAGCGCAATGGGGTGTTGGATCTCTGTCTCTAAAGGAAGGATCCGGTGACCCGACTTCAAGCGCTGGAAGGATTTAAAGAAGAACGGCAGTTTTAAGAATCCAACCTTGACGGTGACCCAGGGTCTGAAGGTTTCGATCATCTCCGGTTTGAGATCCGTAAGGGCGACGACGTCCGCGGTGTTGATGTACGAGTTCGTAAGTCCCCAGGACACGTCTCCGTTGGTACCGTTGGCGATGATCGGCACCCCGGGAAGACTGCCGCCGGTGACGTTCCCCGCGGGAGACTTCAGACTCATCCAGTACCAGAAGATGGGAGTTTTGAGGTCCAAGTGCGGGTCATTAGCGAGGACGGCGTATCCGTTCTTTGATTTTTTCGCACTCACCGCCCAGTTGTTAGACCCCGCGTGGGCCCCGAACAAACTCGGAAACCCTGACCAAAGCTTGGGATGCTCAGACCCGGAGCTGCTGGACTTTACCGTTCCTGGTCGGGTTTCATATTCACCGGACTTTAGGATGGTATTGTTCCAGGGAAGGCCCTCGACGCTGAAGAGTCTTTCGGCTCGAGCACCCCAGGCCTGTTTAAATTTTTCTTCTTCAAAGTCTGACAGGAAGTTTCTTTTATTTTGGTCGAAGGACTGCAGCAGAAGGATCAGCAGAGTGTCCTCCGGTTTCCAGGGCTCCGGCCGGTAGCCGCCGTCTCTGAACTCGATCTGGTCTTTGCCGGTTTTGAACCCTTCGTTGGCGCCGGCCGCATACCAAGTGAGGTGACGTTTTTTTTCTCCCTCGAACTCCAGCCAGATCCTCCTGGCTTCGCCCGGGAGATCCAACAGCCGCATCATGAGATCGGACTTCACGTGCTGGTACCCCAGGACCTCGGCATTTCTCCCCTGACCAACTCTCCTGAAGTAGTCCATCTGCCAGGCGCGGTCTTGGCCGTGGTGGTACCCGAAGCAATAGTAGAGACTGTCCTGGGATGAGACGGTGAGGTGCGGAATATCCAGTGTATCATAACTGGCCTTACAATCTGCTGGAGTCTGTGCGAAGCTGATAGAAGACCAAAGAATGAAGAAGAGAAGTAACATAATTCCTTTACTCAAGGCAGGGCATGGTGAAAGAGTTTTTAATTTTCTTATTTTTAGTTGGCTGCAGTCAACTTCCAAAAAAAACTCAACCGACCGACGGGGTGTCCCTAGACGCGGCTTTGAATCAGGCACAGATGTCTTACCTCAAGGGTTGTGTGGAGGCGTACAAGATTCTCAATCAGCCTTCGGGGTTTGACGGCTGTGTGGACAGAGCGAAGGGGCACCGGAGCGAGCTCGACGGAATTCTCTACCAGGAAGTTAAGTGAGTTTTTTTAGATTCGTCATAGATTCAGGCTTCACCCATTGATCGAACTGCTCAGCGGTCAGGAAGCCAAGCTCGACGGCCACTTCCTTTAGCGTCTTATCGTCCTTGTGAGCTTTCTTGGCAATCTGAGCTGCCTTATCGTACCCGATGTGCGGATTGAGTGCGGTCACCAACATCAACGAGTGATGCAAGTGTTCTTTGATCTTGTTCTTCCGTGGCTCGAGTCCTTTCATGCAGAATTCATCAAAGCTGTTGCAGCCATCTGCCAGGAGTCGGACACTCTGAAGGAAATTATGGACCATCAGCGGCTTGAAGACGTTGAGTTCGAAGTTTCCGGAAGCCCCACCGAGGCCGATGGCGACGTCGTTACCCATCACCTGGGCACACAGCATGGTCAGGGCCTCACACTGAGTCGGATTTACTTTTCCGGGCATGATCGAAGAGCCCGGTTCATTTTCGGGAATGGAGATTTCACCCAATCCACTTCTAGGACCAGAAGCTAGCCAACGGACATCGTTGGCGATCTTGAAAAGCGAAGCTGCGAGCCCTTTGAGCGCACCGTGAGCGTGGACGATGGCATCGTTGGCGGCGAGGGCTTCGAACTTATTTGGAGCTGTCTTGAACTCGATCCCCGAGAGCCGGGAGATCACTTCCGCCATCCGTTCCGCAAAGCCAGCGGGAGCGTTTAGTCCCGTGCCGACGGCGGTTCCACCGATGGCAAGTTCCTTCAGGTGAGTCAGGCTACTTTCCACGTGCGCCAGTGAATGATCGAGCTGGGCCACGTAGCCCGAGAGTTCTTGGCCGAGGGTCAGCGGAGTCGCGTCCATCAAATGGGTGCGGCCGATCTTGACCACTTCCCAGAACTCGATGGATTTTTCTTTGATGGTGTCGCGGAGTTTTTCCACGGCTGGGACCAGGTCGATCACCAGCACCCGCACGCAGGCGATGCTCATGGCCGTCGGGAACACGTCGTTGGAACTCTGGCTCTTGTTAACGTCGTCATTGGGATGGATCTTGCGGGCTTCCCCTCTTTCTCCACCCATGATCTCGGAGGCGAGGTTCGCCAGCACTTCATTGACGTTCATATTAGTCTGCGTGCCGCTTCCGGTCTGCCACACCGACAGGGGGAACTCCTGGTAGTGAAGGCCCCTTAGAACTTCGTCCGCTGCAGCTTTAATCGCCAAAGTCTTCTCGAGTGGCAAGGCCTTGATTTCCTCGTTGACCTGAGCGGCTGATTTTTTTACCAGAACCAAAGACCGGATGAGCTCGGTGTCCATTTTTTCCGTGGAGATAGCGAAGTGGTGCAGCGACCGTTGGGTCTGTGCTCCCCATAAGCGGTCCGCTGGGACTTCGATGTCTCCGAAGGTGTCTTTCTCAATCCGGTAATGGTCTTTCATTAGCTCTTCTTATTATTTTGTGTTCATCGAACAACGTTTAGTATTTCCACTGTCTTTGAAATCGATCTTCGCCGGATTCGCTTCAACGTAGCCCGGCTGAGTGTAGGTCATGTCGGAACCGGAGAATTCAGTGGTCTTCATGGTCTTATGAGAGAACACAGAACCGTCTTTTGCCACCAGCTTGCTTTCAGTCGAGCCTCTAACGGCCTTGACGAACTTTTCGCCTTCTTTACCAAGAATCTGGACCTTTTCTCCACAGTCAGTTGTCTCCGCAACAACTTTCCAATCAGCTGCTCCGAAGGCCAGAGTTGAAAGTGCGAATAGAGATAATACAAATAAACTTTTCATGGTTTGCTCCTATGATAACCAGTGACTTGGTTATGCGTGCATGGAAGATAGCTTAAGTATTTCCTTAGAGTCTTTATTCGCTGTGCCAGAAGGACCTAAATTCTATCATTAGTTGCTGTTATTTCAAGTTTTCTAGAGCTTTTTTAATCCTCACAACTGCTTCGATTATCTGCTCCTCGGAGGTGGCATAAGACAGTCGGATATAATTAGGTGCGCCAAAAGCTCCTCCTGGAGTTAAGGCCACATGCCCTTTGTTTAGCAGGTACATGCAGAGGTCCTTCGCGTTTTTGATGACGGCGTCACCGTCCTTTTTACCGAAGTAGTAAGAGATTTCCGGGAATAAGTAAAACGCTCCACCTGGATTATTAATCTTGGTATGTGGCACGTCTCCCATCAATTTGATCAAAAGGTCCCGGCGCTTTTTGAACGCCTGTTGCATCGGTACCACCGCCTTGTTATCTGAGCGGAGAGCTGCGACGGCAGCCCTCTGGGAGATAGAACTCGCCCCGGAGGTGAACTGGCCCTGGATCTTCACGCAGGCCTTGGCGACCTCCAGAGGTGCGCCGAGGTAGCCGAGTCGCCAGCCGGTCATAGCGAACCCTTTAGATAGTCCGTTCACTGTGACGGTCCGGTCGGAGAGCTCCGGGATCGAGCCGATGGAGAACATCTTATCTTCGAAGGTGATGTACTCGTAGATCTCATCGGAGACGATCAGCACGTGAGGATTTTTTTTGAAGACTTCACCCAGGGCCCGGAGTTCTTTCTCGGTGTACATGGAACCGGTGGGGTTGCTGGGATTGGAGAAAAGGAACATCTTGGTTTTCGGGGTGATCGCGGACGCCAGTTGTGCTGGAGTGATCTTGAAATCAGAGCGGTGATCGGTGTCGATGGTCACCACCTTACCTTCGTTGAGCATGATCATCTCCGAGTAGCTCACCCAGTACGGAGTAGGCAGGATGACTTCGTCACCCGGGTTGACCGTCGCCATGACGACGTTGATGATGGACTGCTTCGCTCCGGTGGAGGCGATGATCTGAGCGGTCGAGTACGTCAGGTTATTGTCCCGTTTGAACTTATGGGAGATGGCCTCCAGCAGGTCCTTATAACCCGGGACGGGGGTGTAGTAGGAGAAGTTCTTATCTATGGCGTCTTTAGCAGCTTCTTTCACGAAGTCGGGGGTCGCGAAATCCGGCTCGCCGATGCTCATGTTGATGACGTTGACCCCTTTCTCCTTGAGCTCGTTCCCAAGCCGGGCCATGGCCAGCGTTTCTGATTCGGTTAGCTTCTCTACTCGCTGTGATAAAAAATTCATGCGTCTCCGGGAGAGGTGGTTTACTCCCCTAAAGAATATCAGATGTGACTTTAATAATGGAAGGACTTACTTAAAAGAAACCTTCAGCGGACAGTGATCCGAGACGCCCTCAAAAGACACTCCGAGTTCCGCCGGTCTGGCCGGCCTGCACTCTTGCTGAGCGCAATGAGCTCCTACGGTGATGCTCTCAACGCTTGAGATGGCCTTGTCCTGAATGACGATGTGGTCAAGGATGGATGGCTGATATTGATCGCCGCCTTGGTTTCCACTCCAGTAATTGGTGCAGCCGATGTTCTCTGTGGTGGACCGAAGCTTCGATGAACTCATGAAAGCTTCGAAGCGGGTGTAGTCTTCGTCTCGGTGGATGTAGCCTGTGGTGTTGAAGTCACCGAGCAAGATTAAGTTTTGATTATCGTATTTCCTGGCAAGGCGCTTGAGCCCTTCGTACTGCTGCCAACGGGTCCCAAGTGCTCTCTGATCGCTGCCAGCCTTGAGGTGTACCAGAGCGAAAGTGTGCATGGTCCGGTTTGCCTTGTGCTCAAGGGTCACCAGGTAGACCGGTCGGAGCGAGCCGCAGGCGCCGTTGTCGCTTCCGCTGAAAGTCCTGTCTTCCGTTTGCGAAACCAGCCGGAAGAGATTCGGGTTGAAAGCGATGGCCAGGTTCTGTTTTCCGAAGCCACCGCAGGAAGAGAGTTCGGTCTGGTACCCCGGGAGGAATGTGGAGATGAGTTTATCAAAGGCAGCAACGTTGACGATTTCTTCGAAGGCCATCACATCGCTCTTCGAGCCAGTGAGGATTTTCCCCAGAGCTTCGAGATTGGTGCGCCCAGCACCTCTGTCGTTGTCGAAATTTCTAATGTTATAGGTGGACACACTCCACTTGGCCCAGACGTCAGAACTAAGGAGAAGGATCAGAAGAAAAGAAAACTTCATGTGCACATCCAGGTAAGGGTTTGGCCCCTCGATTGAAAGATTTTCTACCGGATGTGGCAACTGATATTTGCGCGGAGAATCTGTCTTAACCTTAATCTAACACTTGCTTCACCATGGCAATGAGCTCAGCTCTTTTCTCCGCAGAGACCTTGGCATTCTCAAACTTATCCATCTGCAGCCACGGTGGATTCTTAAAGTTTTCATCCTCGCCGTATCTCGGGAAGAAGTGCCAGTGGAGGTGTTCGACCACGTTGCCGAGGCTGCACAGGTTCATCTTCTTGGGTTTGAACACTTGCTGGATCGCCGCTGATGCTCTCATCATTTCCTGAAAAAGCTCTTCGCGCTTGGGTGACGGGACATCGGCCATCTCCCGGTGATGGTCTTTTGTTACCAGGACACAGTAGCCGAGGTAGTACTGATGCTCACCCAGCATGAGGTAGCTGTGATCAAATTCGTGGATGAGGTACGGGTACTGGTTTTTCGCCGTCAGTAGGACCCTCTGGCAAAGGGGGCATTCCGTGCTCGTCATAAGTGCAACTCCTTGTTGTGGATCCAGCCGGTGAGGCTCACCCTTTCTTTCTTGGCGGGTCTCACCTCATGCGGAAAGTCTTCGCTCAGAAAACAAACAAACGTCCCCGGGGCCGGGGGGATGCTTTCGATGACTCCGCCCTTAGAGTCGTAGAGGATCAGCTCGCCTCCGTCATCTGCAGACCAGCTCCGATGGAGGTAAAAAACAAAGGAGACCACTCGGCTGGAGCTCGCTTGATGCCGGTCGGAGTGCTTCACGTAGAACTTCCCTACCGGGTACAGGGCGAGGTGGCACTGGTAGTCTTTGAGTCCTAGGAACAAAAACTCATTCAAGCTCGCTCGCAAGGATTCCAGCAGCTCGGAGATTTTTGCAAGCTCCCTGGGCATCGCCAGGGGATCAAGCCACAGGGTCAGGTCTCCTCGCAGACTCTCTTCTCTGACCTTACTCTGCTTTTGACCCACCAGGGCTTCCCGGAAGCCAGTCCTATGATGGTCGACGTACCCGGAGATCAGTTCGAGATCCTCCTGCTCGAGGACTTTTCGTTGGCTCCACCCCCGCTGCAGGAGTTCGGCGACAACGCCAGGTAGTTCAGGGAACATGCGAGCTCACCGGCAGTAGGAGTTTCATCTTCCGCTTCAAAATGAAGCTCAGCATGACCGCGACCAGGGCCAGGGAGAGGGCCAGCCCGATCCAGAAGCCCTGCGCTTCCAGGTGGGTGTAGAACCCAAGGTAGTACCCGAGTGGGATCCCGATCAACCAGTAGCCGATGAAGATCGCCACCGACGAAGCCGTGGTGACGTTGAGGCCCCGCAGGATTCCCGCGAGGGTCACCTGAGCGCCGTCGAAGAGCTGGAAGCAGGCGACCCAGAAGAGTAACTTCTTCGCCCAGTCCAGCACCAGCAGGTCATCGGTGTAGAGAGACATGATTCCATGAGGGAAGAGGTAGAACGCCAGTCCCATCAGAAACGTAAAGCAGAAGGACGCCAGTAGGCTCATCTGGCCGAAGATGCGCACGTTGTGAAAGTTCTTTTCGCCGTAGGCGTGCCCGACCTTCACTCCGACGGCAGCGGCGATGGACATCGGGATCATGAATGCCAGAGACCCGATGTTGAGGGCAAGGTTGTTCGCCGCGACCTGAACCTCGGCGAACTTTCCGACGAATAAGGTGACCGCACAGAAGGCCATCACTTCGAAGAACAACGCCCCTGTGATCGGCAGTCCGAGCTTGCACAGGTCTTTCATGAAGTCCCAGTGGATGGCCCAGGGAATTTTCCAGCAGCGGTAGCTGATCAGAAATAGACTCAGCCCCATGAACATCCGGCACCCAAGGCTCGCCCAGGCAAGGCCCGCTTCCTCCAATCTAGGCATCCCCAATTCACCGAAGACCAGGCCGTAGTTGAAAAAGAGGTTCACTCCCACCGCCACTAGGGCGATGAGGTTTGCGGCCATGATTTTCTCTTCGGACTGGAAGAACTCCTTCATCCCTTGGTACAGGCATAGGCCGAAGGCCGAGAAGCTAGTGATGATGAGGTATTCTTCGATGATCCGGTCCAACGAAGGCCCGTAGTCCAGGTACGGCAGGACCAGGACGCTGAGGTAAGTCAGCAGGAACGACAAGAGGGAGATAAAGAAAGAGTACAGCAGCACCGTCCAGAAATACTCTTCTGGTCTTTTTCCTTGGCCGCGTTTCTGCGCCAGCAGCGGAGAGATAGCGAACTGCATCCCGAGCAGGGAGATCATGATGGGGTTGGCGATGGAGATGGCAAGGCCAATGGCCGCGAGGCACTCCCGGGAGTAGCGGCCAGCGATGATTATGTCCCCGGTCCCGATGAGCATGATGCCCAGGTGACCGAAGATGATGGGCATTGCGAAGACGAGGACTTGTTTCAAGGCCGCGGGTCTGGTGAGACTAGTCATTATCACTCTATGGTTTTTTCCTGGATGAAGTGTTCGAACTCCTCCTGGTAGGAAAGTAGCTTGCTGTCTTTTATCCTGTCCACATATAAAATGCCTTCCAGGTGATCGAGCTCGTGCTGGACCACGGTGGCCAGGAATCCTTCGGCGACGAGCTTGCACTCATCTCCTTTCTCATCCTGGTAGCTGACTTCGATCTTATCGGGACGCTCCACGTAGCCCCGGAGTCCAGGAACAGAAAGGCAGCCTTCCCAGAATCCTTGCAAGTCCTCACGCAGATACTTTATGCGTGGGTTGATGAACGTCGTGAGTGGTAGGTTAATCTCCTCGCCGTAGCGGTTCAGACCCACCAGCTCGATCAGTGCCACCTGGAGGTCGACTCCGATCTGCGGAGCTGCGATGCCGATGCCGCCGTAGTGAACCATGGAATCTTTCAGGTCCGTCAGTAGCTGACTAAAAGAATCTGTGAATATCTCACTCTTGGTGATAGCCTTCGCCCGTTTCCGGAGGACGGGGTTCCCCATTTTGCAGATTGGTCGGATCATATCTCTTCCTTTGCTAGATCGTACCATACCGGAAAGCTTTTTGCTTATGTTAGCTACTGAGTTTTCCGAAAAGCTTTCAATGGACTACATGAAAAATAACCTCCTCACGTACATGGCCTTCGCACTGGGGGTCTTCTTCGTCTGCTCTGCCATGGCCCGGCCACTGGAAGAGAAGAGCCTCTACTATAAGATTAACACCGGTGCGCTCATGAGTGAGGACATCCAGTACTACTACGTCCAGGGAACCCCGGAGGATCTCTACAAGAAAATCCCCGAAGCCTTCGAACTGGTCGCCCTCCCCTTGCTGCGGGAGAAGGACGTGGTAGTGATCCTGCTCAAGTCCACCTTCATGGTCAATAGGCCGGCGGGATTCTTCGATCACGAACACATGACCAATGAGAAATACGTCTCGCACATCATGGCGGGCCAGACGGTGAGAAAATCTGGAGACTTCTACAAGGTTAGCGTGCCCGGCCCGTACGGCCATTCGTTTCAGATGCAGACTTTCTTCGACTCCGACGACATCAGCACCCTGCCGAAGTCGAAGGCCAGTAAGATCGTGGCGACTTCGAAGAAGCTCGACGTGATCGCCCAGGGAGCGTCGGCGACCATCGTCAACGAGTACTCGGACTTCTCCCGGCACCTGCGGGGCGGAACCAGTGTCATCTCCTACATGTCTCTCAAAGAGAATAAGACTCTGGTGGTGTACTACAAGATGATGGTGCTGAAGAGAAACTACGCCGACTCGAAGACCATACGAGAGAGTTTCCTCACGGAGCTCACGGTCTTAAAAAAGCAGATCGACAGCTTCGAGTCCCCCCGCCCCCTTTAGACCAGCCGGTCTTTCTTGATTGAAAAGTAATTCTTATTGATCCGGTCCTTGAGCCTGCGCTTGTGCTCCCCCAGAGACCGAGAGGCCTTCTCTAGTGCCGAAGAAAAAGATTCGTAGAGATTCACGCCGTCTGAGGAAAAGGCATAATCTCGAACGATGTTGTGGATCGCCAGCGACGTGACGTACTGGCGGTTGCAGTACTTCAGGTGCACCTGCACTGAATCGGACTGACCGAGATACCTGTTTAGCTTGCTTACTCGACTGCTGATGAATTGATCCATCCATGGAGAATTCTCTAAACCCTGATAGTGAACTTGGACGTGCATAAATGACTCCTTCTTTTAGCGCCTTGAATCAAGGGTATCAGAAGAGGAAAATTTCTCACATTCAGAAAAACTTACAGAGTCTTAAGACTTAATTATCTAAAGATAGCTTGAAGTTATTGATCGCGAACAAGGCAACGGGGTTGAGGAGCTTTCTCTTTCCGGCGATCATCCAGATCTCTTCGTCCACACCGGTGAGTGGACCGATCAAGGTGAGGTGTCCGCCGCGGATCAGGTGAGAGACGCTCCGGAGAAGAGCCGTGACCAGGCCAAGGCCCCGAAGGGCCAGGTCGATCTCCGTCGCCTTGTCCTGCACTTCTGCAACCACGTCGATGCTGAGGTTTTTTTGCTTGAAGTAGACGTCGATCTTCTGGCGGCAGCTCGAATCGAAAGTGGGAAGGATGAACGGAACCGCCGCTCCGGAACTTGGCCACTGGGAAGCAAGACTCTGGTACTTCGGGTGGCCCACCACCACCAGCTCTTCCCGGCAGATGAGCTTTGATTCGAAGATGGAAGAGCTATCTTCCTGCGGCACCGAATTGGTGAGGATGATGTCGAGCTTGAACTCATTCTGCAGTTCAAAGAGTCTCTCCCGGTTGCCTTCCCGAAGGATGACCTTGCAGGATTTCTGTTCGATCAAGAAGGCCAGCAGCTCGTCGGCGACTTTTTTGGCAATGGAATCCTGGCAACCGATCTCGATCTTGGGCCGCTCACCACCTTGGTTCCGGTCCGCCAGCGTGTCCTTGAGTTCGAAGCCAAGTTTGAAGATATCCTTGGCGTACTCGAAAACAATGGTGCCGGCTTCGGTCAGCACCAGCTTGTTTGCCACTCTCGAAAACAGTGGTGTGCCGAGGCTCTCTTCCAGTTCTTTGAGCTGCATGCTCAGCGCTGGCGAGCTGATGAGGATCGTCTTCGACGCCTGGGAGATGGAGCCGAGTTCAGCGATCTTGAAGAAGTAGTAGAGCTGATTGTAGTTCAGGGGGATCATCCAAAAATTATACAACTAATAAAAAGTGTCTAGCAAATTGACACCTGTCACGGCCCGCGGCTTGAGGGGGGATGCTAACTGCATGGAATGCGGCAGGGTATTCTGGCACTGGACTTGTACTAAGGATCCCAAGATAGACTAACGGGGGACTTATGAAAATCAGATCACTAAAAGCATTCTCGATCTCTACCATACTCGGATTTCTCGGCTTACTGCTCGTCATCCGATCCTTCAGCGCGGGAGCTGCCACCGGGGGCATCAGCTGCACCACCGCCTTCGGCGAGAAGTCCTTCGTCATCGAAGACAACCGGATCTCTTTTCACAAAGACGACGAGACCGGCGCCAGCAGGTCCATCTCTTCGATGAATTCCGAGTCGGTCCGCACCCATAAGAAGAACCTGGGCTTCAGCAAGACTCTCTACATCGACGGAAACAAGCACCGGATAAATGTGCTAGACGTAAACCAGTTCTCCGACGTCAACGACTACTTAAGTATCACGTCCCCGAAAGGGCATGAGATGACCTATCCCCTCAGTTGTCACTCTGTCTGATACGGGTCCCCAAAAAAGGGGCTAGCGCCGGATGCGTGAGGCCCCTTTTTTTATCATAACGCGCCTAACTCACTTTAAATCAAAGATAATTTCCATTAAGCTACTAGCTCAAACTTTGCATTGAGGATGGCTTATGGACTACAACTTTTCTGAGATCGAACCCAAGTGGCAAAAATACTGGGAAGAAAATAAAACCTTCAAGACTCTCAATGACACCTCCAAGCCAAAGTACTACGTCCTCGACATGTTCCCCTATCCTTCCGGCGCGGGACTCCACGTGGGCCACCCCGAAGGCTACACCGCAACCGACATCACCGCCCGCTACAAGCGGATGAAAGGCTTCAACGTTCTCCATCCCATGGGCTGGGACTCCTTTGGCCTGCCGGCGGAGAACCACGCGATGAAAACCGGCATTCATCCCAACATCACTACGGTTGAAAACATCAAAACGTTCAAGCGCCAGCTGAAGTCTCTGGGCTTCTCCTACGATTGGGACCGGGAGGTCGCCACCAGCAACGTCGACTACTATAAATGGACCCAGTGGATCTTCGTCCAGCTCTACAACAAGGGCCTGGCCTATGAGTCCCACATGATGGTCAACTGGTGCCCCAACCTGAAAACCGTTCTGGCCAACGAAGAAGTCATCGGTGGAAAGTCCGAGGTCGGAGGTCATCCGGTGATCAGAAAGCCCATGAAGCAGTGGATGCTCCGGATCACCGAATACGCCGAACGCCTGCTGCAGGACCTGGATCTCCTTGACTGGCCTGAGTCCGTCAAAGAGATGCAACGGACGTGGATCGGGAAATCCGAAGGCGCCGTTATCAGCTTCAAGGTCGACGGCTCTACTTCTACCATCGAAGTCTTCACTTCCAGACCAGACACCCTCTTCGGTGCCACCTACATGGTTCTTGCGCCGGAGCACCAGCTGGTTGACGAAATCACCACCGCGGCTCAGAAACAAGAGATCGCCAAGTACCGGGAAGTCACGGCCCTGAAGTCAGACCTGGAACGCACGGAGCTCAATAAAGACAAGTCGGGCGCGTTCACCGGCGCCTACGCGATGAATCCAGCAACCAATCAGAAAGTTCCGGTCTACATCGCGGACTACGTCCTCCACACCTACGGGACCGGTGCCATCATGTCGGTCCCGGGCCACGACGAAAGAGACTGGGAGTTCGCCAAGAGATTCAACCTCCCCATCGTCGAGGTGGTCAAAGGTGGAAACGTCAGCGAAGCCGCTTTCTCTGAGGACGGAGAGCACGTGAACTCGGGCTTCCTGGACGGACTGAATAAGACCGACGCCATCAAGAAAATGATCGCCTGGCTCGAAGACCACAAACTCGGAACTAAGAAGATTAACTACAAGCTGCGGGACTGGCTCTTCTCCCGGCAGCGCTACTGGGGCGAACCCTTTCCCATCTTAAAATTCGAAGACGGGACCGTGCGGTGCCTGGACGTCGATGAACTCCCGGTAGTCCTGCCGGCGGTGGAAAAATACGAGCCCGCGGGGACCGGTGAATCGCCGCTCGCGACCATCGAAGAGTGGCTCCACGTCACGGATCCTAAGACCGGCAAGAAGGCCCGCAGAGAAACCAATACCATGCCCCAGTGGGCCGGCTCCTGCTGGTACTACCTGCGGTTCTGTGATCCGCACAACACCAGCGAGCCCTGGAACTCGAAGATTGAAAACTACTGGATGCCAGTGGACTTGTACGTGGGAGGTGCGGAGCACGCGGTCCTCCACCTGCTCTACTCACGGTTCTGGCACAAGGTCCTCTTCGACTTGGGATTGGTCTCCACCAAGGAGCCCTTCCACAAACTGGTCAACCAGGGAATGATCCTCGGTGAGGACGGCGAGAAGATGAGTAAGTCCCGGGGGAACGTGATCAATCCCGATCTGATCGTGAAAGAATCGGGAGCAGACACCCTCCGGCTCTACGAAATGTTCATGGGCCCGCTCGAGAAGACCAAGCCCTGGTCAATGAACGGGGTGAAGGGAGTCTCGAACTTCCTGACCCGCGCCTTTAGGTTTTTCTTCGAACCGAAGAACTATACGGACGTGGAAGTGGAAGACGCCTCCAACGTCAAAGAGATCCACAAGCTCATTAAAAAAGTCACCGAGGACATCGAGGAGCTGCACTTCAACACCGCCATCTCCCAGATGATGATGTTCGTGAATCACATCTACAAAACGGGGAAGGTCTCAAAGAAGACCGCAGAACTTTTTGCCCTGGTGCTTTCACCCTACGCGCCCCACCTGGCCGAAGAGCTCTGGCAGCACCTCGGTCATCAGCAGTCGCTCGCGTTCGAACGGTGGCCCGCCTATGACGTGAATCTGGCGAAAGACGATCTCATCACCATGGCAGTGCAGATCAATGGAAAGACCAGGGGAACATTTGAGGTGGACCGGGATATTTCGAAGGATCATTTCTTTGCGATCATTAAGGCAGACGAGAAGATCGCGAAGTACCTCACGGGTACCATCGTTAAAGAAATCTACGTTCCCGGGAAGATCTGTAACTTCGTGGTCAAGGATTGATTAGGATTGGATCTCAGCTGAGCTCAGGTCGGCGGCACACACTCTCCAGTATCTGCTCTTGGACTTCCGGTTCGCACGCTTGACAGCGAGGGTGCTCTTGCTCTTAACTTTGCCAGAAAGACCCGCGGCCCTAGCAGAATCCTGCTTAAGAGTTTGAGAAGTAAGAACCATTGAAAAAAGTAGTATGTATTTCATAACCAGATCATACGCCAGAACTTGTGGCAGCCAAAATTAAGTGGTTTACACTATAGTTGGCATCTCTAAAAGTTGGCAGTCTATGGGAAGACTGTAACAAAATCATTGAGTAAGGTGAGCCCCAGCCCGGACAACACGGGGATGGTGAGGTTGTCGTCGATGTTAAAAGCTGAGACCAGTTCGGAAGAAGCACCGATCACGCCAGAGATGATGGCAAAGACCAGGATGTGGGTACCGATGGTGGTGGTGTTCATGGTGTAGAACAGTGTGATGAGGTAACAGGTAAAGAACCCGGCCACGGCACCCTGGAGGGACTTATTAGGCATGATCTTGTCTTTTCCGTATAAAACTCCAAAAAAAGACGAAAGAGGGTCTGAGAAAACTAGGAACATAATAGAGATAATGGCTATGTCCCGGTGGAAGAAAAATAGTGATAACGACGTGCCCAAAGCATAAAAAGGAAGTCCACTCATACCATCCCTCTCGGAACGTCGCATAATTGGACCTACAAGCTTAATGAAGACCGAGTTTACAACCTTCGAGCGGCTACGGATGAGGTCGATGGTAAAGCCTGCAATAGCAATACAGAGGATTGACACAGCCCAGTAGCTAGAGCTTTCAGAAGATTGTAAGTATAAGAAAAGACCTAAGGATCCCGTGGTAATGTGCCAGAGTTTTCTAAGAATATGGAGGTCAGATCTTTTATGGAGAACCCTATCTAGGGATGAATCATAATGGTTATGTTGAGTTATCATATAAATAAAACTCCGCTAAATTAAACACTTGTTGACTATATAAACTTTAATGGAAAGCCTCGTCTGAGTCCAGCCTGAGTGCAAATTTTACGAAAAATCTTGTTATCTCTCAGAAATCATTAACTTTTAACCTTTCCAAACCCTAAATTAGGTTCATATAATTTCTTATATGAATTTAGACACGCACACGGAACTGCCGTTACAGACTTCTAAGAAAATATGGGCCATCGGTGGCGGTAAGGGCGGAGTTGGCAAAAGCATGGTCTCTGCCAACGTGGCCATCTGCCTTGCCCTGATGGGGAACAAAGTGATCGCCGTGGACCTCGACCTGGGTGGTGCCAATCTTCATACTTGTCTTGGTATCTCTATACCTCAGGTGACCCTCTCTGACTACGTTTCAAAACGGGTCACTGACTTCGAAGACCTGCTCGTTACCACACCCATCAATAATCTAAAGATCATCAGTGGTGCCCAGGACGAGCTCGGCATGGCCAACTTGAAGCACATGCATAAAAACCTCATCATCAAAAAGCTCGGCGAACTCGACGCCGACTACATCCTCTTCGACCTCGGTGCCGGAACGGCGTTCAACACCATCGATTTCTTCATCTCCGCGGACAAAGGAATCTTAGTGGTGCTCCCGGAGCCGACCTCCATCGAGAACACTTACCGGTTCATCAAATCAGTGTTCTACCGTCGGATGAAGATGATCGAAGGGGTCTCGGACATCGAGACCATGATCGACGAGTCCATGAACGCGAAGCTCTCCCCCGGCGGAAGCACTTCCCCGGCGGACCTGATCCGGAAGATCTCCGAGATGGACCCGGCGGTGGGACTGCGGATTAAAAACGAGATGGCCCACTTCAGACCGAACCTTATCATCAACCAAGTCCGCTCGCAGGCGGACATCGACATCGGTTATTCCATCCAGAGCATCTGCCGGAAGTACTTCGGCATCGAGATGCCGTTCCCTGGCTACCTCGACTACGACCAGTCCGTGTGGCAGAGTGTGCGCAAACGCAAACCACTCCTGATCGAATACCCGAACTCGAAACTCGTCACGAACTTCGACCGCATCGTAAACCGACTCATTGAATCTTAGAGGAAACACAGCACATGGATGGTGAAAGAAAAAACTACTACGAAGTCCTGGAGATCGAGATGAACGCCTCTCCGGGCCAGATCGAAACCGCCTACATCCGGTCCCGGAACGCTTACTCCGATGACAGCGTGGCACTCTATTCCCTCATGACCAAGGACGAATGCAACGACATCCTCCGCCAGATCGAAGAAGCCTATTCGGTACTAGGATTTCCTGAGAAGCGTCGGGAGTACGACCGCCTCCGGGGCTTCAACCCCAAGAGCTCTGCCTACGCCTCTCCCATCGACCGCAATCAAAACCATGTGGTGAAAGATAACAGACCCAAGGACACGGTCCAGTACGATGACTTCAGTTCCAACCTGATCGAAGCCAAGGTCTCCAAACTCTCCGCGCACAAAAAGTTCGGTCTCGAGTTCGATGAGAACTCCGACATGGACAAGAAGATCCGCGACTGCAGCGAGTTCACCGGACCGTTCCTCAAAGAGATCAGAGAATACAAAAACGTCTCCATCGAGAGAATGGCGGAGATGACCCGCATCTCGAAGACCCACATTATCGCCCTCGAGAACGAGGACATCGTGAAGCTCCCGGCGGAGGTCTACGTCCGCGGGTACGTCTACCAGTGCGCCAAGGTCCTGAAGCTCAACCCGGATCAGGTGGCGTCGAGCTACGTGCTGCACTTTAAGAAAATAAAATCATTGAAGAAATAATGACCGAAGTGACACCAGACAGTCAGGAATTTGAAGTCGTGGTG
The DNA here is from genome assembly GCA_035576105.1 of Bacteriovoracaceae bacterium. Classification (GTDB taxonomy): domain Bacteria; phylum Bdellovibrionota; class Bacteriovoracia; order Bacteriovoracales; family Bacteriovoracaceae; genus Peredibacter. Next base: position 27,758 of record DATLXA010000048.1, read on the forward strand.
ACGGAAGAAGACCGGTCAGCGTTTAAACGTCTGGACCTCTATCTGGTGAGTAAGCTCCCGCAGTTTTCCCGCTCCACTATTAGAAGATTATTCGAAGCCGACCTGGTCACCTGTGCTGTTGCGCTCGAGCTCAAACGGATGCCGGCCGCGGGGACGGTCATCGAGATTGAAGTTCCACCGCCGCTTCCGACGGATCTGATCGCAGAAAACATCCCCCTGGACATCCTCTTCGAAGACCCGCATCTGATCGTGATCAATAAACCCGCGGGCCTAGTGGTTCACCCGGCGCCCGGCCACTACACAGGGACTCTGGTGAACGCGGTCCTCTTCCACTGTCCGGACCTTAAGGGGATCGGCTCAGAGAAACGACCCGGGATCGTCCACCGGCTGGACCTTGGAACCTCGGGAGTGATGGTAGTGGCCAAGGACCAGGCCACGCACGAAGGACTGGTCAACCTTTTCTCCACTCACGATATCGACCGGAAGTACGAAGCCCTGGTTGCCGGCAGGCCAAAGGATCTCACGGGAACGGTTATCTCTACCATTGGCCGGCATCCGACCAATCGTCTCAAAATGACCGCGAATGCTAAGGTCGGGAAGCGGTCCGAGACTTACTATAAAACGCTCCATCACTACGACGGCGCAACCCACGTTGAACTCAAGCTCGAAACCGGGCGGACCCACCAAATTCGAGTCCACCTCTCGCAGGTCATCCATACTCCGGTGCTGTGCGATCCTTTGTACGGAAATCATCAGCATCTCCAGAAGCTGCCGGAAGCGGTCCGGCAGGTGCTCGAGCACTATCCCCATCAGTTGCTTCACGCCAAAGAACTTGGCTTCGTCCATCCTATCACCAAAGTAAAACTGCATTTCTCCGCTCCGCCGCCGGATGTCTTTGTGGCCGCAATCAAAGCTTTCTGAACCACGGTTTTTCGAAGTATAATACACCCCATGACAATAGCATTTTCTAGAGAGCTGAAACGGGGTCGATTCGAGACCTGGACCACCAAACCGGAGTTCGCAGTCCATCAGGTGGACCAGGTCCATGGGACTGATCTGGTGAGCGTGGAAACTCTCCCCGCGACGGCGGACGGATTGGTGGTTTCCTGGGATGATCTCACTGCTCCTCTGGCGATAAAAACCGCAGACTGCCTTCCTGTGGTGATCTTGGGAGATAGTGGTGTGGTCCACCTGCACGCCGGCTGGAGAGGGTTGACGGGGAAGATCCTTAAGCGTCCAGAGGTCAGCCTGATTAGGCCCCACACCGCCTTCATCGGGCCCTTCATCCACCAGTGTTGTTTTGAAGTCTCTGCCGACTTTCAGCAGAGTTTTCCGGATACTGCGCTGGCGAAGAAAGAAGGAAAGTACTACTTTGACCTGGCTGCGGAAGCGAAGAAGCAACTTCTGGAACAGCACCCGCAGCTGGAGCTTGAGATCACCGATGTCTGTACCTGCTGCTCGCTCGGGCTCCACAGCTACCGCCGGGATAAACCGAACCAACGAAACTGGAACTTATACATAAAAGGATAACGGAAATGGAAAACAGGAAAGGACTTACCCTCAACGGGATCACGGGTCTGAATTTTATTTTTATCCTCACCGCACTTGCCATGATCGGGGTGAGCATCTACCTCACCACCCACTTCTACCAGACCCTCTATCCCGTCCGGTTGGGCGGCTCCGGAAGCTTGTGCGACATCTCAAGCTTCTTCAACTGCGACGCCGCCACCTACTCGAAAGTCTCCAACATCGCCGGGATTCCCATCTCCTTCTTCGGGATTGTCGTCGGGTTGCTGTTTCTCTTCACCAGCCTGATGCCCAGTGAAAAGATGGAACGCACCACCAGTGTCGTCGCCAAGGTTAACTTCATCGGTTGCGTCGCTCTGTTTCTATTTTCTCTGATCTCACTGGGAAGCCTTTGTCCTTTCTGCACCGTCTACTACGTTCTCTCCGGGATCGCGGTACTTCTGCTGATGAAGTACGGGATCAACTCCTGGCGGCCGGACGCCAAGGTCAGCGGCGCCTGGGCGGTGATCCTGCTTTTAGGATCATTCTTCATGTACCAGACCACACAAGGCAAGGAAGACACCAAGAACAAGCTCAACACCAGCATCGTCGACCAGTTCCGCAAACTCCCGTCCAAGGGTGACCCCGACGTCGAATCCCCCTACAAGGTCCACCTGGCCACGCCGAAGTTCAGCGACTCACCCATCCGCATCAGTGTCTTCTCGGATTTCCAGTGCCCGTTCTGTAAAGTGGTCGCGGACCAGATCCCGGAGCTCATCCGGAGATACCCGAACGCAGTTTCCGTCCAGTACTTCTTCTACCCACTGGATAACAAGTGTAACGATAACGTGAAAGGCGGGTTCCACCAGTTCGCCTGCGACGCGGCCCAGATCGCTGCCTGTGACGAGAAGAAGTTCCTCACGGTCCATGACGAAATCTTCTCGGAACAGGAGAGACTCAGCTCCGAGCTGCTGGCCGACATCGCCCGCAAGCACGGACTCGAGGGCTGCCTGGAGAATAAAGAAGTGAAGGACAAGGTCATCTCGGCCATAAACCAGGGAACGAAGTTCAACCTCAAGTCCACACCGACCGTCATCGTCAATGGCAAGAAGATCGAAGGGACCATCCCCAACAATCAATTCTTCGCCATCTTCGAGGACATCATGAACGGGCCTAAATGAGGTTCATCGAAACCCACTGCCACTTAGACTATCTCAAGGATCTGCCGCTGGATGAACTCCGCAGCAAGATCACGGCAGCGGGCATAGATAAGGTGATCACCATCGGCGTGGACCCGGAGAACCTGGATCGGGTCCAGCAGATCTCCGACGCCTGTACGGAGATCTACTACACTCAGGGGATCCATCCGCACGACGCCCGCCTCGCCACCGAGGTCGAGTTCGAAAAGATCGTCCAGCGCTCCGGAGCGCCGAAGATGGTGGCGGTGGGTGAGATCGGACTGGACTACCACTACAATAATTCCCCACCCGAAGTGCAACGGGCCGTCTTCGAACGGCAGCTCCAGCTGGCCTGCGACCATGACCTGCCGGTGGTCATCCACACCCGGGACGCCGATGAAGACACACGGGACATCCTGAAGAACTTTTCCGGAATGCTCAAGCGCAAGGGAGTGGTCCACAGCTTCACCTCCACCCGGGAACTGGCGGAGTTTATCCTTTCAGAGAATTTCTTTCTGGGGTTTAACGGGATCATCACCTTCAAGAAAGCTGAGAATGTTCAAGAAGTGGTCAAGCTGACTCCCGCCAGCCATATCCTCTTCGAAACCGACTCCCCGTTCCTGACTCCGGTTCCCCACCGGGGAAAGGAGAACGCACCCTACTACCTGCCGTTCATCGCTGCCAAGATCGCGGAGCTCAAGAACGCTGACCCACAGGCACTCGCCGAGACGGTGTATGAAAATTCGTTGCGGTGTTTTTTTAAACTAAACAGTTAATTGGATAAGTGAAGGATCTTCTGAAACAGGTCATCCATTGGGTGTTGGGAGAGCAGAAAATCTTTAACCTCTTCCAGCTCGAGGGTGTAAAGCTCAGACTGGTCTTCCGGGATCTCGTAACTTTGAGTTGAGTGTAGTCGGTTAAAGTAGGATTCGAGGATCTTCGAGCAGGGATATTTTCTCAAGATTGTACGTGCCATGAGTGACTCACTGATTTCAAATTCTCTTTCCGCGGATGTTGCTTTTAGCATACAAGTCTCTGGAGGAAGTTAATTTCTGGTTAAATTCGTTATTGGTTTATTGTAGTTTTAAATACGCGCCACAACAAAGTAAAACTATTATTTATTAATTATTCTTTCTTAATCTAAAGATTAGCTAAAGGCAGTATCTATAACTTCCACTAGGTCCCTTACTGAACCTAAATTTTTTTCTCAAGCATCCGGGTTCGTTTCCATTTGTCGTCTGGATGTGATCTTTTTGATGCAGTTCATTTGTATAAGGAGTCGAGATGAAAATCTTATCTGCAGTATTACTTGTAGGCAGCATGCTCACGGGTGCCCAGGCCCATGCCAAGTGCGACGTCGATGAACTCAGAAGAGACATGATCGAAGCCTACGACAAGAACCTACCCGTCAACGACGAGAAAGGTGTGGCCGGAATGGCGAAGGCGAAGAACATCGTCGTTTCCGATTACCTGATGAAAGTCGAAACAGATAATTTCCTGATTGCGAACTTCGACCTTGATATTACCTGGAAGAACGGAGACTCGCAGACGGTGAAGACGATGGTGGTGAGCACGGTGAACCTTAACAAGTGTACGCTCGAACCGTTTAAAACCGGAGACTCCCTCAGTGATTCACTGAGCTCGAAGTAAATCCTTACTTCTCAATCTTAAACCCACCCAGCATTTTTCCCAAGCTTGTCTTGGGATGAGGATCCTCTTTGATCACTGGCTTCGGTTCAGCTCGGACTTGGTCGCGCGGTAGCGGGGCCCTCTCCTCTGCGAACTCTTCTTCCTGGATGTACTCCGGGTAATAAGGGAGATCTGACTTATAGACAATCCGGTCCAGGTGCTTCACGAACCCGGACCAGTGGCCGGTGGCCGAGTCAGTTTTCTTGACGATCTCCAGGGCCCCCATCTTCGAATCCATGTGATCAATCAAATGCACCAGAAAAGCTTCAGAAGTCTGCGGAACTTTCGGAGAACCGTACTCGTACTCACCGTGATGGGAGAGGAGGATGTGCTTGAGGTGCATGCGGGTGTAGTGCGGGAAGTTTTTAATCTTGTAGGAAAACCTGTCCACGATCTCCAGTCCTTTCACCAGATGGCCGACCAGCTTGCCTTCCTCGGTGTATTCGACGTTAACCCCATCGGTGAGTTCGTAGATCTTACAGATGTCATGGAGGACACATCCGGCCACCACGTAGTTCGGGTTCACATGATAGTGCGGAGACAGCAGCAGCGCCAGTTCGGTGCAAGACAGGATGTGCTCAAGCAGCCCGGACCGGTAGGCATGGTGGATGGTTTTTCCGGCCTGCCAGATTTTTAGCCTGCGGGCGATTTCTCCATCGGTGATGATGTTTCTCAGCAGGTCCCGGATGTAGACGTCGCTCAACGTATCCACGATGCCCAGGAGCTTCTTGTACATGACCTCCGGATCCTGTGTCGCTTTCATGACGAAGTCATCGAGGCTCACGTCTTCCTGATTCACGCGATCGATGCCGGCGAGGATCATCTGTTTTCTGCCCTGGTAGAAGTTCAGCTTTCCCCGGGCCTTAACGAAGTGACCTTTGGTGATGTTTTTCTCTATCTCAGCGGAGTATTGCCACAGGCGGGACTCGAGGTCTCCACTGGAGTCACTCAGGATTATGTTGAAATATTTTTTTCCATCTTTTCCTTCCATGACATTGAATATCTTTACCAGAAAAATGGACTCAAATTCTTCTTTGCCCTGCAAATCAGAAATAAATAATTTTGTCATGTATGGCCTGCGCGTTAAGTAGCTAAAAACTGGAATTTAGACTACGGGGATTTCGGTGATTCAACTACACAAAATCACATATTTGAAGTATCGTCAAAGCGCAAATTACTTAAATTAATAAACCGGTCAGCGCTTTCGCAGCATCAGGAGTTTTATGAAAACTGTAAAAATTGGTATCAACGGAGTCGGAAGAATTGGAAGAACAATTCTGCGGGCCTACTTTGATAAAATGTCGAAAGGCATCGACAGTAACGTCGAGATCGTAGCGATCAACAATCCGGGAGACGTGAAGCCGTACATCCATCTTCTGAAGCACGACTCACTCCATGGAAAACTCAAAGGCGACTTTTCCTGGAACGAAGCTTCTAGAGAGATCTCCTTCAACGGAAAGAAGATCAAATTCTTCGATCTGAAAAATCCCGAGGAGATCGACTGGTCCGCGCACGGCACGCAAGTGGTGATCGACGCCACCGGAATTTTCAAGGACAAGGCCAAGCTCGGGATGCACATGCGAGGCACGGTGAAGAAAGTCATCATGTGCGCTCCCGGAAAAGACCTGGACGGGACTTTCGTCTTGGGGATCAACGTCGACAAGTACGATTCTGCTAAACACCACATAATCTCCAACGCTTCCTGCACCACCAACTGCCTGGCACCGGTGGTGAAAGTTCTCCACGAAAACTTCGGAATCATCAACGGCCTCATGACCACCATCCATTCGTACACCTCGGACCAGAACCTCCTCGACAACGCCCACGAAGACCTCAGACGGGCCAGAGCCGCCAACATGAGCATGATCCCTACCTCGACCGGTGCCGCTAAGGCGCTGGGTGAAGTGATCCCGGAGATGCTCGGGAAACTTGACGGCTATGCGGTGCGAGTCCCGACGCCGGATGTATCCATGATCGACTTGACCGTGGTTCTAGAAAAGAAAACAACCAAAGCGGAGATCAACGCTGCGATGAAGAAGGCTTCCGAAGGAAACCTCAAAGGCATCCTCGGGTACACAGAAGAAGAGCTCGTCTCCATGGATTTCATGGGTGCGACCGAATCTTCGTACTTCGATTCGAAGCTCACTAACCTTATCGGCAACACTGCTAAGATCGTGAGCTGGTACGACAACGAGGTTGGTTTCTCGAACCGAGTCCTCGATCTCGCCAACTTCGTCGGACAGAAACTCTAAGAGGTATTTATGCAATTAAAGTTCCTTCCGGACGCGGATCTCAAGGGCAAGAAAGTGGTGGCACGGTTCGACTTCAACGTGCCACTGACCAAAACCGAACCGAGGACCATCACCGATCCGAGCCGGATCGACATGGCCATCCCGACCATCCGGATGATGCTCGAAATGGGTGCCGCCAAGATCATCCTCATCAGTCACCTCGGTCGACCGGACGGGCAACCCAATCCGAAGTACTCCCTTGAGCCGGTGGCCCAGTACCTGGCGGGCAAACTCGGGACGGACGTGATCCTCTCCGAATCGGCGATCGACAACGGAGTGAAGAATCTCCTCCAGCTCCCGGAGACCAAGGTGGTGCTGCTGGAGAACATCCGCTTCATCCCCGGAGAAGAAAAAAATGACATGGCCCTGGCGGAGAAGCTCGCCCAGTACGGAGACATTTACGTCAACGACGCTTTCGGCGCCGCTCACCGCAAGCACTCTTCTACCCATGCCATCAACGCTTTCTTCAAGGGCCGCGCCTACGCGGGACTCTTGATGAAAAAAGAAATCGAATCACTGAGCACGCTCCTCGAGAAGCCGGCCAAGCCCTTCGTCGCCATCATCGGCGGGGCCAAGGTTTCTGATAAGATCAAGACCATCGAGAAGATGCTGGTGATGGTGGACACGCTCCTCATCGGTGGAGCGATGGCCTATCCATTCCTGAAGGCCCAGGGCCGCACGGTCGGAAAATCTCTGTGTGGAGACGTCGACGTTGCCCTGGCCAAACAACTCCTGTCCCAGGATAAAGGCAAGAAGATCCAGCTCCCCCGCGACCACGTGGTGGCGGATACTCTAGAGGGGAATCCCCAGGTCAATGACCGTCAGGACATTCCGGAAGGGAAGATGGGTCTGGACATCGGGCCGGAAACGGTGAAGGCTTTCGGAGAGCATCTTAAAACCGCCAAGACCATTTTCTGGAACGGACCCATGGGTCTGTTCGAATCCAAAAATTTCGCAAAGGGCACCATGGCCGTTGCCCACATCATCGCCGAGACCAAGGCCTTCACCGTCGTCGGTGGAGGTGACTCGGTGGCAGCTGTGCAGGAATCCGGAGTGGCAGATAAGTTCTCGCACGTCTCCTCCGGCGGCGGCGCCTCACTAGAGTACATTGAGAGAGGCGAGCTGCCGGGTGTGCAGGCACTAAAGCTAGGAGTCTAAGATGAGAAAGCTCATGGTCGGTAACTGGAAACTCAACCAGAACAAAAAAGAGTGCTTGGATTTTTTCCTGGAGTTCGATGGAAAGTTCACAGAAAAAACGGAAGCCTGGATCGCTCCGGGGTTTCTGTACATCCCAATGGTCCAGGAACTCGGACTTAAAAAAAACGTTAAGGTCGGAGCCCAGAACTGCTCCGAGCACCTCGGCGGTGCTTTCACTGGTGAGACTTCAGCCACGCACTTAAAAGACGTGGGAGCTCAGTTTGTCATCCTAGGACATTCGGAACGCCGGCAGTATTTTGCGGAAACCTCCAAGGGCCTTAGCGCGAAGGTGAAAACAGCACTCGGGTCTGGACTCGCCGTGATCTACTGTGTGGGAGAAACCCTCGGCGAGCGTGAAGCCGGAAAGACACTCCCGTTGATCGAAGCCCAGTTGACCGAAGGCCTCTCTAGCATCGCCGGGATGAATGAAACTAACTTAATCATCGCCTACGAGCCCGTCTGGGCTATCGGCACTGGTAAGACCGCCACACCGGGTGAAGCTCAGGAGGTTCATGCCTTCATCAGATCCCACCTGGCAAAGACCTTCCCAGGATTTGGACCTAAGGTTCGGATCCTCTATGGCGGTAGTGTGAAACCAGATAATGTGAATGAACTATTGAGTCAAAAAGACATCGACGGAGGTCTAGTTGGTGGGGCAAGCCTCAAGGCTAAAGATTTTTTAGCTCTCTGTGGCGATAAATAAGCCTTTTTGATTTTCAACTGGCCGCATTTTTGTTACAAATAGCAGCTTAACCGGAGACCAGCTTTTTATGACTACTTTTCTAATAGTTTTGCATGTGATTATTTGCGTCCTTCTCGTGGCCACAGTCCTGCTACAGTTTGGTAAGGGCGCTGAGATGGGTGCCATCATGGGAAGCGGAGGCGCCTCTCAGGCAGTCTTCTCTAGCTCTGCCAAGGGTAACTTCATGACTAAATTGACCAGCTTTTTGGCCATTAGTTTCATGGTAAACTCCATCGTCTTGACCACCATTAAGTCTAGAGAAGCGAAGAGATCGCTCTTTGATAATGAAGCCCCGGTTGCGGCACCTCTGAACTCCGACGTTGAAGCTTTGGACACCAAAGACCTCAAGTCTGTTCCGGCCAATGACCCTCCGGCTTCCACCGTGCCAAACGCGTCTCCCACAGATGGCGTTCCGGCAACTTCGGCCCCAGCAAACTCAGCCCCGGGGACTACCGCTCCTGCAGCACCGGTGGCGGCTCCAGCTCAGTAAAAAGAAAATTCACCTCTAACAAAAAAGGATAAGGGTAAACCTTGTCCTTTTTTTTTGCCCTCACGCTTTATCTTTCTTCCGCTCGTTTGGATCGACAACCTTGATCTTCCCGAAGTCCATTTCTTTTTCAAACCGTTTGATCTCTTCGATCGGAAGCTTGGCGTACGGCAGAGTCGGGTCGAACTTATCGGAGAGCCGCAGGTCCTTGGGGAACTCCGCTCTCACGTACCGCACGTGCTGGTCGAAGATGTCGAAGATGTCCGGGTCAAGCTTCACGTTGCGAAACTTCCGCATGGTGGTCATGGCGTCCTGAATGGAGAGGACTTCATTGTAGGATCTCTTGGTGGTGATGGCGTCGAAGAAGTCCGCGATGGTACAAACCCGCGCCAGCAGATGGATCTCTTCCTTGCCCTTGAGCTTCTTAGGGTACCCGGTGCCGTCGATGTTCTCATGGTGCTCGTTGACCACCCGGGCGATGATCCGCAGGTCGATGTCCTCGTTCACCGTGAGGTGCCCGCCCAGCAGGAGTTCCAGGCCGTAGTCCGGGTGCTTCTTTATGACATTGTAGTCTTCGTCGCTGAGTGCCCCGGAGTTGTTGAGGATATGGGTGGGGATCTTGATCTTCCCCAGGTCGTGGAGCAGACCGCCCAGGCCCGCGTGCACCAGCTCTCTTCGGGTGGCGTTGGGGTTGATCGAGCGGTAAATGCTTATGCAGTACATGGAGACGTTGATGGAGTGGTCGAAGGTGTAGAAGTCGTGGAAACTGAGGTTTCCGATGAGGCTACGGAGGCTTTCGATGTTGTGTTGGTCAAGCATGTCGACCATGGACTCGACCACTTCCCGGCAACCTTCGATGTTTTTTGAGAGCAGTTCGGTGGAGAACTCTTTGTCTTTGTCGAAGATGTGGTGGAGGTAATCCAGGGCGGTGTCTTTGATGACATTGGCCTTCTTTACGTCATCGACGGTGGACTTCACCAGGCTGCGGAGAAAAAACTTCCGTTGCTCTTCCGGAACGTAGAGCTGGATGTACTTGCGGTGGAACTCCTCCAGGTCTTCCTTGGAGAGCACTCCGCCGGAAGGGAAGATCCGGACGAACTTCTCCTTGCTCTTAATGACAGAGGAGTTGACGTACAGGTCCATGGTGAGTGGCTTATCGACCTGGATCAGGTCATAGCGGACCGAAAAATAACTTTGCTTGTTTTCCATCCGGACATTATAGCACTTTCTGGATTTTAGGGATGAGGCAATTATGACTCAAATGAAGAGGCCCGCTTACGCGGGCCTCCTGAATTAAAAATTTAGATTCTAGGCCTAAAATGGGATGTCATCAGCGGCGAAGGAAGAATCATTTGAAACCTGGTACTCCTGTGTGCCAGATTCTGCTGCCGGGGCCTGCTGGTTGTAAGAGTTTGAGTTATCAACATTCTGGTTGTTAGTATTAGAGGCAGTCGCTCCACCAATAAACTGAACAGAGTTGGCCAGGATCTCTGTGGTGTATTTCTTGTTCCCGTCTTTGTCGTCCCAAGAACGAGTCTGAAGACGGCCTTCGAGAAATGCCTGACGCCCTTTAGCAAGGTACTGGTTACAAAGTTCAGCAAGTTTTCCCCAGACGACCACTCTGTGCCATTCTGTTTTTTCCTGTTTCTGACCTTGTTTGTCAGTCCAAGACTCAGTTGTTGCAAGTGAAAAATTGCACACAGCTGATCCACCCGGGGTGTACTTTAGTTCAGGGTCCTGACCTAGTCGACCGAGTAAAATAACTTTGTTTACGCTCATAGAAGCTCCTTAATCGCATGGGAGGCGAATAAATAAAATAATGGTTTCCCTATTCTTCATTCATACCTCAATTTTTGTTGGGAAGGAAAAGCATTTTTGCTTAACTTTACTGACTGGATAGAATGAAAAATGGAGGCCAGGATGAGCGCTTTTAACTGATTGGAATATAAGTGTAACTAATGCAATTCGGTAAATTAATTCTGATATTTTGAAGAAGGAACTTCACCATTTTTTCTTTTGAAGAGAGGACTCTCGGGATTTTTCTTCAAAAATTCTTCCACTTGTTTTCTGGCAAATTTCACGTCTTTTTTATACCACGTTGGATCGAATCCGCAGAACGGGCATTTGAGGTCTTTGCGGTAAAGAGATTTGTGGACACTTTCAAAAATGGCCCAGATGACTGGAAGTCCCATGATCCCTTTCCAAGCAAGCCAAGGGTAGGTCGCGGCAGTAAGAACAATTGCCAGCACAAAAATCTGAATCACCTGACGGGAAGCGATCCTCCGGGAGTAGCGGAGCTTTCGTGGGGAGCGGCAAAGAGCGCAGAAACAGTCTCGAGAGCTTTTTTTCATCCAGATCTCCTGACATGATTAGAACACAGTTCGATTTTTCCTGATAATCTGCAAGAATTGCCTCTTTTAGAGGAGTGACCGGCCAGGCATCCTTCGATGCCTGGGGTGTTGATTCTGCAAGATAGGTGAAAACAAGGTGGGAATATTGCTGGGATAGGATTACCGAATTCTGTAAACGTTCAGCATCCAAAGATCGGCACCCTTTGGATGCTTTACACCTCGCAAATGCCGTACCAGAATAGGTGACTGTGATATTACCTCTTTACTCTTTTCAAAATGGCTCTAGTGGCAAAAAGTAACCACGCTCCTGCCCTCCTGAAGAACCAAAATGGGCAGATCAGCATCTTCTTCTCGGCTTCACTTATTGTGTTGATCTCGATCATTGCGTTCGTGATCAACATTGGTCTCTTCGTGAAGGCCAAGATTAACCTCCAGAACGCCACGGACGCAGCGGCGTTCTCCGGCGCCGCTGTCCAGGCACGCCAGCTCACCAAGATCGCCTACTTAAATTGGGAGATGCGGAACATCTACAAAGAGTGGATGTATAAGTACTACGTCATCGGAAACCTCAACATCAAAGACGTGGCCAATCCGCAGCTCGGCGACCCAATGAGCTTCCGGCTGCAGAACGACCGCAACGCCATCACTGGCGGAGAGACCAAGGACCAGTACAACATCCCGGCCGTTTGCATCCACATCGCCGGCTCCCTCACTAATATCTGTAAGCGCTACTCGATCCCCGGTCTCCCGGAGTTCGGTTCGTCAAATCTCCCCGGCGCGGAGGAAGCCTCCCGGGCGTTCATGGACACGCTGATCTCCACTAAGGTCAACGACTGCGTGGACCGGACCCGCTTTAACATGCTGGTCGCCACCACCTGGACCTACAACGTCCTCTCGACCACCGCGGATGAGTCGATCAAGGGTCGGGCACCGGCGATCCTCTCTGACCGGCAAGGTGCCTGGCCCAAGGCCGTGGAACTCGCCATGCGGATCCGGAACCTCGAGTTCGCCATGAACAGACCCCCGCTTACCGGTGGAGTCTGCAGCAATAGTAGTGGAACGGCGAACATCCCCTGCTCCACTTCGATCACGGATATCATGGCTGAAAATAAACTCGGCAACGAGCGGATCGTGAAGGCTTACTACTCAGGCTACCGGAACATCGGCAATGGTCTGGATGAGGAGATGAAAGAGACTTTCAAGCTCACGGAGTTACCCCCCAAGGACTTCGATCTCGGCGACAAAAGATCTGCCAGCTATCTTCTGGTACCCCAGTCGAAGATCCAGACTTATAAGAAGCCCTGGGTGGACCTCAAGCTGATGATGGTCAACTACGCCATCTTCTACGCGGCGATGATCCCTCGGGCAGACACTCAGACCTCCGGGGCCTGTGATATCTCCAAGGTCGCCATCCCTGTTCCCGGGTATCCGCTCGGCTTCTATAAAAATCCAGACGTCGTCACTTACTACGCCGTGAAAGGTGAATCAGATTTCGTCGGGATGTTTAATCCGTTTAGTAAAGATGCCATCAAGCTCACCGCCTACGCCGCCGCCAAGCCCTTCGGTGGACGGATAGGCCCGATGCTCTTTACCCAGAGGCCCGGGTCGAAATTCTTCCAGGGGCGGACCGACAACAACAAGTACCGCTCGGTCCCCTACATCAGCTCCATTGATTTCGTGGGGACCAAAAAACGCTCAGGCGGAACTCTTGGTCTGGGAGAATTCGAACCGGGTGTCCCGCTTCCCATCAACTCCGACGCCACCGGATACTTCTGGTTGAAGAACCCCGACAGTCCTCTGGGAGGACTCATCGACGACGCCTCCGGGATCCAGTTCGGAATTCCTAACCTGGTGTACGACTTTGACAACGGGTTTTCTCCGAATGAGTACGCGCCTCAGCAGGATCAGATCCATAAGATCTTCACCGGCCAGGATGAGTCTTCGGATAAGAACGTCGGGCTGTTCAGCAGTTCGCAGTTCTCCAAATTCAAAGGAAGTGCCCTCAGTGACACGGTCTCACCCGAGATTCTGGACGAAGAGATCGCTCGAGTGCGGGCCCCGACCCGCTACGAAGCCGCAAACTATTTGATCCCTAGTCCACAGGAGTTCAACACCAGCCAGCGACCGATCATGGACTCGTTCGGATTCATCGGTGGCCAGCCAACCGCCCTGAACAACGGAATCCTGAGATACAACGCGAACATCTACGCCCCACTCTACCGCAGCGATGACCAGGTGGACACACTCTGGCAGAATCCGGGTGAAGTTACCTCGACCATCTTCGAGTTCATGCGAGAACAAAAAACGGGAATGGATAAGTACAAGATGGCGCTCAACCAAGCCGCGAGAACGGTCCGCGACATGCCTCTCTCCGGCGCACAACAAGGCTCAGCGTCCGGATACCTCCGCGCCGCAAACGGTATCTCAGACATCGACTTCAGCAACTCAGACCCCAACCAGTCACCGGGCTCCTGCCAGAGTATCGCCGGGCAGTTCCTCTACTTTTACTACGGAGACACTGTCTTAAACGGAGGAGCTCCCGTCGGGAGTAACCTCGGCTGTCCGAAAGCTCTCCCGGAGCAATTGCAGTCCTACTTCTCAAAGACTCTCAATGATCCGAACTATAACCCAAGCCACTACAACTTTGCTTTCTCCTGGCCAAAAAATTACACCGGTACCCCGGCGGAAGGTCTGAAGATGTTCACCGCCTATAAACCGGGCCCTCTCACTGGAGTCTCACCAGAAGGAATTTTTGACAACCCCATCCCCGGATCTTCGATCCAGGAAAACATGCACCGGAACTTTTACTCAACTAAGCTAGTCACGATTAACTCGCTGCGCGGAGGCCCCGGCTACGCAGAAGAAGAAACCAATTTTGTTATATATTCTGAAGGCGATGTGGCGATCAACCCTGGGCAAGATGGAGCTCAAACAAATTTCTTAAACGTCCTAGACCTGAGCGCCTTCGGGGACGAACTCGACCAGATCAAGTATTAATATTTCCTTGCTTGAAAATGCCCCGTCTCACCACTTATAATGAAAATGTCTGTAACTTAATTTCACAATTTTAAAAGGATCTTTTGTGGCCACGAAAAAGACCAAAAAACCGATCAAAAAATCTTCCGCCAAGGCAGTTCCCGCGAAGAAAGCCAGCAAGGCTGCTCCAGCAAATAAAGTGACAAAAAAATCTTCCGCCAAGAAGGCCCCAGCGAAGAAGACAGCGGCAAAGAAAATAGCAACTAAAAAAGCACCCGCGAAAAAAACCGCCCCGAAGAAAGTGGCCACAAAAAAAGTTGTGGAAAAAAAAGTAGCTCCGAAGAAAGCCGCCCCGAAGGCCAAAGCCCAACCGGCGCCGAAGAAAACAACGGCGAAAGCGGCACCGGCACCGAAGCCTGCCAAACCCGGTAAACAGAAAAAAGCCCTGATCCCGGAAGTCATCTCCAAGACTCCGGCCCACGCCACCTCTGCGTTCAATGATGACTACTCCGCCGATTCCTTAAACGATGACTTCGACGCTGAGTTCGACTCCGATGACGAGGAAGAGGGCGAGGTCGCCGCGAAGCCTGTGGAAGAAGCCGTCGACGAGGAAGAAGAAGGAAGCTACGGTTACGGCTGGGGCTACGAAGAGGGCCTGGACACTCCCGAGGACGTGATCGAGCAGGAAGAAGAACTAGATGATGACAAAGAATACGTCAAAGGCCCGAAGAAGAAAGTTGATGAAGAAGAAGAAGAGGAAGATGACGACGATTATTAGTAAATCACTAAATCGGCTCCTCGGTGGAGCCTTTTTTGTTTAGCGAGGTGCAGATGAAAACTCTAGAATTATATTATTTCCCCCAGTGTCCGTTTTGCCAGATCGTTCTCTCCGCTATGAGAGTCACCGGGATCGAAGCCCAGGTCGAACTCAAAGACGTCGTCGATGACCCACACAATAAGCAGAGGCTGATCAAGGACACCGGAAAAAGCACCGTGCCCTGCTTGTACATCGACGGCAAACCGATGCATGAGTCCAAGGACATCGCAAACTGGATCCATCAGTACGCCAAGGAAATCCAGTAGGAGACTAAGTGGAAATAAGAGACCCGATACATGGTTCGATTCCGATTTACGATTCGGAAATAAAAATCCTCGAGCATCCTTTTTTCCAGCGTCTCAGAAACATTAAACAGCTTGGGTTCTCCGAGTACGTTTTTCCGGGTGCCACTCACACCCGCTACCTCCATTCCATCGGGGTGATGAACGTCGCAACTCTCGTCTTCGACAGTCTCTTCAAGGATCAAACTTCCAACGAGATCCTGCGGTTAAAAGAAAGCCTGCGCCTCGGTTGCCTGCTCCACGACATTGGCCACGCTCCACTGAGCCATTCGACCGAATCAGTGATGCCCATGGTCTCGGAGCTGAAGCTCCCCCAGCGGTTTGTCTCCAAGAAGGGTGACTACCAGGCCAACCACGAAGACTACACCATCAAATCTATCACCGACAGTTCCTTCACCGAATCCTTCCGCGACGTGAAGAAGGAGTTCGGCATCGATCCCAACGCCGTAGCCGAGCTGGTGAAGGGCGAGTGTCTGGACCCCGCCTACTTCACGGTGAAGGGGATCAACTACTTCCCGTTGCTGCACCAGCTTGTGTCCTCGGAAATGGACTGCGACCGGATGGATTACCTCCTGCGGGATAGCTATTTCTGCGGTGTGAGCTACGGGAAGTTCGACCTCGACTGGATCATCGATAATCTAAAAATCAGCGTCGAGAATGGGCTCGCCTACCTCGGCATCTCCGAGCGGGCCATCTCGACCTTCGATGACTTCCTCCTCTCACGGTTCCACATGTTCATGATGGTCTACTTCCACTACCGGGCAGTGTGCCTCGAGCAGATGCTGCTGCGGTACTTCGAGAGCGCCAATAACGAATACGCCATCCCCGCCGACATCGAAGCTTACCTCGAGCACGATGATCCGCACCTCTACAAGGTGCTCAAGCGCTCGCAGAACGTCTGGGCGAAGAGAGTCATCACCAATTCCATCCCCAAGAAAATCCTCGAGACCTTTGGGACACTCCACCTCCAGCAGATGAGCGACCTCGAGCAGTTCCTGCGCTCCGAGAACATCGACTACATCAAGTGCTCCTCCAAGGGCCGGCTGTCCAAGTACTACAGTGCGAATTCTCCCCAGGACATTTTCCCCATGAAGGTCATCCGCGAGTCCGCCCTTTCAAAGGACCACGTTTCCATAAAGAACATCCAGGAAGCCACCGACCTCTTCCAGAAATACAGCGAGTCCCACGCCGTCAACCGCATCCACTGCGACTTCGACCTGCTGCCGGCTTCGGCCCAGAAACAGATCCTGCGGATCATCCAAAGCTGATATGTATAAATTTTTTCTCTATTCCATGCTCATCATCCTCTACCTCGGTCTGGCGAAGGCCCTCTCGCCGTCTGAGATCGGTGTGCACTACCTACAGAACGAACGCGCCTTCGCTAAGCTCATCAAGAGTCCCAGCTCCACGGTAATCCTGGTGGACACCCACGCCACTGGTTTCCTGATCAAGACCTACTACCAGAAGTACCGGATCATCTCCGGCTTCGATTCCATCGAAGAGCTCATCGTCCGGACGAATAAGGAGTTCGCCAAGCGGAACATCCCTAACATTGGCCTGTCCGTCTACCGCAAGAGTGACACCAAGGAAGAATTCATCCCCCTGCCACCCGGGAGTCTGTACCTGAACAATCCGGAGTTCGGCGAGTGGAAGCCCAACAAGAAGGGCCAGATAAAGTGGCGCTTCAGTAAGTCCTACAAGAATTTTCCCAAGTACCTGGGCTGGGGCAACTTCAGGCCCGACCTCGAGTTCTACCAGCAGATGCGAGCGAGTGTCAGTCAGCTCAAACCGTTCTACGGACCCAACAACGAGTTCGGGTTCGACGGAGAGATCACGCGCAAGAACTTTCCGCACTTCTTCAAAGAGGAGCGGCTGAAGAAGGTTGACCTCAAGACGTTACTCGTCGAATATTTCCAAGAGAACTTCTAAGGATAAACTATGGCAGAAATTTTTGACCGCTTGCTCATGAGACTCATCCTTGCGGCGTTCGTCTGTCTGATGATATACCTCTACCGCTACGCCCACGTCATCTTCTACCCGACAGTCAAGCGCCAGGTGCTCAAAACGATAAACCCGGCGGAGAACCCGGCGGACACCCTGCACCTCTTCTCGCGACTGGTGGGCATCGCCATCATCTTCTCCTCCATCTCCTTCAACGAATCTTCGGGAGTGGTGCTGAGCCTGTTCCACTTCGCCGTCTGGGGGACCATCGCCATCGTGCTTTACCTCCTCTCCCTGTACATCATCGAATCCATCGTCTTCTACAACTTCGACTACACCGACGAAATCCTCAAGCGCCGGAACATGAGCTACGCCTTCATCAGCCTCTGCCACGCCATCGTCATCGCCTACCTCACCCGCACCGTGATGATGGAAGCCGAGAACTCGCTGGTGATCCTGCTGGTGCTGTGGCTCTACATGCTGGTGATCGTCGGCTTCTCGGTGAAGTACTTCACCTACATCAGTAAGCTCAGCTTCAACCGGCTGCTGATCCAGAAGAACCTCTCGCTGTGTTTTGCCTACGGCGGCTTCACCCTCGGGGCGGGGTTCGTCATCGCGAGTTGTTTCGACCAGGAACACTACGACATCACGGTGTACTGTATCCAGGTGCTGCTGAAGACCATCCTTTCCCTGATCATTTTCCCGATCTTCAAGAAGGGCCTGGTCTACATCTTCCCGATCAAACTGGGAGAGGACCGGGGCCACGAGGGGCACATCGAGACCGACATGCAGAGCCTCGGCTACGGGTTCTACGAAGGAAGCCTGTTCATTGCCGGAGCGATTCTGACAACTATGATCGTCAACCGCATTCAGTTTGGTACAATTTACCCATTTTTTTAAAGCACGGATTCCTCTGCTAGAATACTAGGAGAGGTTCCAGCATGAAGCGTAACAATAATTTTTTTGAGAAATTCTCCGCCTACGAGCAGGAACTCGAGCGCATGGAGCACCGGATCCTCGAGCTCGAGCACCGGATCCAGGAGCTCATCCAGATCGAACGCAATCACCTGGTGCGGGTGAAGAACAAAGAAGAAGTCCCCGACGACTTCATCCTGCAGGGGAAGCCCTACAACGACCTAACTCCTGATAGGGCCTGGAAGATCTACCAAGACTTCGACATCACCTTCATCCTGATCGACGTGACGGCCGCGGACTACAAGCTCCATCCCCGCATCCCAGAAGCCATCCACATTCCCTGGGAAGACTTTCAAGCCAGGTATTTGGAGATCCAGTCTCAGAGTACGCCGATCCTCATCATCTCCGAGGACGGCGCGAACTCGGTGCTGGCCTGCGAATTCCTTGTCAAGAAAGGGTTTTACAACTGTAACAACGTCTCTGGTGGGTATAAGTTCTGGAGAGGTTACCGGTTAGAAGAACTGAAGAACCGTTCAGCGTAAAATACCACTCAGTTGATATCATCAATAAGGTCCTTGAACCATCTCTTCGCTTTCTTAGCCTTCTTCTTTAGTTTTTCCGTATCCACGTCTATGCCGGTTCCTCCGATGCCATTTTCTCTTTGTTTTTCTTTTTCAGGTATGACTTCTGGTGCTGGATCCAGCAAGACCGGCGTCGGCTTTTGAGTCCGCGGCTTCCCTTCCGGACGGGTCCAGGTCATAGTGAACTCACCGGAAGTTCCGGCGTCCTGGGGAGACACGATGTGGAAGCGGTATTCCCCACTCGGCGAAGTTTCGTTCAGTTCGATCGCTGGGATGTTCCATTTGCCGGTAGCATCGGTGGATCCGTGGGTATCGAGAATTTTCTTCCCCGATGGATCCGTGACGGATAGCTGAAGCTTAAGGGCGGAGACAGGCTTCTTCGGAAGAGTCCGGTCCTCCAATCTGCGGGCCTCATGGGCGTAGGCGAACCGGTTTATGTGCCAAGGATTATTGTAGAATCCTCCATTAACTTCCACAGTGATCGGAGACCACAGCTTCCGGACTTCAGTGATGGCCTTCGCCTCGTCGTAGGTCACGGAGACCTTCACGTACTCGTCTGTAGCTTCAATCACCTGGATCCGAAGGCCCGACTCTTGATCGATAAGTTCACCGGTGAGATCGCCGTCTTTGAAATCTTCTACGGAAGGCAATCCGTCTTTGGTGAGTCTCGGGGCGGAAAGCGGAGTCGCGTCCAGAACGTAGATGTCATCTCGGTGATCGTAGGCACCGTATTCGTAGGTCAGATGCACACCTCTGAGTTCCGGATCCAACTTCCCTTTCTGGAGACCGTAATCCTGATTCAGGAGTATGGTTCCAGCTTTGTTTCTTATGAAATTGAAATCTTTATCTAAGGCCGGCGGCCTGGTCCCAGCGAGGGAATGATTGAAGGCAGAGGCCTCGAACCGGTCTGTTGGTCTGCGGTACTCGAGCCAGATGAAGGAGTTACTGTTCCCACGTCTGATCTTCAGCGCCTTGAGGTTCTTATGGATGGAGCCGAGGGCGTAGACCTTGAATTCTCCAGATGTGTCAACGTACTCGAGTTCATTGGCATCCCGCCAGCCCAGACGCATGAGCTGGCCGAAGTTGAAGAGCGTGTTGGAAACGTCCCCCATGTTATTGAAGGGATGCTTGTAGTGAGTGGTCGTGATTTTTTCTGTGAAGTCCGGAAGTACCTTCCCCGATTCTACGTAGATGCCCGATCCGTGTTTTAGTCCCATGGAATGACCCATTTCGTGGATAAGACTTGTCCGGAGGTTCTGGATGTTTGACCGGAAGTGCACTTCGATTCCGATGTTGGCGAGGGTGACGATGCCGGCGTTGAAAGGAGGCACCTTCTTGCTTAGGAATTTCTCAAGCCTCTCCCTTGCGCTGTCCGAAGCCGTGGATGTGTAGACACTGTCGTTACAAGGAGTGCCGATGATCACGTGATCAAACTCAGCCAGGGCCCCGTCACCGAGCTTCACTCTGGCTGTCTGCAGGGCCTTCGGAAGGATATCATCGTAACTCTGGCAGGAGATCTCAAGTCCCTCGAGCTGGGCCCGGTCCGCATCATTCAGGAAGGGTCCGATGATCTTCACCTCTTCGATGTGAGTTAATCCGCGAGAAGCAGTCTTAAAGTACTCATTGACTGATCTTCCGTCAGTCCCTCCGAGCTTCTCACCCTGAAAGACGTAGTCGAACATGTCGTAGAGACGTTTTTTGCCCTCCGGTACGTTGTCCGGGAACAGCGTCTTTTCGGTTCTCTGTCCCGGCTCGAGGAGGATGACCAGGACCCGCTGGGGACCCAGGCTCTTCGAGCCACTTTCCTGTGCGAAGGAAAGTGAGACGAAACAAGAAAGAAGAAGGATGAAAACAAGGATTACGGTGGTTGAACGCATGATAGCTCCTGAAGAAACTCTAGAAGCAATCCGGGTGCCAGCTTTTCAGGATAAATCGATGGAGATTTGTAAAGATCACCGGTGTGGTGGTAAAATTTTAGTCAAGTTTCAGATCAGGCTTCCCTTCTTCTGAGTCTCGAGAATTTCCCGGTAGAGATTATCGAGCATGTGCTCCACCCGGTCGAGTTCCACTTCTCCGATACTATTGATGTACTGTTTCTCGAGATTAGTGGTTACCTGAAGCAATGAGAGCTTGAACTTCTCACCGTAATCGGTCAACGTCACCAGCTGCTCCCGCTTATCCTGCCCGGACAAGGTCCGTTTGATGTAACCACGTTTTTCAAGTTCGTTGAGGTGGGAGGTCATGGTTTGTTTCTTGAGGCCACAGGCAAAGCCGATCGTCTTTATGGAAGGGCTGTCGTGTTCAGAAAGAAACATCAGTATCTCGAGGAAGCTGGCCCTAAGATCATTGAAGCCGATGCTCTGCAATTCTTTGATGAGTTCGTTGCTATAGACTCGATAGATTTTTTTAAGCAGGCTACCGATGTTGGCGATTCTTTTCATATAGTATGACAATCATACCATGTTTTGACTGAAACTCAGATTTTTCTTAGAGGTTTCCACAATTCTTCAGGCAGCCTTCTGGTCCGGGAAGCCTTTTTTTGAGCAGGCTTGTCAGCGATTCCATAGGCCCAGAGATGAAGCCGCAACCGGTCCTTCATGCTCATGTCCGGTGAGATATCGGGCTGCTGTGCCTTCGCTTTAAAGCTGAAGAGAAGAAGAAAGATGATGGTAATTCGCATAGGTGTCCCCTGTTTTATAGGATCTCATATCGCAAACAAAGGGCCAGCTTATTCATAGAGGTTTCAGAGAGTTGAGGGAAGGAGGTGTTGATCTTTTTGACAGGAGTGTGTGGGGCCGCCTAGGTGGGGCCGCCTAGGTTGGGCCACCAGGAGCAAGCCTGATGGCCCAGGTGTTCTTGACCGGTGAACTAGTTGAAGAAGTTTCTGCTGTTGGAGATCGACGTGGCGATCCCAACCCCGACTCCGAAAGTCAGCATGCTCGATCCTCCATAGCTCATGAGCGGAAGCGGAATCCCCACGATGGGCAGGAGCCCCGATACCATCGCCATGTTGATGAAGGTGTGCCAGAAGAAGATCGACATCACCCCGATCACCAGCACGGAGTCGTAGAACCGTTGGACCGAAGAGGCCAGCCAGATGAGCCGCATGAAAAAGACCAGGTAGAGGATCACCAGGAAGACCGAGCCGAAGAAACCGTGCTCTTCGTTGAAGATCGCGAACACGAAGTCCGTGTGGTTTTCTGGTAAGTAGTTCAGGGAAGCCTGAGAGGAGTTCTTGAATCCTTTCCCGAAGAGCCGGCCGGAGCCGATGGCGATCTCCGACTGGATGGCGTTGTACCCGGACCCCTTGGCGTCTTCGTAAGGATCGATGAAAGTGTGGATCCGCTTGCGCTGGTATTCCTTGAGCCCGAAGTTATACATCAGGACTCCGGAGACCATGGCGATCGCCCCGAGCGATACGATGGTTTTCCACTTCAATCTTTTGTAGAAGATCATCATGCAGAAGATAAACAGCAGAAGCATCCCCGTACCGAGGTCCGGCTGGATGATTACCATCACCGCGGGGATCATGGTGATGATCCCTGGGATGATGAGTTCCCGGAATCCGAGCTGTCTCTCGGGGCTGACTTTCGTGAAGTAGCGGGCCATCGCTAGGACCAGTCCCATTTTCATAAACTCCGACGGCTGCATACGGATCGGGCCCAGGACCAGCCACCGCTGTGCACCCATCCCCACCTTGCCCATGAGTAGCACCAGGAAAATAAGAAACAGTGTTCCGACGTAGGCAACGTAGCTAAAGCGTTCGAAGGTCTTTGGGTTAAGGAAACTGATCGCAATCGCGACACTCATCGCCACTAAGAACCAAATGATCTGGGACCTCCACAGCAGGTTCAGGCCCTCGTGGGTCTGGTCATGGGTAGCCGAGTAGAGGTTCAGGACACCCACCAGGAAGATAGCGGTCATGCTTCCCAGAAAACTGAAATCATATCTTTTCAAAAATTGTAGTACAGTTTGGTTCAACGCTGCTCTCCGGTTATTCTGTTGGCTGGGCCGGGGCCGGTGGTTTTGCTGGAGCCGTCGCCGCTGGCTTTGCCTGTGCCTTGAGGGACTTGATCCAATTTTCTTTTATCGTCTTATCTTTCTCCAGATTCTCTAAGTACATGTCCGGGTGGTACTTCTTCATGTACTGGGAGATCACGGCTTCTACCACTGGGGTCGCGGCACTGGAACCGTGGCAGCCGTGCTCGACGATGGCGGCGGCGGCGATCTTCGGATTATCGTAAGGAGCGAAGCCGACGAAGAGGGCGTGGTGGCGGGACTCGTAGTCCATGTTCTCACATTTCTGATAGACCTTGTCCGCACTGGCGCTCTTTACCTGAGAGGTTCCGGTTTTTCCGGCCATGAGGATTCCCTGGCCCCGCCGGTGAAACGCGGTTCCTTTGGGATTGTTCACCACCTGGAAGAGCCCTTCTCTGACGTACTTCAGGGTTTTTGGATTCTTCATGACGATCGAGGACAGGAGCTCCGGAGTGAAAGTCTTCACCAGCTCTCCCTGAGTGTCGTAAATATCTTTCACCACAAATGGCCGGTAGATCTTTCCACCGTTGGCGATAGCCGCGTAGGAGAGGGCCATCTGGATGGTACTTGCGAGAACGTAGGACTGGCCGATGGCGCAGGAGAGAGTCTCCCCTGGTTGCCAGGCCTGGCCGTATCTTTTTCTCTTCCATTCTTTGGTCGGGATAAGGCCCGAGACTTCCCTGGGAAGGGAGATCCCGGATTTTGATCCCAGCCCAAAAGCCTTGGCGTATTTGGCAATGTCGTCGATGTCCATGCGGTTCGCCGCTTTCTGGAAGTACACGTTGCAAGACTCACGGATGGCCTTTACCAATGTGGTGGGGCCATGGCCCTCTCTCTTCCAGCAGTGATAGACCTTCCTACCGAGACGGAAAGAGCCGTTGCAGAACACTTCCGTATTCTCGTCGATCTCACCCTCCTCGAAGGCAGCGATTCCGGTGAGGGCCTTAAAAGTGGATCCCGGAGAAAAGTGTTCCTGGATGTTCCGGTCACGAAGCGGGTGCTCTTTGTTACCCACCAGACTTCTCCAGTACTCCGGAGTGAGTCCCCGTGAGAACTGTGAAGGGTCGAAGGACGGACGGGAAACCATGGTTAGGACTTCGCCGGAATCAATGTCGAGGGCGATGATCCCTCCGACCTTATCCTGTAAAGCGTTGAAGCCCGCGATCTGCATGTCACGGTCAATGGTGAGCTTGACGTTCATGCCGGAGATCGGCTTCTCATCTTCGATCCCCTTGAATAGGTTATCGGTGTTGATGTATCTCTTTCTCCGGCCGCGGGCGTCCACCTCAACGAATTCATGGCCGTTCTCTCCGCGGAGGTACTTATCGAGTTGTTCCTCGATGCCGAATTGACCGATGAAGTCTCCCAGACGGTAATCGACGCTATCTCTTTCTCGAAGTTTCGGAAGCTGCACCTGGGAGATCTCGGAGATGTAGCCCAGAAGGTGTGCTCCGACTTCCTTGTCCCGGTACTCTCTTGAGATGAAGGTATCCACGCTGATCCCCGGTAGATCAGCATTCTGAGTTTCGATCTGCGCAAGCTCCGCGAAGGAGATGTTTTTCTTTACGATGATCGGCCTGTACTTCGCCTGGTTAGAATTTTTCTTCATGATGGTTTGAATCTGGGTCAACTCCATGGACATGATCTTGGCGAGCTTCGGCAGTGTCTTTTCTTTCTCCAGCAAAAACTGCGGCGTCAGGATAGCATCAAACCTAGGGATGTTATCCACCAGCAGCTGGTCATCGCGGGAGTAGATGAGCCCCCGGGGGGACCAGACGACCTCTTTGCGGAGCCGGTTCTGGATAGAGTAGTTATGAAGAGTTTCACCCTTGTAGACCTGGAGGTACCAAAGGCGCGCGAGCACCAGTCCGAAAGCCGCGGTGATGAGATAGGATACCAGTGCCGCTCTTTCTTTATGAATCTTGACAAGTTCTTCTTCTCCAAACATTTAGATTTCAACTCCCCTGGGTCCGCCTTCCTTGGGAACACGCCAGATCTGCTCCAGCAGCCAGAAAAGGACGGGAGATAAGAAAGAGAGCAGGACGCTTCCGGGGATGAAGCTCCAGACGATCAACGGAAACTTGTCGAAGTCACTGATCTTCAGACAGATGATCACCGTTACGGTCACAAACCAGATGACCTGGAAGAGTTGGACCGTGAGCATGGTCATAATGGCGGTGGTGAGGTGCAGGAGTTCTTTGAGGTAGTTTGCCGAGGTCATGACGATCAGACCTGCTAGGGTTCCCAGGGCCCACCCTTCGATGGAGAACACGGAGTGCACTACCTGCAGGCCCAGGATCATCCAAGGTACCAGAGGCGATTCGAGGCGGAGGGCCAAGAAAAGGACGATGAGCACGTTGAAGGTTAGCCGGTACTCTTTCCAGCCGACGGCCGGGAGGATGGTTGAGGTCACGATCTCCAGGCCGATCAGCAGCAGCACCGTAAGGATGAAGGAGATAAAAATCTGCGAAAAACGCATTCTCATTTTTTAGTCTCCTCGGAGGTGACAGGGACAGTGGTGGCTTCGACTTCGGCTTCGGCGACCGCACCTTCTACCGGAATGAGGACCAGGACTTCCTCGAGCTTATCGAAATCCACACTCGGGACCACGTCGATGGAAAGGGTCATGCCGAAGTTTTCTTTGTTGATATCCGTGACCATGCCAACCTTAATGCCTTTCGGGTAGATGCCACCCACGCCAGCCGTCATGAGCTTGTCGCCCACTTCCACCGGTTCGTTTTTCATGATGTATTTGAGGGTGCACCTGAAGTTGAACACGCCCTCAACGATCCCATGAGTCCGGGTCCGTTCAACCAGGATGTCCACCCGGTTGTTTTGGTCGAGGATGGTCAAGACGTCAGAGTAATTTTCCGTGGCCTTGTAGACGTAGCCCACCAGACCATGATCCGTGATCACCGGGGCCATGGTTTTTACTCCATGCTTGGTGCCTTTGTTCAAGCGGATGACTTTGAATTCGTTTGCCGAGTCCCAGCCCACCACCTGGGCGAGAACTTTTTGATGCGGAAGCTCTTCTGAGTAATTAAGGAGTTTTTTAAGCCGGAGATTCTCTTTTCGAATTTCTTCCATGGAGGTAAGGTCGTTTTCCAAGCGGGATATCTGCTTCCCAAGGACCTGGTTGTGCTTACTCGTGTCAACGATCATCAGGTAGTTCTGCCATAATGAGGAAAAACTCTTCTTGGAGCTCGCAAGGCTTTCCTGCACCGGGGCGAGGACTTCCGTCACCACCCGGTGAAAGATCGTCGGCTGACCCAGGTCAAACTGTTTCTGCGAAATGCCATAGAAAGAGACTATAGCGACGATGATATTACTGACGATTTTTGTCTTGGATGACTCTTGGATTAATTTCAAGCTTCGGCCCTTCTTTCATTATTCTGATAGATTAAACGAAGTGATTACCTGATGCCAATGAAGTTTAAAGATAAAGTCTTTGACCTCGCCCCCCTAACCCCGATAAAATGACTTGCATTTAACGTTCAAAGGACACCAATGAAAAACGCCTTCGCGAGTAGAATTTCTTATTTTATTCTTACTTTTATTTTTCTGATCATCGCAGCTAGTTTTCTTTTCAGTAATTTTGATGGTTTTTCCACGGCTTCAACTAAGCACGTTGCGACCGTCGACGGAACCCCGATTACCACCAAAGAATACCAAATGGCCCTCTCCCGTCAGGTCGAATTCTTCAATCAAATGATGGGTGGATCAGGCATGACTCAGAAGCAACTCGAAGAGATGGGAATAAAGCAATCAGTCATGAATGGTCTGGTTCAGCAGAAGCTCATTCTTAACACGGCAGATGACATGGGATTCATAGTGTCAATGGATGAGGTTAAGAATGAGATCAAGTCTCTTCCCTACTTCAAAACAAAAGAACAGTTTGACGTAAATCTTTACCGAAATATGCTGCTAAGCAATGGCTTCATCCCCACTCAATTTGAAGATTTGGTGAGTAATGATCTCAAGCAGAAAAAAGTCGATGAGATGTTCAACTCCATGATCGTTTCTGATAACTACGTCAAAGACGTTCTAAAGTTCAAGAATAGTGTCCTGGCAGTTCAAGGAGTGAAGATCAGCCGCCAGTCGCTGGCACCACTGGTCACCGTTTCTGAACAGGAGATCAAACAGTATCTTGAGAAGCCGGAAAACAAAAAGGCACTGGAAGAAAGTTATACTGAGAACATCACCAAGTACAATAAACCGGAAGAAGTTAAGGCCCGGCACATCCTCATCCAAGGCCAGGATGAAAAAGCACTCGAGAAGATCAAGGCCCTTGCCCAGAAGGTGACCCTTAAAAATTTCGCAGAACTAGCTCAGAAAGAAACGGAAGATCCGACAGGGAAGGCTAACGGTGGAGACCTTGGTTGGTTCTCGGCCGGAAGAATGGTTCCGGAGTTCGAGGAAGTAGCTTTTAAGCAGGCTAAAAACACCATCTCGCAGCCGGTGAAGACCCAGTTCGGTTACCATCTGATCCTGGTGGAAGATAAAAGGTCTTCGGATAAGAAATCGCTGGATTCAGTGAAGACCGAACTTGCCCAGTTGGCCATCCAGAAAACGAAGTCCCAGGATCTGGATAAGCTCCTGAAGTCCACGGAACAGGAACTCTCTGGGTACCTCACCTCCGGAGACATTGCGGCGGCGGAAGCCCTGGCCAAGAAAGTCGATGGACAGTTCTTCAAAACAACCGACATTAATATGTTCGACCAGACTCTTGCGCAGGCTGCTCTGGCGCCCAAAGAAGCCGAAGAACTTTTCAAAGCAGAACCAGGTCAAGTCGTGAACCTCGGTAACCCCGGGACAATCTATCTGGTGAAGATCGTCTCCAAAGGACAAAGTCCTGATCTTGAAAAGAAGCTCACCGACCAGTTGAAGGGGGAAGTGACTACTCAGAGCCAGATGAATACCAAGAAAATCAGGGAAGAGCTGGTGAAGGCACTCAATAACAAAGCAAAGGTTGTCACAAACCAGAACTTGTTATAAGTAAGACCTCCTAAGGAGCTCTAGTCATGGCAGATAAGAATGCGAGATTCAAAGATAATCTTCCAGGTACCTACTACGTAGATGATTCCTGTATCGCATGCGACGCCTGCTGTGTGGAAGCTCCGAATTTTTTTTTTATGAATGATAACGAAGGCCATGCCTTCGTTAAAATTCAGCCTCAAACCCCAGAGGATGTTGTGGATGCGGAAAATGCTCTCGCCGCCTGCCCAGTTGAAGCCATTGGAAACGATGGTCAAAATACCTAATCAGCTACACTCATAATATTCCATTTTAACTTTATTAATTATTTTAAATCTGAGCAAAATTCTTTTTATCTTTGAATCCATGACGGATGCCGTTATAAATTGAACCTCCAGGTAAACTTAATTTTAATTGTGCAAAGGATTGCCATGACAAAACTTACTTTTGTTTTAACACTACTCTTATCTATCCCTCTTACCTTCGCCCAATCTTACTACGATAATTACACTGGACCGAGTCTTCATATAAAGAGGATTCAGGCGAAGAGGAGAAGATTTACTACGCCGACACCAGCACCCGAAACAGCAGAACAAAAGTTCAAAAGAGAGTTTCTTGCGGCCGTTAATGCTCATAGAGCTCTCCTAGGATTTTCGGCACTCACCTATACAGTTGCCATAGATCCAGTGGCCCAGTCACACAGTCAGAATATGTCTTCCGGGGCAGTACCTTTTGGCCATGATGGAATAACCACTCGGTGTCAGCAGATCTATCCTCTCGTCACCGGAGAGACAGGGTGTTCAGAGAACGTCGCCGCTGGCTATGAGGATCCTCAATTACTTCTTAGAGACTTTTTGAACTCACCAGGGCACAGGGCCAACATCGAAAGGCAGAATGCGAAGTACACCGGACTTGGCCTCTACCGCTCAACGGCTGGGATGCAGTACTTCACTCAGCTCTTCATCCAGAACTAGACTTGTGGGGATCTGCCAACTTCTTGAGCTTCGAAGATGCGGCCCCTTGCCGTACCCCCGCTATTCTAAGTAATCAGATTCCCTAGGAATTGCTACACAGCTGCCAACCTTTCGTGGAGTGAGCCAGTGGAGTCCGTACAATGAACTTAACAGTTAGTTCTAACGATCCTTAGATGACTAAGGCGGGGCAAATGAAAAAAATTATCATCGCAGTACTCTTGCTTAACTTCTCGTCCACCTTACTGGCATCCGAGCTATCCATCATGGCGTGCTCAGATAAAATCGAGGCACTGAAGAAAAAGCACAATTCCTCTGGCCCTGGCAAAGCAGCAGATAAGATATGTGAGTACACGGACGGAGATGGGAGTGACGCCGTCTTTGACAAAAAGAAAGACTGGGCCTGCAGCGACGTCGAGGACTATCTCTGTGAGGGTGAGAGTAGCCTGAAGATGATCTCCTGTGTCCGGGCTTATGAGTGTGACTAGGATTCCCACCGACGCCACGGTCCCAACGTTGATCTTTGCCTACGAGACTTGGCATTTCAAATAAGTTACTTACTACTGCAAACAGAAAGTTGATCAAAAGAATATCTTCGCCTAGGATATATTCGATACGTTAATTACGACTTTCTCCCTTTTCGACTTCAAAAACATTAAGAGGCTAACCTATGAAAATTTTCTTCCTCCTGTCCTTGATAGCCTTGAGCATGCCATCACATGGCCAGATTGCAACCTTAGAGAAATTTTTTGGTAAGGTTTCAATAAATTCAAATGCCGCCAATGCTGGCCAATCTTTAAATAGCGGTGACAAGGTTGTCGCCGAAGGTAAGAAAAGCTGGGTTCAAATAACTTTCAAGGACGGGAGCAAGATGATGGCCAGAGATGGAATTTTTATACTTAAAGAGCCGGTGTCAAAGAAAGAGACGATGATCGAATTAATAAAAGGTGTACTTTTTACCTATAAATCCAAGGGTGAAAGTTCATTGAAAGTTAAAACGAAAAACGCAGTGATGGGAATCCGCGGTACAAAATTTTACGTTGAAGAAAAGGATAATGAAACCTATCTATGCGTCTGTGAGGGGAAAGTAGAAATTTCAAATGAAGCGGGTATGGAATTAGTGTCCAGGGAAGAAGATGTGCACGTCCGGCCTAAAGAAAAGCCCCAGAAAACTAAAGCTTCAAAAAATATGATGAGCATGGCCCTTGAAGGATTTGCACAGATGGGGCTGTGAGCTCATCTGTGGCTTGGATAAGTTAATCCCCTGAAGTCTAGCAAGACTTCAGGGGAAAACTAATTATCTCTTAATGTTCAGAACTTCCTGCAGCATTTGATCCGCAGTGGTGATCGTTCTTGTGTTCGCCTGGAAGTTCCTCTGCGCGGCCATCAGACCGATGAACTCGTTGGCGATATCCACGTTAGACTGCTCGATGGATTTTGCCAGCACTTCCCCTCTTCCGTCCTGCCCCGGCTTGCCCATCGCCGCCTGGCCCGACTTGCGAGTCTCCTTGAACAAATTCTTACCCGTCTTGAACAACCCTTCGTTGTTCTCAAACTTCGCGATAGAAACCTGTCCGAGCTCTCTTTGCGTTCCGTTGTCGTAGACCGCGGTGAGAACTCCGTCGTCGTTGAAGGACATGGATGCCAGAGTCGCGGCCGAAGATCCGTCTTGCGAGTGGCGGGCCACCGAAGACTTCGAACCGAACTGCGTGGAAGCATCAAGACCCGTTCCGCCTTCTTTGAGTGAAGCACCGAAGTCGAATGCAATTTTCTGACCTGGAAGTGCGCCCTTGTTGAAGTTAAACGAGTTGGACTTCTCCGTCTCCTGCTCGAGCACTCCCTTCTGGTTAAACTTCAGGGTTCCTGCTGCCATCTCCATCATCTTGCCGGGAGTTCCGCCGGTGGCGTCAGCGCCGTCGATCATGGCGTGGTAGTCCCAGTTATTTCCTTCGGTCCTGTTCATGTAAACAGTGACCAGGCGGGCGGTCCCGACTGAATCGTAGACGGTCATCGAAGTGTTGAAGTTAGAAGTCTTGTCCGGGTTGGCCGGGTTAAATACTTTGACCCCGTCGCGCGAGTCGAGGTTAGTCGACATCTTCACCGCAGAAGTCGGCGTGGCCGCGATGTTGGTGTTGCCGAGCTTGATGGAGTCCATCTTGTTGGTGATGTTACCCTTCTCGTCCGGCTGGAAGCCCTGGACCTTGTAGCCGTCGCCGTTGACCATGAAGCCTTCCTTGTCGAAGTGGAAGGCGCCGTCT
>DATLXA010000049.1:0-111386 GCA_035576105.1 Bacteriovoracaceae bacterium
GCTTTATTTGATCCCGAGACATGATCACATCCTTCATCTGGACTCCTAAATAGTAGTTATATTTAGGAAATCACATTAGTTATGAAGGTGACACAATCCCTTGACCGTAAAGTGGTGACAGAATCGTCCAACTTTTAAACATGTCCATAAATCTTACAGCATCGCGATCGGCTCCCCTTCAAGTTTCCAAGACATTTGGCCCCAACCTTCGCTCCCACTTGGCCGGGGACTTGCTTGTTCTTGTCCACAAGGTAATTCCCGGAGGTCCCCCATGTCATTCGAAGCTTTAAATGAAACGATGAAGAAGAGCTGGGAAATCATCCTCGGCGAGAACCTTCTGCTAAAAGAAGTCAACGCCGGGAACGCCGACCGTCGGCTCTACGCCCTCTACCTCATCCAGACTTTTTTCTACACCTCTCACAACGCCAAGAACCAGGCCCTGGTGGCCCTCAACATTAAAGGCCACGACTCTCCGTCAATCCAGTACATGAAGTACTGCTTCAAGCAGTCACTGGAAGAAACGGGCCACGAGATGATGGCCTACCACGATCTCAAGCGCATGGGCTACGAGATCCCGATGGAGAAGCTCACCTCTCCACTCCCAGAGACCGAAGCCTTTATCGCTTACCTTTATAAAGTGTCGCTCACCGGAAACCCGCTGCGCAGCCTGGGTTACGCCTTCTGGGCGGAAGACAGCTACCGCTTCTTCGGCGACATCATGACCACCGCCATTAAGAACATGGGTCTGAGTAAAGACATGCTCACCTTCTTCAACGAGCACTCTGCCCTCGACGTGGAACACTCCCAGGACGTCAACGCCATGATCAAGAAGTGCGCCAAGACCCAGCAGGACTGGGACGACATCTCCGACGTGCTGGTGATGTCCCTGAAGATGACCGGAGACATGCTCAACGCGGTCCTGGTGGAGTACAAAAAATTACTCGAAGGAAAGTCCAGGTACAACGGTATCCTATGAAAGTCTACCCCGAGGAGCTGGAACTATTCGCCAAGTACACCCGAGAGGAGTTGCAGGACTTCCCACTGGTGACTGATGATCAGTTCGAGCAGATGCGCACTCATTCCAGAAAACTCAAAGAGTGGGAGAAGCAGCACTGGGTGTTCCACAACACGCTCAATGTTGTAGTACTGACTCTGCTGGTCTCCCTGATGGTGTACTTCGGGATGATCCTCCCGACACAGCTCGCACCCAGCTACTCCATGCTATTCCTCTGCGCGGGCCTCTACGGCTTCGTCTCCTATAGCCTGTGCATCTTCACGCTGCACGAAGGTGCGGGACACAACTCTATCATCAGGAACCACGGGCCGATCAGTCGGGCCTTGGGTTTTGTCGCTAACAACCTCTGCCGCCTGAGCTTTGCGGATTCGTCCTATTACCATAGCATCCATCCCCAGCACCACCACAGTACGGCGACGGAGAATGACTGCGCCTTCACCAACTACGTGATGCCTAAGAGGTTTCTCATTTCCATGCTACCGCTCTCCGGAGTGATGCCCTACTGCGACTACAAGATCCACACACCGCCCACCATGACCAAGAGTAAACTGGTCACGGATCTGATCGGAACGACTTGGATCCTGATCATCGCCTACCAGCTGCTCACTCACGGCTACAGCGTGCTGATGACGGCGGTCTTCATCGTCTTCATGACCTGGGTTTCATTCACCGTCGACCGCATCCGAGAAACCACCGAACATAACCTGATGCCAGGGAACAAGAATAACGTCGCCAGGTCCTTCGGGCCGAATCTGTGGGGGTTATTTATCTGCGGAGGACCCTGGGGCCAGGTCTGTCATCTCATGCACCACATGCTTCCGTCGGCCACCTGGTACCAACAGATCATCCTGCACTACCGGTTCAAGGCGATCGCGACACCAGCGCAGCTCGAGGCTTTCTGCATGCAAGGCGGGATGCTGGATTACCCGAAGGTTGCCTACAAGATCCTGCGCACCAACATTAAAGATTACTTCTACGCTAAGGGCCCTGGGCCTTCTTAGCCCGTCTCTTCCGTTCCTGATTTTTATAAAACAGCAGCTCCAGCCGTCCTTCCACCAGGGGTCTGAGTTTCAGGGCGAGCTTTGTTCTAAAGTCCACTTTCACGCTGCCCTTGGCGTAGAGTTCGGCGATGAGCTCGCCGTAGCAGGCGTACCACGTGAAGAGGCCGATGCTTTTGATGTTCACCACCCGGTCCATGTCCACCACCACTTGCCAGCCGTCGTCCTCTGGGTTCTTAACTCCAGTGGATTCGTAGCCGAGCTTGGCGTAGACCGGTAGCAGGTGCTTCCAGGTGTCTCCCAGCACGTACTTCTCTCCGGACTCGAGCACCACCCGGCCGGATTCGTTCAAGAGCCGGATGAAGACGTCCGAGCCCCGGTACTCGGGGAGGGTGACCATCTTGGTGGACTCCACGAAGCCTTTCTTCTGGTGCGCTTCACTCACCATGCCCAGAGGAGCGTACTCCGACTTGGAGAGGTCCCCTTTGATGAAGGTGATGCGGTTGGTGCCGACCAGCCGCCCGCCGATTTTTGCCATGATGATGGTCGAGTGAGTGTCGAAGTTGTCAGCGAACTGCTCCGGTGACTCTGCCGGCAGCGGAAGATTTTCCACCACCTTGTTGACGTAGTAGCGGAGTTTGAGGATCTCCTGGTACTCGGCGTCTGTCTTCACATGGGAGATGCTGATGGCGTGCTTGATCCCCCGGACGTTGAAGCCTTCTTTGATCAGGTCCTTAACTGTGGGTCCCTCAAAAAGACTCACCAGGAACTCTGCCCACAGCGCCTGGAAGATCTTCTGATCCGCGTCCCCGGCAACCAGCGAGAGCTTGCTGCCCAGGACGGTGAACCTGAAGTTGTGCAGTCCCCTCTTCTCAAACACCAGCGTCAGCAGCTTGTCACCGTCTCCCAGGGCAGGAGAGCAGACCATCCAGAGAGGGCCCACTTCGAGGATCTCGCAGTCCACTTCCAGTAGGGAGGGTTTCTTCAAACAGGTGAGCCCGCAAGTGATCTTCATGGGGTCAGCCTCACCGCGCAGCCAATGGTCAAACCTGACTGCTGGCAAAGGTAGAAACTAGCTTCTTTTTCTTTGTAACAGAGCCGGTGGACGTTAGTGGCATCGGCAGCACCCACGGTGATGAGTTCACTGTTGAGGTTTCTCCCGAAGACCTTCACGGCGGCTTCGAACACGGCGATCTCCTGACAGATCCCGAAGCCCTGCAGCTTCAGTCCGGTCACGCCGGGAGGGATTGCCAGAGCAGCAACTTCTGCCTCGTCGACCACATCGACTCCGACTGCGTGGAACTTTGTTCCCCGGGCCACCAGACACGCGGTAGCCGTTTCTGTATGAGAGACACTCACCAAATACCCCACTGGTTGCTCAGGTTTTCCATCTTCTCGCCTCAAAATTTTCTGTGGTGGCCGCAGCTGTAAGACCTCATGCAGGAGCTTGCGCCCGCGCAGGAAATGCAGGTACCGTCTCGGGTCAAGCCACAGCGACTTCTCCACCGCATAGACTTCTCTCATCTCCTCGAGGTCCTCACAGGAAGAAGAGCGGGTGACGAAACAATTGACACCGGCCCAGGGGAGTGCGAGATCCATCATACATCCTCAAAATTATGGCACGAGCTCATCCCAAGATTATGATGCATATTTTGGTATTTCTAAATAGTTAACCGCGCAGGACCGTCAAAAAATTAGACACTCATCGCGGAGGAATAAATCGTTAGTTCCGAGTGAAAAGATACGGTATTATGGTCCGATATGAAACACTATCTCCTCTACACCCTCTCGTTGTACTCGCTGCTCATAGCCGCACCTTATCTTCATGCAACACTCGGGGCCTGGAGCTACCTGATTGTCCCCCTGCTTGCTTCATTTTTTATCATCGGCATCGGTCTTCTCCGCCACGAGCACTGGCACCGCTACGATAAAGAAATTAACAACACACTCTTCCACCACCTCTGCTCCTTTGCGATGCTCTCGGACACCAACTGCTATCTCCACGGGCACCTCTCGCACCACAAGCACGTGCACACCGAGCATGACCTCGAACTCTACGGCCCTGGGTACTCAGACTTGACCGCTGCTCAGAAGCGCAATCGGTTTCTACTGGAAGCGGTCCTGGGAAACATCCACTGGGAACTCACCACCGGCCACTACCTGGCCGCGAAGAATCTGGTAACCAGAAAGGAAATCATCACAAGCATCGCAGGCCGTGCCGCCTTCATCGCCGTTCTCTTCACGGTGACCTATTTCCTCTACAACGGTTCCGCCGCCCTCACTGTGGCGGCACACTTCGCCCTCTCCATCTGGGTTGCCGCAGTGGTGTCGCGCCACCTGCAGTGGATCCAGCACCTGGGAATTTTCGTTGACCACAAGGACCCCAAGGAAAGAAGTCTCCAGACAAGGGCCTTGCTCAACTGCGGCCTCTTGGAGAAAACCTTCAACGTCTGGACTCACACCGAAGGTGAGAACCACATCTTCCACCACACCGATGTGCTCACTCCCATCACCTCTGTGCGCACCATGAAGCTCGAGGCCACAGCTCCGGCCATCAACCTTAAAGACTATCTCCAGATCATATTAAGTTACTACCGACGGGTGGGCGCCCCAGTGCAGGAAAAAGCATGAAGAAAAAAAGCGCAGCGATCATCGGAATGGCCTGTGAGTTCCCCGGAGCTAGCGGGACAGATTCTTTCTGGGACAATCTCTCAAAGGGAATCGATAGCGTCCTGCCGGTGGCCACTGATCGCTTCAACGCAGAAAACTATGCCCCTGCCTTCGACGACGACACCCTTGAGTTCCTGAAGAACCTGCGTATGGGGATGGTGAAAGACCCGTACGGCATCGACGAGGGTCTGTTCAAGATGGGCGCGGAAGAGAGCCTGCAAACGGATCCACAGCAGAAAATGATCCTCAAAACTGTCTTCCATGCTCTTGAAGACGCGGGTCTGACCACTGAGAGTCTCAAGGCCCTCAAGGTCGGCGTCTACATCGGAGCTTCCAACATCGATAACCTGTGGCGGGTGGTAGGAAGTCCTGAGACCATCAACGGTCACACCAACACCGGTAACACGCTCTCACTCCTTGCCAACCGAGTCTCCTACGCTCTGAAGGCCAAGGGCCCAAGCATGACCGTGGACACCGCTTGCTCCTCCGCGCTCACCGCACTTCACCTGGGGCTCGAAGCCCTGCGCAGTGGTCAGTGCGACGTCGCCATCGTCGGGGCGGTGAACCTCATTTCCTCTCCGCTCACCAACATCGGGTTCCACAGATTGGGGGTGGCCTCCAAGAGCGGCCACTGCAGCTTCGGAAGTTCAGCGGCCGATGGCTACGTCCGCGGTGAAGGTGCGGGCATCCTCATTCTTAAGAGATGCGACGACGCGACCAGTGCCGGAGACCAGGTCCATGCGACTGTGGTGGACTGCCAGATCTCGCAAGGCGTGGGCAGCGGGCACATCGCGGCTCCGTCGCTCAAAGATCAAGTCTCTCTGTTAGAAAAAATCTACGCGGACAACGGGATCTCCCCGGCCCAGCTCGATTACCTCGAAGCCCACGGCACTGGAACACTCCATGGCGATAAAATCGAACTCAGCGCTCTGGCCAAAGGGCTTAAGACCGGCGGCCGAAATAAAAAACTCTTCGTGGGTTCGGTCAAGTCGAACCTCGGACACCTCGAGCCGGCCGCGGGGATCGCCTCCCTGATCAAGGCCGTGCTGATGCTCAAGCATAGAACAATCCCCGCGTCTCTGCACTGCGAGACTCCGCGGGAGGATTTCAACTTCTCCAAGGAAATGATCTCGGTCCCTATGGTCAAGCTGGAAGATAACCTGCGGACCATCGGCGTGAATGCCTACGGCTTCGGCGGCAGCATCGCTCACGCCATCTTGGTCTGCGCGGAAGACTCGCTCCCTGTCCAGGACCGGAAGGACTCGCTGCTGCCGTTTCTCATCAGCGCCGAAAGCCCGGCGTCTCTTCGGCGCAACATCGAGAAGCTCAGAGAGTTCGTGGCACACACCTCTCCGGACCTCGCCGAGCTGGCCCATTCGCTGGCGAATAAAAAAAACTTGCACCGGCATTTTTCTCTCACCTACGCTGCGACTAAAGAAGCCCTGTTAGAAAACCTAAGTGGGCCCTTGCTGCTGGAGCGGTCGAAGAAAACGGAAGGGAAGACGGCATTCATCTTCCCCGGCGCCGGCGGGAAATTCATCCCGTCCAGCAACGCTCTAGCACTGCTCGACGAGGAATTTAAAAATCGCTTTCAGGAAATCATCTCCAGCGCCGGGCTGGCCCCTGACAGCTTCGAGGATGAGAAAACAATCAGTGACATCAGGACCTACCAGCTGGGCGCTTACGCCTTCCAGGTATCGCTCTACGAACTGCTCTGCCGTTTTGGTCTGAAGGTCGACGTCTTCGTGGGCCACAGCATGGGCGAGGTCAGTGCTCTGGTAGCTGCCGGCAGGATCAGCTGGCAAACAGGACTGGAACTGGTGGACCGCAGGGCCCGCTGCCTTCTGGCCGCCACGGGCCAGGGCCAGATGGTCTGGTTCCCGCGTTCCTTGGGCCACTTGGAGAAAACACTTCCGGTGCAGAGAGCGCACTGGCAGGTGGCCGCTGTCAACGCGCCGGAGTCCACAGTGATTTCGTTCCATACTCCCATCTCGAAAGAACTCATCGAACACTTCGAGGCAAAGATTGTCCAGAGCTTCAACGTCCCGGCGCACTCAAGCGCCATCGATCCCGCAGAGCTCTCCTCCTTTACCTGCCGACCGAGCACGGGACAGGTGGTGTACTCCACCCGCCACACCAAACCGCTCACCGACCTTGAGATTTCCACCGCTGCCTACTGGAAGGAGCAGCTGGTGAACCCGGTACTGTTCTCCGACACTCTCAAAAACATGCATGACAACGGTGTACGACTCTTCATCGATCTGGGAGGCATGTTCGCGAGTGACCTCCAAAGTATCCTAAAAAAAGATCTCCGCAAGGTTGCCCTGATTCACGATGACTTCAAGGAGCAGCAGGCCTTGCGGGATTGTCTGGGTAAAATTTTTCAACAGGGAGCACAGCTGCAACTGGAGCGCCTGCTTCCCGAACAGGTCAACTTTCTGCGAACTCCGCTCTACGCCTGGAACGAAACCAGTAGGCCACTCCCGGAGATCACTTACCGTCATTCTTCCAAGAAGAGCTCGCAGATAAAGTCTCACGTCGCTCTCCTAACCACCGGCTGGGAAGCCTTCACGCCCAAGCAGCTGGGCAGCACACCCGGACAACAGACACTGACTCTTGATACTCCCGAAGTCCCGGCAGCTCCCCACTACCTGCTGATCGTCACCCCTGGGCACGCTCCGCTGGCCATGGTCTGCTGTGTGAGGCAGATCCTCTCTCACGCGCCCTTGTCGCTGACCATCCAGGGAACAGAGCTGGGGGCTGTCCGCTCTCTGATTAAATGCCTACGCTTCGAGTACCCGGAGACCAAGTTCACCACCGTCGAGACTGATCAGTTGACCTGCGCCAGTGAACTCTGCGTGGTCACCGGAAGTGACTGCAAGAAAAGTGCAGGTCTCTGGTACCGAGAAGTACTTAAGGATCATCTCCAGGACAAGGAACAGAGCTCTCTGCAAATCCCGGAGTGCGCTCTCATCAGCGGAGGACTCGGGAGCCTGGGCCTTCAGTCGGCGAAGTGGCTCGCTTCGCAGGGGACAAAAGATATCATCCTTCTCACCCGGTCTGCGTTCCCGGAAAGAAAAACCTGGAGGACTCTACTGAGCAGCGACCACAAGCTCTCTGCGGTGATCCGAGGCATCCTTGAAGCCGAGCGATCCGGAGCGAAGGTCCAGATCGCCGTGGGTGATGTTTCCTCGAGGGGAGACCTGCTGCGGATCAAAGACGAGCTCCACTGTTCCATGCTGCCCACCCCGAATCTCCTCATCCACGCCGCCGGGACCCTCCGCGATGGCCTGTTCAAGGACCTGGCCCTGGAAGACTTCGAAGCGGTCCTTACTCCCAAGCTCACGGGTCTAAAAAACCTGTGGGAAGTTTTTGAGAGCAAAAATCTTGCTAAAATAATTTCTTTTTCGTCTCTGTCTCAGGTAATGGGTTCGCCGGGACAATCGAACTACGCTCTGGCCAATTCGCTGATGGCGCAAGCTTGCCCCGGGCCCCGGCACGTGATGCTCGAGCTGGGTCCGTTCCAGTCCCAGGGACTGGCGGCCAGTGCGGAAGCATCGAGCTGGCTTGACCAGGTCGGAATAAAACAACTTGAGATTTCTGACCTCTCGAGTTTCTTAGCCGCGGGCCTGGGCGCGAGTCCCGCATCCCTGGTCTGCATCCATAAAGAATCCAAAAGGTGGTTGAAAGAATTTTTCTCCCAGAGCGAAGCCACTGAGTCGATCAGCACGCTCAACGTCCTCAAGGATCTCCTTCAGGACTTCAGACCTGACCTCGAAGTGGATGAAGCCGTGCCCTTGTCTCAGTACGGACTGGATTCGATCACGGCCGTGGGCCTTCGCTACAAGCTCTCGCAGAAAGGCCTGACCCCACCGGCACTGAGCTACCTGCTTCAGGGTCCGAGTTTGATTGAAATTTCCCTCGCCATGAATGATCAAAACAAGCAGGTCACTCAACCTGTGGTTCAGGTGCTGAAGGCTTCCGGCAATCGTACCCTGGTGTGCTTCCCCTTCGCCGGTTCCAATGGCTACCGCTTTAAAAAATTACTCGACTCCCTCCCGGCCGACGTCGCTGTCTGGACCGTTGAGAGGCCAGCCACTCATGCCCGTGAGGGTCAGAGAGAAGGCTACTACCAGGACGTCGCCGCGAAGCTCGACCAGCTCACGGGCGAAGTGATGCTCTTCGGGTACAGCCTGGGGACAAACATCGCCTTCAACGTCGCGGGCCGGATGACCCGGGCCCCGGTCTCCATCGTCGCCGCCAGCAGCCGCTGCGTGGATGATAACTGGCACTTCGATAAACTGGCCGCGGCTTCAAACGAGGAAGTCCGAGACTGGATCTTTAACCTTGGGAACATTCCAGACCGGAACCTCATCGACGATTCTATGATCGAATTTTTCAAGAAGGACCTCTCCTGGACGAGCGCGCTTAAGCCCACGGAGCTGCTGGCCTTCGGCGGCAGCTTGATCTGGGCCCTGCGGGGAAGCTCGGATCCGGTGATCACCGGCGCTGATCTCGAGACCTGGCAGACGGTGTTTCCTCAGGCCGCAGGCCTAACCCTCGACGGGGATCATTTCTTCGCCAGCAAGCAGGCCGAAAAAATCTGCGAGTACCTCTTGCGCAGAAACAGCAAGGACCTGTTGCTGGAGGGCCTGCGGGAGCTGCTGGCACACCAGGCACCGAAAGCCCAACTCATCCGCTCTTCTTAATCCTCCTTCTCATTTCTGGGGCTTCGGGTATCCTATTCTCACTTACTGGAGAAGAGCATGACCCATCCCTGGCACAACGCCTACGACCCTGGTGTCCCAAAGGAAATTGACCACAGCGAGGTCTCCACCCTCCCGCAGGAGCTGGAGAAGGCCTTCCGCAAGTACGGAGACCTCCCCGCGTTTCATAACATGGGGACAACACTTTCCTATTCCCAGGTCGATCACCTGAGCCGGAAGTTTGCCAGCTACTTACAAGTTCAGCTGCTGCTAAAACCTGGAGAGCGGGTCGCCATCATGTTGCCGAACATCCTCCAGTACCCAGTGGTATTTTTCGGAGTTCTGCGAGCGGGCCTGGTGGCGGTGAACGTGAACCCGCTGTACACCGCCAGAGAACTCGCCTACCAGCTCAAGGATGCGGAGGTCTCGACCATCGTCCTATTTGAAAACGCTGCTCACGTCCTGCAGAAGGCCCTCCCGGAGACCGGTGTTAGAAATATCATCCTAACCTCCCTGGGGGACTTATTGAGCTTTCCGAAGAATCACCTGGTGAATTTCACTGTGAAGAACGTCAAGAAACTGGTCCCGGCCTACCAGTTACCCGAGACAAAAACATTCCTCGCTTGCATCAACGTCGCAGACATTGAAAAATTCCACCGGCCCGACACCCAGCTCAATGACCTGGCCCTGCTCCAGTACACGGGCGGCACCACAGGTGTGGCCAAGGGGGCGATGCTCACCCACCAAAACATCAGCGCCAACATGCTCCAGGCGCGGGCGTGGATCAAGTTCCTGATAAAAGAGAAGGAAGAAATTCTCATCACACCCCTTCCCCTCTACCACATGTTCTCGCTGACCGCCAACCTGCTGCTCTTCTTCAGCACCGGCGCCCTCAACGTGCTGATCACCAATCCAAAAGATCTGCCAGGATTTGTCCGGGAGCTCAAGCGGTGGAAGTTCACTGCCATCACGGGAGTGAATACCCTGTTCAACGGGCTGCTCAACAACAAAGAATTCAACCGTCTCGATTTCTCGAATCTTAAAGTCGCTCTGGGCGGCGGCATGGCGATCCAAAAATCCGTGGCCCAGAGATGGAAGGCCCTCACCGGCGTCCCGTTGATCGAAGCCTTCGGGATGACCGAAACCTCACCTGCCATTTGCATCAACCCCATGACCCTGAAGGACTATAACGGATTCATCGGACTCCCCATCACCTCCACGGAAGTTGCAATCCTAGATGAAAAAGACATTCCACTTCCCCTGGGAGAGACCGGTGAGATCTGTGTGCGGGGACCACAGGTGATGCTGGGCTACTGGAAGAAACCGGAAGAGAGCAAGAATGTCATGACGGCCTCAGGATTTTTTAAAACCGGAGACCTGGGTTTCATGACCGCGGAGGGTTTCGTGAAGATCGTCGACCGCAAGAAAGACATGATCATCGTCTCTGGCTTCAACGTCTTCCCTAATGAGCTGGAGGACGTGGTCTGCTCCCATCCCAAAGTGCTTGAAGCGGCGGTGGTGGGAATCGCATCGGAGACCTCCGGAGAAATCGTCAAACTATTCCTGGTCAAAAAAGATCAGAGTCTGACAGAGGCAGAGATCATCGCCTTTTGTCGAGAAAACCTGACGTCCTACAAGATCCCTCGGGTAGTCGAGTTCCGGACTGAACTCCCCAAGTCCATCCTGGGGAAAATCTTAAGGAAGGAACTCAAAGACAGGACTTAAATAAGCTTCTAAAAAATGTGAATTCCTCTATAATTTAGGTCTATTCACAAGCGAGGCCTTCATTAAGACTTTCCTCTTAACTAAACTGGACCAGTGGCTGGATTTCTTCGCCCCCTTGATGGTGGTGCTGCAACTGGGGTTGGTCACCGCTTTCATCCTGACTCACCACCTGGCACTGGTCCCGGTCATCATCTTCTTCCCGTACGTCTTCCCCTTGCTGGTCTACCGCACTCTCCTGGCCTTCTTTCCCTACAAGGAAGGCGGCCAATATCTGGGTGTCGGTTACAACATGTGGAACGGAGCTTACAAGATCCAGAACTTTTTCTACGCCTTCCCGTACCTGGAGCGGGTGCTGGTGCTCTTCGGTTTCTACTCGGCGTGGCTCCGTCTATGGGGAAGTAAGATTGGAAAGAATGTTTTCTGGACCTCGCACACCCTGATCGGTGACCGCCAGGGCATGATCGTGGGTGACAACGCTCTGTTTGGCCACGGCTGCTCGTTCATCTCCCACGTGGTGCACATCCGCGACGGCAAAGTATTTCTCTACTACAAACCCATCAAGATCGGCAGGAACGTCTTTGTCGGGGCCGGCAGCCGCATGGGCCCCGGAACAACCATCAAAGACAACACCCGCGTCCCGGTGCTCACGGACCTGATGGTCTCCGAGACCAAGGGCCCGGAAGACTTCGGCGCGACGTCGGACGGCGACCTTGAAATTTTTTACTCCAGAGGCTAACACATGAAGCAGTACCAGTACGACGACAAGCAAATCACTAAAGGAAAGTTTCTGGTGGGGAGCCTTCCGTACTTCTATCACAACCCCATCAACTTCATGCACGAAGCCTCCCGCATCGGCGACGTGGTGAAAACCAAGTTCGGCCACCTGAACATGGTCTTCGTTTTCCACCCGGAGGCCTTCGAGTCCATCCTGCAGGTCAAGAACAAACACTACACCAAGAGCCAGTTCAATGACCCGATCAAGCACGTGCTGGGACTGGGACTGCTCTCTTCGGAGGGGAAGATGTGGGCGCGTGACCGCCGGATCATCGCTCCGATTTTTCAGAACACCATGCTCCACAACCATTTTGAAGTGATGAAGGATATTACCGCCCAGAAGCTTGAAGAATGGAAGAACCTCCCGACCGACCGGTTCCACAACCTCGCCTACGACTTCATGGACTACACCATCAAGGTGATCGCCAAGGCGATGTTCTCCGCCTACGAGCCTGAGCACATCGTCGCACTCGCCGAAGAGATGCCGTTCCTCCTGGGCCACGTCGAGTACTGGAACAGTAAAGTGATCAAGCCCCCGCTCTACCTTCCGACGGCGCACAACCTGAAACTGAAGAAATCCATCAAAAAAATCTCCCGCATCTCCGACTACTACCTGGACCGGCAGAAGAAAGACCCGGAGAGCTACAATAACCTGCTGAGCGGGATGCTCAAGGCGCGGGATGAGAACGGGAAGCCGCTCCCCGACGCCGAGATCCGCAACCAGATCCTGACCTTCCTCATCGCGGGCCACGAGACCACCGCCATCTCCATGGGCTGGGCCCTCTACCACCTGTGCCTCTTCCCGGATCACTTGGTGAAGGTGAGAGCGGAGCTGGAGCAGTTTCCGGATCTTTTGAACGTCTCCCTGGATGACCTGGAGAAGATGGACTGCCTGGAAGAGTTCATCATGGAGACCATGCGGTTGTTTCCTCCCTCGTGGATCATCGACCGCGCCTGTATTGAGGACGTGGACCTGATGGGGGTGAAGATCAACAAGGGAGACGTGATGATGCTCTCGGCGTTCAGCCTCCACCACGACCCGAGGTTCTGGGACAAGCCGGAACTGTTTAACCCGGACCGCTTCAACAAAAAAGACCGGACCAACGAACACTACAACTACTCCTACGTCCCTTTCGGCGTCGGACCCCGCTCCTGCGTGGCCAGGAAATTCGCTATGGCGGAGCTCAAGCTCTCCATGGCGGTGCTGATCCGGAACTTTGACTTCGAGCTCGCGACCTATCCAGAGG
The DNA here is from genome assembly GCA_035576105.1 of Bacteriovoracaceae bacterium. GTDB lineage: Bacteria > Bdellovibrionota > Bacteriovoracia > Bacteriovoracales > Bacteriovoracaceae > Peredibacter. The sequence goes on from DATLXA010000049.1 coordinate 13,136, forward strand.
TGGAGAAGCTTCCCATGCTGACTCTCCGGGCGAAGAACGGAGTGTGGGTGAAGCTTCGAAAGAGAGCTTGAGCCTGAAACTCCTCCTCAACTTTCTCGTCCTCGCTCTGCTCTGGACTCCTTTGAGAGCTGACGTCTTTTCTCTGGAGTATCCCAATGATCCTGAGAAGATCCGCGGAGTTTGGAGCGCACCGTTGCTCTCTTTCTTCCTTCCGGGAGCTGACCAGTGGTCCGAGGGCCAGTACCAGCAAGGTGCGTTCTACTCCGGGATCGCGGCGACGGGCCTGACGGCGGGCCTGCTGGCGTATAAACAAATAGATACTGACTGCTCTGACTGCCCGGAAAACGAACCCGCGCGGTTCCTGGACCTCGGGTACCAGCTCTATCTGGGGGCCGGGTCTCTGAGTGCGTATGCGAGCTTCCGGTCCGCGGCCAAGGTGCGAAAGAAAAAGAGAAACGAGTTCGCCTTCTTAGAAACCGATGAACCGGTGAACGAAGTTCTACTCTCACCGTTTCACTTCAGTTACTTCAAACGCTGGACCACCTACGTCCCCCTAGCCTTCGCCTCCCTAGCGTTCATGGGCCGTGGCCGGTACCACTTCGGAGACGCGGCTTTCGCCGGAGCGGTCTCTTACAACGCCGGCACCGGCGAAGAAGCCTTCTTCCGCGGCTGGCTTATGCCGGCCACCCGGGAAGCCACCGGTTCAGATTTCCTAAGTAACTTCCTCACCGCCGCCCTCTTCTCCGCGGCCCACGGGACCAGTCAGATTATGTGGCCACAGTTCTTCGGAGGCTTCTACTTCGGCTGGCTCACCCAGAGAAACAATTGGAGCATCGGTGAATCGGTGTTCGTGCATTTCTGGTGGGACGTGATCGTCATCGGGACGGAAATCGCGCGGACGAGGAGAGACTACGAAGCGGCTTTCTTCCTTCCTTTGCTGAACTTCACCTACTAAGGATTCGGTAACCCGTTACGCATCTGGATCACGGTCTTTTCCTCATCGATCCTCCAGATGTCCAGGCGTGACGGGTCCTGTGGATCCAGCACTCCGACTGCGAAGGCTTCAAATCCGGACTTCGGTTCTTTACAGTCACTGCGCTTCCCGCTCATGAAATACGCCCGGATGTTCGCAGCGGTTCTGGGTCCGAGCTCTTTGAACGCGCCGGGGTCCAGTTCCAGAGCATTAGAAACGTACTTCTTTCCGGGGACGAATCGCTTGCTGCAGATCCGCAGAAACCCAAGGACGTAGCTATTCTGAGAAGTCTTTATTTCCTTAGAGAGGAGAGCATAGTCATATGAAGGCTGCGATAATTTTTTCTGTGCCATGTGGAGAGACAGCAACCCGAGCTTGGCTTCGGTCTGCAAGAACTTGGCCCGGAAATAGATAGAAAGATACCCGGCGAGGAGCTGACAGTCCTTTGTCTTAAGTTCCCCTTTACACTCTCTTACCGTTTCGATGAGCGACCGACAAAGCGGCGAAGTCTCCTCACCCGCACATTCATCCTGGATACTCTTGACCAGTTCTTGGCCGGATTTAGAAAAGGCATCTTTCGTGGACTTGACGTCCTTGCAGACTTCTTTCAACCCATAGAAGCAGGACCGTTTGAAGTACATGTTGGCGAGCACCGGTTCCTTCCCTTTTTTCATCAGCCGACCCAGGGAGCGGCAGCCCAAGGGCTCGAACTCATCACAGGCCTTGCTCAGGAACTGTGTCCCTTCTTTACTATTCCCCTGTGCCAGGCGGGAGACCCCGGCGTAGGTACACCCCTCACTGATTTCCTTCCCACACAGCGCCTCGCCCACCATGAAGGCCTTCTCCCAGTCTGAGACGCTGAGGTAGTACGCTCCCAGTTTCTTGCAGGCCTCGAGCTCCTTTTTTCCGCAGTCCTGCAGCAACTGGGCTTCGGGCTGCGCGGAAGCCCTCACGGAAAAGGTCATGATAAGTATAAAGATAACTAACTTCATAGAACCAATTTTAGACCATCGCCCGGTGCTTGGCCGCAAGATTCCTGGCAAAAGTAAGATTGAGCTCGCAAATGTAAGGCCCCAGCACCTGTGAACGGATCACCGTAGTCGCAAAACGCACCTCTTTTTAAACTCAATAATAAAGTATAGGATCCCGCAAGAGAGTCAATTTATGAAACTTCTTCTCATCCTGTTTGTCTTCATGCTGGCAAACTTCGCCAGGGCCCAGACCTGCACCATAGTCGGTGGGTACACTTACTATGGCCACAACTGCGAAAACATCGGAGGCTACGTGTACTGCGGTCGAGACTGTAAAAATGTTGGTGGATACGTTTACTGCAATGGCCTGCCTGCTTCTGCTGCTTCTCCCTCTTCCCCCTCTAATCCTTCTACGCCCTCCTCGCCTTCGAGTCCTAGCCACTGCGTTCCTTAATTAATGCGATACCCCTATCTCAGGGGTGTCTTCTTCCTTATAATGGCTTCGCACAAACAAGGAAGGATCCATGCGAGCACTGTACCTTTTAGCCATTTTTAGTTTTACTCTCTCTTCATTTGCCGCCGATAAGCTCCCAAGGCCCTTCCCCTATGCTCATGGCCTGGCAGTCTTCGCGGACTTCAAGACGGCCGACTATCAGCTGACCTACGACGTTTCTCAAAAAACAGTGCTGGCCACGGCAGAGATCAACCTGGAGACACACCAGGAAGGTTACCCCGTCTTCGATTCGGTGGTTGACCCGAGTACCATCACGCTGGACGGGGTCCGGGTCACCGCGGCCCTAGTCAGAACTCCCGGATCTGAAACATTTCTCCGGGTCATCGATCACAACACAACCCCCGGCGTTCATACTCTGAGGATCGAATTACCAGTGAAAGAATTCTTCGAGTTCTCTCCCACCGGAGTCAAGCACGCGCTGTGGATGGGTGACCTGAGAGACAGGGACTACCTCGAGCGGTTCCTTCCGGCGAACTTACTCTTCGACCGGGTCGCCATGTCCTTCACCGTGAAAATCATCGGCGCCACAGATACGCATAAGATCTACGCTAACGGTGTGGTTGCGTCGACCCAAGTGAACGAATTTAAAGTTTCCTACCCAGAGAACTTTAATTCTTCCTGTCCCTTCTTCCACCTCGTTCCAGTCTCGAGTGTGCACTCCCTGGAGTTCTCCTACGACTCTCTGGATGGACGGAGCATCCCGGTGGTCATTTACATGGAAAACATCGGCGACCCGGTACTGCTCGAAAAGTTCAAGGCCGGGACCATCACCATCATGAATGAACTCGAAGCCGACTACGGCGCTTTCCCTCATCCGACCCTCACCATCTATTCAGTGCCGGAAGGTGGGATGGAGTACGCGGGGGCCACCGCCACATCCCTGGATGCTCTCGGGCACGAACTTTTCCACTCGTACTTCGCCCGCGCGGCACTCCCGGAAGACGGAAACTCCGGTTGGGTGGACGAGGCCCTCGCGAGTTGGAGAGACTACGGGTACCGGACTCAGACGACACTCGAAGGCACTACCAACATGGCGGACCACGGGTACTACAACCGTGTGACGGACATGAATGCCTACGGCTTCGGCCAGGAGTTTTTCTCGTACCTCAGTAGCAAAGTGGGAGACCTCAAACCCTTTATGAAAGACTTCGTCACCCACCGGACCTTCGCTCCATTCGGGATGGATGAGTTCATCGCTGCGATGAACGTGTTTTACGGAATGGATCTGACCCCGGAGTTCCGGAAGTTCGTTTTCAAGCCAGCACCCGCGACAGTTTCCAAAAGCCGGCGGCAAGAGCATCCGGTGCACAAGCACTTCACTAGAGCACAGCTCATCGACTTCTTGTGAAGTCTTTGCAAGAAATTTTACTTGAGAGAAGTCATCATCAGTGCGAACTCTGCTCACAACCCACGGGTCTATCTCTGTATCAAATCCTTCCGGTGAAAGGCAGCGGTGAGGACTCGAGTCTCATCGTCTGCGCCACCTGCCGCGGTCAGATCGAGAACCCGCAGTCACTCGATGCTAACCACTGGCGGTGCCTCAACACCAGCATGTGGAGCGAACTTACACCCGTGCAGGTGATGACATACCGGATGCTATCGCTGCTCGGGAACGAGGTCTGGGCACGGGAGCTGTTGGAGCAGCTCTACTTGGATGAAGACAATCTTCAGTGGGCCAAGGCCGGACTCCCGGAAGCAACGCCGGTCGATGATTCACTTCCGACGGTTGATAGTAACGGCAGCCGGCTAGTGGACGGAGACTCGGTCACACTGATAAAAGACCTGGACGTCAAAGGAGCGGGCTTCACCGCCAAGCGCGGGACGCTGGTGCGGAACATCAGTCTGACAAGCAATCCCAAGCACATCGAGGGAAAGGTTAACGGGATCGGAATCGTGTTGATCGCTGAGTACCTGAAAAAAGTTTAGTTTTTCTACGCCGCCGCTTTCGACTCATCTCTGTCCGGTATCCTGGTCTTCGGCATGACCACTTCATTCGCCTTCACCAGCGCTCCATACCCCACCACCACGTCGCCGAAGAGTGTCGCCTTCATGCCGATGATCGCCTTGTCATGGATCACCAGCTTATCGATGATCAGGATACCCTTCATCCCGTAGTGGGCCACCAGGGTCGCAGAACCGCCGATGGTCACGTAGTCCCCGATCTCGATCAGGCACGGATCGGAGATGTTGGTGGTGTTGATGATGGTGCCCTTCCCGACCTTCATCCCCATCATCTGGTAGAACAATTTATTGAGCGGCGTCGGTGTGATGAAATCCAGAAAAGTGTAGCGGGCCAAGTAAGTGAGCGCGTTGTGGTAGTACCACGGAATCACGCTCAACGAGTACCAGGTGGTGCGGTGAGGCCGGACTCTCAGCGGAAGGATTTTATTGACCAGTGGTACGACGAAGATCAGAGTCAGGCCATAGCTGAGGAAGCCAGTGGCGAGGGCCATCCCGAGACAAGTGTGCCGCAAGAGAAGGTGAAAACCGAGGCTCCAGTCGTTGACCGCGGTGAACAAGGTGATCCCCGGAGTCAGGGAGACTCCGATGCAGATGACGTAGAGTAAGCCGATCGGTGCCAGTAGCAGGGTGAAGGTCAGAGTGCGGAAGGTGCGGAAGAAAGACTCCAGCTTGCCTTTCCATCCTCGCTGCTTGGAAGAAGTCGCAGTCACATCAAGCAGATCTTTATTTGGTGACTCGATACGGTCCTCGCTGGAATGATGGATACACCATTCTCATGCTACGGCGGTCAGAGATTTAAATCAACGGCAGGGCAAAACAGTCCAGGTTTGAGAAGGAAAAAGGCCCCTGATTAGAATCAGGGGCCGGCAGTACTCAGTACTGAACGTAATCTATCGCAGAGATCGAATCGTCCCAGATGTAGTTGTAGTCCCGCAGGTCATAGATCGCACCCCGCAGCTCCACCGAGTAGCCGTAGAAATCAGCGTACTCGTAGACTTCAACCGTGAAACCCGGCGGGATGATGGCCGATGAAATGGTATCATCGAAGCCGTAGTCGCGGAGGTTGGCAATCGACTGTCCCGGGTGAAGACAAATCTTATTGCCCTGGAAGTTTTCATACTGGTAGAAACAGGCCTGATAGCTGGTCGGGGCCGGGATCGGATAAGGGCGCGGACGCGGCACCGGTCTTGGGATCGGCCGTGGCATCGGGATCGGACGCGGTCTCGGTCTTGGAACCGGACGCGGCTGTGGTCTTGGGTTGGGAATGGGTCTCGGTTCTGGTCTCGGGCGTGGAACCGGGGGTGCCGGACGCGGAGGTCTTGGGGGCCGTGGTTCAGGATGGGGTCTCGGTGCCGGAGGAGCAGGACGCGGGGGTCTGGGTGGGCGGACCTGGGCAATGCCGGGATCCGCGAGGACGACTGACAAGAGCAAAATCAGAAAAGTTTTGACTGCTTTCATGTTGTTCACCTCAACTCTAAGATTAATATCACTCTCCCATGATAAGACTCAGGAAGGGTCCGCCTACTCAAAACAATGGGCAGTTAGAAGATACTAGTTTTGCTCCAGACTCAGGGCCAGAATGTAACTGACTTTTTTATTAGGCTACTGTGAGTCTTCAGAATGCTTGACCCCGGCCAGGAGAAATTCATTAAGCGGACCGAGGAGCCTGAAGTGCTTATCAACCAGCTTCCCGAATGCCGGTTTAGTTGCCTCGGCCATTGCCAGCGGCGCCGAGACGGTGAAACTCTTATGCTTCAAGAATTCGACAAACGGATCGTCTGCGGAGAACCCCTTGGGCGGTCGCTTGAGCAGGTGCCCGGAGTCCAGTGCCGGGAACACTTTTTTAAATTTCTTGTCTGCCAGAATTTTTGTAAGCTCGCCACCGTGAACGCAGATGTGCCTGCGAAGGCTCAGCAGAGCGCGTGCCTCCGGCATCCACACCCCGCCGGCCACGAAGAGTTCCTTGGCAGAGACATGAAGGTAGTACCCGGGGAGCGGGCCCTTCTTCCCACCGTAGGCGATCCAGGCGCCGAAGTTTTCTTTGTAGGGAGATTTGTTTTCACTAAAGCGGGTGTCGCGGTTAAAGCGGAAGACACAGTCTTTCACCTCGAGGTGCGGGATGGCCTTGTCCCACTCCCGCAGCCGGACGATGAGTTCCTGCACCAGGAATTCAAATTCCTTCTTGGCCAGGAGGTACTCGTCTTTGTGCGCGTGCATCCACGGGGTGTTGTTATTTTTTTTTATCTTGCGTAGGAATGCGAGGGTGTTCTTCATGGCCGGCGGCCCCTGTTCCGGAGTGCCGATTTCTGCAGCAGCCAGCCGAAGATCTTCTGACCGGAGACGGTGAAATCTTTTTCCGGGTGGAACTGGATGCCCAAGACTGGTCGGTTGGTAAACTCTAGACTCTCGGCGATGAGTTTTTGATTCGAGAAGGCAGTCACTCTGACCTCAGGCCAGCGGGACTCGTGCTTTAAATAGTAATCCACCCGGATCCCCTGATGATGCTGCTTGAAGCCCAGAAAACTCATTGCCGGGAAGAGTTGTTTCATCAAGGATTCCTCGTCACCGAGGTGGATCTTGTCATGCAAGTTCCTCCTGTTCGGCAGCTCCAGCTCTTTGTTGATGTCGACGTAGAGTGGGATGCCCTGGGAGACCGCCAGCATCTGCATTCCCCTGCACACCCCCAGCACCGGAAGGTCCCGAAGCCGTTGATCGTTGAAATAGGACTTGAGGAGTTTGAACTCGAAAGGGTCTCTCTTCTTACCACTGTTGGAATAGTTCACCAGGTGGTCGAGTCTGCGGGTGTGGGCCCGCAGGTCTTCTTCGACTTCGGAGAGGTAATACTTCGGGTCGATGTCAACTCCGCCCGGGATGACGATGCCGTCGAGTTTTGCGAGATCCAGCGCCCTATTCTTAGAGAGGTCGATCACTTCCAGTGGGATCTTTAGAGCTTTGGATAACTTTCTCAAAGCTTCCCCGTAGGGACCTGAGCAGGCGATGGTGCAGCCGATGGTAACTGTCTCGCCGGCGAGGATAGCACCTGCGGATAAAGCGTAGGTAAGAGCAAATACCAGCACCCGGATCAGAATTTGTTTCAGCATGGAATTCTCCCCTGATTAGAAGATAACAGAAAAAGAGAATTCCAAATGTTTAAATTGCTTACACTGCTTCCGGCGCGATAGCATACCAATCAACATGGGCATGCCTTTGTTTAAGCTTTAAATCTGGTGCAAGCCACTTCCCATTGCTACCATCACAGAAATGAAAGAACAGAAAAATCCTCTTAATAAAGTTTCCCTTCTAAGCCTCAGGCCCACCCAATTCGCCGTCGGCATGCTCGAGGTCAATGAGAAAATAAAGATCGTCGAGAAGTACGGGAAGAAGGAACTGAAGAAATATCTCATCGATAACCCAGTGCCGGTCGTGGTGGGCCCTGATGGCAAAATGTACGTCATCGACCACCACCACTTCCTTTGTGTGTGCTACCACCTGGGGATAAAAAAAGTTTACGTCGAAACCGTGAAGGACCTCTCAACCAGTGACCTGGGTTACAGCAAGTTCTGGAAATGGATGAACAGCACCAGGAACACCTATCCCTATTGCCAGTTCGGCGAAGGCCCGAGACTCTCGCTCTATCTTCCGAAGGACATCAAAGGACTAGCTGATGACCCGTACCGCAGCCTGGCGTGGTTCGTCAGGAAATCCGGTGCTTTCGAAAACAGCGACAAGAACTTCGCCGAATTTACCTGGGCAAATTTTTTCCGTTCCAAAAAAATTTTGGACCGAGAGGGTCACGCCGGTTTTGAAAAGGCGCTGCTCAGAGCAGTGAAGCTCGCTCAGTCACCGGAGGCGAAGAAACTTCCGGGTTACGGGAAGCTAAACCTGGTTCAGCAAAGAGTGGTTAAGGCGAGGGCCAAGAAGAAGGCGAAAGAGGTAGAATTAGCGGAAGAAAAAGCCTAGAACCTCACCTGGAATAAATAGAAGACAAATACGGTTGTGACCGCAATGGGTATCCCAAACCAAACAATCAGATGTAGAAAAGTTCTCATTAACTCATTATAAGTGTTGGTAATTAAAAAATCTCTTAATAATTCTTGATTAGAAATCGAGCTCCCCGGGCCCACAGGTTCTTACTCACCCGATCTTGATTTACCGTCTTTAACTTCTCATTATAGATGGCGCAATCATCTCACAGCAAAAGGAGAATCAATGAAAATTTCTAAAAAAGCATCTGCAGTCTGGTCCGGCGGTCTGAAGGACGGCAAAGGCACGGTTTCAACAGAAAGTGGAGCTTTGAATAACCATCCGTATGGCTTCAACACAAGATTCGAAGGAGTCAAAGGGACCAACCCTGAGGAACTCATCGGTGCGGCCCACGCGGGCTGCTTTACCATGGCCCTTTCCATGATCTTGGGAGAAGCCAAACTAACGGCCCAGAAAATGGAAACCAGCGCTCAAGTGACCTTAGAACAAAAAGACGGTGGCTTCGAAATCACCGCCGTTCATCTTAACTTACGTGCCATGGTTCCAGGAACGACCCAGGCCCAGTTCCAGGAACTGGCCAACAAGGCAAAGATGAATTGCCCAGTTTCAAAATTATTCAAAGCTAACATCACTATGGAAGCAAAACTGGAAAACACTTAAAGAAGCGGCCCTGACGTCATTCGACCTCAGGGCCCTTTTCTTTACTCGCGAGACAACTCCACTAGCTTATCAACCACCTGCACCAAGGGCTGCGGTTGTGGAAACCGGAAGGCGCACTCGACACTCAAGGTTGCTCCGACCCCGTTCTCCGGAACCACGCTGCACTTAGGTGGGTTAATCAGAAACTTGGCACTTTCTTCGTACACATAGGAATGTGCCCCGAGTGCAGCTTTCGAATACTGCTTGGGAGGCAGAGAACTCTTGCTGAAATCCCACTGCGGGAGCCCGGAGAGGCCGGTGAAATTTTTCTTCCAGTTCTTGGGAGCAAGCCAAAAGAAGTCCGGTTGACCGGTGGTGCGTCCGAAGAAAGACGAGTCACCGTTTCTCTTCACCCTCCACTGGCCGCCGACGATCTCTCCCTGGAGGTTGATCTCAAGGTCGTAGTTAAACTCCATTTCTCCCATCCCGTCTTTCTTCTGCGAGTTCGTCTTCCCTTTCTTCGGTGACTCCCACTTGGTGTACTGAAGTTTCATGTTCACTCCCACGATGTGGGTCGCCTCCCCATTGCGGGAGATCGCAAACGGATCTTCACTGGCGTACTGCTGGAGGGCAATGAGACTCTTCGCCAAAGGTCCCGCAGTTCCGTTTCTCGGATTGAAGTACTCCAGTTGGTAGCCCGCGACCGGTTGATTGGCGATGGAGAACTCGGCGGATTTATCCACCACCAGGCTCCGACCTTCGAGGCCCACGATGTTCACGACCGCCGCATGGAAGACTCCCGGGTGGACATCGGCGCACTCCGGTTCAAGGTAGCGGCCCCGGTCGTCTCTGACGGTTTTTTTCGAGTTGCACCTCTTGCCTTCGAAGATCACATCGTTTTGGACGTTCGAGTTCGCCCACAGAAGAGACACCAGTGCTTTAATGTCAGTTGGGTAGAACGGCATCTTCTTTCCGTTGGGTAGTGTCACCTCTACTGTCTTTTCCGGCCGGGGTGTGTTTCCCGCGGCGAGGGCCCAGCCATGACAGATGCCTTCCCAGGAAGCGATCTTCAACAGATCCCCCGAGAGAGGTTTGGTCACATATCCCGCCGGCATATCTATGGCGGAGAGGTACGCCCATTTTTTCTTATGGCCCCAGTTTTCCGTGTGGGCCCACACTTTGTTGGTGAGGTCGAAGGTGGTGTCGCCCAGAAGGATGTCGTACTTCTCGGACGGGGAAAGCTTCGCGAGCTGATCTTCACTCAGAGTGTAAATCCGGGGATGGAGCTCCTGGGCACGTTTCTTATAGTCCTTCACATTGTCTTTCCAGTCCCTGCGACCCGGATCAAGGTTCGATAGGAAATTGGAATCCATGTAGGAATTTGCGATGCCCCCCTGGTCCAGGGCCCAGTAGTAGCCACCCCAGGGTTGGGTCTTGGTCTTAGCCTGGTTCAGGCCCCGTCGTTCCATCTCGAAGACGTCGCTCAGGTAATCCTCAGATTCCGTCAGCGCTTTTAGTTTCGAATGGATGAGGGAGGTCTGGTAGGGCCGCAACGGGTAGCTGTCGTGGTCGGGCTGTCGGTCCTGCGACTGGGAGGCGGACGCCAGAGTCAGACCGAAAAAAATGAGAAAAGGGACGTAAGCATTCATGAGTGCTCCTGGTGGAAGTTTGGGATGGGCCATACTCACACAGGAAGCTTTGGAATTTCTAAGTCGGGCAATTTTACTGTTCGTCGCTGTTCGGTAACAAAAGAAGGGCCCATGGTAGGCCCATTCTGCCTAGTCAAACGGGGAGCATTTGCTAAGATATTAAAATGAATAACGAAGTCATCACGGTCTCAGGATTAAAAAAAACTTATAAGACCGGTTTCCAGGCACTCGATGATGTGAACCTGAGTATCAAGAAAGGCGAAATCTTCGCTCTGCTCGGTCCTAACGGTGCTGGAAAGACCACACTCATCAATGTCATCTGCGGCATCGTGAACCCTACTTCCGGAGTCATCAAAGCAGCGGGTTTTGATATCATCAAAGAGTACCGGGCCGCCCGCTCGAGGATCGGCCTGGTTCCCCAAGAACTTTCAACGGACATGTTTGAAAAGGTCTGGGACACCATTTCCTTTTCCCGCAACCTATTCGGTAAGCCCAACGATCCGGCCTACCTTGAGAAAATCCTCAAAGACCTCTCCCTGTGGGACAAGAAAGATCACAAGATCATGACCCTCTCCGGAGGGATGAAAAGAAGAGTGATGATCGCAAAGGCGCTCTCGCACCAACCGGAGATCCTTTTTCTAGATGAACCGACGGCCGGAGTGGACGTTGAGCTCCGGCGGGACATGTGGAACATGGTCCGCAAGCTCAGAGAAACCGGAGTCACCATTATCCTCACCACTCATTATATAGAAGAAGCCGAGGAGATGGCGGACCGGATCGGTGTCATCAACGGTGGGAAGATCATCTTGGTCGAGGGGAAAAGCGAACTGATGAAAAAACTCGGAAAGAAACAACTCCTGCTAACTCTCCAGTCCCCTTTAGGAAAGTTACCGGAGGGCCTTGCCCACTTTCCCTTGAGTCTCTCCCCCCTCGGACTTGAACTCACCTACACCTTTGACTCGAAAGCTGATGAGACGGGGATCCCGCTGCTGATGAAACAGCTCTCGGACGCCGGCATCACCTTCAAAGATATCCAAACTAAGGAGACGTCCCTCGAGGAGATCTTCGTCCAGTTGGTCGGGAGGAAGGCATGAACTTCCACAGTGTCAAGGCCATCTATCTGTTTGAGATGTCGCGCTTCTTCCGGACTTTTTTTCAGAGTGTGGCATCACCGGTGATCTCGACCTCTTTGTATTTCATTGTCTTCGGCTCAGCGGTGGCTTCCCGCATGGGTGAGATCGACGGGGTCGGCTACGGGGCCTACATCGTCCCGGGTCTGGTGATGCTCTCCATCCTCACCGAGAGCATCTCCAACGCCTCCTTCGGGATCTACATGCCGAGGTTCGCGGGCACCATCTACGAGATCCTCTCGGCACCGATCTCCGCTTTCGAAACTGTGCTGGGTTATGTGGGGGCCGCCGCCACCAAATCGATCATCCTAGGCACGATCATTCTCCTCACGGCCCGGCTGTTCGTGAGTTACCAGGTGGCCCATCCCTGGTGGATGATCGCCTTCTTGGTCTTGACCTCGGTCACCTTTTCTCTCTTTGGGTTCATCATCGGCGTCTGGGCCGACGGCTTCGAGAAGCTCCAGATCATCCCGATGCTGATCGTGACCCCACTTACCTTCCTGGGCGGAAGCTTCTACTCGATTCACATGCTCCCACCCGTCTGGCAGAAGATCACTTTGTTTAACCCAGTGGTGTACCTGGTGAGTGGGTTCCGTTGGAGCTTCTACGGCGTCTCCGATGTGAGTGTTGGGATCAGCCTACTGATGACTTCCCTCTTTTTCTTCGTCTGCTTAGGTGGGGTGTGGGTGATCTTCCGGACCGGCTATAAGCTAAAGCAATGATTCCTTAAGCCGCCGCCGAGCTTGTTGATGGGTGAGAAGAAGCCTATACTGTCGCCATGAACACACCTCAATTATGTAAAACCTGTAAGAAACCCAAGGCCAATCACACCTGCGCGCTCTGCCAGGATTCGATCTGTAAAAGCTGCACCCAGTTTCTCACTGAGACCTTTTCCTACCGGAAATCCGTTCCGAAGGAGCTCACCCATTCTTCGTACTGCATGAACTGTTTTGACCAGTGGGTCGCCACTCCTCTCGAGGAGTATAACCAGGTGATGGACAAGGCCAAGGAGATCATCATCTACCGCAAGGACCAGTCCAAACTCACCCGCAACGTGAACTACAAAGCTGATCCGTATTCCGTAGAAGACTGCGAAGATGAAGAAGAAGCACTCATGCGGATGTCATTTTTTGCAGTCGAGGCGGGACACAATTGCCTCATCCACGTGGTCCTCTCTTTTAAGAAGGTGATGGATGGATCTCATAAAAAGGCCGTCTGGGCCGGGACTGGAATCCCCGTTACCATCGATCCGACCACCATCCGTGGCCATATGGATCCCCCATAGGATCAATGGGTTACGCCACATTCATAAACTTTTAAGCGCACTGTCATTAATTTCAACACATCTATAAACATTACTCCGTCACTTGAGTCAGCAAGGGGTGCAAGGACATAATATGATGCATCAACTCATCCAAGGACTTGTAATGAAAAAATTAATCGTACTCGCAACCTTATCGTTGGCAGCAGGACAAGCTTCTGCAGACCGATGGTCCGGGGATGCTCACCCACACTTCTTTAATCCGGTGATGACCACTAAGATGAACTTCAACTTGAGTGCCCTGCCGGAAGAAGCGAAGCTCAAGGATGAACGCTTTGGATGGTCTGAAACTTTCTGGCCAAGTAAGAAAGGCGGCGTGGCCTATCGCTGGAATGACCCACAGGCCCTGCCATTTGAGAAAACTAAGATGATGGATGAGAAGACCCTTCGCAAGACTTACTTCAAGAGTAAGGAACAACTGAAGATGATGACTGAGGAAGAAATCGGGAAACTCTCACCGGCAGAGCTCTACGACATTTCTCAGGAAGACTACGATTACTCCCTCACTAGAAAAGTCATGAAGCAGTACTTCCCGAACGACGAATGGTGGGAAGGGATCTGCCACGGTTGGGCACTTGCTGCCGTCAACTACGCAGAGCCGGCCCCAGTGACCATAACTAACAAGCACGGGATCCGCGTTCCTTTCGGAGCCTCGGACGTGAAAGGACTCCTGGCCCTGCACGATGCTTATAACTCAAACGGCTACTACGTTCAGATCGGTAAGCGCTGTAACGTCGTCGGTAAGATCAAAGGCGAAGAGTTCGAGGAAGATGGAAAAGACGTGAAGTTTCCGACGGAACAAGAGATCCTCTCCGTTGAAAAACAACTCAAAGAAGTGGGAAGCTGCACCGATATCAATGCTGGGGCCTTCCACCTGGTACTTGCGAACATGATCGGTGTTAACTCGAAGGGCTTCGTCGCAGAGATCGACAGGTTAAACGACGTGTGGAACCAGCCGGTGATCGGGTACTCCAGTAAGCTCGGAGAAGCTGTGGCCCTGACCGCTAATGACAAGGCAAACGGTGTCGCCAAAAAAATCAAGGTCACCACCGCCATGACCTACGGGGATGAGCTTGAGTTCTACTCTGAAGAAGAAGCTCGCAAGGGAACCATTGGATTCGTCACCAAAGAGCCGGTCACAGGGACACCGATGCAGGTCAACAGCGTAAGAAACTACGAGTACATCCTCGAGCTCGACGTGAGCGGCAACATCATCGGCGGAGAATGGCTCTCGGCTTCTCGACCAGACTTCATCTGGACCAAGGCGAAAGACGTATCTTTCAGAGATGGTAGCGGCGGCAGTTCGTTCTTCGGGTTTGGCTTCGGTAAGAAGAAAGTTGGATTCGAACTGAAGAACTTGAGCAAGATCTACCGTCCAGTACAACACTAATCTAAGACTCTTAAAAACCTTGCGGCTCTGCTGCAAGGTTTTTTAAGATCTCTCATTCTACTGCTTCGCGGGGTGCGCTCTGACCCTCAAATCAAGGCCATTAGGCATCCAGTAACCTTTCGCTTCCTGTTCAGAACTGCAGCAAGTCCATAAAACATTAACAGACTAAAGTGGTACGATAGTTGCTTTGCCGTTTGCTTATCATGATTACTATCAGGAGAACGCAAACATGAAAAACCTCAGTGTCTTATGTATTGTGGTGCTTGCAACCAGTGTATGCACCAACTCGTTTGCCCAGGGCAGACCGAGTCGATCAGAAAGAGAAGAACGGCGATCCGAACCGAGTGAGCGGCCTAGCGAAAGCGAACGTCCTTCCAGATCGGAACCAACGGAGAGACCGAGTGAGCGTCCCAGCCGGGAAGACCGAGAAGTGAGATCAGAACCGACTCGCTCGGAACCGACTTACACTCCTCCGACTTACCCTCCTCCGACTTACACTCCTCCGGCCTACACTCCCCCGACTTACACTCCTCCGGCCTACACTCCCCCGACCTACACGCCTCCGAGCTACGAGCCGCCGACGAGATCCGAACCCACTCCGACCAGATCCGAGCCGACACGGTCAGAACCGACATACACTCCACCGACCCGGTCCGAACCGACGGAGAGACCAAGCGAGCGGCCTAGCAGAGAAGACCGAGAAGAAAGAAGAACGGAGCCGACACGAACGGAACCGACACCGACGTACACTCCTCCGACCTACACTCCCCCAACCTACGAGCCTCCGACAAGATATGAACCACCTACTTACACGCCGCCGACCTATGAGCCTCCGTCATACGAACCTCCGACGACGTACACTCCGCCAAGTCGCCCATCAAGACCCGAGCGTCCAACTCGTCCAACTCCATCGACTCCATCAGAGCCGACGACAAGACCAGAGCGTCCGACCCGTCCAACTCCATCGACTCCTTCAGAGCCGACGACAAGACCAGAGCGTCCGACTCGTCCAACTCCAACGACTCCAACAGAGCCGACAACGAGACCCGAGCGTCCAGCCCGGCCAACTCCGACGACTCCGGTAGAGCCGACGACAAGACCAGAGCGTCCAACTCGTCCCACTCCAACGACTCCGACAGAGCCGACGACAAGACCAGAGCGTCCAACTCGTCCCACTCCGACGACTCCGACAGCGCCAACGACGAGACCAGAGCGTCCCGCTCGTGGCTCTGTTCTCGATGACATCCTCCGGGAGCGCCCGACGCGTCCAACTCCAACGGTTCCTACAGCTCCGTCCGAGAGACCGACGAGGACTGATAGAGAAGATAGAAGAACGAATCCGGCCCCAACGGCACCGACCACCAGACCGGAGCGTCCGACTCGTCCTGCTCCGACCACACCGGCCACTCCAACCACCAGACCGACGCGTCCGACGCCTCCGGTGGTCACCACTCCCACTGAGCGTCCGACCAGAACCGAGCGTGAAGACCGAAGAACCGATCCTCCTCGCACCACGGTGAGACCTCATCGCACTACACCGGTCACTGTGAGACCCGCCCATCCGAGAACGACTCCGGAAGTTCCAAGGTACACTCCGATCCAAAGAAGAGAGCGTCCTTCAACCACTACCGTGAGAACCGTGAATCCGAGACCTCCGCGCTACAACCCGGGTCCGAGAGCTCCTCACTACCCGCGCCTTGGGACTCACATCAACGTGACCCACAAGCCGTACGTCGCCCCGAGAAGAGTCACCCGCTACGCGCAGCCTCGGGACTTCTACATCAACGTCTACGTCCGTCACATCTACCTGACCTGGATCATGGAGCCAGTCAGAACGACGTACTACGACGGCTACTGGGAAATGGATGACTACCCGTACTACGTGGATAACGGTTACCGCTACCGCTACACTCCGGTCGAGACCTGTCGCTACGAACTGGTCGACGGTCTGAACTACTCGGTGGTCAAGACCTATCCGAACCAGGCCTGTAACGTCGCCTACGACAAGTGCGCCGTCGAGCGAGACACCAAGAACGCCAGCTTTGGATCGAAGAGATACTTCTGCGCCGAGAAGGTGGACGACGATCTCCAGAACCGGAACACCAACGAGTACACTCCGGTTCCGTACGACATCTCCGCTGAGCTCCAGGCACTCATCGATGCCTACCTGGAAGACAAGTCCCTGATGGACATCTTCGAGGATGGGTACTGGTACGGCGTGAATAGTTGCGTGATCGTGGGTCTGACTGGAAACGAAGATGACTGTGACTACATCATCAAAGTTGGCCAGGCAGAAGAATGGTATCCGTACACTGACGGTTCCATCTGCTCCGATGCTTCAGTCGCATCGAAGATGGGCTGTAACGTCGGGACCGAAGAAGAGAATGCTGGTTGCATCCTTCAGAAAGCGATCCAAGAAGGTTACTGTCACTAAGACCTAAGTCCTCAGCAGGGCCCCCTATTGACCGGGGCCCTGCTTTTTCAAAAGTTTTTTTCTAGGGATTGTATATATGAGTAAGTTTAAACCGGCGATTTCCTAAGCAACTGGACCTGGAGCATGCCGTTTTTATACGATGCTTTCACTTCCGATCTATCGATGTCATCAAACAATGGAATGGCCCTACGGAAACTCCCGTAGCTGATTTCAGATGTAGTCACGGGCGGCTCGACCTGAGCCCTCCTGTCACCTTCAAGGAATAACATATTATCAGTCAGTAAGACCTTAATGTCTTTAATGCTCATCCCTGGTAACTCTGCGGTCAGGAGGTAGTGGTTCCCCAGGTCTTTCCATTCAATCTTCGGAGTCAAGATCTCGAGCTTCCGGTTCTCAAAGGCAGAGTCTATGATCGTTTTCAAGACTTCGGCTTCGTTGTCACCCTCGAATTCTGAGACAGTTGGAGAATTTGGATTCATGACAAACACACCTTGATAAAAAAATAATTTCATCTATTGAACTAGGAAGATTTCAGATCGAAAACACAAATTTTCTTGCAATTAAATAAACCCGAATCAATCGGATATTTTGTGCTTTGCAAAAATTACCCCCCTTCCAATTAGGTTTCCGGAGTATCCGGTTAAGCTGCCACCCAGGCGCACAATCTCCTATTCAGAGTTACTTGCCCGAGTGTATAACCCGAAAGATGAAAGCCATCAAACTCGTCATCTCTATTTTCATCCTCCTCGCCTCGGTCTACCTCTGCCAGCAGATTATCTCGCTGTCGGTCCTCAATCAAATAGTCAAGAACGATTCCGCGGAACTCAACCACATCAAGTACGGTCTCTTCAGTATCAATAACTGGAAGCGGCAGATCTCCACCATCGTCCAAGAAGAGATCCAGGACCTGGACCTGAGTAAGTCCAATCGCCGGGAAATCAAAAAAATGGTTGAAGCTCAACTCGAAACTCTCATCGACGGGATCTACAAGAAGATCCAGAACAGCAATAAGAAGACCTTCTCCGGACTCTTCAAGCAGTCGCTGATGGACTCGTTCATTGACATCAAAGAGGTGAAGGTCGGGATCCCCGAGTATGCGGACGCCCTCATCCTGGAGATGTCGAAGTCTAAGACCGAAGAAAACCTCAAGAACGTCGCCATCAAGCGGATCGAGGATTACCTCAACCGGACCTTCGATAACCAGGACCTGACTCTCACCGACCGCATCATCACTAAAATCGGAAGCAAAGACATCGACGAGGCACGCCAGGTGCTCTACAAGACCAACGTCGACAACCGCGCCCGGATCGAGCTGTACACTCACATCATGATCGCCCTCTCGGTCATCCTCTTCGCACTTCCGGGGCTTAGCCGGCAGACCCTCAGGCCCTCCCAGTACATCCCGCTGGTCATCTCTCTGTGCGCCCTATTGCTGGTCGGGGTCACCACGCCCATGATCGACATGGAGGCCAAGATCACCAAGATGAGCTTCGCCCTGATGGGCCATCCGGTGCTGTTTGAAAATCAAATCCTCTACTTCCAGAGCAAGAGCATCCTAGACGTCTTCTCCATCATGATAAACCACCGCGACCTGCAGATGAAATTTGTGGGCCTGTTGCTAGTTTCCTTCAGTGTGATCTTCCCTCTGCTGAAGCTCCTCACTTCGGTCTTCTACTACTACAACGTCAAAGGCCTAAGGAAGAACGGCCTGATCCAGTTTTTCGTGCTGAAGTCCGGAAAGTGGTCCATGGCGGACGTCATGGTGGTGGCCATCTTCATGGCCTACATCGGGTTCAACGGGATCATCACCAGTCAGATGGGAAGCCTCAACACCACCGATCCGGACCTGGTGTTCATCGCCACCAACGGGACCGCTCTGCAGCCTGGCTACTACCTCTTCCTAACCTACACTGTCCTCGGGCTATTCCTCTCTAGCATCCTCACCAGCAAGCCCAAGGCTTACGCGGACGACTAGGGCCGTCCCTCTGGGGACAAAATGTCTCTGAAGACAACAAGCTTCTAACAAATACTCATCTCCTGTTCTAAAGCTGGAACTCCTGCGCTATAGAAATTAAAGCGACTTTATCAGGAGTAAAAAATGTTTTCAAAAAAATCTCTCGTTGCCCTCGGTCTTCTCGGGCTGTCGTCCCTCAATGCCTCAGCCGCGCAGCTGAGCATCGACTGCATCCTCCGGGGCTACTGCATCAGCACCCAGAACGTCGTCGAGCACTTGAAGGCCCTCCAGGGGATCGCCGACGCCAACAACGGTAACCGTTCCGCCGGTTCGAGCGGGCACGAACTGTCCGCCAACTACGTGGCCCAGCAGCTCCTCGCGGCGGGCTTCAAGGTCGAACTCGCACCCTTCAGTTTCATGAAATTCTCAAAGCTCTCCGCGGCTTTTTCTCAAGCCGCTCCGGCGGAGGTCTCCTACGCTGAAGAAAAAGATTTCCAGGTCATGAACTACAGCGGCTCCGGCTCAGTGACGGCGGCCCTCGTTGCGGTCGACGTCCAGCTCGGAGTTGGCAACGCTTCCACCAGCGGCTGCGAGAAGGAAGACTTCGCTACCTTCATTCCGGGCACCGTGGCCCTGATCCAGAGAGGAACCTGTGCCTTCCAGCAGAAAGTCGAAAACGCTCAGGCGGCCGGAGCGGCCGGCGTGGTGCTGTTTAACCAGGGAAACACCGCCGACCGGTCGGAGATCTTCAGCGGAACTCTCTCCGAGGGATCCGCGGTGACCATCCCGGTCTTCGCCACCTCTTATCCTTTTGCCACTGCGCTCATAGAGCAGGGAGCAGTGACCGTGAAGCTGGCAGCGAGCACCAAGGTCGAATCTAAAATCAGCTACAACGTCCTGGCCGAAACTAAAGACGGAAACCCAGACAACATCGTCATGGTCGGCGCCCATTTGGACTCGGTAGCCGAGGGCCCGGGGATCAACGACAATGGCTCCGGAAGTGCGGCCATCCTGGAGGTCGCTCTGAACATGAAAAACACTAAGGTCACCAACAAGGTGCGCTTCGCCTGGTTCAGTGCCGAAGAGCTCGGGCTGGTCGGATCGAATAAATACGTCGAGTCCCTGAGCGAAGCACAGAAAAGTAAAATTTCCCTCTACCTCAACATCGACATGGTCGGCTCGCCGAACTACATGCTCTCGGTTTATGACGGAGATGGATCGAAGTTCGGACAGAAAGGTCCGGAGGGATCGGCGGCCATTGAGAAGAAGCTCCACACATTCTTCAGTGAGATGGGAAGCTCGAGTGTCGAGTCCGAACTCAACGGCCGGTCCGACTACGCTGCGTTCTCGGCCGCGGGGATCGCCGTCGGCGGGCTCTTCACTGGAGCGGAAGGAAAGAAGTCGGAAGAAGAAGCTAAGCTCTTCGGCGGCGCTGCCGGAGAGGCTTACGACGCCTGCTACCACAAGGCCTGCGACGGGCTAACCAACGTCAACACCGAAGCCCTCGAGCTCAACACCAACGCTGTCGCCTACCTGACTCTGAGTTTCGCCAACTCGGCTGCCGAGGTGAGACCGCTGGAGAAATCCATGTCTAGAAAGGCCCGCAACAAAGTGGTGTTCCCGAAGCATCTCCACTGTCATGAAGATGTTTTTGATATTTAAGAAGGTCTAGAAATAAAGATGAATGAGAAAGGCCCAGTGACCATCCGGTCCTGGGCCTTTTAGTTTTGAAAGATTACTGAGCGGCACCGATGCGACAAGTGTACGTCTGAAGCCCAAAAGAGCCAGTCCGTGTTTTCGTACCAGCGATCTCCATAATGACAGTCTGAGTGGCACCGTGGAAGCCTGGCTTCGACTTCTGGCCGAGAACGACGAACCGGGTGCAGTCAATGCAGGTGGTGTCTTTCTTGATGGCGATGTTCGAGAGTTTGAGGTCCGCGAAGCTGCGCACGCACGCTTCCGTGTTGGGATGAGTGATGGCCTTGAACAGGTCCACGGACTCCTTACCAAGATCGGCCTGCGCGAATACTTGAGTAGAGATTGTGAGTACGATAACGGCGAATAGTTTCATAGGGCCTCCTGAGTGTTGAGAAGGTTATGCTCACCGGGGCCTTAAAACTCAATAGAAAAGTACGGACCGGGCCCCGAGCTGTAATTTTTATAAGTTCTTGCACTGCTCTTGAGCTTATCTAAAATACTCGGCTGCGGTAGTTACTCTAGAATAAAGAGGACAAACTACCTGAGGGGGCAAACCGTGAAGCAATTAACTAGGAATCTTTTACTGGGACTGGGTTTAATCACTTTGATCAGTTGTGGCGTTGAGAGTGAGGATAACAGTGAGACTACGACACCTGGCCCCGCACCAACACCTCAGCAAGAGACCGTGCCGGACTTCTCGACCAGATTAAATAATAATTTTCTTGTGAGTGGATTAAAATGCAACGGCGGCGAAACCACTGAATCCAACGGGACAATATTCACCTGTCAGCGGAACCAGTGGCTGATAAAACTCGACGACATCAACGTCTGCCGGGACGACGGGGCCTGCACCGAAGCGGACGTCATCCCTTTTGTGGCCCAGTTGGATCAGCAGGACATAATCGCAGCTCCGGAATATACGTTCTTCGAGATCAAACCCGTCTCTCCCGTCACGAATCAACAAGCCGCCAGGGCCGATGATGTCTGGGTGCGCTTTGACCTGAACAGCGATACGGCAGAAGTCGTTCCCCGGTGAAGCATAATAAATCCTGATGGTTAAGATCTGGATCAAACTTTTTATCTTCGGCTGTCGATAAGATCCTAGTCCGAAATCAACCGGAGGAAATTTTATGGGTCTTAGAGTTGAAGCCTTTGACAAGAGTAAGCAAAACTATTTGCAAAAATGTTTCTACGTCATAAATCTTCTAAAAGATAAAGATTATGACCTGTGGGAAAACTTCCATGCCCAGTACTGCAGTACCAAGCCTGAAGAGTCCTGGGAGCTGTACGAAATACTGTTGGAGGAGTACCGTAAGGTGGTGGCCCCAGTGAAGAAGGCCAGAAGAACTAATAGATAGTTCACCATCAGTGCCTCAAGTGGGTGCGGTGGGACTCACCATGGGCGAGAAAAGTCCTATTGAAATTAGAAAACGCAAGCCGACGCTTTATTAGTCAGCTGATTAGTGCGATACGGGCCAGCCGTCCAGGAAATCCACTTTCGTGCGCAAGAGGATCCGGCGGTTGATCCGGTCACCGGGGATTGGGTTTAAGAGCAGCGGGTGCTCTTTGTCGATACCATGGTGAAAGGACCACAGCTGCCCCTGATGGTCGTGAATGAAGGCGTTATGTCCGGTCGCGATGAAATGACCCTGACTCTGGATCACCACACTCTGCTTCGGATCATTGTTACGCCACTGGAACGGTCCGGTGGGACTCAGCGACCGCAGCACCAGAACCGAATACTTTGGATTCGTCCCACAGCAGTCTTCACCGGAAACGAAGAGATAGAAAAACCCCTCATGTTTAAGCATCCAGGCACCTTCTAACAAACGGGTGTAAGGAGCTGGACTGGGTCCTTTATCAGGGGCCACTAGTTCGAGCGCCTTCGACTGTGGTTCGAAGTTGATCAAGGTGCTATCCAGGGGCCGCACCCGGATGGGTTCGAACCCTGAGCCCCAGTAGAGAAGAGGTTTACCAGTTTGCGGATCGTCGTAGACCATCGGATCAATGAAAGAAAAAGTATGTCCACAGGCCAGCGGTTTACCGGAATCCACAAACGGCCCGCGCGGGCTTGAAGAAACAGCTACCGCCAGGCAGATCCCATCCCGGGTGTCCGGGTCCGCAGAATAATAGAGGTAGTACCGGTCATTGGCGAAATGGATGTGCGGGGCCCAGAGGCTCTGAGTGGTCTTCGCCCATGATGGTTTGTTCGGAAGAGCGTCCCCTAAGTGCTGCCAGGATTTGAGATCCCGGGAGCGGGCCAGCTGGATGTTGAGCAGTTTTGGAACCGTGGCTTCGGTCATGCCCTGGGTTGCGTAGGCATAGTACCAGCCATCGCTTGCCTTGATCAGAGTCGGGTCGGGAAAGTCGTGGTCCATGACGCGCTCGTGTCCAAGAGCCGCTTTGAGGGTAAACAGGAACACAAATAACAAGATTGATTTTAGCATAAAGAGGGTCTTAGCATAGCTCAGTAATTCATGGAACCCAGCAGAGAGAGTTTTATATACTGTTCATCTGTACTCTGGGTCACTGTACTGCTTTCAACCTTTTCCATGGATAACCTGCTCCCGAGTTCGATCCTGTTTGTGAGGTGGTAATAGGACCCAACCCCCAGAATATTGGAAGTTCCCTGGTATTCATTGTCGAAGGATTTCTTTTTGAAAGAAAGCTCCCGGTTAAAGTAGAAGGCTTCGGCCCTCAATCTTTCATTGAACTTATAGTTGGCCAGGACCCGGTAGAAATTGAGGTCTCCCCTGTCCCAGTTCTGTTCCTCAGTACTCGGCTCGACTTTGTTACTGAGGGAAGTATTAAAATTAAGATTAAATTTAGGAGTCTGATAATTGAGACCCAAGCGGAACATGTCGCCCTCGTACTTTTGAAATGCTCCACCTTGTTTGAAGCCCCCGAAGACGTGCGACGCCAGGAAGAATGTTACGGAAAAAGGTCCCCGGTCGAATCCGAGGGCCAGGTAAGAAGACTCCACGATCTTATCGTCGAGCACGCCGAGGTCCTCCTCTTTCCATTGGTACTCAGAGCCCGCCAGGATGAGGGACGGATCGATGAAACCGGCGAAGTGCAGGTAGCTCGCCTTGAAACCGTAGTAGAGCATGGTCTGCGGTTCTTCGTGGATCGAGTTCGGCACGGGCCCCGCTCCCGTGAGACTCAGGTGCTGGAAGCTGAACGGACCGGCGGAGTATTCGTTCCGGATTAGCGGAGCGATGCCCGTGACCCTCCCCTCAGAGCTCCCGTGCCGGTTCCCCAGGGGAAGCCAATAGCCGATGGAAGTTTTGTTGGTGTAGATCTGCGGTACGGCGTAGAAAGTCTGAGACTCGTCGTAGTTTTCGATGATCTTGAGGGCCGCGATCTGCTGGTCGAACTTTCTTTTGATGCTGATGGGATCGGTGATGAGCTCCGTCGGATGGAGGACGACGCCCTTGCTTTTTTCCTTGCAAGCGTCCTGCTGTGGGTGCTGGAAGGTGTACTTTTCAGCTTGGTTACTGATGTTGAGTTCGGTCTCATTCCGGTGGATCTCGACTTTCCAGATGCTATCTTTATTGATGTAAATTTCCGAGCCGGTCAGGGTAAAAACCTGGATCCCGCCGAGGTTACTTCCCAGGACAAAGCCCTCAGCGAGGATCACCGGGACGTCTTTATTCAGGGCCCAGAGTCTGATGTACGGGATCTCCTGCGGTACTCTAATCTTTTTCGCCAGAGGAAAATGGTCCAGGGAGTAGGAGGTTATCCCCAGGATCTGGTACCTGGGAACTTTCTGAAATTCTCCGTCGGTGTTGAGGAAATAGGCGAAGCGCTTATCTGCGAACAAGGTGATCCCCACGTACCTGTTGCACAACGAAGTGTGCAGCGTCTGGACCTGGACGGCCCTGGAGTGGAAACAAAAAGTGAGGAGAAATATGAAGAGGGGGAGCCTAAAATAAAAACTCAAAGGTTCCTCCGTAGTTGAAATTGGCCGGGCTCTTCTCAGAGATAACTCCACTGTTGTTTCCGGAGGTATCAGAGCTGGACCACAGCAGGTGGAGACTCAGGGCCACGTAGGAAGTGAAACTTTTCCTGACGGACGTCAAGAGTGCTAGTTCTTTGGTTTTTAAACTCACGGAGCTCCCAAGTGCCCCGTCTCTATAATTCCATTTCGTCCAGATGAGGTCCGAAGAGAGCTTGAAGTTTTCGCTGATGTCCCACTCTCCCCCTCCCCGCAGGTAACTGAAGTTGATCTTATAAAACTCCGGTTCCCTGTTGAACCCGTTCTCCGTGTTAAACTGGTTCACTTTCTTGCCCATGTTGCTATTTGCTGAGAAGTCACCGCGGGCTCCGGCCAGTTTGAACTTCACCCGTTCACCCGTCCAGGTCACGCGGACGATGGGGATAGACTTACGAGGCGTGGCCTCGAGTGCTTCCCGGTCAACTTGCACGTAGAACACAGGAAACATCGGACCGAAGCTCAGACCCCAGCGGTGCCAGTCGGCGCCGAGCAAAGCGATGTGATTAAAAGAGATATCTCCCAGAGTGTCTTTCCGTTCACCAGGATAATCCAGGTAGTCTTCCTGCTTACTGAAAAAACTTGATCCGATGCTGATCCCGTCCAAGTTTCCTTCGAAGCTGGCGTGGAGGAAATGGAATTTTAGATCCGTCTTCAGCAGATTCAAGGGCCGGGCCACGGGGCCGATCTGATCATAGTCTCCACCGAGGGAGGACTTCCCCTGGAAACGGAAGTCTTCGCCGTTGTTGAAGGTGTACCTGATCGGAAGGAGTATCACACCTGGTTTATCGGCTCCGAACATCACGAAGGCCAGGCTGTCGTGGTCTTCGAACAAGTAAGGCCGAGGGTAAAACTGAGAGCGCTCCGCCAGGTCATCTAATTCCTTAAATCCTCTGCTCCAGCCATTGACGGTTTCGAGGATCTGGATCTTATCGGCCAGGAACCGTACTGGGATCAAACCGGCGGTCGAGTTTTTACATTCAGAGATCCCCGCAGGCAGCGAGAGCGGCGGGATCACCTTGGCCTGATTGGCCTTGGTGGAAGTTAGTTTCCTAACTGTCTCCACCCGTCCGATCTCCTCGAGGTCAATGACCCTGCGGACACCGTTGCGGTCGAGGATGAAGATCGTTCCGTCCAGGAACTGATACGGAAACCCTTTCACCACCAGGTCCGAGTCCTTCACCTGGAAGGTCTTCGCTTTGGTCATGGTCTCGGAAGATAGGTTTTCCAGCCCAAAGGCTGATTCACTCAGGACGTAGTGAGCGATCCCCACCAGCTCGGCGGGGGTGACGTATTTGATCTCACCCTGCGGAGTCAGGATTCCAAGCCTGCCTTCCTGGTGGGAAATGGGCACACCGAGCTCTAGCTGGCAGCCCTCTTTTAGAAAACCAAAGAGGTCTGACGCCGGAGCAGAAGCCGGTAGCAGCGCCACCAGCAAACAGAAAAAAATGAATTTTTGCATAATAATGGAAATCTTTATAATGCATTTACCCAACTCTGCCTACGCAAAATGCGAGGCACCAAAACCTTTGTTAGTTTAGTCTTATTCTTGAGATCTCAGAAACTCACAGGACTTCAGGCTTTCCTTAAACAAATCCTTCACCAACGACCGGATGTTGCGATTTGAGAGCGCGCCGGCGTCGTCTTCGGATTCCGGGCCCAGGATCCATTTCTCAAAAATGTTACTGCCATCTTTGAACACGTCCAGGTTCACGTCGGCCATGATGTCTCCGGAGTGATGGTCCCAGAAAGTATCAAGGCGCAGTTTCAGCTGAAACTCTGTGTTCTGGTCTTCAGTCAGGTAAAACTCCGGCTTCTTCTTGAACGCCTTCGCCAGTTCTTCTTTGAAGGTGCGGAACTTTGTTTCAGTGACCTGGTTGGATTTTTTGAGTTCGAGACCGACGCGGCATTCGTCGACGGAAGCGGAGACGGTACCGGCGGCGAAGAGAGCAAGGACTGTGAGGAAAAGTAAATTATTCATGTGACCTCCTGAGGTTTAATCATTTCCTCAGAAGATATAGAGGCGCGCAGTTTCAAGTCCACTCATTGGAGAAAGAAGTGAACACCTAGGTGTTCAGGTAACAAGGTTCCAGCAAGAGCGGCTGGAACCTCGAGAAAGTGTCGTTTAGTTTTTCTTATTGAGAAGCTTGTTCGGTTTCACTCTCACCAGCTTGTGAGAGATGTACGGAAACGAAAGTAAGACCGTCATGAGAAACATCACCGCACCCAAAGCTTTAAACATTTCCATATATTCTCCAAAGGTGTTCTGCGTCCGTACAATTTTTGTGAGTAGCCTTCCTGGCAGCTCCGTTGCCAACACTAAAGCAGGAACCGTGCCAAAGGTTTTAAGCCCCGGAGTGATGTTTCAGGCTACCAAGAGTGTCAAAGAGGAATGGAAATAGTCATTCTGGCACTAAGAGCCTATCCCAAAACCGCGATCTTCGTCGTTGCCTTCGTCGATCCTCCCTGCGACGTGTAGGAACACGTCTCGGTCGTCACTCCTCGTCGCCTAGAATCTCATCGGTTTTGGGATAGGCACTAAAGCAGGTCACTTACAGGGACAAGATCCCTGGCAAATCGATGGGCAGAAGTTCTGCGAGCTCCAGTCCTGGTAGCAGGCCCCACCGGGACCGTCGTAGCAGGCGCCACCAGGGCCCGAATACCTTGGTCCTCCGGGACCGTCGTACATCGGTCCTCCGGGACCATCGTAGCAAGCTCCACCGGGACCAGCATAACAGGCGCCGCCAGGTCCATCGTACTGAGGTCCTCCAGGGCCGTCGTAGCACGCTCCACCTGGGCCATCGTAGCAGGCCCCACCGGGTCCGGCGTATCTCGGGCCCCCCGGACCGTCGTACATCGGGCCGCCTGGGCCGGCGTAACAAGGGCCACCGGGATTCTCATCACCGTAGCAGACACTGGTGCAAACAGAAGGACAAGCGAAAGCGCTAAGGCCCGAGAGGGTAAACGTCAGCAGCAGTGAGGAGAGAAAGAATTTCATTTTCATGCGTGGTCTCCAAATGGAACATTGATCATTTTACAGCTGGCCAACTGCGAGATCGATGCCGGAAAGTGAGTTTGTGTAATCAGGTCACTAACGTATTGCAAGGTGCACTTTGATATTTTTCAGTCTCATTTTGTCACTGATAAAGCGTAGACGGAACGCCCTACTTTTTGCCATTCTTCTCTTAAATATTTTCAGGAAAACACTCATGCAACAATTAGAAAATTACGCTCTAGGGAAATGGACCCGTGGTCTCAAGGAAGGACAGCTCCTTCATAACGCCATCACCGGAGAGGCCATCGCTGCGGCGTCATCTGAAGGGTTGAACTTCAGTGACATGATGGTGTACGCAAGACAGACCGCCGGCCCGGTGCTGAGGAAGATGACCTTCCATCAACGTGGTCGGATGCTCAAGGCGCTGGCGATGCACCTGAACGCGAAGAAAGAAGATTTCTACCGGCTCAGCTGGGCCACCGGCGCAACCCGGGCGGACAGCTGGATCGACATCGAAGGAGGCATTGGAAACCTCTTCGCCTACGCCTCTCTTCGCCGGCAGTTCCCGGACAAGCCGTTCACCCTCGACGGGGACGTGGCCCGCATGTCAAAGGGCGGAAGCTTCATCGGCCACCACATCTGCACGCCGAAAGAAGGAGTTGCTATTCACATCAACGCTTTTAACTTTCCCATCTGGGGGATGCTCGAGAAAATCGCCGTGAACCTGCTGGCGGGAGTGCCGGCGATCGTCAAGCCCGCAACGGTCACTTCTTTTTTGGCAGAGCTGGTGGCCAAAGAAATCATTGCGTCCCGGATCCTGCCGGAGGGATCGCTGCAGTTAATTTGCGGCTCCGCCAACGGAATCCTCGAGTCTGTCACTAGCCACGACGTGGTGACCTTTACTGGCTCCGCCCACACCGGAAAGATGCTCAAGGCCCATCCGCGGGTCATCGGCGAATCGGTTCCCTTTAACCTCGAAGCCGATTCCCTTAATGCTATGGTACTGGGACCGGACGTGGGGCCAAGTTCGGCGGAGTTCGATCTCTTCATTAAAGAAGCCACCAAAGAGATCACCATTAAAGCGGGCCAGAAGTGCACAGCGGTCAGACGCCTGATCGTTCCCAGAAGCAGCATCGAGGCCGTCGCAGCGGCACTTTCAAAGAGGCTTGCTGGCGTCACTATCGGAAACCCACAGCTCGAAGGCGTGCGCATGGGTGCCCTCGCCGGTCAGTCACAGGTCAAAGAAGTCCAGGAAAAGATCAGCCTCCTCTCCCGCTCGCAGAAAATAATCTACGGTGACCTCGAGAGCTTCAGCGTCGTCGGAGCGGATAAGCACAAAGGTGCTTTCATGCCTCCTATCCTATTTTTAAACGATGACCCATTCAAGAACACCGATTGCCATACGGTCGAAGCCTTCGGGCCCGTCGCGACTCTCATGCCTTACGACGGAATCGAGAATGCCATCCGCCTGGCCCGCATGGGCGAAGGTTCCTTGGTCTGCTCGATTATCACCGCCGATGATGAGGTCGCCAGAGAGTTCGTTCTGGGAAGCGCCTCCATGCACGGGAGGATCTTGGTGCTGAACTCCGAGTGCGCCAAGGAGAGCACTGGGCACGGTTCGCCCATGCCGATGCTGGTCCACGGAGGCCCGGGTCGCGCCGGGGGTGGCGAGGAACTGGGAGGTAAGAGAGGTGTCATGCACTACTTGCAGCGAACCGCCATCCAGGGTTCGCCCTCCACCCTCACCGCCATCACCGGTCAGTACCAGTACGGGGCGAAACAGAAAGTCTCGCAGGTCCACCCTTTCCGGAAATATTTCGAAGAACTGCAGGTGGGAGACACGCTGATCACCGAGAAGCACACCGTGACTCTCGAAGACATTGACAACTTCGCGGACCTCTCTGGTGACAAGTTCTACGCCCACATGGATGCCAACTCGCTCGAGGGTACCATCTTCACTGGCCGGGTGGCCCACGGGTACTTCATCCTCAGCCGGGCGGCCGGCCTGTTCGTCGACCCTCCCAAGGGTCCGGTGATGCTCAACTACGGTCTGGACGAATGCAGGTTCATCAAGCCCGTCTACCCTGGTGCTACCATTGGTGTGAGATTCACCTGCAAAGAAAAGTTAGACCAGGAGAAGAAGAGTCCTGATGATACCGGTAAAGGAATCGTGAAATGGCTGGTGGATGTGTACGACGAAACTGGCGACTCTGTGGCCATCGCCACCATCCTCACTATGGTCCAGAAGAAAGATCAAACATAAGTCGCGACCGGCTGATAACTCTTTGACATGGTGCTAACTGGGGACAGTGACAAATTAATCGCCGTTAATCTTAAACCGAGCTGCTTTCTACGTTATCTTGTGACGAGCTTGCGTTTAGCGAGACCCATTTTTTTTTAATTTTAACCCATTTTCTTCCAAAAATTTCCCCAAAAATTTAAAATTGAACCTTCTTTTTGAAGATTTTTCCCATTTTTATAATTTATTATATAACAGAAAATCTCTGATGATTTGCGGAAATAAAAAATATGGCGGAACATTAATCATCGAACAAAAAAGGGGATGCTATGACAAAGCCTAAAGAGTACCGCGACACCATCCAGACCGGGGTGAGTGGTCTTGACGAGATATTCCTTGGTGGGGTGAAAGCAAATAACATCATTCTCCTGGAAGGGAGCTCAGGGTCAGGAAAGACCACTCTCGGGCTTGAGTTCATCTACCGGGGAGCAAAAGACCTGAAAGAAAATGGACTCATCATCTCCTTCGAACTTTCTCCACAGAAACTCATGAGAGACGCCAAGGGTTTCGGCTGGGACCTCGCGAGCCTGCAAAAAAAGAATAAGATTAAGATCCTGTACACCAATCCCTCCGTGATCCTGCAGGAACTCCAGAACCCAGACGGGGTGCTGATCAACGAGATCAGGGCCATCGACGCTAAGAGGATTTTGATCGACGGACTTACGCCCCTGAAGATCTTCGGCGAACTTGTGAACGGCAGGCCATTCAGAGATAGTCTGCACTTACTGGTCGAAACCCTGCAGCGGTTCGGGGTCACGGCCCTCCTCACCCGGGAACTGCACGAGGGTGCCGCGGGATCGAGTGGTTCCTTGGACCACGAGCAGTTTGTCTGTGACACCATCATCACTCTCTCAAACACCACCAACCAGCGGAACACTCATCGCTACATCGAGATCAAAAAATCCAGGGGCCAGGATTTTATCTCCGGACAGCACACCATGAGGATCGAAGCTGACAAAGGCGTGTGCGTCTACCGCCGGACCCAGTCCAGGCCTAAAGAGTACAATGACCAGCACACCTCAAATAAAAAGAGCTCAACCGGGATCCCCGCCCTCGACGTGATCATGGGCGGCGGGATCTACGATGGGTCTATCACCCTGGCCGTCGGGATCTCCGGATCCGGCAAGACGGTGCTGGGGGTTCAGTTCCTGCTGGAAGGTGCACGCAAAGGCAAGAAGGGCCTGCACATCACCTTGGACGAACATCCCAAACAGATCCTCCGCAATGCCCGAAGCCTGGGTTTGAGCCTCGACGACTACGTCACTAACGGTGACATCATCATCTGCTACGAATCCCCCCTCGAACTCGAGATGGACGTGCACTTCGAAAAGATTGTCCGGATCATCGAAGACAATAAGATAGAACGGGTGGTGGTCGATTCTCTTGCGGCCTATGAAAGCTCCAATCCGAAAGAAGCCCATCAGTTCATCTACGCCCTCACCACGTATTTTAAAAACAAACTGATCACCGCGTACTGTAACTACGAGAGTCCGGAGCTACTGGGGCTCTCCCAGATCAGCGTTGACCTCAAGGCTTCGGCCATCGTGGATAACATCGTCCTCCTGAGCTACGTGGAGATCTCCACCCGTCTGCGTCGGGCAGTCCTGGTGCCCAAGTGCCGAGGGGCATCGATCCCTCAGGTTACCAGAGAGTTCTTTATCCAGGAGGGTGGCATCAAGATCGTCGAAGACGACCGGGGACTAGCAAAGGAATTCGAAGAGGTTCCGCAGCTTCCGCTGTCGAGTTACTACGGAATCCTCTCCAGGGCTCCCGCCCGGCAGAGTCCGCTCCTCGAGGGCAAGATCCAGCGCGGTCAGGTCATGCCGTCTTCACCGAAGATCGTATGATGAAAACCTTCATGGGTAGCAAGGACTCGGAACTTATTCTCAACTCCAAGGACGACTGGATCCGGATGCTCGAGCTGTTCACTAAGGCCAGCTGCCTCATCGGGAGCCTCTACCTCCCTGACGGGACGAGGATCGTGGGGCCTTTCACCGGATCTGGTTTCAGTAAATACCTCTTGGAGACTGGGAAATTCAACGAAGGCAGCGAGTGCCACCGATACGAATCGGAGAGGGTGATCCTCGCGTGTAAGGGCCGGTCCTTCGTAGATTTAAAATTCCACCAGGCCCTCACCGTGAAGATGATTCCCATCCTCGTCCAGGAGGAAGTCGTGGCGGTCATCGTTTACGGCTGGGTCTTCGAGAACTTCCCGGACCCGATAGAGTGTGACCGGCTGGCCAAGGTCTTTAACGTGATGGACCTGCTCTTCTGGCAGACCGCCCGCTTGCAGGCTCCCATCAGTAAGGAGAAGCTAGCGACCTTCGGCTCCATGCTCTCACTCTTGTGCACGACCCTCATGCAGCAGCTCATCTATCTGCGGGAGGCGAACCTGACCACGAAGTACAAAGACGAACTGCTGGCGGTCGTGTCCCATGAGTTGAAGACTCCGCTCACCTCCATCCTCCTCCGGATCCAGATGCTCAAGCGCAAGGACCTCCTCCCCGAGCAGGTGAATAAATACCTGACGTCTCTGGAGGCGAGTGCCCGGATCCAGGCCAAGCTCATCGACGATCTCCTGGACGCGGCCAAGGTCATCACCGGCAAGTTCGCCATCAACTGCGCGGCCGTAGACCTCAAGGACATCCTCACAGATTCCGTAGAGACTGTGAGAGACGCGGCGGTGAAGAAAGACATCACCATCACCTGTGCGGGCCTGGAAGAGAATTTACCTTACCTGGGCGACGCCTTCCGCCTCCAGCAGGTTTTCTGGAACCTCCTCTCGAACTCGGTGAAGTTTACCCAACCCGGGGGACAGATCAACGTCAAGCTCACGCAGAATATTTCTAGTTACGTTATCAGTTTCAGCGACAACGGATCCGGGATCGAAAAGTCTTTCATCCCCTACCTCTTCGAAAGGTTCGCGCAGCACGAATCTAAAATTGGAAAGCCGAGTTCCGGCCTGGGGATCGGTCTTTCGATCGTGAAGACCATCATCGACCTCCACAGCGGATCCATCGAGGTAGAGAGCAATTTAGGAGAGGGTACAACCTTTGAGATCAAGCTCCATCGGCACACCCAGACCGGAACCTCGCAGCACTACCAGCCGGCTCCGACAGTGGAACAGGAAACTGCGTAGGAGCGAGAAGGGCTGTTCACGCCGCGGATATTCATCTACACTTCTAACATGTGCCAACTCCTCGGAATGAATTGTAACGTCCCCACCGATATCTGCTTCTCCTTCACGGGGTTCCAGGCCCGGGGCGGAGTCACCGACCACCACACCGACGGCTGGGGGATAACTTTCTTCGAAGGCAAAGGCGTGCGCCAGTTCCTGGATCCGAACGCCTCGGCGAACTCTCCGGTGGCCGACTTCATCCGCACCTACCCCATCAAATCCAAGAACGTCATCGCCCACATCCGGAAAGCGACCCAGGGAGCGACCAAGCTCGAGAACACCCATCCCTTCGTGCGGGAAGTCTGGGGCCAGTACTGGTCCTTCGCCCACAACGGCGACCTAAAGAACTTTGCTCCCCCGCTCACCGGCAAGTTCTGTCCCGTCGGCGACACCGACAGTGAGAAAGCTTTCTGCTACCTCCTGCAGGAACTCCACAAGCAGTACGGCGACAAAGCTCCTTCCATCAAAGACCTCGGCGATAAGCTCCACCAACTGACCCTCGAACTGGCGGCGTACGGTGTGTTTAATTTTTTGCTCTCCAACGGTGAGCTTATGCTCGCGCACTGCTCGACCAAGCTCTCATCGATCCAACGGAAGGCCCCGTTCTCAGTCGCGAGTCTTAAAGACCAGGATGTCACCGTCGACTTCAGTTCCGTCACCACCAGTAATGACCGAGTGGCGGTGGTGGCGACGTTGCCGCTGACGCAAAATGAAACCTGGCGGGTGCACGCCCCGGGGACTTTGCTGTTGTTTGTTGAAGGTGAATTGACCGCGGAGTATAAGACGATCGCGGGGCCGGTGGGTGCGGTTTAGTGAAGGTGGCACTAGAACGTTCTAGAAAAAATTTGATATTTCTGGCTATCTGAAGTGGTTAAACTGCTGAACAAGTGTTCTTAACTTGAAGATCAATCTCCTATTTCTTTTCACTTTAGAAATATACATTCATTAAGAAATATTATTAATCCTTTCGAAATCATGCACTCTTCTTAGTATTAATTCTCACTCAGAAGCCTCATTTCTTCGTTCTTAGTCTATCCGAATTAAGCGATATCGATTTTTATGTAACTGATGCAAGACCCGACCTGTTCTAAGGTGAAAAAGTTCACCTTACTCAATTTAGAAGGCAGAAATTCATAGTCAGAACCCATGATAGATTGTTTCAAATAAATTTGATCACACATTTATCACCGGAGATTTTTATGCACACTCAACTTTCAAACCTGAAACTTCACGCGGAAACAGTTACCGCTACCAAAACAGAGAAAGCCGCCACAGTAGTCTTGTTAAAACTTCTCTCTGAGGTGAGCCGAAGGAAGTTATATTTAGACTACAGTCATTCGACTCTTCACAAATATGTAACGGTTGAACTTGGGTATTCTGAATCAGAAGCCTGGACAAGGATTCAGGCCATGAAACTAGTCAGGTCCATTCCGGAGATAGAAGCGAAACTGGAATCTGGTATCCTGAGTTTGTGTAACGCTTCTATCCTCCTCGGGCACTTGCAGAGTCATAATATCGATCCAGATTCTAAAGAAGCGAAAATATGCATTAAGCACGCTGAAGAACTTCCCTGTAGAAAATTAAAGCAGGAGTTTAGACCAGGTGTAGCAAAGGAAATGAAGATCACCCTACATGAACGCCTGCTAAAAAAAATAAAAAAACTTCAGGACAAGTGGTCAGACACCTCAGAGCTGGAGATCATCGAAGCGCTCATCGACGAGAAGATCCGAGAAGTCGAACTCACCAAAACTTCACGAACTTCAAAAACAGACCCAAGCAAGAAAACAAGATACATCCCCGTCTCCAGCAAACGAGAAATTCTAGAACGTTCTAGAAACCGCTGCGAGCACACCCATCCCAATGGAAACCGGTGCGAGGAACGCCGGTTCCTCGAGTTCGATCACATCAAACCCTATGCCCTCGGCGGCGACCGCTCCACAGCTAATCTTCGTTTACTCTGCAGAAACCACAATCAACAAAGGTCAATTCTCACCTTTTCAGCTAACTTTTCCTGACTTTCTACGATCAGAAGTTAAGGACGTTGTTATTCCGCATTCCTTAGCTTCTAATTGATAGAAGTTCATTTAACTATTGGGGCACAGCATGATCAAGGCAAGTTTAGCTACATTACTTTTAGGATCGCTACTGACTTTTTCCGCGGCAAGAAAGCCCGAACTGTATCAGGTGATCAGCGCTCATCCGCATGACGTGCAAGAATTTTCTCCCTACATCGAAACCATCAAACAAGACGGCCGCCTCTGGCTGGTGAACCTAAAAACCAACACACCTCGCAAGCTGCACCGGCACTTTAAAAAAACGACCACCCAAGATGTGAGAACGTACCTCGTTCCCGAGGCCCTGGACAACTTGGCCTCACCGGCGATCAAAGAATACGTTCAGCAGATTAGTTCCGCGGCCATAAAAAAAGATGTCGGGGCCCTCACCGCGTTTAAAACACGGCTGGTGGGTACCGCGGATAACCAGCAGGCAGTGGCGCTGGTGAAAGACACCCTCGAAGGCTTCGGGTACTCCGTGAAAGAAATCTGCTACAAGGCCAATGCCTGTAGCGTGATCGCCGACAAGGCAGGGGCCGATGCCGAGAGCGAGATCATCATGCTGATGGCACACGTCGATTCTGTAGGAAAAGACTTCGCGGGTGCTGACGATAACGCCAGCGGCACGGCAACTCTCCTTGAGGTGGCGCGGGTGCTGAAGGACTACTCCAGTAAGAGGACCATTCGATTTTTTGTCACCAACGGAGAGGAATCCGGTTTGTTGGGCGCGGCCCACTACGCAAAACTGCTGGCGGGCTCCGGCGAGATCAAGAAGATGGTGCTAGCGATCAACATGGACATGGTCGGGTACAACGCCAATGGCATCGTGGAGCTGGAGACGGACTCTCAGTATGAGAATCTTGCCAAGTGGTTCGCACAATTAACCAGCTCTTACACCAAGCTCAAATCAAAGATCACCATTGGGGCATGGGGAAGTGACCACGTGCCGTTCATCAAAGGCGGCGTGCCGACGCTCTTAACCATCGAAGACTGGAGCACCAAGACTCCGTGCTACCACCAGGCCTGTGACAAAGCTTCGACTTTGAATTACGAATACGCGGGGGAGATTGCGAAACTAAATCTTGCGGCGATCATGAGCAAAGACAGCGAGTAGAGTATTAGCAGTAGGTTTTAACCATCGACAGAAGCACGTGGAGGTCGGCCGGCTTTTTTATGAAGCCCACGGCTCCTTTAGTATTCTCCGAACTGGCGATGGCAGAGAGTATGAAAATCGGAATCGGTGCCAGGACAGAATCTTTCAGGACGATGTCCAGGAACTCACGGCCACCCATAATCGGCATCATCATATCAAGTAAGACCAGGCAGGGCTTCAGGCCGGTTTTCAGGACTTCGAGGGCCTCTTTTCCATTGGTTGCCGTAACCACTTGGTAGTCTTCGAGTTCCAGGAAATCTTTGATCGCTTCTCTGATATCATAATCGTCTTCAACGACAAGGATGGTGTGAGGGCATTTTGAAACAGTCATTCTATTTGGCTCCAGCGGTAAATAAAGGAGCAGGTTTCAGCTACAGTGGTTGTCGGGTAACTCTACCTGAGTACTTGAGTAAAGCACAGATTGTTAAATCATGTTTGTTCTTAAGTTGTACCAGTGCTGCGGGTCAATAGCTAGAGAGAAACTATTGTATAATCATTATATAACAAGTGAGCACGCATGAACCCAGACCAATTCGATGAACTGAAAGCTAGTCTCAAAAGTC
This sequence comes from Bacteriovoracaceae bacterium, assembly GCA_035576105.1. Classification (GTDB taxonomy): domain Bacteria; phylum Bdellovibrionota; class Bacteriovoracia; order Bacteriovoracales; family Bacteriovoracaceae; genus Peredibacter. The sequence goes on from DATLXA010000049.1 coordinate 49,991, forward strand.
TTGAGGGCCGGATCTCAAAGCTAGAAGGTCAATCAGCCGAAATCCCTGCAAATCCAGCAACCCTTAAGTACCCTCCGCCAACGGCTTTGCCCGTGAAAAAAGTTGCTGAACGTCTTCCCCTTCCTAATCAAAAACCGGAAGAAGCCAGTAACCTCCTGGGGATTGTCGGAGTCTGTTGCTTGATTGTAGCGATGATCCTTCTGATCAAGTTCTCCATCGACAGCGGATGGCTCACGCCCATGCGGCAGCTCATCCTCGCGGCGTTGTTCGGCGGGGCCCTCATCACGACTCCGGTCCTGGTCAACTCCAAGGACCGTTCTTACCTTTCTCTCTTGCCCGCCACCGGAGTGGTGGTGCTCCACCTCACGGTCTACGGCGCGATCTTCTACCATACCATCCTCCCGGCGATATACGGGATTTGGCTCGTCGGGGCGATCGGCTTACTCTCGCTGTGGCTGCTGGAGCAGTTCCAAGACGAGATCTACGCCGTCATGGCCATCGCCGGTACCTACCTCGGGTGCTACTTCTTGGTGACCTCGTTTAACGATTTGAAGGCCGTCGCCCTGTACGTCCTCGTCTGGGATGTGGTGTTCTCGCTGTTCGCCTTGCGCCTGAAGAACCGCTCACTCATATTTATCACGGCGTACTTCTCCCTAGGTCTGGTCGCCTTTTTGGGCTTGACCCTCAATACCACAGACCAAGACTGGGCCCTGCAGTTGGCCGTCATCCAGATCCTCCAGATCTTGATCATCTCCGTTTTCACCATGCTCTTCACTGTGAAGAATAAAACTTCCCTGACCGAAGAGCAGGCCTGGCAGCTCTTCCCGGTCTATCTCTTCTTCTACGGCACAGTCTTCTACTACCTGGACATCGCTCGCAGTAACAGCAATCTCGCCATCGGCTTCTCTCTGACCACGGGGCTAGTGATCCTCGGGCTGCAGAAGACTGCACAGGGCCAGATGCGAGAGCGACTCGAAAGTAGTCCGGCCATCTACACCTACGTGACACTGCTCTTCTACCATTCCGTTTATTTTGTTCTGTTGAATGAGTCCGGGAAGCTCGCGTTTACCCTGGGGTTGATGGTGGTGGTCGGGTTTCTGGGCGAACGGCTCAAGAAGAATGTTTTCTGGGGTGCTTCGTTGCTGTCACTCTTGGTGATCGGCTACAGCGTGCTGTTGCTAGTCACCGAAACTCCGAAACTCTCGCAGGCCGAAATCCTGGGATACGGATTTTCCTACGGTGCGATCCTCCTTACCTACTACGGTGTGCTCCTGTTGGATTTCTTCCTGGCGGCCGGAAGTTTTCTCATCGTCCTCACCATATGCCGGTTGAACGAGTCCATTGGAGAAATCTGGATCGGTCCACTCTGTGTGGCCTACGCCTTCGCCTGCCTGTTGGTGGCGTTCAAGAAAAACAACAAACAGCTGGCCAAGAGCGCGTTCCCCGTCATCTTCTTCGCCATCGGGCGCTTCGTTTTCTTCAACTTCGGAGAACTCTCACAGGGAGAACAGATCATTTCACTGCTGGCGATGGGAGGGCTGATCTATGCGGGTGGGTTCGTCTACCGGAAAGTGATTAAAGAAAGTTGATCAGTCGTTGAGGGCGAGGTAGTTCTTCATTACTTTGTGGGAATAGATCTTCGGTTCGACTTTCCTGGCGAGCACCCGGTTCACGGAACCGATCCCCATGTTGTACGCGGCCAGGTAGAGATACCCGCTCTTTCCCACGAACTGCTGTCGCAGGTATGAAAGGTAAGCTGTGCCGATACGGATGTTGACGTTCGGGTTGCGTAGGGACTGCTCCCCTTTCCAGGGAATTTTCATCTTGCGGGAAATCCACTTGGCAGTCGACGTCCGCAGCTGCATCAGCCCGATCTCCCCCACCGGCCCTATCGCCTTCGGATTGAAGTTAGATTCACTGGCGATGACTGCGGTAATGATGAGCGGATCGAGACCGTACCTCGCCGCTTCGGAGATGATGGTTTTTGAGATCTGACCAGCGGAGCTACGGTAGATCTTCGGTAAGCGCTTTTTTAGGGTGCTGGTTATTTTAGTGTTGATAAAAATTTGATGTGTTTTTGGATTGAGGGCAGTGGTGGCCTTCGCAATGAGGAAATCTTTTGACAGCGATTCAAAGAGCAGGCACGTCAAAAGAATAAAAGTCACTTTCAGAGACATTTTCATGATGAGGGTTTAAGCAAATAGAATGCCAACTGAGGACCGCGTTAGTCTATTGATTTAAAGTGTCATTCTTAATCGGTATGAGGCAAAAGTCCTTTTTCGTGCACAGTAGCCGGGACATATTTCATCTGAGGTCAGAGGCAATACTAGAACTCAAATCGATAATACAGACGAACTCTTCGGCAACTTGGCCCACGCGACGGCTTCATCGGAAACTTCAGGCCCATGAGCTCCAGCAAGGAAATCATCTACACTTCTCTAGACAGTGGGATTACTCTGCGCGCCTAAATTTAGCATGTCTTCTCTTATATTGTGATAGACGAGGTGATCTATGAAACAAATGCAGATAACTCTTTTACTCCTGGCATTTGCCCTTAGCTGTACCACCAGAAGACCTTCCGAATCCCAGGGGTCCGTCATCGCAGAAAAATTCTTTGATATCTTCAAGGAGTTCACTAAACACCAGAAAGGCACGGGCCCGTCACAGCTGACGGTAAAAAGATCCGAGCTGCCCAAGTCCTTTACCATGGCCGTGGCCTTTGCCGTGCCGGAAAGCCAGGCACAGGACTGGAGATGGACCCGGGAAGAAAAAGATTTCATCATCGCTGCACTGGAGACCTCGAGAAAATCTTCCAAGGTGTTCGAGCTGATGAAAACCTCCGACGTGAACAACGAGTCGGAAGCACTTCGATTCATGGCGGCCCAGCAGGGTGCCGACGCTCTCCTCCTCATCCGGGGGGTCTCCAAAGTTGAAACCAATCTTAACGGGAAGGCCTTCACTTACCTGGCAGTGCTACCGATGCTCTTCGTCGAAGGCAATGACATTAAAAGCACATTCATCACCCAGGCCGTGCTGTGGGACGTGAAAACAGCAATCGTACATCTCGGGGTGGAGACTGAGGGAGAATGGGAAATGGAGCGTCCCCTGCTCTTCAACCAGAAGCAGCGGGCGATCGAAAAGTCCCGCAATCTGAGCGTGAGAAATCTCACCAGCAAGCTCAATCAGAAATTCCAAGGCCAGAGTCTTTAGAAACTCCCCTACTGCTCGCTGACCTTTAGCGCCTCAGCTTGATCGAGTTGGGTTGAACTCACACAGGGACTCTTTGCCTGGTCGGCACGGAAGAAGACTTCCTCGACCTTCATCCGGAGTTCCGGGTTGTTCTCGGCTCCCGCCTCCAGCCATTTGCCTTTAGCATCGAGCAGGCCGATTTCCCTGAGTTCATTGCTCTCCTCGTGGAAGAGCTTACGGGCCATCCTGGTGTACTTGCAACCGGAATAGCGGTTGGCAGTCTCAACCCTGAACTTCTCTCCGAGAGAAGTGTAGTAAGCAACCGAAGTAAACACGGCTACACTCTCTGCGGCCGCCGTGTTGAGAAAAAAGAAGAGTAAGAAGTATCTCATGCGCCCATTCTATCACCGTACCACCAAAGCTCCAAAAACGCCTGCATCCTTAGAACCCGCTGCCGTAAAATATTGGCGGTCAGACTTCACATCTTAATACCAACGACTTCGAAGTCATAGAATGAGATGTCCCATGCTTCGACCACTGTGACCCCTGGTCGCGAGCTCACGGCCAGCTCGATCATGCGGTCTGCGAGCTGCGAAACCTCCGTCCCTGCTCGCTTCAGCACTGAAGCCGGTAGGACGGGACTGAGGATCTTAAAGAGGTTGATGAGAAATCTTTCCGCGGGTCTTTTTTCTTTCCTATCTCCGATCAGCAGCGAGGGCCTGAAGATGGTAAGGCTTGCCAACCCCAGGGCATTGAGCTCCTGCTCCACTTCACCTTTAACCCGGCTGTAAAAAATTTTCGAACCAGGGGCCGCACCCTGAGCGCTCACTAACACAAAGGACTTTGCCTGGTGATTCTTTGCGATCCGGGCGAAGTCTCCCACGGCCCGCTGATCGATCTTCCGGAACTGTTGCTGACTGCCGGCCGCCTTGATGGTAGTCCCCAGGCAGCAGAAATACACTTCTCCCTGAAGGTCCACGGCCCGCAGTGGTAAGTCTTCCAGAGTGGAAACGATGACCTGCGTGAGCTTGGGATGCTCTTGCTGCGGCCGCCGCCGGGAGATGGATGTGACGCCGTCGAAAGAATTGTCGTTTAAGATTTTTTTCAGGAGTTCGGTTCCGACCAGTCCGGTAGCACCAATGATGACTGCTTTCATACAAGTATTTCCTCTAGCTTCATCACAAAAGTAAACCTTTAAAAAGACGTGAATGCAAACACCATCCGAAATGCTCTGACGGAAAATCCTGCCGATTTTTCTCTGACCCTTAGACAAGAGTTCCGGGTGTTATTCTAGCAAGGATAAAACTCCCGGGGTGCACATGAAATGGATGTCCTTTTTCTTACTATTTTCCGCGGCCAATTCCTTCGCTGGAGTTTCCATCATCAGTGACCTCGACGACACGATTAAAATCACCAACGCCGGAAACACCCTGATGGCCTCCTACAACGGGATCTTAAAGACCAAAGTCTTCACCGCTATGCCGACCTTCCTGGCAGAATCGAGGTCCTACACGGACGAACTGACCATCCTCTCCACTTCACCGTTTCTCATTAGACCGATGGTGCTGCGTAATTTCAGTGAGCACGACATCGACGTCGATGACGTCATCCTGAAGACCAAACTCTTGAAGAACTCGCACTCCTTCAAGGTCGGAAAAATCAGAGAGGTGCTTAGCCGCTCAAACGATGACTTCATCCTGTTGGGAGATGACGTCAATGCCGACGTCGAAGTGTTCGACACCATCATCAAACAGTTCCCGAAGCGGATCCTGGTTGCCTACGTCCACGTGGTGAAAGGAAAAAAACTTCCCGCGTCCGTCACTCCTTACTTCACCGCCGCCGACCTGGCGATGAGAGAAAATCTCGCCGGACGGATGGGGCCAGAGGGCGTCATGCGGGTCGCGGAGCAGGTGCTGGAGGAGCCGAAGATGGACCGGATCTTTCCGGGGTTCGCCCAGTGCCCACGGGATCCACAGGGATGGAACTGGGTGGCAGCTAGCAGTTGGAAACCGGTCTCTGATCAGATGGTGGCAAAGATCAACAAGTACTGTGGCCAGAGAGCTACCCAGAAGTAGATTAGTTTCATTTTTCCAATATACAACCCTGCTGCAAAACTTTCCATTCTAAAGGTAGCCTGATCGGTTCGACCGGATACGCCGACTGTGAGAAGGTCCGGATCCGGTCTTGGTACTGCGGATGGGTGGACGAGAAGTACTTAAGAAACTGCGGGTCACTTCTCTCCAGCTCAGAGAAGAATTTCCTGACACCTGCAAGATCTATCTTCTGCTCCCGCAGCTGCTTTGCTGCGAAGGCGTCGGCTTCCTGCTCTTCTTCTTGTGAGAAGAGACCTTTGGTGTACTCTTTGAGTAGTCCCGGAACCCCACTCTGTCCGAAAACACTCACCCATAGCAGCTCGAAGAATCCTGATTTTACCAAGCCGATTTCAAGGTGCCTGTGGTTGACGTGCGCCAGTTCGTGCGCGAGGATTCCTGCGAAGGCCTCCGGGGTTTCCATCTCCTTGAGCAACTGGTCGTTGATGACGATGGTCTTTCCGGGCAGAACGAAGGCATTGACAACAGGTGAGGCCACCACGGCAATGGTGTACTCATCTCTATTCTCGCCGAGCCTTTGCACAACCGCGGAGAGCAACCTGTCTTGATCCTCAGTCAGGCAGTGCTGGAGCTTGAAATTTTTTGCCAACTCTTCCGTGGGGTAGGTCAAAAAATCATTAGGCAGCAGGTCTAGAATGGTAGCGATGACCGCTTTCCTCGACTGGTAGAGTCCCACTAGGATCACCAGCAGAGCCAGGCTCCCGTAGAGAATGATCTTGAAGTCTTTAGGGTTTTTCTTCTCCGGAAGGGCAAGGCCCTGGAACTGTGCCTCGTCCACTATTATCAGGACGTCGTCGTTGCTGAGCTGAACTTTGCCTTGTCCACTGTTGCGCTCGAAGGAGTTCAGGCCGTAGACAAACTGTTCCTTTGATTGTGGGTCATCGAGCACCAGGTCAGACCCGAAGATCCGCAGGGACACCATCCGGGAGCGGGCCGACTTCCCGTCAAAAAACTCAGCTTCGATGATCAAGCGATGTCGAGGTCGGAGCCGAGGTCAAAGAGGTCGGCGGCGCCCTCACTCAAGGCACCCTTCTTGTCTTTTGACCCTTCCAGGATCGACTCGAAATTCAGCGTGCCTTTCACCGTCAGATGACTGAGGTAATAGGAGAGGTTCATGGTAAACACGAAAGGCGCGGCCAAGCCGAAGGTCACCAGCACCAGCAGCGACGATTTAATCATCAACCACAGATAGGTCGATCCTGTCGCGGACGTCATCAGAGAGATGTTCTGGAACTTCAGGTTGGCCATGCGGAACTTGTGCAAAGAAACCATGAACCACGGGAAGTAGAGACCAAGAGTTACAACCGTCAGCACAGCACCCTGGTAGAAGAGCCGGGCGAACTCCCCTTTCTTAGCGGTGTACTTGAAACCCTGATTGCCGTAACTGGTGTTGTTCCATTTGATAACGTCTTCATTGTAGAGGTAGAAAGGGATGTACAGTCCCAGGGTCATAATGTTGAAGATCATGCCGGTCACCGAGGTGACGACGAACTCTTTTGCCCCGCTGCGATTGACGTTGAAGTTCAGGGAGCGGTAACTGGTGTGGTTGAGGATATAAAGGTAAGCCCCGTACTTCGCACGGATCATCAGCACACCGATCAACAGCGAACTTACCACGGAACTGACAATGTTGAGCACCACGTTTGATTTTATCACGTAGGCCATCAAGACCGCACTTACCAGCAGGTAGGCCAGTAAGATCAGCAGCAGCTTGCTGTACCCTTTCAGCAGCTCCCGGGCGTTACCGAAGAATTGGAACGAGTACTTCCCTAGGTAGGTCGAACTCCAGATGTGCTTACGGAGGTTGGTTTTGGCGTACGGAACGTAGATCCCCAGAGTGAGAATGGTCAGGAACATATTTTTCAGCAGCAACACCAGCATCTCCAAGGCTTCCCCTCGGTACGAGAACCTTACCGGCTCCGTGGGCCTAGCGGCTGCCGGCGCAGGCACGGAATTCTTAACCAGAACTGGCGCCGCTACCGGCGCGGGAGAAGGTACGTTGATCTTTATGTGGATGGTATCCGAGTAATCAGAAGTTTCTTCCAGGCCCTCGAACTTGAATTTCTTGGAGCCGATTTTGAGCTCACAACCGGACTCGAGCTTGTACTCCTCATGCGGTGGGATCCGCACAGCACCGACCTTCGTTCCGTTGGTTGACCTCAGGTCCATCACGAAGATTTCGTTATCCTTGACGACGAACTTGCAGTGCTGCCCAGACAGTCCCTTGCAATCCGGAAAGGTCGAGTCCCCTTTGATCCTGCCGATGGAATAATTATTGGAAAGAATCAGTTCGTAGCCGGTTTCAACATCAACCAGTTTCCAGATCATGGAAAGTCCTTAGAGAAATTGAGCTATTTAGTCAATTATCGGAAGATTCACCTCAATGCTTGACTCAAGAACCTGACAAAACATCTAGACCAAGAGATTTCCGCATGGATTCAATGAATTATAGGCCCAGGCTAAAGCTTCCAAAGCTTAAGTTGTGCGGGCCCAGGTACCTTAAAGTGAACCGATACGGGCGGTGAGTCCGAGGGTGTACTGGGAATCATATTGATCATTGCTATTTCTGATCAGGGTCACTCCGGCGTTCAATGCGAAGTTGGCGGCGAAGGCAAGCTGAAGTCCTGCCCCGGCGTAGGGTTGAACGTCGAGTTCTTCTTTGTGGGTTTCACTGATCCCGGCCGTGGTCACGGTGGACTCTAACTGGGCCGCTCTTCCGCCGAGTCTTCCGTAGACGCCGAGGTAGCTGCCAAGACCAATGGTTGACCGCACGCCCAGAGCAAGCCGCTGGGCCTTATCGACCACCTGCTGGTTTAATGTCGGGTAATCTTTCCTGGAGTGGGCTTCGGTGAACTCCAGTTCCGCCGAGAGGAGATTGGTCCCGTACAGGGCCCGCGCACCGTAGGTGGCCCGGCTTACATAGCGCGGAGGCTCGGGGTACCGGACCAGGGCCGTCTCGACTCCGTACAAGGGCTCGATTGTCAGCTTGCGATCACCCGCCTCTGCGGTAGGAATGAAGGCAAGGGAGACGAGCATCAGAAAGGATCTTTTTATTATGTTCATACCTCATTCTATTCCGGAACTTTGTGCCCAACCAAGATCGGTAAGAAAGGCCACACGACGCAACTTTACACACTCGGCGTAGTCAGCTATCACTTCCGGATGAAAACAGGACTCGCAGCTCTCATCTCTCCACATACCCTGAATACTTTTCTGGAGCTGTATTCCACCAACACTCCGCTCTTGGTAAAACATCCTGCGGCTTCTCTAAGGGCCCTGCGCGAGCTTCCTTTCCTCGCCTCTCTGCCGGACCTGCTTAGCTCATGGCCTCACACCATCCAGGCACACTTACCTGACCTCAGAGATGAGGCAAGCTCCGTCGACACGACGGCCAGAGACGCCCGCAAGCTCTTCGAGAATGGAATGGGTCTGCTCTTCAATGAGGTTCACACTGTCTCACCGGTTCTCTGCGAGTGGCTGGAGGAGATCAAACAAGACCTGGGGGTTTCGGCACTAACCTATTCCCGCTGCATGGTCTACGCCACTCCGGACGGCAGAGGTACGGCACCACACTTCGATCAGAACATTAACTTCGTCCTCCAGCTCCAGGGAACCAAGACCTGGAAGGTAGCTCCCAATTCTCAGGTTCTAAATCCAATGAGCCGGCACACCATGGGTCAGCCGGCGGATCCTGAACTCTCTGGCTACCTAGAAGCACCTCTTCCGTCTGAACTGCCGGAGACTGCGTCTTCGTATGAGCTGACACCGGGGTCGCTGCTTTTCGTGCCGAGGGGGTGTTGGCACCAGACGCTGGCCTCGGGCGAAGCACTGTCACTGAATTTTACTTTTTCCGCTCCGACCTGGATCGATCTCTTCACCGCGGCCATCAGAAGCCGGCTCGCACTTTCGCCGCAGTGGCGCCAGACCGCCGACGGAGTTTCCTCACCGGAGCGCCGGCCAGCGGCTCAGACGCAGTTTGATTCTCTCTTGCAAGAGCTGGTGGCGGACCTCCCGTTCTGGAAGGCAGCGGACATCCTGGACGCGACGGACCCGCAGTGATCAGGGCAGAAGCGTGCAGCGGGCCTCCATCAGGTATTCTCGTTTCCAAATGCTCAGCTCAACGAACGAATCCGCAGCGGTAAGTGTGGCCGTGGCATAACTGCGTGCCGGCTCCCAATTGTTGTAGGCCTGGAGTTCGATCTTCTTGTCTCCGTTGGAGCTGAGGATGAACTCGAACGGTTCGGTGCCTCCGATCTTTAAGTTTCTCTGCTTGAGTTCCAGGGTGACGTCTCTCTCTAGGATCACTTCCGAGTTGTAGACGGCCTTGCAGCGGAGGTTGAAACTTTCGGCATAGGCCATGGTGGAAGCGATCAACGGTGCGAGCAAGATCATATGAAAACCTTTTGAAGTTCAGCTATCGGGCTTCAAAGGTTCTGCTAAATTTTTCTTTTTGTAAATCCGGGAAGTGGCAGGACGCTAGTTACGGTTTTGCACTTTAATTCCGCGGCCGATGAGACAAGCAGTCATTTTTTCTTTTTCTGCGTCCGTAGGTTGTTTCGGCGTTTCCCCCGGCTTCTTCAGGCCGGTGGCAAGCAGGCAGGCGTCGAAGGCTTCCTGATGGTGGATCCTGCGACTCTCTCCGGGTCTCTTCTGTGCTCTCATCCCTTTTTTTTCCATGCAGAGTCTCATCTTCGCGGCTTGCTCTGGGGTCGGTGGTCTGGGAGATTTCTCAGGGTGGTGCAGACCATTCTCTTCCAAGCACGCGATGGCGGCGGCCTGGGCCGTAGCGTGGTCCGGAGGGGTCTTCCTCGGTTGGTCACTGTTGATTCTTACATTTTTACTTTGCATGCACTTCCGCATCTTCTGACGTATCTCTTCACTCGGTATGGTTCCGGGGCCCACAGAGGCAGCCCCACTCTCTTTCTTGCAGTCTTCGATAGCCGCCATCACCGGATCGTCCCAGCGAGAGGAGATTTTCAGGTAGATGAAAATCAATCCGCCGGTCAGGATAACTGCGATTGCGGATTTGGTTAAAATATTCATTGGTCCCTAAAAATATGAGGCTTGCCTACCTCAAAAGTATAAGCGCAATACGCATATTTAGGAGAGGAATCAACTCACTTGACAGAAGTGGTCAGGATTAATTTTCCTTGTTTTATTCCCAAAAACCATCGCCTGTACTAACGTTACCTTCTTAGATTTTTTACGTAAGGATAAAGCATGTCTTTAAAAATACCTCAGGAAGTGGTCTCTTGCGCTAATTTCATCAACGGCGAATGGATCAAAGGCGACGCTGGGACCCACTCCATCACATCGCCCTATCATGGAAAAAAAATCGGAGAAGTTTCCTTCCCTTCTCTCGCGCAGATTAAACAGGCCCTCAAGGCCGCCGCCGCCGCTCAGGTTGACTGGGGTCGCACACCCTTGAAAGAAAGGGCAAAGATCCTCTTTAACTTCCGGAACGTCTTGCTCAGAGACCTGGAGGAGATCTCCCACCTCAAGGCCAGCGAGTCCGGAAAGACTTTCGAGGAAGGCCGGGCCGGTCTGATGAAAGGCATCGAGGTTCTGGAGTACGCGCTCTCCTTACAAAACATCGACACCGGTGGCCGGCAGGAAGTCTCCCGTGGAGTGAGCTGCGAATACCGCCGAACACCCTTGGGTGTTGTCGCCAACATCACTCCCTTCAATTTTCCGGCAATGGTTCCTATGTGGACCATTCCCATCGCCTTGGGACTCGGAAACTCGTACGTCTGGAAACCGTCAGATAAAACTCCTCTGACTTCAATAAAAATTGCCAACGCTCTTAAAGAAGCAGGTCTCCCCCCGGGCCTGTTCACTGTGCTTCACGGTGGAGAAGAAACGGTGAATGCGATCATCGAAGCACCCGAGGTCAAGGCCATTGGGTTTGTGGGGTCCACCAAGATCGCCAAGCTCGTCTACACCAAGGCCACCTCTCTAGGGAAACGGGCGCTGTGCCTCGGAGGGGCCAAGAACCACATCGTCCTGCTCCCGGACGCCAACCCGGAAATCGCGGGGGTCGGGATCTCCGATTCCTTCACCGGCTGCGCGGGCCAGCGGTGCATGGCCGCCTCTGTCCTGCTGGCGGTGGGAGACGTAGAAAAACATATTGAGAAGATCCAAACCCGGGCCGCCTCACTGCAACTCGGAAAAGACATGGGTGCCATCATCACCCGCGCTCAGCGCGACTACCTGGTCGAAGCTATCGGCAAAGCAGAAAAGCAAGGTGCGAAAATTCTCCTGGACGGAAGGAAAGTAAAAGCTCCGGTGGGAATGGAAGAAGGTAACTGGATCGGACCGACTATCCTGGATAACGTCCAAGCGGGCTCGGAGGCCCAGTCGGTGGAGCTCTTCGGCCCCATCCTTTCGGTCATCCGCTGCAAAGACATCAGTCACGCCATGGAGATCCAGAACTCCAGCGACTACGGCAACGCGTGTTCGGTCTTCACCAATTCGGGGGCCCTGGCCGAGCGAGTGATCCGTGAGGCCAAGGCCGGGATGGTGGGAGTCAATGTCGGAGTGCCGGTTCCGAGAGAGCCGTTCTCCTTCGGCGGCGTGGGCTCTTCCAAGTTCGGCTCCGGGGACATCACCGGAGAACACAGCTTGAACTTCTGGTCTGATATCAAGAAAGTCACAACGAAATGGGAAAAACAGAACGACAACAACTGGATGTCGTAAGGAGCCGTATGTCGAAGATTGCTGAACGAAAAGAACACGTGGTCCTGGCCACCCACTCGAACCTAAAATACCCAGAGTCCCTGACTCTGGACTGGGGAAACAAAGACCCGCTCAAGCGCGGACCGGTGGTGGCCTCGCAAACAAACCCCAAGGCCCGCAACGCCATCGGGACTCACTCCGGCTCCTACACCGTCTACCGAGCACTTTCCATCGCCAGTGGGAAATTCCTCACCACCCACCGGCCTGACCTGCACAACACTCATTCTCCGGTGAAGCTCGGTCCCTACCCTTCCTGGTACGATGAAACGAAAATCGTTTCCCTGGATCCCTGGGGTCTGGATCCTCATGATAACTTCAGCAGCTTATTTGAAAAGGGCTACGACATCAGACCGAGCATCGCCGTGACCCAGGCCCACCTGCAGATCCCGGAGATCCACGACGCCATCCGCGCCGGACGGCTCAAGCCTGATGGGAAAATCATTAAAGAGAACATGGACATCAAAGTCACCAAAGTTGCTATCGAGCCGGTGTGGTTCCTTCCCGGCATGGCCAAACGCCTCAACGTGGAAGAAGGTGTGCTCCGGCGGATCATCTTCCAGGAATCCGGCGGCATGTACCCCGAGCTCATCACCAGGCCTGACCTGAAAGTCTGGCTCCCACCCATCGGTTCCACCACCGTTTATATCTTCGGCAACCCACAGGACCTCTCCAACCCAGAGGTCGAGCTCTCCTGCAGAGTCCACGACGAGTGCAATGGATCCGACGTCTTCGGTTCCGACATCTGCACCTGCAGGCCGTACCTGATGTACGGTATCGAGCACGCAGCGGAGACCGCTCAGCGAGGCGGCGTGGGACTGGTGGCCTACTACCGGAAGGAAGGCCGTGCTCTGGGTGAGGTGACCAAGTTCCTGGTCTACAACGCCCGCAAACGGCAGGAAGGGGGAGACTCTGCTGCTACTTATTTCAAGCGGACCGAATGCGTGGCCGGGGTCGAAGACGCCCGCTTCCAGGAATTCATGCCAGACGTGCTCCACTTCTTCGGCATCAAAAAAATCCACAGCCTCCACTCGATGTCCAACATGAAATACAACGCCATCGTCGACTCCGGGATCGAAGTCATCAACCGCGTCTCCATTCCGGACGGACTCATCCCGGTGGACGCGCAGGTGGAGATGGAAGCGAAGAAAGCCGCCGGGTACTTCAACACCGAGAAACCGAAGAGCGCCGAGGACCTACAGAAAGTGAAAGGGCGGGACATCACATGAGCGACCTCGACTACCTCCTCTCCCCGGTCTGCATCCGCGACGGCGCCAGGAAAATCTTCGAAGAAACCAAGCTTGGCAGGACCTCTTTCACCTACCATCCGGACCGGCTCGACAAGACGGTGGATTTCGTGATGGACATCATCAAGGAAAACTACCCGGACCTGAAGATCCCGTTCCACTCCCGCTGGGGCCATTTTCGGCCGGGGGGTGTTGACCGCTCCGCTTGGCTAGACGACAAGATCAAGCACCTGGATCCGCTGGAACAGGCGCGGGTGAAGTGGGACCTGGTGATCCCCTCAGTCCTGCTGGACGCCGGGGCCGGTCCAGAGTGGAAGTTCTTTGAGAAAGAAACTAAAAAAGAATACACCCGCTCCGAAGGCCTCGGAGTGGCGAGCTTCCATTTATTCATGGCCGGCTCCCTCAGTGACGACGGCAGCGCCCTGCAGGCCACCGCTTCCGGACTGAAGAATGTTACTCCTTCCCTGATAGAAAAATACTTCCAGGTCTCGCCGGAGAATCCGCTGGTGGGCGTGGAAGGCCGAACCGGACTTTTAAAGAACCTAGGTGGAGCGTTGGAGAACAAAACTATTTTCAAAGACGGCAGACCCGGAAACCTGATCGACTACCTCATAGGCAAACATGGAAAAACAATCCCCGCCACAGCGCTGCTGCGAGGAGTGCTGGACGGACTCGGACCCATCTGGCCCGGAAGGGAAACGTTGAACGGAGTCAACCTGGGCGATGCCTGGATTCACTCCAGGTACGGCCTGATTGCCTTTCACAAACTATCTCAGTGGATGACCTACTCTCTGGTGGAACCCTTGATCGACGCCGGAATCACCGTCACAGGCATCGAAGGTTTGACCGGTCTGCCGGAGTATAGAAACGGTGGACTGTTCTTGGACGCGGGAGTGCTAACTTTCAAAAACAAAAAAGACCAGCAAGAGACCTGGGGACCAGAGAGTGACCTCATCATCGAATGGAGAGCTCTCACCGTTTACCTTCTAGACCTGGTCGGTGCCCAGATCCAGAAACGCCTGGGACAAACTCCTCAGGAGTTCCCTCTGGCGAAAGTCCTGGAAGGAGGCACCTGGTGGGCCGGCCGCAAGATCGCCGCTCTCAACAGACCCGGAGGCACACCCCCGCTCAATATTAAAAGTGATGGAACAGTTTTCTAGAGGAAACCTATGTATAAAAATCTCACGCTCCTAAAACACCCGCTCCTGAGCCACAAGCTCGGTCACCTGCGGGACAAGACCACCAACTCCGCCGACTTCCGCAGCCTGATGACCGAGATCTCCAAGCTGCTCGCCTACGAAGCGATGAAAGACTGGGATCAGATGGATGTGCTGGAAGTGGAAACACCCATCTCCCCCACCAAGATTGAACGGATCATGAATCCACCGGTGGCCGTGGCGATCCTGCGGGCCGGGAATGGCATGCTGGACGGAGTCCTATCGATGATCCCCATTGCCTCCACCGGATTCATCGGGATCTACCGGGACAAGTTCATCCACAACACCGTCGAGTACTACTTTAAGCTTCCGGCAGACGTGAAGGGAAGAACGGTGCTCCTGTGTGACCCGTTGATCGCCACTGCCGACACCATCCTCGCGGCCATCGACCGCTTGAAGAGCTACCACACCGGTCCGATCAAGGTGCTCTCGGTGCTCACCTCAGACCACGCCTTGAAACGTCTGGAGCATTTTCATCCCGACGTGAAGATCTTTGCCCTGAACGTGGAAATGGAAATGACCGAGAACGGTTACCTCGTTCCAGGATTAGGAGACGCCGGTGACAGGCTTTACCAGACCAAATAAAACATTCATCCTGGGCGTCGCCGGTGGCTCCGGCTCCGGGAAGACCTACTTCGCCCAGGCCTTGAAAGAGGCCCTGGGAGATCAGGCCGTCATCGTCTACCAGGATAATTTCTACATCGACCAGTCTCACCGATTCGACCACGACGGTGGTTCCGTGAACTTCGATCACCCGGAGAGCCTTGACCTACGGCTGCTGGCCAGCTGCCTGGCGGAGCTCAAGACCTGTCAGGACACCAACATCCCGGTCTACGACTTCAAAACGCATACCCGGCTTAGAGACCAGCTGCGGGTCTCGGCCACCGCCGTCGTCATCGTCGACGGGATCCTCATCTTCCACCCGGACTACCTGCGCGATCAGTTCGATGAGATGATTTTTTTTGATACCCCCGAGTCCCTTCGCTTCCAGCGACGGCTCGAGCGAGACGTCAGCGAGCGCGGACGGACGCCGGAGGGAGTGAAAGCGCAGTTCTTGAATCAGGTCAAACCCATGCACGATCAGTTCGTGGAGCCGTCGAAGCTGCACGCACACACCATCGTCAAAGACCTCGGTGACTACCACGAACACTTCGACGCCTACAAAGAGAAACTCTTCAAACTAGTCCGGTAGAGAACTTTGCCAATCGCTCCGCATAGGCTTATGCTTTCCTTGATCCGTAAGCATGAGAGCTCTTCCAAAGAGGAGACTGAAATCGCGAGCAATTTAACTTTTGTAACTTTTACCCTTAAATCAATCACTCGCATGACCAGGTAGTTAAAAAACTTAAGCGCCAAAGCCTTTGACTTGTGTTACAAGTCCTCCATGAAAACACTCACACTCTTGACTCTCCTTCTACTCAGTTCCAACAGCATGGCCAGTGACCACATCGACGGACCCATCACCACCAAACACGCGGTCTCCGACATCACCGACCTCTACGCTTTCCCGACCCCGGGAAAACCCGGTTTCCTGACGGTGATCCTGAACACATACCCCATCGTTCCCTCCAACGGGCACTTCGCCGATAAGGTCAGCTACGAAATCTCTCTGAGGGAAGCTTCCGTTGGCACAAGCATCAAGGCAAGCGCCGGGACTCGCATCTCCTGCAGCTTCTACACACCCTACGACCACGACAAGCACGCCGTCCAATGCTTAAGCGACCGGGGGTTGAAGGCAACGGCAAAGGTGAATCACCTGGGCCCAGAGACGAGTTCCTCACCCATGCGCCTCTTCGCGGGTCTGAGGTCTGATCCTTTTTTCTTTAACTCCGATTGGGCCCTGGCCGTAAGTAATAAGCACACCATCCCCGCTGCTAAGAGCTCAAACACCATGGACCAGATGAACGTCCTGAGCATCGTGATGGATCTTGACCTGAGAGCTGCCCTCGGACCAGCTCACAGTAAGACCCTGGCCCTCGCGGCCCAGACTCTCACTCAGGATGGGCCCGGGATGCCGGTGAGACGGCTTGACCGGGTCGGAAGGCCCGAGATCACCAACGTGAGTCTGGTGCCTCAGGACCGTGAAGACTTGCGGGACCTCTTTAATCAACTCGCTCCGTTTCAGGATCCGAGAACACTCTCGGGGAAATTTCATGGCCGGTTGGTGAACAACATCAGCTACTACGACGGGCTCGATGGAAAGATGGACTGGAACCCGGTCATGAAAGAATCGCTGGTTTCTATCCTGTTAGATGACTTCCTAGTGGTGGACATGAGTAAGCCGTGTGGGCGAGACTACTTCCTAGAAATCGAAAGAGCTCTGCTGGCCGGTGTCCCCCACCAGAGCTGCGGTGGCCGGCGTCCCGGAGATGACATCATGGACACGCTCTTTACTTACTACGTGAACGCCGGAAACGGAGCGCGACTCCGAGACGGGATCGACAGACCGTACCGGGAAGTGTCGCAGAAGTTTCCTTACCTCGCACCGGCCGATACCAGCGCCAGCGCGAGACTGAAGGCCTTCGTTGCGAGAAGGTTACTGCAGAAGAAATAATTACCGCTTGATCAGGGTCAGATCGAACTGGCCCTTCAGGACTTCTTCGCCAGCGACGGTCGTTTTCTCAAACTTAATCACAAGCTTTTTCCGGTCCGCGGGGGCAAGGTCGAGGATGATCAGGTCGTTCTGATTGAGCCTTTCCCCTTCGAAGTAGAGCTGAGTCACCACTTCCCGGTACCCGCGCAGGTTCACCTTGTAGTGAATGTGCGGAGGTCTTCTCCAGTTCTCGGAAGCGAGGTACGCTCCGGGTTTGATGGTCTTGAAGGAGTACTCCCCTTTCTCATTAGTCTTCATCATCCCGTAGTACTGGAAGTGCGGGTCCAGCGGGGTGGTGGTGGTGTCCGACGGATGGTTGTACTTTCCGGACTCACAGGCCTGCCAGATCTCCACGATGGCGCCTGCGACTGGCCGGCAGAATTCATCAGTGACGGTTCCGGTGACAATGACCCGCTGACCGGTTGCGAGCTGAGTGGAATTCGCGACTCTGGTCAGGTCGGTATCGCTGTCGATGGGAAACTGTCGTGGGTAAAACGGTCCCAGTGGTTGTTTCGGCGTGGGCCTGAAGTCACATTGGTCCAGCGCCTGGGCCGCACTGAAGGTGAGCAGCGAAGACACGCCACCGAGGCCCGCGAGTTTTAGAAAGTTTCTTCGGTTATTCATTTTCTGAGGAGGAGTTGGTAAAGCGAATGTCTTCATGAGAGTTCCTTTGGTGAAGCTAGTTATAGACCACAGCTAACCGTTGAAGGATCCCTGGGAAACAATCCCTCCCATAGGTAAGTACCTATGTTAAGTCCAGTTACTCCGAACTATTCGAGTCCCTTGAACACGTAGACCCCTTCGCCGTTTTTCAACAGACCGAGGTTGATGCGCTTCCCGTGGATCATCAGGTTACTGACTTCTAGCTTCTCACCGGGTGCCAACTCGAACTCCGGGTTCCAAAGTACGGTGCCGTCTACCTGGGGCTTGAAACCCAGGCCATACTTCAGCAGCATGTACAACGGAGGAACCTTGCTCCACCCGGCGAAGTCCAGGCGAGTGATGTGGGACCCGTGGCGACCGATGCGTGACCGCAGTACGTCTCCGTCGAAGTACTCTCCGTAGAACTCGGCGATGGTGGTGGTGCTCGCCTCTTCCATCCCTCGCAGGAACTGGAAAGTGAGTTCGGAAGCGAGCTTGTGCTCACCGTACTGGTGCAGCCCTTCCATGATGACGGCCGCCATGCTAGGCCAATGAGACCACTTGGCCCAGTAGCCATCGTTTTCAAGATCTTCTCGCGGGATCGCGTGGCGGGAATTCGCTGGGAAAGGAAATCTCCCTCCGAAGTGCTCTGGAGTGAACTGGGTCTTGATCATCTTTTTGACTTGCTCAGGAGTGGAACTTCCGGAGTAGAGTGGCCAGAAACCGCCGATAGTGAAGTAGGCCGTGTCTTGCTTGTGTCCTCCGTTACCGTCTGGGATCAGGTCAAAGTAGAAAGCTTCTTTCTCATTCCAGTAGAGTTCATTGAGAAGTTTTTCTTTCTCCGCGACTTCCCTCCAGGCGGCCTGCTTGCGGGCAGTCCATTCTTTTTTAAGGGCGGTGGATGCTGTTCCCTCTTCCAGGAATCTTCCGTACCAAGTCACCAGGTGCTTCTGCATGGAGATGTGCTGGGCCAGTAGATCCACCCACGCCGAGTGATAGGCTTCCGGAGTATAGTAATCCCCTCGCCGGCCGCGGGAGTCATCGAGCCCAGAACCAAGGGCACTGATGACGAATCCTAGCCATCTCCCATCGCTTCCGTAAACAGAGCGGTTTTCCTTCATCCAGACCGTGTAGTCCTCGATGGACTTTGCGACCTTTTTTAGGATCTGAAGATTCTCTTTACTCGGCTCAAAGGTGTAGAGTTCTTCGGCGACCCAGTCCATGAGGTACGGGTTTATTAGTTCCAGGTTCGGTCTGGTCGGGCGACCGATCTCGATCATGTCGTGGAACCACAGGCTCTTGAGATTCGCCTTACGGACTTCTCGGGGGATCAGACCGGCATTGGCCTCTTGAACATCAAGCCAGAACTGCATGGTTGACCGCACCAGCCAAGGATGGTGAGAGATGGTCGCCAGGGAGACGAGCATGTCGTCCCAGAAAAAAGAGTTGCCACTGAAAGCAGCGTCGACTTTGAAATAGAAATTCTTCGGCGCCACTTCGGCCAGCACCTGATCACCCGGTTTACTCTTGATGAGAACACTTTTCGGTGTCCCCTCATCGTCCATTTTTATCTGGATGTTGAACTTTCCTTGCAGCTTCTCCAAAAGGGCCCGGATCTCCGGGTCAGCGTCTGACTTCAGCACCCAGCTGATCTTCTTGTAACCAAGGTCGTAGGAGACGTCGGAGAGGATACCGCGGTAGCCGGTAGATTTTTTCAAGCTCTTGGGAAGCTTGAACTTAAAAGGGAAATTGGTGACGAGGTTGGTGAAACTCTCCGGTGCCACGATCTGGCCGTCGTGGACCTCCCGCAGGATCAGGTGAGAGCGGTGAATCGTTTTCTTTTGCTTGTTCCTGACTTCAAGGAAAAAATCCACCTGATCGTAGGGAGCAGGTAGGACAAACTGCCTGGTCTTCCAAGAAAGTTCTGTGGCGCCGGAGAGGTCAGAGCCGTTCATGACGATCGCAAACTTCAGGTCACTTAGATTGGGAGATGCTTCTTTGAACTTAGGTTCGAGGACTTTGATGTAATCATCCCAGTCGAGTTTAATGTCACCACTAGGCGTATAATTGATCCAGACTGCCTGAGCAAAACTCCCTCCTGTCATCAGTAAAAAGGAAAGGGCCAAAATTACTTTAGTAAAACGCTTAGTTATTTTTTTCATCACTAAGATCTACTGAAATTATTCTTTTCCGTACAGCATCTGAAACCAAAGATTCATTAAGATGAAGTACGCTCCTTGTTAAATGCTAAGCATTAATCTGAGAGGACCATCAGAAACGTTGCGGTGTTGGCCCCACCATAAATTGTTATGATCTAGGTTAAGTAGCGAAGTGGTTTGCTGTGGCCAATACTTACCTGCTTCTCTCCGGTGTCCGAATCATTTTTATGTTCTGTTCTTGCGGATCGCAGTACCCTAAACGGATTGGGGTTTTAAAAGGAGGGCTTATGCCGTTTATAGCTGTCGGTCAGGAAAATACCAAAGACATTAAGATCTACTTCGAAGACCACGGAAGCGGAGAAGCGTTACTAATGATCCACGGTTACCCGTTCTCCGGTGCTGCCTGGGAGAAACAGGTGCTCTTCTTTCTAGAGAAAGGGTACCGGGTCATCACCTACGACCGCAGAGGTTTCGGCAACTCCAGCAGACCGGCCACTGGCTACGACTATGAAACCTTCTCGGCCGACCTGCACGCGCTGATCGAACACCTTGAGCTGACGGACCTCACCCTCGTTGGACATTCCATGGGCTCCGGGGAAGTGGTCCGCTACCTCAGTAAGTACGGTTCGCAGAAAGTAAAGTGCGCCGTGCTGGTCTCCCCCATCCCACCTTTTCTGCTGAAGACCCCGGAGAATAAAACTGGTGTAGAGAAGAAAGTCTTCGAGGGCTTCGAAGCCGCCATTAAAAAAGACCGCTACGCCTTCATCACCGAATTCCTAAAAAACTTCTACAACCTCGGGATCCTGTCTCACGGAGTGAGTGAAGAAAAACTCCGCGCCGACTTCAACCTGGCGAGTTCTTCGGCGCCGGTGGCGTTCTTTAAGTGCGTCGACACCTGGCTCACCGATTTCCGGCATGACCTTCCCAGGATCGACGTCCCGCTGATGGTCATCCACGGTGACAAGGATCAGATCCTTCCCATCGACGCCACATCCAAGCTGATACCCGGGTACGTAAACGCAGACCTGCGGGTCATCAGCGGCGGCTCCCACGGCATCCCGTGGACCCACGCGGAGGAGATCTGCGAGATGATCCTGCAGTTCATCTCCAGCGAGAAGACACTCACTAGGCACGAGGGAGATTCGCTGGCCCAGCTACAGTGAAACGGATTTATTTTTTATAATCTTCGAAAGAGCTCTGCTGAAGGAACTCCAGCGACTTGATGGTCACCAGACCCGTCAGGTCCTGGAGGTCAAAAACTTTTTGCGTCGATGCTAGGATGTCTGCGCTCTCGAGCTCGATAGTAAGAACTGGAACCTTCCGGTCGTACCACATGAACCTCCCGATGCTTCCGGGGAAATGTCCTAGTTGCTTCCAGGGTAGGCCGGGGAACTTGGGGAACTTCAGCTGAGGTCCGTCGAAATCAAGTAAACCGTAGGGAGTGTGGATCGCGATCACCATATCGGGTTCGAACTCACTCAAGTGCTCGGTGGCGCACTTTGTTTCTTTCTCACTTGCGGCGGTCGTTCCCGGGAACCGTCGGGGATCTTTCTTCTCATTTTTTTCCCAGTAACCTTTAGCGGAGTAGTCCCAGTCGCTGGTCTGGAAGTTCCGGTTGAGATCCACCCCATTGGCGTTCATGCGTGTGTTCTTATCCCACCCATCTGGGTTTAAGATGGGGATGATCCGCCAGGAGTTCCTGGAGTCTTTAAGATTGAGCAGACGGTTGGCCCAGGTAAATGCAACGGCGCCCGAAGCGGGCTCGTCCCCGTGAACCAAAGAGATCACTAGGATCTTCTTTGCGGATGGGTTTTGGTTTAGTTTTTCGAAGTAAAAAATCGGCTGGCCCTTCTCGCTGGTGCAGCTGTGTTTCTTCTGAGCGAGTTTACACAGGTCGGAAAAGTTTACCAGAGCATCGAGTCCCGGGAGCTTCTTCACCGACTGTTGGCAGAATGAAAGCAGTGCCGGTTGGTCGTCCGCCTGGGCAGAGACGCTGGAGAGGATGAGCGAGAGAAAATAGATTATTCTGAGAGACATGGCCTGAGTATAACTTAAGAAAACAGAGTGTCACAAGACTAAATCTCCCAAGGCCTGTCATAATAATTTAGTTTAATCTCCCGCGGCCCTCTCGACATCGCTGGACATCCCTCTAGAATTCTTATTTAATTTATGAATGGACCATAACCTCAGAACTTTTCACTCTATGCTGGAAAACAGTATCGATTCCAACTGGCTGCTTGAAGTGCCGAGCTACAAACTCATCTACGCCAATAAAGTTCCGACGGAAAGATTGCTCGGATATCCCCTCGAA
Source organism: Bacteriovoracaceae bacterium (assembly GCA_035576105.1). GTDB lineage: Bacteria > Bdellovibrionota > Bacteriovoracia > Bacteriovoracales > Bacteriovoracaceae > Peredibacter. Next base: position 72,192 of record DATLXA010000049.1, read on the forward strand.
GCATTCTACAACGATGCTTCGTTTTGGTTCAGCCTGGTTCACGCCGAAGACCGGCACCTGGCGACAGACCTGAACCTGGAGTGCCTCGAGAAGGGCTTGAGCGAAGGCACCTACCGCATGCTGAACGTGAAAAATGAACCGGTCTGGATCCACAACCGGCAGAAGCTTCTCCGGGATGACTCCGGGTACCCTATTAGGATCATCGGCAGTTCGCTGGACGTGACTTTGACTTACAAGATGAACAAAGAGCTTCACGCATCTCATATGGAACTGAGTTCTTTCTTCAACCAGTCGATGGAGCTGCTGGGGATCGCCGGCTCCGACGGTTATTTCAAGAAGGTTAATCCTGCGTTCTCCAAGATCCTCGGGTACACCGAGCAGGAGTTGACCTCGATCCCTTTTATAGACCTCGTCCACCCCGATGACAAAGCCTCCACTCTAAGTGTCTACGAGACTCTTAAAAACGGAAACAACCTCTTGAACTTCGAGAACCGCTACCTGTGTAAAAATGGGGACTACAGATTCCTGGAATGGAGATCGGTGGCCACTGCGAGCGAAGGACTGCTCTACTTTGTTGCCAGTGATGTGACGGAGATTAAAAAAAGCCTGGTGAAGCTGGAACTGCAGAAGTCCAAACTCATCGCTTCCGCCAAGATGTCGTCCCTGGGAGAGATGGCCGCGGGGGTCGCCCACGAGATCAATAATCCTCTCGCCATCCTCGTCGGCTCGTCGCTGGTCATGAAGAGTCTTCTAAAGACTGAAAGCATCGACCGATCCGTGATGGAGGACCAGATCGATACCATCAACACCACCATCCAACGGATCGTCACCATCATCCGGGGACTGCGGACGTTCTCCCGGAACGCGGAGAATGACCCTCGGGAGCTGGCGTCCGTTGGTGAACTGATGAGCAGCACCCTTTCCTTCTGCAAAGAAAAATTCAAAAATCATTCAGTCGAGATCCGGATGGACTCTCCGAGGTCTCTGTTCATCAACTGCCGTCCCTCACAGATCGCGCAGGTCCTGTTGAACCTCCTGAATAATTCCTTCGACGCCGTCGCAAAACTTCCTCAGAAATGGGTGGAGATCAGCTGCTTTAGCGGTGGACGACTTCCTCCAGATTTCAATCACCGACAGTGGCTCCGGGATCTCTCCGGAGGTGTCTGAGAAGATGCTGGAACCTTTCTTCAGCACCAAGGACATCGGACAAGGCACCGGCCTGGGTCTGAGCATCTCGAAAGGAATCATCGAAGGCCACGGGGGGAGCCTCGTCTATGATCAGGACTCCCCGCACACCCGCTTCGTGATCAAGCTACCGTTGATAAAGGACTGAGATGAACTTCTTGACTTCCTACACCAGTTCTACCGACAGCTGCCGGTAGAACTGGTGACATTCACAGAGACCTTGCTCGACCGCAGCGAGGTGTTCCCACTGCTATCGGTAACCTTGACGTAGTAGCTGTGAAGACCTGTGGTCACCCGCAGGTCCCGGTAGTATTTCACCTTGGGAGACCCGATCCTCACACCATTGCGGTAGATCCGGAAGTAGCTCCAGGGAGCGCTCACAGGTAGGTCCCAGGCAAGGTAAACATAGGGACAGGCGCTATAGAATTTCCCCCGGACGTTCGACGCAGGCGTGAGGGTATTGACGGTCCCACTGCGGGTTTTCACTCCCAGCGGGTGTCCGGAAAGTTCCACGACGTACCCGAGCGAACCGGTTCCAGAGAGATGCCGCAGGGCCAGGCGCACTGTCTGAGACTCGCCCGGGGCCAGGCTCAGCGACTCGGGAGCGAACTGAGAGGAGAGCTGGGTGGTCGGACTCAAGCCCAGTGTGAAAGTGGTCTCAGGGCAATAAGAATTGTCTTTATTGCTCACGGTGACGTTGAGTTCTTTCGTTGAAAATTTCGTGATGCTCAGTGCGGATGTGAACGACAGCACCGGCGCGTTCCGGAGGCATTGGTCAACCGCCGCCGCGACCGTTACCGAGGCGGTAGTTTCTTTCGTGCCGCTCGGGTGGCCCGAAAGAGCGACGGCGTAGCTCAGGCTCCCGGTACCGGAAAGATGAGTCAGTCTCAGTTTCACCACCCGACTCTCGCCCGCTTCCAGCGACAGCGAGGCCGGAGTGAACTCGCCGAAAAACTGTGAGGTTGCCTTGAGTGCTACGGTGAAGCTGGTGGCCTCGCAGTAGGCGTTGTCGGTGTTTCTGACCTGGAGATCCACTTCCTGAGAGTCGCCGGCGGTGAGGTTGAGGTTGGCCGGCAAGGTGAGCGACGGCGCAGATCTCACACAGACGTTGGTCGGAGGAGGCTGAACACCGTCTCTGGTCACCTTCACCACCGCGCGGTCCGCAGTGATGCTCTCCAGGATGATCTTCGAACCATTGGGCGTCTCGAGTTGCTGTCCGACGGCGACGTTTGCGATCAACCAGGACTTCGAGGGTGAGTAGCGGTTTAAGCTATGCACGGAGAGGGTACTGAAGAACGACGGAGCAAGTCCGGAGTCGAAGCCACTTGGCCGACGGAAGGACAGGAATATGGGATAAGCGGTCTGCAGGTCCTCGAACCGGAGCACCACCGGTTTTCCGGCATCCAGCAGTGGCGGACTCACCGTAGAGATCGTATGTGACTGGCCGTCCGCGGTCACTGTCACGATCTCGGCGTCGGAGACGTAACCGAGTCTGATCTTATTGATGGCGTTCATTCCTTTAAGAGGGTAGTTAGAGTACCCCATCACGTCAGAAGCGTCCCCGTATTCCTGGGACATGGTGGGGTACTGGACATCGGCGCTCGAGGCGTGATTGAGACCGATCATGTGACCGAACTCGTGGACGGTCACGGGTAGGCTCTTGCACCAGTCGCCACTGAAGTAGCCTTGCTTGAGGGTCCCGTCACCGTAGCCCGTCACGCACACTCCGGCCGGCAGGTAGTAAAGGAATTTGTTATACGCTGAGACGTTGACACCTCTCGAGTTCAAAAGATTCTTCGCCTCGTTGGCCATAGTACTCACCGACCTCCATAGCAGCTGCGGGTCGTTGGGATTCGAGCAGTCCGGTTTGGTGGTGACCTGGATGACCTCTGGATGGACCTTCCCTTGGATGGTCGCCGTTCCCCGGGACATTTCCTTGAAGTAGGAGGAAAGGGAGTTGCTTTCGGCGAACAGTGTGGTCTCGAGTTCGCTGGTGCCACAGGACTGGGCCGTGAGGTCCGGGAACTGCAGGCGCACGGCCAGGATATTCTCCGTTGAGACTGCGGCGGCCTTGAGCTGAGCCGTCCCCTTCGGAGCTACGTTGGAACTAGCGGTGTCAGGGTCTGCCAACATCTTAAAGCCGTGAGGAGTCCTCAGGACCAAGGCGGGGGAAGCCGTCAGAGAACCATAGTGACCCAGGGCTTGGGGGGCCGGTCCATAGGAGCTCGAAAAAGTTACTGGAGAGCTTAGCAGCAGGCCCGCTGCAAGGATGTGTTGTCGAATTTGCATTGAGGGTAACTCCTGCCTGTGAGTGGTCCTACAGGTTAAGAGTGTTTCGGATCTGGGCAAAGAAACTAGTGATAAGCTCAAGTGAAAACATTTAAGAATTATTCTCCCTGGTATGGGGAGCCAGAAAAAGTGGGTAGAACATACCCGTCCAGCAGACTATCCTGATCTCATGGAAACACTACTCGTCGGGGGAGCGGTCCGAGATGGCCTGCTGAAGACAGGGGCCAAGGACCGGGACTATGTTATTTTAAATTCCTCCACCGAAGAACTGGTGGCGAAAGGATTCACTCAGGTCGGCACCACCTACCCCATCTTCCTCCATCCCCGCACTGGCGCCGAGTGCGTGCTGGTTTCTGACCTCGAGCTCGACCTGCGCCGGAGGGATTTCACCATCAATGCCATGGCCCAGAGAGACGACGGCACCATCATCGACCTCGCCTCGGGTCGCGATGACTTGAAGAATAAAGTTCTCCGCCACGTCTCAGAGTCGACCTTCAGCGACGACCCGTTACGGATCTACCGGCTGGCGAGGTTCAAGGCAGAGCTCCCGGAGTTCAGCATCGCCGCCGAGACCCTAGAGCTCGCACGCAGGACTATTTCTTGTGAAAAGCTCAGGGAAATTCCACCCGAGCGGGTCTTCCATGAGTTGAGAAAATCTCTGCACACCGACAGGCCCTCCGTCTTCTTCGAAACACTCCGAGACCTCGGACTGTTGCAGGCCCATTACTGCGAATTGGCCAGACTGGTGGGGGTTCCTCAGCGAGTAGAATACCACCCTGAAGGCGACGCCTGGGTTCACACCATGCTGGTGCTGGATCATTCGGTGCAGATCGCTCCAGACCTCCCCACGCGGTACGCGGCCCTGGTGCATGACCTGGGCAAAGGAGTCACCAGGAAAGAACTTCTGCCTCGGCACATTGGCCATGAGGAATCAGGGCTGCGGGAAGTGAAGCGAATGAGTGAGCGGCTGAAGGTCCCCGGCAACTGGGTCGAAGCTGCCCTGGTGGTGACTCGGCACCATCTGAAGGTTCACCGCCTGGGCGAGATGAAGGCCAACTCCATTGTCCGGATGTTCTACCAAATCGATGCCTTCCGGCAGCCGCAACTGGTGCAGATTTTAGCAGGCGCCTGCAAGGCCGACGAGCTGGGTAAGAATAAGAATCCCCTAAATGGGTTAACACCTCTGGAAGCCTGCTTCCAATGTGTCAGGAGCATCAGTGCGAAAGACCTGACAGCAACACTTTCAGGGAAGGCCATTGGTGACGCCATCCGGGCCCTGCGGGTGCGAAGACTTAAGGATTTTCTTAAAGGGGAGCCTTCCCCTCTTGCTACTCGAACTTAGAAATGGTGAATTCTAGCGAGTGCTGATTCTTATCCCCGTCTGTCAGTTCGATCTCACACTTTTTTCCTTCGGAATCAGACTTGAACTCAACCAGGATCCAGCGCTGGACCACCTTGTGTGGAGGAATGGTGAACGGATGAAATATATGGGTCGCCGGGAACAGGCTTTGAAACTGGGCCCGGTTCTTCGATTCCATTAAGTCTCTGGCCGCGGAAGCGGTAACGGCCCCACCGAGGGCGATCGCTCCCACTGCTGAGGTCTGCGGGTGACCTGACCCTACGGCGACCGCTGCACCGGCCAAAGCGACCGAGCCCAGGACAAGACTAGTGTTGTAGTCACTGACTCTTTTCTCAAGGTTCTTGGCTTCGAACCAGGAACTCATCTTCTCTCCCACAAGTACATCGACCTCTGAGACTGGTAGGGTTTCGAACGTCGCTGAATCGATTTCGATCCACTTGTTGGTGTTGTTTTTAATCGAAACCTGAAACATCTTAAAATTATCTTCTGACAGATCCTGGTTGATGGACACGGAGGCAGAGATACTGCGAGAGGTTGACTCCGCATCGTTGCCGGGCATGGTTGAGGCACACGAGGCCAGGACACAAAGCAGAACCAGGAGTAGCGTCAGTTTCATTTCTTATTCCTTGAGTGTTGTGAAGAAGAGAAATCATAAAAGACAGTTCCTCTTTTGGAAAGCAAATTTACGGTCTGCTATAGGTAAGATCCTATGGGTCATATACCGATCGAGCTCTTCTCAAACCGAAGCGACCAACGGTAAAACAATTCTCAACAAAAGGGGAATCACATGAAATCAGTTCTTGCGGCCATTATTTTTTCAGCATCCTTCAACGCAGCTGCCGTGGGCATCGACTGCTTATCCGCCGGAGGCTACTACGGCGAGGCCCACTTTAGCATCACCGCGCAGACAGCGAACATAGTGGCCGGGAATGGGTTTGCTTCTGTGATCTCCGAGCAGCTCGCCAGAGAGACTAACGGTCACGTCTACAACCTTAGTATTAAACTCCCCACCGATTCGTGCACCAGTAGCGCAAACTCCTTAGTCGACTGCCGGCAGCTGGGCGCAACTGTGCTGGCCCAAACCCACGGCAATGGCAGTGGCAGTGAAAGATTCAAAGCGGACGTGAGTTTTCGCATCAAAGAGATCCGGGGATCTAAGAGATCGCATCGTGTGACGTTATCCATAGATGGGAAAGTCGCCGAGATGGAATTCGGCTCCAAGGAAGGAATGGGAAGCCTGGGCGAGTGTGTGGTCAGATAAGAGCTTTTGAAGAGGTTCGTGCTCAGCATGGGCCTCACTTTAAAAAAATATCGGTGTCATTTTGATTCCAGCAGGTACAGGAACGACGCAGTCATTTACCCCTCTCAGAGCTAAAAACTCGACATTAACCGACTGATTATTCACGCTCTAGTGCCGAATGGCACCACGTCGCAAGTTATATTGTTACACCCCTGTAATGGATGCAGAGTGTATGTATCTGAGTGAATAATCAGGTTATGTATTTCACAACGGAAGTAATCCTCACAACAATGGAGTGATCATGAAAAATTTCAAATCTTATTTAATCGCAGCTCTCACAGTGGCCGTAACTTCAGGTTCGGTGTTTGCTGATAGATGCAGTGTGAACATCAGTCTTCGCGAACGCTTCAACAATCCGACCGGCCATGGATACGCAGTGGCGAACCTCGGGCAGCTTCTCACTGAAGCTGAAAGAATCGGCGGCGTGCGATTGGACGACGCTCAGATCACAGGTCTGAGTTTAGAAGTTAGCGCCGACAATGGGCTGATCATGGCCTGGAAAGACGTTTCTGGTCGTAACCAGAACAGCGGCGCGGCTATCTCAGTCCGATCAGGCCGCGGCTCGTACCGCATCGACGATGCACACTGGAGAAACATGGTGATCTCTGATAGACAAGGTGTTCGTCCGGATCACATCGACGTCAACGCGACTGGAAGTGGCGTCGTCACTGGCGCAACTCTCAGCTTCCAGGCCCCAACTCGGATCTGTGACTCTTTCTCACGTGGATCCACTCGTAGAGACGACCGTGGATATGATGACCGTGGGTACGATGACCGTGGAAACGATGACCGTGGATACGATGACCGTGGAAACGATGACCATAGACACGATGACCGTGGGTACGATGACCGTGGAAACGGTGGACGTGGAAATGGCGGTCGTGTAAACGATGGCCGTGGAAATGGTAGACGTGTAAATCGTAGAGGCGGATTCTAGTCACCTCCTCTCATAGAGATTCATAACTCAAGCCGGGTGCCAGTCACCCGGCTTTTTTTTTGGAACTGCTCGACATTGCACCAGCCTCAACAATATTTGGTCTTAGTTAATCCTTAACTTCCTGCGGACTACCGAAAGTTATTTCGCCGATCTCCACCAGTTCTTTCTGCTCGCTCAGGCGCAGGGTCAAGAGCTCCCTCTTCTCGTTAGACCGGCCGAAGTTTGTGATGACGGTGGCACTCACCGTCACCGGCCCCATGACGTTCTGCCGCTGGGATCCGTAGTACTTGCACAGGATCTTGTACTTCCCGCCATGGGCCTTGCGGACGACGTACTCCTCCGGCCCGTAGCCGCCAGTCATGTCCCTCGAGACCAGACCCCCGGTGGTGGTACGGTTGTGTGAGAAGAAGGCTTCTTCTCCCGAAGGTTCGATCACGTGCAGGTCCATGTCGGTGTTATCGGCGTCCCAGGTAAGGGTGATGCGGACGTCGAGGTCCATCAGAATCCGCAGGCGTGGGTCGATGAAGGAGAGTTTCTTAGTCGACCTCGGCTTTAATTTTTCCATGCGTTCGAGCAGGTGATTGAGTTCCATCACCACGATGACCTCCACTTCATCGAACCTGGTCCACTGCCCGGTGATCACTTGGTTTAAAAGTTTGGCAGCCTCGACACCGTCTTCGATGTTCTTATCTCTCTCCAGCCGGCCCGCGAGAAGCAGGGCCAGGTCGCGGTGAGACTGCGGCTCCTCAGGTCTGAGGGCCCTGACTTTTTCCATCACCTCGATCGCCCGGTCGAGGTCTCCGGCTTCGTGCAGCCGCCACCCCAGGACCCGCAGCAAGTGTGGATCGAGCAGCTTCAGTTCGGCGAGGTTGGAGAGGATCCGCACCGCCAGCTTCTTGTCGACCTTAAAGAAGTAGTTCGCACTATCGAGGTAGAAGGCGGGACTGAGCCGGTAGGTTTCTTTCTGCTCTAGGTATACGTTGTAGGCCTCTTTGGGAACTTTCTTAATGGCGGTGAGGTAGGGAGTCGTCGGGTTCCATTCTTTTATGATGATCGATGGGTCAGGTGGGCCGCCACTTATCAGCGAGTCTGTGTTTTTAAACTTGTTCTTCATGGCCCGTGCGGGGGCCTGCGGCTTCGGGGAGCCTTTGGTGAGGACTGGATTTTCAAATTTAAAATCCGGATCATAGCTGAACTTCTGGTTAAACCAGTCCACCCGCTGGTTCCACAGCCGCACCACTTGCTCGATCTTAGAGCTCGCCAGCGAGTCTTTGTTCTGCCGAGTCTTCTTGAGGGCCGCGGAATACTCTTCTCGCCACTGGGGCATCGACGCCGGAGGAGTGATCTGGTGCTCGAGGTACTGAGAGACTCTCTCCAGCACGATGAGGGAGGTCCCCGCCGTGACCAGGTTGTAGCGCCGCCCGAGCTTCAGCAGCTCCGCCTGATGAGCTTCCGGGAAGAGTGAGAGCTCCATCGCCTTGGCAGATGCCCAAGACCTGGCCTGGATATGATTTTTCTTCGAGTCTTTTTTCTTCACCTGAAGTGTCGACCTGGAAGTTTCTTCGGCTGAGGTCCCGTAGACCAGGGTGACGGTGGTATCTTGTTTGAGTCTAGCGTAGACCTGAGACCTGCCGGCCGCGGGATAGTACCGCGTCTGCACTTCTTCCAGCGCTCCCCTGGGAGCTTCCACCCGAAGCAGTGCAACCGAAGGATGCGTGACCGAATCCACCGCAGCTTGGGTATCCATGCTAAGCAGGTCGATGAACTGACCACCGGTGGCCATAGCTAGGAATCTCTGAAGGTTCACGTCCCGCTGAGAATCTGAAGCCACCACGTGGACCGGCGCCCCGCCGAACTTCGGCAGAGTTTTTCCTAGTGTGGTCAGGCCGTCGGTAAAGAGGAACCACTGTTCCTGCCGGACTGGAGAACTGACTTCAAAGTTCAACTGGCCGATGTCGGTTGCGCCGTCATAATAGACCCGCTCCAGGTGCTTGAACAGCTCCGGACCCATGGCACCTTTTACTTTGAACGACTCGGTCGGTTGGACCCGGTCTCGGAAGATGACCACATCCACCTCCACCTCTCTCCACTTTTGGAAGAGCTTGCGGAGAAAGGCAATGTCTTTTTCCAGCGAGCCGATGCTCCTACTGGAGGAGGCATCCCAGGCGATCCCGATGCGCTTGGGAACCTTGAGCTTAATTTGCTTTTTAAGATCGGCAGAATCACTGATCGACACGAAGTGCTCGCCGTCGAACTCTTCGACCTTGACCAGTTGAGCAGGGAGCTTAGGAAGATTGAGGAAGAGATCGTTGTCCGGGACCACGTTCTTGAGCGTCGCCGTAGCTCGCCAGTTTTCTTTCCAGGTCGAAAAGGTCAGATTCCCAAAACCACTGACCACTGGTTTGACTGTGCCTGAATTCACCCGAAGTTCCAGGTTGAGCTCAGGCAACTTCACTCTGTGAGGAAGTGGGATCTGCATCGCCGCGTCCTTGCCGGACAAGACCAGGGGGCCCACGGTGACAATCTTAATGGTCCGCTCTCCTCGTGGCGGAAGCGGGTAGACCCGGGTCCGGAAGAAGTTTCCTTTCACGTGCTCCACGGTCCCCGGGTCCACTCCCCTGCGCATCTCCGTTTCTAGCACCACCCGGGCCTTTTCCTGAGTGACGATGACCCCGTCGATCATTTTTCCGCTAACGTCCAGGCCATACCCGGAGACAGTGGCATCATCCTGTAGCGGAAACTCTAGCTCTCCCTCCATCACTCTTCCGTTGGGGTTGAAGAAGGTAATGGTGGTGGTGGTCTCGGCTTCCAGTCCCGAGACCTCGACACTGATATCCATTTTGCGGATTTCGATGGGAGTCTCACTGGGCGGAAGCTTGATACTGGGTGGAGGAAGGAAGATGATTTTTTTCTGCGGTAGCAACACGTCCCGCTGTGGTGCGAGCTTCGCGGGCGTAGAGGCAGTCGACTCGGGGGAAGAGAAGAAAAACGTGATAAGAAGTAACAGTGCTGCAGTGGTAAGTTTATTCACGGGGGTGGAACTCCTTCAATTGATGCTGGGATCGATGGATTATATCACTTATTACCATGGCCCCTATTAAACTTTTAGAAAACTGGCCTGCCCCACCTTTTCTTTGGCTTCCTCTTTTCATAGAATGACTTCATTTTCCGAGGAGCCATCAATGAAAGTCAAAGCCGCCGTCGCTTGGGGTCCAGGCAAACCTCTTTCCATAGAAACTGTTGACCTAGCGCCACCAAAAAAAGGTGAAGTCTTGGTTCGCATCGTGGCATCGGGTGTTTGCCACACTGACGCCTACACACTTTCTGGCGTTGACCCGGAGGGAATCTTTCCCGTGATCTTGGGTCACGAGGGGGCCGGCATTGTTGAGGCCATCGGAGAAGGAGTGACATCTTTGAAACAAGGTGACCACGTGATCCCTCTCTATACCCCTGAGTGTAAGACTTGTAAGTTCTGCCTCTCTGGCAAGACCAACCTGTGTCAGAAAATCCGAGAGACCCAGGGCAAAGGGCTCATGCCCGACGGAACAACTCGCTTTTCTAAAGACGGAAAACCTATCTACCATTACATGGGAACTTCGACCTTCGCGGAGTACACCGTGGTGGCCGAGATCTCCCTGGCCAAGATCAACCCAACCGCCCCTCTGGAAAAGGTCTGTTTGCTCGGATGCGGAGTCACCACAGGTATCGGAGCGGTCCTTAACACGGCCAAGGTCGAAGCAGGGGCCAACATCGCTGTCTTCGGCATGGGCGGAATCGGTCTCTCGGTGATCCAGGGAGCGAAGATGGCCAAGGCCAAGAAGATCATCGCCATCGACATCAACGATGCTAAATTCGAAATGGCAAAGAAGTTCGGTGCTACGGATTTCATCAACCCCACTAAAATCGACGGGACCGTCGCGGACGCCGTCATCAAACTCACCGACGGCGGTGCGGACTACTCCTTCGAGTGCGTCGGTAACACCAAGCTCATGCGCCAAGCACTAGAGTGCTGCCACAAAGGCTGGGGCCAGTCCATCATCATCGGTGTGGCCGCAGCGGGAGAAGAAATTTCTACCCGCCCGTTTCAGCTCGTCACCGGCAGAGTCTGGAAGGGATCTGCCTTCGGGGGAGTCAAGGGCCGCACCGAACTGCCCGGCTACGTTGACCAGTACCTCGCCGGAGAAATCAACCTGGATGACCTGGTGACCTTCACCATGCCCATCGAGCAGATCAACGACGCCTTTCGCTACATGCACCAAGGAAAGAGCATCCGCAGCGTGGTGACCTTCTCGTGAAAAATTTAAAAACTCACAAGACCTTCGATGGCAGCACGCAGTTCTGGTCCCACGCCAGCGCATCCACCGGCACGGAGATGAAGTTCTCAACCTTCATCCCGACTGGCGAAGTCCGCGGCTGCCTGATGTGGCTCTCGGGACTGACCTGCACCGAGGAGAACTTCATCACCAAGGCGGGTGCTCAGAGGTCCTTGGCCGAGCATCAGCTGATGGTCATCTGCCCTGACACATCTCCTCGAGGACTGGATCTTCCAGGGGAACACGACGCTTACGACTTTGGTTCAGGTGCTAGTTTCTACTTAGACGCAACGACCCCGGGCTACGCAGATCACTACCGCATGGAGAGCTACCTCACCCAGGAGCTCTACTCTCTGATCCAAAAAGAATTTAACGTTCCCAACATTTCACTGCTGGGTCATTCCATGGGCGGTCACGGCGCCCTGACTCTGGGTCTTCGCCATCCTGAGAAGTTTAAGAGCCTCTCTGCCTTCTCTCCCATCGCTCACCCATCGGTAATTCCATGGGGAGTCAAGGCCTTCACTGGGTACCTGGGGACGGAGCAGAGATTCTGGAAGGAGCACGATGCCTGCGAGCTTTTAAAATCCGGCAAGACTCACCCGGTCCCGATCCTGGTCCACCAGGGGCTCGCCGATGAATACTTTGAAAAAGAATTAAGAACGGAAGACTTGCGGGTCGGAGTTCAGCAGTTCGAGATCCGCTACGTCGAGGGCTATGACCATAGTTACTATTTCATTTCTTCGTTCATCGAAGCTCACGTCAAACACCACGCGAAGTTCCTGTGACCTTCCAGATGAAGCCGTCGAGGACGTAATGGGTGGCCTGCGGGAGTGTCAGCAGAGGGACCAGCCAGGAGAGGGTCGCCTTGTCGCTGATCTCCGGGAAAGAAGTGAAGACCGCGAACGCCTCGAGGTGCTCCCGCCAAACAAGTCCCGCCCACAGGCCCTCTTCGACGTAGGCAAAAAGCAGAATGCTCACCAGGAAAATCGCCGGGCCATAGCTTTTATTAAAGTGGCGGGCCTGTTTATTTTTCCCCCACACCCAAACCAGGGCCATGTAGGGAATCCCATGGGCGATGACATTGGTGAGGGTGAAAGCGACGTCGCCGTTGAAGAGCACGATCCCCACGTACCAAGAACAAACTGTGCCGAAGACGATGAGGTTCTTCCCGAGGTTGAGTTCCCGCTTGACGGTCACCAGGTAGAGCTCCTTAGTGAGATAGGTGAAAATGGCCAGCAGGTACAGGACGAAGGCCACCCTTTCTACCACCACTGGTAGGCCCAGCAGGAAATCCCCTTCCATGAACCAGTTGAAGTCCCGCGGATAGGTGTGCCAGAAGATCACCGGGTAGAGTGTTGCGGAGTAGATAGTGAAAGCGTCGATGCTCCGGACCAGGCGTGGACTTTGCTCGCTGCGAGCGTACAGCCGCAGGAACCCGTACTGCTGCCGGATGAAATGAAAGACCGCAAGGTAGGCCAAGAGAGTCCAGAATGTTTTGGAGTCGACGGTGTAGACGAGGATTCCAGTGAGCAAGACCAGCACCGGTACCAGAGTGTAGAGGTTCCTGTGTTGATTAAACTCCTCGGAGTGGAAATACGTTTTAAACAAGGTGCTGTAGACGTGAGAAACGTCGATGCCCATCACCAGTGCCACCCACATCCATAAGGGAAGTGGAGCGTGGGAGCCATCCTTGAGCAGGTAGACCATCCCGACAGAAAGGAAGGCCGGAAGTAGGATGAACGCCGAATCGAACCAGGGTCCGTGCAGCCAGTTGTTCTTGATCCTGATCATCCTCGCCGCTCCAGGACTTTCTTGGCGGCCATCACCCCTCGGTACTGGGCCTCTTCGAAGATCGAGATGCCGCTCATTTCGGTGTGCGCGAAATGAAGGTCTCCCAGGGACTGCTGCATCTCTTTTCGGTTCTCGCCCCACAGGTACCCGACCCCTGGCCCCACCATGCCGTGGCCCCACACCCAGGCGTCGATGGCGGTGATGGTTTGTGTGATCCCGGGGTGCATCTTCTCCAGATCCGCCGCCACCAGATTCGACCAGTAGGAGTGGTCTCTCTGGAAGGCCTTGACTCTCGCCACCGCGGGCGCTTCATCAGTGAGCGGGAGGTAGTACGTCAGCACGGTTTCTTTTTTTAAATGAGATAGTGCCTGGTGAGTGGCGACGATGTACCCCAGAGAAGGGCTGTAGTAGCTGACATTATCCCAGGCCAATTCGTGACCTCTCCCTTCTGGCCGGTGGGTGACGGTGACGTTGGCGACGAGCCAGGGTGTGGAAGATGTCTGAGGCTGAGTGAGCTTCCCAAGTGTGGGGTGGACCGAATACTTGGCGGTGAAGCGAGGAGCCGCGTAGATCACGTTCTTGGCGAGGATGCGTGATGATGTCTTACCGGTCACGTCGTAAGTGTCGACGAAGAGTCCTCCGTCAGGATTTTTCTGGATGTTGAAAGCTAAAGAACTTTTTTTAATCTTCTCCGGGAACTTCTCTTCAAGCTTCTTCACCAGCCAGCCGTTCCCCTCGGGCCAGGTGAGGACACTTTCTTTTCCTGCGTTGTCGGCTTTCCCCGAGCGAGAAGCGAAGTAGTGAATCCCCGCCCACGCCGAGACGTCTTTGGCCGCTTGCCCATAGTCGTCTTTGCAGCAGTAATCCACGTACCACCGGAGTGTAGGAGCGGTCCATCCCCTGGAGTCCAGGAACTGGGTCATACTGATCTTGTCGAGTCGTGTGAACTCTTCGTCCTGGGAGCTACGGTCCACGGGAATGGTGAAGAGAAATTTCCCGTCACCACCTCTGCGGTGCGAATATTCTTTCATCAGGCCCAGGAACTCTTGGTGCTGGATTTCATCCGCTGGTGGGATTCCGGTCTGCGGAATGAGGCCCTCGTGCCACCGACCCTGGAAGTAGAGTCTCTCCCCCGGATCCGCGCACAGGTAGTACTCGTCGTAGACGGGAGAGCCGTTATGATCGCCCTTGATCACCTTGAGTTCTTCCAGCAGGGCCTTGACGTAGACTGCTTCCGGTCCCGGAAGCGGCAGGTAGTGAGCTCCCCAGGGGTAGCGACTCACCTCATTGCTCCCTGACTGGGAGTTCCCTCCCACTTGCGTGTCGAGTTCGAGCAGCAGGAAGTCCTGATGTCCATGCTTCTGCAGCCACCATGCCGAAGAGAGGCCCGCGACTCCGCCGCCGACGATCACTGTCTCAACCGAACTCGTCGTCACCACTGCCGGGAATTTTCCCGTCCGCATCAGGTGGCCTACTTTGGCATTGGCCCCGACGATGCTGCCTTTAAATTTCTGAAGTGAGCTGGGACTGAGGTAGTGTTTGATTCCCGAAACCGCACCGATGAGTCCGGCGATGGAAAGTGGGCCGTAGACCAGGAACTCACGCCGAGTCAGGCGTGAGATCCTACTGAACATAGTTGGCCCATTCCTCATCGAAGATCCGCACCAGCACCTGGTTATTGAGCTTGTTGACCTGCGAGCTCTCGACGGTCATGTCCTCAGGGAAGACCAGCATGGAGCTCACCACGTCCGCGTTTAAGAATTTCAACCCGGCCGGAAGCTGAGTGGGCACCACGAACTCATGGGCCGTGGCGATGATGTAACCCCAGTCTCCGAAGGCCGGCACGAAGACGTGGTAGGGAGTTGTCTTCAGACCCGTGGATTTCAAAGTAGCGTCCACCGTCCAGAATGATTTTTTTGCGACGTAGGGAGAGGTGCTTTGCACCACCACCACTGCTGCCGGGGCCATGGAACTCTTCACCGACTGGTAGAAGGTGTTGGTGTAGAGCTTTCCGATGGAGAAGTTGCTCGGGTCCGGGAGGTCGACGATGATGAAGTCGTACTTCACCTGATTGGACTTGAGCCAGATGAAGGCGTCTTCGTTGACGATCTCCACCTTGGAGGAAGAAAGCGCGTCTTGGTTGAGATCGGTCAGAGCGTCGTGCCCTTTGAAGAGCTTGGTCATGTCCGGGTCCAGGTCCACCAGTGTGATCTTCTCCACCGTCGGGTACTTCAGGACTTCCCGGATCGCGAGCCCGTCGCCGCCACCGAGGACCAGCACCCGCTTGGGATCCGTGAGGCTCGCCAGTCCCACGTGCACCAGCGCCTCGTGGTAGCGGTACTCGTCCCGGGAGCTGAACTGCAGGTTCCCATTCAGGAAGAGCCGCAGGTCATTGGGGCCTTTGGTCAGCACCATCCGCTGGTACTTGGTGCTCTTGGAGTAGATCACCGTGTCCGGGTAGCTGTTAGATTCGGAGAAGCTCAGGATCCGGTCCGAGTAGACGAACCCGGCGGTCAGCACCAGCAGGATGGCGATCGCCTCCCCTTTGAGGAAACGCAGGTACGGGATGGTTTCTTTGAAAATGAAAATGGTCCACAGTCCCACTAACACGTTGAGGATGCCGAACATGAACGCTGTCCGCACCAGGCCAAGGTGCGGGACCAGCACTAGCGGAAACAGGATCGACGCCAGCAGTGCGCCGATGTAATCGAAGGTGAAGACCTTCGAGACCAGTTCCTTGAATTCGTATTTCTTCTCCAGGATCCGCATCAAGAGCGGAATCTCCAGGCCCACGAAGGTACCGGTGAGACAGACGATCCCGTAGAGCAGGATGCGGAACGAGGTCACGTACTCGAAGGACACGAAGAGGATGGTCGCGGAGAGGCCCCCGATCAGGCCGATGAGGATCTCCACCTGGATGAAGACTCCGATGAGATTTTTTGTGATGAACTTCGACAGGTACGACCCGATCCCCATGGAAAAGAGGTAGACTCCGATGATAGTGGAGAACTGGGTGATCGAGTCCCCGAGCAGGTAGCTCGCCAGTGTGCCGGCGATCAGCTCGTAGATGAGCCCGCAGGTGGCGATGACGAAAACGGAAAGCAGCAGCAGCAGTTGCATCTGTGGGCTATCCGTGGATGGCGCTGGAGATGATCTGCGCCATGGCGAGGATGGTGGCGCCGGCGGTGATGGCCAGAGCGATGTTGTGCTCCTCCACGATCTCTTTCCACAGGTTCCCCGGGGTGATCTTGTCGAAGACCCAGAAGGAGAAGGTCAGCAGCACCAGGCCCAGTAACGAGTACCCGACGGCTGCGAAGGTGTTTTTGAAATTGATCATCTGCTCTGGCATAGAACCTCCGTTCTTGGTTAATTACTTATGATAGGCCTGCTTGCCCTTTGGGGACCATTTCGCTTTCGTCATGTCTTCCATCGTCATGCCGTGGTAGTTGGAGTAGGCCAGCAGCACGCAGACGGCCGTTCCGAAAGCGATGAAGAAATTTCTCATCTTAATAATCCTCGTCGTTGCTGGCGTAGGGACTGTAGTCACTCTCGGCCCACTTCTTCATGTTGAAGGTACTCCGGCGCCAGTACATGAACACCGGGAAGAGCGACAACAAAACCAGTAACCAGATGAAGGTCTCCCACAGGGGGACGTCGCGCGCCACGGAGATCCTGAAATCCAGCTGCTCTTTATCACTGGAGCTCTCGAAGTTAATCTGATAGTTCCCGCCCGGGACCGCCGGCAGGTTGCTGATGGATTGCACATTTCCTTCAGACCAGTAGTAGCCGTCTTCGTAGCCACTGTAGGCCTCGACTCCCTGATCGAACTCGTAGGCTTCGCCGCTCTCCAGATTCACCAGCTCGCCCTGGAGGTACAACCATCCGTTGTCAGGTTTCGAGTAGAGAGTAATCTGCACATTAGTGATCTCATCGCCCAGCTCGAAGGTCTGGGTACTCTTGCCCTGGTCCGGCGGAAGACTCCCGAGAGGGACGGAGGCCGTGCCAGTGTGCGAGAAGTCCTGCTTTAGAACCTGATTGCTGCTAGAACTCAACATGGAGAAGAACTGGACCATGATCAGTGCGATGGAAAAGAAGATCCACAGTTTCAGGACCTGCTGGTAGACCGGACTTACCGGACACGGCTGGTTGGGTGCGACCCCAACTTGAAGCGGCATGTGGTCAATCTTGAACGCCTGCCGGACTCGCTCTGCCTCCAGGTACTCGGCTACGGACCAGATCATCTCTTTTTCAGTCTCTTCCACCGCAAGGATTTCGTTCTCGCGGATGAAGTCCTTGACCTTGACCTGTTCACCGATTTTTGCTTTCCAGTAGAACTCTCCCACTACGTACACCAGTTCTGCAGTGCCTTTGTGGTAGAGCTTATAGAGATGCCCGCTGTACTTCGCTAGCTGTCCATAGGCGTAATTGGTCTCGGGCTTTTCTTTGGTGATGAGGACGTAGCTCCAGTGGCCATTATTCTCGGCCAGCCAGCGGAAACCTTTCATCGGGTTGAAGAGCAGGTACTCGCTCCAGTAGAAAACTCGCCCATCCCAGCGCTCCATGTAGCCGATCACTTCCCACAGGGTACCGTGGATCTTACCGCGGGTACCGAGTGCTATGACCTGAAGCCGGTGACCTTTCTTGGTGGACTTAGAGATGATCTCGAACTCTTCGGTCTTGGCGTCGATGATGGAGCCACAGCCGGCGCAGACGCAGACCTGGGAAAGCCCGACGGCCCTGAGTGTAACGGGCGCGCCGCAGCCTTTGCAGTTAAAAACTTTTGCTTTCACCTTTGGCAGAGCTTCAGAAAAAACGGGGGTATTCAACTTACCATCCATCGAGCTCTCTCAGGTTGCTAAACTGCAGTTCTTCGAACTCCGCGTAACGGCCAAGGTACAAGCGGTCCCCGTGGCCCGCGTAGT
Organism: Bacteriovoracaceae bacterium; assembly: GCA_035576105.1. Lineage (GTDB taxonomy): Bacteria > Bdellovibrionota > Bacteriovoracia > Bacteriovoracales > Bacteriovoracaceae > Peredibacter. The sequence goes on from DATLXA010000049.1 coordinate 90,289, forward strand.
CGATGTTGGCGAAGGACTTGGCCGGACCTACCAGGTCCACACTGGTGGACCTGCGCCCTTTCACACCCGGGACCGGAAGCTCGCCGACTCCTCCTTCGCAGGTGACCGACTTGATGTCTTCCACGTGGTAGGATTCTTTATGTATTTCGATCATGCTTCCAGCTGACAAAGTCCCCAGGTCCGGGATCATGAAGTTTTTGACGGGAAAAGACACCATCAAGAATCCCTGCGCCTCCCCAAGCCAGCCTTCTCTGCCGTCGTCGAACATCAGGTACCATTCGTTCCAGTTGCCCTCGGAGTAGACAAGCTTCTGCTTGCCTAAGATCTCAAAGTGTCTTTTTTCAAACCGCCCGGTGGTCCCGAGCTGGAAGGGAGACATGTCCGCTGCAAGCTGCGCCATCTTCCCTACCATTTCAACGTTCATGTCGGTGCGAACCAGCATGGAAGTGCAGTAAGGACAGACCTGGAACACCGAGAACCTCGACTTGAAGTCCACGTTTCCTCCGCAGGAAGGACAGGGAGTCTGGATCATTTAATTTTTCCCAAGAGGTCTGATTTCTTCGCATCAAATTCCACCTGAGTAATGGCCCCCACTTTGAGAAGCTCGTGGAGCTTTTTGATGGTCTCCATCGGATCTTCCGTAGCAGCTGAAGCAGCGCTGGAGTTGTTCATCATGTTCTGCCCCATGGCCAGGCCCACTCCCATCCCCATGCCGCCTTCATTTTTGGCAGCGATGGAGATGCTGTCTGCAGACTGAAACTGGGCGTAGGTTTTGAGGTCGCCCACCATCTTCATGGAAGAGATCTTGTCCAGATGTGACTGCAGTTCTTCCGGTAAGGAAATACTCTGCACGAAAAAAGACTGCAGCTCCAGGCCATAGCTCTCGAAGGACGGAGCGATGGCGGCCTTTAGGATTTCCGAAAACTCGAGTTGGTTCCCGGCCATGTCCACGAAACTCACCTGGATCTTCCCAAAGTGAGAGGCAAGCGAAGTGAGGATGATGGAACGCAGCTGTCCCTCGAGCTCAGTGGTGGTGTAGATCTCTTTGGATCCACTGACCTTAGAAAAAAATGTTTTAGGATTTTTTATTCTGTATGAGTAAGTCCCATTCGCGCGCAGCCGGATGGGGCCAAACTCTTTATCCCGCAGAACGATGGGAGTTGGGGTGCCCCATCTCTGGTCGAGTTGATCTCTGGTGGAATAGAAATAGAGGTCCGTCTTGAACGGGGACTGGAAGCCTTTATCCCAGTGCTTGAGATTGGTCAGCACCGGAAGATTATTAGTGGCAATGGTATGCATCCCTGGCTCAAACATGTCGGCCAACTGGCCTTCATTGACGAAAAGGGCCAGTTGGCTATTTCTCACCGTCAACTGTGCACCATTTTGAATTTCGCGGTCAGCCATGGAAAAACGTTTTGAAAGAACCCCGTTTTCCTCTTCGACCCATTCGATCACATCAATAAATTGCTTTTTGAACAGATTAAAGATCCCCATGTAGATCGACTCCTTGAACTATCTTCCGTGTAACCTTAAAATATAAAAATATTCAAAAGTATCTAGCCATACGAGAGGGCCATTGGACAACAAAAATTTACAGCTTAGAGGCGAATCAAGGCCCGTGAGCACCAGGAAATTAAGCCTGAGCGTTGCGGGGATCGGCGTTGCCTTCCTGGGGGTCTTTCTCACCTCCTATGACCTGGTATTTATCATCATCGGAGCCGCGTCCGTGATCATGTTCGTCGCTGGAAATCTGGTGAACAAGTCCCTCTCCTTGACACAGAAAGGTTTCGCTCACCCGGATCCACTGCAGACTGCTTTGAAGACCCAGCTCCACCAGATCGCCCAGACGAAGTACCTGAGCAAGGTGAGTGATCTGGGACAGCGAGGTTGGGACCAGGGCAAGGCCCTGGAACTCAGATGGGGGCTGCTCAAGGCATCGCTTGGGAAGAAGTTCCAGCCCACGGAACTCGCCTACTCCCGCTACCTCTCGGCCTGCGGTGAGACGGTCCACCAGATACTCGAGAACCTGGGGCTCCTCACCACCAATCTGAATTCGATGGAAGCGATGGATCCCAAGCAGCCGGAGTTCGAGAAACAGAGGTCATTGTGTCAGCAACTCCTGAGTGTGAACGACCGGGCCCTCACTCAGCTGACGGAGCTCTCTGGCAACGTAGACCTCATCGGCACCGCCGGCTCCAGTGATTCTCTTGAATTTTCCCTGGAAGAACTGAAACGATTGGCCGAACAGGCAAAGAAATATTCTAAATGAAGGAACGATATGAACACCGGTGATAAAAATACTACACTTACCATCAGCACTCCCGGAGACCTCAAGCGGGAACTCTTTCCTGCCAATGACTTCGCCGCGGGACTGAGTGAGAATAAGGAGCTCGACCTCCAGGCCCAGAACTTCGTCGATCAGCTCCTCTCCTTCGATCCCAAGGACGTCGAACAAAAGAGTAACCGCAAGGCTTCTGTCGAGCAGATGGGCAGTGAGGTTCAGAAACGGGCGGCAAAGCAGAGTGAACTTCTTCGCCAACCGGTCGCCAAGCTCGCCAGTAAGTCCGAAGACGGTGGAGCGGTTGCCAACGCGCTGGTTGACCTGAAGCTGCAGGTCGAGGAGCTGGACCCGGGGAAATTTGACTTCGAGTCCGGTTGGCTCTCCCGGACCATCGGCCGACTCCCCGGCGTCGGATCACCGCTTAAGAGATACTTCACCAAATTCGAAAGTGCCCAGACGGTCATCGCCAGCATTGTCCGTTCCCTGGAAGATGGCCGCGACCAACTCACCCGCGACAACATCACTCTGGTCGAAGATCAGAAGCAGATGCAGGACGCGGCCAACAAGCTCGAGCGCGCCATTGGTCTGGGGATCTCCATGGATCAGAAGATCCAGTACAAACTCGACCGCGAGATCGACGCCGCCGATCCAAAGCACCGCTTCGTCAGTGACGAGCTCCTCTTCCCTCTCCGGCAGAGGATCATGGACCTCCAGCAGCAGCTCGCCGTCAGCCAGCAGGGCTACCTCGCCACAGAGATCATCATGAGAAACAACAAAGAACTCATCCGCGGTGTGAACCGCTCACTGAGTGTCACCATCTCCGCACTTGAGACTGCCGCTACTGTGGCGATGGCCCTGGCCAACCAGAAGATCGTCTTGGATAAGATCAACTCCGTCAGCAAGACCACCTCAGACCTGATCTCCGGGACCGCCGTCCGCCTCAAAACTCAAGGCGCCGAGATCCACAAGCAAGCCGCCTCTTCCCAGTTGGACCTTGCTTCCTTGAAGACTGCCTTCGTCGACCTGCGGACAGCGATGGATGAGGTTTCGAACTTCCGGGTAAACGCTCTCCCGCAGATGGCGCAGACGATCCTGGAGCTCAACCAGATCAGCAAGGACGCACAACAGACCATCGCCAAGCTGGATGAAGGAAAGAAGCGGACTCCTGAAATTAAATTGGAAATTTAGTTTCCGGCCATGCTGCTACAGACACAACGACTGGTCATCCGACAGGCGCTGCAGACAGACGCGAGCTTCATTCTCAGGCTTCTCAATGAGCCGTCGTACATCCAGATGATCAGGGACAGTGGAGTGAGAGACGAAGCCGCCGCCAGGGCCTACATCCTCGAAACCTACATCAATTCTTACCATAATCATGGGTTTGGACTCTACGTGGTGATTGAGAAAGACTCAGACCAACCGGTGGGGATCGCAGGGTTGGTGAAACGAGAAGGTCTCGAGATCCCTGACCTGGGGTTCGCAGTGCTGGAAGAGTTCTCCGGGAAAGGCTACGTCTTAGAGGCCTGTGGAGCGGTGATGAGTTACGCAAGAGCGGGCCTGGGCATCAAAACGATTGCTGCCATCACCACTGAAGCCAACCTCCGGTCGCAGAAGCTTCTAAGGAGACTTGGGTTCACTTTCATCAAGTACGTCAAACTCAAAAACCTGGAAAAAGATTTCTGGTACTTCGAACTCGGTCCGTGACGCTGAGAGGTTATTCTTTTCTGAAGGCCCCCGGCTCAGAGCTGATTTTCTTCAAGTTGAACTCGACGAGCTTACTGAAGAAGTCCACATCCACGGTGCGGTGAAAATTGCGCTCCACGAACTTTTGAGTCAAGAGCTTTTCACAGTCTAGGTAAACGTCGGAACTGCTCAGTGCGCTCAACAGGTCATACCTCGAGGCACGTACCATCATCACTTCGCCACCCTCGGCACGGAAGAGCTGGTAAGAGTCTGGACTAAAATCTTTGACGGCGAACGCAGCGGAATCTTCGACTCGGTTGAAGCTCACAGCTGCTCCTGCCGGAGCTGGAATCGTATAGGAACCGTAGTAGAGCTGATGGTCAGTGGTTTTGACGATCTTTACCATCATCGAAGCCGGATCCTGAGACCCCTGGACTGAGCACCAATTCACATTTCCTGCACCCGCGAAGTCTTCGCTAAGGTATGGCCCAGAGAGTTTTGGTAGAGTCTGATTTTCTTCGACTTTCATCTTAAGAAAACTGTGCGAGAGGTGATAAGAATCTTGAGTCTCCTGGACTGGAACGGCCTCTCCGTTCTTGAAGTATGAGCTACACGGGTAGTAAGTTGAAGTTTTAGTTCCGTAGCCAGTGCTGGTCGTGGAGTCATCCTCAGAGACGGTGAGAACTTGCTCGGGCGGAGTGAACGCCTCGGAGATCCTGTGGTGGCGTAAGGCTGGCGCGTGGGAAGACATCTTATACGGAACCATGGAGACTTTTATGGTTTGGTGATTGGTCAGAGTCTTCGACCAGTGCAGGTCGCTTGGATTCGGGGACACAAATGTTTTACCGGCTTCGAACCTAACGTTTTCTACGATGGCGGTCCGGTTGCGCTTCAGGGTGAGACGGCGGAGTTCGTTGAACCCGGGCCCTGCGACCGGCAGGCACCAGGACGTCGAGGCCATCAGTACGTCCTGTGCCGAACCTTTGATGATCGTCTTCGGATTCGCTCCACAGGCAACTACTGTGACGAGGAGGACGAGGAAAATTAAGATCCGCTGTTTCATGTGAGTCCTGGGTGTGACTCAAGATTATCCTAAAGGGAAATGGCCCAGAGGGAATTGCAGGTTAAGATGTAATTCTTACAGGCTTTCGTTACTCCGGATCAGTACTGCTATGGCAGTACACGTTCGATGCCTCTGAAGTACAGAGCCGGTGACACAGTCCCTGATGGATGAGCGTGGCCCCCGCTTCAGTCAACTGGGCTTCGTTCTTGTACGTCCGGTAGGGTTGGTTCGGGTCATACAGGGTGGGTCCGGGTCCCGAGTCATCTATCACCGGCGCCGGCAGTCCGCACACAGGCCGGTAGTCTACCATCGCGTCTGGGACAGTACACTCTCCTTGGTAGAACAACTCCGCACCGACGAGCTTCATGTGATTGCGGTTCACGTAGCTTTTTGCCAGGGGCATGACCGCTAAGCAATTGACACCGTACCCGCAGGAAGGCATCGGTGGCTGCGCGCAGACCGGGTAATTCTCATTGGCGGGGAGGATAGTGTCCTTACATTCTCCAGTATGGACCAAGGTCGCCTGCTCAACAATCATCTGGCACTTGTTCAGGTAGATCCGGGGCATCGCCGGATCAGCGACCGCACAAGGCTCCCTGACACACTGAACCTGCTCGAAGTAAGGCTGTCCGCACACGGGCCGATAGTCCGTCGTGCACTGGATGACAGGCGGTTTCACCACCACCGTACCGTCTTTACATTCTCCAGCATGGACCAAGGTCGCCTTCTCAGCAATCATCTGGCACTTGTTGTGGTAGATCCGGGGCATCGCTGGATCAGCGACCGCACAAGGCTCCGTGACACATTGAACCTGCTCGAAGTAAGGCTGTCCGCACACGGGCTGATAGTCTGTCGTGCACTGGATTACAGACGGTTCCACCACCACCGTACCGTCGCTGTCTTCAGGCTCTATGTTGCAGCTTGAAAGGTTCAAGAGACAAAGAAGCACTGAAGCCGTCGCAAGAAAAGTTCGCATGGATACTCCTCGAGTCTGATTAGAAAATGTCGCTGCCTATCCGGAGACAACAGTAGTTAAGCTATTCTAAACTTCATCAGCGCGTGGGCACTGATAGTTGATAAAATTCTTTCTCCCTGCTTTAAGTCACGGACTTCACGAGCCATGTTTTGAACGGAACATAAACTCTGCAGCAGAAAAGAGAGGCACTCTCGCTGAACCTTTACCAGGGATCTTTCGAAGGGAGCTGATTCACCAGTCTCCCGATTCGACTTCCCGGCCCTTTTTAAAAACCTTGGCGGTCCCCACCGTCTCCCGTACCCACTGCAAAAAAGGAACAACCATCTTAAGATCACGGACAATTTTTTTCTGAAAGCCCGCGGACTTCACGTCTTCTCTGGAGAACTCCTGAGAGAGATAGAACTCCTTGCACCAGAGGTACTCTGCACCTTTCTGACCCATATCATAGGTCCGGGGAAAACGGGTGTACCGCTCTCCACGGATCTCACCCCAGGTGGTCCTGAACTTCTTATTGCTTAAGATGGAATGGATCGCCTGGTAATTCATCGTCGAGGGCCGCCCACAGGTTGGTGATGAGCTCCAGCAACGGCCCGCGGACATGTTCTTGGTAGAGGTCTTGGTGGGCAAGAAACCAAGCCTTATCCTTCCCTTTTTTTTGAGCAAGGTCGAAGTACTTGAAAGTCGCTAGGTCGAATTTATCTCGTTTGGCCATCCGTTGATCATATCCCGCAGGCCAGGATCGATCCATTCCTCGGACCTGACAAAAGGTGAACAGTCGGCTGAACATGGTTGGGCAGGATTCCTGACATTTTAGCTCCGGAACCTTGCTGGTCATCAGTGTTCTCATTTCTCCTGACTTCTGCGGACTGTCTATTCCCAAACGATATTCTCTAGTAAATGATACTGCCTCGACAATGGAGGTCGTAACATGAAATGGATTCACCTAGCACTCGTCCTGACCCTTTTCACCTTTTCTAATTCACACGCCTGCGTTGGGGACCAAGACGGACTGATGTTCTTTCCGGCCAACGACCTAAGAATCCCGGTGGGGCTCAAAGGCGTCGGAGGCATCGACAAGGCCGCATTCAACGAAGTGTTGGACCAGGCCCAGAGTCTGTTTGAAAATAAAATCAAGCAGCAGGGATTCACCCTGCGGGTGAACCGACTGTGGACCAATGAACAGGTGAACGCTCAAGCCTCGGCAGGTGGAGAACTGAGTTTCTACGGAGGTCTGGCCCGGCACCCGGACATGTCCCGCGATGGTTTCGCGTTGGCCGTATGTCACGAAATCGGTCACCTCATCGGAGGGTTCCCGAAGTACCCGGGGTCCCGGTTGAGCGCAGAGTCCCAGTCAGATTACTACGGTACTCTAAAGTGCCTTCGGCAGATGTTCCTCAACGACGACAACCGAGCAGCGGTAGCGCGGTTGAATCCGCCCCGGACACTTAAACAGAACTGCACCGCCGCTCACGGCGTGTCCGAAGACCGGGACATCTGCATCCGCAGTGGCCTCGCCGCCGCTCAACTCGCGACCCTCCTGGCCAAGGTCACTAAAGAATCCACCATGCCTGGTCTCGATCTCCAGGACTCTCGGGTTGTCCCTCGGACCCTGGCTTCCTACCCCTCCGCTCAGTGCCGCCTGGATACCTTTCTCCAGGGAGCTCTCTGTGAGAAAGGCCTGAACGAAGAGGTTTCGCAAACAGAAGAAGTCCGTGGGTCCTGTCACCAAAGCACGGGACAGCGGATAGGTCTGCGTCCCGCGTGCTGGTTCAAAGTTAAACCGTAAGCACCACTGCTGTAGTTTATTTTAAGACCTTCAGCTTCCATCCGGCCGGCGCGTAGAGCGTGAAGAAGACCCCGTCCGGATGAGTGCTGGTGGTTCCTTGGGATCTCACTTCATACGCCGGCGTCTTCACGGTCACAGTTCTGATGACGTCACTCTCGCAGTCCAACTCCGTGCTCAGAATCGCAACATCGGTGACGAACCGCTGGAGGTACTGGTAGTCCGGGTCAGCTTCGACTCGGCTCAGCTGCGAGTCTTCGAGAGATAAGGTGTTACAGGTGTCCATTTTGATTTTTTTCTCAAGCCGGAATCGCAGTTCCTTGAGTCCCACCTTCGAGAAGTCGTGAGCTTCGTAGGGCTGCGTATGGACCTGGGTATGAGCGGTGAGCGCCGTGAGAGAGAGAAGGAGGATAAGAAATTTCATAGTTGGCTCCAGGGTTAGTTTAAAAAAAGTTATTCCAATTAAAAGCAATCATCAAAGTTATAAGTCTCCCGAGCCGAGATACTGAACTCTTAAGTGTTCGAAGCTATTGTCACGGCGCAGCCTTCACAACCTTGGATTTTATGTTACAAAGCCACCCTCAATCGACAACTAGAAGAGAGTATCAATGACAAAGGTGTTACTAGCTATGTGTCTCACACTTCAGGCAAACGTTCACGCGACCACACCTCCGGTAGCAAAAAAAATCGCAACTCCGTATAACTACCATCAAGACGTGCGGATAGATGACTACAACTGGATGCACGACGAACAAGATCCGGAAGTCCGGAAGCACCTGGAGTTAGAAAACTCCTTCGCCGAAGCCTATAATAAAAGAAATGAAGGGCTCAGAACTCGTCTCCTAGTAGAGTACAAAAAATTAAGAGGCTCCCTTTCGACGACTGTGGTAGCGGCGACGGAGAAGTTTCTCTACTTCAAAACCAAAGACGCGAGTGACTCCTACTGGAAATGGTACCGCCGGGAAAAAAAGTCCGGCTCACGGGTCCTCATCTTTGATGAAAACACCTTTGCCAGAGACCTACCTTTCTACCGGACCATGGATTTCAAAGTAAGCCCGGCAGAAGATTCAGTCTTTTTGCTGGCCGATACCAAGGGCCGCAACCTCGGCACTCCCCACGTGATTGACCTTAAAACCCTGAGTGTGACGAAACTCGCGACGACTCAGCTCTGGCAGAGGAAAGCCGAATGGATCGACGACAGTCGCCTCCTCTTTCTGGGCGCCAAACAGGAGCTCGACTCCTACCAGCTCTTTGAGTACCGAACTTCGGCGCAAACGGAGCAACTGGTGCAGCAGTTCGAAGATGTCGAGGCGATGAGAGAGGTCACCCGGACCGCTGACGGTGAAGCGATCCTAGTGGTTCTGAGTAAGAGCAAATCTTCCTTCGCCTACCGCTACCATCCAGAACTTCAAAAGTTGGAGGAACTGGGCCCAAAAAATGAAAAAGTCAAATCCGTCTACAACAAGAATTCTTCGAGCTGGTTTAAGCTCACCAATGAATTCTCGCAGTCTCAGGAGCTCTTCCAGAAAATCAACGGAGAGTGGCTTAAGATCTACTCTCCAAAAAAGGGTAACATCGTTAGCTTCCACCCGAGCAGCAATCACATCGTCATCGCACAGAACTTCGAGGGCATCGGGAGCTTATACCTCTATGACCTGAAAACCAGGGCGGCACACTCTGTGATGAACACTGACCAACTCTTGGCCTACAGCGAGATCGTGGTTGATTACCATTCTGAGAAAACTTTTTTCGCGGTCTCCGGGTTCACCACTCCCCTTGCGACCTGGTCCTGTCTTTTAAACGATTGTGCTCCGTCCGTGGAGTTTCCTAGCGACATCCGGGGCTTCGACTCCGATCTGTATGTCACCCGGCGGATCCACGTCACGGCCCGCGACGGTGTGCAGATTCCTGTTTCCCTCGCCTACCGGAAAGGCACTCCTCTCGGAACACCTCAAATGATGAAGCTCTACGGGTACGGATCCTACGGCTACACTTACGTGCCGACTTTCGCTAAGGAAGACATCCCTCTGCTTGACCGAGGAGTCATCTTCGCCGTCGCTCACGTCCGCGGCGGAGGTGAGAAAGGTGAGAGCTGGCACGACGCCGGCAGACTGATGAATAAGACCAATACGTTCAACGATTTCATCGACGTCACCGAGCACATGGTATCTCACAAACTAACCTCTCCGGACAAACTTGCGATCCACGGAGTGAGCGCCGGAGGGTTCTTGGTCGGTGCGGTGGTGAACATGAGGCCCGAGCTCTACCGGGTCGCAGTCCTAGGAGTTCCGTTCGTCGACGTCCTCAACACCATGACGCTTTACTACGACCCATTGGCAAAGTACGAAAAGAAAGAATGGGGTGATGGCCTAGTGGAAGCACAGTACTATAACATCAAACAGAACGATCCCTACACCAACCTGAAGAAGCAGTCCTACCCTTCGCTTTTGGTGTACACCGGCTTCGAAGACACCTCTGTCTACTACTTCCAGCCCATGAAGTGGGTGGCGAAGCTGCGGGAGCTCAATGACCCGAAGACCTCTCATCCCGTACTCTTCTTCACCACCTTCAAGGGTGGCCACGGAGGAGAATCCGGGGCGGACGGTGAGGACAAGACCCGTGCCCTCCATCAGTCCTACGTCCTGGGTGAGCTCGGGATCACCGAATGAGCATCGAGTCCGCAGGACCCTACCGCGCCCGCCACATCCTGGTCCGCCATGAGTTCGAAGCCAATGACCTTCTCGCGAAGCTAAAACGGGGAGAAGAGTTCGAGAAGCTGGCCCAGGATTTCTCTCTATGCCCCTCTGGTAAACAGGGTGGAGATTTGGGCGAATTTCCCAAAGGCCGCATGGTTCCAGCGTTTGAGAAGGCCCTCCTCGGTCTTAAACCCAATGAAGTCTCCGGAGCAGTGAGAACGCAGTTTGGGTATCATCTGATAAAACGTCTCTAAGGCCTGCCGGTCCGGCCCCGAACACCTCAGAACACTTTAAGTACCCGGGCCCCGCACCGGTGCCGCTTGCTGGAGTATACCTAGTTAACCAACAACTAAGGAGTACTCCATGAAATTTCTAATCCTCGCTACCCTTCTCATTGGGGTGAGCACTGCAGATGCTCAATCCGCCTTCATGATCAATAACCCTGAGAGCGCTGCTCTGGTGCCGGGGGTGCTCAGCTCGCAAGTGACGACGACGACTGAAAAAGTTGAACTCTGTCCCGGCGGAGCTAAGGGCATTAACTACACGGTGTCTTTTGAGTTAGAACTCGAGGGGACCAGTCAGCGGCTTCGAGACCGGTACGAGATCTCGAAGTTAGTGGGCTACCAGCAAACCTATTTCCAGTACGAGAAGAAAGTCCTGGTGGCCAGTACCGGACCGGAACCATATCAGCAGCAGCAACAGCAGCAGTGCCAGCAGCAACAGAGCAATGACTACAAGAGAAATAACTACACCAGCACGGAGATTTATTACCTCAGCTCCGCACAGCAACTCCCTTGGTACAACGGTGCCCTGGCGCCATCAGGGAAGCTGATCAGCGACCATTTTAAAAACAGGCCAGTGCTCGTGTTGGAAGGTCGGGATGCCTTGAAGATCTTGAACAAGATTACAAAATACGAATCAGCGGTTGAGATGTCACCCGGGCATTTCCATACCCTGTCCTATGGTGAAGACGAAGTCTGCGTGTACGCCACCAGTGAGTATTATAATTACGTAAGCTGTGTGATCGGGCTGTAGCAACTTATAGGTTACACTAGAACCGGAGCTCCGGAAGTAGGCCCCTGCGAAGGGCCTCTTCCCAGCCAGAGCTTCGCGACTGGTTGACACTGTTTGCGCCTTTGACCGCACTGGCAATGTTACCAAGGTAGGTCATGGAGAAGGCCAGGCCAGAAGTGGCAGCAGCGAAGTCCAGGTCCCGGCGACTGAATTCGATGGTCGCCCCGAGGAGTAAGGCATTGAACGCGAAGGCCAGCACTGCTGACTGATACGCGCCGACGTAGGCCTGACCTGCGCCCGGCAGAACGGCACTCAAGGTACCTGCCAACCACGGTTTCTTGGTATGGGCGGCGGTTGCGTACTTGTGGTGAATTTCGGCGAGCTCCACGGTCCCCAGGTCAGAGAGATCTAAATTTTTCCGTTGGTCCCAGCTGGCCCATCTTCTACTCAGATCCAAATTGACCCCGGTGAGCTCGGGTGAGTCGTAGGCAAAGGCGCGGAGAAGCTTCGTCCGCTCTCGCTGTTCTTCGGTTTTGGCCTTGCCGGCTGCGGTGACCATCGAAAGCTCGAAGGCCTTGAGGTCTTGCAGCTTCAGAAAACTGGCCGTCTGAAAGTAAGCGGCTTCAAACGCATACTCACAATCCGCGTCCCCAAAGATCCGCACCGAAGAGAAAACCTGCGACGACAGTAAGAAGTTCTCGGAGTTGAAGTAGGAGATCCCCTCTTCGAAACCTTGTTTCTCCTGACCACAGTCCTTCGCCTGGAGACCCTGGAAAGAATTAAAGATTAATAGCGCAATCAGAAGCTTGATCTTCATAACTCATCTTTTTAAATCCGGAGATTTTTTTAAAGCCTAAGACGCCGGCGTCAGGCTCATTGAAGAACCGTCCCACCCCTTTCACCAGGGCCCGGCCCATGCCGCAGTTCCTGGCCAGTGATGAGACGTACTGAGAATCGGTGGGACTCATCGAGCAGTCCGTTGAGTACCCGGCCTTCAAAACTTTACTGTAGACCTGCTGTGTGACACTTGAGGAGTAACCATTTTTACTCCTGTACGCGGAGTCGAGGACACTCGCCTCCGCGCGCAGGAAAAATAACGGAACTAAAAGACTACATTTTTTCACATTGAAATTCATAGGTTCTCGACGGCTTGTAAGACATGACCCACAGAAACGGGACGAGGGTGAACATTCCGCCGGCGCAGGCGCCCGGTGAAAACTCTTCGCTCCGGGAGAAGGAAAAATTCTGCGGACGGCAGCCGTCTTTTTTCATTGTTACGTTGGTGGTAGATCCGACGATTTTTTTGTCTTCGTGGGTGGCGGATCCGGTGCCTCTGAACTCACCGTCGACGTAGATCTTCGCCTGTGGATCTGTGCTGGTGATGGTGGTCATGCTGGTGCATGAAGCGAGGACAGAGAGAAGCAACAGTCCGACAACAGATTTCTGCATGGGAAATTTCCTTTTAAGAGAAGAGTTTTGTTTGGATTAAAATATTATAACAGTATTCAAAAATTAAATACAAAATTATGTACATGGTACGTGGAGGAATTAGATCGACTACCGCAACGTGTCGCCCTAATTAAAATCCAACTTCTGCGTGACTGAAGTTTTGATCGAATTGAAGATAAACCCGTCCTGGATGGAACGATCAACCAGCTCCCTCGCGAGTGCTTGATCCTCAACGCCCGACAAACTGATGTTCATTTCTACCGACTCCATCACCGGTCCCGTACCCTGGTGGTTATCCACGATGAGATCTGCGGAAACGCTAATCTTCTCGTACGCAAGATGTTTATGTTCGGCGTAGACCTTGAAAGAAGCTATGAAGCAGTTCTGCAGGGACAGGAGAAAGAATTCTTCGGGGCTGAAGGCTTCACCACTTCCTTGGTAGACCGCCGGGATGGAACACTCGGTGGTGTGCTCAGAAGCCATATTTTCCCAGCTCCCTTTGATGCCGGGTCGGGCGAGTGCTTCAGCGTGGTATGTTTGAGGGTAATTAACCATAAGGGCCTCCTGAGATTAGTTCTCTTACAGGAATTGTCTTGAAGGGAAGCTCTAAGGACAAGTGGTACAAGCTTAGACACGTTTAATTGTTCCGCAAGAAGTTCTTTCATCAGGATCTATAAACCCAGGTCTCTGAAGATCGGTGTGTCTAGACAGATGTAGGATTCAGTGGACTGGATCTCCTTTATGGTCTGGAGCTTTTCGATCAAGAACCTATGGTACTCACCGATGGTCCTGTTAATGACTCTTATGAACAAGGCATAGTTCCCTGTGGTGAAATACGCTTCGACCACTTCTGGAAGCTTTTTTAATTGATCGATCACCGCTGGGCAGTCCTTTGCGTTCTTCAAGTGGATCCCCAGGATGACGTTCACATCGTAGCCGAGTGTCGCGTAGTCGATGACGTACTCGTGAAATTCCTGAACACCTACGTTTCCATGGGAATCCCAGTATCTGGGACGGCACCTTGCTAATGTGTGATGATGAGTTCGACGAAGCAGGCCTTGCCGATCCTGGTGCTGACCCTCAATTGCAGTTCCTGCGGGAAGAGCGGTGAGCCGTACGAAGATAGCTGCAAACCCCAGGCTGTAGCCATCGCTCACTGTCAAGTTGAACAATATCAGAAGAACCCCAGTCGGTTCCTGCTCGACCAGCAAAAAAAATACTGCCAGCAGCTCTTCCCCTACGACATCTGCTACACCGAATGAAGATAACTCTCAGGGGCACACTCCGGAAGGTCGGCCAGCACTGGTTCATCGACATTTCTATTTTTGATTCCCTCATTTCTTCGAGGAGTGCCGCGAGCTGCGTCGACGAGGTCAGGAAGATGCTGCACTCAGAATTTTCTCCGGCCGAGGTCAACTGCACTTTTTCTTTCCAAGACCATCACGTGTTTTTTTTAAGCATAGATCACACCCCTGAGCTCCTAGAGTTCATTTCCCTCAAAGCACTCTCCAACCGGGAGATCCTGAAGAACATCCGGATCAGCTAGCTCAAGTATCAAGAAATCTTGAAGAATAATTTGGTTTTAATTGAGCTGCTCATCACTCCCACGGGTCATAGAATGGACGGTAACCAGGAGGTTTCGAATGTCAGCCATCACCCATTCCGAAACGAATCAGTTCCCCACTCGGCACACCAATCACGCTATCACCGGTTCGAAAGTAAACCAGTGGGCCATACCACTCGGGAGACTCTTCTACTCGCTCATCTTCATCGTGTCCGGGATAACCCACTTCTCCAGCGGAACCGTGGCCTACGCAGATAATGCGGGGGTCCCGTTCGCAGACATCCTGGTGCCGGTCTCGGGGATCTTCGCTCTCCTCGGTGGCGTCAGTGTCTTGCTCGGAGCCCACGCCCGCTTCGGTGCACTTCTCCTGATCCTGTTCCTAGCTCCGGTGACCTTCCTCATGCATGACTTCTGGACTTTCAATGACCCTGCCATGGCCGAGATGCAGCTGATCCATTTCTTGAAAAACATCTCTATCCTGGGCGGGGCATGCTTCATTGCCTTCTACGGGGCCGGGCCGATGAGCTGGGATCATCACCAGCAGGTCAACCAGCAGCGGTCGTGAGGCTTACCTGAGGGTCCATGGCTTCGAAGCCAGGATTTTTCCATTGATCTGGATCACCAGCTGATGAGGGCCTGGGTAGAAGGTCATGGTGGTGATGGGCTTGAGGGGCAACGCTTCACTGTATTCCGGGGGTAAGTGGAGCTTCAAGCCAGCCGTCACCGACAGGACCCGCGAAGTTGTCATCGGGCTTCCAGTGTAGTACGAGGGTATCATGAATACACAAACACCAGACCTCGAAAAAGCGCAACAGACCCCTGAAGTCCAGGCCCATGTCCATGGTCCCAACTGTAACCACCACCACCACCAAAGCTCACTGGCTCCGGTGATCCGGGAAACTCCCAAAGTCGGAAGGAACGAAGAGTGTCCTTGTGGAAGTCATAAGAAGTTCAAGAAGTGCTGTGGGAAGTAATCCTCCCGTTACTTAAATTCACCAACTTGCCCTGTCTAAAAACTTACACCTTTGTATAATTAGGTAAAATCCACCTGCTTCACACGGAAGGGCCTTATAGTTCCTTAAACCCTTAAGGAACCTCCTATGTTGATAAGTTTATTTGCATTATTATTTACAGCAGCGCCACTTGTGGCACAGACTACCTTCGAGTTCGGAAATGACCGGGAAGGCACCAGTGTTTACCTATCTTCCAAATCCCGTCGCAAGGCCCTCAGTAAGGCCTTAAAGAAAGCTGGTCCGGAGCAAATCGAGTCTTCCTACGCTGAGGCAACAAAAGACCTAACAGAATCTACTCTCTGTGCCTATGACATCGTCGCAGACCTCCGTTCTAACCTCGAGCAGCGCGGAGTGAAGTTTAAAAAATTATCAGGTGTCATCTACTACCTTCGTTCCAAAAGTCGATTTGACGACTCCGTTGCAAAGCTCTACCTCCACGCTGCGAAGGTCAACAGAACCAAGGTAGATTTTTCGAAAGACTCGGACGATGTCTCTAAGCTGCCACAGTACCAAGAACTCATGAAAGTCTTCCGAAAACTTGAAACCACAAAGACCAAAAGGTGCCTGGATGAAGTTTATCGTGGTGTGCTGAGCGAGGTTTTCAAACTGAGTGACAAGCTCAAGCCTGCGCAGTTTGAGGATCTTCTCTTCGAAGCCTTCGATGCCAATCACATTAGTAAAGAAACGTACACTGGACTTGAAAGAGCTCGGATCAATGAGTTGGAGAAAAAACCCTTTAACCTGAAGTCCTACCAGAAGAAGATAAAAAGTCTTCGGGCGGATTTCCCTCTGAGTTCCACGCCCGGCTTGAGTGACTTTGTCACAGTGAAGATTAAAGATTCCAAGCTCAGCCGCCGGCAACGTCTGCTCGAGACCTACGACGGTTTCCAGATAGCTTTCATGGCGGATTCAATCAAGAAGCTCCGCAAGCGGCTCGATGCGGACATGGCCACTCTCCAGTTCTTCACCGGTGGTGTGCTGGATGAAACAAAAGTCCTCGAACCACAGGAAAGGTTCAGGGCCGCCATCAAGCTCCTGCGGATGGACATGCGGACGCTGGGCTTGAATTCATTCTTCAAAGGGAAGGCCCCCAACTTCATCGACCTCATGACCGCCGCCTATGAGCTCGGGGTCATCACCGGCAGGGAGTTGGATGAAATCGCCGGTCTGGAAGAGCTCTGGAATCCTAAGAAAACTTTCTTACAAAAATACACCGTGTGGGTCCGGGCCCTATCAAGTGTGGCGTCCCTTGCTATCCCCGCGCCGTTTGGCTTTATCCCTTCGCTGGGTCTGATGATCATCGAAGCCACCACCAAGCCGACCAATAACACGGCAAATGACCTGGGGCTCTTCTAATGAGAAACCTAATCCTCATCGTACTGATCATTCTTCCCCAGTTAGCTCTCGGAGAGACCTATCTCAAAGAACTCCCTGCTCTGGTCAGAACGGAAGACAACAAACCGGTGGAAGAGGTCGTGACCCTCATCGATCTTATTTCAAACGATGGATTCGACGGTCAGCACTTCAAAATCGTCAATGGGAAGGGTACGCAGGCCATCTCCTTCCGGGACAACCCTGACTTAACCTTTAGAGCGGCGACGGCGTACTACCACCTCACCCGGGCACGAGAGTACTTCCTGACCAACCTTGGTTCGAGCTACGTCGCTTCCCTGCCGAAGATGATCATCCGTCTCGAACACATTAACAAATTCTCAAAACTCGGTCACTTCGCCAACGACGAGCTCGAACCCCAGTATAACAACGCTCTCACCATCCCGGCCGGGACGGGCCTCGCCTCTCGAGGTGTCCGGCCCTGGGACATCGAGATCTGGTTCCGGCCATCGAAGAAGATCCACATCTCCGAGATAAAAGTCCATGGTTCGGAAGCCGCCGAGTACAAAGCACTCATGAAGAGTTACCGGGATCAGTCGCGGGTCCAGTCGCTCTCCAGGTTCTTGTCACAAGGTATCTCATCGATGATTGACAGTGAATCATCGATCGACCCCTTCAGCACCAACAGCCTCATCCGAACGGTGGGTTCGAGTGTGTTGCTAGAAGCCGCGTACCACTTCTACGACCCGCTCACCAAAGTCTTCCAGCAGAAGTGGTACTGGCTAGACACGGCGATGGTTCCGGAGATCATCTACCACGAGTTTGCTCACGCGGCCCTCTCGGATCACCTCGACCTGACACACTCGACGGCGGTGATCGAAGGCATGGCCGATTTCTTCGCGGGGCAGATCGCAGACTCGCCGAAGCTTGCGACTCACATCCGAGACCACAACACCTACAATGGCAAGAACGCCCGGAACAAGCAGGTCTTCAAAGAGATCTTCGAAACCGCCGAGTACGCGAACACGGACTTCGTCTTTGGTCTGCTCTGGGAGATGAAGAGAATCGTCGGAGCTGAGAACGGAGATGCCTTCATGTACGAACTCCGCAAGAAGCTCACCACAAGTGCTACGATAAAAGGACAATTGATCGAAGGCATCCTCCAGACCTGCAAAAGATTGTGTAAAGATCCCTTCAGCGATAAGTTAAAAATTCAAAAAGCGTTACATTTCAAAGGGATCTGATCCCTCTCCAACGAAAGTAAAATGTATAGAGTTGCTTGATCCGGATTTGGAGCTGCGATAAAAATAGTAACGTTCTCTTTCAACAAAGTTACCCGGAGGAAAAAATGATTAAGAAATTATTGTCTCTCATGTTGGTTCTTTCCATCTTCACTGTCAACGCGAGTGCTGCCTCTCACAGCGGATTGAAGCAAGCCTTCGACGAGCTTACCTATACCCTGACCGTCGAAACAAACGGTAAAGACGACGCGGCTTCAAAGACGGCGATGAAGAACTTCTCTACTAAAGTCCGCGAGCTCAGGGCCCAGGGCCTTACCAATGCGGAGATGATCGCCTTCGTTAAGTCCGAAGTGAAGGACGCTAAGGTCGCGGCTGAGATCGAAGCGGCGTTCAACATGATTAACCTAACGAAAATGGATTCCAAGGAAGCCGCTGAGACCATTTCTTCGATCATGAAGAAGTCTGAAGTCAGCGGAGCAAGCTGGAGCGGCGGCGCAACGGTCCTGGTTGTCGCAGTGATTGCCCTGGTGGTCGTCGCCGTGGCCCTTCGTGGAAGCTACGTGGCCAACGGCTGCTACAACGATGAGTTCGTTGCTTGTGACACTCAGTGTGAGTGGTACGGTTGCTATGAAGAGTGCTACTGCACAGGTTTCTAAGATAGTTTTTAGGACAGGTTGGGAGGGAAGCTACGGCTTCCCTCTTTTTTTCACCCGGCCGGTCTGCTGAACCTAATCTTTTTCTCGAACACTTTTGTTTTCGCTAAAGTAAATCACTCATGTATCCGATACGATCTTCATGAAAAAACATTCACTATTTGTCCCAAACACGGTTATTTTTATTTCAGTTCTAGCTTTGAGCAGTGGAACATACTTCTACTTTGCCCCTGGTTACGAACACCTCAAACAAGTCCCTCATCTTCTCATGGCCATCGGCGGCTTCTTCCTCATGATGGGAAGGCTTACCAGGAATGCGACCTTAAGGGAAAACGGCATCATCAAGGCCAACAGGCAATTGCTAGCGGATGTGAAAACTGTCCAGTTCACCAAAAACAATTCTGGCAGTGATGAAGTTCTCCTGATCCTCGAATGGACCCACGCCCACAGCGGTGAGGTCTTTTCCAGACAGGTCCGGCATCTGTTAGCGCCTGGCGAAGAAGTTCCCGCAGAAGGGGAAAAGATCATGGTCTTCCAGGACCCGAAAAACCCCGCCAACGTGCTTGTTCCGAATCAAATTTACTCTTCAAAAAAGGCAGCCTAAATGAGAAAACCACTCAAGCGAAGTCTCTTCATGGGATACGTGATGATGGGATTCGCTATGATCCCCTTTACATGGGGTGCGAAATCCATCGTCGATAACTATAACCTCATCGGAAGAAGTAAGGTGATCTCCGGACAGGTCGTCGAGATTAAGAGCGAGACCTGGTACGACTCCAAAGACCAAATGAATAAGGTCACTAAGACGCCGGTGATTCAGATTAAGCATGAAGGAAATACCATCACGCGAGCAGTTTCTCACGGGAGAGGCCTCGCCAGCTACACCGAAGGTCAGTCCGTCGAAGTATACTACTCGCCCACAGACGACCTGATTTCACTTAAAAACGGATTCGGATTATTCGGGTCTAACCTGCTTCCGCTCTTCTTCGGGGTCTTCTTCTTCCTGGGCGCACGCTTTTTGAACCGGAAGCTCGGTGAATACAACACTCTGGTTGAACACGGGTTGCGGGTCGAAGGGCTCATCCTTAGCATCATTTCCTTCGGGACGGAGAAGGGCCGCCGGGACCTGGTCTTTAAAGTCCAGTGGGTCCACCCCGGCACCAACCAAACGTACGTGAACGAACTGACAACGAGTATGCATCAAACTGAGGAAGTCCCCAAAAAAGGTGGATTCATCACGGTCTTCGTCGATGCGAAAGACCCGACGAAACTGACTCTCGGGATGTATAACCTGAAAATTGATGGGCAGATGGCCGCGTAGGGACTAGCATCTCCTTGTGTTCAAACGACAAGGAGATACAGATGGACCCCAAAACTCAGATGAAGATGACTCTCTTCGGCGGCGTGCTTCTGATTGCCACTATTCTCATCTTTTCCTCTAGCTTCATCATCCCGCCGGGCCACCGGGGTGTCATCGTTAAACTGGGGAAAGTCTCTCCCGTCTTTGCCCCCGAGGGCTTTGGTCTCAAGACTCCATTCATCACCGACGTCTTACCCATATCCGTCCGACAGCAGACAAAATCAACTCAAGCAGACTGCTACTCCTCGGACCTGCAGCAGATCAGGGTCGAGCTGCGAGTCCTCTACCGGATCCCCGAAGGCATGGTGGTCCGGGCCTTTCAGGATTATTCCGGGGACCCCTTTGATAGTCTGATCGCCCCGAGGGTCGAAGAAGCTTTGAAGGAAGTGACGGCACTCCAGAGCGCCGAGCAGATCGTAAAAAAACGTGAAGAAATCAAATCCAAGGCCCTAGCCGCAGCGAAACTGAAGATCGGCAACCTCCTGGTGATCGAAGACATCGTGATCCAGAACGTCGCACTCTCTAAAGAACTCGAGTCGGCGATCGAGGCGAAGATGGTCCAGGAGCAGGAAGCTGCCAAGGCAAAGTTCATCCAGCAGAAAGCTGAAATCGAGGCGAACACTGCCATCATCAAGGCAAAAGGAGAAGCCGAAGCCATCAAAGTCCGAGGTAAGGCGCTCCAGGAAAGTCCTGGTTTGGTGCAGTTGCAGATCGTTGAGAAATGGAACGGAGTATCTCCGCTGGTGATCGGAAGCGGCGGCAGCGGGGCGAATATCATTCTTCCGTTAAAACAGTAGCACCCCTCGACAATTTCGAGCGTCTAATCTTTTGACAGGGTCTTGTAACTTCTGTTGAAGACGAGGGATTGTGTCACCTGAACGGTCAAGGCAAAGTGTCACCTAACTAGCTTTTAAGTGTCGGTAGTTGCGTTCGAGCTTCGTCACTACGATACTTCTACCCATAATATCAAAGCTCCTGCTCCCATCAAGA
>DATLXA010000050.1:0-7607 GCA_035576105.1 Bacteriovoracaceae bacterium
GCTTTATTTGATCCCGAGACATGATCACATCCTTCATCTGGACTCCTAAATAGTAGTTATATTTAGGAAATCACATTAGTTATGAAGGTGACACAATCCCTTGACCGTAAAGTGGTGACAGAATCGTCCAACTTTTAAACAGGGTCTTGTAACTTCTGCGCAGGTCCCAGACTACCATGGCGGCGGACCCCGGATCGTCCTAGAATAGGCCATAATCATTAATCTGTTCAGGAGTTCCTTATGCGAAAAGTGCTCAAGACTTTGTGTCTCGGTCTGACCCTGTCGGTACTTTCCTCTGCGGCCGGTGCTGCCCTTCTGCCGGAAGGTTCCTTCATGGGACGAAGCTCGCTCCAGCCTCTCCGGATCATCGACCATGATGTCATGGCGCTGCTCCTTCGCAAAAATCCAAAAAAAGAAAATAGCTACTATGCCGTTTTAGCTGAGTACGACCGAGTTCCCGGCACCACCTTCTCCAAGACCTCTGCCCTGACGAAGTGGGTCCCACGGATGGCCGCCTATCAGGTCGACAAGATCAACGACCTCCAGTACGCCATGCAGCCGCTGGGAGTGTCTTTCCTTGGGAACATCCAACCAAGGAATGACGTGAATCCGGATCTTTTAACTTTGAAGAAAGCAAACTCGGTCAACGGCGCGATTGTGACTCGCTATCACCGCGATTCATCGGTCCGGGAAACCATCAAGTTCTATGGAAATGTCGGATCAACCTGGGAAGCCTATGTTCCGGGGACCTACTTCGGTTCAACTGACACCACCGGGGGCGATTACCTGAAAAAGGGAATCAACACTGTTCTCACGCCGGAAGGAATCGCGCAGTTCGACACACCGGAGATCAAGGGCGACTACACCGTAAGGTCACGGATCGACGGACTCTTCACTTTCATCCCGCGCGCGGCGAACATGCACGGACAAGATAAGGTTGAGGGGCGGATCGGAGTGTTCATCGACATCGTCAACTGGAAGCCGGTGATGACCACCGACGAGCTGCTACTGATTAATCCAAACGACGAAACCGACGTCGGTTTCTTCTACGAAAGACACTAAAGACAAAAAAAAAGGGGCCGCAAGGCCCCTTTTTTTTGGTCATTCGGCTAGTTGTTCCAAGGTGCGAAGGCGGTCTCGATGCCTTTGAGGTGCGGCTTCAACTCCGGCATGTGCCGGATGATGATCTTATGCAAGAACCCTTCAGCGTCGATCCAGTCAAGACCAGCTTTGGTGTAGTATTCCTTCCGGTAGTTCGAAGTGTAGAACCGGTCGGCCATCAGACGGCGGGACGCCATCAGGATGAAGATCTGGAACTGGGTCTCACCGAAACCGAAGTTCTCCGGTCTAACTTCTTCCGCCAGAGTTCCTACCAAGAGGTCGATCATCTCGACGTTATCATCTCCGTCAGCATTCTTCCCGTAGACTCGCTGGAGTTTCTCCATCACTTGTTTCTGACGGTCAGTGACGACTTTCCCATCCAGGAAGAAGTCCGAGTAGCGCGTGATCGGCTTCAGGCTAATCGCTCTCCGGAACTGGTTATAGCGAGGCACGCCTCTCTCCCGGTCGCGGACGATGTCGACCATGCCTAGGTCCATCTTCCCGTGGCCCGGGATCTCGAGATGCTGCATGAACTTCGGAAAGTTATTCAAAACGATCTGTCCCGGGAGTTGAGTCCCGAAAGAATAGAAGAGGTCTTTGAGTTCGTAGTCGGCCATCATCGAGTAACTCTTCTCGTTACGGGTGGCCTGGAACGCGACCGGCGTCATCTTCTGCTTATCCGCGAACCGGCGGATGTGAAGGTCTTCCGGTAGCAGAGAGTGCAACCGGTAGACCGAAGTGAACTCCTCCGAGATGCTGAACGGAACTCCGTAGTTATCCGTCTTGTCTCCGACGATGCCACCGATCAGGTAACCGGATGAGATCCCAGAGAACCAATCAGTCTTGTTGAAGCCCGGAAGGTGCTTGAGCGGACTCCAGGTCTGTGGATTGGCCAGGCCGTACCAGTTCGAGTACATGCCCATCTTGAGAGTCTTATTGGCGAGGATGGCGGGGGTCCATTCGATGGTGTGGATCTTCGCCATGACAGCTGTGTTGATGAGCCGGGCGACCTGAAAGACGTGCTCGTCAAGTTCCTTCTCGGTCAGAAACTTCGTCGACTTGTTCCTCGAGAAGACATTGATCCTATCTCGGATACCGGCTTCGCTCCAGACTAACTGCTTAGTGGCCGGGTCAACCTTGACGTGCTTCTTATAGAGCATGTCGGCGATGGCGTTGTGCTCTTTCACAAAAAGGTGATGGAGCATGCTCAGACCGACCCACCAGTTCTCACGGAATCCGGTGACCTCGTGGCCATGGTTCTGCTTGTTATGACCGACGTTGAGCTGCTCGTCTTTCGGCAGAAGCTCTTTCCCGTTTACAGTAACGGTGGCCATTTTGCCGCGGACGAAAGACCGGACCTTGTTCTGCTCGTCCTGGTTACTTCCGTAGATCTGCGATCCGTCCCACCAGTGAGTGACGTTATTGAGAGTGGTCTTTCCGAACTCTTTTTTGTACTGGCCCGGATTCATCGGGTTATCCTGTGTGCGCTCGATGACGGCGTCAGGGCCACCTTTCACCTTCACTCGGTGAGGATTGCCTTCCGCATTTTTCCCGTGAGAGAGCCAGTCATGGTTCATGAACTGGATCCAACTGGCGGCGAGCATGTTCAGGAAAGGTACCGGTTTGAACTCATCACGGGTGAAGAATTCTTTAGAAACCAGTCCCGGGTTCGGGGACATTAATTTTTCTTTGGCGTCAGGGTCGATGAACTCAGGCCCGACGTTACGGCTGAAGGCCACACCGGCGGCGCCGACGTGCGGGTTTTCGGTGTCGTTACAGGTTCCGTCTGCGGTCCGGTAGTTGGTGTTGATCTTCGAACAGTCCACCGTCTTATGGCCAGAGTAGTTGATGTGCGGATCGTGGAGGTTATTGACCAGGAGGTTCTCCCGGATCTTCTTGAGCACCATCAGGCCACCGACGGTCCCTTTCTTCGACCAGGTCGTCCACGGTGTCTCCCCGGTTTCCGAACCTGGGTCTCGGTTGGCGTCGAGGCTCGTCTTGGCCGGGTGGTTCTTCGCGCAGGACGCGGTGATGAGGATAAGACCAAGCACCTTGATCGGCACCAGCTTCTTGGACATGTAAACTCCTTTTACATTTGAAAAAATCTAATTTCCTCTAATCTTATATGGAAATTAAAAATTTATAAAAAAATTACCAAGGAAATTGAGAACCCGAATCAATTCAAGCTTTTCCCAGCGGCACAGTAAGCCTACCAGAGTCCCGGACTTTAGACGTCAGCTACAAGATTTGCCTAGTCTGTCTCTAAGCCGGATTCCGATGTTTAATAGAGTGAGAGTTGTTCCAGAAGTGTCCCGGAGGAAGTTTGAAAAAGTACTTACTGTTGCTGATCCCAGTGACCGCGCTCATCGCGTATGTCTCTTACAATGCGGTCGTGCCTGAACTCCGCACGCCGGCTTCGATCCCTTCGGACTACGACGAACTGAGTGCCTGCCAGAAGCAAGACATACTCTGGGACCAAGTGGTCGCGACCGCTCACCGGACACTACCGGTCTATCAAAAATTCGGTCTGGTCCAGCTCCTGGCCATGACCGCTCAAGAGCTAAAAGAAAAAGGGAACCGGTTTTCAGATTTCGCACCGACCGGATGGAAGAAGTACCTCCACCGCCGCGGAGCCGTTGCAAAAATCCGCATCGAACCTCGCACCCGGGACTATGGAGGGATCTTCAAGGGTTCCCCGTGTGGGATCCTCCGCTTGTCTCTCACCTACCGGCCCGCCAGTGATAAACCGGTCGCTCCTGGACTGGCGCTGAAAGTATTCCGAGACGGAGTACCCAGCGGAAACGTCTCTGCGCTAGTTTCCCTGGACGGACAGGGGAAGGATTTTAACTTCTTCCGAGACACCATGTCGAACATCGTGCCCATCGGACAGGACTTCGGCCAGAAGCTGGTTCACCGGCTCTTCGCACGGGTCTCGCGGACACCGGAGGAACTTCTCCTCACGGACCTGGCCGAGATCGACACGCGAGGGATCCAATCCAAGCAAGTTCGAATTCCCCGGCAGATCTTCTTCGTTCCCAATGAAGCGTTGAAGTTCTCATCTACTGAACACGACGTGAGACATGACTTCATGAAGATCCGCGAAGGAACAGTGCTCTACCGCATCTACCTACTGGCCGGGGACCACACCCACCTCGATTACACCAACTATGCGCCGGCGGACGTGTATCCGTTCATCCTCAAGTCCCAACACGTGGCAGACGTGGTTAGCACCTCCGGGTTCGTGGCCTCAGAGTTCGGAGACGATGGGATCTTCTTCCGGCACGAACTCAAGCCGTAACCGCCCTCGGATTATCTGACTATCTTGCTCAACCTCGTGAACACTTTAGTGTTCACTTTCTCAGGAATTTAAGTTTTAACATTGGCTAACGGGCTTAGTTGATATAGCAAGGAGCGTTTGCGCAGCGTAGGCGTGACAACAAAATACAGCATGCTCTACGCCATGGTCATCGCCGATGTCGACAGAACAGGAACGAAGATGTTCCATAGTAAGACCATCAGTCTTTGAGTAGCTGGGAACTATCGTTCTGATATTGCAATCTGTACGAAAACGTTAATACTGATACCATGAGATTTTTTAAAAACGGCGGCTTCTCTCTCCTCGAAATCATGATCGCAGCTGCGCTGATGGGTGCACTTGCCCTGGGAGCGATAAACTTCTACGCCGAACAGCAAAAAAGATTGAACTACTGGGAGTTCCAGGGCAAACGGGAGTATCTCCGGCAGGCGATCATGGGAC
Organism: Bacteriovoracaceae bacterium; assembly: GCA_035576105.1. Classification (GTDB taxonomy): domain Bacteria; phylum Bdellovibrionota; class Bacteriovoracia; order Bacteriovoracales; family Bacteriovoracaceae; genus Peredibacter. The sequence goes on from DATLXA010000050.1 coordinate 4,859, forward strand.
AGTTCTTGAACGATGAAAGAAACTGTCTCTGCCTCTTTTCTCAACAACCCATCCCGGCGGCCGGAGGGAGTCTAACTCTACCTCTAGCCAACCAAGACGGAATAGGAAGTTTTATGCAGTCAAATCCGGATCTGGTTGATTGTTCCGTGAAGAATCCTGCTATCATCTCCACCACAGGTGAAGACGGCGTGAAATTAATTTCGGTGAAACTCAAAGACATAACTCGGCAAGGACCCGATGATTACCGAGGAAATCTCGAGGTCGTGATCAAATCCACCAAAGACGTGACGGGCCAGGAAGTTAAGGGAATCAGGTACAAGGTGGGACTCGCGAGTGACTCATCCAGCGGTACGCCTGTGTTCAAAGGCTGTTCGATGAACGCGAACGGCTCGATCGCCCGGCAGCTCGGGAGCCTTTTTAACAGAGTCCAGAAGATAGAAGTCAAAGGCTGCACACGCAATGCCAATCCCGTTGCTCAGTGCCCGAGTGGAACGCGGCTCTTGAGCTGCACGACGGGGCCCGGGGATCAGCACGAGTCTAACGAGTCGTTTGACTTCGAGGCCAACTATCAACTAAATTCCTGTAAGCTAAACATTCGGAATAATGCTTGTGAAGACGGTATCAGCTCACCCAAAGCCTTTAGAATCGCGGCGTATTGTTATCCGATTAACTAAAAAAGTTCATTCAAACGTTATCTCATGCCCACAAATCTTGTAGTGAAGAGTCCGGACCACCCCTTCTTCCTCAGTCAGATAAGTGATCTTACTGCCCCGTGAATCAATGTCCAAGGTCTTGACGGTCATCATCTCCCGGGGTCTCTCGGAAAGAAGTTCACGTAGGATGCCTTGGTTTGTCCAACCGACCTGGTTACAGCCCTGGGGATCCTGGGCAAATGCTGAAAGTGATAAAAACGTAAATGCGACGATGATGAGTTTCATAGGTTCTCCTGTTGAAAACATGAATATGAGTTTTCAAGCAGAGTGGCAACCTGATCTAGAACCTGATTGCAGATAGTGAACACCCAGGAGTTCACCTAATGGTTCGACCCGTTTATGAGATTGGAAATTAACTCTTCACTCGGTGTAGTCTCCTGCCAGCAATTTCGCAACCCAGGAGTCTTATGAAATTTATACTGTTGTCTCTCTTATTCAGCGACCCTAGGCAAAACCCACTTCCTCTCAAGCGCTTGCTCTCGAGGAAATGGGAAGTTGAATGAGTGACCTAGAATTTTAGCCCAGAACATAACTCCAGCGCCCGTTTTAGCTTGGGCCTGGTCTCTGTTTCGAAGATCTCTTTCGCCTCGGAGACACACTTCTCATTGTAGGAAACGCCTTCTGCGTCGAGCGCTTGGATGTAGGATTCCAGCTGGAGATATTCTTTCATGACCCTCGACTTACTTACCAGTAAGCTTCGCTTGGTCACTCTTTTTGCCATGGTAGAGATGGGCTTGATTCTGTAGTCCAGCCCGTGGTTCATGATCTCAACCTCCGGCAAGAGCATCACACTTCCGCAGCCCCCAACCAGTGTCCGGTTAAGTTTACCCAGTGACGCTAAGGCAGAGTCACCGCACATCTCTTGCTCTTGCTGTTGCTGCTGTTGCTGCCTGCTTCTTCCGCCGCCTTCCCGGCCGTCTGCCCGGGCATCGCCGAGGTAAGCCGAGAGGGCGATTACACAAATGAGTAGCCTAGTGTTTTTCATGAAGTTCTCCAGTTTTTGAGTCTTTTGTTATTTGAGTTAAGGGAAATAATGAAAGTGCGAGCTGATAAACTTCTGTTGGCGTGCCTTGCGTCTCTAGGAACTCGCTGAGCTCTCTTCGGAACACCGTGAGTCTCTTGACCGCCTCGGGGAGTAACTTAGGGTCGATGGCCATCGTCATGGAAGTATGGTTCCGGAGCTTCAGCGGGACTTTGTTCAGGGCCTCGATCGACTGCCCGAGCACCTGCTGCTGAAAATTTCTATTCGCAGTGCTGGTCATCGAATCCGAGATATTAGTGGTGAAACCACTCGAAGTGTCAGTGATCTTGCCCGTCGCCTCTATTTCGATGAGTCCAAGCCGGACCAGTCTCTCCAGGGCGATGTTGACTTCAGACTTCGTGACCCCAAGTGCTTTTGAAATCCAGGCTTCAGATGGATCGAAGTCTCTGACTTTGATCAGTTCGAGGATGGCGTAGTGGTACCAGTCGGAGATCACCGCAAACTGATCTGCTGAGAGCTGTTCAAAGTTTAGCGCGGAAGCTGAGGAGCTGCGTGAGGGTAGGACTTTTCGGAAGGATTCGATGACCGGGATGGAGAGCCCAAGGAGAAGACCCAGCTTCTCCACACTCCGTTTGGTGATCGTCCGCTTACCGTTGATCATGTCAGATAAGGCAGCAGGGCTCACGTCTAGGGTCTTAGCAAACGACCTGAGTGAGTAGCGAGGATTTTTTCGGCACCTGGTGACCAACTCTTCTTGTAAGAGAATCTTAAAGTTATGTGGTTGTGCGTTTTCGAGATTCATATCAAACTTTATACCGTGCAACCCCATCAGAATAAATACAATTTGGTACAAGCTGTAACAATGGCCCTGGAACATATAAAAAATATATAGTCCAAGGCCCTCAACACTCTAACTAATTAGAGCGTGGTGCGCTTTAACCGGCGCACCTAAGCTTCCTCAACTCCAAATCTTTGGTAAATCTACTTAAATTTAGAGATAAAATTGCCCTTTGCCCTTCCAGATGAGTTGCTTCATCTGATTTCATTTTGGATT
>DATLXA010000051.1:0-14648 GCA_035576105.1 Bacteriovoracaceae bacterium
GCCGATTCAGAACCATTGGAAGCGGTGATCTTATAGTAGTAAGGAGTTCCGTCAGTCACCGCTGTATCCACCCATGAAGTTCCGGTCACAGCAGTCGCGGTGGCTACCCCATAAGTGTTGGCAGTGGTGGACTTGTAGATATTGTAGTTGGCGGCACCGGTAGTGGCGGTCCAGTTGAGAGTGATTCTTCCGGTCTGGGCAGCAGCAGTGGTCGCGGTCGCTGTGAGTCCTACTGGAGCAGAAGTAGCGGTGGTGGCGTTGAGCTCGGAGCTAGTGTTAGTGGCAGCAGTGGCGTTCTCAGCGACGATCTTCACAAAGTACTGAGTGTTAGCACTCAGAGATCCAAGAGTATACGAGGTGCCTGTTAGACCAGAGACTGAGAAGGTGGTTGAGCCAGAGCTCAGTCCGTAGACAACCTTATAAGTGGCAGCTCCAGTAGCAGCGGTCCAGGTAAGATTTAAAGATGTCGAAGAAGCTGCAGTCAAAGATGAGAAGGTGAAGTTTGCGATCGGTGCCTTGTTAACTTCAGATGAGCTCACCGAGTCGGTTCCGTTATTTGATCTCACCACGTAGTAGTAGGTTGTACCGTTGACAAGACCTATGTCCAGGAAAGCGGTCCCTGCGACGGTGGTCACAGGAGTGGCGTAATTGAAGGTTCCGGAAGTGGTAGATCTGAAGACTTTATATGAAGTGGCACCCGTGACAGCAGTCCAGTTAAGGCCTATCTGTCCAGAAGCAGAAGAAGAGGCAACCAGTCCGGTGGGAGCTCCTACAGCTGTGAGCTGGGAAGAGACGGCGGTGGTATAAGTAGAAGCGGTGGTACCGGTAGAGTTTTTACCGACCACTTGAATGTCATAAGTTGTTCCGGGCAGAAGTCCGGTGAGGGTTCGAGGAGAGGTGACAGCAGCGATGGTGTTGAAGGCGGCGGCACCGGTTCGGTACTGGATATCGTATGAGGTCGCCCCTAGAGCTGTTGAGTCCCAGGTGGTTGTGACCGAGCTAGCGGTGGCAGAAGTTGCTGTGATAAGAAACGAGGCGATCGGAGTGATGGAGGGTTCATTAGAGGCAGGAGAGAGGGCACCGTTGAAAGACTGGACCGAGTAGAAGTAAGTGGTGCCGTTTATGACGCCCGTATTGTCGACGTAGGAAGTACCGGTGACACCGTTATAGAAAGTGTCGTAGACACCAGCAGAGGTACCACGGGAGACTTTATAAGAAGTGGCACCACTAATAGCGGCCCAGCTCACGGTAACTTGTCCTGGAGCTGAGACTAAGGAGATGGTCGGAGGCCCGATTGGAGTTATTTGTGAAACTTCAGCCGTGGAAGTGGAAGTTGTAGACCCTACACTATTTCTTGCCCGTATCGATACATAGTAGGTAGTTCCGGCCAACAGGCCAGTGAGTATTCTTGGAGAGGTCACACCGGATATTGTCGTAGTAGCTCCAGTACTTCTGTAAAGTACATCATAAGTGGTTGCACCTGTCACAGGGCTCCAGTTGACCTGCAGTCTACTTGTATCAAGGGCCGTGACTGAGGTAATAGTGAATGACCCTATAGGAAGTCCTGTGACTTCAGAGGAAAGTGCAGAATTAGTTCCGTTAAATGCGACGATCGCATAGTAGTACTGAGTACCACCCACAACCGAATTATCAGCATAAGTAGTAGGCACATTACCACTTGCGATTTCACTTAAACTGCCAGAAACAGTCCCTTTAAATATCTTATAACTTGTGGCGCCTGACGTTGCTGTCCATGAGAGTGAAATTTGACCTGTGGTGGTGGTAGCTACAACTCCGACTGGTGCGGATGGGCTGGTCTTAGCTGTTAGCTCATTTGAGGCTTGTGAAGCTCCGGCGCCTTCTGCGTTTCTTGCAACAATGCTCACACCATAAGTGGTATTAGCAGCTAGTCCGGTGATTTCATACGGGGAGGTTTGACTTGCAATCGTCGTATAGGCGCCTGCACCTATCCGGTATCTCACATCATAGGTACTAGCTCCCGTAACCGCTGGCCAGACGACATTTATTTTAGAAGCATTCACGGTGGTCGCACTGGTTACTGTGAAAGCAGCTATGGGTCTTGCAGATCGCTCCACGGAATTTGGAGACTCTTCACCGTTGACAGTCCTTACGACGTAGAAATAAGAGGTTCCATTTAATGTTGAAGCGTCTACGGAAGTAAGAGCTGTGATACCAGAGGCGAGTAAAGTGTAAGGTCCACCGGTGGTCGCGGATCTATATAAATTGTAAGAAACCGCACCGCTCACTGCACTCCAGGCTAAGTTCACCTGGCCAGGAGAAGCAGTGGCAGTAAGGGTTGCTGGAGCCACGGGAGCCGTTTGCTTGGCCACATCCGGCGTCTGGAAACTGGTCGAAGCTCCTACAGCATTTTTTCCAACGACCGCCACATTATAAACAGTAGTACCTGCGAGACTATTGATCGTATACGGTGAAGAAACACCCGCCACAGTCACATAGGCGCCGGCTCCGGTACGATACTTCACATCATAAGTGTCGGCCCCAAGGGACGCGGGCCAGGTCACCAGCAAAGAAGATGGGGAAGGAGAAGTCACAGAAGTAATAGCAAAACTTTGGATGGTTTTGACCGCTACCTCTGTTGAAGGTGCCCCGTTTAGGCCATTGAACGCTCGAACAGAATAATAGTAAATCGTACCATTTGTAACAACATTATCGGTATAAGTTGTTCCTACGATCCCAGTCTGCAGAGAAGTTAAAGCGCCACTTATGGTTGACTTAAAAACTTCATAACTTGAAGCTCCGCTGATACTGTTCCAATTTAAAACAACCTGTCCAGGTGTTCCCGTGGCCGTTAACGTAGGAGTTCCTAAAGGAGAAATGACCATGGCCGAAAGTTGATTGGTAGAAAGTTGTTCGGTGCCGTCACCGATGATGTTCTTTGCCACGACTCTGAAATAATAAGTAGTCCCACCAGTCAGGCCGGTGATGACCCTTGGGGATGATACGTTTGCAGCAACTAGATTAAGTGCAGTGGGATTTGTTCCATATCGTACATCATATGAAGTTGCCCCTGTGGTCGTGGGCCAGGTAACGTTTAATTGATTGGCCACGGTAGCAGTGACAGCTGTCATATTGAATGCACTGATGGATCTAGCACTCACCTCAATTGACATCGGCGAATTGAATCCATTGAACGCTTGCACTGTATAAAAATAAGACTGTCCGTCTGTGACTGCGTTGTCGACGTATGAAGTGCTGGTCAATCCGGACGCCACAAGACTTAGCACTCCAGTAGCAGTTCCCTTGAAAATCTTATAGGTATCAGCACCAGTCACATTGTTCCAGCTAAGACTCATCTGTCCTGGAGTAGCGTCTAAATTTACACCAGCGGGAGCTGTTGGAGGCCCGAAAGGTCTTCCATTATTTTCAGATGTACTTAAGGCATAACCATTGAGCGAATTGGTAGCAAGTATTCTAACATAGTATCTTACACCATTCGCAAGACCACTTAAAGCATATGGAGATGTGACATTTGAGACTGTATTAGAATATGAACCCGGGCTGGTACCGTATAAAACTTGATAGGAAGTTGCACCAGTGGAATTACCCCAAGAAAGATTCAACTCTCCATCCGCTGCAGTGGCGGATGTGAGATCAAAGGAAGAAACAGAGAGGGCCGGGGCGGGAGCAGTAATGACTCTGGTTCCTGCAGCATTGGCAGAAGTAATGCTAAAGTAATAAGTCGTAGTGGGATTCAGACCGCTTAAGTTACAAACGATAGCAAGGCTTGAACAAGCTGGAACGGGTGTGGTGATTGAAGTTGGAGTCGTCCCCATGAAAAACTTATATTCGGATGCTCTAAACGATGACTTCCAGTTGATATTGATATTGCCATCGACCGCACGGACTTGAGTAAAGGAGAATGGATCAGGAATTTTAAGCAAGGGAGTGTGACCAGCAGATATCACCGAATTACCACTCGGGTTACCACAACCTGAACTCATGGCGAGCACAAAAATTAAAGCTAAAAATAAATAGTTTACCACTGGGCTCCTCATCGTCTTACTAGCTATTAATTTTAGCTTAATCTGCAAGCGGGAATGGGTATTTTTTAGAGCGGCAAATTTTTATGGCAGTTAGAAATTTTTAGAAAGAATGCGAGACCTGAAAACAGTACCCTAGTAATTCGTGCTGAAAAGTTACGTCCCGATTTGGAGCCGTTGTGACCTGATAAAAACCTTTGCCTTGATAAAGAGCACCAAAGGGCCCAACCCAGCCTAACCTGGCGTACACTTCACCCCCCGCTCCGGCCTCCGTTAGGATATCCCCCCCTTTTGCTGGAAAGATAAAGTACCCTTTTGTTCCTACACCCCACAGGAGTCCAATCCGTCTCCGTTGTCCCCAGGCGAAGTGCATACCCGACTGGATGAAGGAAGTGTTCACAAGCTCGAACTCGACAGGAGTCTTTGCGAAATAAATTGGGTGATCCTGCTGGAGGATGAATATCCCGACTTTGAAGTGCGGCGACATCTTGCGGATTACTTCTAAACCATAATGGTCAAAGACTTGATCTTCTTTTTTTATGGTTCCAAAGGCGGGTTCATTGAACTGCATGGCCTGGACACCTCCGAAGAGTTTTACACCATATGTTGATCCGAGTCGTAGGGTATAAGCAGCAGTCCAGTAAGGATTTTGGTCTGAAGTTAGGCGCCCGCGAGAGTTGTTAACTTTTTGTGTTCCTCGAAGAGTGTGATACACGAAGCCATACTCGAAGGAAAAGTCATGGGTCTCTTCGTTCACCTGGGCAAAAAGGGTAGTGGATAAAAATATTAAAAGAAGGATGGAGCAAAACCTCATCCGGACATTTTACCGGAATCATAGGGGTCGGTGATAGATGGGTAATTTTTCCTAAGAAGTGTACTAAATTGCTAAGGCTTTAGCTTTTTCCAGACGGTTCCAGATGCCCATCCATTCTTCTGAGTGATGACAACTGAGTTTTGTGGTCAGGATTATGTCGAAACCAAGCTGGTCGAACTGACGTAATTTTTCATAGAGTTCTCTGCTTGCTAAAACCGCGGACTCGGGCATCACCCAGGTGGCCGGGTTTGAGAACTTCTTTCCGAGGTGTCCTTCGATCTTTTCTTTCTCAGCGTCCCAGCAAAACTCCGCAGGCACCAGTACCAGAGGAATGTTGGGCATGTAGTGATGCTCTAGCTGACCCGGGGCCACAGGACTTTCAGTGTAGAGAACCTTCGCGGCAATATTGTGATTGGTGAGAATGAGCTCGATGGCCTTAGCAGTAAAGAACCCAGGTCGGAAGATTTCAACGATGAAGCACTTCGCTTCTTTTCTCACTCCGACCACAGTCGATTCAATGCCGATCTCGCAGGAGCCTCCGTCAAGGATGGCCACTTCGTCATCGAACTCCACTGCCACATGGGTTGCACTAGTAGGTGAAGTTTTGCCAAATTTATTCGCACTTGGAGCTGCAATCCCCCCCTCAAGCGTTGCAAGGAGTTCGAGAGTAAGGTTATGTTTCGGGCAGCGGAGTCCGACCGAATCCAAGCCTGAGGTAATGAGGGGGTCCACTTCGTTATTTTTTTTTGCAATGAGGGTGAGGGGACCGGGCCAGCATTCCCGAGCGAGGGTCTCGTGAACCACCGTCCATTCGGAGGTGAGCTTCTTTGCGTTCTCGATCCCAGAGACGTGAACAATGAGCGGATCGAAGAAGGGCCTCTCCTTAGTGGAGAATATTTTCAAGAGACCCTCGCGAGAATTGATCCAGCCGCCGAGTCCATAGACCGTTTCCGTAGGGATGGCCACCACCTCTCCTTTAAGGAGCAGGTCGCGGGCAAGTTCCAGATTCACTAGTTTCAAAGTTCACTCGCTTACAATGCTGGCAGGCGCCCGAGACCCGGTAGTCCGCTTGAAGTTATCGATCACACCCAGTCCACGGAATTCGCCACTTGAGAAAGACGTAAAGAACGCGTCTCCGGTCGACTTCGTCGCGGTGAGAGTGCCGTGGATGAACGTGTGTTCTTCTCCGAAAAGGTGCGCCAGTTCTCTTATGTTTTTAGTTTTAACAAAATACTTATCCATGAAGATTTTGAATTTTGCAAGAGAAGGTTTAAGCAGATTGGCGGTGTAGTCCTTCTTGAAGTCTAAAAACTTCAGGCCCAGGTCTTTGACGCAACCGTCTTCGTCGTCCTGGTCTTTGTTAAGCATCACATTCCGAATGTTTGGTGTGATCCAGTCGGAGGCGTCTGTGAGACCACACACTTTCGCAAGCTGCGCAAATACGTTGTTCTCATTGCGGCCGAGGAGGAAATCGAAGCCGGCCTTCTCTACTCGCACGTTGGACTCGACGGTCATGGGGCCTTTGAGCTGCTCATTTCGGATGATGGTTTTATAGTCCTTCGGTAGCAGGGTGAAGAAGTCGACGAAGTTAATCACGCCGGTGCGGTACTTCTTGTCGATCCAGCGGTCCGTGCTGTCGGCCTGGTAGCTCTGGGTGAGCACGAAGGAAAACTGCTCAGACTTTTCGATGCGGATGACCTTCGGGTCCACCGACTGGGGGTGAGTCGCTTCGTACTCCATGGTGAGCTGTCGACTAAACATGGCAGCGTTGGTCGCACCCATCGGGAGCTTGATGAGTTTATACACCACAGCTGAGAAGATACGGCTCACGAAGTTCTGGACCACCTTCACACTCTGGCTGTAACTCTTGTAAAAGACTTTCACCACTTGGTCTTTGATCACGCGGATCTGCTCTGTCTTGGTCTTGTGAACCTTCCCGAAGATCAGCACGCTGCCCTTCGACTCAAGTGCGCGCGAGCTCGATTCCTCGAGCCGAACGACGTAGGGTTCCAGCACACTCACGCTCGCCGAACCCTTGAGGATTTTCTTGAACTCGTCTCCAGAGGGTCGGTCCTGCTTGATGTGCAACCAGTCTTTCGGGGTGATCCCGAGGACGAGCTCTTTGCCTGAGGTGAATTCGTAGTTAAGGTCATAGCGCAAGAGGGAGATCTGCAGCAGCCGGAAGAAGTCGAGCTGTAGCTCCAGAGTCAGGCCCGCCCGCAGATTTTTCTTACTCATCACACCCACCTGGAAGCGGTGATCGGAGTCATTGTCTGTGAGTGTGCTCTGGATAGAGGCGGTTTGTTTGAGCGATGCCTCCGAGAGGATGCCCGCGGAGAAGGAGAGGTTGTACAGCGGCGGGGTCCGGATGAGACCGCCGGCGCTGGCCGTCCAGTTGTCTTCTCGCTTCATGATCTCTTCGTGACCCATCTTCTCCATACCACTTTGGTTGAACCTTACGAATGGAAGAAAGAGCTTAGTGAAATCGGCACGGAGTCCGTCGTTGTAAGACTTGGCGTAATGGTAGTAAGTGTAGACACGCTTGAAGGTGATTCCCGCGAACGCACCGATCTCGCTAGCGTCCATGAACGAGCCGCCGGCCTGGTTAAGTCTCTCTAGGAAAGTGGTGGCTTCGATCTCCAGAGTGAAGCTATCCTGGACGAGCCAGTTGCTTCCGAAAAGATTCGGCGTCACTTGCCGGTCGGCGTAGACCTGGACCACCCCGAAGGGCTTCTGCCAGCTGAAGCCCGAGAAGTTTTGTGAGCCGAGGTTAAACTGCTGGTTAATCCGGTCGATGTTTCTAATTTCTGAGAGCCCGATGTCCTGGTGGGCCGTCTCTAAATGCCGCCGGATCTCTTGGTAGAGTGGAGAATCTTCTCCGTCTGTTGGAAAGGGGGAGTCTCCACTTGAGCCCAGGAGTGCACTGATGATCCCGGACTCCGCGGACGATACACTCTGCACGCTTTTTTGGGTGCCCAGATTACTCAAAGTCTTCTTCCCATGACTTTTCATTCCAGGACTCTTAAGATATTCTTCGAACTGAGGGTCGAGTTTGATGTGGCTGAAGTCCGTAGCCTGGGCGGAGAGAGAGATAAGAGACAAGCTTAGCATCCATACTTTAATCATAAAAACCCCGTAGGCATTCATTCGCCATATTTTGATACGCATTGGATCGGATACTCGCGGTGGAATATTTAACGAGGGTGGAAAATCTATGTCATTGAAATTTGGTTATAGCGGAGAATGCGACTCTGATTTCAAATAGTTGAATTGGCATAATATTTAAAAAAAGTAAAAAATTAAGATGGAAAATTCTAGTTTCAAAGACCTTTTAGACCTGAGTTACCAGTGGCCCGACTACTACGAATTCAAATTCATCGTAAAGAGTGAAGACCTGAATCATTGCCTGGCGCTGCTCCCGGATTGCACTGTCCACGAGACCCCGTCCAAAAATGGAAACTTCGTTTCCATCTCCGCTAGAAAACTTATTAATAGCACGCAAGAAGTTATCGAAATTTACCAACTCATGGGTAGTATTAAAGGTATCATTAGTCTTTAACCAAGGGCCCTGTTTGACCAGGTTCAATACCGCTCTAATCATCGCCGGCGGTGCCTTCGGCACGTCGATCGGATTCGTGCTCACTGAAAATTTTAAGAAAGTGGTGATTAAAGTCCGCTCCAAAGATATTTACCGGGAAATCAACTCGGGGGAGAACTCCACCTACCTGCCGGGACAGAAACTCCCAACATCTCTCAGGGCAGCACTCACTTGGGATGAAGTCGAGACGTTGAAAGACGGAGAAATTGACATCATCATTTCTGGCCTCCCCATGTCGGCCATCGACGAGTACTGTCTTGAGAACTGTGGGCCAATTAAAAAATACCTTGCTCAGGGAGTGCCCTTAGTGAGCCTTGCCAAGGGGATCGATCACCAGACACTCAAGCTCCCAGACGAGCTCTACAATTCGCACTTCAGTGAGTACAAGTCCTCCATCATGTACCTCTCCGGCCCTTCCTTCGCCAAAGAGATCCTGCAGAAACAGATCACCATGGTCTCACTAGCTGGGATCGACCGGGAAAAACTCCTCCTTGCCTGCGAGATGCTCGCCACAGATTTCTTTAAAGCTCTCCCGACCACTGACGTGACGGGAGTCCTGCTTGGTGGAGCCTTGAAAAATGTCATCGCCATCGCCGCTGGGATCATGGAAGGCCTGGGGTATAACCACAACACCCACGCGGCCCTAATCACTAGAGGGATCGTGGAGATGCTGCGCTTCGGGGCCGTCTTCGGGGCCAAGCCGGAGACGTTCTACGGTCCGAGTGGAATGGGGGATCTGATCCTTACCACCACGGGTGGTCTCTCGCGCAACAAGAGCTTCGGGATCGAGATCGCCCGCGGCAGGAAAGCCGAGGAGATCATTAGTTCTTCCAAGTCAGTGGTGGAGGGGTACAAGACGACGAAAGCGGCTTACCTGCTAGCGGGACAGAAAAAAATCAGGGCCCACATCTTCGCCGGCTTGTATGAAGTGCTCTATGAGAACGCTGATCCCAAAGCAGTCATCGGAGAGCTGATGAAGATGCCGCCGCGGTTTGAGGACTAGCGGAATCAGTTTAGGTATTTTTCAATCTTACCCACGGAGATGGTCTCACCCAAAGAGACGATCTCCCCGTTCTTCTTTTGGATGAAGTAGGCCGGGACCCCGACCACGTTAAATTTCTTCAGGAATCTAGTGATATTATCATCTCTCTTGGTCCAGTCGGCGCGGTAGAGGACCAGGTTGTGCTTGCGGGTGAGTTCAATGAAGCTGTCAGTCTCCAGCACCAACTTTTTGTTTACCTTGCAGGTCAGGCACCATTCCGCCGTAAAATCCACGAACACCAGATTCCCTTTCTCTTGCTCCATCTTCTCTTCGGACCAGGGTTTCCACTGACTGTCGGCCCGGACGATCTCCTGTCCCGTGGGTCTGAGTTCAAGATTCTGAATCGCATAAACAGTGAGAGTCAAGGGGAGGGCGAAGGCCAAGAACTGCAGCACCTTTCTTTGGGAAACTTTCTTGGCGTAGAAAAACGCGAAGAACCACAGGGCGAAGAGGAGGTTGAGCTTCCAGCTGATGACTTCGTAGTTCACCAGCGAGACGAACACGTCGTAGAGCCAGATGACGGTCACGATCAACGACAGTCCCAGGAAGTACTTGAGCTTCTCCATCCAGGCACCGGGCCTTGGGAATAGGGCCAGGCTCTTGGGAAAAAACGCGGTCAAAAGAAACGGAAAGGCGAGACCCAGGCCAATGAAGAAGAACATGAGAAAGATGTTAAAAGTGGTGGTGGTGAAGGCAAACGTCAGCGCCGTGCCAAGGAACGGCGCCGAACAGGGGGTAGAGAGGATGGTGGTGAGCACTCCGGAAAAAAAATCACCGGTGAAGCCCTCCTCGAGTTCCTGGGAGCCGAGCTTCGATCCACCGGGAGTGATGAACTCGAAGAGACCGAAGAGGTTCAAGGAGAGGACAAAGAGGATGAGCATCATGATCAGGATGAAGCCGGGCGACTGCAGCTGGAAGCCCCAGCCAATCTCTTCTCCCGTCATCTTGATCCCGACGATCACCGCACCCAGGGTCATGAAGGTGGAGATGACTCCTGCCGTGTAACTGAGGTTGTGCGAGATGAGTTTTTTCTGTGGATAGTTTTTGTGCTTGATGAGCCCGAAGAGCTTCAGCGAGATCACCGGCAGGACACAGGGCATGAGGTTCAGGATGATGCCACCGAGGAAAGCGTAGAGGAGGTAGTAGAAAATCGTTCCTGTTTTCTCGGTTGAAAGGGCCGCAGTTACTACCTTCCCATTCTCACTAAAGGGGGGAAGTTTCTTATAGAATTCATCGAGGGTGGGAGCAGCGTTGGAAAAATCTTTAAGCGATAACGTTACCACCTTCACCTTCGAGGACAGTGGATCGTTGAGCAAGAACTTGAGCGACTGGGCTTGCGGGAACTGGCCCGACGCCGGCAGGGCCACAGGTGGTTCGGAGTACTCACCGTCCCATTCGATTTCCGTTTTCCCGTAGAGCGTGTCCCCCTGGAGGAAGAGTTTTTCTCTCTTGTACCCGAAGGGTGTCTGAGGGAAAGCCGTCATGAACGCCAGCTCGTGTGGCAGCTTCGGACCTTTGAAGTTCTTCAGGGAATAGTGCAGAGTCAGAAGATTCTGATCTTTAACTCTGGTGAGGTAGTAGTCGAACCCGGACGGAAGAGCCGATGCTGCGGGGAGGTCCTCGAAGGCACTCTTGAGTTCCAGCGGTGGGTAGGGCTTGATCAAGCGGTTTGCCATGAACTCTTCGGTTTTCCCGAGCAGGAGTTTTGCTTCTCCCGGGATGCAGATGTCCTTACAGATGAGCATACCGACTTTCAGCTCAAACGCCGCGGGGATGTCATCGAAGAAAAAATGTTTTTTACCAGAGTAACCGATGGTCAGGATGTCTCCCGCCTCGATGTAGCGCTTGGGAGCGGGCCACTCATGGGCCTTGGGCTCCACGGGTTTTGAGTCCTGAGAGAATTGAAACTTCGAGGCAATCCCCGCGTCTCCAGGGTTTTTCCAATAGGTGTGCCAGCCCTGGTCATGGTTGATGGTGACGACCAGTTTTTTTTGCCAGCGCTGCACTGAAACCGTGGCATGGTCTTCCGCTGCCCAAACCGACATGCTTAGAGCAAGAAGAACGATAGCTTTCAGCATTTGTATCCTTTATGATAAGTCCAAGGTAAGTTTATGACATTTCCCACTAAAATAATATGCCTGACTGAAGAATCAGTCGAGACGCTGTACTTATTAGGTCGAGAAGACCTCATTGCGGGCGTGAGCCAGTACGTCGAAAGGCCCCCGGCCGCAACACTCCTTCCCAAAGTCAGTCAATTCATCAAGTCTGACATAGAGCAAATCGTCTCTCTAAAGCCAGATCTGGTCTTGGGATTTTCCGATCTACAAAAAGACATTGCCCGGGAGCTCATCGGAAGAGGTCTGAACGTGTTCATCACCAACCAGCGGACACTTCCGGAGATCCTGGACTATGTCCTGATGATCGGAAGGATGGTAGGGGAAGATTCGAAGGCCCGGGCCCTGGTAGAAAAGTTTAGGGCCAAGTTGGAAAAAGTTAAAATAGAAAGTAAGACCTTCCGGCGCCGGCCACGGGTTTACTTCGAAGAGTGGGATCACCCCCGGCTCAGTTGCATCGGGTGGGTTTCTGAACTCATCTCAGCCTGCGGCGGCGAGAACATCTTTCAAGACCGGTCGGGTGCCCTGGCACTGGAGCGAAAAGTCACAGACGAAGAAGTCATCGCCCGGAACCCGCAGATCATCTATGGCTGCTGGTGCGGGAAGCAGGTAAAAGTTGATGCAATCGCTAGCCGCGAGAATTATCAAAGCATCACGGCGGTTCAAAAGAACTTTATCTGGGAACTTCCCCCGGCCATCTTCCTGCAGCCGGGTCCTGCCCTCTTCGTCGACGGGCTTGATCAAATGTTGGAAAGCATTGCCCAGGTCGCTGCCCTTGACTAACGGGAAACAGAAACCATACTGGTGTTTATGAAACGGATGTACCTAACCCTCACTGTGATTTTACTTTTGCTGGTGTGGACCTTCGCGAGCTTTGGTCAGAAGAAGGAAGCGCCGGGGCCTGTGGTCGATGCCCTCGAACAGAGGCTCAAGCTGCGAGAGGAACTCCACCGCCGGATGAGAAACAAGATCCTCAGAGGCTTCGGTCAGGACGAAGATCTCTTCGAAGACATGGAGAAGCTCATCCAGGAATCCTTGTCCGACGATTTTTCCGGAGCTACTCCGTCGGGCTTTCAGATGGACTGGAGTGAGTCGCAGGCGGGCCGCACCCTGACCATCACTCCTCAGACTCCGGAGCAGAAACTTGATATCAATGTTAACCAGGGCCAGGTGACAATAAAAGGGCAGGCAGAGACGAAGTCCCCGCAGAGGAGTGCTCTCTCCAGTTTCTCTCAGGCGTTTCCCGTGCCGCAGGACTGCGACGACACTCGGGTTAAGATCGACCAGCGAGACGGCAAGATCTTGGTCTCATTTCCCTATAAGAAATCCGCCACCAAGGTACCCCCGACGGCACCGGAACCTGATGGCCGGAAGCCAATCTCACCACCAAAAAATGCTATCGGAATCTAATCTCAAGCCTGAGTTATTACTGGATTATTCAAGATTGATTAAATTTATATTCAGGCTTGTGCCGATAGAACCGATCAGCAGGTCAAGTGTAACACCCGTCTGGAGGCATCTATGGCAAAGACTATAGCGCTTTTTTTTGTTCTTGGTTTAATGGTTAGCTGTGCATCTTATCACAACGAGAGAGGAATCTCTTCTGTAGATCAGGATGATTCTCATCACGGTCGTGAAGCCTGGATGCAGAGATAATCATTTAGCTTTAAATTAGATTATGGAAGAGGGGAGATTGACTTCCCTTTTGCCATTTTCGCCGTATACGCCTTAGGATTTTTTCTGCCAGTCTGGCACCAGTGATACTTCTTCGAAAATTTTCTTATACGACTCCAGCCGGGAGAGGATGAGCTCCGTGTCCCGGGAACCTTGATCGAGCTTCTGGAAGTAGCAGCCCTTGCTGTTTTCTTCATGGGTACAGTTACTGCTGAACTGGCACTTGGTCGCGAACTCCTGGATGTCGGAAAAACTCTGCAGCAACTCTTCTTTGGTGAAGTCACTCAGCGACAGTGAGCGGATCCCCGGAGAATCGATCAGGATGAACTTCTCCGCATCGATGAGCTCGGCCCAGGTGGTGGTGTGTGCTCCCTTCCCCTCGCTCCCGAGCAGACCGCTGAGGAGCTTCACTTCGCCGCCAACCAGAGTTGTGATCAGGTGACTCTTCCCCACTCCCGAGTGTCCCACGAAGACCGCCGTCTTCTTCTCCAGCATGGATCCGAGTTCTTGCATTCCATTCTGTAAATACTGTGGAGAATATTTCTTGTCTTGAGCCGAGACTTCGAAGCATTCTACGTTGAGCCACTTCAGGCGCTCGCTTTCAAAATGGATATCGAAATTTTCTTTGGTGTGTATGTCCATTTTATTGAACACCAGGAAGGCCGGGACGTCCCAGAAATCTGCCCGGGCCAGGTACCGGTCCACCAGACCTCTTTTATAATCTGGCTTTCCGGCACTCACCACCACCACCATGACGTCTACATTCGCTGCGATGACTTTCTTCTTATTTTCCCTGGGGATGTTTCGGAAGATAGCGTTGGTCCTTTCGTGGACCCGGTGGATACCCCATTCGTTGCCCTCGGAAGCAGGTGGAGATAAGTCGACGAAATCTCCCACCACCATATGGTCTTCTTTGAGAAGTGCCGCAAGTGCAGTCGCCGTGACCAATTCTTTTGTATCCTCACGCTGGCAGTCGAAGTGACGTTTGCCAGAGCGAAAAATGCGTCCCCTTATCATCATTGGCCAACTCTAACATAAAAGCCCTCATCCTTCGATTGACAAGATTAATTGGGGTCGTTAAAGTGTCTGGCTAAATGCTTTATATCTTTAAACTCATTGGAATCAGTGAAAATTTTTGGAATACCGCAGTCCGTTGCACCCGTAGCTCAGCTGGATAGAGCAACCGCTTTCTAAGCGGTAGGTCCCAGGTTCGATTCCTGGCGGGTGCGCCATTTCATAAAGTGGCCGAACTACTTTATCTCTTCCACCGCACTTCATAGGCATTAAGATCTAAGTAAGTTTCGTAGCTAATTGATAAATTAGGACAAGAACCTTTCTTAATTGTCCTCTGATAGTGAGCAATATCTTTAACTTCTTCAGTCTC
>DATLXA010000052.1:0-2607 GCA_035576105.1 Bacteriovoracaceae bacterium
CCAGCTTCGCCCGAAGGCTAACCGGCTTCCTTAACGTTCTAGCATTGGGCAGGCGTCAGCCCCTATACATCGTCTTTTCGACTTAGCAGAGACCTGTGTTTTTGGTAAACAGTCGCCTGGGCCTATTCTCTGCGGCTCCGAACAGCTTTGTAGAGCAAGTCTACTGACCGTCCAGAGCTCCCCTTCTCCCGAAGTTACGGGGACAATTTGCCGAGTTCCTTAACCATAGTTCTCTCGATCGCCTTAGTGTTCTCCACTCGCCTACCTGTGTCGGTTTTGGTACGGGCGCGCACATGACTCGCTTAGAAGCTTTTCCTGGAAGCATGGGATGGGCCACTACGCCCTAAATGGGCTCGGATCGACTCTCAGCTTTCGCGGGGCCCGGATTTTCCTGGTCCCCAGCCTACAGCAAATCCCGTGGTCTACCAGCGCCACGGTTGGCTTACCCTTCTCCGTCCCTCCATCACTCAAACGCCATGTTCGCGGTGCAGGAATATCAACCTGCTGTCCATCGCCTACGTCTTTCGACCTCGGCTTAGGTCCCGACTGACCCTGGGAAGATTAGCTTTACCCAGGAACCCTTAGGCTTTCGGCGGACAGGTTTCTCGCCTGTCTCTCGTTACTCATGCCAGCATTCTCTCTCCTGATACGTCCACGGCTGGCTTACGCCGCCGCTTCAATCGCTACAGGATGCTCCCCTACCACTCCAGTTAGACTGAAGTCCGTGGCTTCGGTAAACGACTCAAGGCCCGAGAATTTTCGGCGCAACACCACTTGACCAGTGAGCTATTACGCACTCTTTAAATGATGGCTGCTTCTAAGCCAACATCCTGGTTGTCTGTGCAGCGCCACATCCTTTAAACCACTTAGCCGTTATTTAGGGACCTTAGCCGACGGTCTGGGTTGTTTCCCTCTCGGAACACAAGTTTATCCCCGCGTCCCTGACTCCGGCGCTCTTACGTCTACGGTCTTCGGAGTTTGTCTGAAGTTGGTAACCTTGTAGGGCCCCGCGTCCAAACAGTGCTCTACACCCGCGACGAAACGCGCCAGGCTATACCTAAATATATTTCGGGGAGAACCAGATATCGCCGGGTTTGATTAGCCTTTCACTCCTATCCACAGCTCATCCGCTCGGTTTTCAACCCAAGTCGGTTCGGCCCTTCACGAGGTCTTACCCTCGCTTCAGCCTGGCCATGGATAGCTCACCCGGTTTCGGGTCTGCGGCACTTGACTGGAATCGCCCTATTCAGACTCGCTTTCGCTTCGGCTCGCTCTACGCTAAACCTCGCCAAGCACCAGCAACTCGCTGGCCCGTTATGCAAAAAGTACGCCGTCACAAATCCGAAGATCTGCTCCGACCGCTTGTAGGCGTATGGTTTCAGGTACTATTTCACTCCCCTTACGGGGTACTTTTCACCTTTCCCTCACGGTACTGGTTCGCTATCGGTCACCGTTAGTGTTTAGCCTTGCGGGGTGGTCCCCGCGGATTCAATCCGGGTTTCACGTGTCCGGATTTACTCAGGTGCCAACGAGGGAGTCGCTCGAGTTTCGCCTACGGGCCTCTAACCCTCTTCGGACAGACTTTCCAGACTGTTCGGCTACCCGCGCGTTTTGTAACTCCCCGGCCGCCCTGTGGGACGACCATGTTGGTCCTACTACCCCCAATACGCAACGCCCACAGGCTTTCACGTATTCGGTTTGGGCTGTTCCCCTTTCGTTCGCCACTACTCAGGGAATCGAGACTTTCTTTCTATTCCTCCGGGTACTCAGATGTGTCATTTCCCCGGGTTCCCTCCACCCGCCCTATGTGTTCAGACGGGGGTAACTGGGCATGACCCCAGTTGGGTTTCCCCATTCGGAAGTCCGTGCATCATAGCCCGCTTGCGGCTCCACACGGCTTATCGCAGCTTGCCACGTCCTTCATCGGCTTTCGGTGCCAAGGCATCCACCATACGCCCTTATTATCTTAATGGTATTGGATCGCGCTATGCAGTTTTCAAAGACCAGACGCCCACTCTCGCGGGCGCACGCTCACTCCAGAACCCGAAGGCCCTGAAAACTGAATAGCAGCTACTCGAAGAGGTTGGGCAAGAAACCCAACGCCGAGATCGGTCGAAATATCCTAGAGCGGTACACCAGCACGGCGAGCTAAAGCTCAAGCCGCTATATAGCCGGCGTCCGATCGGTCGCGTGTTACCACGCTAACTTCATCCCTAGAAAGGAGGTGATCCAGCCGCACCTTCAGGTACGGCTACCTTGTTACGACTTCACCCCAATCGCCAGCCCTACCTTCGTAGACCGCGCCCACAAGTGGTTCGCTGCGCCTACTTCGGGTATTGCCAACTTTCGTGGTGTGACGGGCGGTGTGTACAAGGCCCGGGAACGTATTCACCGCGGCGTTCTGATCCGCGATTACTAGCAACTCCGCCTTCACGCAGTCGAGTTGCAGACTGCGATCCGAACTTGGACTGACTTTGATGGGATTCGCTCCACCTCGCGGTCTTGCAACCCTTTGTATCAGCCATTGTAGCACGTTTCTAGCCCTGGACGTAAGAGCCATGATGACTTGACGTCGTCCCCACCTTCCTCCGGTTTGTCACCGGCAGT
>DATLXA010000053.1:0-7761 GCA_035576105.1 Bacteriovoracaceae bacterium
ACAGGCCGCTTGCTTGTCTGTGCGCCGTGGGGCTCGGCAGGGTGGAAGCGCTGGGGGCTGCGCAACTGGGAGGCCCGCGTATTGCGTGCTGTGCTACTGTCGAGACTGCAAGCGAAGCCCCTACCCCTATTCGATTATGGCAATCAAACATGGTATCTGAATCGCGGACACTATCGCTCAATCGGCATGGCCTGCGCATACTTGGAGGTTGCCCCCATACTGCTTACCGAGTGGCGCACCTATGCCAAGCAGTATGGTAAGCAGTGTGGTAAACAGTGTGACAAATAGTGTGATAAATAGTGTGATAAACCCTGTGACAGAGTGTGACAAATAGGTGTACGGTTAGAAAATGAGGGGGTTCTTATGGCAACCAAGAAGGCAGATAAGACACTGATTAACAAACTACTCCGGTTAGCAACCGATGAGCGGCACATCACCGCCCAGGCCGTGACCAGTCTATCCTATGTCAGCACCGAGTACACCAAGCTTGACGCTGAACAGATAGAAAAGTTTAGCCCCGCATGGTGTGAGAATATCAAGCTTTCAATCAGCATACTTACCCAGGCGCTGTCAGTCTGTGAGGGATTACGGGCCCAGCATGGGAAAGGGGAGGAGTAGGCTTATATTGTTTTTAGACCCAACTTGACAACGTTTCTCAATCTGTCATGATGGTACATAGTATACACAAGTGTACAGATTGTTTGAGGAAGTCGCACCAGGAGGCTAGAAAATTGAAGAAAGCGAAACCCGTTTTATTTCGACCAAGACCCGACCAGGCCGAGAAGTTGCAACGCTTGGCAGGTTGCACAGGGGGCAATCTATCGGAGGCATTGCGACAGATTGTAGATTGCGTGGGGGTTGTTGAGATAACAATCACCCTGCCAACAATTCAACTTGATAGCACACAGAAAGGGCAGGAGGTAACAAATGGACGATGAAACAAAAATGCCACAGGGGCGCAACCCAGCGGCATCAAACGGTGCAAAGAATTATAATGGACATGTCGATTCTATCATGAATGGAAGCGGATTACAAGATCCAAAACCGAGCAATTCCCATGATGACGATTGCCCCGATGATGAATTTTGGGAAGCTATCAACTCATCCACGGTGCGACCGCAGCCATTACCGCCCGAACCCACGCAGGCAGAACAGGCAGCGCAGGCACTACTAACGCAAGGCGCACACGACGAGGGTAACGCGCAATGCTTACGCCTTCGCTATGCTGGCCTGTTCGTGCAAAATGCCGCTTTTGGGTGGATGCACTACAACGGAACCCACTGGATCCAGGCAGGCGCAGAGGCAGCACTAGACCGCGCCATTGTTGAAACCCTGTTAGCGCGCGGCATGGCCGCTCTGCAATCAGGTAAGGCCGACCAGTACAAAGACCTAATCTTTAAGTCTATGCCCAGCGCTGGCAGGGTATCAGGAGCGAAGCAGCTTTTTTCTAGCCTTGCCTATGCGCCCGCAGATGCATTTGACGCCGACCCCGATAGGCTCAATTGTAAAAACGGTGTTGTCGATTTACGCACCGGCGAGCTGCACCCACATTCACCCGAACAGCGGTTCACCTACTGCGCAGCCGTTGACTACAACCCAGCGACCCCCAACACGGTATGGGTAAACTGGTTACAGGAAGCAGTAGGCAAAGAGGCCGCAGACTGGCTACAGATGGCAGCAGGGTACAGCGCGACCGGCCACACCCAAGAGGAAGTATTATTCTACCTGTACGGCCCACCGCGCAGCGGCAAAGGAACGTTCACAGAAACAATGCTTGCCATGCTTGGCGCACCTGTTGCCAAAGAGGTGAACTTTGCCACCTTCACAGCCCAGCGCACCGGCGATTCACAGAACTTTGACCTGGCCCCGCTCAAGGCTTGTCGACTTGTGGCAGCTAGTGAGAGCAACGCCTATGAGCGATTCAACGAGGCCAAGATTAAAGCCCTGACAGGGGGTAATGAGGTCTACTGCGCGTTCAAGCATAAGGACATGTTTGGCTACAAACCCGCCTTTAAAATCTGGCTATCCACCAACCAGCCAGTGAACGCCGACCCCGACGATGACGCCGTTTGGGGACGCTTACGGGTTATCGAATTCCCCGACTCGCATCTGGGCAAAGAGGACAAGCGCCTCAAGTCTCGCATGAAATCGCCCGCAGTTCTGGAAGGCGTTCTGGCATGGATTATCGAGGGAGCCCGCCGCTGGTATGCGCTGGGTGAGGCTGGCTTGTCAGAACTTGAGAGCAGCAAACGCATCAAAGACGCCCACCGCGGGACACTGGACAACGTGCAGGCATGGCTTGACGAGTTTTGCGTAGCAGACCCAAGCAAGTTTGGGGCAAATTCTGCCTTGTATTTGTCCTATGAAAACTTCTGCAAAGACAACGGCATTGAGCCCAAGAAACAGAAGGGCTTTTCTCAATCGCTTATCAGAAAGGGTTTCCAGGTCGATTCTGTAAAGAAAGACGGCAAGACCCTGCGCGGTTTTATCGGTATTTCAACTAGCTAAAAGTTACAGGTTACAGAAGTTACAGATGTTTTGGACTTTTTCCCTCGTAAAGGATTTTCTAGAAAAAAGTCTAAAACATCTGTAACTTCTGTAACCTGTAACTTTCTTAGATAAATTACACGAGAGAACCAGGTTACAGATATGCAGAGAATCGACACGAAAACAGTCAATCAATCCGTTGATTTACGCGAACTTGCCGCCCGTTTTACTGAATTGACCCGCGCTAGTGGTCAAAAAGAACTGTGCGGACCCTGCCCAAAGTGTGGGGGTGACGACCGCTTTCACTGTCAGGCCACCTTTTGGTTTTGTCGGAAGTGCCACCCCGAACACGGCAGCGCCGTTGAGTTTATCATGTGGAAGGACAACAAGGGTTTTAAGGAAGCAGCCGCCATCCTCACTAATGCGCCCATGCCCACCACGCAGGCCCGACGAGCGCCCACACCCAAGCGCCCCACCGAACAGCCCCAGGACTGGCAGCGCAGCGCAGAAACGATTGCAAAGACCGCACACGCCCGCTTGTTTGATGACGCCAACCAGGAAGCGGAACAGGGGCGCGCTTACCTGGACAGCCGAGGACTTGAGCCCCACACCTGGCAGGCGTTCAAGCTTGGCTTTGCCCTGGCAGCACTACCAGGCACAGAGGGCAAGCAGAGAGCGCCCGCTATCGTTATTCCCTGGTATAGGGGGGGGAAGGTGTGCGCCGTTCGCTATCGCTTCCTACAGGCCCACGAGTACACCGACAGCGACGGCAAACAGCGCAAGGAAAAGCAGACGGCCCTATCTGGCAGCAGCTTTGCGGGTGTGCTCTATGGCGGTCAAGCGATGGGCGAGAATATCCCCGAAAAATCAACGCTAATCATCTGTGAGGGTGAGCTTAACAATGCTTCTATCTGGCAAGCTGGGCAGGGTACACGCGTAAACGCGTTGAGTATCGGCAGCGAATCGGCCACCATCAGCCCCAACGGCATAGCGCACGCCGCCCGTTATGCAACCCTGATACCCTGGCTCGATAGAGCAGAGCGCACCCTTGCTGTCATGAAGGCGTTAGGCTTGGACGAGGGCAGAGGTATACAGTCCAAAGACGGCAAAGACGCCAACGACTTGCTACAAGCGGGCAAGCTGGGCAGCTTTCTTGCTGGACACCGTTTTAATGCAGCCAAAGACCGCGAGCAGCAAGAGCGCTTACTATGGGATTTATGGGATGCTGCGCAGTCATGGAGCGGAGTTGATGAGGACACAAGCCGAGTGATGAGACACATCGCTAAAACGCTGGGCATAGTCCTATAAGTGCTCACCACAACTTAATATAAGACCTACCGGGGATTACCCTAGCGGGCAATATGCATCTTAATCGGTGTGTGTTGCCCGCTTTGTTTCATTAGCACGCTTACCCCCCTGCACCCGCACGGATAAGCGCGTCCACCTACACTATCTTACCCATCTTTTGTTGTCTTTTGTTGTCTTTATCACAAGGAGTAGCACCCCATGAGTGAAGAAATCACGAAGTTACCACATCCGAAAAGTCCCGACCACGAATGGAACGGCAAGTTCTCAGCTGGCAACCAGGCGGGCGTAGGCAAAGGCCGACCCAAGAAAGACCAGGAGATAGCCGCACTTGAGGCCGTGAGACGCGCAGCCCCACCCGAACGCATCGAGTTTGCGATTGACCAGATGTTTCTATTAGCTGAAAGGCATAGCAGTTGGAAAGCCTATGATCGGGCCGTGACCTTGGCGCTCGAATACCAGGTGGGCAAACCCGTTGCACGCATTGAGACAAGCACAGAAGACCCGATTTCGGCCTCTGTTGCCCGTTACCGAGCAGAGAAGGAAGCGATTGACGCCGAGTTTACAGCGCGTCACATTGAAACTGCTGCGCGCTAAATAAAGCTGGGGGGGGGCAGGCCGGGAGGTTTGACCCCCTATCGAGAATTACAAAATAGCTACGATAGAACAATGATGTAGTATGGTGTAGTGTAGTGTGGTGTAGTGGTATTGTATTGTGTTGTGTTGTAATGTATTGTTATGTTATCTGTTGTATTGTTATATTATGTTATGTATTGTTTTGTTATATGTTGTATTGTTCTATTATGTTCTCTATTGTTTTATATTGTTATCTTCTATTATATTATCTCTTGTTATCTTATCTTCTTTATTCTTTTATTCTTTCTTCTTTTCTTTTATTATCTTCTTCTTTCTTTTCTTCTTTCTTCTTCTTTCTTCTTCTCTCTCTCTCTCTCTCTCTCTCTCTCTTCTTCCTTCTTATCTCTACCCTCTACCCTCTACCCTCTACCCTCTACCCTCTACCCTCTACCCTCTTACCTACCTACCCACCCACCACCACCACCACCCCACCCCCACCGCACCGCACCGCACCACCACCACCACCACCACCACCACCACCACCACCGCACCGCACCACCGCACACCCACCGCCACCGCCTACCCGCTCTCACCTGTACAGCCCACCACACCCGCACCGCTCGCCGCTTGGCAGGGGTTTGGCTCTGCCAACCCACCCCGACCAGCTTGCTTTGATACAGGCCGTATCAAGCCAACCCGCTGCGCAGGTAATTGCTACGCAATTAGGCTCGACACTAAGCGCCCAAGTAACGCCCCTATCCACCCTAGCCGCACAGGAAGGCCCAGGAAGCCCGCTACAGCATTTATGATACAATCTAGCACGCGCTTCTACAGCGCCCCGCCTAGCCCTTCCCGTGAGGTTTGCCTGTGCAGGTAGAGAGCGCGTAGGCTTTAGATTAGCCCAATTCCCCATGGTATTTACGGGTGAGCTACTCATGTTGACGTGCGTAGCTCAAGGTTAGTTGATTATCAGGGGGAATTTGTAGAGTAAAGTTACTCCCAACGTTGGGAATAGCTCAAGGTTTGTTGATTATCGTGAATCATTTGTAGAGTAGAGTTACTCCCAGCGCCGGGACTTGCTCACCAGAAAAGCCCGCTACATTATCCGTGAGCTAATCACACCGATGTGACTAGCGGGCACGCCGACCAGACCAGCACCCGAACCCATGTAAAGCCCGCTCTTATCCCCGCCCACCTATCACGGCGGCAAGTTGGCGCTCCAACTTTAACACGCGGCCTTCTAGTGTTTTGTTAGAACTGGACAGACCGAGCATTTGGAGCTTGAGCCCTTCTATGTCCACCGCCTCAATACCCGCATCAGCCGCGCCGTACTGAATCAGCAAGCTAGACACGAATTCGCCGCGCTTGCGTGGGCTCGCTTGCTTCTCCAACACGTGCGCCGCGTCAGCCGTCAGCGTTAAGGACACTTTAACCTCATTTGCCATAGGAAACACCTCTCTTTTATGATTGAACCATGTTAGCGTATAAGACGAACTATCAAACAATCTTAGTATAGTATAAAGCAACATTGTAAGCAATATGAGCATGTTGGTACTTGACTTACTACGCCTTATTTGCTATACTAGTGAAAACGGTACACCGACTTCACTAGTTAGTCATAAACAGGGGCAATCATGGCACGCAAATACGGCAAGCAGACAGCGCAGGGCAATCAGGGCGAGTTAGCTTTGCAGGATGTGACCACCGCCCTATACATCCGCGTCAGCACCATCAAGCAAGCCGAGGAAGGCAGCGGCCTAGATGCCCAACGCAGCGAACTAAACCGCTATTGCCTGGCCCAAGGCTGGACAGTGGACGCTTCACACGTCTACATCGACGCTGGCATTAGTGGCAAGACCGACGACCGGCCCGCCTTTCAAGCGATGTTAGCAGCGGCGCAGGCTGGGCAGGTGCAGCGCGTAGTAGCAACCAAGCTTGACCGCATAGCGCGCAACCTCAAGAACCTACTACAGACCGTCGAGGAACTTAGGAAGGCCGAGTGTGGGCTCGTGGTCATCAAGGAGAAATTCGACACATCCACGGCGCAGGGTGTCTTTGTCATGCAGATGTTGGGCGCAGTCAGTGAACTTGAGCGCAGCATGATTCACGACCGCGTCCACGCTGGCAGATTCGAGAACGTAAACAAGGGGAAGTATAACGGTAGCCGCTGCCCACTTGGGTACATCTATGAGAACAAGCGCTTTGTAGCGACCGAGCGCGCGGAGCTTGTACGCGCTATCTTCGCTATGTGGAATAGCGGCCAGTCATTAAATGCGATCGTGCGCACCCTATCAGCCAACAACGAGGCCACACCCACCGGAAAGGGCGCTTGGTGCGTCAAAGGTGTCAAGCACATCCTAGCCAACGGCGCTTATGCAGGGGTAGCGCAATGGAGCGATGAAGAAGCCAACAGCGCTAGCGTACCCACCGGCAAGAAGAACAAAGACGGTGGCGACGAGTTAGCCCCCATCTTCCCGACCCTCATAGACACAAGCACCTATGAGGCAGCACAGGCCCGACTAAAGGCATTGACCCGCGGCAAGCGCGTAGACTTGGCAGGCGAGGCCGCTTAATCAAATAGTATGACGCCCAGGTATACAGGTGGAAAGCATCATAGAGCGCCGCCTAGCCGCCGGTTAGCTAATCACGTCAACGTGATTAGCTCACGAATATAGCGGGCATTATTTTAGAGCTAGTCCCGCCGGCGGGATTAGCTCAAGGTTTTCTGATTGTCAGGGGGAATTTGTCAGGTATAGTTACTCATGTCGCCATGAGTAACTTGCTATGATTATCTTGCCAATTGCCGCAACTATATTTAATCCTCACGTGAGGATTAGCCCACGAATATAGCATGTATTACTTTAGAGCTAATCACACCGGTGTGCGTAGCTCACGAGCATAGCGGGCTTCTCTTTTGAGTTGTTCCTGCCGGCAGGATTAGCTAATCAGGTACTTGACAGGGTATAGCGGGCGTGATAACATGGGTGAAATCATCTATATTGATTCGATAGGATGGGGTAACTATGAAGGGTAAAAACAAATTGTACACCACGCCACAGGCCGCTACCATGCTTGGACTTAGTGCCACCCAGATACGCACCATGATAGGCAGGGGGCAAGCCAAACCCGACCAGCAAATAGGCGGCACTTGGGTATTTACGATTGAGGAAATAGAACGCCTACGCACAAGCCGCAGGCCACCAGGCAGACCATTCAAGCAGAAATAACCGTATGACGCGACAAAGGCCAGTGATGCGACCCACTGACCCTTGCCTGACCATAAGACCGCTGAACAGACCAGCGGGCAGACGGCTACCCCTATTGTAGCAGATGCCCATCAGCGGAACAATCTTTCCGTCGGATGGGCATTTTTATTGCCCTTCCTATTTACCA